>CBDCJY010000012.1:0-70152 GCA_965217985.1 Pyrinomonadaceae bacterium
CCAAGATTTTTCCTTTAACAGCTTAGTATGAAAGGGACAGGGTACTAATACAGGGATATTCAAGCAGTATATAACAAATTCTTCAAACTGTTCTTGGGTTAAATTTAACTCCTTTTTTCCTTTGATAAAATCAGCGGCTATTCCGATTTCGAATTTACCTGCTATACCATATTCATCAAAAAAAAAGTCGCCGAAAGGCTATTTCAATAGGAACTTCAACTTCCATCTTTGAATCAACGAATATAAAATCTGAGTCTTTTGTAAAACGAACTGCCCGTTTTGCATTGCAAATTGGACTTTCGTTATACCAGGAACTATAGCCTCCTAATTTACGTCTTGAAATTTCACCAAAATAACGTATAAAGGCTTGATTAATTTTAGGAATCTGCCAATCAGGAACATTTAGATATTTTGTTAATTCAAAAAATCTCGTAGAATCTGCTATTGGAATTTGGAAGATTAAGAGCATGGTATTTTAAGCCTCTCATCACCTCTAAGTGATGAGAGGCACTTCGGGATTACCCGAAGTTACAGCCATTCTATTTCGATCCTAAGTCGGAATAGAATGTAGGTGTAACTTATTGAAGTTAAAAAACTTTAATAAAAAAGAACCGGTACTAATAATTATTAGGCTTCTAATTGTAATAAAAAAAGTTCTTTTTAGCAAATTATTTTTAGAATTTATTTTACTAATTGAATTAATGATTTAAACATCTCTATAAATTCTACAAAACTTTTCTTTAATATCTGACTACGAATAAATTCCTGCTATACTGCTCAAACTAATTTCTCATCATTTTCAAACTACAGAACGACAAGAAAATTTATGTGAGAAAGTTTAATCGCCATTACTTACACCGCCGTGAGCGCGTCGTTTATTTTGAGATCGGCGGTTTGTTATGATAGAACGGATTTATGATTAGCCTTACCGAAAAACAACCGGAATTATTTAAAACTCCGGCACAGCGTAAAATTCCGAATGATAAAGAATCGGTCGGGATGATATATCAGAATGCCAATGGAAGTTTGTTTCAGGGCGATAGTTTTGAATGGCTGAAAAACTCTCGCGGCGGAAAGTGTTGATATGATATTTGCCGCTCCGCCTTACAATATCAACAAAAACCGATTGGGATAAATTTGAAAGTCAGGAAAAATATATCGAACGGTCAATGCAGCGCGTCGAACAATCTGCGTAGATTTCGCCCGCAAAGAGATTTACTAAACTCACTCAAAAAATTTACAGATAAAAATTAAACGCGAGAAGATTTGCTCACAAGTGCATATAGTTGGATAGCTCTTTTTAGAAGTTAGCGTCCGACTTTTATTTGTGGTAAATTTGAGGCTCAATGCTTGATAAATCTACACCAAAAAAATCACTTTCTTTTAGTGCCGGAATTATGACAGCCGTTGCGCTGATTTGTTTATTTTCGCTGCCGGTTTTTGCACAACAGACTGATTTTGTAATCGTGCAGCCCGGTGCGCCGGGACAGCCGAGTAAGATTTTGCCGCCGGATACGAAAGCGAAATTGCCGCCGCGTTCGCCGAAGGATGTCGAGTTTATGCAGGGAATGATTATGCACCACGGGCAGGCGGTCGAGATGACGGCTTTGATCGCGGCGCGGACGGATAACAAGGAATTGAGTTTGCTTGGTGCGCGGATCAGCCATACGCAGTCGGACGAAATGAATTTTATGAAGCGTTGGCTCGTGGCGAGAGGCGAGAAAACTTCGATGCCGGTGATGGATATGGATATGCCGGGAATGGATATGTCGAATCACAAACATCATATGATGCTGATGCCCGGAATGCTTACCTCGAAACAAATGAAGGAATTGGAAAACGCAAAAGGCACAGAGTTTGACCAACTCTTTTTGAGAGGAATGATTCAGCATCACGGCGGCGCGTTGGTGATGGTCAAGGAACTATTTGAAACATCCGGCGCGGGACAGGATGCCGAACTTTTTAATTTCGCAACCGATATTGACAGCGGTCAACGCGCTGAAATCAGAATTATGGAAACTCTGTTGGAAAAAAAATCGTAAGAGGTTAAAAGAAAGTTTGCAGAATTGCAGAGTTAAGAACAAAAGACTTCCACTTTTTAAAATAATAGAAAATCTTTGACTTAATTTTAAGTCGTTCCAACGAAATTTGCCGACCACTTGCAAATTTTGATCTGTAAATATAGCGTTCCTGACGGAACTTAAAAGTTTTCAAGCATATTGAGAGGAAAAATGATGAATCGAATACACACTGTCGCGTTCCGTTTGATAACGGCATTTTTTGTTTTGTGCGCCTGTTTTGCAGTCGGAACATTGGCACAAGGAAGTCTTGAAAAAGCACCGTTGCTTCCAGCCGGAATGACGGGTTCGGATGCCAACGATCCGCGCTTTAAATTGTCGCCGGGTTTATACGATGCGGGCGAAGCGGCGATGGGAATGAAACATCTCCAACTGCTCAAAAAGCCGGACGCATTTCAACTCGGCTCTGACGATCCAGACAGTCCGCAGGTTCAGAAAACTCTGGGACTTCTCGGTGTCGGCGACTCATCGCAAATGCCGAAAACTTTCAAATTGGTTTATGCTCAACTCGCTTTTGCCAATTCGGATTTAGCGTTTCAGGGAAATCATCTTTTTCAGGGAAATTTTTACGGTGTCAGCATTTACGACATCTCAAGTCCGGCAAATACGAAATTGCTGACTTCACTGGTGTGTCCGGGCGGTCAAGGCGACGTTTCCGTTTACAAAAACTTGCTTTTTATGTCGGTCGAAATGCCGAACGGTCGTCTTGATTGCAGTGCAAACGGATTTCCAATTGCAGATGCGCCCGCCGCCGGAGAAGAGCATAAGCCGGACGTGCAGAAAGATCGTTTTCGCGGCGTGAGAATCTTCGATATTTCCGACATCAGCAATCCGAAACAGGTCGGCGCGGTTCAAACCTGTCGCGGTTCGCACACGCACACTTTAGTAACCGATCTGAAAGACAAAAATAATGTTTACATTTACGTTTCGGGAACATCTTTTGTCCGTCCTAATGAAGAACTCGCCGGCTGTTCGGCTGAAACGCCGGACAAAAACTCGAACACCGCGCTGTTTCGTATCGAAGTAATCAAAGTGCCGCTCGCCAAACCGCAGGATTCTAAAATCGTGTCGAGTCCGCGCGTTTTTATTGATCCGCGAACCGGCGCGATCAACGGTTTGAACAACGGCGGTTCGCACGGTAGAAACGGTCTGACAAAACCTTCGGACACCGATCAATGCCACGATATTACGGTTTATTCGGCAATCGGACTCGCGGCGGGCGCGTGTTCGGGCAACGGAATTTTGCTCGACATCAAAGACCCGGCAAATCCGAAACGCGTTGATGCGGTCAACGATCCCAACTATTCATACTGGCACTCGGCTTCGTTTTCAAACGACGGGAAAAAAGTCGTCTTTACCGATGAATGGGGCGGCGGACTCGGCGCACGCTGTCGCGCCAACGATCCGAACGTCTGGGGCGCGGATGCGGTTTTCAATCTGAATAATGAGAAACTGAGCTTTGCGAGTTATTACAAATTGCCGTCTGCCCAAGGCGACAGTGAAAATTGCGTCGCGCACAACGGTTCGCTCGTTCCGGTTCCGGGACGCGACATCGAAGTTCAATCGTGGTATCAAGGCGGCATTTCCGTAATGGATTTCACAGATGCTTCTAAACCTTTCGAGATCGCCTATTTCGACCGCGGTCCGATTGATCCGAATACGCTGATTCTCGGCGGCGATTGGTCTGCTTACTGGTATAACGGAAACATTTACGCTTCCGAAATCGCACGCGGTTTGGACGTTTTTGAGTTAACACCGTCAAAATTTCTAACACAGAACGAAATTGATGCGGCAAAATCGGTGCAGGTTTCCGAACTCAATGTGCAGAATCAGCAGAAAATCGTCTGGTCGAATAAATTAATCGTCGCCAAAGCGTATGTTGACCAACTGGAGCGTTCAAATGCGATGACTTCCGCTCAAATCACGGAGTTGCGGCAAACGATTCAAAGCGCGGAAAGTTCAAAACTGAATAAAAAAGACGTTAAAAATCTTAACAAACTTGCATCGTCTATGCAGAAAAATGCCGCGATGAACAAAACCGGAGCAGACTCGGCGCGGATGCAAAATTTGGTTGAAATTTTGAAGAAACCAATGCTTTGATTTTTTCAGAAGTAAATAAAAAAATTGTCGCTTTGA
This sequence comes from Pyrinomonadaceae bacterium, assembly GCA_965217985.1. Lineage (GTDB taxonomy): Bacteria > Acidobacteriota > Blastocatellia > Pyrinomonadales > Pyrinomonadaceae > DATHTS01. The sequence goes on from CBDCJY010000012.1 coordinate 4,215, forward strand.
TTTTTTTACATAATCGAAGCGACAATTTTTTATTCGGAGAATCGTTTTATTCGACTGGCAACAATCATAAATTCTTCATTCAAAAGCGTGATAAAAAAATGATTTCTGCTATGATATTCAGGAAAATTTCATAGCAGTTTTAAATTACAAAACCACAAGACTATTTATGCGGGACAGTTTAATCACCATTGCATACATCGCCGCGAGTGCTTTATTTATTATGAGCCTCGGCGGTCTGGCGCGGCAGGAAACGGCAAAACGCGGGAATCTTTACGGCATTTTGGGAATGTTGCTCGCGCTCGTCGCAACGGCGGCGCGGATGTCTTTTGACAGTTACGCGGTGTTAGCGGCAGTTTTGATTCCGGGCGCGGCGGTTGGCGCATTGCTCGCATCGCGTGTGCAGATGACGGCGATGCCGCAGCTTGTCGCTATTTTGCACAGCTTTGTCGGCGCGGCGGCGGTTTTAGTCGGATTTGCGACTTACACGGGAGCGCACGAAGTTGCCGCAGACGAAAAGCTGATCCATCTCGCGGAAATTTTTATCGGCGTGTGCATCGGCGCAATCACGTTTACGGGTTCGATCATCGCGTTTGCCAAACTGCAAGGCACACTTTCGGGCAGACCGCTGCTGCTTCCAGGTCGGCATATTTTGAATCTTTTGATGCTCGTTGCAACCGTCGCGCTCGGCGTTTGGTTTTGCACTCTGCCCGGAACTGATGGACAAACCGCGCTCGTTATCGCAATTGTTTTAACCGGAATTTTCGGCATTCATTTCGTGATGGCAATCGGCGGCGCGGATATGCCGGTCGTCGTTTCGATGCTCAACAGTTATTCGGGTTGGGCGGCGGCGGCGGCGGGTTTTATGCTCGGAAATGATCTGCTTATTATTACCGGCGCGTTAGTCGGAAGTTCGGGCGCAATTCTGAGCTATGTAATGTGCAAAGGAATGAACCGCTCGTTTTTTAATGTGATGCTCGGCGGTTTCGGAACTGAATCCGGCGCGAGTTCATCAACAGCGGCAAGCGGCGAACAAGGCGAAGTTCGAGAAATCACCGCCGAACAAACCGCCGAACTTCTCGACCGTTCCAAATCGGTCATTATCGTTCCCGGTTACGGTTTAGCCGTCGCGCAGGCGCAGCATTCGCTCGCCGAAGTCATCAAAATCTTACGCGAAAAAAATGTTGACGTGCGTTTCGCCATTCATCCGGTCGCCGGACGACTTCCCGGACATATGAACGTCCTGCTCGCCGAAGCCAACATTCCATACGACATCGTTTACGAAATGGAAGAGATCAACGAACGCTTTCCAACCACAGATGTCGTCCTCGTCATCGGCGCAAACGACATCGTAAATCCGTCCGCTTTAGACGATCCGACAAGCCCGATTGCCGGAATGCCCGTTCTCCACGTCTGGGAATCGAAAGACGTTATTGTAATGAAACGCGGAATGGCAAGCGGCTATGCAGGTGTCGAAAATCCTTTATTTTTTTACGAAAATACGCAGATGCTGTTCGGCGATGCAAAAAAAGTCGTGGACGAGATTTTAACCGCGATGCGTTCGTAATTTTTGCAGGAGATTTTTAGTTTTAAGGGTAAAATTATTTCGTGATGGCAATGGCAAAACTTAAAACAAGAATCAGCATCAAGAGTATCTCGACGGCAAAGAAATCGGAGATGTAAGATATGATTACATTGACGGCGAAGTTTAAGCAATTGTGGAAACGAGCCGGAATAAAAAAGGCATCCGAGATGAATAACTTTTTTATCAAATTGTCTTAAAATTTATTTTATTTCTTTTGCCGATTCGAGAATCAGGTTTTTTATCATCGAATGGAATTTTTCGGGCATCGCACCGCTGTAGTTTCCGATTTTTATCTGCACGTCATTTGCTGTTGAGATTTTGACTAAATCATCGCGTTTGAGAACGAAGATCAATAATTCTTTGAATTTTTTATCCGATTGCATTCCTAATTGAACGGCTTTTCCGGGATTTATTTTTTTGCCGCCCATCGTAAATGTCAGTTCGTTTGACGTTTTAAATTTTTCTTTGTCCGATTCGGACTTGCAGCCCATTCCGAAAAATTCTTTGGTTTCCGTCGCTTCTTTTCTCGAAATATATCCGACTCCGCAGACGACTTTTTGATTCGTGTTTGCGCCCGAAAGATTTAACGCGACATCTTTTGTCATAATGAAAGCGGCGTTATACTGCGGCACGCGATTGACGATCAAACCTGTTTCGTCATATTCACGATCCTGCATATAAAACTGCATTTCGTCCCACATTCCGGCGGTTCTGCCGGATTTCCACATCTCGAAATTTGAAAATAAGGCGGGCGGCGGCGGAAGTTTTCGTTTGATCTTTCGCTGTTCCTGACTTTGCTTTTTGAAATCTTCGATCTTGGCGAATTCTTCGGCGCGTTCACGTTCGGCTTTCGCGGCTCGAAATTCCCACGCCGGTTTTAAATCTTTAAGCGACCAAATACCGCGTTTTTCGGCTTTCGCCTGCGCTTCATTGGAAAGATAGATTTCCGTTTCCGCATCGCTTTTTTCATTTTGTTCGGGAAGTGCAAACCACGCCGCGCCGTCGCGTAAAACTTGCTGGCTGATGTCGGTGTCATTGAGAAAGACACGCGCGACGGTCGAAGATTCGACGATTCCGCGCGGAATCAAAGACACTATTTTTCCGAGCAGAATTTTTTCCAAATGGTCTTTAACTTCAGCGTGAAACGGTTGTTCGGCTTCGGGAATTTCGACGTATTGGAGAATTACAGTCAGTTTTCCGCTTGTGCCGATCTGCACGACGGCGGTTTTTCCGTCAATGATTTCGAGAACTCTGCCGCTGAGTTTGCTCTGTGAAAAAACGGTCTGAGTCAAACCGATTATTACAAAAACAAACAAAAACAATTTGATATACTTCATAAATTCTATCTGACATCAAGTTCGTATTCGCGCAGACGACGATACAAAGTCGAAGGCGAAATGCCGAGAAGTTCGGCGGTTTTGCCGCGATGCCAACCCGTCTGTTCGAGCGCGGTGATGATCTGCTGACGTTCGACATCTTTGAGATTCGACGGCGCAGAGTTTTGAAATGTGTTGGTCGTGCCGTTTTGTTTCGGCAAGTTGTAGCTGACCGAAACGCTGTTGCCTGAATCACCGACGCGATGAACGACTTCCGGCGGCAAATCTTTAGTTTTTATCTCGCCGTTATCGCATAATAAAACGGCGCGTTCCAGACAATTTCGGAGTTGACGGACATTTCCAGTCCAACTGAATGAACAAATCGCGTCAATCGCCGAGGGCGAAAGTTCGGGCGGATTTGCGCCGCCGACTTTTTGCAAAAGATGCCGCGCCAAAGGTTCGATGTCTTCGCGGCGTTGGCGCAGAGGCGGCAGATGAATTTCAAAACTATTGATGCGGTAAAGCAAGTCCGAACGAAATGTTCCGTCGGCAACCGATTGATTTTTATCGCGGTTGGTCGCGGCGACGAGGCGCACGTCAACTTCGACTTTCTTTACGCCGCCGACGCGGAAAAATGAACGGGTCTCCAAAGCGCGAAGGAGTTTCGACTGCAAAGGCGAGGGCATTTCCATCACTTCATCCAAAAAAAGCGTTCCGCCGTCAGCGATCTCGAAAAGTCCTAATTTGCGATTTCGTGCGCCGGAAAATGCGCCGGCTTCGTGTCCGAAAAGTTCGGATTCCAAAAGCGTGTCCTGCAAAGCCGCGCAATTTAGATCAATAAACGATCTTTGACTGCGCGAACTCAGACGATGAACCGCCTGAGCGATCAGTTCTTTTCCCGTTCCCGATTCGCCGGTCACTAAAACAGAGGTGTCGGACATCGCAACGCGCTGAACGAGCCGCAAAACTTCCTTCATCTGCGGCGATTCGGCGACGATTTCCGGCATACTTCCGGTTGATCTCTGAATCTGTGCGCGAAGCCGCTGATTATCAATTTTCAGTTTCTGTTTTTCAGCCGCTTGCGTGACGAGCGCGGCGAGTTCGGTGATGCGATACGGTTTTGTCAGATAATCGTATGCGCCGAGTTTCATCGCTTCGATGGCGGTTTCGACCGTCGCGTGTCCGGTCAGCATTATGACTTCCGGCGGATTTTGACTTTTTTCGTGCAGACGGCGAAGGAGTTCCATTCCGTCGAGACGCGGCATATTTATATCGCACAACAGAACGTCGAAATCTTCCTGCTCCAAAATTTCCCACGCCGATTCGCCCTCTGACGCAGTTTTAACTTCGTGTCCCTGACGGCTCAATTCCTTCTGCACGACGAGGCGCAGATTGCTTTCATCATCTACAACTAATAGTTTTGCCATAAAAATTTGAACTTGGAGAATTTGTATAGCTTATGTAATTTCGGAGAGTTTGTTGGCTTTCAAACTCTCCGAAATTACACAAACTCACAACTTAACGGGTAAGTAAATCGAAAATGCAGTCCCTTTTCCGATGTTTGAACGAACGCTGACGCGACCGCTGTGTTCGGTAACGATTCCGTAACAAACTGCCAAACCGAGACCTGTGCCTTTGCCGACTTCTTTGGTCGTAAAAAACGGTTCGAAAATCTTTGACATATCTTCGGGCGCAATGCCGATTCCCGTGTCTTCGACTTCGATAACCACGCGATTATGCTGTTCAAAAGCGCGAAAAGTCAGCGTTCCGCCTTCAGGCATCGCGTCAATCGCATTGGTCGCCAGCGCGATTATCGCCTGTTGAATTTGACCTTCGTTGGCGTTGACGGGCGATAAATTTTCGTCCAGTTCGAGTTTTATCTCGATATTTTCGCCGCGTTTTTGATGTCTGAGCAGACGCGCCGAAGATTTAACGGTTTCGCTCAGATCAATTTCCATTCGCTCCGACGAACGAATACGGCTGAAATCCAAAAGACTCATCGTGATTGATTTACAGCGAAACGCTTCCGAGTGAATCAGACCGAGATAATCTTTAAGATCGTCAACTTCCTCGCAATCACCGAATTCGCCGTCTTCGACGCGCGATTGCAGCGACTCGGCACACGCGGAAATCGTCGCCAGCGGATTGTTTATTTCGTGAACGACACCGGCGGCAAGTCTGCCGACGGCGGCAAGTTTTTCGGCGCGTCCGACTGCGTGAATCGCTTCGACGCGCATCGTGACATCTTCGCCGACCGTGATGACGTGCGTTATTGCGCCGGTTAGTTCGTCGCGCATCGGAACTTTGCTGACCATCCAATGTTTCGTTACACCTTTGTCGTCAGTCGTGCGCTGTTCGATGCGCTCGATATTTCCCGTCCGAAACGCGCGTTCAAATTCTTTGCTGAGTTTGCTGTGCGGATATTTGACCAAAACTTCAAAAACATTGCGCCCGATCACCGCATCGCGCGGAAGTCCCTGCATTCCGATTTCGCGGTGGCGATTCCACATCGCAATTTTATAATCGCGGTCAATTACATAGATCGAAACCGGCAGCGCGTCGAGAACGGCTTCGGTAAACTTGCGATGCTCTTCGCGCGCCTGATTGATCGAAGAATTGATCGTCGCTTCGTAATGCGAAGAAAGATTGAGACTCATCGCCGTCATCTGCGCGGTCGCGTCTATCAGGCGTTTTTTCGTTTCGGTGCAATCTTCCGCTTTTTCAAATCCGGCAATGACCGCGCCTTTTATTTCGCCGTTTATTTGCAGAGGCGAAACATATTCGACTGCGATATTGTCGAAATCTAATAAAAAATCTTCCTTGTTTTTTTGAACATAAGAAACCTGCGAAGGCAAAACTTTTGTTCGCTGATCGAAATTTTGACGGTTAAAAAAACCTTCGATTTGGCGACTCGAATTGTCGAATGCCGCACTCGTCAAACCGATATGCGCGAGTTCGGCGACGACGGCGCAGACATTTGCGCCGATTTCAAAACGCAGATTTTCCGCCACGCGAAGCGCGACTCTTTTCGGATGAACCGTGCCGAGCAAACTTCGCCCGAGTTCGGTTATAAACTTTAATTCCTGCAAAGATTCCCCCGAACTTTTACTAATTTTGACTGTTTTAGGAGCTAACATTTTTGAATTTTCCGGCAATGACAAACTTTCCCGAATTTTCGTCATCTGAGGGAAGGGCTTTTAAATGTGAGAAAGAAGTGTTAAAACTTCTGTATTAATTAAAAAAGATTTTTAACATTTTGTCAATGATTTTAATCGTTATTTAGTCCGCTGATTTGACAGCGACCGTATTTCGTTTAAAAATTTAGAAACCGAACAAACAGTTATCGTATGAAACGATTTTTTTTCCTCAGTTTATTTATCGCGGCGTTATTTTTCTTCAACGCGCAAATCAATGCTCAAACCGTAGTTGATAAAACGGTGGCGACCGTCGGCGACGGCGTTGGTGTGCCGGAACTTGTTACATATTCCGATCTTTTGTGGCAATTGGCTTTACAGCCGAATATTCCGCTTACGCCGCCGACTTCCGAAGACTTAAATCGTGTTTTGCAGCTTTCGATCAACCAGCGTCTTTTCGCGCTCGAAGCCAAACGTCTGCCCGGCGCGGAGATTACCGAAACAGAGATTCAAAATAAAATTAAGGAAATTTTGTCCTATTTTCCTTCGACCGCCGAATTTGAAAAACGTCTGCGAATCGTCGGTTTCGATTCGGTGCGCGACGAAAATTTTCTCGAAATAATTCGTCAGCGAATTGCGATTGATAAATACTTGGAATTTCGTTTTCGTTCGTTCATCGTCATCACGCAGGAAGACGAAATGAAATATTACCGCGAAGTTTTCACGCCCGATTTTCGCAAACAAAATTCCGGGCGTTTGCTTCCGCCGTTTGACGAAGTTCGCACGCAGATCAATCAATCTCTGACCGAAGATAAAGTCGCCGCCGAAATCGAGAAGTTTTTAGATGAAGCCAAACGCCGCACTGAGATCGTAGTTTTGAACGAAGTTTGATTTACCTTTCGGCGAAAAAGTAAGGAGATGAAGAGAAACAAAAAAAAGGCGGAAAACATTTTATTTTCTGCCTTTTTTATCTTAAAAATCTCTGCGTCTTCGCGTCCCTGCGGTTCAAATTCTTATTTCTCGGCTTCGAGCAACGCTTTAGCTTCCTGCAAACTTTTCAGATGTTCTTTGGAAACCGTCGGATATTCTAATTTCAGCGATTCCATTTTTCGGGCGATTATTTCCGAAACCGCCAGCCGCGTAAACCATTTTTTGTCTGCCGGAATGACATACCACGGCGCGTTTTTCGTGCTTGTATTTTGAATCGCGTCCGTGTAAGCCTTCATATAATCGTCCCAGAAAGCGCGTTCTTTCGCATCGGATGAGGAAAATTTCCAGTTTTTTTCCGGCGTGTCAATGCGTGCGAGAAAGCGTTCTTTTTGTTCTTCTTTGGAAACGTGCAGAAAAAATTTCAGCGTGTGAATGCCGTTTTCGGCGAGATAAGTTTCAAAATTGCGAATCTGCGTAAATCTTTCTTTCCAGATATTTTTATCCGATTTTACTTTTTCGGGAAGCTGCGTTCCCTGCAAAATCTGCGGATGAACGCGCACGATCAGAACGTCTTCGTAATACGAGCGGTTAAAAATTCCGATGCGACCGCGTTCGGGCAATGCTTTCATCGAACGCCACAGATAATCGTGATCTAATTCTTCCGCCGAAGGTTGTTTGAACGACGAAACCGAAACGCCTTGCGGATTTAAGCCGGACATAACGTGTTTGATCGCGCCGTCTTTGCCCGCCGCGTCCATCGCCTGAAAAATTATCAACAGCGCGTGACGATTATCGGCGTAGAGAACGTCCTGCAAATCGGAAAGCCGCTCGACATTTTTCTTTAACTCTTTTTCTCCGGTTCTTTTTTCAGTATAATCACCTGTAAAATCAGTCGGATTATCGGAAAGTTTAAGTTTCGTGTTTTCGGGAACGAGAAAATTTTCGATATTCATATTTTTAATTTACAAAAGATTAACACAAATGCACATAGTAAAATCAAGTAAAATAATATTCGGTTTGTTTATTTTGAGTTTGTTTTCGGCTTTGCACGTTTTCCCGCAAACAAAACTCGTGTCGCAAAAAATCACGCTGAAAAACGGCAAAAGTTTTAACTTGAAACTGCCGGAAATTTTTGAAATTATTCCGGCGGCGGAAGGTTTTAAGCGTGTTCGTTTTTTCGCCAAATCGCCCGACGGACGCATTTTCGTGACCGATATGTTTGATCTGACCGACAACAAAAAAGGTAAGATTCATATTCTCGACGATTGGAATGAACAGACCGGAAAATTCGGCAAAGTTTCGGTTTACCTGTCGAATCTCGAAAATCCGAACAGCGTTCAGTTTCACACCGACAATAATAATCAAGACTGGATTTACATCGCCGAAACCGACAAGCTGACGCGACGAAAATTTACAAAAGGCGAAACCGCGCCGACCGATTTAAAGCCGCAGACGCTGGCGACATTTCCCGATTACGGTTTGAGTTACAAATACGGCGGCTGGCATCTAACCAGAACAATCGCTTTTGCGCCGAACGGCAAACTTTACGTTTCGGTCGGCTCGTCGTGTAATGCCTGCGACGAAAAGGAAAAAGTTCGTGCGACTGTTTTGGAAATGAATGAGGACGGCAGCAATCAGAAAATTTTCGCCAAAGGTTTGCGAAATGCGGTCGGTTTGAAATGGACGGCAAACAATCTTTTTGCGACCAATCAAGGTTCGGATCATCTCGGATTAAATAAACCAGATGAAACTTTTTACGCTCTAAAAGACGGCGCAGATTACGGCTGGGCTTCGTGTTATCAATCGAACGGCAAAGTTTTCTTTGACAAAACGCCGCCGGATAAATTAAAAGAAACGACGAATCGCCTGAAATCCTGCGCCGATGTTCCTAAATCTTACGCGTATTTTCCGGCACATTCGTCGGCTCTCGGTTTCGATTATTTCGACGATGCTGACGCTGACGGCTCGATTAAAAATTCATTTCTCGTTTCGCTTCACGGCTCGACAAATAAAAATGTCGGACACGGTTACAAAATCGTTCAGATGCGAAAAGGCGAAAAATCACAAGATTTTATCAGCGGATTTTTGCAGGGAAAAACGGTCGTCGGTCGTCCGTGCGACATTTTAAAACTCTCGGCAAATTCGTTTCTGTTTACCGACGATCACAGCGGAATCGTTTATTACGTCAGAAGGAAAAATAAAAATTTATGAAAAATACTTTCAGAATCGGATTTCAAAACTCTTTTCGCGTAATTAGTTCGAGTTTGCTGTTCGTTTTGCTGTTTGTTTCCGCGCAGGCAGAACGCCGTGAGCGTTTGATCGAAACGTGGCAACCGCTTCATTTCGACATCAAACTGATATTTGACAAAAGTCTTTCGCGCATAGATTCGGCGACAACCGACGTGACGATTTTGATTCGCCGAAATAATGTCACGAAAATTGATTTCGATTTCGGCACAATGCCCGTCAGCGCGGTGAAAATTGATAACGAATCGGCGAAATTTGCTCAACACGATGAAAATTTAGACGTTTATCTTACAAATCCCGCAGAGCAGAATCGGAAGATAAAAATTTCCGTGACATATTCGGGTGTGCCGCAAGACGGTTTGATTTTGACGAAAGACCGCGACGGAAACGCTTCGGCGGTCGGCGATAATTGGGCGGACAGAGTTCACAATTGGATTCCGTGTTTAGATCATCCGTCGGCAAAAGCGTCGGTGAAATTTACCGTCACGGCTTCGTCAAACAACGCGGTCGTCGCCAACGGCGTTTTGGAATCTTCGACGGAAAACAAAGACACGACAAAGACCTGGATTTTCACCGAAAGTCGTCCGGTTTCGCCCTATAATATGGTCGTCGCCGTCGGACAATTTGCCAACGCGACTTTGAAAACAAAATCGCCCGTGCCGATCTCATATTACGTCCCGATTTCCGACCGCCAATTTGCCGCACAGGGATTTTCGTCCGCCGCGCCGTCGGTTTTGACGTTCAGCAGCTTGATCGCGCCGTATCCATACGGAAAATTAGCTTTGATCGTCGGCGCGACAAAATTCGGCGGAATGGAAAATGCGAACACGATTGTTTTTGCGCCGAATCTTTTTGAAAATTTCTCAAACGCAAAACCGCGAAGCGCAAGATACGACATTCCGCGCAGTGTCGAAGAAGTTGTCGCGCACGAAATCGCGCATCAATGGTTCGGCGATTCGGTCACGGAAGCGACGTGGGCTGACTTGTGGTTAAGCGAAGGTTTTGCAACTTATTTCGCCGGAATTTTCCTCGAAAAAACCGAAGGCAAAGCGGCATTTCGCAAGTATATGCGCGGGAAAGCGAAAAACTATCTCGAATACGAAAAGAAAAATAGATCGCCGATTTACGATACGGAAACCGAAAAACTTTTCGATCTTCTAACGCCGAACAATTACGAAAAAGGCGGTTGGGTTCTGCACAACTTACGCGGACTTTTGGGCGACAAAGCATTTTTTCAAGGTTTGATAAATTATTACGACGCGCACAAAGATTCGACGGCGACAACCGAAGATTTGCGCGCCGCGCTCGAAAAATCTTCGGGCAAAAATCTACAGAACTTTTTCGACCGCTGGATTTACAAATCAGGTCATCCGATCTATCAGACAAATTGGAAACAAAACGGAAAATATTCCATCGAACTAACGCTCGAACAGAAACAAACCGGCGATGTGTTTTTACAGCCTGTAACAATCGAAATGCAGACAAATAAAGGCGCGAAACGAATTTCTATTACGCCGGACGGAAAAAAAACGACCGTCAAAGTTAAAAGCCGACCACCGAAAAAAATCATCGTTGACCCGGACGAGTTTATTTTAAAGGAAGTAATTAACGGTTAATTGTAAATTCCTGACGATAAATAATTTAAACGGTTGCAGATAAACTTATGTTCTTGATAATACTTAAGATCTGACAGCGAATAGCCGACAGCGAAACGCCCGCTTTTACTTATCATTTACTATCTTTCACTTATCAGCTAGTCCGAATTTTATACATAAAAAGCCGTTCGACAAGTTAATTTTTTATCTGTTACGTTTGCCATTTTCCAATAACCATTTACCATTAAATCAATGAACATCGGAATTACGGTTTATCCATCTTACGGCGGCAGCGGCATTGTCGGTTCGGAACTAGGGAGAGAACTCGCCGCGCGCGGTCACAACGTGCATTTTATCTCGTCGAGTCTGCCGACGCGCCTTGTCGAATTAAGCGACAAAATTCAGTTTCACGAAGTCGAAATGATGTCGTATCCGCTGTTTGAACATCAGCCGTATGATCTCGCTTTAGCGACAAAAATGGCGACCGTTGCGCGTTCGGAAAAACTGGATTTACTGCACGTTCATTACGCGATTCCGCATTCGATCTCGGCGATTCTCGCCCGCGAATCAATCAAAGATAAACGCTATGTTCCGGTCATCACGACGCTTCACGGCACGGACATCACGCTCGTCGGCGCGGATCGCAGCTATCTGCCGATCACGCGCTACGGTTTGCAGCAGTCGGACGGCGTAACGAGCGTTTCAAGATTTTTGAAACAGGCGACCATCGAGACTTTTGATTTTGATGAGGTCGAAGTGATTCCGAATTTCATCTGTCCGAGTCATTATCAAAAGATCGAAGATTCACCGCTGAAACAGGAACTCGCGCCGAACGGCGAAAAAATTCTCGTTCACGTTTCCAATTTTCGCGCCGTCAAACGTCCGACCGACTGCGTTGAAATTCTCGCTAAAGTTTTAGATAAAGGCGGCGATGCAAAATTAATAATGGTCGGCGACGGACCGGAATTTTCGGCGGTCGAACATTTTGCGAAGAAATTAAATGTTTGGAAAAATATACAGTTGGTCGGCAAACAGGCGAAAATATCCGATTATGTCGGCATCAGCGACATCGCGCTTTTGCCTTCGGAACTCGAATCTTTCGGTCTCGCCGCACTCGAAGCGCAAGCGTGCGAAGTTCCCGTCATCGCCACGCGCGTCGGCGGCATTCCCGAAGTCGTGACCGACGGCGAAAGCGGATTTTTGAGCGATGTCGGCGATACTGAAAAAATGAGCGACGATGTGATGCGGCTGTTGAGCGATGAAAAATTGAAAGAAAAATTCGGAACGCGCGGACGCGAATTGGCGGTGTCGCGTTATGATGCGAATAAAATTATTCCGCAATATATTGCATTTTACGAAAAAGTTTTAAACGGAAAATCAGCTGCGGACTAGAATATATTCAAGTTGCAATTTATTTTAATAAATTTGAACTTGAAACCGGCAGCTATTTTTTTTAGCATTAAAAACTTATGCTCAGGCGATATATGCACAAACGGGAACGTGAACACGCGATGCGCGATGACAACAGAATCGTGCGCCCGTTTGAATGGGGAATGGAATATGTAACGGAAAATCCGAACGGCGCAAATCCGCGCGAATTTTTCCGTGAATATACGAAAAAAACGATTGCCGACAGTGAAAAATTTTTCTGTTCGCCGGAAATAAACGATTACGATTTGACGGGAAACGATCTGATCTGGACGAGCGGAATTAAAACTTTTTCGCCGGAAAATAATAAGGTTTATGCAAAATTTTTCCCGTTCGCTAAAAACAAAAAGTCCGCCGTTTTGATCCTGCCGCATTGGAACGCGAAAGCCGGAACTTATTTCGATCTCGGAAAAATGTTTAACCGCATCGGCATTTCCGCGCTTCGTCTGACTTTGCCGTATCACGAAAAACGTATGCCGCCGGAACTCGACCGCGCCGATTATCTCGTCGCGCCGAACGTCGGGCAAACTTTGCAGTCTCTGCGTCAATCGGTCGTTGATACGCGCTCCGCCGTCGCTTGGTTAAAACAGCAAGGTTACGAAAAAGTCGGCATCGTCGGCACGAGCATCGGTTCGTGCGTCGGATTTTTTGCATTCGTTCACGATCTGACAATTGACGCGGGATGTTTCAATCACGTTTCGGGTTATGTCGCCGATGTCGTCTGGCAAGGTCTTTCGACATATCACGTTAAAGAAGGTATCGGCAAAAACGTCACGCTCGACGAACTGCGCGAATTTTGGCTGCCGATCTCGCCGATGGCTTATATGGAAAAACTCGCCGAACTTCCGCCGCGTCCGCAACGCTACATTTACACGCTTTACGATCTGACTTTCCCGATTTCCCTTTCGCGCCAGATGCTCGAAGCGATCCGCGAATCGGGCGTAAAACACGATACGGTTTCGATTCCTTGCGGACATTATACTTTGGGCGAAAAGCCTTGGGTTTATATTGACGGTTATAAAATAATCAGTTTTTTTCGGAAGAATCTCCGTTAAAAATTATCTGCTGCTGTCGTATCTCGACATTTGGAATGGCATCGAGACGAACAATTTCTGCGCCGTTTTCGTTTTTGACGACCTCGACATTCAATTCTTCGGGTTTAATATTGTCCATTATCGAATACGGTCCGTAGAGAATTAATCTTACACGCTTCGTTTCCTCTCCGGCTTTCGCATTGACAATAAATGTGCGCTCTTTGCGAAGTTCGCCGATCTTAAAGACGACATCAACCGCCGTATCAAGCGCAGTAATATTCGGCGTGATAATATTGAGCGGAACTTGCTGGACGGTAAAATTTTCGCTTTTTCCTTCGAGTTTTATGCGTTCGGTCGAAATATACGCCAGCGATTTGATAACGCTTTCCGCACCGCGCACACGCACTTTTTGAGGAATGACGGCGATGTTGTAAATTTCCGTTTTTTCTGCGAGATCGCTGTCGGTTTCCGCTCGCACGGGAATTTCGCGTTCGACGGCATTTTCGAGTTTGACGGCAATTTTGTTCGGCTGAATTTCTTCCAGCCTTACGCCTGTCGGAAGTTCGACGCTGACGTTTTGCGGCGTAAGTTCGATTGTTTGTTCGCCCGCCGTAACGTCGCTCAGGTCGAGCGAAACGATGAGATTTTCGGTTTTGATCGGATCAATTCTGCGGCGGTCGCCCGACACGACAAGATTAACGGTCGCCGGCGGCGGATTTGTAATTTCCAGATCGTTGGAAATGCGCGGTTTTAATTTGACGTTTTCGATGCGCGTCGTGATTTCTTCGCGCAAACCGGAAACGCCGAGCCAGAGCGCAAGCGTAATTATCAGTGCGAGCAGTTTCATCAACCAATCGTCAACGAAAATTTTTCTGATCCAGCGCACCAAAAATGCTCTGTAATGTTCGTTATGAATAAATTTTTCGGTTGGAAATGAAAACATTCTTTCGATAGTGCAATTCTTGAAATCTCAAGTTTGAAGTCGGTTTATTTTGTAATTTTCAACCGACCGTAATCTCCGTTTCCGCTTCTTTCATCGTTTTTACGGGTTCGATGCGTTTTACTTCGACCTGTATATCCATCGCCGACAGCAAAAGTTTTCGCAAAGTGTTCGTATCAACATTACGCCGGACATTTCCGCCGACGACGAAAGTTATAAGACCTGTTTCTTCGCTGACGACGACGGAAATCGCGTCCGAACCTTCCGTGATTCCGATGGCGGCGCGATGGCGCGTTCCGAGTTCGCGCGAAATGCCGGGATTTTTCGTCAGCGGCAGAAAAACGGAAGCGGCGGCAAGTCGTTCGTTTTGAATAATTACCGCGCCGTCGTGCAAAGGCGTTGACGGATTAAAGATCGTTACGAGCAGATCGTAACTGACCCGCGCATCCAAAGTAACGCCCGAGTCAATAAAATTCCGCAGACCGACATTTCTTTCGATGACTATTAGCGCGCCGGTTTTTTCGGATGAAAGCGTCGTCGCCGCGAGAACGATTTCGTCGTAGATCGTTTCGCCGAGTTGACCTTTCGTTCGCCGCGTCAAAGGAATTTGCAGACGATTTCCGAAATAAATCAGAGCCTGTCTGATTTCCGATTGAAATAAAATAATAACCAGAAAAGGATAAACGAAAACCGTCCATTGCAGAACGAATTGCAACGTCGCCAAATCCTGTGCGACCGCCAGCCAGTATAAAAGCGCAAGAATTACCATTCCGACGACGGTCGGCACGGCGCGTGTGCCGCGCAAAAGTTTCAAAACGACATAGACAATGATAAATACCAACGTGATGTCAACCGCGTTGCGAACCGTGTTTATCGTTGGCAGATAGTCGTTTATTTGCATCGGACAAAAGTTTGGAAACTAAATTCCATTTTCCGAAATAGTTCCGAAAACTTCAATAACAAAATTTAGAATCCGTTAAAATAGAGAATATGATTTTCTTCGGTCAGAGTTTTAAGAAAACTTCGTTTTCAAGAATATCATAGAAATTTTCGATTAGAATTTATTTTCGATTAAAATCCAACCGTAATTTTGTCCTGAAATCTCTGATTTCACATTGTTTTTACAAAATCGAACAAAAGTTTCCGATGAGTTTTCGGATAAAGTAAGTTGCCGCCACTAAAAATATCAATTAGATTTCGTTGTAAATAAACGGACTATTTTTTTCTTGATTTTCCGCGTTGGAGAAAACCGACCAGACTTCCCCGTTTATCAATTACGCCGAGTGCGCCGATTCCGTTTTCGCGCATAATCTCTTTGGCATCAGCATATAAAAAATCATTTTCGACGAAGAAATCCGGCGTTACCGGACGCATTACATCGAGAACTTTAACCTTTTCCCAATCTTCACGCGGCAGTTTTTTCATATCTTCAAGCAGCAAAAAGCCGTAAAACTGTCGGTTTTTGGCAACCGGAAAAATCGTTCGGCGATGAACCGGCAAAATTCCGTCAACAAACTGCATAACCGTCGAATCCGGCTCGACCGAAACGGGCAGTTGCATCACCTGTTCGACGATAATATTTTCAAGTTCGTTTATCTGTTTGATAATTCCTTTTGCCGCGTCATACAAAAAAAGCCCGACAAGAATCGTCCATAATCCGGTATAAATATTTCCGGCGAAAACGGCGGTCAAAATTCCGAATACGATCAGAACGATGGCGATAACTTGTCCGAAACGTCCGGTCATAGCCGTCGCTTCATTTAAATCTTTTCCGCGTTTCCACAAAAAAGCGCGAAAAACTCTGCCGCCGTCGAGCGGATAACCGGGAAAAAGATTAAATATCGCAAGTAGAAAATTTAAAAACCCGATAAAGAAAAAAAGCGGCGAAAGCGTAGTTAATCCGAGCGCGTTGGCAGCCGCCATCAAAATAAAAAATCCGATAGCGATCAAAAAACTCGCCGCCGGTCCCGCAATTGCGATGCGAAATTCGGCGCGCGGCGTTTCGGGCGCGTGACGCATTCGCGCCAGTCCGCCGAAAGGATGGAGAACGATTTCGATGACTTCGACATTTTCTATTCTCGCCGCAAAAGCGTGTGCGAGTTCGTGAAGCAAAACGGAAACGAAAAACAAAATCGTCGTCAGAGAAGCCAATACAAAAGCCGTAAATCCGCTGTTAACATAGATCAAAAGGCTGTTTGCCGTCAGCCAAGTTATAAAAATAAAGACGAGAAACCAGCGATAATCAATCCGAATCGGAATGCCGCTGATATGCGTGAGAAGCATCTGGCGTTTGAAAAATTCGAGATAGCGCATTTTCTTAAAGTAAAAACGGTAAAAGACAAAAGTAAAAAGTAGAAAGGCAAAAGTAAAAATCAGAATACTTTTGCCTTTCTACTTTTTACTTTTGTCTTTGCAGATCAGGCTTCAAAAGGAATTTCCGCATTTTGAAGCAGATTGAGTTCATTGCGCGAAACTCTTTCGAGCAGTTCCGGTTCGTCAAACATTTTGACGAGACCTCTGACGGTCGCATATTGCGGCTCGTCCGAAACGGTCACGGGAAGATTGATAAATTCGCGCAGATATTGATCGAGACCTTCGAGAAGTGCGCCGCCGCCGGTCAAAATCACGCCGCGATCATAAATATCGGCGGAAACTTCCGGTCGCAGTTCGGTCAGCATATCGCTGACGTTCTGCGCGATGCGGCGGACGATACTTTCGACAATCGGATAAATTTCTCCAGCCGTAACTTCAACTGCGCCCGGACTTCCCGTTTGAACATCGCGTCCGCGAACAGTAAAAGTTTTTTCCAGATTTTCCGGTAAAAATGTCGAAGCAAACTGCGTTTTAACAATTTCCGTAGTTTCTTCACCGACCTGCAAACCGCGATGACGGCGCAAATGGCTCGCCAGAGCAACATTAATCTCGTCGCTGCCGATCCGGTCTGATTTGGAATGGACGATGTTTCCTTTAGCAACAACGGCAATGTTGGTCGTTCCCGCACCGAAATCAACGATGACCGAAGCGCGTTTGTCGCGCGGCGTAATTCCCGCACCGAACGCCGCCGCTAAACCTTCTTCCATTATAAAAACTTTGCCGATGTGCGCTTCTTCCGCCGCGTTTAAAAGTGCGCGCTGCTCGACGTGCGTAACGTCCGAAGTCATACTCATCACGGCTTGCAGAGACATTTGCGAACCGCCGCTTTTGGCTTTTTTGACGAAATGGGCGAGCATTTTTTTCGTCATTTCATAATCGGCGATTACGCCGCTGCTCATCGGACGTTTGACGGTAATATCGCGTCCTTCGCGTCCGAGCATATCGTATGCTTCCTTTCCGTAAGCGACAACTTCTTCGGTCATTTCATTGAAAGCAACCATTGACGGTTCATCCAAAACAATTTCGCGTCCCTTAACCGCAATAATCGTATTTGCCGTTCCGAGATCAACTGCCATCAGATCAGTAACCAGTTTTTTAAGCGATGAAATTCCGACCATAAACCTTGTTTTATCGTGTAAATTTAAAATACATCAAATCAATGAGAAAAGTAAATGTTTTTGGATGAGGAAAACAATTATAAACTATCTCCATTTTAACTCAAATAAAGAAATCGGTTCGATTCGATTTTTGACCTGTAAAGGCGTTTGCGGAACGATGGAGAAACTTTTTTCCGCCGTTTTCGCCGTCGCCTCGCTAATTAAAATCTGTCCGCCTTTGGCGTTCGATTCGAGACGCGAGGCGATGTTGACCGTATCGCCGATTGCCGTGTATTCGCTGCGCTGTTCCGATCCGATGTAGCCGACCGTCGCCACGCCCGTGTGCAGTCCGAGTCCGATCTCGATCGGTCTGATGCCTTCGGCTTTAAATTCCCTGTTGACGTTTTCGACCGCCCTTTGCATTTCGATTGCCGTCTGGAGAGCGTTGTCCGCGTCCTGCGGCGAAGCGGTCGGTGCGCCGAAAATCGCCATCAAACCATCGCCGATATATTTGTCGAGAGTTCCGCCGTTTTTGAAAATAATGTCGCTCATCGCCGTAAAATAACGATTTAAAAGCCCAACAACCTTTTCGGGATTTTTATTTTCAACTTCTGACAAAGCCGTAAAACCGCGAATGTCGGCGAACAAAACCGTGATCGTCTGATTTGCACCGCCGAGCCGGAACGAATCGGGATTTTCGAGCAACTGTTTGACGACGTATTCGGGCATAAACCGCGAATAATTCGCCCGCGCGACTTCTTCTCTCGCCAGCCGTTTATGCGCCTTGACCGTTTCGACCGTGACGGCGGTTTGCGCCGCGACCGCGCTGATTAATTCCAAATCTTCCTGCGTAAAAGTCGAAAAAGGATCGAGCCGGTCGGCATAGACAACGCCGTGAACATTCGATTCCGTCACCAAGGGAGCGCAAATGGTCGAACGAACGCCTTGCGAAACGATTGATTCCGCGCCGGAAAACTGCGCGTCGGTTTTCGCGTCCTGTGATAAAAGCGCGACTTTATCGCGCATTACTTTCTGCGTAATCGTCCGGCTGATTGTCAATTTTTCGGTCATCGCTTCCATTTTTTCGTCTCTGGTTTTAACGGCTATCGGATACATACTGTAATCCAAAATCTTTCCGTCCAGAGTTTCCTCGGCTAAAAGCGCGACCACGCGGTCGGCAGGTGTTCCGCGAAAAATCAGATCGGTTGCCTGCGCGAAAATTTCTTTCAAGTCAAAAACCGTGCCAAGTGTTTTGCTCATTTCGTAGAGCATTTCGAGAATCTGCGCTTTGCGGCGGAGAATTTTTATTTCGGCTGGCGTAACGGGCGAAGCCTCGAAAGATGAAGCAGTCGTTTGCTTACTGCCGATAATTTCGCTTGCCGAAATCAACATCTGCGTATGTCCGAGCGGTTGATCGTCGTAATTTACGCCTGCCGGAATCGCCGACGATGAAACTTCGATTGTTCTTTCGGTCGTCACCTTCGGCATAAATGTCGGCGACGGTTTAACTTCTTCGATCCGTTCGACTTCCAAGCGGCTCGCGCCGATTGTAATCAGATCGCCGGAAGCGAGAATTTTTTCGAGTTGCGGCTGACCGTTGACAAAAATGCGGTTGACGCTGCGCTGAATCTCGCCGCCGACGTAGTAACCGTCAATTAATTTAAATCCGCCGTTTTCGGCGATAATTTGCGCGTGACGGCGCGAAACGCGGCGGTCGTTAAGAACGATGTCGTTTTCCTGCGCCCGACCGATGGAATAAACGGTCGCCGGATTTAATTCCAGTTCCCAGTTTTTTCCGGTTGCCTCTGTAATTTTGAGAAGTGTTTTCACTGATAAATTTATTGTCAGATTATTTAAATGTTATTTTACAATCAATAGTATAAACCTAAAAGTCTGCCGCGAAGTTTTTTTTAACATTCAATTTATGAAACCGATCTATTTAGATAATAATGCGACAACAAAAATCGCGCCCGAAGTTTACGATGCAATGCAACCGTTTCTGAGCGAATTTTACGGAAACGCTTCGTCGGTTTATTCAATCGGACGCGAAACTCGAAGCGCAATTGAAACTGCACGAAAAAAGTTGCCGAACTTCTCGGAGCAAAAAGCAGCGGCGAAATTGTTTTCACATCGGGCGGCACGGAAAGCGACAACTGGGCGATTCGCGGCGCGCTCGAAGCAAATCCGCACAAAAAACACATTATTACAACCCGCGTCGAACACGAAGCCGTTCGCAAACTTTGTGAAAAACTCGAACGCGAAAACTTTGAAGTTTCGTGGCTCGATGTCTCAGAAGAAGGTTTTCTTGATCTCGAACAATTAAAATCCGCTCTTCGTAAAGATACGGCAATCGTTTCCGTAATGTCGGCAAATAATGAAACGGGCATTTTATTTCCGGTCGAGGAAATCGCCCGCCTTGTCAAAGAACATTCCGACGCATTGTTTCACATTGACGGCGTAAATGCCGTCGGCAAAATTCCGTCAGACTTAAAAAACACCGAAATTGATCTTTTTTCCATTTCCGGTCACAAATTTTACGCTCCGAAAGGTATCGGCGCACTCTATGTGCGGCAAGCAATAAATTTGCCGTCCTTCGCCGTCGGCGGCGGACAGGAAAACGGCAGACGCGCCGGAACGGAAGCCGTCCATCAGATCGTCGCTTTAGGCGCGGCGGCGGAACTCGTTAAAGATTTTTTGCCGATGGAAAAAGTCCACGCATTAAGAGACAAACTGGAAAACGAAATTTTAGACAAAATTCCAAATTCTCATATAAACGGCACAAGCGACACAGCCAAAAGATTGCCGAATACGACCAATATTTCATTCGAGAATATAAACGGCGAAGCGATTCTCGCGCGATTAAATGATTTGAACATTTTCGTCTCGACAGGTTCGGCGTGCAACGCCGGAAATCACACTGCGTCAGCCGTTTTGCAGGCGATGGAAATTCCCTTTTCGCAGTCAATGGGCGCGATTCGTTTTTCTCTCGGAAGATACAACACGAAAGCGGAAGTTGATTTCGTGCTGGAAAAACTGCCGCAGATGATTGCGAATTTAAACGAGATTTCAGTTTAATTTTCAAATCTTACGCGCCGGTAAATTTCTTTCAGCGTGATTTTCAAATCAATTGATTCGAGTTCGATTTCGGATTCGTTTTCGCCGTAAATAAAATTCAGCCAGTTTCCGTCCGCTTGCCGTCGGTAAATTTCGATCTGCATTTTTTCCTGCCAGGCGATGACGTATTCCTGCAAGATCGGGATATTTTTATAAACGCTCAGTTTTTCATTACGGTCGGTGCGTTCGGTTGTCGGCGAAAGGATTTCGATGATTAAAATCGGTTTTTCGCGGAAATACGCGCTTTCGGGCGCGTCGTCGCAGGCGACCATCACGTCGGGATAATAAAAAGTCTGCGCGTCGGCTTTGAGTTTGACGCTTTCGATAAAAGTTTCGCACTCCGATTCGGCAAGATGATTGTCAATTTTCGAAAAGAAATTTCCGGCAATCCGGTTGTGCCGGTCGCTCGTGCCAGCCATTGCGAAAATTTCGCCGTAGATGTATTCGTGTTTGACCTCGCCGGAACTTTCGTCTGCGAGATAATCCGAAATCGTGATTTTTCTTTTAAAATTTGCGACCGCCATTTTTTCGCTCCTCGAAATTTCATTAGACATCTTTCCTAAATAAGTATTCATTCTGCTAAACTTGCAAGAATGAGTGTATATGATAAATACAAGATGAAAAAAGCTGCTGAATTTACCCGCTTGGTCGGAGTGGGTTACGGCACATTTGAAATCATCTTGGAAAAACTGAAAGTTGAAATTATCAGCTATAAACAAGCCAAACCGATGCGTCAGCGCGGCTTAACAAGTTCTTTGCCAATTGAAGACCAACTACTTTTGACGCTGATTTATTTACGTCAGTATCATACTTTTCTGCAACTCGGCGAAATGTTTTCGATCTCGGAAAGCTATGCTTTCAAACGCTATCAATATATTTCCAAACGCCTTTTGAAAGCCCTTGATCTGCCGAACGATCAGGCTTTAACTGCCGAGAACTTAAAGGTTGTCGCCGATGTCAGCGAACAGCCGATCGAACGCCCGGTCAAAAAACAGAAATCGTATTATTCGGGTAAAAAAAACGACACACCGTAAAAACTTTGCTGATCGTTTGCTTTTTAACCGGATTGATTCTCGCCGTCAGAAGTGCCAGAGGTTCAACGCACGACTTTAAGATATTGAAAACCAGTAAGTTAGAGATCAATGAGAATGCCAATATCAAAACTGACAAAGGCTTTCTCGGAATCAAAAAACTGTATCCGCAGGCGGAAGTTCCACACAAAGCGTCAAAGCATCATCCGTTGACAAGACAGCAAAAGCAGTATAATCGTCAATTAGCTAAAGAGCGGACAATCGTCGAACATCGTAACCGGGAATGCAAGATATTCAGAATTTGCAAAGACCAATATCGCGGGAAACATCAAAACTATGAGAAGAATTGGAAGTTGGTATCAGCGATTGTCAATTTGAAACTTTCAACTCGTCATCTCAACTATGCTTCTCCGTAACTTATTTAGGAAAGATGTCTAATTTAATTTAACACAGAAACCTGAAACCGAAAAAGTAAACTTTTGTTTCGGATTTGCCGTAATTCATTTCGATAATGTCATCCGAATTAAAAAACTGCAACAAAAATTTATGAACAAAATTATTCACTCTGTTTTATCGCTATTTTTACTGTTATCATTTTTAATAACGGCAATTCCGCAAACTACACTTGCTCAAACTCCAGCGCAGACGAATGTTTCCGCCGATCTGAAAAACCGTCTCGCCGCAATCGAGGAAAAAATCGAAGCGCGGCGCAAGGAACTCGGCATTCCGGGAATGAGTCTGGCAATCGTCAAAGACGGCGAAGTTATTTTATCGAAAGGTTTCGGCTACAAGGATTTTTCAAAACAGATTCCCGTGACCGCTGACACGCAGTTTGCCATCGGTTCGGCGACGAAAGCGTTTACCGCACTTTCGGTTTTGATGTCGCAGGACGAAGGCAAACTTCTCCTCGACGAACATCCGAACAAATATCTGCCGTATTTCAAGATCAACGACGCGGAAACGAACGCGAAAATAAAAGTCAGAAATCTTTTGACGCATTCGTCCGGCTTAAACCGCACCGATCTCGGCTGGATCACGGGAAAACTGACGCGCGAAGAAACGATCAAAGTCGCGGGCGAAGCGAAACCGGTCGCCAAACTCGGCGAGAAATTTCTCTATCAAAACGTGATGTATGCCGCCGCCGGAGAAATCGTCTCCAAAGTTCAGAAAATGACGTGGGAAAATTACGTCGCGCAGAACATTTTGAAACCGATCGGAATGCTCGACAGTTCGATTTCGATTCCCGAAATGCAGAAGGCGAAAGATTATTCGCTCGGCTACGAATACAATTTCGATACGAAAGCAACAAAACTTATGCCGACGCGCGAACTCGCCGCGATTTCTCCGGCGGGCGCGATCAATTCGACGGCGAACGATATGGCAAAATGGCTGAAATTTCTTTTAAGTAAAGGCGAAGTCGGCGGCAAAAAACTCGTTTCCGAAAAAGGCTTTGCCGAATGGACAACGGCGCAGCAGAACATCTCGCCGAACGGAAAATTTGCCTACGCGATGGGCTGGTTCGTGCAGGAATTGGGAGGCAAAAAAGTCTTGCAGCACGGCGGAAATATTGACGGTTTCAATTCGATGGTCGCCTTTATGCCGGACGAAAATATCGGCTTTGTAATGCTGACGAATGTTTCCGCTTCGTCGCTCGGTTCGGAATTGATCCCGATTATTTTCGACGGTATTTTGAAACAGGAAACGCCGCAAAATACGGCGGTTTCCGCTGATTCGACAAAAGAGATCGGCGTGTATAATCTCGCGGCGGCAAATCTCGACATCGAAATCAAAATGCAGGACGGAAAGTTGGTCGCCATCGTTCCCGGTCAGCCGACTTACACGCTGGAAATGGTCGAAGGCAGAAAATACAAACTCGGCGGCGCGCCCGCAGGATTTTTCATCACGTTTAAAGACGATTCCGCGCTGCTCGAACAGCCGCAGGGCAATGTTGATCTGACGAAAAAAGGCGCGGTCGCCAAAACCGCAATTTCAACCGCATCGGCGAAAGAACTGATCGGCAAATATCGAACGCCGGACGGCAAAGGCGCAATCGAAATCAAAGAAGTTGACGGCAAAACATCGCTCGTCGTCGGCAATCAGCCCGCTTATCCGTTGGTTGAAAAGGAAAAAGATGTTTTCGGTTCGACGCTTTTGCCGGACACATACAAAGTCAAGGTCAATCGCACGAACGAAAATAAGGTCGAAGGCGTAACGGTCGTTCAGCCCGAAGGCGAATTTGTCTTTAAATACGTCGGCGAAAGCGAAAAAACCGCAGATGCGCCGAAAATTACGGTTGATGAACTGATTGCAAAAACTATCGAAGCACTCGGCGGCGAAACTAATTTGAGAAAAATAAATTCGCGCGTGATGGAATTTGATGTTGATTTCGTCAATCAAGGTTTGAAAGGTTACGGCACGAGTTATTCGAAAGCACCGAATATGTCTTCGTCAAAAATTAACGTCACCGCGCTCGGCAAAAAAATCGCCACGGTTGCCGATTATTTCGACGGCGCAAGCGGCGGCGAAATTGCGAGTTTCGCGCCCGCCGACATCTACACCGGACAACGGCTCGAAGACACGAAATACTCGGCAAATTTTTACACTTTTTTAGAATGGAAAACCGCCGGCGCAAAAGCCGAAGTTATCGGAATGGAAAAGGTCGAAGGCGAAGACGCTTACGCCGTCCGCATCAAACCGGAAAAAGCCAACGCCGTGACGTATTTTATTTCGGCGAAAACTTTCCTGCCCGTCAAACAAACTTCGGTCGTCGTTTCAAGCACTTCGGATCAAAAAATCCCGACCTCGGCAACGATGTCCGATTACCGAAAAATTGACGGCGTGATGATTCCTTTTAAGGTTTCAAGCGAAAATATCGGAACAGGCGAAACGGTTCTGTATGTCAAAAGCATCAAACACAACACGGACATCTCGGACAAACAACTTAAGCCGTAAATTTCGACTTAAAACAGTCGTTAAAAAAGAGACGCGCAAATCACTTTGCGCGTCTCTTTTATTTTTTACAACTCAATATTCTTCGCATTTCCTCAACCGCACAAGACCAAATTATTCGCCTCATTTTTCTTCGGAAAAGCATCAGGTTTCGGCTTCGGAATGTCGCTGTCTTTCGGCACAAACCAAAATTCTAATCTTCTTTCACCATCACCGCTTATATAACCGCCTTCGACCAACTCGATTCGAGAACCGTTGAAACCGTTTTTTATCATTTCCTGTTTAGCAGTTTGAAGTAATTTTTTTGCAAGCGATTTCTTATCGGTATTTTTCTTAATTAACGTCAGTTCGACATAAGAATCAGTTTAGAACCAAATCTTTTCTCAAATGAAGATTTGGTTTTCTTTCTTGAAAAGTGTAAGCGATCAATCCGGCGACGACATTGCCGTAGAAGTTCCAGACCGAGCGATGGCGGGTGTGTTCGACTTGCGAGATGTTCTTTAATTGGTCATTGACTGTTTCAATGATCGCTCTTTTCCGCAATAATAAGCGGTCAAATAATGGCATCAACTGATTCTTCATATTCCTTCGCAGCTTTGTAATGAGCTGCACATTAGCCTCGCCTAAAAGGTCGCTCAACTTGCTTGAAAGATAGCCTTTATCTCCGAATAATTTGCCCCACAGACGCTTCGCCATCTTCGGCACAGGCTTCCTGTCATCAACATTTCCCAACGTGATCTGCCACGCCAATATCTCACCGCAATCGCTCACAACTAAATGTAGCTTGAACCCGTAAAACCAACCCGTCGAAGTCTTTCCTCTTTTTGCGACATCTCTGAAAACCTTGTTCTGTTTGATTCGCAAGCTATGACAAACTGCCAGTTTGGTCGAATCGATAAATGAGATGCCCGAACATTCTCCCAAACGCGTCTGCATAAATGAAGCAAGCAAAACGAGCGAATCTCTCTGCACTTCGACAAACCTGTTGTAACTGACTAAGTTACGAAAATCTTGCTGCCAATACTGGCACACTACTTTCGTATAAAACCTTTTTAAATCACGGAAACCCGAACGATGAAAAAGAATCATAATACTCATCACTTCCGCCTTCGACATTTTACTTGACCTGATTCGTTTGCGAGTCCCGTCAGCAAGCAACTGCCGATTAAGTATCGGCTCAAATATCCGGCAGAAATCGTCAACTTCGCAAAAAATTGTTAATCTATCCATTGAAAAGACTCCTTAGATTTATAGTTTTGTTTGGTAAACCTAATTAGATCTTATCTTCGGCGTCTTTTCTTATCTCGAACTCACGTTAATTATTTTGTCATTTTCGTCTTTTTCATAACTGATTTGCAGATAAGAAATTATGTACACTTTGTTTTCGGGAGAATTGTCCAGCATTTTTTTTTAATACTTTGTGAGCAGTCCTGGAGTATTCTCCTGCCGATGGACCAATCTCGATAGTAGAATCTTCAATGGGAACGTATTCAAATTTAGAAAAATAAAAATATGATCTTTCAAAAAGAACTGTTTTTGTCGGTGTTTCCAGATTTTCTTCACATTTGGAAGTATTTTCATCCGGCGAAACAATATAAAGTCGTGTTCGCAATTCTTCTTTATTTATGTTGCAATACTCGATTGAAAATTGTTCCGGTGATAATCCTCTGCGGCTTTTAAAGTAGCTCTCAATTATCGAACCTCTTAAATAAGGTGTGGCAAAATAATCTGCATTGCCGCCATAAATTTTTATCTGTATTTTATTACCGCCTTGTTTTTGTAATTCACTAATGGCAAAATCGAGCCGCGCCATTAGATCGTCTAAAGGTAATCCTCCGAATTCATCAACCAAAATAGGACTTTTCTTTTCAATCTGAGAAAAAACTGAAGTTGCTAAAACCAAAACAATGAGAATTTGAAGAATAAGTTTTCGCATAATTTTTATAATTTTTTCATTAAGAAAATTCGACCGTTCGTTTTTCATTATGACTTTGAATCGCCGTTTCGATAATTTTTATCGTGTTTGCGCCGTGAATTGCGGTGACGATCAGCGGCGCGTTTTTCAGAACCGCATCGCGCACATTTTCAAAAAATTTTCGGTAATCGCCCGTTTCGCTTTCGACATTTCCGACAAGATGCAAACCGCCGAATTCCGTGTTGATATTTCCCCAGAGATTTTCCGGTTCAACGCCCCAATTTTTCGTCGCCAGCGGAACTTTTCCGGCGTTCAAATCTTCTTCCTGCACGTCCATTCCGTATTTGACGAACGAACCTTTTTCGCCGAGTAAAATATAATGCGGCAAAGATTCTCTGACGAGCATTCCCGATTTCAGAGTTACTTTCAAATCGGCGTAATGCAGAACCGCTTCAAAATTATCGGCAATTTTCCCGCCGATTCGCTGCGTGCGAACGTCCGCCGTCACCGCTTCTGGCAAACCGAAAAGCGTCTGCACCTGATCTGCGAGATGCGAGCCGAGATCATACAAAACGCCTGTTCCCGGCAAATTTTCTTCCTTCCAAGTGTTACCGCGAAAGTTGGGGCGATAACGGTCGTAATGAATTTCCGCTTCGACCAATCTGCCGAGCATTTTATTTTCGACGATTTTCCGCACCGTCAAAAAATCGCTGTCCCAACGCCGGTTTTGATGAACGGATAAAATCAAACTGCGTTCTTCGGCAAGCGCGGCGAGTTCAAAACCTTGACGCGCAGAAACGACAAAAGGCTTTTCGACAACACAGTGTTTTCCCGCTTCCAAAACCTTTTTCGCCAGTTCGTAATGCGTGTGCGTCGGCGTTCCGACAAATATCAGATCAATCTCGTCATCCGCCAAAAGCGCGGAAGTGTCGCTAACAATTTTTGCCGCCGGATATTTCCGTTTCGCCAATTCGACATTCGCCGCACTCGAAGTCTGAATCGCCGCCAAATTCAAACCGTCAACCGCCTCGATAAACGGCGCGTGAAAAATCTGCCCCGCCATTCCAAAACCGATCAAACCGATATTTACACAATCTTTTTTATTCATTAGACCTCTTGCATAAGTTATTTGACAATGAAAGCATTTTCGCTCATCAATAATCTGATGAGTTTTGAACAAATTAAATCGCTTTCGCCTGAACTTTTCAAACGATATTGCGGTGTCAAACCCGACACCTTTGCCAAACTTTGTGAGTTTGTCCGAGAGCAGCGAACACGAGTGCATAAAAAGTCGGGCAGACCTTGCCGGTTATCGGTTGAAGACCAGGTTTTGTTGACGCTCGAATATTGGCGCGAATATCCGACGCAGTTCCATATTGCCAAGCGTTGGCAGTTATCGGAAGCGACGGTTTCGCGCACCATTGTCAAGATCGAAAACTTGCTCAAGCATTGCGCGGATTTAAGATTGCCGGGCAAGAAAGCTCTGCAGGAGAGCGAGAATACTTTTGAGTTTGTCATCGTTGATGTGACGGAAACATCAATCGAGCGTCCGAAAAAAAACAAAAGCGATACTATTCGGGCAAGAAAAAACGACACACGATAAAAACGCAGATTGTCATCGAGAAGGAGCGGCGAAAAGTCATTTGCACCAAACAGGCGACGGGCAAAACGCACGATTTTGCGCTGTTCAAGGACACGAAATTTGCGCTTGCCGAAAACATTTCTCTGCTCGCCGATTCCGGTTATCAAGGTTTGCACAAGGAACACAAGAACTCGCAAACGCCGACTAAAAAGCCGAAAGGCGGTCAGTTGAGTGCCGCCGCGCGGCGCGCCAACCGCGAGTTGTCGCGGCAACGAATACTGGTCGAGAACGTGATTCGGCATTTGAAAATCTTTCGCATCATCTCGGAGCGGTATCGCAACCGCCGCCGCCGATTTGGACTGCGGTTCAACTTGATCGCCGGATTGTATAATTACGAAATCGGTCATTAAATTACTTATGCAAGAGGTCTATTTTACAGACAGATTTTAGTTCAAATACGAGATAAATCAACGGTTATGGGTCTATGTCCTAATATTCCCGATTTTCTCAGGCTTTTTATCCGACGACGGTTTCAAATACGGCGCGTTATCCTGTTCGCGTTTTTCCCTGTGAATCGGACGAATGCCGTTTTGACCATTCGTCGGGCGCGTCTAAGGTTTCGCCGTTATGTTCGGTTGCGATTAATCAAAGTATTTGAGAATGCTAATGTTTGAGTAATCGAACGAATCCGGCTTGCTCGAAATGATGATCGGTCGTTAGAGATTCGAGAATGTTATTTTCGCTCATCACGATGAAACTCGAACAATCTGCCAAACTCCAATTTTTATCGGCGCGATTTGTGAGCAAGTGCCACGCTTTCGTGTCTAAATCTTCATCAATGTGAATGATGTCAACCAGCGAAGACAATTTGATACTTTCTATATATCCGATACTTTTCATACGCGGAATTCGCAAAGGACTCGTGAAAAGCGCGACGAGTTCGGCGATGACATAATTGGTCGTAACAAAGCGCGAACCGTCTTGTTTCGCGCTTTCGTAAATCAATTTGGCTTGCCCGTGAAATTCTTGCAGAGTGTCAGCCAAATTTCCCCAACCCGAAGTGTCAACAAATATCTTTTTCATCGGTTGACCTTCAAATCTTCGGCTAATTTTTCACCGATATATTCGTCGTGTTTTTCAGTCCAATCGGGAACATCGCTGCTAAACGCGCCGACAAAATTATCGAGCGAATCATCAATCGGCGGCGGCGTATCTTTCGCCAACCGTTCCAGCGCGATGTCTTCGACCTTCCGCTTTTTCGATTCGGCTTCATTCACAATCCCGCGATAAATATTTTCAGGAACTTCGATTGTTAAAGAATGTGTCATAACTTTCACCTCGCAAACGCATTTTAACGCAAAAACAATTATTCGGTTAAGGCAAATCGTTCCATTCTTCGACGGAGATTTTGCGTTCGATAATTTCTTCGACTTCGCGCAGCATCATTCGGAGTTGCGGAACTGAATATTCGGCGTTTGAAGGAACTGTCAGGCGGCATTGTTTGAAAATCATAAACTGATGTTTCGCGCTGGAATACGCGCCTTCAAAACCAAGTGCGCGAAGTTTTTTGATAAAATCATTGCGCTTACACGGTTTCCATTTCATATTCGGGCTTTCCGTTTAAGTCAATGCTGTCTAAAACCGGCAAAGAATGTCCGAGTTTCAAACCGACCAAAACCCAATCTTCAAGCGTCGAACGCAGTTCCGTTTCACATTCGCGCAAACTGGCGGCAAATGCAACCACGCCTTTACACGACGGAATGCGCCCGAAAAACGTGCCGTCTTCGAGTTTGTCGTATTCGGCTTGCGCCAGCGCGTTTCCCAGATAATCGCTTAAAATATATTGTCCGGTCATAATCGAATTATTTTATCACTAATTCTCAAACGCATTTTAACGCAAAACCATTGCAACATCTAACTTTCATTCGCCGAAAAATTTCGGTTGCCGTCGCCAAAGTTTACAAACAACACCGCTTCGCCGCCTGCGGTGAAACCGTCGGTCGCAATAACGAAAATGCGCCGACTCTTTCAGCGAGCGATTGAATCGTTTGGTTGTGCAATGATGTGAAGAATTAAAAATTTGTAATTCTTAATTTTCAGTTTTATCTTGATACTTATGAATTTCCTCTAAACTCAATTGTTCGGGTGAAACTAATTTGTAATGTTTTTCAGATTCCTTTCTGATTTCGCCTTCTTGGAAATCGAATTCAAACATTGCAATCACGCTTTCCTGCATAAATTGGGCGGCAATCGCACGGCATTTTAAGTTCGGAAATTTATCGGCACATAATGCAATGTCCTGCTCGATTTGAACTACGCCTAATTCATCCGTTCCGCCTTTTGCCTGAACAGGAAAAACGTATTGTGCGCCTTTTTTATCAATTCCGACATAGAGTTCATCGGTTTCGACTTGCCCGACGTTTTGAACTGTAGTTCGCAGATGATTTTGCAATGAATAGCAGGTTACACCCGTAAAAATGTCCAAAAGCCGATTGTATCGAAGTTTTGTCAGCAAAGCCTGTTCGTCGTCCAAAGCATACATTATCACTATTCCCGGTGTTGCATCGGGAATTTTAGTTATTGTCAGCATCGGATCGGGAATTATTCTTGATACGGTTTTGGCTTCAAAAGAATATAGAGAACGACCTTTGCTGACGATTACCCATTCTTTTCCTTCGGGTGATTTTGCCTGAATATTCTGAGGCAAAGGTATTCTAAATTTAAAACTGTAAATAACATCACCAATATTTAAAGGTAAATCAATACCGAGTTCTTTAGCCGTTGAAATTATTTCTTTTCTCTCGAAACTTACCGAAGTCGCGCCTTCTTCAAAATTTCTCTCGAAAATCTTTTCTATTATTTGAACGTATCTGTTTGGATTACTCATTTTTCGTCTTTAGCCGTTCCAGGTTAATAAAACGACTTCTTCACGCAGATTTTGCTGTGTTGCGGTCGAGAATCTGGTTCTGAAAAGGTCGATTCCGGTTACTTCATAGCCGCGTTGTTCGGCAATTTCGGCAATGATTTCGCCGGTTCTTATCATTACTTGCAGAAATGAAGCCTGATCGCCGACGACATAGGCAAGTTTTGCACCGGATTTGAGATATTGTTTTAAGTCTTCCAAATGTCTGGCGATGCCGCCGAAGTATAACAGGACAACGCGGTGATATAATTTCTCAAAACCGGAAGTTTTATTTAATGCTATTCTTTTTTCTTCGATTTCTTTGGCTAATTGATGAACGCGACTATTTCGGCTTATCCATTTTTCATCATCGTCGGATTTATAAATTCCTCTGGTATTAGAACGAAGCAATGACATTTTGTGTTTTCGTAAATCGCTCTTTTCTTCCATAAAACCAAGTAGCACAGACTCTAATCTGGTTGTTCGGCTATAATCTTTTTCGTTAGGATAAGGCGGCGAAGTTATCACGGCATCAATCTTCTTTTCGGGTGCGACGACATGGCTTATTCTTCGGGAATCTGCAAGATGAACAACTGACAGAATATTCTTATTCGATTGAACGGTTTCCAAATCTTTCACCATTGAATCAACTGTTCTTTTCCACGTTCCAACAACTTCCGAATCCTTCTTTTGCTTTCCGACTCCGACTTCGGGACCGAATTTCAAATTGCTTATTGAAAAAACCAACTCTTTTGCCAACGCAAGCCGTTCGTAGGGAGTGAATTGATCGCAGGAAAATTTATTGATAGTTTCAATAAGAATCAAAGATTTGTGAAGCGGCAAAGGACTGATGGAGTTTGTAATAATCAACTTCTCTTTTTCTTCACTTAATTGTCGCAATGATTGGCAATCATTATTTTGTAATTCAAAAGGAACATCACTAATATTTTCTTGTGCCAATACTTTCAATGCCGTTTCCGCTATTTTATCGGCGTGTTTCTCTAAATTTTCAAAATCTATATTCCAAGCCGTTTTAACCGTCGCCGCAAAATGAACAACCGGATTAGCTTCCAAACCGACGCTTGTAATACCGTTCTTTTTACATTCGACCAAGGTTGTTCCAGTGCCGCAAAACGGATCAAGAACAACAGCATCATCCGCCAAATTAAATTTATCAATGTAATTACGAACCAAATGCGGAGGAAAAGACAAAATAAATCTATACCATTCGTGAACGGGCAGATCTTCCGAATATAGTCTATTTAGTTCATATCCAACTTCTTTTTGAACGGCGTATGTCATTTGTTCAAATTTACTCTAAAAATTTATTAAATCCTAATATTGCCAATCTTCTCGGGCTTTTTGTCCGAAGACGGTTTCAAATAAGGAGCGTTGTCCTGTTCGCGTTTTTCTTGTGAATCGGACGAGTGCCATTTTGACCATTCGTCGGGCGCGTCGAAGGTTTCGCCGCCGTGTTGGGTTAAACGCGAACGAATGCGGCACATTACGGGCGTGTTGATACCGACTCCCGAAATTATCGCCTGTCCTTTGGTTAATGCGGGGAGTTCGGCGAGCATCGCGCGACCTGCGCCTTCGACGGATTGGGCGACGGTTTGCTGGTCTATCGGATTGACGATTCGCATAATGATTTGCGTCATACATTGCGACAGGACATCTTGATCTAATTTGCCCGGTCGCTGCGTGATTAAACCGATACCGACACCGAATTTTCTGCCTTCGGATAAGATTTGTTTCAGGATGTTGGTCGAGACGACGCTCGCGCCGGCGGGTGCGAAACGGTGCGCTTCTTCTAATAATGTGAAAACCGGATAATTGACGACATCGCCCGATTCTTTCGGAGTTTCGCCGCGCGTCGCCATCATTCGGGCTTTGTTGATGCGGCGCAAAAGAGTGCCGACGATGACCTGCTGTTCGTGCTGTTCGATGTCGGATAATTGCAGAATCGTGCAGCGTCCGGGTTTGAAAAGTTCGTTTAATTCGATCTGTTCGCTCGCCGAAAAAATCGTGTTGTCGCGGTCGAAACGCGAATCCATTCGCCACAGCAAACCGTCAATCGAAGAAACATTGCCGCCCGAACCGTCTTTTTTCGATTCGTCGCCGTATTTCTGCGCGTTCACCTCGTCGCGCAAATCGTGGTAGGCGTAGGCGTAATCCTGCCGCCGTTCGGCTTTTAATCTTTCGTTCAAACTGCGAAACGCCTGCGACAGAAAATGCGCCATTTTGTCCGACGTGCCTTCGGGCAAAAGATATTTCACGTCGGCTTCGGTCAAAGTCGAAAAGCGCACTTTGATTTTGTCGGGCGTGTAAATTTTGACTTCCGGCTGATAACCTTCGCGGACAAATTTTTCGTGCGCGTGAATTGACTGCATCGTGTGATATTCGCCGTGCGGATCAACGATCAAAACCGCCGCGCCGTTGTGCGGCTGCATCAATTCCTCGATAAAAACGCCCGCCGTGTAAGATTTCCCCGAACCCGTCGAAGCCAAAATCGCCAGATGAGTCGAAACGACATCTTTGACCGAAAGCACAATCGGCACTTCGCCCGCCTCGCGCGTCAGCAGCGAACCGATGTGCGCCGAACCCGTTTCCGACTGCTTTTTCGCGCTCAACATCGCCGAAAGAGTCTCCGACGAAGCTAGAAAAACCGCCTGCCCCGGATTCGGCGGAATGCGCGGATTATTAAAATCCTTGACGGTCGTATCGAAAAATCCGATAGTTTCGACCTGAATCTCATAAATCTCACAACCGTCGCCGTCGAGTCCGATTAACGAAGAGACCATCGAAGGCGGCGTATTCGGATCGGACAAAAAAGCGTCCGGCAAATTCCGCACGAGCTTTCTGCCTTTGATCGTGCCGATGATTTGCCGTTCACCTTCACCAACCTTCGCCTGATAATAAACAAACTCGCCGATGCGCGTTTTCTCGTTGTCCTTGGTGATAAAAAGATACTCGTGCGGCATTTCGCCCGGACCTTTGACGGTTCCTGTTAAAAAATCTGAAGTCATAATTTGTTTTCGATAGGGTAAATTAATGATGAAATTATATCACGATAATTTTTACTTAAAATAGTGGAACAATTCATATATTCTGTTGTCTAATCTGTATAGAAAATCCAAAAAGTAAAATTATCAAATGACTAAAAACACCATATTTATTATTTTCTTAATGTTGCAAATTGCCTGTTTTGAGCGCAATCAACAAAGCAGCAAATTAAATATCTCCGAAAGTGAAACTGCTACGCCCGAAGTTGTATCTGCGCCCGACATTTCGATTCCTGACGGCTGGATTTTAATTTCAAAACCCAAAGAGAGAAGCAAAATAGTTCAATGTGCCGGAAATAACAGAGATTTTCAGCAGCTTGTTGAATCAGTAGGCGAAAAGATAAAAATTACCAAAAATGACGAATGGGCAGATAACGAACAAATAGAAAAGTTACCGCAGAATTTGCGAGAAACAGTTTTACAAACCAGAGACATAGGAAACGGGGGCGCGTATTTTCATATTGAACAATACGAAAACGGTTGGCTGGCTGGATTAGATGCCGGCGAATGGGGCGGAAGATTAATTTGGTTCAGCTCCGACGGAAAACAAAAAATCGTCATTTTGCAGGATAATATTCGCGGGATCGCCAAAGTAGGAAAAGAAACCTTAATTTTGCGTGGATTGAATCATATTTCGATGGATAAAGGCAGCGTTTCAAAACTCATAAAAGACGTAAACGGCAACTTTCAAATTCAAGATTTGGTAAAACTCGAATTTATGCCGAAAAGTTTCGTCGTTGAATCGAATGAGTCAATTTTGATTTCTTTGAGAGATAAAATTGTGCGCGTCAAAACTAACGGTGAAATGGAAATTTGGCGTGAAATGCCGATAAATAGTCTTAATGTTTCGATGGCTCGAACAAAATCGGGAATTGTGTATGTCGGCTTGTGGCTTTTTGTCGTCCGCTTTATTCCTTCCGAAAAAGGATTAGAAGAACAATGGCTGATACCGCAAAACTGCCAAAAGTTTTCTATTCAAAAAGATACCTGCCAATGCCAAGGGAAATAATTGGAAAAATTTAACATCAAAACGAGTGCGGCATCTCGCCCGGACCTTTGACCGTGCCTGTCAGGAAATCTGTTGTCATATTTTTATTATAAATCTATCGGACTTTTTACGCCTTGTTCGCCGCGCTTGATGACGTGCGTGTAAATCGGCGTTGTTCGCACGTCTTTGTGTCCGAGCAATTCCTGCACGGTGCGAATGTCGTAATGATTCTCTAAAAGATGTGTTGCAAAACTGTGACGAAATGAATGGCAATTGCCGTGTTTATTTATTTCTGCACGTTTCATCGCTTCTTTGACCGCCTTTTGAATTGTCGAATCGGAAGTGTAATGGCGGCGCAGTTTGCCGTTTTCGCGTGTCGGTGAAATTTTTGTCAAGGGAAAAATATACTGCCATTTCCAATCTTTTCCGGCATTCGAATATTTTTTGGCAAGTGCGAACGGCAGCCAAACTTCGCCGAAACCGCGCCGCAAGTCTTCCGTGTGGATGAATTTTACCTTCGCCAAATGTTGTTTGAGCGGTTCACAGAGCGATTCGGGCAGCAAAGTTGTGCGATCTTTCGCGCCTTTGCCGTCGCGCACGGTGATTTGTTTCATTTCAAAATCAACATCTTTCATGCGCAGATGCAAGGCTTCGGTCAGGCGCAAATCCGCGCCGTAAAGCAAACTTGCCACGAGAAACGGAACGCCGCTTAAATTTCCCAAAATCGCTTTTGCCTCGCGCTGCGTGAAAACCGTCGGCAGATGTTCGGGATGTTTCGCGCGAATTACGACTTCGATATTCGGCAGTTTAATATGCAAAACGTCACGATAGAGAAAAAGAAGCGAGAAAAATGCCTGATTTCGAGTCGAAGCGGAAACCTTATCATTAACCGCTAAATGAGTTAGAAATGCCGTGATTTCTTCCGCGCCCATTTCCTTCGGATGTCTTTTATCGTGAAACAGAATAAACCGTTTGATGAAATTGTGATAAGTGTCTTCCGTGCGATGACTTAAATGCCTTGCTCTGGCAACGGCACGGACTTGATCGAGTAATTTGACTTTTGGAACCATAACTTTTTATTGCATTTCTCGTAAAAAATCCTTAAAATCAATCCGTATATAAAGTGCTTATGCGGAATCATTCCGTATAATACACGAAATCTGTTGCTTATGCGGAACGATTCCGCATAAGCAACAAAATTTATTGATTGGTCGGAATGATTCCGGTCGATACAAAGTTCGGCGTTTTCTCTTTGAATCACGGCTCAAAAATTGGTTAGTAAAATCTTCTCGTGCTAAACTCTGCAATGGAGAAAAATACTATGAAATTTACTTTGACTACTGTCTTTCAAAAAGTGCCGGAAGGCTATATCGGTTATGTTGAAGAACTTCCCGGAGCAAATACGCAGGGCGATACTTTGGACGAAGCGCGTGAGAATTTGAAAGAAGCGATTGAACTTGTTTTGGAAGCGAACCGCGAACTTGCGGAGGAATCGTTGGTCGGGGCGGACGTTATCCGTGAGTCTTTGCTGATGGCAACAGTATGAAACGCCGCGACTTGATTCGCCATTTGGAAGATCACGGCTGCGAACTGATGCGTGAAGGCGGCAATCATACGGTTTATGTCAATCGCGCTCGAAGAAAAACAACGGCAGTTCCCCGACACCGCGAAGTCAACGAGTTTTTGGCGCGAAAAATCTGTCAGGATTTGGAAGTCCCTGAACCTTAAAACACGCCGAACAAATAAATGAGGTTCACGCCGATTTCCATTGAATTGTTTTTCTTTAATCAACACAAGACAAACGAAAACGGTTATTACTTACCAAGCCGAAACATTTATCATAAAAGAATTGATTCGTGTTAAAATACTCGCGCTATGACTAATATCGAAATCGAAAAAAGGCTTGAAATTTTAGAAGCGGAAATTGCTGTTTTGAAAAGCAAAGTCGAGAAAAAAGATGATTCCGAAAAGCCGTAGTATAAACAAATCCCCAAGTTCGGTGGCAATCAGGCATACGAAGAAGCGATGAAATTGGGGCGCAAATACCGTGAAACGCAGACTGATTTCGAGGATGAAAAATGATAATTCTCGATACGGATTCTTTGAGTTTACCGGAAAGGCAAACGGGCGAAATCTATCTTCGTCTGCAGTCGAAACTCGACGAATTTCCGGGCGACGAGATCGTCACGACGATCATCACTTACGAGGAACAATGCGCGGTTGGATGGCATTTCCGGCAAAAATGCGTTCGATTGACGAGCAGGTTTTCGTTTACGAAACACTCAAACAAAACTTCGATTATTTCAAAACTTTGACGATTGACGAGTTCGCTAAAAACGCCGCCGAAATTTACAAAACTCTCAAATCACAAAAAATCCGCATCGGCACGATGGATCTGAAAATCGCTTCAACCCCTATTTCCCGCAGCGCGATTTTAGTTTCCCGCAATCAGCGCGATTTTGAACAAGTGCCGAATCTGACAGTCAAAGATTGGGCAAAATAACAAACTCGCCGATGCGCGTTTTCTCATTATCCTTCGTAGTAAAAAGATACTCGTGCGGCATTTCGCCCGGACTTTTAACTGTTCCTGTCAAAAACTCTGTTGTGATAATACTTAAATTTCAAAGAGCGATTTGCACCTGATTAAATCACGTTTGGTAAGTTGAAATCTTTCATCAAATTTGTGATTTTTTCACTAAAATTTGACATCAGTTTTCTTATTAAAACCAATTCGTAAATTTTGCGCGTTGTGTAATAATATGGGAAAAACCGATAAAATTATGAACGAAACGGCACAGAAACAATCATCGAACAATAACATTTCAATCGAAGAACTACGCGCTGATTTTCCGGCATTGAAGCGCGTTTATAATGATTTTCCGGTTGCATATTTCGACGGTCCGGGCGGGACGCAAGTTCCTGTTTCGGTTGTCGAAGCGATGAACGATTATTTGTTTAATCACAATGCAAACGGGCATTGGGCGTTTCCGACAAGCAATGAGACCGATGCTTTTGTCGCCGCTTCGAGGCAGGTTTTGGCGGATTTTCTGAATGCCGAAGCGGATGAAATCGTGTTCGGGCAGAATATGACTTCGCTTGTCTTTCATCTGGCGCGTGCGCTCGGCAGAAATTTTAATTCGGGCGATGAAATTGTCGTTACGGAACTCGATCATCACGCGAATGTTGACACTTGGCGTTCACTCGAAAAAGATCGCGGCGTGGTGATTCGTGTTTTGCCGATGAATGCGGAAAGCGGCGAATTAGAAATTGAAAAACTTGAAAATCTGTTGAACGAAAAAACAAAACTCGTCGCCGTCGGTGCGGCATCGAACGCACTCGGCACTATTTCGGATGTCAAAAAAGTTTGCGAAATGGCGCGTCAAATCGGCGCGTTGAGTTTTGTTGACGCGGTTCATTATGCGCCGCACGAATTGGTTGATGTGAAGGATTGGAACTGCGATTTTTTGGCGTGTTCGGCGTATAAATTTTATGGTCCGCACATCGGAATTCTTTACGGGCGCAAAAGATTATTGGAAAAAATTGATTTTCCGAAACTGAAGCCGTCGCCCGATTCTGCGCCGGAGCGCGTCGAAACCGGAACGCAGAGTTTTGAATCAATCTGCGGTGCGGCGGCGGCGGTCGAATTTCTGGCTTCGTTCGGCGCGGGAGATTCGCGGCGCGAAAAACTCGAAAATGCTTTTGCAAAATTTCAAGAACGCGACGAAAAACTAACGCGCCAATTGTGGGACGGTTTAAAATCAGTTGTCGGCGTGAAAGTTTACGGACCTCCGCCGGATGCGCCGCGCACTTCGCTCGTTTCGTTTACGGTTAAAGATTTGCCGTCAGCGGATGTCAGCGCAAAACTTTCGGCAAAAGGAATTTTTATTTCACACGGCAACTTTTACGCGCTGACGGTCGCCGAAAAATTAGGTGTCGCCGGACAAGGTTTGGTTCGCGCCGGCTGCGCCTGTTACACGACAGCGGAAGAAATCGAACGATTGATCGCCGGAGTCAGGGAAATCGCGTCCGCCAATTGAGTTTCAGCACCCGAAAGATGAAAATTGAAGAACTCGCCTATCACCGAACGCCGCTCGGCGAACTCACGCTTCGCCGCAGAACGGAAACGCTTTTGCAGAACACGGAAGTTTTCGAGGTCAAACTCGGCGACGAATTTCTGATGTCGAGTCTTTTTACCGAAGGCGAAAAACAGCTTTCGTATCTCGGTTTGGCGAAACTCGAAGGCAAACTCGATGTCGTAGTCGGCGGTCTCGGTTTGGGTTATACGGCAGTCGCCGCACTCGAAAATAAAAACGTGCGTTCGCTACTCGTAATTGATAAATTTCAGGAAGTTATTAATTGGCATCAAAACAAACTCGTGCCGATGGGCGCGATTTTATCTGCCGATCAAAGATGCGAAATGCGGACAGGCGATTTTTTCGTCTTGGCGCGAACGGGTTTTGATATTAACCATAACGAAAGAAAATTCGACGCGGTTTTGCTCGACATAGATCATTCGCCCGAACATTTTCTCGACGAAAAAAACGAATCTTTCTACGGCACTAAAGGACTAACTGCGCTTTGCAGACAACTGAAAAACGGCGGCGTTTTCGCGCTCTGGTCAAACGATCCGGCGGACGAAAAATTCACCGGACATTTAGAATCTATATTCG
This sequence comes from Pyrinomonadaceae bacterium, assembly GCA_965217985.1. Lineage (GTDB taxonomy): Bacteria > Acidobacteriota > Blastocatellia > Pyrinomonadales > Pyrinomonadaceae > DATHTS01. The sequence goes on from CBDCJY010000012.1 coordinate 44,104, forward strand.
GAACAGCTTCAGCACATAACGTCGAATTTGTAAATCCTTATACGAATTCGACAGCCGTAAACTCCGTCTATGTCGCGCACAGCGAAAAACCGAATGAAAATAAGGCTTAAAAAACTAAAAAGAAAAAGACACTTTTTCAGATGCCTTTTTCTTTTTATACTAAAAATTCAGAGCCGATTATTTTGATGCGACATAATAAAAGCCGGTGAGATTGTCGTTTAATGCAAACCGTCATCTGATTTACATTTATTTGTCGGTTTTCAGAACTTTTAAAGTTTTTTCGGCATCGTCTTTATATTTGCTGTCGGGATATTTTTCGACGAGTCGGGCGAGATATGCTTCGGCGTTTTCGCGCAGAGTTTCGGGCGTAAATCTTTCTTTGTCTTTTTCCTCTTTCAGATCAATCTTCTGCTTGCCTTTATTGCGCGCCAGATAGTAACTGCTCATTCCCGAAAGATACAGAACTTCGTCCATTTTTGAAAATTCGGGATTTGCGGCAATCGTTTCTTCGCAACGGTCAATGACTGCTTTATAGGCTTTTTTGAGTTTGAAATACTGCCACGAAACTTCCAGATTATGTTTCGCGTCGGCTTCTAAAATCGGATCACGCTGAATCTGCGGTTCGACATTTTTCTGCGCGAAAGAATTTTCGCTGAAAACGAAAAATGAAATCATTAGACTAAAAAATAGAAATGTTTTTTTCATACTTATTCGGTAAATTGTTAAATACAAATTGAATGTTTTCAAAAAATTATTCAACTCGTCTGATGCGTTTTTACCTGCAAAGGTTTGAATCGGGCGGAAAAGTTTTTCAAATAAAAACCGCTAAAAGATTTCATCTTATCGAATTAATTTTTGCACAGACATTTACAGAATGCTATGATGGCGAAAATTCGATCTTAAAATAAAACTATAAATCTATGAAATTAAAGCTGTTATTTTTTGTAATCGGCGGTTTGTTTTTATCAGGCTGTAATTACAATATGCCCAGAGAAATTGTTGTCGAAAATACGAACAACTTGAATGTTAATAAAGAACCTTCCGAAGCTGAAAAAAAACTTTTAACCGACGATCCGCTAATGTTGAGCGAGACGAGTGACTTCAAAACGATTCCCTGCAACGGCAGAGAAATCGAAGTTTCCGAAGATGCAACCGCGAACAATTTTAAATTAACGGGCGAATGTAAAAAAATTACGGTTGACGGCGTTTCAAATACGGTAACGGTCGAAAAAGTCGGCGAAATCATTGTCAAAGGAACAAGCAATAAGGTTACTTACGGCGAAGAAATTGACGGAAAAAAACCGAAGATCACCAAAACCGGAGTCAGCACTTCGGTAGATTCGATGCAATCGGTGAAAGATAAAAAAGAGGCAGAAAACAAAAAACAATAATTGTTTCAGAAAAGTTACAAGTTTATAAAAACAATCAGGATAATAGAAAATAATTGAATATTTCCGTTGTCCTGATTGCTTTTTGCTTTATTTATTCGGATTATATTTCCCGATGATCGCGTCGAGTTTTTTCGCCGTCTCCTGATTCCAATATTCGGGCGCGGTAAAAATCGCGCTCTGCGTTTTACCGGCAAACGGATTCAGCGTTGTCTTACTTGCAACTCGTTTGACTGCTTCCTTCAAAACCAACTGTGCGTTTCGCACATTTTTCGTCAGATATTCGACGACCATATCAATCGAAACCGCGTCGTGATCTTCGTGCCAGCAATCGTAATCGGTCACTAAAGCCAAAGTCGCATACGCAATTTCGGCTTCGCGCGCGAGTTTCGCTTCCTGCAAATTCGTCATTCCGATAATGTCCATTCCCCAACTTCGATAGACATTCGACTCGGCTTTCGTCGAAAACGCCGGACCTTCCATACAGATATAAGTTCCGCCGCGATGAATCTTCAAATCTTCAACGGTTTTGCACGATTCTTCCAAAATGTCGCCCAATTCTTCGCATACCGGATGAGAAAACGTAATGTGTCCGACAATTCCTTCGCCGAAAAATGTCGATTCTTCCGTGCGTCCGCGCGTGCGGTCGAAAAACTGATCGGGAATACAAAAATCCGTCGGCGCGTAATCTTCGCGCAAACTTCCGACTGCGGAAACCGACAAAATATAATCCACGCCGAGCAATTTCATCGCGTAAATATTCGCCCGATACGGCAATTCCGACGGCGTAAATTTATGCCCGCGCCCGTGACGCGGCAAAAATGCGACGCGCTCGCCTTCCAAAGTCCCGATCATAAAAGCGTCCGAAGGTTTTCCGAACGGCGTTTCAACTTCGACTTCTTTAATGTCCGTCAATTCCGGCATCTGATATAATCCAGAGCCGCCGATAATTCCGATTTTTACTTGTTCCATTTATTAATACTTTCCAATATATTCAAATTTTTCAACTTCTTTTCCCGCCCAATCAGGTACATTAATTTTGATTTCAGGCGGGATTTCCAGAAAATTTCTGTCTTCATCATCTAAACTATCGAAATCGATAAATTCATCTGCAGACAAAAAATAACCTGCAAATTCTTCATTCTCGAAACCGTATGATTTATCTTCGTCTTCAAACAAAACATCTGCTTTGCCGTTTGAAAATACGCGAAGCCTTGCCCAATGTAATTTTGGATAAAGTAAGCCGTCAGCCAACCACCATTTAACTTCTGAAACTGTCTGATCTTGATAAAATTCAACAAATTCAGACTTGAATCCAAGTTTGTTTTTAAGTGAATCTAAAACTGACATAAACTACGCAAAAACCAATCCTCCTTTCGGTTCTGGAACTTGCCTGCCCGATTTTAATAAAAGCTATCTCAAAAATAGAAGATTCAAATTATCGCGCAGCGATTTGTTGAATTTAGCCGTGGATTTCAATCCACGGTAATTTGCAAAATGTTTTTTGTCGCGTCAGCGACAATTGATAAATATTTGCGACATTATCAGTTGTCGCTGACGCGACAAGCAAATCAAAATCCGATGATCGCGGGTTGAAACCCACGGCTAAACTCAGAGTGTCGCTGACGCGACCTAAAAACTATTTTTGAGATAGCTTCTAATCATCAATTTTTTCCAAATCCGCTAAATCCTGCAATTGTCCCGATGTTTTTTTATTTTTCTTTAAATTTTCCAAACGACCATGAAAGCCAATTATATTACCGCCGACGATTAGATATTTAACTTTGTTTGAGTTTAACGACTCGACAAACTCTCTGAAATCTTTGTTCGGCATCGGTGTATTTCCAATTGTTGTATTCGTGCCGGATTTCTTCTAAAGCCTGCAATCTTTCAGCGTAACTTTTTGTTTGCCAAAATGTGAAATCCGAATCGGTTTTGCCCAAACTCGATTTGGTAACGACTTTCTCGATCTTTGTTTGTTCCATTTTTGTTTTTGGATAAATGTTTCTTTCAATTTAATTTTATTTTTTTCCGCAATCGGCATCGGCGACAAATTTTGCCAATTCACCGTTATTGCGTTTTGCGATTAAATCATCGATCGTTTTTGATTTCCCTTTCGGTTTATCGGCAACCAATTTTTCATAAACTTTTAACGCACTTTCGACACCTGCAAGTTGAGCAGCGTTCTCGTCCGTCGAAGTCGGGTTTTGTAATTTATACGCAACCATTCCAATCGTGTATTGATGCAGCATTTCACTGCCGAATTTTACTTTTTTATCGAGAAAAGGACTTGCCGTTCCGCCGCAGATAATGGCGGTTACATCTTTGGTATCAGCCGCCCAGACGAACGCCCAAGTCCGCACGTCTTTAGCGTTTTTATCCAGCGGATTTTCTTCGAGAAATTTTGCCGCTCTGATAAATTTTTCCTTTTCGGTTTCCTGTGCGAACGATTTTTGCGCCGTTAATGTGACGCAGAAAATAAGTAATAAAAATATCGTAAGTTTTTTCATTTGAGTTTTTCTCCTTTATTTTAAGACATCTAACATTTCGTTGTGAATCAAACCGTTTGATGCGAGAATCGGCGGTTTGTATATGCTGAACGGCGTGTTGTCATAATATGAAACCTGTCCGCCGGCTTCGGTGATTAAAAGCGTTCCGGCGGCGACATCCCACGGATTCAAGCCTTCTTCCCAAAAACCGTCGAAACGTCCGCAGGCGACATACGCCATATCAATCGCCGCCGAACCGTCGCGCCGCACACCGCGTGAAAATAACAGAAAATCGGTTAAATGCCGCGCAAAATTTTCCTTTTCTTTGAAATTATACGGAAAGCCCGTGACGATCAGCGAATCGGCGAGTTTCGAGTTTTCGGAAACGCGAATCGGTTTGTTATTTAGCGTCGCGCCTTTTCCCTTTTCTGCCGCAAACATTTCATTGCGCGTCGGATCGAATGTGACACCGATGACGATTTCGCCGTCGTGTTCGAGCGCGAGTGTGACGCAGAAACACGGATAACCGTGCGCGAAATTCGTCGTGCCGTCGAGCGGATCAATGATCCATTTCCATTTATTATCGCCTTCCGACAAAACCGCATCGCCCGATTCTTCGGCTAAGATCGCGTGTTTCGGATAATACGATTTTATTTTTTCGATGATGTGTTTTTCCGATGCGAGATCGGCTTCGGTGACGAGATTGATGTCGCCTTTAAGAGAAATACTGATCTTTCGCCCGAATTTTTCGAGCAGAATCTGTCCGGCTTCGCGGGCGGTTTCGATGGCAAAATTAAACATAAAAAAAGTTTCGTAAGTGGAAAAGTTTAAAAGTTTAAAAAGGAAAAAGCAATTAGAGTAATTATTCTAATTGCTTTTTCACATTTTCCGTTTTTACCTTGCTTTATCTGAAATAAATATCAACGTAATCGGTTGTCACATCGCACGGGCTTTTCATTTCCTGCAATCGCCAGTATTTTCGTTTTCCCGTGATCGCAAAAGTCATTTCGCCGGTTCGCTCACACGGTTCGCCGTTGTTGATATGGCTGATCTGCATCGTGATCGTGCCGTCGAATTTAAAAGTCTTGTCGTTGATTTCCGTGATAACGCCGTCAACTTCCACGAAATCGGAATCCTTGCGGCTTTTTTGTCTGCCTTTCAGATAAAAAGTTCCCTCTTTGGCAACGACGTTTGCCGCGCCGAAATAATCCCAACTGATCCATTGCAACGAAAGTTTGTGTTTTCCGAGCAACATATTTTTCGCCTTGACACTATTTATCCGTGTTTTGTTTTGCGCGGAAACGCTCGCACCGAATATCAATAAAATCAGAAAAATCGAAACAGTAAATTTTTTAATCATAATTACTTAACTCCGATTTTTTGACGCACTGATTAGTTGCCTTTTGCTTTTGCGGAAGTTACGAATCTTTCGCTGACCTGCAAAAATTCCAACACTTCAGCGTTCCAGAATTTCCAATCGTGAATGCCCGGAAGTTCGCGGTATTCGTGCGGAATTTTCTTTTCGGCAAGTTTCAGATTAAAATCACGCGCCTGCAAAACGAGTATATCTTCCGTTCCGCAATCGAGATAGAAAAACGGCAGATTTTTCGCTTCGTCGGCGGTTTTCGCGTTCAGGATTTTAAAAATATCATTTTGTTTGCGCGTTTCGCTGTCGGCTTCGCCGTATGTGCCGACAATCGAATCGGTCAGAGCTTTCCAGCCGCCGCCGAGTTCTTTTCCCGTCCATTCAGCCGCTCGTAACGCTCCGCTGAAACTTCCGACCAACACAAATTTGTCGGGATATTTCAGACCGAATTTCAGCGAACCGTAACCGCCCATCGAAAGTCCGGCGATGGCGCGACTTTCCCTGTTCGTTGACGCACGAAATTTACTTTCGATTTCGGGAATGAGTTCCTGAATAATATAGCTTTCGTATCTGTCGTTCGGCGCAGTCGCGCTATCGGAATACCAACCGTTGTCGCCTTCGGGCGTAACGATTATGTAGTTATAATTTTTCGCATACTCGACGATTTTTTTATTATCCGTCCAATTGTTGTAATGTCCGGTTAAACCGTGAAGCAAATAGATGACCGGAAACTTTTCGTTTTTATTCGCTTCATAGTTCAACGGCAAGATCACGCGATACGGCATCGCACGTTTCATTAATTTGCTGTCCAGTTTAAACTCCTGAAAACCTTTCGATTCAACATCGGTTGCAGATTTTGCGGCTTGCGCGTAGCTTGAAAAATGCAGACTCGATGCAAAGAAAATCATCAGAAACTGCGCGAAAAATTTGTATTTCAGTTTGTTCATATTTTTTAACCGAACAGACGACTCAGCCAACCGCTGTTTTCGTTTTTGTCAACGACTTGCGCGAGTTCACCCGCTTCAAACCAAACGCCGTTGCATTTATCGCAAACGTCTATTTTAATGTTTTCATAATCGGTTTCCTGCAAAATCCCATCACATTTCGGACATTGCAGTTCGAGGCTGACGGTGTTTTCATCCTTTAATTTTGCGCGCATTTTCTCGATCAGTTCCTGCTCTTTGCGGTGAAAATACTCGTTTTCCAGAGCCTTTCCGCGTTCATCCAATTCGATTGCCATAGATATTTGTTTTCTCCTTAAAATTAAATTCGATATAAAAAAAATAGCAGAACTTTCCGCTATTTTCCAATTCTTGAATTTGTATAGTTTTTTTACATTCCCGGAAATTCGGTGTAGTGAATCGAACGCTCGGCATCTTTTTCATCGGTTTGAACGGTGCGGATGCGCTGTCGCGCCCGTTTTGAACGGCGAATCGTATTGCGCTTTTTCAAACTCGTTCCCGCCCAATCGGAAACCTGTCTGATCGGATGCCATTCGAGTTCTTCGGTCGGCTGAACTTCGCTCGAAGCGTCTTTAAATTTCCGCGTTCCGAAAGCCACGCCGATTAAGATCGAATTGAAAATAAAACCGACCAAAATAACGAGCCAGCCGGGAGCGATGCCGACGTGTGCGCGGTCAATTAAAACATTCCAAAATTCCGCCTGTTCCTTCGGCGTAGTCGCCGGAATCGGATACGGATGAATGTAAATTTTCAAAGTCCAACTCAGCGCGAGCAACATAAAAATCCACAAATAATTTGCCCGCAGACGACGACCGACCGCTTCCCAGGTGCTGATCGTAAAATGCGGTCGCAGCAAATCTTCCGAGATGTGTTCCGCCCATTGTTTATCCGGCGGAATCGTCCGGTGCGAAAGCATCGGCGCGAAATAACCCGTTTCCAAAACTCTCACGCGATTTGCCCAAACTTCATAATAACGATAGCGGCGGGCTTCCATAAAAATAAAGATCGAAACGAGAATCGAATTGATCGGAATCGCAAAATGCGGATTATCCGCTGAACTGAAGACAAAAGAAAGCGTCGCGCCCGCCGTAATGACCGCCCAATTCGTCGTCGCATCGAGTCGCGTCCGCCACACATTAGAACGCTGAAGTTCGCCGCGATAGAAATGCACCATCGCCGTATTAAACTCCGATTGCGAAAGCGTCTGGGCAATATCTATCGGTGTCGGTTCGGTTTTTTTACTGCGCTCCTGAACTTCTTCGGTCAGCGACCTGAAAAGAGAATTTTCTTTTTGATGTTTGATTTTTTTGTCTTCGGTAGTTTCGGCTTGCCGGACTTCATCTTTCATAAAATCAATTCGGAAGAGTGAAAAATCGAGAAGGAAGGTCTTAAATACGACCAATTTCGATTTTACACCTTCCTTCATTGATTGCAAGAAATTTCACGAAAATATATTATGTCGCAAGCATTGCTTGACAGATTCATTTCAGAAACCTATATTTTCAGTTTGCGCCTGACGTAAGCTAAAATCTTTTCTGTGTTTGAACAAGACGAATTTTGGATGCGACAGGCGATTGCCGCCGCCGAAAATGCGGGTTTATCGGACGAAGTTCCAATCGGCGCGTGTTTGATTGACAATGACGGAAAACTTTTAGCCGTCGCCGGAAACAGAACAATTACCGACAGCGATCCGACGGCACACGCCGAGATTTTGGTTTTACGTCGAGCGGCGCAGAATATCGGGAATTATCGTCTGACCGAAACGAGCATTTTTACAACCATCGAGCCGTGCGCGATGTGCGCCGGAGCTTTGGTCAACGCACGAGTTAAAAGATTGGTTTACGGCGCGAAAGATGAACGCTTCGGCGCGGTCGAAACGATTTTTCGGATTTGCGACAGCAGTTCTTTAAATCACAGAATCGAAATCACATCAGGCGTTTTGGCAGATGAATGCCGCGCTCTGATGCAAAGTTTTTTCCGCGCGAAAAGAGCGTTGAAAAAACCGGAAAGTTAAACCTGACTTGAAATTTTACGGGTTTGAGCATTAAACTTTATATTCACTCGCGGAGAGGTGCGAGAGTGGTTGAATCGGGCAGTCTCGAAAATTGTTGAGCCTTTACGGGTTCCGTGGGTTCGAATCCCACCCTCTCCGCCATATTCGGTTTCGGATTTCAGATTGCGGATTTTAGATTTTCAAGGAAAATCCGCAATTTTCTTTGACATTTTTTTTTACGGAAGGGTGCAAGAGTGGTTGAATTGGCAGCATTGGAAATGCTGTGAACTCGAAAGGGTTCCGTGGGTTCGAATCCCACCTCTTCCGCCAATACGATTTCGGATTTTAGATTGCTGATTTTGGATTGTTCATAAGATAACCGTTTCTTTTATAATCCGAAATCCAAAATCTAAAATCCGAAATCCATACGGCTTCAGGCTCCGCACAAGGTTTGTGTTGTGAACTCCGCTAGGCGAGGAATCGAGCAACGGCAGCAATTTCAGCTTGTGTTGCGGTTAAGTCTGAAGCCTCCAATTTTATAAACGAAAAAAGCCGCTGTTACTAATAAAATAACAGCGGCTTTTTTCGTTTGATGTTTCGGCTTGTTTACTATTGTTCTTTTAATAATCTGTTGCGCGCTTCGACTGCCGCCGCGTAACCGCTGTCCGGCAAATTTCCGATTTTTATCGCCGCTTCGTAGATTTTGATGGCATATTCGGTTTCGCCGAAATACTCGTGAATGCGACCGACCGAAAAATAAGTCAGAGAAATTAAAGCCGAATCCGTTTTTTCGTTTTTCGACCGCAGCACGTTATCGTAAAAGTTTTTTGCTTCGAGTAACTTTTGATTCCGTTTATCGCCGTCTGTTTCGGCGGCGGCGGAAAGACTCGCCACACGACCGAGCGCGTAATAAATGCGCGGCTGATCGTCGGGATTATCACGCATTAACAATTTCAAATCCATTTCGGCTTGGACGTAATTTTTTGCTTTTATCTGGTTTTCAATTTCCTGTAATTTTTTCAATACCGGATTTTCCACGACCGCTAAAGCCTGAATGCGTCCCGCGTCTCTGACTTGAAACGCACGTTTGCGAGCCATTGCATTTTCAGCAAGCCGATTGGATTCCGCCGCCGGATCGAGCGATAAAATAATGTCGCGCAGCGAACCCGCAATATCGAAACCGGAATCGGCGAGTCCGTTTAACTGCTTGGCGAAATAAAACGCCAACACGCCGCCGTTTTCATAACCTTCGGAAAGACGCAGAGCCGTTTCATCAGCTAATTTATCTTTATAATCTTGAAGTGCGCCGGAAACTTTCTTTTTACCTTCAACGCCTTCGACGAGATCGATTTTTCTTCTGGCTTCATCTGTTGCCGTCTGCGTTTCGCGGTATTCGTTTTCCTTTGCATCAATCGCCGCAACTAACGAACGCGAAACAGCGAGAAAAATGTCGGGCGACAAATCGGCTTTTTCCTTCCGCCTTTCGTCAAGTAAAACTCTGATTCCGTCACGAAAACCGTTTATTTCTTTCGCATTTGCCAGAATTAAAGGATCAACGACAAATTGCAAAAAGGCTCTTCTAACTTCCGATTCGCTCAAATTAGTTCCCGGCGGCACAATCGCGTAATAATCGTCGCCGACATTTCTGAAATTAATCGTGCCTTTCGGCGCAAGCATTTCCGGGACGATAAAAAACCGGCGTTCGTGTTCGCGGATTTCCGTATTGGTGATTTTATTTTTTTTGCTTTTTCCGACTTGTCTTTCGGTTTTGATTTTTTCCGTGTAGATCGTCTGCGGTCGCGTGTGCAGATAATCGAGCAATTCTTTGACCATCAAAACGGCGGACGGTCGCATCGCATCACCTGCCGATTGATAATCCTTGGCATAACCGTCAATTTTTTCGCTTAAACGCGCACTTCGGTAAAATTCACGGACGAGCGGCGAAAAATCCAGAACATCGAGCAGATCGCCCGGCAGATTCGTCGTCCGAATCGGTTCGGTTAAATCGGGAACGGGCGAAAGCGCGTAAGCCATCGAAATAAAAGGCGTTATAATCTGAGCATCGGATTTTCCCGGATTTCGTTTTTTATGCTGCGAAATGAACATTCCCAATTTCAGACGCAAATCTTCGGGAACTTCGGAAATATCGCGTTCCAATTTATTGCGAAAGGCTTCGCCCTGTTCGGACAGATCAATATTTACGGCTTTAATATTTTTGCCGCCGGAAGATTTGATTTCAGCGGCGTTGAGCGCGGCAAGCACGACGATCAGACGTTTGTCGGGTTCGATACGCACACCGTAATTTGACAGGTCGAATCCGACCGGCGCATTTTGAGCAAGCAAATTAAGACTTGAAAATACGATTGTAAATAATAATAAGAAAAAAACCTTTTTCATTTTTTTGTTAACCCAAGTTGCTAGTTAGTAAACTTTTGAAGAAGTTACCCGCGAAATACGCAAAATGCGCTAAAAAAGTGACAAAAACAAATCAAATTTACCTACTTTTTTGTGTCTTTTCGCGTATTTCGCGGGCAAAACATCTTAAATTCTATAACTGCAACTTGGTTTTTTTGGTTAAGAATTTTTGAAAATCGTGAGAGCGAAAATGATTAAAAACAGTTAATAAAATCGGGGAGTTCGGTTTTTTGAATTGATTTTGTCAGCCGTTTGCAGTCGTTTTCGCTCTCGTAGTCTAAAGATGAAACTTTTGCCGCGAAAGATGCTTTCACAAAAAACAAAGGATAAAGGATTTTCAAATAAATCTATCCTTTATCCTGCTTTGTTTTGGTTAAAATCTTGATTAATCGTAACTTCCGAGTGCGTCGCTCTCGTCTTCAAAAACATCAAAAACCGTCAGCAGTTTCGTGATCGCCAGAAGGTCTTGGATTTTTTGCGTCAGATTTAAAAGTTTCAATTGTCCGCTTTCTTTATTGACGGCGGTAAAACTCGAAACGAGTTCGCCGATGCCGCTCGAATCAATATATCCGACGCTGCCTAAATTCAATAATATTTTGTTTTTGCCTTCTCCCAAAAGACGGCGGATCGTATTGCGAAGCGCGACGCTGCCTTCGCCGATTGTAATCTTACCGCTCAAATCGAGAATTGTTACATCGCCCGCCTGACGTTCAGATATGTTAAGTTCAGCCATTTTTATCTCCTCTTGAAAAATAATTTTTGATAGCAAATTGTAGTTTAATAAACCTTAAAAGTCTATTTGGCGAAAATGATTTAACGCCTTTTCAACATTTTGACGATCATTCCGCCTTCCGCGTGATTTTCCCATTCCACCACGTCCATAAAGTTGTTCATAAAAAGGATTCCGCGTCCATTCGCCTTTAAAAGATTTTCGGGATTCGTCGGATCTGGAACTTCTTCGACGGTAAAACCTTTGCCGTAATCTCTGATCGTTATTTCAAATCCTTTTTCCGAATTTAAGAATTCTATATCAACATTTTTTTTCGCATCAAATTTGTTGCCGTGTTTGACGGCATTGGCGACAGATTCGCGCACCGCCATATCAATCGCAAATAAATGAGCATCGTCCAAACCGGCTTCACGAGCGAATTTCTCCGCTTCCAATGCAGCTTTTTCGACCGATTCGATTTCGCTTGGTAAATTGAGTTTTTTTTCCGTCAGCACAAGTTTTCTTTGTAAGTTATCGGTTTATTACGGTTTATGTCAAGGCGCGAAATAATTTTATGAGATATTTGACGATTTTTACAAAATTTTTCGGCGTTTGTAGAAATTCGACCGTCGTAAAATTTTCATTTTAAGTTTCTGCGACTTTATATTTACCGTGACGATTTTGCGTTCCCGAACCAAAACGCCACGATTATGACGAACTGATTTTCGGGAAGATTTCTTCGGATTGCTGTAAAAACAGGCGTTTGAGTATTTCAAAAATGTGGCATATTCATTGCTTAATAATAGTTTGTAAATTGATGAACTTTTCTTTCGCTAAGATCGGAAATTTTTCTGAAAATTTATAAAGAGATTTTTATTAAAAACCAAAGGAGTTAATTAAATGAAAAATAAACTTGGAGTAATCGGAGCGTTGATTTTGAGTTTGGCAATCGCCGGTTCGGCTTTCGCCGCCAGTCCGACACCGACCGTTAAAAACACCAAAACCGCCGCAACGACGACTAAAAAGGTCAAAAAACATCGCAAACATCGCAAACATCGCAAACACAAAGCCGCGAAAAAAACGTCATCGTCGGCGGATTCGACAACGATGATGAAATCACCGAACACCAAAAAAGCATCTCCGAAATAGGCAAAACCGGGCAGATCATTAAACGAACAAAAGGGAAAATTTATAAACCGGAGGTTTATCCGACATAGTTTCATCTTTCTTTCAAGAAAGCAGTTCCGCAGCGTAATCGTCAAAAAAAACGATTACGCTTTTCAATTTAATATGAAAACGACTTTTATAAAATCTAACAAAGAACTCGGATTTGCTATCGGTTGGATTTTATTCAGTGTTTGTTTATTTTCTCTGCTTTTATACGGTTTATCCGCTTTTATCTCGAAACCGACGGTTGAAACCGTTACGACCGATGCGATTATTTCAAACTCTAATAACACTATTCAGATGCGCGACGTAAAACTTCAGCCGAAAGACAGATTTCGCCGCCGCTAATCGAGTTCGATGCCGAATCTCTCCGCCATCCGATAGAGCGTCCGCCGATCAATCTCTAAAATTTCCGCCGTTCTCGTTCGATTGCCTGCGGTTTTTTCGAGAACATAAAGTAAATATCTTTTCTCCAGTTCGTCCAACGCCGGCAGATCGCCGTAAAGCTCGATCAGATGCAGTTTTCGCGCCTTGTTTTCCAAATCTTCCGAAATCATCTTGACAGGCAAATCTTCCGGTAAAATTTCATTGCCGCGAACGCGAAGCGCGGCGTATTCGACGGCGGCTTCGAGTTCGCGGACATTGCCTTGCCAATCGTATGCGGCAAATGTTTTCAAAGTTTCTTCGGAAAAATGTAAGTTCGACTTATTAGTGTCGGATTTGGCTTTCCGCAAAAAATTTTCGGCTAATATAGGAATATCGCCGACGCGCTCACGAAGCGGCGGAGCATTCAGAGTAATCACACTCAGGCGATAAAATAAATCCTCGCGGAAATTTTTCTGTTTGACTTCTTCATCGAGTTCACGATTGGTCGCGGCGATGATTCGCGCATCGACTTTTTTGTTCTGCGTCGCACCGACGCGCCGGATCTCGTTTTCCTGCAAAGCGCGTAAAAGTTTAACTTGCATTGCGGGAGAAGTTTCCCCGATTTCGTCGAGAAAAAGCGTGCCGCCTTCGGCTTCTTCCCACAGTCCGCGACGGTCGGAATTTGCGCCCGTGAACGAACCTTTCGTGTAACCGAAAAGTTCGGCTTCGAGCAGAGATTCGGTCAACGCGCCGCAGTTGACGGCGACGAACGAATTATTTTTACGCGGCGAATTTTGATGAATTGCGCGGGCGACGAGTTCTTTTCCAGTTCCCGATTCGCCTAAAATCAAAACCGTCGAACGCGTCGGCGCAACTCGCGCGATTTCCTTGTAAAGTTCGATCATTTTCGGAGAACTTCCGACCATTTGACCGGAAATCTGTTTTTCAGGCGGGATTTCTTCCTCGTCTTTTTCGGGCGTTTGTTCGAGCGCACGTTTCGCCGTCGCCACGATTTCATCAACTTTGAAAGGTTTTGAAATAAAATCCCACGCACCTTCGCGCGTCGCTTCGACCGCCGTTTCGAGCGAACCGAAACCCGTCACCAAAACAACCGGCGATTTTTCGCGCAGTCTTTTGAGCAAGTCCAAACCCGACAGATCGGCTTCGAGATTGATGTCGCTGATGACGAGATCGAAACTGTTATTTTCGGAAAGTTTCAAAGCTCTCTCCGGCGAACGCGCGATTTCGACCTCCCAATTCTGCGCCGTCAAAATCTCGCTCAAAAGTTCACACGATTCCGCGTTGTCATCAACTACCAGAATTTTTTTCATAACTTTATTCAGTATATTCAAAATTCAATTTTCAGCTAATAAAAAAGGCGATGTAATTTTTCACATCGCCTTTTTCAAAGTTTTTTTAACTGTAAATTTAGAAAATGCCCAAAAACTTTTTGCGTTTTTTCTTGGTCGTATTTTTTGCCATCATCGCCGATTTTTTCTCTTTCTTTTTCTCGGCTTTTGCCATTTTCATATCTTCTTCGCGTTTTTTATCAGCCATTTTCTTTTGATCGCCGGCTTCTTTTTTAGCTGTCGCCGTCGTCGTTGTCGTTTGTTTTGTTTTAGTTGTCGTCTGACCGTAAACCAGAGCATTTGCTCCGGTAAATACAGCCGCAAAAATAATTCCTAAAAATAAATTCTTTTTCATTGATTTTCTCCTTGTTAAATGTTCAGGATTTGCCAACGTCAAAGACTTACGGTTTGACGCTGACAAATCTGGTTTGACCTTGACGATTGATAAGAAGCAACAGGGGTTTACCGTCTGCTTTGGTAATTGCTTGTTTAACTTCGTCAATTGTATTAACCGACTGGCGGTTAATTTCCGTTATCACATCCCCTTGCCCGATTCCGGCTTCATCCGCCGCGCTTCCCGGTTGGACTTCCATCACAACCAATCCTTCCGAAACATTTTTCAATCCTAATTGTTGTGCGATCTGCGGATTTAACTGCTGCAGAGACAAACCAAGTTTTCCCTGCGCCGGTTCGGAGTTCTGCTTTTCCGCATCGTTTTCATCTTTTTTCGGCTGAAATTCGCCGAGCGTCAATTTTGCAGTTTGCTCTTTATTATCACGCAAATAACCGATTGAAACTTCCGTTTCCGGCGCAGTTTGGGCAACTTTATTACGAAGTTCGTTGCCGTCCGAGATATTCGTGTCGTTAAAACTGACGATCACGTCGCCGCGTTTCAAACCGGCTTTTTCCGCCGGACTTGCCGCTGAAACCGAATTGACGATCACGCCGCGAATGTCTTTCAAGCCGAAGTTTTGCGCGAGTTCCGAAGTTACGTCTTGAATCCCGACACCGAGCATTCCGCGCCGGACTTTGCCGCCGCTCATCAATTGCTGCATCACCGATTTCGCCATATTCGACGGAATCGCAAAACCGATGCCGATGCTGCCGCCCGACGGCGAAAGAATCTGCGAATTGATGCCGATCAGTTCGCCGTTGACATTAATCAGCGCGCCGCCCGAATTTCCGTGATTGATCGGCGCGTCGGTTTGCAGAAAATCTTCAAAACTTCCGTCCGACAAACCCGTCTGGCGACCTTTCGCCGAAATAATTCCGCTCGTCACCGTCTGCCGCAGACCGAGCGGATTTCCGATTGCCAGCACGACATCGCCGACGCGCACCGCGTCCGAATTTCCGACCGGCAAAGTAGGCAGATTTTCCGCCTCGATTTTCAAAACCGCCAAATCCGAAGGCTCGTCCGTGCCGACGACTTTCGCCGTATAAGTCTGTTTGTTCGGCAGATCAACTTTAACTTCGCTCGCGCCCATTACGACGTGATTGTTCGTTAAGATCGTGCCGTCCGAACTGACGATTACGCCCGAACCCAAACCGCGTTCGATTTGCGGTTGTTGCTGTTGCTGTTGCATCTGCGGCAGACGACCGCCGAAAAATTGTCGTAATGCCGGATCGTCAAACGGCATAGATTGCTGTTGTTGTGCCGCGACCTTTCTTTCCGAACGAACCGTGACGACCGCCGGCGCGGTTTTGTCAACTATATCGGCATACGAACCGCGCATCGTCGGCGTATTATTTAACTCGCCGTTCGGCTGATCGTTGCTTTCGGCAACGGGCGTTGTCGTGCTGAATAAACTCTGCCCTTTCGTTTTGAGCGGCAACATCAACGCCGTCGCAAATATAGCGAATAATAAAACCGAAAGAGAAATTACGCCGATTATCTGCAACGGATAACGGCGCAACAATGTAATGGATTTTTCATTTATATTTTCTATGATTTCTTTTTTTTTCATAATTACTTTTAAGACGAAAGAAAGAATCTCGAACTTTCAAAATTGCTGAAATTTCAAAACTCTTTCTTTCGTTTGCCCGAGGAATTTCAATTGCACTCTCTTTTGCCGAAATTATTAATTTCAATTCGTGTGCCAGATTGTTTAGTAATGTTTATCGGCAGTTTATGAGTTTTCAGCGGGATTTTGTTGTGACAACATTGCAGAAGTGACAAAATCGCCACAGTTGTTGACGGAACGCCGTCATCTTGACGGCTATGAACTCTCCAGCGTTCAGTTCGACTCTGAGAATTGTAAAGTCGAATTTTAACTACAATGTCGGGAAATGTGTCGTCAAAGTGAGAATTGATGTTTTAAATTGGAAAATAAATCGTAAACTTCGCGCCTTTTTTCGGTTCGCTTTCGACTTCGATTTCGGCGTTGTGTTCCAACAAAATCTGTTTAACGACAACCAAACCGAGTCCTGTTCCGCGTCCGCGTTCTTTGGTCGTAAAAAGACTTTGAAAAATCTTTTCGCTCGTTTCGCGGCTCATTCCGATTCCGCTGTCGGCAAATTCGGCACAGACTTTTTCCTGATTCGTGTGTGTGGAAATATTCAATTTTCCGCCTTTCGGCATCGCGTCGAGTGCATTGTTTATTAAATTAAGAAAAACCTGTTGCAGACGGTCGGCATCGCCGGAAATTTCGGGAAGTTCGTCCGACAAATCAACATTCAATTCGACGTTTTTTTCCTGCAAAGTCGGTTCGACCGTATCAATCGTTTTGTGCAAAAGTTCATTCAGATCGAGCGGTTTAAGTTCGACCGCGCCAAATCGCGTGCGGTCGAGCATATCGCGGACGATCTGTTCGATGCGTTCGATCTGCGAATTAATGATTTGCAGACGATTCGATTCTTTTGTTTCAGCGGCGAGTTTCGTCTGCAAAAGCTGAACGTGACCGCTGATGAGATTAAGCGGCGTTCCGACTTCGTGAGCAAACTGCGCGGCGGTTTGTCCGGCGGCGGCGAGACGTTCCATTTCCGACATTTGGCGCGTGGCGCGAAAAAGTTCGAGATTGGCGGTTTCGAGTTGTTCGTTTTTGTGCTGCAGTTCGGATGTCGCTTCGCCGACTTTTTCGCTCAAAATCTCGTTTTGACGGCGGCGTTCTTCGCTCATTTCGCTGATCTGCAACATCATCGAATTAAAATTATTCGTCAGTTTTCCGAATTCGTCCGGCTTTTCATTTGCTAAAACAGCAATTTCAAAATTTCCCTGTTTCGCTTTTTCCATCGCCGTCAAAAGTTTTTCGAGCGGTTTGTAAACCAAACTTTGAAAAAGCAGATAAAATGCTGCGAGCATTAAAAAAATTGTCGCCAGAGCGATCCACGACAAACTCCAGAGATATTGCAGAGCGATGTTGGAAACCGTGTCGAGACGTTCGACGACCTCGACCGCGCCGGAGACGCGATTGCCCGCGACAATCGGCGCGAAAACTCTAAAAATCGAATCGTCGCCCGTATTTTTTGAAACGGCGATGAGTTGCGACGATCTGCCGCCTTTTAATGAAAGCTGAGTTTCCGGCGGAATATCTTCCAGATTTTCGCTGCCGTCCGCCGCCGTCGTGATCGAAAAACCGCCGTAATCGAGCCGCCAGATTCTGACCGTCACAAGATTCGGGCGCGAGCCGTTGACGAAATTCGTCAGCCGCTGCAAATCCATTACGCTGTTTTGCGACGGAAAAATCGAGAGATGCTGCGCGAGATTTTCGGCTTCGAGCTGCGCGAATTGTTTTTGTTCGTCACGATCCTGATTGGCGACCTTGACGCTGATCAAAAGCAGCGCGACGAACAAAACGACGAGCGCGACCGCCGACGCGAGCAGAGATGTTTTCAGATGGAGTTTGAGCGGTTTCATTTTTCGTTATAATGATAACAATGCAATTCGAGAGCCGAAAATCTCCGTTTTACGAAACAAATTATTAATAATTAATACAAATCAATTTTAGAAAATCCGATACTTATCTGTAAACTCTGTGTAAATCTCTTAAAACTCCGTGTTAAAGAACTTTTGAAACACAGAGTTCACAAAGTTTACACAGAGTTTACAGATATAAGAATGCTTTTATTTCAATATTTATTTCTACTATTGACTCGCATAATTGATAAATAATCAATCTTTTCCTAATCTTAGGTCACGACAAATCTATATGAAAATCAAATCTGCAAACAAAATTTCCGGTGAAATAAATCTTCCCGGCGATAAATCGATTTCGCATCGCGCCGCCATTTTTTCGGCGATGGCAAACGGCGAATCGAAAATCGAAAACTTTTCATCCGCCGCCGACTGCGCTTCGACTCTCGAATGTCTGAGAACTCTGGGCGTTGAAATCGAACGGGAAAACTCGGCAGTTTACATTAAAGGTGTCGGTAAAAACGGTTTTCAAAAACCTTCAAAGAAATTGGATTGCGGAAACAGCGGAACAACCGTTCGCCTTTTATCGGGCGTTTTGGCGGGACAAAATTTCGATTCTGTTTTGATCGGCGATGAAAGTCTTTCGATTCGTCCGATGAAGCGCGTAATTACGCCGCTCGAAAAAATGGGCGCGAAAATCGAATCGGAAAACAATTGTCTGCCGATGAAAATTTTCGGCAAAAACCCTTTAGACGCAATCGAATACGAAATGCCTGTCGCCAGCGCACAAGTCAAATCGTGCGTGACGCTTGCCGGATTAAATGCTGACGGAATTACAAAAGTCCAAAGTCCGAAAACCGGAAACCAAACGCCGTCTTCCAGAAATCACACGGAAATAATGCTCAAAAATCTCGGCGCGGAAATCAGCGAAGAATTTTTGGAAAGCGGCGGCGGCGAATTTGTTCATCAGGTTTCCGTTTCCGGCAAATCGGTTTTGACGGCGAAGGATTTTCGCGTTCCGTCTGACATTTCTTCGGCGGCATTTTTCGCGGTCGCGGCGGCGTGTTTGAAAAATTCCGATCTATTGATAAAAAATGTCGGACTCAATCCGACGCGCACGGCATTTTTAGACGTTTTAAAAAGATTTGGCGCACGAATTGAGATTCTGAACGAAAATGAAAACGGCGGCGAGATTATCGGCGATTTGCGCGTTTTCGGAAAAGACGAAATAAAAACGGAAAATACTCTGATCGGCGGTGACATAATCGCTAATCTGATTGACGAAGTGCCGATTCTCGCGGTTTTCGGAACGCAGATCGAAGGCGGTTTGGAGATCAGAAACGCCGAAGAACTGCGCGTCAAAGAATCCGACAGAATCGCGTCGGTCGTCGAAAATTTGAGACGTATGAACGCGACGGTCGAAGAATTTCCCGACGGATTGCATATCGAAAAATCGGACTTGAAAGGCGCAAAACTCGAATCTTTCGGCGATCACCGGATTGCGATGGCGTTTTCGATTGCCGCACTTTTTGCGACGGGCGAAACGGAAATTAGCGGTGCGGAAAGCGCGAATATTTCTTTTCCAGAGTTTTTCAAGATTTTGGCTGATATAGTAAAATAAGTTTTTCGCAAATGAGTAATTCAAATAAAAGAGTGATTTTGACCGGATTTATGGGTGTCGGCAAATCGTCGGTTTCCCGTCATCTGGCATATCTGCTCGGTGCGGAAAGAACCGATCTCGACTATGTTATCGAAGAAAAAGAAAACAGCACGATTGCCGAATTGATAACGGGTATCGGCGAATCCCGCTTCCGCGAAATCGAAACCGATTGTCTGTGCAAAATCCTCGAAGAAAGCGACGCGAAAATTATCGCGCTCGGCGGCGGCGCGTGGACAATCGAGAAAAACCGCATACTTATAAAACAATACGAATGCACGACCGTCTGGCTCGAATCCACTTTTGAACACTGCTGGTTTAACATCCGTCAATCGAGAAAAGAAAGACCTCTCGCGCAGAACAAAACAACCGCCGAAGAACTCTTCGCTCAAAGACAAAAATCTTATTGTCTGGCGGACTGGCATTTCATAATCAAGCCCGAATTCACTTCGTATGAAGTAGCCAAAAGAATCGCCGAAGAAATATTTTCAGTTCAAATCTGAACATTTTTATCTGCAAGTTTTGCTTGCGGAATTGACAAACATCGCTCAACCAAGTAAGTTTCAAAAAACATTGTTTGAATAACAAAGTGAAAAAAGTTGCAGGTGAAAAAACAGGACATCGGCACTTTCAATTAGAGACATAACGTAATGTTAATTTTTCTGGGAGGAAAATATGAAAACTAAATTTTTAGCAGTAATTTCTTTAGCAGCTATCGCGGGTTTGGCAGGATGCAAAGGCAGTGACAATACCAACGTCAATAAAATGAACACCAATGTCGCGACTAATGTTGCGATGTCAACTCCGGCGGCTCCGATGAAAGATGCGGCAGTTCAGGCGGCAGTCGAAGATGCGATGAAGAAAAAAGGCTTTAATGATGTGCAAGTTGAAGCAACAACTACAGAGGTTACGCTTCGCGGAACTGTTCCGAAAGATAAGATGACAGAAGCAGTTCAGGCGGCACAGGAAGTAGCAAAACGAAAAGTTAATAACGACTTAGTAGGAAAATAATCAAGGGGAAAGGAGGAAATTTTTAAATGGCAGTACAAGATAAATATCAATCGTTGCTTGATCTCGCAAGTCAACTCGGAGTTTCCGGTTTGAACACGCGCGAAGATAACGGCGTTCTATATGTTGACGGCGTTGCCGGAAGCGCAAGCGCAAAACAACAGCTTTGGGACGAATATAACCGTATTGATCCCGATTATCGTTCGGGCGATCTGGTGATGAATGTCTCCGCACCGGAAGGCGACGGCGGCGATGGAGAAGGCGGTGTCGGCACGAGTTCCGGCGGAAATTACACCGTTCAATCGGGCGACAGTTTGAGCAAAATCGGTTCGAAATACGGCGTTAGCTGGCAGAAAATTTTTGAAGCCAACCGCGACAAACTCGACGATCCAGACAAAATTTTCCCCGGTCAGGAATTAAACATTCCGAGCGAGTAATTTTTTTCTCAATTACGATCAACTCTCTGAAACATCGGCATTTGAACGATTTTTCAGAGAGTTTTTTTATTTAACCGTCTGACGCTGTATCCGGTAAAACTATACTGAAATATCGCCCGCAGTCGTTTGGCTTTCGTGAATTTCCTGTTCGTGTTTTTGTTCTTTCCGAAAGGAATAAAGATAAATGACGACCGCGACATTAACGATCAAAATCCCGGCGCGGACAAACGTCGGTTTGTGAACGAGTTCGTAAATTTCGACCGGAATATAGAGACAGCCGGAAATAATCGCAAACCATTCCGCCCACGCGCGCAAACGCCACAAACCGTAGGCTTCGACAAAACGGACGGTCGCGTAAACGAGCGATAAAATAAAAAAGAGTTTTATATTTGAAGGATTTAATTTGGTAATGGTTTCGACAATACGATGGGCGAATCTGCCTTCGGAATTCAGATGAAGAAAGCCGACCAAATCTTCGGCAAAATCGGCGATGTCGCGGTTTATCAGCGAAAGAATGCCGAAGCCGGCGATCAAACCGATCACGCCTTTGACGGCTTCAAAAATTGCGATGAGGTGAATGCCTGTTTTTGACGGATGAATTTTTTGCAAGGTTTTTATTTCTCCGAAATTAAAATTAGCATATTTTTTTCACTAACGGAAAACTATTCAACTCTTTGGCAAGCCGGAAAATCAGGTTAAGCGGATCAAGTTTTTTATATAAATTCATTTGTCTTGATTTTGCTTTCATAAAAGAGCGGATATTCTCATTTTTAACAGGTGCAATTAATTTTTTCGTATGTTCTTCTGGCAATCGTTTTCAAAATCTGTAAAATAGAACTCTGAAATTTATAAATGGATAAGTTATCGAAATGGAAGAATTTTTAAAACAATTAATGGGCAAAAAAATTGACATCTCGTGCGGTTCGACGGCGACCGTGCGCGGCGATGTGGTAGATGTCAAAGACAAAATCTTGTATCTGCGTGACGAACACGAGCGCGTCGCGTATGTGGCGATTGATAAAATCGCTGTCGTCTGGGAATGCAAGGACAGCCAGACGCGACCGGGATTTGTCGTTTGATAAATTTCCGAAAACGATCTTTAACATTAGGGCGATTATTTTTTGATATGTTAAAAACCGATGAAAGAGTATTTATTTTTCGTATTAATTGCTTTCGTTTTTTCTGTCAATAACATCTTCGCCCAAAATTTTCAGGAAACGCGTCAAAAAATTCTCAAAGAAATCGAAAACCGCGATTATCAAACCGCAGTTGGTGAACTTCAAACACTTCAGAAATCCGACAAAACATTTTTCGAGAGAAATAATTACGATTATCTGTTGGCGCGTCTGGCGGAAAAAACCGGCGATTCCGCAGTTGCTTCGACTAACTACCGAAAGGTTGCAGATCGCAGTTCCGTTTTAAAGGAATACGCGCTTTTTCATCTTGCGGAGATCGCGCGTTCGAGCGGCAATCTGATGCTCGAACGCATTTACTTACAGGAAATCAATTCAATTGCGCCGAACAGTCTTTTGAATGATGCGGCAAATGCGCGAATCACGCGAAGTTATTTTGAAAGCAAAAACTTTGAAATCGCAATCAATCTTTTACTGAATCAGACAAATTTCCGTGACCGAAAACCAAAGACCAAAGATCAATTAAGCAGTCGCCTGATTCGAGAAAATCTCGTCATTCTCGGCGAAAGTTATTTGCAAACCGGAAAACAGAACGAAGCAAAAAATATTTTCAATCGTTTGATAAACGAACTTCCGAACGCTTCGCAACCCGATGATTTCGCGCTTTCTGCCGTCAAAGGTCTGGATTTGATTGATGTCGGACGGGAAAATTTCGGCAAAACCACGACGAATCTGCCGGAATCCGAACATTTAAAACGCGCCGATATTTACCAATTTAACCGCGATTACGCCGATGCGCGGCTGCATTATGAAGCGATTGCGAAAAATTATCCGGCGAGTCAAACTTTGCCGAATGTTTATTTGCAAACCGGTCGCGCTCTGGCGCGTGAAAATAATTTTCTTCAGGCAATCGAATGGTTCGAGCGCGGTTTTTAACGAATTTCCCGACACGACCTTTGCAGAAGACGCTCTGAGTCAAGCGGCTTCTGCTTACTCACGCGTCGGCAAAATGAAATTAGCCGTTGCGCGTTATCGGCAAATCATCGAAAAATATCCGAACGCGGAACGTCTCGACCGCGCTTATTTAAATATCGTTGACGTTTTGCGTGATGCCGGAGAAAATGCGAATGCGCTCGATTGGGCGCAGAAAACACAAACAGCATTTCGCGGCAAATTGCCGGAAGCAGTCGCGCTTTTTTCACAGGCAAAAATTCATCTGGCAAACAACGATTGGCAAAACGCTTTAGTGGATTTAGAAAAACTTTTGACATTTTCCGATCCCGGCGGAACAAAAGTTCCGGGCGGCACGAACAAAGCCGAAATTATATTTCTGCGCGCCATCGTTTTGGAACAATTAAACCGTTTTCCCGAAGCGATTGACGCGTATCTGCAAATTTCCGACGGACGCGCCGAATATTACGGCTGGCGTGCGACGGAAAGATTGAAAGCGTTGGCAAACCAGCGAAAAATCAAAATCGGCGATTGCGGCAAAATTCGATTTATTAACGAAAAATATCGAAACGAGAAACGCCGAAGCGCGGAGAAGCGCGGCGCAATCGGCAATTCGACTTTTGAGTGACGCGCAGATTGCAAATGAATCGAAGTCTGCAAATATGACCAAAAAGGAAATTTTGCTCGGCGTTATTCGTAAAAGTTATGAAACTCTGCCCGATTATCAAAAAATCCCAAAATTCAATCTGCTCGAATTCGGCAGAAAGGAAACCTTAAAATCCGAACGCCAAACGCCGCTCGAAAATTCACATAAAAATCTGGCGGACGAACTTTTATTTTTAGGTTTGTATGACGAAGCAACGCCTGAACTGGAAAAAAGTTTTGCCGATAATTCAACGCCGAAAACCGATGATTTAAATTACACTCTGGCAGTTTTTTATAAACGCGGCGATATGGCGTATCGCGCCGTCGGTTTTGCCGAACCTTTGTGGAAAAAAATTCCCTCGGACTTTGAGATCGAACTCATTCCGCGCGATCAATTGGAATTGCTTTATCCCGCGCCTTACGCCGATTCGCTCGACAAATACGCGCCGCCGCGAAATGTTGATCCGCGTTTCGCGCTTTCGATTATGCGTCAGGAATCGCGTTATCGCGCCGACGTGAAATCTTACGCGGCGGCGCGCGGCTTGATGCAGTTTATCTCGACGACTTCCGATCAGATCGCGCAGCAGTTGGGCAGAAAAAATTTCCGTCAGGACGAGCTTTACGATCCGCCGACTTCCGTTCTCTTCGGTTTGCAGTATCTGTCGAATTTATTCAAACAGTTTCCGGCTCAACCGCAGGCGGTCGCGGCAAGTTACAACGGCGGCGAAGACAATATGGCGCGTTGGCTGGCGCGTGCAAGATCGAATTCGCCCGATTTATACGTTCCCGAAATCGCTTTTTCGCAGAGCAAAGATTATGTTTACAAAGTGTTGGCAAATTACAGAGTTTACCGATTTTTATACGACGAAAAGTTGAAAGCGGAATAAAAGGTTTAGCCGCGAAATACGCAAAAGACACGAAAATTTCTTCGCGGTTCTTTGCGTCATTTTGTGTGTTTCGCGGTTTAAATGATTAAAATAAATATTATGCGTTATTTAATTATATTTTTATTTTCAGTTTTACTTTTCACGGCTTGCCAAAAAACCGAAGAAAAACCGACGGGCATCAGCCGATGCCAAACATTACAAATTTGAAGGCAAAATAATTTCGGTTGACCGCGCTAAAAAAGCCGCCGAGATCGAACATAAAAAAGTCGAAGGCTTTATGGACGCGATGACAATGAAATTTCCGATTCACGCCGATTGGATTTGGAACGATTTGACGGTCGGCTCGGAAATCAAAGCCGATCTCGTCGTTGACGAAACGGCGAAAGAACCTTTCTGGCTCGAAAACATCAGCATCACCGCCGCGCTTGATCCGAACAATAATGCGCCGCCGATCAACGAAAATTTCGCGCAGATCGGCAAAGACGCGCCGGATTTTTCGCTGACGAATCAAGACGGCAAACAGATTTCGCTCGCGGATTTCAAAGGCAAAGCGACGGCGATCACATTTATTTATGCACAATGCCCGTTGCCGGATTATTGCATCAAAATGTCGAAAAACTTTTCCGATCTCGCCAATCAAGTAAACGCGGATGACAATTTAAAAGACAAAATTCGTCTGTTGAGTATTTCATTCGATCCCGAAAACGACACGCCCGAAAAACTCAAACAATACGGCATCGGCTATCTCGGCAAAGACTCGAAAGCGACCGATTTCAAAGTCTGGCAAATCGCCGTCGGCAAAGACGCGGAAGTCAAAAAAATCGCCGACGCTTTCGGTCTGCGTTACGAAAAAGATACGAATAACAAAACGCAGATCAATCATTCGCTCAGAACGATTGTCATCGCGCCCGACGGAAAAGTCACCAAAATATTTCCCGGCAACGAATGGACAAATCAGGAACTTTTAGATGAACTGGAAACGACGTTGAACTAATTTAACTGGCAAAATTTTAATATCGGTTTTATCTACAAATAATTATTAATCTTTTACGGCTTCGAGTTTTCCTTCTAGCGCAAAACCGTCGGCTGTATTTGTCGGCAAAGGCTCGAAAGTTAAATTTAATTTGTTTTCGTTTATCGAACCCGAAACTTTATCGGGCGGTTTCGGACCTTTGGAAAAACTTCCCGCGTCTAATCTCGTTAATTCGATTTTGCCGTCTTTCAAAGTTCCCGACGCGGTTTCCGTCAGCTTCATTTCCCTGTCGGTGTTTTTTCCC
>CBDCJY010000013.1:0-151651 GCA_965217985.1 Pyrinomonadaceae bacterium
ACACGCGGTTTTGTCAGGCAAAGCGGTTGAAAATTTGAACAATTCGATTCTTGAAAAAATTATCGTAACCAATACGATCCCGCTCTGCGATAAAGCGAAATCGTTAAAAGATGCGGGTCGCATCGAAGTTTTGAGCGTTGCAAATCTTTTAAGCAACGGCATTAAATCAATTCACGATGAAACAAGCGTTTCATCGTTATTTATTTAGGTATTTGAAGATGTAACTTCGACTTCTTGCCGGCTATGGCAGCGGCTTACAGCCGACGGAAGATCGGCGTTACATTTTAGAAAACACGGGTTAAAAATATGGCAGATAAAGTAATAGTAAAAGGTGAAGTAAGAGAAGCACGCGGCTCGAACGATGCGCGTCGGCTTCGCGCCGACGGCAAACTTCCCGTCTCCGTCTATGGCGGCGGTCAAGATACGGTAGCGGCGATTGCAAGTTTGAGCGATCTGGCAGCGGTTCTCCGTTCGGAATCGGGTGTCAATACGGTTTTTTCGATGGACATCGAAGGCTTCGGTGAATCGGATGTAATGTTTCACGACCGACAGATTCATCCGGTCAAAGGAACTCTGATGCACGCCGATCTTCGCAGAATCAAAAAAGGTGAAAAAATCGAAGTTACCGTTCCGCTTCATTTAATAGGCGAACCGCAAGCGTTAAATGAAGAAGGCGCAGTTTTAAATCAGGCTTTGCGCGAAGTCAAAATCTTTTGTACGCCGAGCAAAATCCCTGATTCGATTGATGTAGATATTTCGGAATTGACGCTCGAACACGCAATTCACGTTTCCGATGTCAAGGTCGAAGACGGCATTGAAATTCACGAAGAGGCTGAAACGGTCGTCGCGGCAATCGTGATTGTCAGAGAAGAAGAACTCGAACCGCAGCTTGAAGAAGGTGCAGAACCGGAAGTTTCGGATGAATCGGGCGAACCTGCTCCGGGCAGTGCTGAAGCTGAAGGCGAAAAGTCCGAGTAATTTTTACAAATTGTCGGGCGTATTTTTATAAAACAATGTTTGAAGAACAAAAAAATGCGCCCGACGATAATAAAAACTGGCTTATCGTCGGACTCGGAAATCCCGGACTTGAATATGAAAAGACGCGCCATAATCTCGGCTTTATGCTGATAGATATGTTGGCGCGGGAAAATCAAACTCAGGTCAAACGCGAAGAATGCCGCGCTTTGATCGGACGTGCCGCAATTGAAAACAAAATATGCGAACTCGTCAAACCGCAGACTTATATGAATTTGAGCGGCGAAACGGTCTCGTGCCTTTTGAAAAAACCGGACAGATCAATCGAAAAATTGATCGTCATTTCCGATGATCTGGCTCTGCCGCTCGGCAAATTCAGAATCCGACCGAAAGGTTCGGCGGGCGGACACAACGGTTTGAAATCAATCAACGACTGCACGAAAACGCAGGATTACATACGTTTGAGAATCGGGATTCAGCCCGAACATCCGATCAGAGATACGAAAAATTTTGTTCTTGAAAATTTTTCAAAGACGGATTTTGAAACGGTTGAAAAAGTTTTGGAGCGAAGCGCAGACGCGGTTCGCACGATCATTGCCGCCGGCGTAGAACGGGCAATGGCTCAATTTAATTAGTGCAAAGTGTTAAGTAAACGATTCAAAGTTATTAATTAAATTTGAATCTCAAACCTTAGACTTTGAACTCTAACGGAGAAAAAAAATGGCACAAAATAGAGTTTATGAAATGATGTATATCGCGCCGCCGGATACGACTGTCGAAAACATTGACAAATTAAATGAGTCAATCAGCAAACTTGTCGAAACCGAAGGCGGAACTATTACAAAAGTCGAAAATATCGGTGTGCGCCGCTTGGCATATAAAATCGGTAAATTAACGGACGGATTCTACGTTTTGTATGAATTCGAAGGTTCGGGAAAGGAAATCGCCGAACTCGAACGCCGGATGCGCGTCAACGATACGATTGTCCGCTTTATGACGGTTCGCGTTGACGAAGACCGTAAAAAAGCAGACAAAATCCGGTCGAAACGCGAAAATCGCAATGCGCGCCGCAATGCCGCAACCGCTCCAATCGACGAACAGGAAGAGGAAGCGTAAAGCCGAAATTTAAGAATTTAATATAGGAGTTTAACTAAAATGGCAGATAGAGATGACATAGGTTATGACGATAATGATCTGGAAGTGTCCGAAGATGTTTCGGGCGGAAAATTTCCCAGACGTTACCCGCGCCGCCGTTCACAATACCAGATTCCCGAATATCTGGATTGGAAAGATGCGGATTTATTGATGCAGTTTATTCCCGAACGCGGAAAAATTATGCCGCGTCGTATTTCAGGAATTTCAGCCCGCGACCAACGCCGTCTGGCAACCGCAATCAAACGCGCCCGCGCGATGGCACTTTTGCCCTTCGTTGCAGACTAAATAAGGAGAATTTTTATAATGGCAACAACTAAAGTATTGTTACGCGAAGATATTGAAACGCTCGGCGGACGCGGCGAAATCGTCAAAGTCAGAGCCGGATATGCCAGAAATTATCTGCTTCCGCAGGGAATGGCGAGTCTGGCGACCAAGGGAAATATCAAACAGATCGAAAATGAACGCACCGCGCTGCTCAAGAAAGCCGCTGTCGAAAAATCAACCGCCGAAGCGCAAGCGACGCAGATGGGCGATATTTCTCTGACATTTGCCCGAAAAGTCGGCGAAACCGGACATCTTTTCGGTTCGGTAACGACAATGGACATCGTCGAAGCGTTAAAAGAAAAAGGTTACGAAATTGACCGCCGCCGCGTAGCTTTGAAGGACAACATCAAAGAAACCGGAGAATTTACAGTTCCCGTCAAACTTCACCGCGAAGTAACGATTGACGTTCCGGTAAAAGTTACCGACGAAGAAGGCAACATCATCGAAACCGAAGAGCAGAAACAGGAAAAAGCCGCGCAAGCCGCGCAAGCCGAAGTTGATGCCCGAGACAAAGCTGAAGCTGAGAAAAAGGCGCAAGCCGAAGCTAAAACTGCCGAATCTGCGGAAAACGTGGAAAATTCGGATGATGAAACCGAAGAATAATTTTATTTCAAACTTTTTGAATCTAAAATTTCAAGTTTGAAATTATTGTTTCGGCTCATATTCGGTAAATAAATTCATAAAAATATTTGTTGAAGAGTTTTTTGTTTTTTTCGCAAATTGAACGTATTATTTAAGACTGCAATTTAAAATTTTGCAGTCTTTTTTATTCACTAAAATCAAGAATAATTCTACAAATTTGATTTTTCGACAGCCGTTGAATCAAAAAAACTCTCCGATTATTTTAATTTTTAGACGGTTTTTATTTTCGATTTTCTAATTTCACAAAATGGCAAGTCCCGAATTTACACGCGAACAATATCTCGAAAAACCTTTACCGTCGAGTGCCGATAGCGAACGCGTTATTTTGGGCGCGATTTTGTTAGATAACGCGCTGATTTCGCAAGCCATCGAACAACTTCATCCCGACGATTTTTATTCGCCTCTGCACCGAAGAATTTATCGCGCGATGCTCAATCTCTTTGATCGCAGCGAACGCATTGACCCGATTCTGATCGGCGAGGAATTGAAAAAAGAAAATCAACTCGAATCAATCGGCGGCGTTGCAACAATCACTAACTTTACGTTCGGTCTGCCGCATTTTTCCGAGATTCAAAGTTACACGAAAGTCGTCCGCGAAAAAGCTCTCGTCAGAAATCTGATCAAAGCGTGCAACCAGATTACGAGCGAAGCACTTGCCGAAGAAGAAGAAGCGGCAGTCGTTCTCGACCGCGCCGAAGCGATGATTTTCGCGCTCGCCGACGAACGCACGAGACAAGGTTTCGCGCATATTCAGCCGATTGCCGAAACGGTTCTTAAAAAAGTTCAGGAGTATTCCAAACGCGAATCTCACGCCCTGACAGGACTTGCGACCGGTTTCCGCGAACTCGATCAGATGACTTCGGGTTTTCAGGAATCCGATCTGATTATTCTCGCCGCACGTCCGTCAATGGGAAAAACCGCGCTTGCCTTGACGCTGGCGCAAAATGCGGCGACGCAGGAAGGCGCGGTCGTGGCGGTTTTTTCGCTTGAAATGTCGAAAGAACAACTCGTGATGCGTATGCTGTCGAGTGAAGCAAAGGTTGACGCGCATCGTTTTCGCACCGGTTATCTGATTCAGGACGAATGGGGCAGACTCGCCGAAGCCATCGGAACGCTTTCGGCGGCGAAGATTTTTATTGACGATACGCCCGGAATTTCCGTGATGGAAATGCGTGCCAAATGCCGACGACTTTTTGCAGAACAGAAAAAGATTGATCTAATCGTCGTTGACTATATGCAGTTGATGTCCGGCTCGAAGCGAACGGAATCGCGCCAACAGGAAGTTTCGCAAATTTCGCGTGAATTAAAAGGTCTCGCCAAAGAACTGCACGTTCCTCTGCTTGCGCTCTCGCAGCTTTCACGCGCACCGGAAGCAAGAAATCCGCCGAAACCTTTGATGTCGGATTTGAGAGAATCGGGCAGCATCGAGCAGGACGCGGATGTTGTTGCATTTATTTACCGCGAAGAATACTACAAACCGGCGGAAGAAAACGCCGGAGTTGCCGAACTTTTGATTTCAAAACAGCGCAACGGTCCGACGGGAACGGTAAAACTGGCGTTTTTGAAAGAATTTACCAGATTTGAAAATTACTTCGGTGATTAAAAACAATTTATTTTATTGATTTAAAGAGGTGAAAATGAGCGAAGATTTAAGATTTCCGATTGGAAAATTCGATTCGGATATTGAAATTACAAAAGAATTTCGTGAAGAATTTATCAACACGATTTCAAATTTGCCTGACAAATTAAATGCGGCGGTTGAAAATCTTTCCGACGCGCAACTCGACACGCCGTATCGCCCCGAAGGTTGGACTGTGCGCCAGACGATTCATCATATCGCCGACAGTCATTTAAATTCTTACTGCCGATTTAAACTGGCTTTGACCGAAGACGTGCCGACGATCAGAGCATATCACGAAGACAAATGGGCGGAACTCGAAGACAGCAAAATGCCGATAGATGTTTCGATGAAAATCGTCGAAGGAATTCATTCGCGTTGGGCGACGCTCTTAAATTCGATGTCGGAAAAAGATTTTGCAAGAAAACTGAAACATCCCGAATCGGGCGAATGGACTTTGGAAAAAATGCTCGGTTTATACGATTGGCACAGCCGTCATCATCTGGCGCATATTAAAAATCTGGCGGCGAGAGAAAATTGGTAATTTCTCTAGTCGTCTTTTTTTCTGAAAAGAATTCCCATTAAAAAGACAAACGCGCTGACCGTCGTCAAACCGATGATTTTCTTGTTATTCGGTGTCAACTTATTTTCCGAAGAAAAAATCGCATCCGAGTTTGATAATACGGGTTTTCTAATTTCGATATTTTCATTTTCAAAAGAATTTACGGACGCGATCTGAACCGGCGCGGAAACTCGGATTTTATTTTCTTTTTCTGCTGTCTTCGGATTACCGTTTTCTGTTTTATTTTCACTTTCAGTTTCGTTATCGCCCGCCAATTGCTCTCGCGTATCTTTGTGTTCTTCCTTCATTTGTTCGACTTCTTCGGCAGGTCGGTCGGTCTTGGCTTTTTCCAATTTTTGTTCGCTTTTTTCCTCGGCATCGGCGGCGGCTTCGGGATCGGTCATTTCCTGCAAGGTCGCGTTTAATATGCCGCCGACCAAAATTACCAGAGCCGTCATATAAAGCCAGAGCATCAAAATAATTACCGCGCCGAGCGAGCCGTAAGTTTTGTCGTAAGAATTAAAATACGACAGATAAAGCCGGAACGAATATGAAACCGTCAACCACAAAATAATTCCGGCAATCGAACCGGGCGTGACCCAAACCCATCTGTAAGGTTTGTGCATCGGCAAAAAGTTGTAGATCAGACCGTAAATTACCAATAAAACAATTAGAATCGTAATCCATTGTAAAAACATCAGGAAAAAAGGCGAAGGAATCGGCAGATTTATCGTGTCCAAAACAAAAGAAAGAAATTTCCAACCGTAAAAAACTATTCCGCAAGCGACTGTAATCAGCAGTGTTAGTGAAAAAGTCATTACCAGAGCGAGCAATTTGGTTTTCCACCAAGAGCGTTTTTCTTCGAGATTGTAAACCGAATTCAAAGCTATTCGCAGGCTGTCAACGCCGGCGGAAGCCGACCAGAGAGCGATTAGCAAACCGATTGTCAATTTTCCGCCCGAACTGTTTTCCGTTACTTCCTGAATGGTTTTCTGCACGAGTTCAAACGCCGAAAAAGGCATTATCTGGCGCAAATAAAAAAATAATTCACCGCGAAAATCGTCCGCCGATTCGAGAATTATGCCGAATAGACTGATTAAAAATAACAAAAGCGGAAACAGCGCAAAGGAGAAATAAAAAGCGACCTGTGCGGCTGTGCTGAGAATATCTTCTTCAAAAAGAGCTTTTTGATAAAGTCTCTTGAAAAACGTCTTGAGATCGGTTTTCATATTGCATACATTTTGCCACAAAAATTTTTCATTAAAAAGCAATTTACGGAAAATCGAGCATTGACAAGCAAAAATAATTAATTCAATATGCGTTTGTTAAATTCAAAATGAGGTAAAAATCTGTGGAACAGACGACAAAGACGAATCGTTTACTTTCGCTCGACGTTTTTCGCGGGATGACGATTGCGGGAATGATTATGGTCAACAATCCGGGAACTTGGTCGGCGATTTACTCGCCGCTCGAACACGCGCCGTGGCACGGCATCACGCCGACCGATTATATTTTCCCGTTTTTCCTGTTTATCGTCGGCGTGGCGATTCCGCTCGCGCTCGGCAAAAAAGTTGAAAACGACACGATTACGAAAGACGTTTATCTGAAAATTTTCCGGCGAACGGTAATTATTTTTCTGCTCGGACTTTTTCTCGCAGCATTTCCTTATTTTAATTTCTCAACTTTGAGAATTCCCGGCGTTTTACAAAGAATTGCGGTTTGCTACCTGTTTGCATCGCTTCTGTTTCTGAATCTCGACTGGAAAAAGCTGACGATTTTTTCAATTGTTTCATTGCTTGTTTATTGGGCTTTAATGAATCTGATTCCGGTTGCGGGTTGCGAAATAACGACGATTGACGACAAAGCGTGTAATTTCGCCGCATATCTTGATCGTCTGATATTTACCGAAAATCACATCTGGAAACAGGCAAAAGTTTACGATCCCGAAGGACTTCTTTCGACGATTCCGGCGGTCGTCACGACGATTTCGGGAATTTTAACCGGAATCTGGCTGAAAAAAGATAAAAGCGATTATGAAAAATGCGGCGGCTTGTTTTTTTTCGGCGTGATTTTAGTCGCCGCCGGTTGGTGCTGGAGTTTCTTTTTTCCGATCAATAAAGCACTCTGGACGAGTTCGTATGTGCTTTATACGAGCGGACTTGCGCTGTGTTTTTTAGGTTTTTGTTATTGGCTCGTGGACATCAAAAATTATCAAAAATGGGCAAAACCTTTCATAATTTTCGGCGTTAATGCGCTGGCTTTATATGTCGGTTCGGGTTTGACGGCAAAAATAATGGGATTGATAAAATTTACCGATGCCGATGGAAAATCCGTTTCGCTGCAAGGTTGGATTTTTCACACGATTTTTCTTCCGCTTGCCGAACCGATCAATGCTTCTCTGATGTTTGCGATTTGTTTTATATTAACGTGGCTATTTTTGATGTGGCTTCTGTATCGCAAAAGAATTTACATAAAAATATAAATCGTCTGAAATCGCAGTAATTTCAGACGATTTATAAAGACCGGAACAAATTAATTGCTGCTGTCTTCTTTGGCTTTTTGTGCGTTAATTTGCTGTTTGATTTCCTTACATTCTTTTCCCATTTTCTCTTTATCGTTCTGATTTTTTTCGATATTTTCTTTAATGCTCTGGCGAATTTTATTGTAAAAATATTCTTTCATCGCCTTGCTGACATAATTATCATCTTTGTCTTTCGATTGGTCGGCTAACCAATCGAGAAGTTCGTCGCATTCGGCAACGCCGGTTTTTTCGCGTAAAACATTTTCGGTCGTCTGATCCGCGATAGATTTGTCACCGGAATCGGTCGGTGTCGCATTATTGTTTGAAGATTTGTCTTCGACCGCTTTCTGGATTTTGTCCGAAATACCGCAGCCTAAAACGACACATAACAAAATGACTGTAATTATTATTACAAATTTATTTTTCATATCGGTTTTCCTTTATAATTTTTGAAACTTAGACGGGAAATCAACTTTTCTTTGCCAAAAAAAAAGATGTCGGCAAGGATTATAATTTAATCGCTGCCGACATCCGAAATGAGATTTGTTGATTTTTCGTGCGAGTTTACTGACCGTTTTTTACGCCCGCAAAATCATATATGACATACAGATTAAGCGCACTATCTTTGACTTCGGCGCGCACGTCTTTGACTTTCGCCTGCAAATTTCCGCCGGTTGCGGAAATCGGAACATTTAAGGCGATCTGTTTTCCCTGCAAAATCTGAATCGGATTAACACGTTGATTCAGAGTGTTTTGGACGAGCGGCGTAACAAAACCGCTGACAAAAGGCGCAACGCCGTCGAGATTGACGGTTTCGATATTGATCGTGCCGAGAACATTCTGCTGTTCCGCGTCGAAACGAAGCGACATATTCGCCTGCGCCCAACCTGTAAAATTGATACATTGACCGAGAACGCTCGTGCTGCCGCTAAAAGCGAGCGGCGCGTTGATTTTCTCGTTCTCGAACTGCAGACCGGATTTTACGCCGCTGCCTTCCGGCAAAAGAGAGATTTTTCCTTCGCAGCCATTTCCCTGCTGAAGTCCGTATTTTACG
The DNA here is from genome assembly GCA_965217985.1 of Pyrinomonadaceae bacterium. Taxonomy (GTDB): domain Bacteria; phylum Acidobacteriota; class Blastocatellia; order Pyrinomonadales; family Pyrinomonadaceae; genus DATHTS01. The sequence continues at coordinate 8,852 of CBDCJY010000013.1, forward strand.
ACATTCGGATTTTCGGGATTTTGTCCCGTCAGATTCAATGGAAACGAAGGCGCGTTCATATCGCGGAAAATCGTCTGCAAAACATTATTGAAAAAATCCTGTTTTAAGACGATCTGCGCTGTTCCTGCCGGAGAACCGTTCGGATCGGGCGGCTGAATCGGCTCGCCCGGCAAATTTGCGGCTCGCGGCGCACCGGCGAAAAAGAAGAAAACAAGTGCGCCGCCGATTACCAAACCGAGCAAAGTTCCGAGAATAAATTTCCCCATTTTTTTTACTCCTTATTTATTTCCAGAACTGTTTGTATTCGTATTGGAATTTGCCGCCGGAGCAGTCTGCGTCGTCTGCGCCGTCTGCAAAGCCTGTGTTAAAACATTTGTCAAAACGCTGAAAACCAGATTTACCTGTCCGCGAATCTGCGCTTCATCAACTTTTTCAAAACCCGTCGGCTCGGCAAAAAGATCGGCTGACGGATCGGTTTTGATGTCGGACATCTGCGTTACGACCTTAAATCCTTTGAATCCCTGAACATTTCCGTTTTGTGATTCGGAAACGGTTTCCGAACGAACCGGCAAACCCGTTTCCTTATCAATCAAAAAGTAACTTTCCGTAGCGACATTTCCGGCTTGCGATTTAGTGTCGGTGTTTGACTGAAACGTATATTTGACCACAGTTCGACCGTCAACCGTTTCTTCGCCCGCGAGTTTTACGCCGCGCATATTCTGTAATTGTTTGACGATCTGATCGGGCATCATCAGCGACCGAACATTAAATCCGGTTGATTGCTCGTTGAGTTCGGCATATTGTTTGCGACCGGGCAGAATAACGAGATTTTTACCGTTTGCTTCGAGATAGATAACTTTTTCATTATTCGGCGGAATCATAAATTCCATCCGGCGATTTCCGCCGTCACGGGCGACGAGCGCACCTAAACTCGGCAAGACCGAATTTTGTCCGGCTGAATTTTCCGCCTGTAAACTCAGATTTATTTTCGCCTGATATTTTTCCGGCTCTTTGACTTCGCTCATCGAACTGCCCGAATTCATATTTGCCGAATTCGCGTTCATATTCATCGAGTTCATATTCGTCGTATTATCCAAACTCGTGTTGACGTTGGTATTCGTGTTGACCGTCGGCTGCTGACAACCGAAAGCCATTAAACCGATTAAAGAAATTGTTCCGATTTTTAAAGTTAAGTTCATATTTTCCCCGTTCATTTCAAAATTAAAATACAAAATTTTAATGTATGTTCGCTTTTATTCAAGCAAATTTCGCTATTCAAGCAAATTTCGCACCAAAAAACTTTTGGTTAATAATAATACAATTTGAAGAAAAAAGTTAGGCTTTTTCCAAATTGGCGTATTTTTCGATGAGTTTCTTTTGTCCGAAACCGGGAAAACTGACGGTTAATTTTACATTGTCGCCCGCGCCTTCGCGCCGCAAAATCAAACCTTTGCCGTATTTCGGATGACGAACGTGTGCGCCCGGAACGAGTTTTAACGGCGACTCTTTCGCAGTTTCTGCCTGCGGTTTATGTTGCGTCGAAGCCGCTTTTAATTTATCGTAACCGGAAATTGTCGGTTTGTTTTCGGTTTTATCTTGCGCCGGAACATCTTCGACCGTTTTCTTTTTATTAAAGAAATCGGCAATCGCATCAGCCGAATTATAAGTTTTCCCCGAATAAGTCGTTTTCGGTTTTTCGACTCTGTTTTCGCCGCGTAAAGCATTGGCAACCGCTTTGTTCGATTTTATATTCGAGCTTTTTCTGTATGAAAGCCAGCTCGAACCGCGTGTTAAATCTTCGATCATTTCGAGCGGCATTTCATTTAAGAACTGCGACGGTTCGGCGGTCATTTCCGAACCGTAAACGCGGCGGCGCATCGCGTGCGTGACATACAAAATCTTTTCGGCGCGCGTGATCGCCACATAAGCCAGACGGCGTTCTTCTTCGAGTTCTTTGTCATCATTCAAACTGCGCGAATGCGGAAAAATTCCGTCTTCCATTCCGACCATAAAGACGACCGGAAATTCCAGACCTTTCGCCGCGTGAACGGTCATCATCGTTACGGAAGCATTACTGTCGAATTTGTCCGTGTCGGAAGTCAGAGCCGCGTGATCTATAAAATCGCGCAGACCGTTTTCTTCCTGTTTGTCGTAATCAACCGCCGCGTTAACGAGTTCTTCCAAATTTTCCAGACGCGTTGCCGATTCGTCGGAATTTTCCGTGCGAAGCATATTCGCGTAGCCCGTATCTTCAATTGACGAAATCACGACTTCAGAAACAGGCTGTTGTGAATTTGCACTTTCAGCGACTTTATTTTGCAGATTTTCAATCGTCTGTTTGAATTTTTTCAATGAATCCAAAGCTCGCGGCGTAAGATTTAACGGCTGATCGTATTTGTTTGTAATAATCGCAATCGCTTCCCAGAGCGAAACGCCGAAATCTTTGGCGCGAAGCTGTAATTCGTCGAGCGAAGTTTTTCCGAATCCGCGCGTCGGCGTATTTATCACGCGAAGCAGTGCAATATCGTCGAACGGATTCAAAGCCATTTTCAGATACGCGATGACATCTTTGATCTCGGCGCGTTCGTAAAATGAAAATCCGCCGACGATGTTGTATTCGATTCTGCCCTTGCGAAGCGACTCTTCAAAAACGCGCGATTGGGCATTTGTGCGATATAAAATAGCGATTTTTTGATTCGGTTTCGCCCGCAGATGATCGTAGATTTTCGACGTTACAAAACGACCTTCGCCGTCGGAATCGAGAGCCTGAAAATAAAAAATCTTGTCGCCGCCTTCGTTCGCCGTCCAGAGTTTTTTGTCTTTGCGATTCAGATTATTTTTAATGATCGCGTCGGCGACATCCAAAATCGTCTGCGTCGAACGATAGTTTTGTTCGAGCAAAATCACTTTCGCATTTTTAAAATGCTGTTCAAATTCCAGAATATTTTTGATGTCCGCTTGCCGGAAACCGTAAATTGATTGCGCGTCGTCGCCGACAACACAGATATTCTGCTGTTTTTCGGTCAGATAACCGATCAGAGCAAACTGCAACGGATTCGTATCCTGATATTCGTCAACTAAAATATATTTGAATTTGTCGTTATATTTGTAACGGGTTTCGGGCGAAACGCGCAAAAGTCGAACGGTTTTGATTAATAAATCATCGAAATCGAGCGCGTTCGCATTATTCAGACGACCTTCATACATTTTATAAATCCGCGCAATCGCGGCGCGTTTTTCGTCCGTGTATTCGACATTCGACGCATACATTTCGTAATCTTCGCCGCGATTTTTCGCCGACGAAATCGCGCTTTGAACGTATCTTGCGCCGAGTTGTTTTTCGTCTAAACCCAAATCTTTGATGCACGCTTTGATTACTTTCTGCGAATCGTCCGTGTCGTAAATCGTAAAAGATTTCGTGTAGCCTTCGTCAAGATGTGTGATGTCTTGACGCAAAATCCGCACACAAAGCGCGTGAAAGGTCGAAAGCAACGGCGCACTTTGAAGTTTTTGTCCGGCAAGCAAAACATTGACGCGTTCGCGCATTTCGGCGGCGGCTTTGTTGGTAAATGTAACGGCTAAAATATTATACGGCGCAACTTTTTTTTCCGAAATCAGATAAGCGATGCGAACCGTAATCGCGCGGGTTTTTCCCGAACCTGCGCCCGCCAAAATCAAAACCGCACCTTCGGTCGTTTTAACGGCTTCGAGCTGCTGCGGATTTAAATCTTTTAAAATGTCCATAACTTTTTGAGTGAAGATTTAATGTTAGAACTTGAAAGGTTTTGCGTCAAAGAGAAATTTTGCTTGACACAAAGCTCTCATTATGAGAGATTACTTTTACTCTCTGTTTGAGAGAAACACTAAAACTAAAACACAAAGAAACACTAAAACTAAAACACAAAGAAACACTAAAACTAAAACACAAACAAACACTAAAACAATAAGGAGACACAAGATGAAAAATACAAGAAATTTATTTGGTCGAGGAAATAAAAATAATGAGAATAATTGCAAAACCAATACTGCAAAAATTTTTGGAATTCAAATCGCGCCGCCGAAACTCCGTTATTAAATTGGTATAAAGAATCAAAAATTGCCGATTGGAAAAATTTAGCTGATGTCAGAGAAACATTTCCACACGCCGATTTAGTTGGCGAATGTGTTGTTTTTAACATTGGCGGAAATAAATTTCGGTTGATAACCAAGATAAAGTTCAGAGCGAAAATTATCTATGTCAGATTTATTTTGACTCATAAGGAATATGACCAAGATAGATGGAAACAGGATTGCCGCTGTTAATTACAAATGATTTCAATTATAGAAAATAAAACATACGCGGATTTAGTAGTAAAGGTCTTGCCGACTGCGATTCAGAGCGAAGAAGAATACGAATTAATGTTGGAGAACATTAACGAGTTGATGAGCAAAGGCGAAAACGATCTTTCACCGGAAGAAGAACGCCTGCTCGAAACACTGGCAATTCTTGTCGAATCATACGAAGACGAACATTATCCGATGCCAGAACTTGCGCCGAATGAAGTTTTGAAATATTTGATGGAAGAAAACGGTTTGAAGCAGAGCGATCTGCTTCACATTTTCGGTTCGAGCGGAATCGCTTCGGAAGTCGTCAACGGGAAACGCGCGATCAGCAAAACTCACGCGAAAAAACTTGCCGAACATTTTAAGGTTTCGGTCGAACTTTTTATTTAATCAAGTTTTGAATTTCCTTGAACTGTTCGTGTTTGGCATCTTTGTGAAGCTCGAACAGAGCCATTTCGACGGTTGAAGGAATAACGCCGTTCAGTTTCATCTTTTCGAGCGCGGTTTCATTGTCACAGCTAAAACGCGAACCGACGGCATCGGTTAAAAGATGAACTTCAAAACCTCTGTTTAATAAACTGTGCGCGGTTTGATTGACGCAAATGTGCGTTTCCAGACCGCAAATTAAAACCTGCGAAACATTTCTTTCTTTTATTTTGTCGTTGAAATCATTTGAGCCGCACGAGCTAAATGTTGTTTTTTCAAAAATTTCAAATTCCGGCGGCAGATTCATCAAAATTTCTTCCGCCGTTCTGCCCAAACCTTTCGGATATTGTTCGGTGACGAAGATCGGCAAATTCAAAATCTGAAAACCGCTGACGGCAGTCGAAGCCTTTGTTGCGATCATCGGAAATTCCGAGATCACCGAGCGAAATGCTTCCTGAATATCAACCACGACGAGCGCGGTTTTGTTTCTGTCTAAGATTTTCGAGTGCGACATAATTAGTTTTGAATTTCGGACTTTTGATTTTTTAGTTTTTCTTTTTCGGCTTTTCGTTTTTCTCTCGCTTTCATTTCTTTTTTATAAGTGATGACAAAAAAGTAAACGGCGACGGCGCAGATGATTAAAATCAAGATCATCATTGCGGCGATAAAATAAAACTCAGCCCGCGATGCGTTTGGCATAAATTGAAGTTTAACTCATAATCGAAACCGTAAGCAAAAGCTCGAATTGCCGACTTCACAATTTGAAACTTAATCAGATCGTGAACCGTAAATTTATTCAACAATCTGTAAAATTTCCAAAATTCAAGAGGTAAATTATGTCAAAAAACTTATTTTTATTAATTCTGTTTATAGTTTCGTTCGCGCTTTCAATTTCGGCACAGTCGCCGCCGCTGATTGACCGCGAATTGTTTTTCGGCAACCCCGAAATCTCCGGCGCGCAAATTTCGCCGGACGGAAAATACATCTCGTTTATCAAACCTTATAACGACACGCGCAATGTTTGGGTAAAAGGAATCGACGAACCTTTTAGCAAAGCGCGTGTTATCACGGCTGAAACAACACGTCCGATTGGCGAATATTTTTGGAGTCAGGACGGAAAATATATTTTATTTGTCAAAGACAACGGCGGCGACGAAAATTTTAACGTCTATGCCGTTAATCCGTCGGACAAACCGGCAAACGGCACAGATGTTCCGGCGGCGCGAAATTTGACCGAAGGCAAAAAAGTCCGTGCCGAAATTTTTAATGTTCCCGAATCGGAACCCGATTACATCTACGTCGGTTTGAACGAACGCGATCCGGCTTGGCACGATCTATATAAAGTAAAAATTTCGACGGGCGAAAAAACTCTCATTTCCGAAAACAAAGACCGACTGACCGGAGTGGTTTTCGACAATGCGAACAAAATGCGTCTGGCAACACGCAGTTTGCCGAACGGCGACACGGAAATTTTGTCGTTTGACGGAGACAAACCGAAAGTCGTCTATTCGTGCGGAATTTTTGAAACCTGTGCGCCGATTCGTTTTACCAAAGACGACAAGCGCGTTTATATGGAAACGAACAAAGGCGACCGCAATTTTTCACAGCTCGTTTTGTTCGATCCGATGACGGGCAAGGAAGAATTTGTCGAACAACACCCGAACAAACGCGTTGATTTCGGCGGTGCGGTTTTCTCGAATGTTTCCAAAGAGTTGATCGCCACGACGTATGAAGATGCAAAAACAGAAGTTTACTGGAAAGACAAAAGTTTCCAGGCTGACTACGACTTTTTGAAAAAGAAAATCGGCAATCGTGAAATAAGTTTCGGTTCTTCGACGAAAGACGAAAATCTGTGGATTATTTCATCGTTTAGCGATACCGATCCGGGAACTGTCTGGCTGTTTAACCGCAAAACGAAAAATTTGACATCGCTTTACACGGCGCGTGAAAAACTCGACCGCAATGCGTTGGCGGAAATGAAACCCGTGACATACAAATCTTCGGACGGTCTGGAAATTCCGGCGTATCTGACTTTGCCGAAGGGCGTTGCGGCGAAAAATCTGCCGCTCGTCGTTTTTCCGCACGGCGGACCTTGGGCGCGTGACAGTTTCGGTTACAACACTTTCGCACAGTTTTTGGCAAATCGCGGTTATGCCGTTCTTTCGATGAATTTTCGCGGTTCGACCGGATACGGCAAAAAATTTATTGACGGCGGAAATCTGCAATGGGGAAAATTGATGCAGGACGACATCACTTGGGGCGTAAAAGATATGATCGCCAAAGGAATCGCCGATCCGAAGCGCGTCGGTATTATGGGCGGAAGTTACGGCGGTTATGCGACGCTCGCCGGAGTAACTTTCACGCCTGATTTATACGCGGCGGCGGTCGCTATTGTCGCGCCTTCAAATTTGATTACGCTGCTCGAATCCGTTCCGCCGTATTGGGAAGCCGGACGAGTAATTTTTTATGAACGAATGGGAAATCCGAATACGGAAGAAGGCAAAAAACTTCTGATGGAACGCTCGCCTTTGACTTACGCGGACAAAATAAAAACGCCTCTGATGGTCGTCCAAGGGGCAAACGATCCGCGCGTCAACAAACGTGAATCCGATCAGATCGTGATTGCTCTGCGAGACAGAAATTATCCGGTCGAATATCTCGTTGCCGACGATGAAGGTCACGGTTTCGCGCGCCCGGTCAATAATATGGCGATGGTTGCGGCGGCGGAAAAATTTCTGGCGAAACATCTCGGCGGACGTTTTCAGGATTCGGCGACCGATGCCGTAGCAACAAGACTTAAAGAAATTACGGTTGATCCGAAAACTGTTGTCGTCACGATGCCGATGAAAATGGATATGTCGGTCGCTCCGTCGGTTGACGTTTCCGGCAAATGGAATATGTCGGCAAATGCCGGAGGACAGGAAATTCCGATCACGCTTGATTTGAAACAGGCAGGCGCGGGGTTTTCAGGTGCGATGTCATCGATGCTCGGCGGCGGAACATTCGAAAACGGCAAGATCAGCGGCAAAATGGTCAAAGGAACTGCCAAAGTCGAAGTTCAGGGACAGACGATGGAACTCGCGCTGGAAGGAACGGTCGAAGGCGATTCGATGACCGGAACACTTTCCGGTGCAGGACTTCCGCCGATCTCATTTACGGCTAAGAAAGAAAAGTAAAAGTAAAAAAAGCCAAAGATGTGCAATGGAAAAAGTTGCGTTTGATTAAATCAAATGCAACTTTTTTCCTTTCTCACTTTATTATGTTTGACTACGCGGCTGTTTTGCGTCGGTCAAAATTACGAAATCTCCCAGATCGGTGTGTTTCAATTTGTCGAAAGTTTTGAAATCGTCTTCGTATCTCATTGTCACCACTAAAACCTTCATTTTTGGGCGATATTTCAAAAGATGTTCGACTGTTCCCAGATGATTTTCCGTATGAAAAGCTCCATTTAGATGAACGATCAGCGATTTTTCATTTTTTTCGAGATTTTCCGCAATCGAATAAGCCATAGTTGCGTCCCACAAAGACTGTGAATTTAAAATCGGACTATGTTTCCGAGGTGTATTTGAATCGGACATTTGTCCCATTAAAGCGTCAAATTTCGCCGCGTAAAGCTCCGACGCTTGACCATACGGTAAAGGTGCAATCCAATTTTTTGCGGCGGGCGAAAGTTTTTCGAGCGATTCACGACCGAGACGCGAAACCATATTGACGTATCGGCGCGGAGCATTAGCGGCGATCACTTCCAGATTTTTTTCTTTAGCTAATTCGACAAGCGGGCGATAATCGGTTTTGTAATTTCCCCAAGGTCGGCTCGATGAAAGAAAATGCTGTTCGGAAATGAGATTGTTCAAATACTCATTTAAAATAGTTTGAACGTCGCGCTCGAACATTTCCATCGAAAGCGTAACCTTTTTTTCTCTGCCGTATTTTTCAACAGCAGTTTTGAAAATCTCGAACTGCAAAGCGTGTGCAACCGTGTCATCGTGGTTTTCGCCCAGAAAAACTACATCGGCATTTTTTATACGATCGATTATTTGACTGATATTTTTTTCATTTCCCTCACCGTCAAAAATTTTATATTTCATTTCTTTGGTTTGTGCAAAGGACTTAACGCTTATCAATAAAATTAGAAATAAAAGTAAGTTTTTCATATAATTCATAAGATCAAAAAAGATCAAAAATAATTTCGACACTAAAAATACTGTTTTAACTAAATACATTCTAACATCAATCCGCATCAATTTCGCACACAAAGAAACTTTAAAATTTACAAAAGCCAGTAAATATCGCTTATAAATTTACGGAACGGTTATTGCTCGTTGAGAGTTTAAACCGAACTTGTGAAGGTCGGTCGAATATTTTAAGAAATAAGGGAAGGAAACAATTATGAACAACAATTCAGGAACAGTATCGGAAGAAGCAGGAGCAATCGGAGACAGAATCGCCGGAAATGTAAAAGATGCTTACGGCGCAGTTACAGGCGATACGGCAACGGAAAGAGAAGGTGAAGCGCAAGCCGCTTCGGGCGCACAACGTCAGGAACAAAACAGAATGCTGACAGGTCTTTTTAATGACCGTGACAGCACAGACAAAGCTTATAATTCACTTCGTGAGCGCGGTTATAACGACAGTGACATCAACTTGATGATGGCTGATAATACGCGCGACACTTGGTTTGCCGACGGTGATGTAGCCGATTCGGAACTCGGCAGCAAAGCACTCGAAGGTGCAGGCGCAGGTTCGGCAATCGGCGGAACACTCGGCGCGATTATCGCGGGTATCGCAGCTATCGGAACTAATGTTTTGTTACCGGGCTTAGGATTAGTTGTCGCCGGTCCTTTAGCAGCCGCTTTGGCAGGTGCAGGCGCAGGCGGTTTAACGGGCGGATTGGTCGGCGCATTAATCGGTTCGGGAATTCCCGAAGAACGCGCGAAACTTTATGAAGAAGGTGTCCGCAACGGCGGCGCAGTCGTCGGCTTTACGCCGCGTAATGAAGAAGATGCGACTTATTTTGAAAATGAGTTCAAAACATACAACGGTCAGCATATCTATCGTTAATTTTTAACTTCGACAAAATAAAAAACTCTGTTTCTAAACAAACAGAGTTTTTTATTTTTAAATTATTTAAAATTCAACACAGTTGTTATCATAAAAACTCGAAATCATAAATCAAGATTCAAGGAGAAATTATTTTGCACGATATAACATTAGAACAGGCACAAAAAGTTATCGAAGCCGCTCGTAAAAAAGCTGTCGAGATGAATGTAAAAATGGATATTGCAGTCGTTGATGCCGGAGCAAACCTGAAGGCATTTGTCCGAATGGATAATGCGTGGCTCGGCAGTATTGATATTTGCATAAAAAAAGCCAAAACAGCCAGATTTTTCGATATGCCGACCGGTGAAATCGGTAAAATATCACAACCCGGCGAGTCTTTGTTCGGCATCGAAGTTTCCAACGGCGGTTTGATTACATTTCCGGGCGGCATTCCTTTGAAAGATACTGAAGGCAATGTGATAGGCGGAATCGGTGTTTCCGGCAGCACGGTCGAAGACGATCACGCCGTCGCCGAAGCCGGCGTTGCCGCACTTTCTTGAATCAACAACAAAAGTTAAATAAAATGGCGCAGATTTAAAATTTAGTCTGTGCCTTTTTATTTTTTCCCCGTCTTTCTTTTTGCTTGCTTTTCTAGTTTTGATGTTTGAGTTAAAATTTGAATTTATGGCTTTACTCAAAATAGTTCATTATCCCGAAACTGTTCTTTTGACGGTCGGAAAACCTTACGGCGAAGACGAATTTAACGAAAGTCTTCAAAAACTCGTCGAAGATATGTTTGAAACGATGTATCAAGCCGGCGGTGTCGGTCTTGCCGCGCCGCAAGTCGCAGTTTCTAAAAGATTATTCGTGATGGATTGTTCGGGCGGCGAAGACGAATCAAAAAAAGTTGCGCTGATAAACCCGGAGATTATCGCACAGGAAGGAGAACAAGACGGCGATGAAGGTTGTCTTTCGTTTCCCGGAATTTATACCAAAGTAAAACGCGAAGTCAGAACGGTCGTGCGTTTTCAAAATGTTTTCGGCGAAACGCAGGAAATTGACGTAAATGATTTGGAAGCCAGATGCGTTCTACACGAAACCGATCATTGCGACGGAATCGTTTTTCTCGACCGGATGACTTCGCTCAAACGAGAATTGGCAAAAAGAAAGATTAAGAAACTGCAAAAGACCGGAAAGTGGGAATAAATTTACTAAAACAAAATCGAGAAAATATTATGCAAACACAAAGAAGTTTAGACGAATTTAAGAATGAGCCGTTTACAGATTTTTCTATTGCGGAAAATCAAATTGCGATTGAAGCGGCAATCGAACAGGTCAGAAGCGAACTCGGAAAAGATCATCCGGTTTTAATCAACGGTGAAAAGATCACGACCGAAAATAAGTTTGAAAGCATCAATCCGGCGGAAAAATCGCAGGTTGTCGGCGTGTTTTCCGATGCTGATGCGGACGCGGAAAATCTGGTCGAAAAAGCGATTGATTCGGCGACGAATGCTTTTAAGGTCTGGCAAAATGTTTCGCCCGCCGAACGCGCCGAATATCTTTTCAAAGCGGCGGAAATCATTCGCACACGCAAACATTATTTTTCGGCGTGGATGATTTTTGAAACCGGAAAAACTTGGGCGGAAGCCGACGGCGACACGGCGGAAGCGATTGATTTTCTGGAATATTACGGGCGCGAAATGCTGCGCTGGGCAGAACCGCAACCGATTGTTGCGTCGCCTTATCAGGAAAAAAATTCATTTGAATACGTTCCGCTCGGAGTCGGGGCGATCATTCCGCCGTGGAATTTTCCGCTGGCGATTATGGTCGGAATGACGATGGCAGCGGTTGTCACGGGAAACACGGCGGTTTTAAAACCTTCGCCCGACGCGCCGACGATTGCATATAAATTTATGGAAGTTCTCGAAGAAATCGGACTTCCCGCCGGAGTCGTCAATTTCGTCGCCGGAAGCGGAACGGCGGTCGGCGAACATCTCGTGCAGAGTCCGAAAATTCGTTTTATTTCGTTTACGGGTTCAAAAACCGTCGGTCTGCACATTTACGAAGAAGCGGCGAAAACTCGTCCGGGACAAAAATGGATGAAGCGCGTCGTCGCCGAAATGGGCGGCAAAGACGCGATCATTGTTGCCGATGATGCGGATTTGAGTTCGGCGGCGGAAGGCATCGTGTCGGCGGCGTTCGGTTTTCAGGGGCAGAAATGTTCGGCGTGTTCGCGCGTCATCGTTGACGAAAAAGTTCACGACGCATTGATGGAAAAAGTCGTCGCATTAACCAAAAACATCAAAGTCGGTCTGCCGACGAGCGGCGAAACGAATATGACCGCCGTTATCAATCAGAAATCTTTCGACAAAGCGACTTCGATGATTCAGAAAGGAATTGATGAAGGCGGCAAAGTTTTAACCGGCGGCAACGGCGACAGCGCGAACGGTTTTTATGTCGAACCGACGATTATTGACGAAGTAAAACCCGGCGCGACCGTCGAACAGGAAGAAATTTTCGCGCCTGTTCTCGCTGTCATTAAAGCGAAGGATTATAGTCACGCACTTGAAATTGCAAATGATACGGATTACGGTTTGACCGGCGCGGTTTATTCGACCGATCAGGGAAAATTAGAACGCGCACGACGAGAATTTCAGGTCGGAAATCTTTATTTAAATCGCAAATGCACGGGCGCACTCGTCGGCGTTCATCCGTTCGGCGGTTTCAATATGAGCGGCACGGATTCAAAAGCGGGAGGACGCGAATATCTTTTGCAATTTATGCAGGGCAAATCAATCGCGCAAAAGATTTAGGTTTGCATCCACAGATTGACGTATATGAATAAAGATACTTTTGATTTTCAACAATCATCAAAAATTCTGTATTCATTTGTGTTAATCTGTGGATTATTTTCTTTAAAACTAACAGCTATGAAAATTACATTTTATAAATTTTTCGTTTTTACTTTGGCGATTTCCCTTTTAGTAACGGTCGGTTTTTCTCAAAAACGCGGGCGCAAAAGATCGCTTCCGCCACAGAAACCTAAAACAATCGTTTTCGCAGTCACGGATGACGGCAAAACTATCGAACCGATTGGCATAATTGATAAAGGCGAACTCGGCGAATTGAAATTAACCGACGATAACGGAAAGGTTTTAGTTGATCTGCATAAAACTTATTACAAACCGAAAACTTCCTATAATCTCGTTTTCGGCGGCGCGAATAAAGGAACGGTGACGATTTTAACATCCGATCCGAAATCGGAATGCGCGAAAAATCTCGCAACCGTTTCGAGCGTTTCGACGAGCGCAAAACTTAAAGGTTTAGTGATGGCTTTGGCGACCAATGAAACGATTTCAAAATCCGCTTCGGGCGTTCGCCGTCTGCCGACAGCCGCCGAGCGTTCGGAAATCGAAGATTTGGTCCGTGACGAATTTGTCAAAAAAGGCGTTTCCAAAGATGCCGCCGGAAAAATGAAATATCACAATCTGACGGCGATTGACGTTGATAACGACGGCAAAGCCGAAATGGTCGGCTCGTTTTGGGCTGACAATTCGGCGACTGAAAAAAATCTTTTATTTTTCATCGCCGACAAAGGCAAAGACGGAAAGTATAAGTTCGGTTACAGCGATTACAAAACGGTAAAACCGGACGATGTAATGAGCGGCGAATTAAAAGATGTGGATAATGGAATTTACAACGAACTTTTGCTCGACTCGATGGAATATGACGGCGACACGACGGCGGAAATTTTTACATTGACGCAAGGATTTGAAGGAAATAGCTTTAACGTCTATTCAAAGCGCGAAGGCAAATGGACGAAAATTTTTGAAGGTTCGAGTTATCATTGCGCTTTTTAATTCGATTTGGACGCGCTTAATTATTTGTGTGAATCAAGAGTAAAAATTCGGTTATTGAAAAATCCTATTTACTCTGTTTTACTGTTTGAGATTTTAATTTCTTCTGTTAATTCAAATTATTTATCGAGTTTTGAAACGCCTTTGTAATACAAAGGTGCTTTCCTAGAAATATGAAAAATCACTATTCAAAGTTTTTTGCGCTTTTTTTGTTGATGAGTTCGTGTTTTCAAACTTTCGCTCAAGCACCTGTCAATCGTTTTCCGGTCAAACGCGAAGAATCAGCGGAAACGTGGCGGCGCGGCGGTTTGGCGGCGATTGAAAAAGCGAAAAATCTGGATTTCAAAAAGCGTAAAGCGAAAAATGTAATTTTATTTATCGGCGACGGAATGGGAATTTCGACCGTGACGGCGACGCGGATTTTGGAAGGTCAGATGCGCGGCGAAAGCGGCGAGGAGAATCTTTTAAGTTTCGACCGTTTCCCTTTTACCGCGCTTTCCCGAACTTACAGCGCAAATCAGCAAACATCGGATTCCGCGCCAACGATGTCGGCGATCATCACAGGAATAAAAACCGACGAAGGTGTTCTATCCGTCAATCAAAATATTGTTCACAACGATTATAAAACCGTCGCAGGTAATAAAACGACTTCGCTTTTGGAACTTGCCGAAATGGAAGGAAAATCAACCGGAATCGTGACGACGGCGCGTTTGACACACGCGACTCCGGCGGCGTGTTACGCGCACACGGCAAACCGTGATTGGGAAGCCGACATTGATATTTCCAAAATGGCAAAAGACGCATACGCGGCGAAATTTCCCGACATCGCCCGCCAATTGATCGAATTTTCCTACGGCGACGGTTTGGAAGTCGCGCTCGGCGGCGGACGGACAATGTTTCTGCCGAATGAAGTCAGTGATCCCGAATATCCCGAACTGCAAGGCAGACGGCTCGATAAAAGAAATCTGACCGACGAATGGAAAACGAAATTTAAAGGCGAATATGTTTGGAACAAACAGCAGTTTGACGCAATTGACGCGAAAAAAACGAAACATCTGCTCGGACTTTTCGAGCCGTCACATATGCAGTATGAATACGACCGGAAAAAGAAATCCGAAGAACCTTCTCTGAGCGAGATGACTTCAAAAGCGATTGATGTTTTGTCGAACAATAAAAAAGGATTTTTCCTGATGGTCGAAGCCGGACGCATTGATCACGCGCATCACGAAGGCAACGCTTTCCGCGCTTTAACCGATGCCATCGAACTTTCAAACGCCGTGCGGACGGCGCAAAACAAAGTTGATTTGAAAGACACTTTGATAATCGTCACCGCCGATCACAGTCATACATTTACGATTGCCGGTTATCCGGCGCGCGGAAATAATATTCTCGGTCTGGTGCGCGAAATTGATGAAAACGGAAATTACGACGAAAATCCGATGACCGACGCGAACAAAAAACCATATACGACACTCGGTTATTCAAACGGCACGGGTGCGCGAAAGGAACGTCCGAATTTGACGCAGGAACAAGTCACGAATCCCGATTTCAAACAGGAAGCGTTAGTACCGAAAACCGCCGAAACTCACGCCGGCGAAGATGTCGGAATTTTCGCCATCGGCGCGGACGCGTGGATGATTCACGGCGTAATGGAAGAAAACTGGATTTTTTATGTGATGCAGGAAGCATTACAATTAAATTCGGGAAAGAAGAAATGAAAATAGTTTTTATGGGAACGCCGCTCGCGGCAGTTCCGACTTTAGAACAAATTTTAGATGACGGTCACGAAGTCGTCGCGGTTTACACGCAGCCCGACCGACCGAAAGGACGCGGAAATAAACTATCCGCGCCGCCGATTAAAGAATTTGCGCTCGAAAATAATCTACAAATTTTTCAGCCGACGAAAATCAAAACCGCCGAAGCCGCTGAGATTTTCAAATCTCATAACGCCGATCTCGCCGTCGTCGTCGCTTACGGACGAATTTTGCCGGAAAGTTTTTTGAATGCTTTTCCGCACGGCTGCGTCAATGTTCATTTTTCTCTTTTGCCGAAATATCGCGGCGCGGCTCCGGTCAATTGGGCAATCGCGAGTGGCGAAAACAAAACCGGAATTACGACGATGAAAATGGATAAAGGTTTAGATACCGGCGATATTTTGTTACAATCCGAAACCGAAATCGGCGATAACGAAGACGCAATCGAGCTAATGGCAAGACTGTCGTTTGAAGGCGCGACGCTTTTGAGCGAAACTTTGAAAAATCTCGAAAACATCGAACCGCGCAAACAAACCGATGAAAACGCGAGTTACGCGCCGATTTTAGCGAAAGAAAACGGCAGAATTTTCTGGGATTCACGCGCCGAAACGATTCGCAATCACATTCGCGGTTTTCAGCCTTTTCCGACGGCTTTTGCTTCGTTTCAAAACAAAAAGTTTACGATTTGGAAAGCCGAAATCGCCGATTTTCCATTTGACGAGGAAATCAAAACCGGAACGATTGTAAAAGTTGAAAGAGATGATTTTATTGTTGCCTGCGGCGGAAATTCCGCGCTCAAACTGCTTGAAATTCAAATCGAAGGCAAACGCCGTATGAACGTCCGCGATTTTCTCAACGGGCAAAAAATCGAAGTCGGAGAAATTTTAGGTCAGTAATTTTATGATTCATACGGAAAATTTTCAGATCATCACATTCTACGAATTCAAAGATTTGGGCGACGAGGAAAATTTGCAGCAATTAAAAATTTCGCTCAAAGATGCGATGCGCGAACATTCGATTTTCGGAACGATTATTTTAGCGGGCGAAGGTTTTAATTCGACGATCAGCGGTTTGCCGGAAAACATCGAAAAATTTGCCGCGATTGTTGAAAATGTTCTCGATACGAAATTGAAATATAAAACTTCATATTTTTCACAAAGTCCTTTTAAACGTGCGAAAGTTCGAGTTAAAAAAGAGATCGTTACGCTCAAAAAACAGGTCGCAATCGAAAAAGCAATCGGAACGCATATCAAACCGAAAGACTGGAATAAAATAATTTCCGATCCTGAAACGATTGTTCTCGACACGCGCAATGAATACGAAATCGAACTCGGAACTTTTCAAAACGCCGTCAATCCGAATGTCGGCGAATTTAGTAAAATGTCGGATTTCGTTACGGAAAATCTCGATCCGGCGAAACATAAAAAAGTTGCGATGTTCTGCACGGGCGGAATTCGCTGCGAAAAATTCGCGCCGTTGATGAAAGATTTGGGTTTTGAAAATGTTTTCCAGCTCGAAGGCGGAATCTTGAAATATCTCGAAGAAATTCCGGCGGACGAAAATCTCTGGCAAGGCGAATGTTTCGTTTTTGACGAGCGAATTTCCGTCAACCGCGAAACTTTTCATCAGACGGAAAATAAAAATAATGAGTAAAATCTCGCCTTCCAGAATCGCGGCTTTTGAAATTTTGCGAAAGATCGAAACCGAACGCGCTTTTTCTTCGATACTTTTGCCGCAATATGAAGAAAATCTTTCCGTTAAAGACCGCGCACTCTGTCATCAAATGACACTCGGCGTTTTACGAAATAAAATTTACCTCGACAAGTTGATCGAAGTTCTAACGAAAGGCAAAAAAACCGATTCGGCGATTAAAACGATTTTGGAAATCGGACTTTATCAACTAAATTTTCTCGACAAAATCCCTGATTATTCGGTCATTAACGAATCGGTCAATCTCGTGCAAAGAGCAAAAAAAACTTCGGCAAAAGGTTTTGTCAACGCCGTTTTGCGTCGCGCAACGAGAGAAAAAATCAATCTCGAATTTGCCGATAAAATAGAAAAACTTTCCGTCGAAACTTCACATCCGCGAGGACTTTTGGAAAAATGGATCGAAAATTTCGGCTTTGAAAAAACTTCTAATCTGGCGCAAACAAACAATGAAATTCCGCCGGTTTGTTTTCGCGTGACCGATAAATTTTCCGAAGATAAAAATGATTTTATTGAAAATTACAAAAAATCCGAATTTGTCGAAAATTGTTTTATTGCGGAAAAATTTAACGAAAAACTTATCGGTTTAGCAGAAAACGGTGAAATTTATTTTCAGGACGAAGGCTCGCAAATGGTCGGAAAAACCGTTGAACCGACAGACGGAAAATTTTTTCTCGATCTTTGCGCCGCGCCCGGAAGCAAGACTTCGCAAATCAGTGAAAAAGGCAAAGCGGAAAGTAAAAATTTTATCGTCGCCGGTGATCTGCATTTTTCGAGAGTCAAGTTTTTGCGTGAAAATTGTCTGAAACAAAATATTAATCTCGTAAAATTTGTAAATTACGACGCGGAAAAATCTCTGCCGTTTGCCGATGAAAGTTTTGATACGATTTTAATTGACGCGCCGTGTTCGGGAACGGGAACGATCCGCCATAATCCCGAAATTCGTTATTTTCTCGAAGAAAAAGATTTCACCGAATTATCGTCCAAACAACTTCGGATACTAGAAAACGCATCGAAACTCGTCAAAAGCGGTGGAAAATTGATATATTCGACCTGCTCGCTCGAACCGGAAGAAAACGAAAAAGTCATTGAAATGTTTTTAAAATCAAATCTTGATTTTGAGAAAATTGCGCCGCAAGTTCCGGTAAAATTTTTAACTCCTGACGGATTTGCGCGAACTTTTCCTCCGGCGGATAATATGGACGGTTTTTTCATTTCGGCTCTCAGGCGCAAATAGTTTTCGGTTTGTTCACATCCGGCAAAAATGTTAAACTTCCCTGTTTTTAGTGAGATAAAAAAATGAGTTTTGTAAAATCCGGTCTTTCAGCAATTGGAAAATTCTTTATCGTTTTAGCACTCGCCGGCGCGTTTATCGTCGGTTTGGTGAGCGTCGTCTATATGTCGCTCAAAGGCGACGAGGTGCAGATACCCGAAGTCGTCGGCAAAGATTTCAAACAGAGCGAAACAGAACTTACTGCGCTCGGTTTGAAAATCCGCCGCATCGCCAATCGTTACAGCGAAGAGCCGCCGAATACGATTTTGGAACAAAGACCGCGTGCAGGTTCGACCGCCAAATCAGGTTTGATGATTTCGGTTATCGTCGCCCAACCTAATCCCGAAGGCAGCGAAGCTCCGGCGGAAGTCAAAAAGAAAGCCGACGATGAAAAAGACATCGAGGAAATCGAAGATTTGATCTCTGACAAACCCAAAAAAGCGACGAATAAAGCCGTCAACACTAATAAAAAGAAAGTTTCGACTTCGCGCGACGTAATCGCTAACAAGTCAGCCGACGATGCAAATCCTGACGATAAAGGAAACTCGAACAGCGGTTCTAAATCGAATACTTCGACTGTTCCGGCTGGCACGAAAGATAACAAAAACACGACGACAACACCGAAACCGGCGGTAACTCCGGCGGCAAATCCTAAAAAACCGACCGAACCGGCAAAACCGACCAGCGGAGATACGCGACCAAGACGAACTCCGCCAAGCAACTAAAAAATAGATTTTGGCAACAAAAACTTGAAAAGAGAAAGAATGTTTGAAATTGCACCGTCAATCCTGTCAGCGGATTTTACGAAATTAGGCGAAGAAATCGAAGCGATCAGAAAAGGCGGCGCGACCGTTCTGCATTTTGACGTGATGGACGGAAGATTCGTTCCGAATATTACGGTCGGACTTCCGGTTTTAAAATCGGTTAGAAAAGCGACCGATATGACGATTGACTGTCATCTGATGATCGAAGAACCGAGTCGTTACGCCGCCGAATTCGTCAAAACCGGCGCGAGTATGGTTTCGGTTCACGTTGAAGCCGATGTTCATCTGCAAAGAACTCTTTGTGCGATTCGTGATGCGGGCGGACAATCGGGCATTGCGATTAATCCGGCAACTTCGCTTTCAACACTTGAAGAAGGCTTGCCCTATGCCGATTTTATACTTTTAATGTCCGTTAATCCCGGTTTCGGCGGTCAGAAATTTATTCCGACGATGATTGATAAACTGCGTCGTCTGCGGCAAATGATTAATGAGCGCGGGCTTTCGACGAGAATCGAAATTGACGGCGGAATTGATGCGACAAATATCGGCGGAATCGTCGAGGCGGGCGCGGAAATCATCGTCGCCGGTTCTGCCGTTTTCGGCGGCGGAAAACCGACCGAAGCCGTTAAAGAACTAATTGATAAAGGGACGAATTGGGTTTGAGAGTTTCATTTTCATCAAGTAACTGTAAAAAGTTTTCGAGAATTGTAATTATTTTAAGAGGTAAATATGTTTTTAATTAAAAGCAAAGCGATTTTGTTTAGTTTGCTGATTATTTTGAGTTTTGTCTTCACGATTTCGGCTCAAAATACGGCGACCCCGACACAGAGACTGGAAATTATCAGTCAGCAATTGGAACAAACACGACGTTCGGTTGACAGTGCCGTTTCCATCTTGAAAGAAGATAACGATGATGATAAGTCCAAAAAGGAAGACAAAAACAAACAAGATACGCCGCTCGGCAAGATGAAAGGTTTGCAGAAAGAAATCTCCCGCCTGAGTTCCGATATTAACAGTTTGCGCGGAAAAGTTGATCGCTCGGAGAAATACGAAATGAGCGACATCGAAAATCTCGAAGAAACATATGCCAACCTAAATACGCGCGTCAACGCCGCATTGCTCGAAAACGCCGTCGGTAAAGCAAATCCGACTTCCGATGTCGGAACGGCACGCGAGAAAAAGAAAAAGAAAAAATTTCTTTGGATTTTCGGCGGCGGAACAGATGAATACGAGGAATTACTCGGAAACGTCACGCCGGGACGCGACCGCGAACTTTTCGTTGTCGCCACACGCGAAGTTCGCAAGAAAAATTACGATGTCGGTCGGCTTTTATTCCAGACGATCATTACGACCTATCCTGATTCGGCTTATCTGCCGATGGCGAAATTAGCCGTCGCCGATTCGTTTTATCTCGAAGGTTCGACGAGTTCTTTGATTCAGGCGGTCGCCGCTTATCAGGATTGGCTCGCATTTTTCCCGACGCATCCGCTTTCCGACCGAGTTCTGCTGAAAATCGCCGAATCGGAAATGCGCCAGATCGGACTTCCCGACCGCGATTCGACACACGCCAAAAAAGCCGAACAGCGTCTCAAATCGCTTATGCAGCAATATCCCGATTCGCCTTTGACGGCTTTGGTTAAAGACAGAATGGACGAAGTTCAGGACAATCTCGGACTGCATAATCTTTTTATCGCAAATTATTATTACAAACAATCTGTTGATTATAAAAAAGGCGGCTTGAAAGGCGCACAATCGCGTTATCGGGAAATTTTGGACAAATATCCGAATTTCAGTTTTATGGATGAAGCTCTGTATAAACTCGCCGTTACATATCTCATCGAAGAGGAAACCGATCAGGCGGCGCGTTATTTTCAATTGATCGTCAGCGATTTTCCGAACAGCGATTACGTTGAAAAATCAAAAGAGCAGTTGAATATTCTCGGCGCGAAAATTCCAGAACCGAAACCGGATAAAATGAAGGCTTTGCCGCCGGAAAAAGAATCTTTTATACAAAATTTCAAAAATCAACTTTTCGGCATTTATCCTTTAACGATAGATAAAAACGGAGTTTTGATGACTAGAAATTTCGACAAAACGAAATTCGAGTTGATCGACCAAATCATTGAAAATCAAGGCGATCTGCAAGCATCGCAGATTCCGAAAGCTCTGACAACGGTTATTTCCGAACGTCCGCAACAAGTTAAACAAGATAAATAAACGATGTCCGAAATTTCGCCGGAAAATCGAAGCGAACTTGAAAAGCGTTATCGCACGACTGTTTTTATCATCGTTTTTCAGATTTTTACTGTTATCTTAATGATTGCGGTTGCGTGGTTTGTCGCTCAAAATTTCGATAATTCCATTACTAACCAGTCTCTGACAACGCTCTGGGCGGCGGTTTTATTTATCGCTGTCGGAGCATTTATCCTTCGCCGCTTGATATTCAGTTGGGAGCGTTTGAAAAACACCGCGCTTCTCAAAGGTATCGAAGGCGTGATCCAATCCTTGCAGATAAATTATATTTTTCTCGGCGTAATTGCTGAAATAGTGGCAATTATGGGATTTTTAATTACGACTTTGAGCGGCAATAAATGGGAAATGTTTCGCGCCGGAGCAATTGCGCTGGTAGTTTTTATAGCAAATTTTCCGAGAAAATCGAAATGGGAAAAAATCGTCTCTAATCTCCAAAATACTTAATGAGGTTTTTTTAATGAAGAAATTTGTTTTTGCTGTTTCCTTACTGGCACTTTGTAGTGCTTTTAATTTGTCCGTTTTCGCTCAGCAAGGCGCGGGCAGTATGCCGAATGCCTCGCCGACACCGATTCTCGCCGATACGCTCGCTCAAAATTTGCTTAAACAAAATACCGATGTTTCGAGAGAACGCCGCGAACAGGCTTACGCCAAACTTTTGGAAGGTCAAAGATATTTATGGAGTCGTCAACGTGCGCGTTCACAGGCGACCGTTCGGACGGCGGTGCTTCAGGCGCATCAAGCCGTCCAACAAGCCGTCGAACTCGATCCGCATTTAGCCGAAGCCTATACGGTTTTGTCCGAATTATCTCTCCTTGCGCCGCCGTTCGATGCAGATGAAGCGATCAAATTAGCTAGTATCGGAATATCGTTAAATAAAAATAATTTCGGAGCGCACAGAATTCTGGCGCGGCTCTATTCGCTGAAAAGCGGTCTCGGAAAAAACGATGAAAATCTCGGTAATCCCAATCAAAAAACTTCGTTAAGTGTCGAATTTACGAATAAAGCGATTTCGGAATGGAAAGAACTGACCAGACTCGATTCGCGTTATGCCGAAGCATGGGCGTTTTTAGCCGCTTTCTATGATGAAACGGGCAAAAAGCAAGAGCGCATCGAAGCTCTGACTAATTGGATCGGTTCGGCAACGCCGCTCGAAACTTCTTTTTACCGAAATATCTTCGGCAAACAGGAAGATTTGACACCCGACAATGCAACGCTCAAACTCGGTGCGGCTCTCGTCGCCGATAATCAAACGAAAGAAGCGGTCGAAATTATCAGCCGCGCCGTTGTCGATGATCCCGAAAATGCTTCGGCGATTTTACTGCTTCGTGAAGCCCTCGAATCAGCCGACCAGCAAACCGCACTAACAGCAGTCGAGGCATTGAAACAAGCCGTCTATGCAAATCCCGAAAATATCGCGTTGATAAAATTGTTGGCGGAGATTCAATCGCGTTCGGGACTTTTTGAAGATTCGACAAAAGCCTTGCGCGAAAGCATTTCCAAACTTGGCGAAAAAGATAAAAACGCCGCCGCTAATCTGCAAATCGCGCTCGGCGATATTTATACCGATAATGAGCGTTATAACGAAGCGGCGGCGATTTATAAAAATGCGCTCGGCATTCGCGGAATTCAAAATAATCAGTTAATTACTGACGAAGACCGCGATTTTGCGATCAACATCTACGATAGAATGCTCCGTTCATACAGGAGCGACGGTCGAACGAACGAAGCCAAAGCATTAATCGAAGAAATACGTCCGATTTTCGGCAAAAGCGATCTTTTCGCCGACCGCCAACTTATTGATTTATATCGTGAAAACGGAAAAAACGACGAAGCATTAAAAGTTATTCGCTCATTACGTCTGAAAAATCCGGCTGAATATTCGCTGATGCGAATCGAGGCTTCGATTTTGACCGATATGGGAAAAATTGACGAAGGCGTGGCGATTATTCAACCGTTGATCGGTAAAACTTCGCCAGTTCCTTCGATGATGAATGACGATTTCGTAAATTATTTGTATATTTCCAGTCTTTACAGTCAGGGAAAACGCGGCAAACAGGCGATTGACGCGGCAAACAAAGCCTATAATCTCGCGCAGGATCAGGAACGCAAACAGATTGCCAAACTGACGTTGGCAACCGCGCAACAAATGTCCGGTGATTATTTAACCGCCGAAACTACTCTGCGCGATATTCTTAAACAAACTCCGCGCAATCCGATTGCGCTCAACAATCTCGGCTATTTTCTTACCGAACGAAACGAAAATCTCGATGAAGCAATTGAACTGATACAACAGGCAGTCAAGATCGACCCGACTAATCCTTCGTATCTCGACAGTTTAGGTTGGGCTTATTTCAAACTCGGAAAATTTGACGAAGCCGAAAGTAATCTGAAAGAAGCGGCGAAATACGATCCGGCTTCGCCAACTATTCAGGAACATCTCGGCGATGTTTACAGTAAATTAAACAAAAAAGATTTGGCTAAAAAATCGTGGCAAAAAGCATTAAACCTGACCGCCGACGCTGAAGAAATCAACCGTTTGAAAATGAAATTAAGTAAATAAACCGACCGGAAATCAAACTAAAAAAATCGCCGATTGTTTTCGGCGATTTTTTTTTGGAATTTGAAAACCATTGGTAATTTTTATAACTGTCAAATAAATAAACGCCCGTCGTTTGTTTGCGACCTTAACCGAAAAGGCTAATCCGCAGCGATGCGGAAAACGCAAAGTCGTGAGTCTCTTTTTTGAAAAAAGAGATCGTCAGACTACCGAAGTGAGGTGTTAATGAATAATTATCCGAAATCTCTTTTCTTTAAAAATTTTCTCTTTCTAACAATCATCGTTTTCGCACTTAGTCCGAGCATTTCCGCGCAAATTTCCGCTAACGCATTAATCGCCAAAAACACCGAAGAATCGCGTCCGCGTGTCGTTCAGCCGCCGCTAAAAACGATTACGATCAATACAAAAGCCGCATTTTCTTCTTTCGATCTCGAAAAGCAAGCATTTGCGCTGCTCAACACACAACGCGCCGCACAAGGTTTGCCCGCACTCGTCTGGAACGATGATGTCGCAAAAATCGCAAGAATGCACTCGGAAAATATGGCTAAATATAAATTTTTCAGTCATACCGGACTTGACGGTTTGATGGTCAATGACCGCGCTGATCTGTGCGGTGTCAGCCGTTGGAAATCAATCGGCGAAAATATCGCATACAATCGCGGCTATGAAAATCCGGTCGAATTTGCCGTCGAACGCTGGATGCACTCAACTTCGCACCGCGAAAATATTCTGAACGACCGCTGGAAGGAATCAGCCGTCGGTGTTGCCGTTTCAGAAGACGGCGCGTTTTATTTTACGCAGGTTTTTCTCATCAGAAAATGATTTGCTAAACATAATTCTTTGCCCGAAAAAGCAGAGAAATACGGAGATTTGCCAACTAACTACCTTTCTCAGCGCGTTTTTTGGCAATTTCTCCGTGTAAGTCTTTTAAAATTCGTCAGTCCAATTTTTCTTCTTAAACTTCTGATCGTTCCAAAAGCCTCTGAAAACCTCTATTTTCGGAGCTTTTTTGCCGTTTAAAACAATGCCGACGACATCGTATCGAAATCTCATTTGCTGCACGTTGAAAATTTTTCGATAAACTCTTGCGGTGCGCGTAATCTGTCTTTGTTTCCGCAGATCAACTGCCGCAAGCGGAGTTGAAAACTCATCCGAACTTCGCGTTTTAACTTCGATAAAACACAAAATATCTTTGTCCAGAGCGATAATATCAATCTCGCCGGAAATCTGAACGCCGCGCTGGTTTCTGCCAATCGGAACCTTAAAATTGCTCAAAATCATTTCGTAACCTTTCCTCGACAAAAAACGCGCCGCCAGTTCTTCGCCGGTTTTTCCGATCAGACTTGTATCGGATGCTCTATTTTGGTTATCCTTAAAGTTAAGTGAAATAATCTCAGTCATTTTCAAAAGTTTTTATTTATGAATTTTAATCTATTTCAAAAA
The DNA here is from genome assembly GCA_965217985.1 of Pyrinomonadaceae bacterium. Taxonomy (GTDB): domain Bacteria; phylum Acidobacteriota; class Blastocatellia; order Pyrinomonadales; family Pyrinomonadaceae; genus DATHTS01. The sequence goes on from CBDCJY010000013.1 coordinate 34,249, forward strand.
ATCACTGCAACAATTTTTATTTCTTCGGTTTGTATTTCCACGACGGTTTGCCAAACGACAAATCAAAAAATGGTTTCCGAAACTCAGCAATCTAATAAAAATCTACCGAAAGTCGAGCATTTCGACAAGCCGCAAACATTTCAATATAAAGCCGAAAATCTGCCCGCGCCGTTTGCCAGTGAAAGCGCGAGACGAAATTCAAAGGTCATCGCTCAACCGGCAAATGCGACCTTTAAATTGCCGAAAGGTTTTCAGGTAAATATTTACGCCGAAGGTGATTTTAAGAATCCGCGCTGGATGACGCTTGCGCCGAACGGCGATGTTTTCGTCGCCGATTCAAATGCAAATTCGATCATTATTCTGCGCGACAAAAACAAAGACGGAACGGCGGACGAGCGTTTTGTTTTTTCCGACAAACTTTCACAGCCGTTCGGAATGGCTTTTTATAAAGATTGGTTTTACGTCGCTAACACCGATTCGGTCGTGCGTTTCAAGTATAAACCGGGACAGACGCAAGCCGAAGGCGAACCGGAAAAACTGTTTGAACTGACGCGCGGCGGCTATAATCAGCATTGGACGCGAAACATTATTTTCTCGCCCGACGGCACGAAACTTTTCGTTTCAATCGGCTCCGAATCAAACGCGTCGGTCGAATCCGATGAACGACGCGCCGCAATTTCCGTTTACGACCCGGACGGCAAAAATCACCGCATTTTCGCTTCGGGTTTGAGAAATCCGATTGGTCTGGCTTTTAATCCGGCAAACAACGAACTCTGGACGGCGGTTAATGAACGCGACGGACTCGGCGACGATCTCGTTCCCGATTATGTTACATCGGTCAAAGACGGAGGATTTTACGGTTTTCCATATTCATACATCGGGCAAAATATCGAACCGCGTTTGAGTAAAACCGAACAAAAACCGCAACTGATCGCAAAGGCGATTGTGCCTGATGTTTTGTTAACAGCACATTCGGCGGCACTCGGAATTGTTTTCTATAACGGCAAAATGTTTCCAAGTGAATATAACGGCGACGCATTCGTCGCGCTTCACGGCTCTTGGAATCGTGAAAAATTAACCGGATATAAAATCATTCGCGTAAATTTTGAAAACGGCAAACCGATAAATAGTTCTTACGAAGATTTTTTATCGGGTTGGCTGCCTGATGAAAAATCGAACGAAGTTTGGGGCAGACCTGTCGGACTGCTCGTAAATTCCGACGGTTCACTTTTAATCGCTGACGACGGCGCGAAAAAAATCTGGCGCGTCAGTTATAAAAAGTAATTTATGAAATATATAAAAATCGCGGTTGTCATTTTGTTCGTCGCACTTATCGCCATTCAATTTTATCGTCCCGATTTTACAAATCCGCCGGTCATCGAAAGCGAAAATCTTTTGGCGGGCAATCAAGTGCCTGAAAACGTGAAATCAATTCTCGTGCGTTCGTGCGGCGATTGTCACACGAACGCAACGGTTTATCCTTGGTATTCAAAAATTTCGCCGTCCTCGTGGTTTTTGGCAAATCATATAACGGACGGTCGCAAACATTTGAACTTTTCAAATTGGAACACTAACGAAACGCGCCGCAAAGATAAAAAACTTGCAGAAGTTTGCGAACAGATCGAATCGAAAGAAATGCCTCTGCCGTCGTATCTTTGGATTCATCGGGACGCGAAACTTTCGGAAGAAGAAGTAAAAACTTTGTGTGATTGGTCGAATCAGGAAAGAGAAAAACTCAAAACCGCACAATAAAAAATCAAGGCGCACACAACATAAAAACGATCCGATTTTTTTACGAAAATCTGATTGTTTTTATAGAAGACTTGCATAAATTTTTCGTAATCTTGTATAGTCCAATAGAATTTTTCCGTTAATTCCCTAAAATTTTAACAATCGAGGAAAATCATAAATGAACCGAAAGCCATTTGCTTTGGTTTTGTGTGCGGCGTTTCTGTCTTTGAATTTTTTTGTTTTTGCATCTCGGACTGCAGCTCAAGGGCGAGTTAATAGTTAAGGGAATTTAACTCGAACTTTAACGGCGAAGAGTTCTAGATTTCGGTATCGCCGCAGATCGTTCCGGCAAAATTTATATTACGCAGTTTTTTTGAAATAACATTAGCGGCAAAAGACGCGAAAAGAATTTGAATATTTCATTTGATTAAATCCTTGTCGCGTCTTTTGCGTTTTTCGCGGTGTAATCTTTTCTTTGCAATTAATTTCTCGAAAAACTATATCTCACACCGACGCGGAAAGTTCTTCCGATGTCCGGACGAACAATCGGTAAAGGAGCGCCGCGCGAATCGGTTTTTCCGATATTTGCGTCCTGATTGTCAAACAGATTTTCAACGCTTCCGAATACTTCAAAACCGCTTTTGATCGTTTTAGCAGCATAAACGTCGTAAAGTTCAAACGGCTCGGATTTCAGAGTAGTCTGTAAAGCGCGATTGGAAAGCGACGATGCCGTCCAGCCGGAATAAAGACTGGCGCGGAAATTACTTCGGAAACCGATTTTTTGATTGTTATAGGCAAGTTTCAAAAACGCCTGATTTCTAATTCTTTCCGGCAGATATTCGTCCGTTTCTTTGTTTCGCGCATCAAGATATGTATATGCGCCGCTAAATACGAAATCTCTCGGCAGTTTGATGTCAAAATCCGTTTCAACACCTTGCGTGTAAATATTTGAAATATTGTTGTAGATCAATAAAAGCCGATTCAAACGAACGCTGTAATCTGCCGGATCGAGTCCTTGACCGATAAGAATCGCGTTTGCCTGTCCTTGCGAAAAAACAAAACCCAAAGTTTCAGCTTCGATCAGATTTTTGACATCGTTTCTGAAAAAATTAACTCCGAAACGATATGTTTTCTTCGTTGAAGAATATTCCGCACCGACTTGCCACGAACCGGAATGTTCCGGTCGCAGATTCGGATTTCCGAAGACCTGATAAAAATTCGAGACGTTATAAAAACGATAATAAAGCTGACCTAAATCCGGCGCGCGAAAACCGCGTCCCCACGAAGCGCGAAGATTTATTCTATCGGTGGCGCGAATGTTTAAACCGATTTTCGGCGAAACTGCCGAGCCGAAAATCGAATGATTATCATATCGCAAACCGAGCGTCAAAGTCGCCCAATTAGCCAAACTGATCTTATCTTGTCCCCAAACCGTTCGCGTGTCGGCGCGTTCGCCCGAATTGTTTCGCAGACGGTTAAATCCGCTGTAACGGTCGGTCGTAAATTCCGTTCCGACCTGCAAAATCTGTCGTTCGCCCCAGATATGAAGAGCCGAAGCGTCGAATCTGCCGAATCTCTGAAAAAGATTATCGTCGGCAAACGAAGTTCCGGTCGTCAGCGTCGTCGTGCCGATCTCGTCATAGCGCGAAAAATATCCGCGAGCCTGCAAAACCGTCCGCGCATTCGGCGACCAATTTGCCGTTAAACCGTAATTTTGCGTGGTGTCGCGGATGTGATCGAATTGCGGCAGAGAAGCGGGCGGAACAGCCGGATTCGGATCGAAAAACGGCTCGCTCAATGAACGTCCGCGAGCATCGCCCGTGTAAATGTCAGCCAAACCGATCAGATTAAATTCGTTGGAAAATTCGTATTTCAATTTCCCGAAATAATTTTCGCGGTTAAATCCCGCACCCGTCGTGTCAAATGTCGTCGGTGTCAGATCGAATTCGTTTCTTTTCGTTCGTCCGACGCTGAAAAATCCGCCGAATTTGTTTTTCTTAAAACCGAGTTCGGCACGCGGATCGAAAACACCGAAATTTCCGCCGGAAATCGTAACGGTTCCTTCGAGCGGTTTATTCGGTTCACGCGTAATTAAATTGACAACGCCGCCAATCGCGTCCGATCCGTAGAGCGCAGAAGCCGCGCCTTTGACAACTTCGATCTGCTCGATTTTTCCGACCGATTGACGATCAAGATTGATGTTTCCGCTTTTGATTCCGCGTGCCGCAACAACCGGAAAGCCGTCAGTTAAAACCAACGCCTGACGTGAACCGATGCCTTGAATCTGTTCACCCGCGACTCCACTCGTCGTTCCCGTATCAGAACCCAAACGAGTCTGTACACCCGGAACTTCCTTTAACACCTCGCCGACCGTTTCATAACCCGTGTCTCTGATTTCCTGACGCGTAACGACTTCGACTTTCGCATTCAAACTCTCCTGCAATTCCGCTTGACGCGATCCCGAATAGACAGTCGTTTCGGCTTGAAGCGAAGAAATCGCAAGCGAAATATTTGCTTTGTCCGAAGTCAGGATTTGAGAAAATCTTTCAAATCCTGCGGCATCCACGATAATTTCATATTCCGAATCTGTTTCCGCCGTAAATTTATAATTTCCCTGTAAATCGGTTTGAGCAACGCGCTCGAGTCCTGTTTTTTTATTACGCAAAACAACACTCGCGCCTGCTAAACTCGCGCCGTTCGCATCGGAAACCGTTCCTGTAATTTCTCTGTTTTGAGCGAATACGGAGATTGAAAAAATAATAATTAAAAATAAAACTGATAATTTCGTTTTCATAAAACCTCGATATAATAAATGTTTTGTGAACTTTTAACACTATATTATTTGAAAAGCGAATAACTAAGCCTGATTATAATCACATCTGCTAATATGTTTGTTTAAATTCTCTAACCAGTTGGAATTTCGGAATTCACTTTCAAGCAAAAACCGCATAGAATTTAAAGCGCAATGAGAAAACCGAAGTTTTTTTCCGTGAGTGAAAATTCGTTAACCGTAAGTTTTGAAAACCGAATTTCGATTGAAACAAATCAAAAAGTTTTATCTCTGGCTGAGTTTATCGAAAAAAATCCTTTTTACGGTTTGCTGGAAATAGTTCCGGCGTATTCATCTTTGACGATTTTTTACGATTTGTTACAAGTCAGAAAAGCATTTACCGAATCGCCGGACGCTTTTTCAGCCGTTAAAAATTTTATCGAAAATGCGCTGAAAAATTTGGGCGAACACCCGCAACAAAAGACGCGGGAAATCGAGATTTATTTCGACACGAGCGATGAATTTGCACTCGATCTAAACTTTCTCTCGGAAATTAAAAGCCTTTCAAAAGAGAAATTTATCAAGATTTTTACGGCACAAACTTACCGTGTTTTTATGCTCGGCTTTATTCCGGGTTTTGCATATATGGGCGAAACAGATGAGCGAATCTCCGTTCCGCGAAAAGAGTCGCCGCGCTCGAATGTTCCGAAAGGAAGCGTCGGAATTGCAGGAAATCAGACCGGAATTTATCCTTTCGATTGTCCCGGCGGCTGGCAGATCATCGGCAAAACCGAAACCGAACTTTTCACGCCGGACAAAGAAAATACGACATTTTTTCAAGCCGGTGATATGGTAAAATTTAATGCTAAATAGATGAGTGTAAAAATTCAAAAAGAAGGAATTCTGACGACGATTCAGGATTCGGGCAGAAACGGTTTCCGGCGTTTCGGAATCAATCCGAACGGCGCGATGGATAAAACTGCGGCGCGTTTGATAAATATTCTGCTCGGCAATAAAGAAACCGAAGCCGTCATCGAAATGCACTTTCCCGCGCCGGAAATCTTGTTTGAAAAAGACGCAATTTTCGCGCTCGGCGGCGCAGATTTCGGCGCAAAATCAGACGATCAGCCGATTGAAAATTGGAGAACATATTTTGCGGAAAGTGGAAGCGTTTTAACATTTAATGAAAAACTCTTCGGCAATCGCTGTTATCTGGCAATCAAAGGCGGTTTGAAAATCGAAAATTGGCTCGCCAGCAAAAGCACGAATCTTGCCGCAAATATCGGCGGATTTAGAGGCAGAAAATTAGAAAGAAATGATGTTATTAATTTTAACCAACATTCAACATTGAAAATTCGAAATTCAAAATTCAAAATTTCAAATTCTCTAATTCCCTTTTACAGCCGTTTTCCGACGGTCAGAATTATCAAAGGCGCGGAGTTCGATAATTTGACGGCATTTAGCGAACAACAGTTTTTATCGGAGAATTTTACCGTCTCAAAAAACTCGAATCGAATGGGTTTTCGTCTCGAAGGAAAAAAACTTTTTCTCTTGAATAACCTCGAACTCGTTTCGTCAGCCGTAGATTTCGGCACGATTCAGCTTTTACCCGACGGACAAATAATAATTTTAATGGCGGATCATCAGACAACCGGCGGTTATCCGCGACTCGGAAATATTATTTCGCTCGATCTGCCGCTCATCGCGCAACTCGGCGCAAATGACAAAGTCGGTTTTCATTTAATTTCGGTCGCCGAAGCCGAAAATCTTTCGCTCGAATTTGAAAAGGATTTGAATTTTCTCAAAATAGGAAGTAAATTTGCTTTCAAAGCGTGAACAAAAAAATTGATCTCAACTGCGATATGGGCGAAAGTTTCGGCGCGTGGAAAATGGGTAATGATGCCGCGCTGATGGATTACGTTTCGTCAATTAATATCGCCTGCGGTTTTCACGCGGGCGATGCAACGACGATCAGAAAAACGATTGAAAAAGCAATCGAAAAAAATGTCGCCATCGGAGCGCATCCGTCATTTCCCGATCTGCAAGGTTTCGGCAGACGCGAGATAAAAATGTCGGCGGATGAAGTTTTCGACATCGTGCTTTATCAAATCGCGGCGGTCAAAGGAATCTGCGAATCTTCGGGCGCGAAACTGCATCACGTCAAACCGCACGGCGCACTTTACAATCGGGCGGCGCGTGATGCGGAAACGGCAAAGGCAATTGCAAAAGCAGTAAAATCTTTGGATAAAAATTTGATCCTTTACGGACTTTCGGGAAGTTTTTTAATTTCGGAAGCGAAAAAAAACGGACTGCAAACCGCCTCGGAAGTTTTCGCCGACCGAACTTATACGAGCGCGGGAAATCTCACGCCGCGAACCGAGTCAAACGCCTTGATAAAAGAAACTGAAAAATCGGTTTTACAAGTTTTGCAGATGATAAACGAGCAAACCGTCACGGCAACGACAGGCGAAAAAGTTTTGTTAAAAACCGAAACGATCTGCATTCACGGCGACGGCGAAAATGCGCTCGTTTTTGCCAAAAGGATTCGTGAAAAATTGATTGAAAATAATATTGAAATTTCAGAAATCTGACGTAATTTTTTAAGATTTTTTTCACCGCAGAGTCGCAGAGATTTGTTCAGGTAAAATTAAAGACGAAATAATTGTTTTTTTTCACTTTTTACACTTGTTATGCGAATCAAGAGTTGAAATCAATCAGTATAGCTAACGGTCTTGAGCATCGTAAATTCGATCAACTTATTTCTACCATTGATTCACATTCGTTATATTTTTTCTTGTCCTCCGCGTCTTTGCGTCTCTGCGGTGTAAACTAAAAAAAATGAAAAAATCATTTTCATCGGCAATTTTAGGCGCGGCGTTTCTGATGGCGACATCGGCGGTCGGTCCCGGATTTTTGACGCAAACTTCGCTTTTTACCAAACAACTCGCGGCGAGCTTCGGTTTCGTCATTTTACTTTCGATCATTCTCGATATTTTCGCGCAACTTAATATATGGCGCGTTTTGACCGTCAGCGAAAAACGCGCGCAGATCGTCGCCAACGAAGCGATTTCAGGCAGCGGTTATCTACTTGCCGCGCTCGTTGCGTTCGGCGGACTTGCTTTTAACATCGGTAATATCGCGGGCGCGGGCTTGGGTTTGAATGTTCTTTTCGATCTGAAACTGGAGTATGGCGTAATTATCAGCGCGATTATCTGTATAATAATTTTCAGTTTTAAAGAAGCCGGAAAAGCGATGGATTTTTTTGTCAAACTGCTCGGTTTCGTGATGCTCGGCTTGATAATTTACGTTGTTTTCGTTTCGCATCCGCCGATTGGCGAAGCGGTCTATCGAACATTTTATCCCGAAAAAATTGACGCGCTGATGATCGTTACTTTGGTCGGCGGAACAGTCGGCGGTTACATCACATTTGCCGGCGCACATCGGCTGATTGACGCGGGAATTTCGGGTGAGAAAAATCTACCGCAAGTAACACAGAGCGCGGCAACCGGAATTGTTTTGACGGCGATCATTCGTTTTCTGCTTTTTCTCGCTTCGCTCGGCGTAGTTGCGATGGATTTGACGATTGACGAAAAAAATCCGCCCGCATCGGTTTTTCAAAATGCGGCGGGAAACATCGGTTATAAAATTTTCGGTATCGTGCTGTGGTCGGCGGCGATCACTTCGGTCATCGGCGCGGCTTATACTTCCGTTTCATTTCTCAAAACTTTTCACAAAAAAATCGCCGATTACGAACGTCAGGCAATCATCGGTTTCATCGTTTTTTCAACCTTGATTTTTTTATTGATCGGAAAGCCTGTAAAAATTCTGGTTTGGGCTGGAACGATCAACGGTTTTATCTTGCCGGTTGGTTTGAGTTTGATTTTGATCGCTTCACGAAACAAAAGAATAACCGGTGATTATGTTCATCCGCTCTGGATGCAAATCGCCGGTTGGCTGGTCGTTGCGATAATGCTTTATTTTACGATGCAGACTTTAATTTCGGCATTTTGACTCTAATAAACAGAAGTTTTATTTTTGATTGACCGTTATCAATCGGTCTAATTTTTCAACCTCGACTTTTTGACTTTCGCCGTTTGCCCACTTGATTTCGAGAGTGTCAATTTTCGTTGCGTCGCTCAAACCGATGTGAATAATCTGATCGTTTTGCGAAGCATAACTCGCGCCGCTCGTCAGATCGAAACGCTGTTTCAAATTTCCCGCAGTCACAAAAACTTTCGAGCCGACGGCATCTTTCGGCGTTTTCTTTGCCGGATCGCCGACTAATTTTAATGCGAGCCAATGATTCGTTCCGGCGGAAATATTTTTCATCAGACACGGAGCCGAATCCATATTGCTCGTTACGACATCGAGTTTCCCGTCGCCGTCAAAATCCGCCACAGCCAAACCGCGAACGCTCATTGATTCGGCAAGTGCGGTGTTCGGTGCGGCGGCGATTCTTTCAAATCTGATGCGGTTCGTTTTGGCTTCCGCTTTTCCGTTTTTGAAAAGCAAAATTTGCTGCGCGAAACTCGTTCCCCATTGATATTTGTCAACAATCGGATAAACGTGACCGTTGCCGACGATGACATCTTTCCAGCCGTCGTTATCGAAATCAATAAACGAAGTTCCCCAACCGAGAAAAGGAATAGTCGCTTCGCCCAAACCTGCCTGAAATGAAATGTCCGTAAAATTTGAATCGCCGTCATTACGGTAAAGCGTATTTGAATCGTCTGAAAAATTCGTGATCTGAAAATCTACGCGCCCGTCATTATCGTAATCGCCGACGGCAACGCCCATTCCCGCCTGTTCGCGCCCGTTTTCGTTAAGCGCGATTCCCGAAGGATAACCCGTTTCTTCAAATGTGCCGTTGCCGTTATTTAAATAGAGTTGTTTCGGTGTCGAATCATTGACAACGAGCAGATCCAGATCGCCGTCGTCATCAACGTCAACAAATACGGATGAAAAACCGTAATAATTGCCGTCGTCTTTAACTCCGGTTTTGTCGCCGGCTTCTTCAAATGTGCCGTCGGTTTTTTGATGAAACAAACTGTCTTTCGCGCCTTTTAAACCGCGCGGTCCGCACATTACGGGTTGCCCGCGAAACTGGCAGAAATTTGTTCCGCTTTTGCCGTTCTTTCCGGCATCCGACGGATTCGGCGGAAGTTTTGTCAGATCGAAATCGAGATAAGCCGGAACAAAGAGATCGAGCCGCCCGTCTTTGTCGTAATCGCCGAATGTCGCGCCCGTGTGCCAGCCTTTGATATTTAAGCCGACCTTTTCGGCAACATCCGTAAAAGTTCCGTCGCCGTTATTTTTATAAAGCCGCGAAATGCCGTAATTGCTGACGAAAACATCCGCAAAACCGTCGTTATTGTAATCACCGACCGTCACGCCCATTCCCCAACGCTCATTTGAAAGTCCGGCTTTTTCCGTGACGTTTTCAAATTTCCAATTGCCCAGATTGTGAAAAAGCGCGGATTTCGGAGCTTTCTCTCTGCCGCTTTCGGCTTCCATCGTCGAACCGTTGAGAAAATAAATATCAGGCTTGCCGTCGTTATCGTAATCGAAAACAGCGACTGTGCAGCCGGCAGTTTCGAGTATGAAATTTTTGTCCTTGCCGCCCGAAATACACTGGAAACTTTTCAGATCGGTGTTTTGTGTGACATCTTCAAAAACTTTGGCGGCTTTTTCGTCAATAATTCCGGTCGTGCGGCGTGACGTATAAACTTTTGCCTCGCCCGTCGAAACGCCGCCGACAGGTTCTTGTGAAAAAACATTTATGTTTAAAACAATTGAAAATAATATAAAGTATAAAGTTTTTTTCATAAAGGCTGATTTTCCGAGAAATTAATCAATTTAAAATGTGCGAATTAAAGTGTGCGAATGTAACCGACGAGCGTAGAAATTTCCTTTGCCGAGAGTTTTTTCTTAAACGACGGCATCGAACCTTCGCCGTTTTGGATAATTCTGACTGTTTTACTGCGGCTCATTTTTTTGACTGTTTTGGTATTCAGATCGGGCGTGTCGTAGAGTCTGCCGAGTTCCGTATCGGCTGTGCCGCCCGCGCCGTGACAGCGGGCGCAATTATTCAAATATAATGTCTTAGCCGAAGAATTTTTTTGATAGGAATAATATAAATCTACATTTTCCGAATTTTCTTTGACCGAATCACCACTGATTTTTGATGAAAATGCTGTTGCGCCGATGCTTAAAAATATCACGGCGATAATGATCTTAAAACTTTTTTTCATTTTGAAATTTAAAAAACCAAAGCAAGATAATTCGTTTTCTGCGCCTCATCGCTGAAAGGTTGTAAATCGTGCGTATGAAACGGCAAACTTTCGTTACCTATGTTTTGATTTGACTGCAAAAAGTTGCTTGCTAAACTCGAAACCTGCGGATCGTCTTTTAAATCCTGAAAGATTTTCGCTTCCTGCCGAGCGATTTCCCGTTCGCCGAGTTTTTGGCAGATTATCATCATATTATAATGAGACGAAACATCTTCGGGATCAATCGCCAGAACTTTTTCGTAAAAACCTTTAGCAATTTCAAGCTGATTTTTCCGCTGCGATTCTTCGACCGAGTCGGCTTTGATCTTGGCGAGTTCGCCGAGTTGTTGAAGCGTTACGCGGTCGCGCGGATATTTCTCCAAGACCTTTTTATATTCGGCTTCGGCTTGGTCGAGACGACTGCGGACGCGATCAACTCTGCCTAATTGAAAAATTGCGCGATAATTTTCCGAGTCAATTTTAAGTGCTTTTTGAATCAAATCTTCGGCTTCTTTCCAGCCGCCGAGTTCCATCAGCGCGAGTGCTTTATTCGTGTAGGCGAAGGCGCGATATTCGTTTTTATAGTCAATTACTTCATCAAATGCGTCCGCCGCTTCGGGAAACTGCCTTTGATCTAAAAGCGATATTCCGTAATTATTCCAACGCTTCCAGTCGAGATTGTTTTTCGGATCAACAGGTTCTTTTTTGTTTTCTTCGCCGACGAGCAGTTTTCGTTCGGATTTTGCCATTTCGACAATCGGATAATCTTCCGATTTCGACAAAACATAATCGGAAAAAGTGCGGTTAAATTTCCGATACATCAATTTGGCGGTCATATTTATTTTGCCGCCGATGTCTTCGGGAACGACGAATTTATAACGCGCCAGATCGGAACGTCCCGACTGAATCGCCAGATTATATGCGACGACCTTCGTTTTCCAGATAAAATGCAGATCGTTGTATGAACCGTCTTCTTTGACGAGATGCGTTTTATAAGCGTGCGATTTTTCGTCGAGTTTGCCGTCGGGTTTGATAAATCCCGATTTGAAAAGCGTTTTACCCGCCTCGTCCGTCACGGTAAATTCGACATAAGCCTCATAAAAATCGCGCAATTCGGGCGGAAAACTGTGTCCGATGTTTTTATTCGTGACAATCACATCAGCCGTCAGCGTGTCGCCGCCGCGAATTTTGAAATCCTTTCGATTGACCGGCGCGATTAGTTTTTCTTTCGATTTTCCTTCCTGCTGAATATGAAGAGCGAAAATATCAACGCCGAGTTTGTCGTCCTTGAGAAATTTTGTTACTTCTTCGAGTTGTTCTTTGTAACCGAAAAAATGCGGAATCGCCGTATTTGAAGCTGCCCAGCGATGCGACGTAATCGTGCCGTTTTTCGCCGACACGTCGAAATGTGTGCTTTCGACCTTTTGCATATGACACGAATTGCACGTTTCCTGATTACGCACATAAAACGGATGCGGCGATTCCTTTGAAAAAGACGACATCTGTAATTCGTCGCCGACGGCAAAAGCGCGGATAAATTTGTAATCGTTCAGTTCGTGCGGAACTTGCGATTTATGACAGGCGTTGCAAAATTCGGGTTTCTTGAGAACCGGACGCATCATCGCGCGTTTGTGCGATTCGACATCATCGAGAATCTGCTGATCGGTCGCCTGAATTATTTTCGTTCCGTCCGGTTTCTGCAACAGCGCGGGTTGTCCCATCGTGTAACCGCCGATGCCTTTGCCGTTGACCGCTTCGATTGAATGACACGCGATACACGAAACGCCTTCGTTATCGAACGGGCGATTTTTAAACTGCGGTTTGTCGGTCAGCGCGCCGGAGAAAAGTGCCGCCGGATTGTGACACGATTCGCAATGGCGCGTAAAAGCGATATTTCGCTGCGAAACCAGATCATTGACGTTTTTTTGATAGAACGGTTCGCGGAAAGAATTGCGATGCGCCGATTGCAGCCAGTGCGGAAAAACATCCGAATGACACGAAGCGCACCTCGTCGAAGAAATAAAATCTTCGCCTTTGATAAATTTGCCGTTAAAAGAATCGGCATTTGACGGCGCAAAAGGTTTATCTTCACCGAAACGGAAATCGAATGTTTCACGAATCAGAGTGTTATATTCTTCCGTATCGAGTTTTTTGCTGTTGACCAAATTAATGGAGAAAAATGACACGCCGAACAGCAAAAAAATCGCAAAAACCGATAATTTGATAAACCGCATCTTCATATAAATCTAGTTTGTTTGACTTGTGAACAAAAGTTGTCTTAATTGTAACTGGAAGTTACTTGAGAATCAAATAATTATTGGTTAATAGTTATTTCCATAGCGCGATAAAGGATTCGGCAAGACGATCACGCCACGTTATCCAATTATGTCCGGCTTCGGATTCGTTGTAAGTTACGTCAAAACCTTTATCTTTTAAAATTTTCACGACTTTAAGAGAATCTTCAACGCCTTCTAAAGTGCCGGCATCAAGATAAAATTGAAAATTGGTCTTACCATTTAATTGTTCCAATTTATTTACGACTCTTTCGTTATCAACCCAAAATGAAGAACTTTGTCCGCTGACACCGTTGTCAACAAGCGTCGTATGCGGATTATCAGGCGAGATTTAAATCAAATCGCGGATTATTATTCTGACTCGTCCAAATCTTCCCAATCGTTTTTTCCTTTTTTTGTTTCGTTAAAACTATTAACCAAACAACTGTTAAAAAAGTTAAAATCAAACCGCCCGCGATCATCACGGCATAACTCAGACCGCCGGAACTTTTCCGGGAAACGATGCCGACAAAAATCAGAAAAGCGGCGAAAAAAAATGCGATTATCGAAAGTGGTTTCATAAAGTTAAGTTTTAAAGTTTCGGTCTTTTAATGATTCGGCAATTGGAACTCCGGCGATAATAATTGCACCTGCTATTGCGAAAAGCGGATTCAAAAATCCACAACCGGAAAAAATGAATGCCAACACTACAAATGTTATACGGCAGTTTTCATAATTATTTTACTGTAAAAATTCCAGCTATTCTCGCGGGCATTGTAAATTTCACTATTCCGCCGTTTATTTTCACATCGGAAATTTTTCCTAATCTGTCGGTTAAAATCGCATTTGCGCCGATTTGTTTAATCATCGAAACGTCGAACGTAATTTCAGTCGCTTTCGTGTCGTTGTTAAAGACAATTAAAACAACTTCGTTATTAAAAACACGCGCGTAAGCCATTTGCTGTTCTTTATCCAAAAGATCGAAAGATTCGCCTTTTTGCAGTGGTTTTAATTCTTTTCGCAATGCGCCGAGTTTTGCCAGATGATTCCAGACTTCGTTTTCCGGCGCAGTTCTGCCGGCAGATGTAAAAGCGTTTTTCGCATCGCCCGAAAATCCGCCGGGAAAATCTCGCCGATTGCCGGAATTACTGCCGGACATTGCGATTTCGTCGCCGTAATATAAAAGCGGCGTTCCGCGCGTCGTCATTATGAAAGTCTGCGCGAGTTTCAAACCTTCAACGGTCGCGCCTTTTTCGTTCATAAAGCGTTCCATATCGTGAACGCCGAGAAACGTCGTCAAAACGCGCGGATTCGGATAAAGCCAATCGTGCGCCAGAACCTGCGAAACGCCGCGAATCGGTTCGCCTTTGGCAAACGCATTGCGGATTTGATAAAAGAGCGCGAAATCGTAAAGCGTATCAATTTTCGTGTCGATTTTATCGTGTCCGACGCGACCGCCCTGAAAATACGCGAGTAAAGCCGGATCGCCGTCAAACAATTCGCCCAAGACATTTACTTTCGGAAATTCGGCTTTGAGCGCGGTCATCCATTTCGCCCAAAAAGTGCGCGGAACGTGCGGCAGAGTTTCCATTCTGACCGCATCGAAACCGACATTCGCAATCCACCACAAAGTATTTTGAATTAAATATTTTTCAACTTCCGCGTCGTTTTGATTGAGATCGGGCAGAATATCTAAAAGCCAGCCGTCAATATTTCTTTCTTGAGTTTGATAAGTCGCACGCGGATTCATCGCCGTCCATTTTTGCCCATTATTATTGTGATGTTTTTCCGGTGTGCCGTTAATCCACGTCGGAGTCGGCGGATCGTCTGCCCAGATATGATCCGGCGAAACGTGATTGACGACCTGATCCTGCAACACGATCAAACCGTTCTGATGCGCTTTTTTGACAAATTCCCTGAGCTTTGCCAAATCGCCCAAATGTTCGTCAACGCCGTAAAAATCAATCGCGTCAGACACTTCGGGAAAAATTTCGTTCGTGCCGGATTTGTCATCGTCGTCGTAAACCGGCGTTATCACAATAGCCGTCGCGCCTAAACTTTTGATGTATTCGAGGTGATTTATCACGCCCTGCAAATCGCCGCCGTGATAGCTTCCGCCCATTTTGCGGTCATACAAACCCTTTGATTTTGCCGGATCGTTGTTCGACGCATCGCCGTCGGAAAAGCGGTCGGTCATCAGAAAATAGATCACATCGTCAGGCAGAAAACCCTGAAAATTTCCCGTTCGCGGCAAAGGCTGAAAAATCTCGAACGGTGCATCGGTCGCGCCTTTGTCGGTTTGAATTTTAAAATTATATTTTCCGACTCTGGTTGATTCAGAGATGTTCACATCAAAAAAAAGATAATGCCCGTTCGCACTCGCTTTCATATTCGCCGCCTGCAAACCGCTTCCGACAGGCGCGAGAACTTTCGCATTATTTGAAAAGTTAGTCCCGCGCAGCATCACGCGCACGGTTTTCACCGAACTGTTCGTCCACCAACTCGGCGGCTCGACCTTTTCTACTGTCGGCGTTTGCGCGGCAACGGTAAGCAGTGAGCAGTAAGCGGTAAGCAGTAGGAAAATAATTTTCTTTAATTTGTTTTCCATAATTTCAAAATCTTATCAAGAGAATTTTTCGACAATATTGGGAAATATTTCTTCAACATCTTCTTCTTCCCAACTTTTTCCTGTTGGTTGCGACGGTTCATTTAATATTGTTGGAATTTCGTCATCTGTCATATTCTCGTATGCTTTTCTTGCAACATACAAAATACTTTCGCATTCATTAAATTCGTTAGCAATCGCATTGTTTGCGGCATTTTCGGCATTTGCAATCGCAGCCTCAAAATAATCTTTTCCCTGTGCGACTAACCAACCGCGAAAATAGTAAAATCCGTCGTCGGAAGCACCGCCATTGATAATGTATGCAACTGCCCATAAATCCCAACGAAAACTTTCAACTAATTTTTGATTGAAATGTTCTTGAAAAGATATAATTTCTGACGGTTACAAGTTACCAAGCAAATTCAAAAGATTCTGAGATTGCTTTTCGCAGTCAGGCGCGTCAGTTTTCGATTTTTCAATTAACTCCCAAAAATTTTCGTTTTTCATAAGATTTTTATTCGTGTCCTTTTTCGTGCTTATTTGTGGCTAAATTCTTCCGTAAATCTCCGTCAAATTTTTTAATCTTTCTGCGATTTCATCCGAAAAATCGCCGTCTTTGCATTGCCAATTCCAGTTTCCATTGGTCGAAGCGGGCAGATTCATTCGCGCATTATTTCCCAAACCTAATAAATCCTGCATCGGCACGACTGCTGAATCGGCGACCGACGACCAGACGGCGCGAATCAAATCCCAATGAATTTCTTTGCCGTCGGAGTTTAAGTATTTCAAACAAAAATCGTGTTCTCGTTTGATCTGCGAAATGTTGCGCGTCGAGCCTTTTCCCGCGCCGGAATTAAACCAACCGACCGTTGTGTCGTTGTCGTGCGTTCCGGTGTAAGCGACGCAATTTTTGATGTAATTGTGCGGCAGATCGTGATTTTTCGCGTCGCCGCCGAAGGCAAACTGCAAAATTCGCATTCCGGGAAAACCGAACGAATCGCGCAAATCTTCCACATCCGGCGTAATCACTCCCAAATCTTCCGCCCAAAACGGCAATTCGCCGATTGCGTTTTTCAGCGCGTAAAAAAGCTCTTTGCCGGGAACATTGACCCAATTTCCGCCTACGGCTGTTTTGTCCGCGCCCGGAACTTCCCAAGCCGCCGCGAAACCGCGAAAATGGTCAACGCGCACGATGTCAACCGTTTTCAAAGTCGCCCGGACGCGTGAAATCCACCACGCAAAACCGTCTTCGCGCATCTTGTCCCAATTGTAGATCGGATTTCCCCAAAGCTGTCCGGTCGCCGAAAAATAATCCGGCGGAACTCCGGCGACAACCTTCGGCGAACCGTCCGCGTTTAATTTAAATTCCTGCGGATTGCACCAAACGTCCGATGAATCGAGCGAAATAAATATCGGCACGTCGCCGACGATTTTTATATTTCTGTCGTTGGCATATTTTTTCAAATCAGCCCATTGACGAAAGAAAAGCCACTGTTGAAACTTTTGCGCCTGAATATCTTCGTGCAGATTTTCCTTCGCAAAATGTATCGAGTTGTTTTCGCGGAGTTTTAAATGTTCATCCCATTCGAGCCAAATTTTTTGATCCTGCGATTTTTTCACGGCGCGAAACAGCGCGTAATCGTCGAGCCAATAACTTTCAGTTTGGCAAAAAGTCTCGAATTCTCCGCGCAGATCAACGCTTGTCGTTTCCTTGAACTTTTCAAAGGCAAGCGCGAAAAGTTCATTTTTCCAGCCGTAAAGTTTCCCGAAATCAATTCTGCCGAGCGGAAAAACGGGTTTCTCGTTGATTTCGACTAAAGTTAAAAATCCGTCCTCGACCAACAATTCCGGCGCGATCATATTCGTGTTTCCCGCAAACGCCGAAAACGATTGATACGGCGAATCGCCGAAACCTGTCGGACCGAGCGGCAAAATCTGCCAGTAAGTTTGTTTCGATTTTTCCAGAAAATCAACGAATTTATACGCATTCGCGCCCAGATCGCCAATGCCGTAATTTGACGGAAGTGATGTCGGATGCAGCAAAACGCCGCTTGCTCTCGGAAAATTCATAAGTGAAATTTAAGAAAATTTTGCCCGCAAATTACGCGAATTTACACGAATAAGAAATTTTTTTAAAATTTACACAAACTCATTTCTTTATTCGTGTAAATTCGCGTTTATTCGCGGGCAAAAAATGTTTTTAGTTTTCAAAACTCGAAACTTTCGTTTATTTGTAACGGTTTTAGTTTATCAGTTTGTCCGGCATTTTCAGCGGCTGATTTCAATCTTTCAAGCGGCAAATTCGGCGGTTCGTCCGACAGATCGAAAGTGCCGTAGTGCATCGGAATCAGCGTTTTCGCCTTCGCATCAACAAACGCCTGAAACGCGTCTTCGGGATTGTTGTGATTCGGCTGCATAATCCAGCGCGGCTCGAATGCGCCGATGCCGATCAGAAAATAATCAATTTCGCCGAACGTCTCGAAAAGTTCTTTATAATGCGAACCGAAACCCGAATCGCCGCCGTGATAAATTTTCTTTCCCGCGCCTTCGATGACAAAACCGCCCCAGAGTCTTTGATTGGTGTCGAGAAGTCCGCGCCGCGACCAATGACGCGTCGGAACGAATGTAATTTTTAAATCTTCGCCCGAATCGAATTGCTGATACCAACCCGCGTTTTCGACTTTATTCGTTTCGGTTTTCCAGTCATCAAACAAATCCTGCATTTCGAGTCCGCCCAAAAATGTCGCGTTCGGAAATTTCTGCGCCAGACTTTTCAAAGTAGTTTCGTCGCAATGATCGCGGTGATCGTGCGTGACGAGAATGAAATCAACGTGCTTTATTTTTTCCGACGGATTCGGCACTTCGACAAATCTTTTAACAAAAGTCGGCGTTCCGAAAACCGGATCAATCAAGATCGTTTTTCCGCCGAGACGAATATAAAACGAAGCGTGTCCGAGCCATAAAATGCCGTCTTTGTCACTATCTAAAAAACCGTCCGGTTCTAAAACCTGCAACCGCCGCAAATCATTTTCTTTTTCTTTTTTAAAAGGATTTGAACTCAATTGCCATTTCAAAACGTCCGTCATTGTCGGCAAAAACGGAAATTCGGCGTTGACGAATCTGCCTTTTTCATCAACCGGCGTTCCCTGCCAGTCGTCTCTGACGGTTTTTAATTTTTCGCTGCTGACGCGCTTTTCGATTTTCACATTATCAATCTTTTCAAGAACGAGCGCAGTTGTAAACACGACGGCGACAAGTAGAATTAAAACGACGATAATTTTTATAATTCGTTTTTTCATTAGAAATATCAATCAACGAGTAATACCGAACCGCCGATCAGCCGAATTCGGAATCATTCAAATGTTCGGAATCCAGTAGGAGCGTCCGCCGGAAATCACTTTTCTCAGACCGAGCGCGGCAAGTTCGTCTTCATTTGCGCCGAGAAATGTAAAATGCGGCAGATCGGAAATAACCGTCTGATGCCAGCCGTTGCGAGCCATTATCTGCTGAATCGCCGGAATATCGAATTCGTTGATGTCAATGGCGAGCATCGAGAGATGCTGCGAAGTTCCGGGCGGCGCGACCGAATACATAATCGGTTTCGACAAATCTTTGCTGAAATAAATTCCCTGTTCTTCGAGTTTGAAAATTTCGGGAATTTGTTCTGACAGAGAAAGTGTTCGCAGACGTTCGGCTTCCGAAATCGAGATTTTGCCGTTTGAAGTCCAAAAATCGAGTGCCGGTTCGACGCGGCTATACCAAAGTCCGACGGTTTCGTTATAACCGCGTCTGCCGGAATCGTAATCTCTGGTCGTGATCGTCAGATTTTCGGCTTCGGCTTCGGCAATCGCGTTTTTCAGCGCGTCCATCGCCGAAGTTTGCAGTTCGATTTCAAATTTCCCGACCGTAAATCGGCTGATGCTTACATTTTCCTGAAATTTCGCAACTTCCTTTTCGTCCTTGAAAATCACGCTTTTCGGCAAGACTGCGTTTGTTTTTGCAACAAATAATGCGCCGTATTCTTTTAAGATTTTCGAGCCGAACGAATCTTTCGGAATTTTGAACTTTTCCGGGAGTTTTTTGTAAAATTGTCTTTTCATATTTTTGTCATCCGTCTCGACCGCGCCTAAAGCTAAGACGGTTTCACGTTCAATGGCGAAAAACTTGTAATTTTTCCCGGACGAGAAAAAAATTACCAGTTTGTATTGTCCTTCAAATTCGATAAAAACGCCGTAATCGGTTTTGCCGTCTCTATTCCAATCTGCCGAATACGCCGCCGAAACGATTTGCGTATCTTCATAATCCCAATCATTTGCATATCGAAATGCCGGAAAAGTTTCTTTTAGAATTTTTTGACATTTTTTTGGCAAAGCCGTGTTTTGTGCAAAAATCGGCAATCCGCAAATTAAAAGACAAATTGATAAAAAAACCGATTTCATCAGATATGATCGAAAATGTAAAAAACTTGTTGCGTAAAACGGCGAAAAAACTCTACGATTGAAATTAATGAGCAAGTTTACCAAAATCACCGCCAAAGTTTTACTTGCTGCATATCTCATTTTTCTGCATTTTATATCAGCCGTCTTTATATACGAAAAATACAAAATTTGGACGGCTGATGTTGCCGAAATAAATCGAAATTCCGTTCCCGAACAGGAAAATTCCAGACAGGCGCAAACGCCGATTCCGGTTCAGAGTATTCCCGAAATCTCAACGCCGACTCCAACGCCGGAAATCGTGCAGATGCCGTCGGGCGAATTTTCGGCGGAACAATTGATGATTCCGGTCAAAGGCATCCGGCGCGATCAATTGCAGGACACTTTTACCGATGCGCGAAGCGAAGGTCGAGTTCACAACGCGATTGATATAATGGCGGCGCAAGGCACACCCGTTGTAGCGGCAGCGGACGGCGAAATCGCCAAGTTTTTCGAGAGCAAACTCGGCGGCATCACGATTTATCAATACAGCACGGATAAAGCGCGCGTATATTATTACGCGCATTTGCAGCGCAGAGCGGATCAAATCAGCGAAAAACAATTTATCAAGCGCGGAACGGTCATCGGTTATGTCGGCGACACCGGAAATGCGGGCGCGGGAAATTTCCATCTGCATTTTTCGATTTCCGAAATAGAATCGCCCGATAAATACTGGAAAGGAACCGATATAAATCCTTACCCGATTTTGAAAAACGGAATCGAAGTAAATTGATTTCCGGTGATTGATTTTTGGGAATCAATTTTGCCTTACAACTAAAACGGAAAAACATTTCGCATCAAAACCATACAAGGAGTCTTTAACAATTAAATGATAAAAAAGTTTTCGATTAACCGTTTATTGATTATTTCAATAACGGTATTTTCATTTTTATTAGTCTTACAAGGTTGCGTTCCGCCTCAGCAAACGAGCGTTAATACCGACGTAAACACAGCAAACACAGCAAATACAAACACCTCTCCGATCAAAGCCGAGATAACAACAGTCGAGCCGAATCAAGCCGTCACGCTTCCGGTTTTAAATGCGCTGTTTGCCGACGAAGCATTTGCCGTCGATTTAAAAAGTCAGGTTCAATTAACCGACGACCAGATCGAAAAACTAAAAACCGTCTCTCAGGAATCGGTTGTCGGTCTGGACGAATCGGACGACAACGCCGCCGATTCGCGTTCGACACGCGCGGCTTTGCAATCTTCGATTAAAAAGGTAAATGAAATAATCGGTCAGGAAAATTCGGCTAAATTCTTCGATTTCGTCAAACAGCGTTACAGCAACGCGGGCGATCAAACGGCACAAAATCAAAACGCTCAAGTCGGACAAATCCCGACGGACACGCGCATCGTCGTCAACGCTCCGGCGTATCGAATGGATTTATTTCAAGACGGAAAACTCGTCAAATCTTACAAAGTCGGCATCGGTTATCCCGAATTTCCTCTGCCGCAGGGAATGCGAAAAGCCGAAACGATTATTTTCAACCCGACTTGGACACCGCCGGACGAACCTTGGGTAAAAGGCAAAGTCAAAGCGGGCGAAACGGTCAAAGCGGGCGACAAATTAAATCCGCTCGGACCGATTAAAATTCCAATCGGTCTGCCTTCGCTGATTCACGGCGGAAAAAATCCGGCAAAACTCGGCACGTTTGCATCACACGGCTGCGTCGGTTTGACAAGTCCTCTGATTCAGGAATTTTCACTCGAACTCGCCAAAATTTCGGGAACGAAATTAACGCCGGAAGACGTTAAAAATTACGAGAAACAAAATACCGAAACGAAAAACTTTAAATTAGACAATTCGATTCCGGTCGAACTTCGTTATGAAACAATCGCCGTCGTTGACGGAAAACTGATGATTTACCGCGATGTCTATGAAAAAGGAACGAACACGGAAGAAAATCTGCGTAAAGTTTTCGACGCTTACGGCGTTTCGTTCGACAGTCTGCCGCAAGATCAAAAAGACAATATACTAAAAGGTCTCGAAGAAATGGCGGTTGACGCGCAGGGCGACAAAGTCGAACCTAATTCGGGTAATTCAAATTCAAATATGAATATGAATTCTAACAAATCCGAAAATAAAAACGAGAAACAGGACAAAACCCAAACTAAAAATTCAAATTCCGGCGACGGCAGCGTTACCAGAACGATGAAGGGCAAAAAAGAAGTAATGTTTGAAATCACTCAATTAAAAGGCAAAGGTTATCCCGCGCCGGTAAATATTAACAAATAAAAAAAACGGAACGCCGAGCGGCTCATTCGCCGTCGTTTGAAAATGCTGAACGCCGCAACAAAAATTCAACTTGAATTTTTGTTGCGGCGTTTTTCAATTAACCGCACAATTTGCAAGCGTTTTGCTCAATCTTCTATTTTCGCCAATGCTTCGAGCGCGACTTCGCGGTCGTCGAAATGATATTTTTCATTGCCGACGATTTGATATGTTTCGTGACCTTTTCCGGCGATGATAACGACATCGTTCGGTTTGGCTTTTGAAATTGCCTGATAAATCGCTTCGCGGCGGTCGGAAATTATCTGATACGGGCAATTCGTATTTTTCAGACCGGCTTCGATTTCCGCTAAAATCTGCAACGGATTTTCCGTGCGCGGATTGTCCGACGTGGCAATGACCAGATCGCTGTTGCGTCCGGCAACTTCGCCCATCGGTGCGCGTTTGGTTTTATCTCGGTCGCCGCCGCAGCCGAAAATCGTGATGATTCTGCCTTTCGTCAGATCACGCGCCGTTTTCAGAGTATTCAAAAGCGCGTCGTCCGAATGCGCGTAATCAACGACAACGGCAAAACCCCCGTTATGCGGAACGCGCTCGAAACGTCCCGGCGCACCGACGCATTTGCTCAAACCTTTTTCAATCGAATCGAGATCATAACCGAGTTCGAGCGCGACGGCGGTTGCCGAAAGCATATTGTAAACGTGCGGTTTGCCGACGAGCGGCGAAACGATATTTCGTTCGCCGTCCGGCGTTTTAAGTAAAAAAGAAGTTCCTTTTAAGAGCGAAACTTCGATGTTTTCCGCCGTAAGATCGGCGTTCGTATTCTGCGCGAATGTCACGACTTTTTGATTATTTGCTTTGAGTTCGTTCGCCAGTTTTGCGCCCCAAGCGTCGTCAATATTTATCACGCTCGAATTTGGTTTACTTCCCGTTCGCCCGTCGAACAGCATTTTTTTCGCGTCGTAATAATTTTCCATCGTCAAATGATAATCCAGGTGATCGCGCGTTAAATTAGTAAAAACGACAGTTTTAAAGTCAAGAAAATCGCAGCGGTGCAGATGAACGGCTTGCGACGAAGTTTCCATAATCGCCGTCTGACAACCTTCTTGGACGGCTTCGCGCAAAAATCTGTTGGTGTCCGACGCTTCGGGCGTAGTGCGGACGGCGGTTTCGCTTTTTTCGCCGATGCGGTATTCGACCGTCGTCAGCATCGCCGCTTTTTCTCCGGCGGCTTCGGCGAGCGCGAAACACAGATAAGTCGTCGTCGTTTTGCCGTTCGTTCCCGTGATGCCGACGAGTTTTAGTTTTTCCGAAGGTTCGCCGTTGATAATATCGGCGGTATGCGCCATCGCCGCGCGCGAATTTTCGACTTTGAGCCACGCGCCTTGAAAGTTTTCCGGCGGATTTTCTTCGCTGATAATGCCGACCGCGCCGCGCCGCATCACGTCGTCAACGAAACGATGCCCGTCCATCGTCAAACCGCGAATCGCCGTAAATAAAAAACCGTTAGTCGCCTGCCGCGAATCGTGCGTGACATCGGTAACCTTTTCATCTTTTCCGCCGAACAGTTCGGCGTTGATCTTTTCGGCTACTTCGCCGACGCTTTTACCTTCAAAACTCAAAATAAATTCCTCAAACTTTTATAGACTGAAATTCGTTTGGATTATAACGATTTTGAAACGGTTTTGCGAAATGCTGTATTATTAAATTCAAGGAGTTTTTATTATGAATTTTTGGAAATTTATTCTCTTTTTATTAATTCTCGGTGTCGGAGTTTATGTTTTATTTTGGCTTTTCGGTATTCTCGCCGCGCTTTTGTGGTATATCGTGATTTTCGGAATCATCGCCATCGGCGGTTATGCCGGTTACAAATTATTTTTGACGAGCGGCAAGGAAGATGCGCCGCAACTCGAAGAGAAAAAGCCCGTCGGAATTAGCGAAATGCAAAATCTCGACCGCACTTTGGAAGAATACAAACGAAAATCCTTGAATGAATAAAAAAAATTAATCGCCTAGACAAAATTTTTCATATTCTGTAAATTCAAATTTGTTGACAATTTCTTTTTTTGCCGAGGTGGCGTAATTGGTAGCCGCGCTGGTCTTAGGAGCCAGTGCCGTAAGGCGTGCGAGTTCGAGTCTCGCCCTCGGCATTTTCAAATAAAAATAAAAAAACAAGGAGACGGGCAATATGAAGAAACTTTTATTTTTTGCAGCAATTTTCACCGCGTTGTTTTTTGTCGGAAACGCCAAAAATGTCAGCGCACAATCGGTCATCTGGCGCGGAACGGTTGACGACACGGTTGAGTTGACGATTCGCCGTCAAAGAATCAGTGTAAATACACTTAAAGGAAGAGTTTATCGTGACGGCAATTATGATTTCGATGGCGGCGGAATGAATCGTAACAGCGATAACGTAAGCATTGATAAAGAAGAGGGACGAGGCAAGGTTTATATCGTTCAAAGACCTAATCGCCGAAATAACTACACGACGATTGTCAGAATTCAGGACAGCAAAGGCGGCGCAGACAGATACCGCGTCAGAGTTACATGGAATTAAATCAAAACCTGAATTATTTAACTAAAGCGGTTTCCTGAAAATATTCGGAAACCGCTTTTTATAATTTAAATAATTTTTTGTCGAAAAGCTGAAAAACAGCTATTCGACATTTAATGCCGAGTTCGTTATTCTTTTTCTAGTTTTAAAACCAAATTAAAAAGAAAATTTTTATAAAAATGAATACAGAATTAATAGAAGTTTCTCCGACACAGAGAGAAATAAAAATCGAAATCGAACCGGATGCCGTTCGTGAAGTTTATAATAAAGTCAGCAGTAAATACGCGAAACAGGCAAATGTGCCGGGTTTTCGTAAAGGCTTCGCGCCGCTCGATGTCGTGCGTCTGCGATTTAAAGATGAAATAAACTCGGAAACTTTGCAACAATTACTTCCGGCAAAAATCACCGAAGCGATTCAGGAACATAATCTGTCGCCTCTGAGCGAACCGCACGTTCATCTGGAAAATCAGGAGAATTTGAAACTTAACGGTTCACAGCCGATCAATATCAGCATTCATTTTGACGTGATGCCGGAAATTCCCGAACCGGATTACAAAGGCATCGAAGTTACGCGCCGCGTGCGTCCGGTCGAAGACGGACAGATCGAAGACATCATTGCCGAACGCGCTCAGAAAGGCTCGGCTCTGATTCCCGTCGAAGGTCGCAAATCGGAAGAAGGCGACACGGTTTTGGTTGATTTAACGGGCATTTTCGTCAACGAACCCGATACGGAAGCAATTAAAGCCGACGATCTGGAAATTCCTCTGGGCGATGAAACCATCGAAAAAGCGTTTACGGAAAATCTCGTCGGTGTCGAAGAAGACGAAGAAAAGGAATTTACAATCGAATACCCGGACGATTTTTCCTCGCCCGGACTTGCCGGAAAAACCGTTAAATATAATGCGAAAGTAAAATCGGTCGGCAAAGTCGAAATGCCCGAATTAAACGATGAATGGGCGCAAAGTTTGGACGAAGACTTCGATTCGATGGACAATCTGCGTAAGAAACTCCGCGAAGATTTGGAAGGTTACGCGGAATCAGATGCTAACGCGCGTTTGCGAGTTGATGCGATTGCAAAATTGATCGAGAAAAACGAATTTGAAGTTCCCGCACCGTTAATTGATGTTCAGGCGCGAAATCTTCTGAACAATTTCGGTCAGGATTTGGCGCAACGCGGCGTTGATCTGAGCAAAGTCGAAAACGATTTTGTGCAGATGATCTACGAACAGATGAAAACGCAAGCCGAACGCGACGTGCGCGGGGCGATGCTTCTGGAAAAAATCGCCGATGCTGAAAATATCGAAATCGCCGACGATGAAGTAAATGCCGAGATTCAGCAAATGGCTGATTATTACCAAACTTCGGTTGATGAAATCAAAGCGTCATTTAAGCAAAATCAAAATGCCGAAACCGAAATTTCCAATAATTTGCGAACGCGTAAAGCAATCGAAGTTTTGATTGACAATGCAACAATTACCGACGGTGAATGGATCGAGCCGACACCCGAAGGACAGGAAAACGCTTTGACTGGCGAACAGGCGGAAGAAACGATTTCAGCCGAAACGGACGAAAAACCGAAGAAGCAAAAGAAAGTAAAAGCCGAAGATTCCGAAACCGAAGAGAAAAAAGAATCGAAGGGTAAAAGTAAAAAAGCGGGCGAGTCCGAAGAATAGTTTGAGAAGAAAGGTTAAAAGGAGAGAAGGTTAAAAGGGGAAAAAATTATTCTCTAATTAACTATTGAATGATTAAATACTAAAAATATCGGTATTTTTCTAACAAAAAACTTTCCCCTTTTAACCTTCTCTCCTTTTAGCATACCTTCGCATTTGCATTTTCAGAGATAAAATGTAAAATCAAACAAATCGGCAAGAGCCGTTTGCTTACACAATTTATCTCCAAACAGTTAAACTAAACTATTAATAAATTCAAGAGAGAGAGAGAAATTATGGCTTTAGTACCAATGGTTGTCGAGCAAACTTCGCGGGGCGAACGCGCTTTTGACATTTATTCCAGACTTTTGAAAGACAGCATCATCTTCATCGGCACGCCGATTGACGATATGATCGCTAATCTGCTTGTCGCACAGCTTCTCTTTTTGGAAGCTGAAGACCCGGAACGCGACATCAATCTGTATATCAATTCGCCCGGCGGTTCAATCACTGCGGGAATGGCGATTTACGACACGATGCAGTTCATCAAAAACGATGTCACGACGATCTGCGTCGGACAATGTGCTTCGATGGCGGCATTGCTTTTGACGGCGGGCGCGAAAGGCAAACGATTTGCTCTGCCGCATTCGCGTATCTTGATTCATCAACCTTCGGGCGGCGCATCGGGTCAGGAAACCGATGTCCGCATTATGGCGCAGGAAATTTTGCGAATGCGCGAAATGACTTCGCGTATTTTGGCTCAACATAGCGGTCAATCTTTTGAAAAAGTCGAACTCGACGTTGAGCGTGATCGCATTCTCTCACCTGTCCAAGCCAAAGAATACGGCTTGATTGATGAAGTTATCGAACACCGCGAATAATAATGAATAGTGGATAATTGATAGTGGATAATTTCAAAACCATTATCAATTATCCACTATCAGTTATCCACTAATCTATGCCTTTACGATTTGAAGAACTTTTAAGATGTTCGTTTTGCGGGAAATCGCAGAACGAGGTCAAGAAATTAATTGCCGGTCCGAGCGTCTATATATGCAACGAATGTATAGACATCTGTCTGGAAATCATCAATGATGACGAAAATGCCGAAACGGTGACGGCGCGCAATGCGCTGCCCAAACCGCACGAAATCAAAGCATTTTTAGATGAATATGTGATCGGTCAGGACGAAACGAAAAAGCGTCTGTCGGTTGCCGTCTATCAGCATTATAAACGAATCGAAATGGCGAAACGCCGCACCGATGTCGAACTTCAAAAATCGAATATTCTTTTGATGGGACCGACCGGAACAGGCAAAACCTTGCTTGCACAAACTCTCGCACGAGTTTTAAAAGTTCCCTTCTGCATCGTTGATGCGACGACATTGACCGAAGCCGGTTATGTCGGCGAAGACGTTGAAAATATTATTTTGCGTCTGTTGCAGTCAGCCGGAAACGATGTCGAAAAAGCGCAGACCGGAATCATTTACGTTGACGAGATTGATAAGATTTGCCGCAAAGACGATAATCCTTCGATCACACGCGACGTGTCCGGCGAAGGCGTTCAGCAGGCGTTATTGAAAATTTTAGAAGGAACGATTGCCAACATTCCGCAGCAAGGCGGCGGACGCAAACATCCGCAGCAGGAATTTATTCCGGTTGACACGACGAATATTCTGTTTATCTGCGGCGGCGCGTTTATCGGACTCGAAAAAGTCGTCGAAAAACGAATGCGAAACAAATCGCTCGGTTTTCAGGCGGATATTAAATCAAACCGCGAACGCCAGAAAGAAGCGATCAACAAATTAGAGCCGGAAGATTTGATTCATTACGGTTTGATTCCCGAATTTGTCGGTCGTCTGCCCGTTCTCGGAACTCTGCACGAATTAGACGAAGCCGCGCTGGTCAAGATTTTGACCGAACCGAAAAACGCGCTCATCAAACAATATCAGCGCAAATTTGAATTCGATAATGTTCGCCTGAAATTTACCGATGATGCCGTCAAAGCCATCGCGCAGGAAGCGCATAAACGAAAGGTCGGCGCACGCGGTTTGATGATGATTATGGAAGAAATTTTGCTCGAACCGATGTATGAACTGCCGTCGCAAAAACGCGTCAAAGAATTGGTTATCACGAAAGATATGGTCGAGCGAAAAGCTCCGGTTTTCGATGTCATTACCAGAATTGACGAAGCAGCTTAAAAGTCGGGCAAATCGCACTCGGAGTTCAAAATTCATTTTGTCCGCAAAAACGAGCGAGGCGAATTTTTTGCAGACAACGCAAAATTTCAAAAAGTTAATTTAAAATTAAATCGCGTCGCTTTACTCGCGGTCTTGCAAAATGAAAGATGAACTTTGAACGCGATTCTCAATGCGGATAAAAAATTTATCCGCGTTTTTTTTGTTTCAAACTAGCTATTCATACTTCCGATGTTCTAAAATAAAATTAAAATCTCAAGGCTAATAACAATTTACTAAGACAACAAAATTTCCGAGAGAAAGAAATAAATAAAATATGCAAGAATTTTCAGATGAAATGCCGACGGACTTAAAGCGTTTTCCGATGGTTCCGATCCGTGACGTAGTTATTTTTCCTTTTACCAAAGTTGCCTTCAAGATCGGTCGTCCGAGTTCGGTGCAAGCGTTGGAAAAAGCAATGGCGGGCGATAAAAACATCTTTCTAGCCACACAGCACGACGCGACGGTTGACGAACCTAATTCCGACGAAATTTTCAAGATCGGAACTTTGGGCAGAATTTTGCAAGCGCAAAGACAGGAAAACGGACAGATCAAAGTTGTCGTCGAAGGGCGCGAACGCGGTCAATCGGTCAAAGTCGAACAGGATTCGGACGGAATGTTTTTCGCGCACGTTCGCAAAGTTCCTTCGATTGACGAATCCGGTTTTCGCACTGACGGACTTTTGCAGAAAATTCACAATCTTGTCGAGCAATTTTTGCGCGTCTCGCCCGACGCTTATACCGACGCACTTCACGCGAGTTTACGCGGAATTTCTGCCGGACAGATCGCCGACGCAATGAGTTCGCATCTTCGCATCGCCGTTGACGAAAAACAGGAACTTCTCGAAACATTTTCCGTTCAGGAACGTCTGCAAAAATTAGTTAATATTCTCGAAGTCGAAATCGAAAAACGTCAATTAGACCGCACGGTTCAGTCGCGCACGAAAAAACAGATGGACAAACATCAGCGCGAATATTATCTGAACGAACAGATCAAAGCGATTCACAAAGAACTCGGTCGCAAGGACGACAAAGCCGAACTCGACGAACTCAAGAAAAAAATCGAAGAAGCCGGAATGACCGAAGAAGCCAAAGACAAGGCTTTGCAGGAATTTGCGCGGCTCGAAGCAATGCCGCCGATGTCCGCCGAATCAACCGTTTCGCGCACATATTTGGATTGGCTGATAAATGTTCCGTGGAAGGAAAAAAGCGAAGAGATCGGCGATCTGAATCAGGCGGAAGAAACATTAAACGAAGATCATTACGGATTGGCGAAAATCAAGGAAAGAATTTTAGAATTTCTCGCCGTTCGTCAATTGGTCAATAATCCGAAAGGCACGATTCTGTGTTTTGTCGGTGCGCCCGGAGTCGGAAAAACGAGTTTAGGAAAATCAATCGCCAAAGCGACGGGAAGAAAATTTGTCCGGCTCGCACTCGGCGGCGTTCACGACGAAGCCGAAATTCGCGGTCATCGGAGAACTTATATCGGCGCACTTCCGGGACAAATTATTCAATTAATGAAGCGTTCGGGAACGGTCAATCCGGTAATTTTACTCGACGAAGTTGATAAATTAGGAAAAGATTTTCGCGGCGATCCGTCGGCGGCACTTCTTGAAGTTCTCGATCCCGAACAAAATCATACTTTCCGCGATCATTATCTCGATGTTGATTACGACCTTTCAAAAGTGTTTTTTATTGCGACGGCAAATGTCCTGCACACGATTCCGGCGGCACTTCAGGATCGTCTGGAAATCCTTTCGCTTTCCGGTTACACCGAACGCGAAAAAGCAGAAATCGCCAAACGTCATCTGATTCCGAAACAAGTCGAAAATACCGGATTAAATCCTGAAAAAATCAAATTTACCGACGACGGAGTTTTAGAAGTTATTCGCCATTACACACGCGAAGCCGGAGTCAGAAATCTCGAACGCGAACTCGGTTCGTGTCTGCGAAAGATCGCGCGAAAATTTGTCGTCTCCGATTCCAAAGAAGATTTTCGCGCCGTCATTGACGCGGAAAAAGTGCGCGAATTACTGGGAACGATTCGTTTCCGCAAACAGGATATTGCCAGAAAATCCGAGATCGGTTTGGTCAACGGCTTGGCGTGGACGGAAGTCGGCGGCGAAGTTTTGCAGGTCGAAGCAACTCTGGTCAAAGGTCGCGGCGCGGTCAAATTAACCGGAAAACTCGGCGAAGTTATGCAGGAATCGGCTTACGCCGCCTTAACCTGCATTCGCACACGCGCCGAAAAACTCGGCATTGACCAGAAGGATTTTCACAAAAAAGATTTGCATATTCACGTTCCCGAAGGCGCGATTCCGAAAGACGGACCGAGCGCGGGAATCACTTTAGCGACGGCGATGGTTTCGGCTTTAACAGGCAAAAAAGCACGTCACGATGTCGCAATGACCGGCGAAATAACTCTGCGCGGCAAAGTTTTGCCTATCGGCGGAGTCAAGGAAAAAATGCTCGCCGCTCATCGGTTCGGTTTAAAAACAATTATTTTGTCAAAGGAAAATGAAAAAGATTTAGCCGACATTCCCGAAGAAGTGCGCGAAGATTTGACGATTCACACGGTTGATTCGATTGACGAAGTTTTGCAATATGCGCTTGAAAAAGAGCAGTCGGAAGAAGTCATCGAAACTCCGCCGATCTGGACGACAAATCAAACTTCGACCGATATTTCGGCAAATATCGAATAGATTGTTTTATAATTTTTTTCAAAAGAGCGGATTTGTTTTTAACACAAATCCGCTTTTTTATACTGTATTATCTTAACTTCGGACAACTTCCGCGACGTTTGATTTCGACTTTGTTGCCGTCAAAATTTGTAAAGGTGAACGAGAATTTGTCTTCATTGAATGTGCAAATCTGATCCTCCAAAATACTGACGGCGATTTTTTCACCGAGACGAATTGATTGATCGTGATCGCTTCGCCAGTGAACTCCGGCGTGATTTCTTCCGATGCCGATGTTTCCCGCGAGTTTATTGAGTTCGTCGCCGACCGTGATGTTTCCCGCGTCCGTTCCCGTGTAATCGCGCAGATTTATTCCATCCGTCGCATTAACTCCGGTTGTGTCGGCTTCCTTGAATTTGAAAGATACTCCGTCTTTGTCTTTCAGGCTCGACATTTTCACGTCTTCGTCAAACCACGCTTTGAGAATCGTGACACACGCACCGGCGACAGTGGCGTGTCCTGCGCCGTAAGCCGGATGAATCGGCGAACCTTCGGGAAAGGCAATCGGGAGCAAATGATTTCCCGTTCCGGGAAAATTGCCGATTCCGTTTTGAACCGCATTCAGAGCATTTGAAGTCAGCAAAGCTGTGTTGACATCGTAACGCGAAGAGAAAAATGCGCTGTTTTCACGGATTCTTTCGACGCGACCGCCGAAGGCTTCGGGACGCAGACGGCGATGAACCGCCCATTTTTGAAACCAGACGGCTTTTAGAGCGCGTGTTGAAACTTCGCAGACAATTGTCGCAATATGCGGTCCGCCGAATGTGCCGAAGCCTTCCTGATTTTTGTTCGGATCGTTAAGATAAAAATTTCCGCCGTCGAACGGCACGGCTAATCCGGTATTTTTATTTACCGCGCCGGGTTTTTGTAAAATTGTCAGCATCGCATTGAAATACGCCTGAAATAAAACGTCGAGGTGAACATATTGCGATAAATCTCTGCCGTTTCTGATGTAGCGCATACACGGATCAACCGCTTCCTTCGGTTGTGTGCAACCTTGCTGAACGTCCAGCCAAGTTGCAAAATCGGTCAGATAATTTTTCCCTGTTCCGGGCGAACCATCCGGATTAACGAGCGGTTGCAGCGTATTAATGCGCTGATTGATGTTCTGCGCTCCGAACGGAATTTCGCACAACATAAATTGCGAAAGATGCGGACCTTTTACTTCTCTGAACGAGCCGTCGGACTTTTTGGTCGAACCGCGAAAAAGCGTTTTCGCGGTGACTTTATCAACTCCGGCGACCTTTTCCGTCGGACCTTTGAATTCGCCCGGATTAGCGGCGATAAAAGCATTCAGATCAGTCATCGCCGCAACCGTGATCGCATTAGTGGCGTAATCGGCAAACGGAACATCACGCGCCATCGCCTGCCAGTAAAGTTCGATCATTTCTCCGGCTTCTTGCCTGCTGTTAAATTTCGGAGCTTTGGCAATGGCGAGTTGGTGCGAATCGAAGCCTTCGATGTCAAAGGCGAGCGCGGATTGCGGATTGACGAACGGGCGCGGAATTTTTGCCGCCGTCAGAGTTGCAGGCGCAAAACGGCTCGCAGTTTGTGCGGAAAGAACCGCTTTGTCGGACTTCGCATTTCCCGAAGCGGAACAGCCTTGCGAAATATTTGCAAAATCGGTCGGTTTGCCCGAATCGAGAGCTTTTAAAAGTTTGCAGTATTCGCCCGGAATCACTTCGCCTTTGACTTGATTATTCGGAAAATCGTCGGTTGCATAATGCGGTAAGCCTTTTGAATAACTCGCGCAGAAATTTCGGTCGGCGTATTTTTCTTCGTCATTGTTACACGGATGCGGTTTGCTTCCGACACTTTTGCGGTTTTTTGCAGAATCCTTGCGGATTTCTTCCGCTTTACTGAGCCGTTGCGAAGCATTTAACGGTCCGCGTTCACAAGCCGGTTCACAGCCTTTCGGAAGTTTCGGGTTTTCGTCTTTTTTTGGCATTTTATTTAATTCTCCATTTTTTGTTTTGATTTTAATGCAGATAATTCGGGATAGTATCGGGAGTGTTGTCTTTGTCAAAACAATCTTTTCCGGCAATTAGAAAAATCCTTGCGGATCAGCGTAAAACGAGCGAATTTATCTCATCGTCCGGTGCGGTTTTAGCCGCAATAAAATTCAGCGTTCAATAGACAATGATTTTTTTTCATTTTTATTACATAATCTGAGATAAACATTTGAATATTATTATTATTTTTTTGCTTAATTATTTTTTTTCATTTTTTTCATTCGATTATATTTATGAAGATTCATTCGACCGAATTTATCAAAAGCGCGTTCGAGCAAGATCATTGGACGACCGACGGTTTGCCGGAGATTTCTTTTCTCGGTCGCTCGAACGTCGGAAAATCCAGTTTGATTAATTCCCTGCTTTCGAGAAAAGGTCTGGCGCGAACATCGAATACGCCCGGACGAACGCAGTCAATAAATTTTTTTATGATTAATGAAAACTTTTATTTTGTTGATCTTCCGGGTTACGGCTATGCGAAAGTTTCAAAAACGATGCGGGCGGATTGGGGAATAATGGCGGAAGAATATCTTTCGGAACGCGCGGAATTAAAACTTTCGATCCAACTCATTGACTCGCGGCACGAACCGACAAAACTCGACAAACAGTTAAATGAATGGTTGATTTTTAATAAAAAAAATCATATTGTCGTGGCAACCAAAGCCGACAAACTTTCGACTAACAATTTGAACAAAAATTTGAAGGTTATCAAAACCGCTTTTAGAGAAAGCAAGATTATTGCTTATTCATCCGAAAACGGTTTGGGAAAAGATGCTGTTTGGCAGGAGATTCATTCGTCACTTGAAAAAACGTAAATAAAACTTGATTTATATCTCTGAATTTAGTAATAATTAAATCATTCTGAAAACTCAAATGTTTTTCGAGCGGCTTGGAGCTTGTTTTTAAGGCATTTCAAAGGAACTTTCCATTATCAAATTTCACCACTAATAGGCAATAAACAGTTTTTTTAATGGCTTGATTCGTATCTTTATAGGCAAAATAAGCAAATTCCAAAGTCAAATTACATTCGATTAATTCCCAATAATCAACGGACAAAAAAATGGCAACAACAAAAACGACAAGAAAACCTGTAAAGGTAAGTAAACAGGATGATAACGGACAAGAAGACTCATCATCCGCAGAGATTACCGAGACGGAACAAAAACCGGAACAAAAAAAAGAACAAAAATCGGAACAAAAACCGGAACAGCAGTCACAGAAAGGCTCGGATGTTGCAAGAGCAAACGGCAACGGCAACACGCTTGATCTGACGGCACTTAAAGATATGTCAATTTCCGAATTGACTCACATCGCCAAGGAAATGGGAGTCGAAGGCGCGTCAGGAATGAGAAAGCAGGAACTGATCTTCAAAGTTCTCGCCGCGCAAACCGAGAAAAGCGGTTTGATCTTTTCGGAAGGCGTTTTGGAAACTCTGCCTGACGGATTCGGATTTTTGCGTGCGCCGGAATATAACTATCTGCCCGGACCGGACGATATTTACGTTTCGCCGTCGCAGATCAGAAAATTCGATCTGCGAACGGGCGACACGATTTCGGGACAGATCAGACCACCGAAAGAAGGCGAACGATATTTCGCTTTAATCAAAGTCGAAGCGATCAACTTTGAAGCACCGGAACAATCACGCGAGAAAATTTTCTTTGACAATCTAACGCCGCTCTACCCGGACGAACAGTTACGGATGGAAGTTTCGCCCGATCACACTTCGGCTCGCGTCATTGATCTCGTCACGCCTATCGGAAAAGGTCAACGCGCTCTGATCGTCGCACCGCCGCGAACTGGTAAAACGATGCTCTTGCAGACGATTGCCAATTCGATCACTGAAAATCATCCCGAAGTTACGCTGATCGTTCTCTTGATTGACGAACGACCGGAAGAAGTTACCGATATGCAGCGCAGCGTCAAAGGCGAAGTTATTTCTTCGACCTTCGACGAACCGCCGACGCGCCACGTTCAGGTCGCCGATATGGTCATCGAAAAAGCGAAACGCCTCGTCGAACACAAACGCGATGTAGTCATTCTGCTTGACTCAATTACAAGACTTGCCAGAGCGCACAACGCGGTCGTGCCGCCGAGCGGAAAAATTCTTTCGGGCGGTATTGACTCGAACGCTCTGCAAAGACCGAAACGCTTTTTCGGCGCGGCTCGCAATATCGAAGAGGGCGGAAGTTTAACGATCATTGCAACGGCGTTGATTGATACTGGCTCAAGAATGGACGACGTGATCTTCGAGGAATTCAAAGGAACGGGTAACTCGGAAATTCACTTGGATAGAAGACTTTCCGATAAACGCCTTTTCCCGGCGATTGACCTGCAAAGAAGCGGCACACGCAAAGAGGAACTTCTTATTGATAAAGAAGACCTCAACAGAATCTGGGTGATGCGCCGCGTTCTCAATCCTCTGTCGCCCGTCGAACAAATGGAAGTCGTTCTGGAAAGATTGTCGAAAACAAAGAAAAATTCCGAGTTTTTGGCATCTATGCAGAGTTAGGATTTATTTCAATTCAAAATAAAAGGTGAGCGAAAATTTCGTTCACCTTTTTTTGTATAAATTTATAGTAAATAAAGGCTGTGCATAAATAAATCCTTTGCCTTTGCCGCGTTAGCGGTTTATCGAATTTAGCCGTGCGTTTCAACGCACGGTCAGTTTGCAAAGATAGAGTGTCGCGTCAGCGACGATTGAGAAATTCAGTTGTCGCTGACGCGACATGAAATTAATTTATTGATTTCCGTGCCTTGAAAGACACGGCTAAATTCAAATTGTCGCTACGCGACTGATTTATGCACAGACTTCGATTAATTTTGGCAATCAATAACAATAGTTTGAGGAAGCATTAAAATTTCATCATAACCGAGGTGTTTGCTTGAACATTTTTCTGAAAGCGCATTTAGCGAAGCATCATTCCCGACACTTCCATGAGCTAATATAAGTAAATAAGCAATTGCCGAGCGCGGAATTCGGTAAATCAATGGCGCATAAAATGCTCTTTCCGGTAAAACTATAAAACCATATTCATCGCCTTCCAAAAATTGCATTCCATGAATATCATAAGAGTAATTGTCCCAACCTTGACGAAATCTTGCGTGCGGAACTGGATTTCCGTTTTCATCAATTGCTCTTAACTTCCATTCAGGAACAATTATAGTTTTATATGGAATCAGTAAAAGTAAGCCAATAAAAATAATTATTATTTTAGAACGCGACCAACTTCCAAAAATGGTTGAAGTTTTTGGCGTATCAACTTGATTTTCCATAACTGAATTTTACACTAAATTTTAGTGTCCCGAATACCAATCGTAGCCGCGTTCCGCCCAATAGTCTTTCGGGCGTTCGTCGGTGAATTCGATGCGACCGATGCGTTTGATTTGTTTGATGCCGTATTTGGTCGGTGATGCGAGACGCAGCGGTGCGCCGTGTTCGGGCGGCAGCGGCGTTCCGTTTATTTCGTAGGCGAGAAGCGTCTGCGGGTGCAGAATGCTCGGCATATCCCAGCCGACATAATAACCTTCGTCGGGCGTGACGAGGCTGACGTATTTTGTGTATTGCGGCTGATATTTTGCGGCGAAATCGGAAAATCTCGCGCCCGCCCATTTGACGATAATGCTCCAGCCTTCGATACATTTTAATTCCGTCGTCATTTCGATGCGCGGCAATTGTTTGATGTCGTCCAAAGTCAAAATCAAATCTTCCATTCGGTCTTTTAAACCGCCGACGCGCAATTTCCAATTTGCCGAATCAAAATCTTCGCCGAGACCTTCGCCGCCGTTGACTCTCGCTTCGGTGATGCGTTCGGCGGAAAATTCGGGCGCGAGATTTTTCGGGCTGTAATAAATTTGGCTGACTTTTTCATTAAAGCGGAAGGTTTCGGTGAAAATAGAATTTTGGTCGGGTTGTCTGAGCCACGAATAACCGAGATAGCCGAAAACCGCCGCCGCGCCGCCGATCAGAAAATCTCTGCGCGAACGATTCGACATAAACTTTTTCGCGGCGGCATCGCTCACCGATTCGCCGACGCGCATTTTTTCGTTCAAAATTTTCGCCGTATTTTCTTTGCCGTTCAATTCGGTTTTAGCTTTGACGATCTCTTTTTCTTCGGTCGAAACTTCGTTTTCAGTTTCTTCTTTATTAATTTTTACATTCTCTTCGTTCATACATTCGCTCCTTCGACTTCGGCGGGTAAATCTAAATTTTCAATCGTTTCACTTTTAATGTCAATCGCCTCATAACCTGTAATCATCGAGCGAAAATTGCTCCAACCGGCGAGAATTACCTGAATAACGTGTACGACAAAAAACAGAACGTAAAGAATCATCAGCCAGAAATGTTCCCAACGCGCCCAACCGTAACCGCCGAGCAGATTCGTCAGCCACGACAACTGCGTCGGTTTATAGATCGCAAATCCCGTGACGACCGAACCGATTCCCATCAAAATCACGCCTGTATAAGCGATGCGTTGCGCGTCGTTGTATTTTCCCTGCGGCGGCAAATCTTTCTTTAAATGAAGATCGTGAAGTGCGACAAGCGGAGCGCGTTTGAACGAACCCGGAATCGGGAGAAGAGCGCGCCATTCGCCCGAAAAAATCGTGTAAGCGACATATAAAATGCCGTTGATGACGAAAAACCACATAAAGAAAAAATGCAGTGTGATGCCTTCGGCGAGGCGAAACGGAATTCCGAGTTGTTCGTAAAACCAATTCGGAAAAAAGTGAAAAATTTCGTAACCGAAAATTTTCACCGAATACGCCGCATTTGCCCAATAGATCAAAATTCCGCTCCAAATCATCAGAAAAAGCAAAGGAAAATTGAGCCAATGCAGCCAACGAACGGCAAGCAGATGTTTTTTCTCTAATTTTTTCGCCATAATTTTAGTTTTATTTTTACTATAAGTCTTTCCGTGAAATTTATTCCGAAAATTTTAGATTAATTTATAATAAGTTTGCCGATTTCTAAATTTATTATAAATGTTACCGCAGAGACGGAGAGAGTAATTCGCAGATATGTGCAGTGAAAGAAATCTTTGTGCCTTTGCGGTAAAAATGATTTACTGTATAAAACTTAAAAACTAAATAGACTGAAAAGTTTTATCTTGTTAAAATCTCTACGGTTTTAACTTAAATTTTCCGAAAGAGATCAAATATTTTGCGAGTAGCGGTTCTTTCTGCGGAAGCAGTTCCATATTCAAAAACAGGCGGTTTGGGCGACGTAGCGGGCGCATTGCCGAAGGCTTTGCGCTCGGTCGGCGTTGACGCTTTTTTAATTACGCCGTGTTATTGGCAGACGAAAGGCGAATTTTTGCGAAATGTCGTGATTGAAGATTTGCCGGTCGAATGGCGCGGCACGATTTATCACGCCAAAGTTTTTTATTCGGAAGCCAACGGTTCGCCGACATTTTTAATTGATTATCCGCCGCTTTTTCACCGCGATTCGATCTATGGTTTCACGGAAGATCACGAGCGTTTCGCGTTTTTCTGCCGCGCCGCAATTTCTTTGATTAAAAAACTCGGTGCGCCGCCCGATATTGTTCATTTAAACGATTGGCACACGGGATTTGCGGCGGTTGAGATCGCGCATCTGAGATTTTGGGACGATTACTGGAAAAATACGCGGACTGTTTTCTCGATTCATAATCTCGCGTATCAGGGAAATTTTGACGCGGGCGAACTCTGGAAATTCGGTTTTTCGTCGGATTTCGAACGCAACGCATTTGCCTTTAACGGCTACGCTTCGGCGATGAAAGCCGGACTCGCCGCGTCCGATATGCTCTCGACCGTTTCGCGCACATACGGTTACGAAATTCAGCAGACGGAAAACGGTTACGGTCTCGATTGGCTGTTACGTCAGCGTTCCGACAAACTTTACGGCATCGTCAACGGCGTGGACTACGAAACGTGGAATCCCGAAACGGACACGGCACTTCCGGCACATTTTAACCGTTACGACATCGGCGGAAAAACGGAATGCAAACGCGCTCTGCTCGAACAATTTTCTCTGCCCGTTAATCTGGAAAAACCGATTTTCGCCTGCGTCACGCGCCTGACTTCGCAGAAAGGATTTGAACTGACGCAGCAGATAATGGGGGAAATTCTGGCGACCGGCGCGTATTTCATCGCGCTCGGTTCGGGCGATAAAAACTACGAGCGTTTTTTGCAGGCTTTGCGCGATTACGCGCCGCAACAGGTCGGCGTTTACGTCGGCTATAACGAAGATTTGGCGCACCGCATCGAAGCCGGCGCGGATATGTTTCTGATGCCGTCGCTGTTCGAGCCGTGCGGCTTAAATCAAATGTATTCTCTGCGCTACGGCACGATTCCGATTGTTCGCGCCGTCGGCGGTTTGGACGATACGGTGGAAAATTACGATGTCGTTGCGGAAACCGGAAACGGCTTTAAATTCAAAGAATATCGCGGCGACAAATTTTTAGAAAAAATCTACGAATCGCTTTTCGCATATTACGACAGAGACGCTTGGCGCAAATTACAATGGAACGGAATGAACGAAGACAATTCGTGGGAAAACGCAGCGCGAAAATATGTTCAGTTGTATCTGAAAACTCATAAATTATAGAAAATTTAAAAAAGTTTTTGTTTTTTTTCAAAAATAAATTTTGCGTGATTTCAGCCCAAATATTATAAAAGGTTTTTGATACGAAAACGGTTTAATGAATTTCGAGATAATTTTTATAGAAAGAAAACTGCACGAATTTTACAGCATCGAAAAGGTTTTCCGGCTGATCGCACGAAATCTGAACAAAGAAAAATTTACGTCTTCGTTTCTGCAAATGCCGTTTATCAATACGATAACCGGAATATCGAAAAATCTCGCCGCATTTCGTCCGCCGTCTGCCGATATTTATCATATAACCGGCGACATTCACTATATTTCTCTTATTTTACCGGCGCGAAAAACCGTTTTAACGATTCACGATCTGAATATTTTGCAGACGCGCAAAGGTTGGCGGCGTTCGATCTTAAAAAAAATTCTGTTTGATCTCCCGATTCGCAAACTGAAATACATTACGGCGATTTCTGCGGCGACAAAAAATGAAATAGTTTTTTATACGAAGTGTGATCCGAATAAGATCATCGTCATCGAAAATCCGGTTGACGAAAGTTTATTTGCGCTTTCAAAAAAAGTTTTTAACGTCGAGTGTCCGAACATTCTGCAAATCGGAACTGCGCCGCATAAAAATCTCGTCAATCTGATTAAAGCAATCGAAAAATTAAATTGCCGTCTGACGATCATCGGAAAACTCGGTAAAGAAATCGAACTTTTATTAAACGAGAAAAAAATCGCCTCCGAAAACAGATTCGACTTAACCGATGCGGAAATCAGACTGGAATATGAAAAAGCCGATATTGTCGCATTTTGTTCGCTTTACGAAGGCTTCGGTTTGCCGGTTGTCGAAGCTCAAGCAATGCGAACGCCTCTAATCACGAGCGACATCGAACCGCTTCGGACGATTGCCGGAAACGGCGCGTTTTTGTGCGATCCGAATGATTTCAAAAGTATTCGGAAAGGAATTGAAAAAATAATCAACGAGCCTGTTTACAGATCGAAATTAATCGTCGAAGGCTCAAAAAATGTCGAACGCTTTCATCCGCAAAAGATTGCGGCGAAATATGAAAGTTTATACGAAGAAATGCTTTCCCGTTAGTTTTGGAATAAAATTCAGATTGATATATTGTAAATGTAATCAATTCTTGCTTCGTTTTTTAAGCTGACACCAATTTAATAACAAAAATTTTATGATAATAGTAATTATCGGCGCACAATGGGGCGACGAAGGAAAAGGAAAAGTTGTTGATCTGCTCGCCGACAGATTCGATATTGTCGCGCGTTATCAGGGCGGACATAACGCCGGACATTCGGTTTACGTCGGCGACAAAGCGTTCGTTTTGCGTCTGCTGCCGTCGGGAATTATTCACGAAGATACGACGTGCGTTCTCGGCAACGGAATGGTCATTGATCCGAAAGCGTTTTTTGAAGAAGTTGATCAGATGCAGTCGCAAGGCATTTCGATCACGCCGGAAAGGTTGAAAGTATCGAGCCGAGCGCATTTGATAATGCCGTATCACCGCGCATTAGATCACACTTCGGAAGAACGTCTCGGCAATGAAAAGATCGGCACGACTTTACGCGGAATCGGTCCGGCATACGAAGATAAAGCCGGACGGCGCGGCATTCGCGTGTCCGACGCGCTTTCGCCCGAAGTTCTGCGTCACCGCATCGAACGCAATCTCGAAGAAGCCAATCGCATCATCGTTCTCTACGGTCAACCGCCGCTTTACGCCGATCAGATTTTCGACGAAATTTCGGTTTTAGCCGAAAGACTTCGCCCGTTCGTCACGGAAACTTCGCATTTCTTTTCCGAAGCGAAAAAACAAAACAAAAAGATTTTATTAGAAGGCGCACAGGCGACTTTGCTCGATGTAGATCACGGCACATATCCGTTTGTCACCTCGTCAAATCCGACGGCTGGCGGCGCGTCAGTCGGCGCGGGAATTCCGCCGCATCACATTTCCGGCGTTCTCGGCATTGTCAGAACTTACGCAACAAGAGTCGGCGAAGGTCCGTTTCCGACCGAAATGCTGGATGATGAAGAAAATATGGCAAATCTGATTCGCCAACGCGGTAACGAATACGGTTCAGTCACAAAACGTCCGCGCCGCTGCGGTTGGTTCGATTCCGTCGCCACAAAATACGCGGCTGAATTAAACGGTTTCGATTCCGTTGCGCTGACCAAATTGGATGTTCTCGATGCGCTTGACGAAATAAAGGTCTGCGTCGGCTATGAAATTGACGGCGAAAGAGTTGACACATTTCCGGCAGTCGCTCAGGACTTGAGGCAGATTAAACCGATCTATGAAACGCTCGAAGGCTGGAAATCGGAAACCGTCGGCACGACGAAAATTGAAGATTTGCCGGAAAAAGCGAAAAAATATGTTGATTTTCTCTCCGAAACAATCGGCGTTGAAATCGGCTTGATTTCGACCGGACCGGAACGCGATCAGACGATCATTTTGCAGGATTCGGTAATGGAAAGTTGGTTTAAAAGTTAAAATATGAAAGAAAGTTTTAACCGAACTTGCCAACTTTAGTTTCAATCTGTAAAATCAAAAATTCGGTCGGCAGTCGAATTAAATTTCGCGCCAACCAAAAAGTGGTCCGATAGCTCAGTCGGTAGAGCAAATGGCTTTTAACCATTGGGTCGAAGGTTCGAGTCCTTCTCGGATCACCAGTATTTATAAGAGTTTAGGGCATCACGAATGATGCCCTTTTCTTGTTTTTTGTGCGAAATTTGTGCGAAACATTATTTTGTGCCTGTTTTCCGCAAAAATATTGCTTCCATTTCGTCGGTTGCATCTCTCTGCATTGTCGGTAAAACGTGGCTGTAAGTGTCGAGTGTTAGGACAATAGAAGCGTGTCCGAGCCGTTCGGAAACAACCTTTGGATTTTGACCAGCCGAAAGCAAAAGCGTTGCCGTCGTATGTCTTAAATCGTAAAGCCGGATTTCCGGCAAACCGGCTTTTTCCAAAATTGGTTTGAAATGCCGCCGAAGTAAGTTCCGGTGCATTATCGGCGTTCCGGCTTCGGACGCAAAAATTGAATCTAAATTTTGATATTTCGCGCCGCGCTTCATTCTTTCTTCAAGTTGATTTCGTCTGTAATCTTTCAAAATAACGATAAGCGAATTTGAAAGCGGAATGCTTCGGCGGCTTCGTGAAGTTTTCAGTTCGGCAAAATCAAAACCGCCGCCTTTCTTTTCGACAACGGCGCGTTTCACGCTCAACTTTCTTTGCTCAAAATCAATGTCTTTCCATTTCAAACCCAGAATTTCACTTGGACGCATACCCGTTTCGATTGCCAAATAAAACAAAGCATAAAATTTATCGCTTGCCGCCGTTTCCAAAAATAAGTTGGCTTCATCCGGCGTGAAGTATTTCATTTCAGTTTTTATTTGGCGCGGCAAATCGCAGAGATCGCACGGATTGTGCATCAACATTTTCCATTTGACCGCTTGCTTTAAGGCAGACGAAAGGACGTTGTGAACGTGGCGGATCGTTTTCGGCGAAAAGTCTGCTTTGTTCATTTCGTTGTAGAGTTTTTGAACTTCCAGAACTTGAATGTTTGATAAACGCTTTGTGCCAAGTTTCCGGCGAACGTGGCATTTCAAAAGTGATTCGTAACCGTTCAAAGTTCGCGCCCGAATTTTCAAAGCCGCGCATTCGGCAAGCCATTTGTCCAAAAAATCATTCAAAGTTATAACCGACGATTGAACATAAACGTCTGTATCTTTTTCGCGCAAAACTTGCGTCAATCGCTTTTGAGCATCTTTTTTTGATCCTTTGATCGTTTCGTTATGATATTTGCGCTTTCCCTTTGCATCTTCACCCAAATAGATGCGAACCGTCCAAACGCCTTTTTCCCGTTCGATAATTTGACCAGTTTTTCTAATTGCCATAATTTTTTGATTTGAACGGAACGCGCCGATTTTGTGATAAAATAAGCGTGTTCCGTTGGTTCTGTCTATTGAATTGAATTTCCTTCGGATTTCGGGCTTATCAAAGTTTGCCGCTTTGATAAGCCTTTCGCTTTTATTCGCCGGTTTCAAAGTA
This sequence comes from Pyrinomonadaceae bacterium, assembly GCA_965217985.1. Classification (GTDB taxonomy): domain Bacteria; phylum Acidobacteriota; class Blastocatellia; order Pyrinomonadales; family Pyrinomonadaceae; genus DATHTS01. Next base: position 78,428 of record CBDCJY010000013.1, read on the forward strand.
TCTTTTGAGCAAACCGAACGCCGCGCGGTGTTTGCAAGCGAAGCCTTCGCGGAAAGCCTTACACTGACAAACTCCGTTTGCCGTGTAAATTTCGCCGGATTCGGATAAGACTAAAAGCCGGTTGCCGTCGAAATGCAGATACGGATTGTTATTCGTAAGCAGTTTTTCGCCTCTGAGAATCGCATTTGTCCAACGCTTATCATTTTGAACTTTTAATAAAGCGACTTCGACAACTTGATTCAATTTTGTTTCGTTAATTTCTAACATCATTTTCACCTCTAAAAATTTATTGAGCGTTTTCTTTTGCTCTATTAAATATAAAGGTTTAATCGTCTTTTCATTCCATAAAATAATACGATGTCGTTTTATTCTTTCATTTTATTTTATAAAACATTTGCGTATTATAAAATTGGAATGTTCGCGCCTTTATCCGTATAATTTTTATATGGATAAAAAATTATTAACAACACAAGAAACGGCGGAACTTTTAGGACTTTCAGACGGCAGAATTCGCCGAATGATTCTTGACGGCATCATTCCGGCGCAAAAGTTCGGGCGCGTCAATATGATTAAAAAATCCGATGCCGATAAGATCAAAGTTCACGGCAAAGTCGGCAGACCAAAAAAGACTGACAAGCCGCCGAAGAAATAACCGGCGAAAACAGCGATTTTGGTATAAAGCCGGTGTAAGTTCGGTGTAATTTCAGCGATGATTTTGGTCAAAGTTCGGTCAAGCATCAATGCCGATTTGATGCCTTTTTACCGAAACATCACCGAAACATCACCGAACTTTTCCGCGCTGAAATAAGCAATTTCAGTTTAATTTCAGTTCAATTTTTATGCCGATTTTAGTATAAGATCAGTATAAGATCAGTATAAGATCAGTATAAGATCGGTGTAATTTTTATGCCGCTTTCCGGTCCGGCGTTGGCGTGTTTCCCAAAATCATCAAAACAATCTTTTCGACATTATCAATCAATGTGCCGAACTCCGTCGTCGGATAGTTATAGCGTCCGTTACAAAACGGCGGTTGATAATAAAGATACGGTTGCCAGATTGACGAAGCGATTGACGAAAGGCTTGCGCCGCGCCTTTCGAGAGTTTCAAGTAATTCCTTCAACTCCGTTTCAAGTTTCGGTTCGTCGTAAGAATGAAGCCGGTCAATTCGCGGAATTTCCGATTTGACTGCGCCGCTAAATGAGCGTTGCGCCTGAATGATTTTTCCTTTCGCCGCAAGCAATCGTTTTCCTGAATCAAGACAGACATTTGAAAATTCCTGTATTAAATTTTCATATTCGCGGGTCGCGGCTTCGGCTTCGCGGTCAAGAAAAATCATTTTTTGAATGCGATGTTCCCGCGCCGCCCGAAACGCTTCATTTTCGCGTCTGATTTCTTCCTGACGCATCGCTTCGGCTTCGATTTCCGCGCGTTTGGCGGCAACCTGAGCGCGGATAATTTCTTCGTCGCTCAAGTTACCTTCAATCTGTTTTCGTAAAAGTTTTTCGTCAATCATAATTTTCACCTCTTTTTTGATTATTTTAGTCTTTGAACGGCGAAGGTTTTGCATCGCGTTCGGCTTGAAACTGCTGCGCCGGTGTCGGCGTTTTGTCGTCGTCGTTTTGAATGCCAAGTTGTGTTTCGACATCATTGATTTTTGCATCAAGCGCGGTTCGCTCGTTTCGCAATCTATCAAGTTGAAGTTCCAACGAAATTTGTAGTTGTTCGTGTAGCTGATTATTCATAATTATTTTGCGCGGTTGTCCGATCCGCAAACGTCCAATGCCTTCCGGCAATCTCTGAAACAATTTCGCGGATTTCGTCTAAATCCGTGATTTTCCGAGCGTCAATAATTCGGAATGTTTCCCGAATCAAATTTTCTTCGCTCAAAACTTTTTCGAGTGCCGAATTATATTTATCGGCGAAAGAATTGTATTTATTGATGGCGGTTTGTTCGCTTATCAAATAATCTGCAAGGTCAAAGCCTTTGCCTTTTTCCGCGTCCGTGCCGTGCTTTTCAATCAGTTCGGACATTCGGACATTAAAACCTTTCCGGCGGGCTTGTGAAGCGATTTCTTGCCAAAGCGTGAAGCCGTCCGCATCGGCATAAAGAATGATTCGCCGGTTTCCAAAAATCTTTAATTTTTCGGGCTTCAAATTCTGTTTTGCGCCAACGGCAAGCCAAATAAATTCGGGAAAGCAAATCGAAGTAATGACGGCGGTTTTTTCGGCTTCGACAACGGCAATCGGTAAAGATTTTTCGCCGCGCAAAAGATGTTCGCCGAAAAAGCATTGCATCAAATAAAAATCTTCTTTGATTTGTCCGATCCGTTTTAATTCCGAGTGTGTCCAATTCGGAAAAACATCTTTCCGGCGTTTCCCGCTTTTCGCATCGTAAGCAATGATTTTTCCGGTTCGGATTTTTCCGGTCCGATCAATCTGCCAAAAAACCGTTTTGCCGTCCTTGGTCGTTCCGATAAAGTAATTTTTGACCGCTTGCCAAACCATTTCGGAACTTTCGGGAAAAAGATTCAATAGAAATTGAACAAAGGCGTTTTGCTCATAGTTCGCAAGCGTTCGCCGAAAAACATCAAAATCAATATAATCCGGTTTTCCGGCGGAAATTTCCGGCGAATAAACCGAGCGTGAATTATTTTTATGGTTTCCGGCTTGCCGCCGGTTGTCGGATTTTCCGCGCTTTTCGGTTGCTTGCGGGTTCGCTTCAAAAAACATTTTCGGCGTTTGATGAAAGCCGCAACTTGATTCGCGGTTGCAACGTCCGACATCAAAGGAAAGATATTCGCCGTGTTCATCTTTATAACGGGCAAAACTTCTTTTCGTTTGGCAGTTCGGGCAAGTGTGCCGTGATGCCGCGCCGTGATATTTTTCGAGTTCAAACATTTTTTTGTATCGGTTGTAACGCTTGTAACACTCGTAACAGGTTGTTACAGATGTTACAGATGTTACAAAGTTACGAAGTTTCACCTTCGGTTTTCTTCAAATAACGATTAACCGTCATTGCTGAAATGCCCAAAACATCGGCAATTTCCCGTTGCGTTTTGCCGTCCGCTGAAAGATTTTTTGCCCGTGCAATAAGTTCATCTCGGTCATTCGCCGAAAAATCTTTCAGATGTTCGCGTTCACTGCCAAAACTTAAAAATTCAAACATTAGGAAGTTTTCCGGCTTGGTAACTTGGCAGGTTGCGACATTTTCCGCGTCGTAAATAATTTCAGTATTTCGCGCTTTGATTTGTTTGAGGTAACGCAAATTTTTGTCTTTCGCGCTTTCACCAATAGCAAAGATTGAATCGGCAAAGTTAGAAAGCATTTTGCTTCCTTGCAGATCATTCACGGTCAAAGGGCGTGATAAATCGCGTTTTGGCGTGTGTGCCAAACATAAAATCGAAAGATTATGTTTCTTCTTTAATCGGATTAGTTCCTTCATCAAAGGCAAAGCATCTTTTGCCGTTTCGGTTGCGTTTTTCAAAAATGTGATGTTATCCACGATCAAAACTTTCACGCCGCTTACAGCAATTTCATATTCGAGCGAAAAATTAAGATATTTTTCAATATCGTTAAATCCTTCGGGCATAAAAGAATTTTGGTCAATTTCGCCGCGCTTGAAATTTTCGTCAAAAATATAGTGATGTGTGAAAAAATCGCCGTGTTTAATCGAATATCTTGCTTCAAACTGTTTGTCGGACAATTCAAAATCAAGATATAAAACTTGCTGTTTAGCGGCTTCAAGCGTGAAAACTGAAATGCCGATGCCTTTACTTATCGCATCGCCGATTTGCACGGCTAAAATACTTTTGCCTTTTCCGGTATCGGCAAACAAAATGCACACTTCGCCTTCAAACCACAGTTCGCCGAAAAGCATTTTCGGAACGGGACGTTCTTTTGCTTCATCAAGCCAACGGGTTGCCGTCTGAATTTTGAAAAGACTTTGAAAGCCGTCATCTTGAAAGGCTTCATCATTGCTGTTCGATTTCAAAAATGTTTCGGCTTCGGCTTGAATTGACGCGGCATCAATAGAAGATTTTGTGTTAAAATTGTTGTCGGACATAGAATTAAATAAATTTCTTCAAGAAAAAATTTGCCGATGCCATTTCGCGTCAACGAAAAAGCATCGGCATTCATTTGTTTATGCGGCTTTTCGCGTTTCTTCGGTTTGCGCCGCTGTTCCGCCGTTGGCGATCCATTTTTCGAGTTCCGTTTTGTTGAACAAAATCTTGCGCCCGATGCGAAAAGCGACATTCGGCGGAAACTTGCTTTGGCGATACCACTCATAAACAACTGCCTTCGATGTTCGGAACAACGGCGCAACTTCTTCGGCGGTTGCGTGTTGACCGGACGGAAAATTAACAACATTACTTTCTTCATTTGGTTTCATAATTTTTCACTCCTATCAAAAAAAATTGGTTATCTCAAAGCAAGTTGCTTTAAGATAACCAAAGTTTAATGTAGTTTGGACGTGAAAAAGTTGCGTTTGAAGTGTTTATTTAATAACTATCAAACGCAACTTTTTGACTTTTCATCATTGAGAATAAATTTTGCCGAAATGATTTCTTATCTTTTTATTTCCTTTCGAGATTTCAAATTGAGAACTTCCAATGTTTCTTTCACAGGGCGGGAAACTGTTGATTTTTGAATTCCAATAATTTCGGAAATTGTTTTGCTTTTGCCGTCCTTTGCTACTTCGTCAATTTCAAAACCGTTTCGAGTTAAATTTGAAGGATTGACCAATTCATTTTTCGATAAATCTTTTGAAATTTTAATCTTTCCGGTTTGAGCGATTTCTTCGTAGGTTTTATTTTGAATCAAATTTTGAACAGTCCAAACAAGATTTCGATAAAGTAAATCTTTTTCGGGAACGCGCTTGAAACCATTTTGCAGATAATAATGTTCGGTTTGCTCACAGTAGATTTTCAAATCATTTTCAAGTTGTTTGAAAACCGACTGAATGAATGAGTTTTTATGAGATTTTTCGGCAAGCGCGAATAATTGATCGTTTTCTAACCGGCAAAGTAATTCTTTTTTGATTCGCGCTAAATAATCATTTCGCTTTTCATCAGTTGGATCGTAAGCGGGAAAATTAAACGGCGGTTCGATTTCAACTTTCAAAAACTTTCGCGGGCTTCTATTTTGCCGCGTGAATCCTTTTACTTTGATTATCTCTGCTGAATGCTTCCAATGGTCAAAAACATTAAAAACAATCCAACGTAAAAGCCATTTATCCGAATCCTTTTTTTCAATCAAGTTCCAATTTCTTAACCATAAATCTATGGTTTTCCTGAAAGTTTTTTGTTCCGGCAATAACTTTTCCGAATTACTTTCAAAATCTTTCCAAGTCAAATCAGTTTGAAAAAGCGGAATTATGAAACAATCCATTTTTGCTTTCTCGAAAAGCGGATAAATTTCATTACTCAATACTTGAAAACCTTTTGTTTCGACAACAGCAAACACTTCAAAAAAACGACTGCGAACGTAAGAATTAAATTCCGATTGTGAAATTAGTTCGCCGCCGAATAAATCTTTCGATTTTGAAAGGTTCGGAACAATATCTAAACCAAAAGCCGTTTCTTGCTTTTCGAGTTTTTCAAAATCTTTTTTTGAAAGCATTTCTTTACTGATATTCATTGCCGCCATTCAATAAGTTTTTGTGCGAAATTTGTGCGAACTTCACTTAAAAGCACAAAACTTCACTTAATTTGAGTGATTAAATTATAGTTGAAAATGCAAACTTTACCTAACTCAAATTAACTTCAATGATTTGTGCTAAATTAGGCAGATAAAAGACTTTGAAGGCTTTTAACCATTGGGTCCCTGGTTCGAGTCCAGGTCGGATCACCATTTTACTTTAAAAGAAAAGGCATCAGTTTTGATGCCTTTTCTTATTTTTCCAGTGATTTAATAGTCTTTTCGAGAAATTCTCTCTGAGGTGTAGAAAGTGCGACGAAATTTGCGCCGAATCCGATTTCGAGAACGTGATTGACTATTTCGCCCCAGAATTCGGCTTTTATTCCGTCAGCTATTGGAATAAAAATTTTTATCGTTTCGCCGTCACTTACTTCGCCGGAACAAAGCACGAAACAACCTGTCGTGCTGATGTCGCTGATCGTTCCTGTGTGCCGACCGACTACGCCTTCCCATTCGACATCTATATTTACGTTGTAACGCATTGTATTGCGTCTTTCGCTGCCGCTTCTTCTGTCAATAGCCATTTTTTTGTTATTTATAAATTATTCTTGTTCGACTTCGGTTTTTCTTTTCGTCAAATAATAATAAACGGGTAATCCGAGCAAAATCAGGAAAATTCCGGCAAAAGATTGTGTCGGTGTCGAAATCATCGTATTTATCAAAAGCCAGCCGGCAACCAATAAGAATAAAAGCGGGACGACCGGATAGCCGAACGCTCTGTAAGGTCTTTCCGCATTCGGATACTTTTTGCGAAACACGAAAACCGATGAAGTCACGAGCGCGTAAAAAATCCACGAACCGAAAATAACGTAATCGGTCAGCGTATCGAACGAACCCGACAGCGCGAGCAGACTTCCCCAAATGCCTTGAAAAATCAGTGCATAAACCGGAACACGCGTTTTCTCGGAAAGTCTGCCGATCTTTTCAAACATCAGACCGTCTTTCGCCATCGCATACGGAACTCTCGCGCCGGTTAAAATCGAAGTATGAAGCGTCCCGATTGACGAAAGCATCAAGCCGACCGTAAAAATCGAAACGGCAAATCCGGTGGCGAAAGTTGTCACGTCACCGCCGAAAAATTTGGCAACGACTGTTTTGGCGACTGAAGAATCTTTCGACACAGAAGCAATCGTCGTCGGATCGAGAACGAAAAAATATGCAAAGTGAACAAAAACGTAAAGCAGAATAATGACGATTGTTCCGCCGATCAGCGCAAGCGGAATGTTTTTCCCCGGATTTTTTATCTCGCCTGCCACGAGCGTCAGATTGTTCCAACCGTCGTAACCCCAGAGCGCACCGAGCATCGCCGCCGCAAAACCGCCGATAAAAGTGTATGAGTCCGAACCGTATCTGACCGCGTCGTTGACACCTTCGCATTTGCCGCCGTCATTCATCAGCGAAAAATGTTCAAAAGTTCCGCCCGTTACCCAGATAAACGCGCCGATGCCGACGAACGAGATCAGCGCGACTTTTACAAACGTCAAAACTGTGGCGATTTTTCCGCCAAAAATAACCGAAGCGCAGTTTATCGCCGTGAAAATTATTATCATCAAAACGGCAATTAATTGCAGCGAAGTCAGTTCATATTGATAACCGAAAATGTTTTGAGAAACCAAAGTTTTTTTCAAATTTCCGCCGAGAAAATCATTTAAGCCGATAGCAAAAACGACGGCAACCGAAGCCTGTGCGCCGGTTTTGCCGACGAAAATCAGCATCCAGCCGTAGAGAAAACTCCAGACGCGCCCGTAAGCATCGCGGAGAAAAACATATTCGCCGCCCGCTTCCGGTTTCATCGCGGCAAGCTCGGCGTAGGTCAACGCGCCGGCGAGAGACAGAATTCCAGCCGCAATCCACGCGATCATCACCCACGTCGGACTGCCGACATTACAGGTCATCACACGCGCTTTCAGGAAAACGCCCGTGCCGACGACATTGCCGATAATGATCGAAACCGCCGCGACTAATCCGAGACCTCGAACCAAATCATATTTATTAAATGAATTAACTGTCATAGATTTTACGGGGAAATTGATTTGACTTGCGACATATTACGCTAAAATCGGTTTGAATGAAAATTAAAACTTTGATGTTACAATCAGGTTGGTGAAAAAAATCGAAATTTCAGCGGATATTCTGGTCAAAAAACTACTGAATTTGTCGAAAAATTTTCAGATAAGTATTTTAGACAGTTGCGAAGTAAAGTATTCTGATTCGAGATATTTAATTGCAGGAATCGAACCGACGGAAACTTTTTATCTGACGGACGAAAATCCGCAAAAAACTCTTGATTTTATTGATAAAAAATTATCCGACAAAAATTATTTCTACATTTTTACGATTTCTTACGATTTCGGTCTGAAACTCGAAAAGATAAATTTACGCCAAAAAGATTTTCAGACTTTTAGCGAATCCGATATTTTTCTTGCAGTTTATGATGTTTTGGTCGTTCACGAATACGATTCGGGCGAAACATTTTTGATCGGCAATAAAACGAAATTCGATGATATTTTTGCAAAATTAGAAAAAACAGACGAAAGCTCCGAAATTTCGCAAAATGAAAAATCAATCATTTCATCAAATTTTACAAAAACCGAATATCTAAAAACAATCGAAAAAATTCAGGAAAAAATTCGGCGCGGCGACACATATCAGACAAATATGACCCAACAGTTTCGCGCAAAATTGCCACAGTCACTTGCGCCGGAACAAATTTTCTTTTCGTTGCGGAAAAATAATCCCGCGCCGTTTGCAGCTTTTATCAAGCGCGAAAACGATTTTGTCATCAGCATTTCGCCGGAAAGATTTTTCAAAATCGAAAATTCAAAGATCGAAACTTCGCCGATCAAAGGAACTCGTCCGCGCGGAGAAAACTCAGTCGAAGACGAAAACCTCAAAAACGAATTATTAAACAGCGCGAAAGATCGTGCGGAAAATACGATGATCGTTGATCTTTTGCGAAACGATCTCGGAAAAATCTGCAAATTCGGCAGTGTTGAAGTTAAAAAACTTTGCGAGCTTGAAACTCATCCGACATTTTTTCATCTCGTTTCGACCGTTTCCGGTGAAATATCTGACCACACTAAATTTTCCGAAATTGTCAAAGCGGTTTTTCCGTGCGGTTCGATCACGGGCGCACCGAAAATTCGCACGATGAAAATTATCGACGAACTCGAAACTGCGAATCGCGGACTTTCGATGGGCGCAGTCGGCTATGCGATTCAAAATTCAAAATTAAAATTTAAAAATTCAATTGATCTGAGCGTGGCGATTCGGACAATGGTCATTAAAAATGGTGAAGCGATCTTTAATGTCGGCGGCGGCATCGTGATTGACAGCATTCCCGAAAATGAATACGCCGAAACGCTCGTCAAAGCGAAAGCGATTTTCAATGCGATTAATGCCGATGTCAATGATTTGCCGTTATGAATTTTAATGACATAAAATTATTTACGATTTAAGCAAATTCAAATCCGAAAACTCATCTTTAAAACAATGAGCGCGAAAAAAAAGAAAAAAACAGAACGTCCGGTTTTCGATTCGATCCGCAAACCGACTGCGCCGCCGGGCAAAAAATTCGGCAAAGACAAGCCGGAAGAAAAGGCACATCCCACACTTCGCAAAGTGAAACACAAGAAAAAAGACGAAACTGAAAGTTAAAGTTATGAGTTTATTCGAGAAATCAAAACAAAAAATTGTCCGCCCGAATGTCTGGGCGCGTCCTGAAATGGAAATTACCTTTCGCGCTCAACTTATGCCGGGGAAAAGCTGCGAAGATCGAACATTTCGGATCGAAAAAGTTTTGTCTAACGGTCGCGTCGTGCTTTACAATCGGGAAGGCGAACACCGCGAAAGCGAATTCGAGCCGATAAATTTCAAACGCAAATAATTTTATTTACCAGTCGTAAACTCTGCCGACCTTTAAAATGTCGAGATTTTCGATTTGTAAATCCTCAATTTGCGTAATCACTTTTTCGTGATACATCGGTTTGATATTAATGACGAAAATCGGGCAATCGTGTTGAAATTTGCCGATTTCCTTTTTTAAAATTTTCGGTGTGAGATGATGGGAAGCGTCGGCTAGTTCGTTCAATTCGTTTGGAAAAGCGCATTCGACAAGCAAATAATCCAGATCGGATTCTTCATTTACTCCTTGCCAGAAATCTTTCGGTTCAGAAGTATCGCCGCTGATGGCGATTTTTGTTCTTCCGTCCGAAATGATAAAACCGACTGCCGGAACTTTATGATTTACTTTCAGAGGTTTGATTTGCAGATGCTTGACGCGAAATTCTCTGTCCGTTTTGATTTTTCGATATTCCAGAACATTTCCCCAATCGTTTTCCAGTTCTGAAAAACTCGGATAAACATCCCAGTTGAAAATGTCTTTTTCTAAAACTTTGATAACTTTTTCCGTCGCGTGAACTCTGATCGGTTCTTCTAAAGTCGCAAAAAGATCGTCAACAAATAACGGCAATCCGGCGATATGATCGAGATGTGCGTGAGTTAAAACAACATCGCGGATTTGTTTTCGCTGAATGTCGTTTGCCGCCATCGCCAAACTTCCCGCATCAATCGCCACGCAGTCGTCAATAACGAAACAAGCAAGATGCTGCCGCATCGAAGCGCAACCTTTTTCGTCAAACGTGCTGGGAAGAAGCTGAAATTTCATAGAAAAGAAATTTATCTCGCACAGGTCTGGGCGCGTCCGCCGTCTATTTCATAAGTCGCGCCCGTAATCCAAGATGCCTTGTCCGATGCCAGATAGAATATTAGATCGGCAATTTCCTCAGATTTGCCGACGCGACCGATTGGATGCGTCGTTTTTGAATGTTCGAGAAATTTTTCATACTTTTCATCGTTCATTCCGCTTCGTTTGTGCAAATTCGTCACGACCACGCCGGGATTGACGGCATTAACGCGAATTTTCTTCGGCGCAAGGTCGAGCGCGGCGCATCTCGTCAATTGATCGAGCGCGGCTTTGGAAACCGAGTAAGCTAAAAGATTCGGAAACGAACGCGGTCCGGCGACACTTGAAACATTGACAATATTTCCCTTAGTTTTCTCTAAATGCGGAACACAAATTTGCATCAGATAAAAAACCGAACGCAGATTTATATTCATCATTTTATCCCAATCGTCGAGCGCGGTATCGTCAATCGCGCCGTTAGCGATTATTCCGGCGGCATTGACCAAAACATCAATCTGACCGAAACTTTCCGCCGTTTCGTTTACCGATCTTTCAACTTGACTTGTTTCCCGAATATCGGCGAGATTAATTTTTAGATTTCCGCCGAGATTTTGCGTCTCGTCTCTTAATAAACCGAGTTCTTTTTCATTTCTTCCGACGGCGATGACCTGAAAATTATTTTGTAAAAAAATGTGGACAGAAGCGCGACCGATTCCGCTGCTTGCTCCGGTTATAACTGCAACTTTTTTTTCCATTTGGTGTGTTGAAAACCTCTCAAGAAGTTTAGAACAAGCATTGATTTTAGTCTAGGAAGGTAAAAAGACAAAAATAAAAGACAGTTGCTCTTTTACAACTGTCTTTTAGCGATAATTTAAATTTTACGGAAGTTTTATCAGGTAATGATCGTATTACTAGCTTACACTTCGCTGGTTTTCGGTGATCCGTTAAAAAGATTCTCAAAAGCCTGTTTTGTTTCTACGCGGCGGCGTTGCTGAAAATCATTTACCCAATTAGAGACCGTCGAAACGATCTCACGAGCGGCTTCGTGTTTCGATTTTTTCTCAGACTTTATCACGCTTTTAGAGATTTTTACAGTTCCTTTCTTGATAACTTTAACTTTCGTATTCTCTTTCATCCTTACCTCTTTCTCTGCTTATTTAATTATGTATGTTATGAATGCACTTTTGGAAGTTTAATTCGATGTTTTTTTGTTAAGCAATCATAATGCCAAACTTTTGACGAGAATTATTCTTCCATTTGCATATTGCAAACCTTTTATTTGTTTTTTGCGCTATGCTAAAAATCAAATACGCTCATTTTTTGTTTTTTGTTCCGCAAATTTTCTCTGCGGCTTTTGTTTATTCATCATTTCGTTGAACGGCTCGAATTAACAATCTTGCAAAGGCAATGGCACAAACCTTGCCCGATTCTATGTTGATGAATCTCTTCGACCTATTTATTATTTATCTCGCCTGCGGCGCACCATTCGGTGCTTATCATTTGGTCAACCAACGTCAAAACAGTAAATACGATTTATTTAAGCCGATTTTTATCTCGCTTTTTTGGATTCCTTTTGCTTTCAACCTTTTGCAAAACAGTTTTAAGAAAAAATCTTCGACAACTATTTATTCAAAAAAAGATGTTTTCAACAACGAAAAATCTTTTGATTTGAAAAAGAAATTGGAGCAAATTTTAATCAAAAGCAACTTCGGAGTTTCGGTTTTTGAAATAAGAGAAGTGATCGAGCGTTATATCGGTCTGACCGACGCTTTGGAAAATAAAGAAGCCGAATACTCTGCAAATCCCGATTTTTTCGAGATTGCCGGAAATAAAAACTCTAATCTCGCTTCCATTTGCCTTCAGAGACGCAACCGCAAATTGCTTTCTTATCATCAAATGCTTGCCGGACAAGATTTTTTAAAGCTCATTTCAGATTTTATCGCACGTTCTTCTTCAATTAACGAAATCAAACTCGTCACATTAAAACTGGTCGAAAATTTGAACGATAAAAAAACGGAAAAAAAGTTGGAGTTGATTTTTGAAGCCGGACAGCAAAGCCTCGGCGAAAAAAACGTCAATAAACCGGAGAAGAAATTATGGATGAAAGACACACATCAACAGCCGACCGCCGAAACTTTACGAATCTCTATGAATCCGGCGGCAGCAGCGAAATCCGGTTTGATTATCAAAGATTGAACACATTACTGGAAATTAACGCGAACACCGCGCTTGAGAAAACGCTCTACAAAAACGGTCTGGAGAAATCGGAATCAGAAGTGATGTTGCGTCCGGTTCAAACCGACAAGGCATTTGCTTATTTCGGTTTGTTGCTCGGCATATTTCCGCCAGCCGCGATCTTTGCGAAATTTATCATCGAATCATCGAGTCTGCGTTTTGAAGATTCCTGGATTTTGGGAGTTATTTTCGTGATAAATATGATTACGGCAATCGTCGGTTATTTTACGGGAAAACTTGTCGGCAGAATGGTCGGAAACGTCGAAAATTACTCGTGGTGGAAAATGCTTTTGCTATTGCCGTTTATCGGAATGTTTTGGGGAATTTTGACCGGCGGCGCGGGCGGCGTAATAGTTTTACTTTTCGGTGCGCTGTTCGGCGCAGTATTCGGCGGAATGGTCGGCGGCGCGGCTCTGCCGGTTTTCGTAATTTTTCACAGGCTTTTGAAACGCGGCGATGCAATCGAATATAAACATTTTATGCCGCTTGCTTTCGGCGTAACTTTCACGATTTGTGCTTTTATACTCGGCATTTGATACGTTTCCATCGTTTTATCAGCTTATTGAAATTTGTATTGATGATTTGGTTTTGTAAAAAAACCGCTAACATTGAAAACCGAATTACCGTTGAATAAAAATAATCGCTCAAGACACTTCATTTGCACTTCTATATGTTATAACTTTCGGTTCGGATAATTTATTCTTCTCACTGTTTTAGTTTGATAAATCGAATGTTTTATTGAATCATTCATTTAATGCTCGTTCTGCTTCATTTATTTGCGCTGTTTATATTGGTTTTGCTCGGCTTTTACGTCTTCGTCGCCAATCCGCGAAACCGCGCACATCAGACGTTTGCCGGATTTATCTTTTTTCTCGCCCTCTGGACTGTCAAGGATTTACTTTTCTGGAATTTTACGGAAGTTCAGCGATTTGCCGATTGGTGGACGGCTTCGAGTTTTATCATCGCGCTTTTAATGCAGTGCGCGCTCGTCGTTTTCGCTTGGGTTTTTCCGGAAAATTTGCGAACGCCGAAAAAACGCGCCGCCGTTTTGTTTGCGCCGAGTCTGGTGTTAGTTCCCGCCGCTTTATTCGGTCTTTTATGGAATAAAGTCAGTTTTGAAAATAATCGGTTTGAAATCGATTTATCGCCGCCGGCTTACGCTTTTGTGGTTTATGTTTATTTCGTTTTCGGTTTCGGCGCGTTCATTCTGCTAAAAAAATATCGCAAATTTCGCGGCACGCAGAAAGGTCAGCAAGTCGGTGCAATTATCTGGGCTTTAATAATTACGGGCATTTTAAAGACGCTCGCCAACATTATTTTCCCTTACTTCGATCTGTATTATCTCTTGCCATACAGCGCGATTTTCGTGCTTCCCGGCGTTTTGATTTACGCTTACGCGATTACGAATTTCAAACTTTTTTCGCTCGAAAACGCACTCGATCAATTTCGGCTTTTTCCGATCACATACAAAATCGCTCTCAGCATCGCGTCGGTTGCAATTATCAGTTTTATACTTTTTCAAATTCCGATTGTTTTCTGGTCGTTTCAAAACGGCGCGGATTTTTACGCGTGGCGCAAATATCTGGTATTCAGCGTCATTTCCGCTTTAGTGCCGAATCTTTTGCTCGTTTTATTGATCGTCCGCACGATTTCCCGACCGCTGCAAAAAATTACTCTCGCAGCGGTTCAGGTTACGGAAGGAAGATACGGAACGGAAATTAATTTGGGAAAAAGCAACGACGAACTCGGACTTTTAGCCGAATCTTTCAATGAAATGAGCCGAAAAATGGCTTCCGACATCGAACAACTTCAAAAATTAAACGAACAGTTAATTCGCACGGAAAAACTAGCCGCGATGGGAACGCTTTCCGCCGGAGTCGCTCACGAAGTAAATAATCCGCTCGCTTCGATTTCGTCTTTGATTCAAATGATGCAGGCGAAAAAAGATTTGGATGAAAAGTCGAAAGAAAATTTGCGTTTGATTTCGGCTCAGATTCAGCGAATTACTCAGGTTACGCGCGATATGATGGATTTTGCCAGAGTTCGTCCGGCGGCGAAAAGTGTCGTCAGCGTCGATGAAGTTATCGAAACGGCATTGCGTCTGGCAAGTTTCGACAAATCGTTTCAAAAACTCACGCTCGAAAAAAATCTGGCGAATAAACACCTGAAAACTCTCGCCGATGCGGATCAATTGCAACAGGTTTTTCTGAATCTTTTTCTCAACGCCCGCGATGCGATGCCTGACGGCGGAAAACTTTTTATCGAAACTTTGCCCGTTATCGAAGAAATCAAGATCGAAATCAGCGACACGGGAACGGGAATCGAAGAAAAAAATATAAAAAAAATATTCGATCCTTTTTTCACGACTAAACCAGCCGGTCAAGGCACGGGTTTGGGTTTGGCGGTTTGTTACGGAATCATCACGGCGCACGGCGGCAGGATTGAAACATCAAAAAACAGTTTCGGAGGTTCTACATTTTCGATTTTTTTACCTTTCAGCGATAATCGCCAAAATATTTAAATTTAATATGCACGGCGTATTTTGCCGAAATTTCCTTTTTCCAATACAACTTCGTGTAAAATATTTTCCGATGCCACTTCCGTAACTTTGAGATTAAGTATCGCCGCCGAAAAATTTCCTTCAAACCGGGCGTTTTTCTCGACTTGCAATTCATCAATCTGCGCCGCGCCGCCGCCAAGCAAAATATATTTACCCGTGACGTTGAAATTACCGGTTTCATCTATTACAAGAGTTTCATTTATTTCCCCGACCGCACAATCGAATTCGATTCTTACGTTTTCGGAATTTATCATAAAATTAACTCCGGCAGTTCCCCAGACATCGTTCGGTATTTCAAAAACTTTCTTTTTGTTCATTATTTTCCGCAAAATAAAAATAGGGCAAGAGAAACATTCTCTTGCCCTAAAGTAAAGTTAATAAAAATAATCTCTAACGTGAAATGAAATTCAAATCATCGAGATTTTCATTAACCTGCAAGACTTGGGTAACAAATCTGTATCGTTTTGCACTAGCCGTGAATACATAAGTTTCACCGGCAAGTGCGCCGTCAATTTTGAAGTAACCGAAAGCATTTGTCCGTGCTGTTCTGACTTCTCCATCTTGGCTGGTCATTTTCACCGTAGCATTACTAACTCCATAACCGAGTCTCGTCAAAACGCGACCGTTGACAACTACCGATGCGGCTGTCGGAGCCAAAGGTTGTTGTAAAACGGCGGCGACATTAACGGTAAACGGAACGACCACTTGCGGCGCAAGTGCTAATCGACGAAGCGGA
This sequence comes from Pyrinomonadaceae bacterium, assembly GCA_965217985.1. Taxonomy (GTDB): domain Bacteria; phylum Acidobacteriota; class Blastocatellia; order Pyrinomonadales; family Pyrinomonadaceae; genus DATHTS01. The sequence continues at coordinate 94,340 of CBDCJY010000013.1, forward strand.
ACGCCGGAGTTAACCCCGAACTGGAAGTTTACATTAAATCGGGCATAAGGCGGAAGCGGTGTATTAAACGTAATCGCCGCCGCATAGACCGAAGAATTATATCCGCCGCCATTCGGCTGTGCCGGAGGTTCTTCCAGAGTCAACGCATTAACCTGAACACTGCACGGTTTCGGATTAGAACCGCAAATAGTCGTGTCATTGGTTGAAACCGTGATAGTCGGCGAAGTTAAGAGCCGGTAATCAGGATTATTCGGGAAGGTTGATAATGTGGTGATACGGAAACGTAATCTGACAATCGGTTTCTTAGTATTGTTATAAACACTACGTCGAACCGAAACAGTTCCGTTTGTGCCATTTGTTACCGCAGTCGGATCGGAAACCTGATTAGGCGAAGCATCCGCCGCCTGTGTGCTGTCAATCAGCGAGACCGGAAGTTCGGCATTATCTTCAATCGGATCATCGAGATTTTCCGGTCCCGGCGCACCTAAACGCTGTCCTGCACCGGCATTTGTACCGTTTACGTCAACGAATAGGAAATCGGCAGCATTATCCTGCGTGTCTTTCGGAGTTCCGCCGGAAAGGTCACGGTAGAAACTGAAATTGGTCGTCGGATTGCTGGTTAAATTCGGAATACCCGCGCCTTCTTTGAATAATCCGGCGGCAATTCCGGTAAAACCGACCGAGTCCATTCGATTGGCAACATTGAAGTTTGCGGTATTTGCAGTTTTAAATAGAGCAAGTCCGCCGTTATCGGCAAGGTCTAATGACCAACCCGTATCGGAGTCCGAAGTTCTGTTTCCATTGCTCGGATAACCGTTCAAACTGTATGTAACCGTTGGACCATTTGCGCCGTCGGGATTATCTACGATCAGGAAATGACCTTTAGCCGGAATAACAGTGCCGTTCGGAATGACTGCAATGCCGGTCGCCGTCGTGCCGTTTGCACTATAAACCAAAGCCCAGCCGTCGGAATTATCCGTCGTATTGACATAGACGGGCGTAGTTCCCGGATTGTAAAGTTCGACAAATTCATCACGAACTCCCTGCGGACCGCGCAGACGAAATTCATTGATAATCAGATTTCCGTTCAATACCGGAGGAGCATCTGACGGTCTTATCTGCGACCAATATGTTTCCCAATTTCCGGCTAAACCGATTCCGAAATCTCTAACCGTTCCGGCATATTCCTGAACCGTCCAAAAATCGGTATCGTTTGTCGGATCGGTCTGCGCCGCGCTGTAATCACCCCAGCGATTCTGACGAGTAGTTCCCGATCCTGAGCCTAGATTGTAATTAGCCTGACCCGGACGATAAACCACCGGATCACGCATAGCGTTCATCGTATCACCACTTCTCCTGATGGCGTATGCCGAACTCGGATAAGTTAATGGCGAAAACTGCGTAAAACCGATCAGCGTATCGTTATTTTTATTGACCGATATATTTGGAAATGCGAAAAAAGTACCGACCTGATTAGCAGTCGAATTACTACACGGAGCGGTTGTTACTGTTCCCGAGTTACCATTGTGACAATTGTCTGCCGTTGGGTCTTCGATGCGACCGCGTTGGATCGGGAGTGTTGAAAAATTCGAATCTTCGATTGTCGGATCAATTTGCCACCATTGAATTCCCGAATGATTGTCACGGTTGGCAGTTCCGCCAACGGCAGTTCCAGCCGGTGTCGGTGTGCTGGAAAGCATTACCGTATGCGCTGTCCAGAGCGAACCGTTACGAAGAACGGCATTTTGGATACGCGAATCATTAGTCATAATGCGTGTGCCGGAAGCAAGATTCGCCGATTGTTGGCGTTGAGGTGCATAACCACCCGATGTTCCGATACGCGCAGCATTATAACGCCACGAAAAAGCTGATTGCGGAAATTGAGTGCCAACCGTTAGAACCGGCGCGCTCGGCGTTCCGGTCATCTTGCTTAAGCGGAGTTGTCCGGCAGTCGAATCCCAATCTTCCGCAAGATAAACCGTTTCGGTCGTGTTTTCTTCGTTAATTGTCGGGGCTAAAGTAAATCCGCAACCTAAACTGGCATTAGTAGTGCAATTTGTTGCAGGGTCTTCAAAAAGATTGACGGTTGCCGCCCCGCTATAAGCGGCTTGTTTATCAAATACATAAATCTGAGGACCATAATAATTTGTAAAAGACGCACCCGAAAAATTGAATGTGTTATAACTCATAACAATCCAATTTTTGTTAAAACCTAGTGACGGATAATCAATGGCGTGTCCGGCAGTAGCGGTTGAATTAGGATCGGAAACAACCGAATAACGATACCAGTTTCCGGTCGGATCGCCCGTCTGCGTTACTGCCAACAACGCACCGGAATTTATACTCGGTCCGCCTGCCGAAGATACGAATATATATCGGTCGTTAAACCTGTCATACATAATCTTCGGGTCGAATGTGGATGTAACAGGACTTCCTTTAATGGTTACGCCTGCCCAAAAACTATTCAAAGTAATTCTCGATAACACAACCCCGTCGCGCGTGGTGATGCTCATCCGGTCATTAGTAGTATTTACGGCGTGATTCAACCCCACTGCGCCCATCGTGTCGGGAGGAATCGAAGTCGAACTAAGAAATTCTCCTTTAAATGATTTGAGCGGTCCCGGCGAAGTTCCGGTGGTAGAAGGAACTGGAGCCAAGTTTTCGACTTCTCTTTTATCTGTCTCAGACAAACTGAGCGGAACTCCCGGTTTTGCCGGCGGCTGTCCTTTCGGTGCGGGAATTACATTGAGCCACGAAACAGGAGCAGGTTCGCTCGTAGTGTCAATTTGCGGTGCATATTTGACATTTATCGTTTCAAAAGCCTCGACCGAGCGCGGCATAGCTTTATATGTCTTGTTAGGTTTTGCCGCTCTCTGAGCAGCCGTTTTATACATCGGGATGGTGAATACACCAACTCCGATTAGTAAGAAAACCCCGGCTATCACAAGTATTTTGTGAGCGCGGCTATATTTAAAAACTGACTTCATTTTTCCTCCTCTCTAAAAGCAACTTTTGTTATCTATTAAACTGTTTAAAGAACTAAAATTGTTTTTCGCACAATAAAAAAGTTTGCGTAATCACAAACTTCCCCTTTTATAAAAATCGGCTGAATTTTGTTTAATGTCCAAATTGATAAATATTAGGTGTCTCTTTTATCAAAAGTCTATAGAAAGGCTTGAGGAGTTGATAAAGTCAATTTTCACCTATAATTAAAAACTGTAATTATATTAATAATTCAATTCCGGTGATTGTTCAGAAACCGCTTTTAGTACTAATTTCGGTTTACGATTATTTTATTGTTTGAAAATCAACTGAATAGTAACACTTTTATAATTCAAGAACAAGAAAATTTCAGCTTGATTCGGCTTATATTTAAAAATTATTATTGTTCGGTGAAAACAATTTTTATGCTTATTTTGTTAAATAATATCTGCGTTATTTAAGCGTAAGAATCATTTTAAAATGACCGATTGTCTCAAAAAAGGTTTGCCGTCAATAAAGAATTATGCAAATATGATTTATCACAAAAAAATCCACGACAAAAATCTTAGAAAATTCGACTGCTTTACAGTCATTCGTTTTATGAAAAAAATAAAAAAATCGTTTCTTTTTTGCGGAATCTTATTCGTTTTCGCATCGGTTTGTTTAGCACAGTCATCTCCGAACTTTGGTCAGTATGAAGTTGCCGTCAAGGAAATAAAGCCGAAAAAGGTTGATTTCAAACTTGATCCGCAGGTTAAGATTTATAAAAAATATCTGCGCGATTCGACAAACGAAGGTATAAATTTTGCGGGACAGTATGTTCTGAAAATTTGGAACTGCGGCAATCAATGTTTTCAATTCGGCATTATTGACGGTGTGAACGGAAAGGTTTTTTTGCCCGAACAACTTCAAAAAGTCACTTCGACTTTGACGACTTCAAATCAGTTGGCTGACTTTCAAAAAAACAGCCGGTTGCTGATCTTAAATAATGCCGACGGCAAGAAGACTTTTTACGATTGGTCGGACGGCAAGTTAACGGAAATCGTTCCCGCACAAAAACAGACTTTGCCCGATGTAAGAACATATCTCGGAAATGTCACGCTTCCGACATTTGAAAACCTGATTCCGCAATTTACAAACAAAACAAAAGTGCCTGTGCTTTTACCGGCAAATATTCCTCTGCCGAGATTTCTGCCGAAAGTCCTTCCGGCAGTCGAAGGCAGCGAGGCTTTGACGTTATATTCTTCTATTCATCTGCTCGAAGAAAACGAATATGATCTGACAATTGATACGACAAAGGATTGTAAGGGCAGACCGAACTGCAATTACGGTCACATTGCCGGCAAAAAAACCGATACGAACGCGCCCGTTAGTTTGGCTTCGCTAAATTATACGGCGGATACGGCACAACCCGTTTCTTTGTCAAACGGCATCAATGGTTTTTATATTCCCGCGCCGGATAGTCCGAAAGCAGTCGCCGGTGCGTTGGTTTTTTGGCTTGACGGCAAAGGCAATGAATACGCCGTCAGTTTAAGAAGATCGCCTAAAGAAGATGTCGTTTCGCTGGCAAATTCGGTCATAAATAATCATAAGTCAGGTCAATAAGTTTTCAATTGAAATAGAATGTAGAAACACTTTAAATAACGCAAATTGTAAAATTCTTAATGATTTGTCTGACCTGAAATGAGATTGACGGCGTGTTGCAGAACAGGCTTGATGACCTCGAAACATTCCTTCACTCCTTTCGGTGAACCGGGCAGATTGATAATTAATGTTTTATTTCTGATTCCGCAAACGCCGCGCGACAACATCGCAAACGGCGTTTTTTTTAATGTTTCAAACCGCATTGCCTCGCTCAAACCCTGCGCTTCTTTTTCAATTACGGCGCGTGTCGCTTCGGGCGTATTATCACGTTCGGAAAATCCCGTTCCGCCGGTCGTGACGATCAGATTTATATCTTCGCGTTCGGTAATATTAAAAAGCGTCCGGCGCAGATTTTCAAAATCGTCGGTAACTAAAAGTCGTTCGATTATTTCCGATTCGAGTTCTTTTAATAATTCGATCAGACACTCGCCCGACGCATCATTTTCCGAGTTTCTCGAATCGCTCACCGTTATCACGCAAGCGCAAATTTTTTTATCCATTTTCTCTTTTAACCTGCCGTTATTTGTATTCCTTCCATTCGTTTGATTCGTTTGCCGTAAAAAATGCTCGCCGCCACGCCGATTACCACGAGAAACATTCCGAACAGAGATAAAATAGTCTGCGCTTCGCCGTAAATGATCCAACCGAATGAAATGCCGTAGATCAAACCCGAATAAAGTATGATCGCCACATTTGCGGCTTTTTCGCGGCTCAGAGCATTGGTCAAAAAAACTTGTCCCAACTGCGAAAAACATCCGATCAGTAAAAGATACAGCCATTCCCGACCGACGGGATTTTTCCACACGAAAAACAGAGAAATAAATCCGACCGCAACACCGACGATCTGAAAATGCAGAATGATCGTCAGCGGATGTTCGTCGTCTTTTAATTTTCTGACCAGATTATACGCCGCGCCCGAACCGAAAGCCGAAATCACGCCGAGTATCGTATAAAAAACGGAAACCCGCGCATCAACTTCGGCAATAAACAAAACGCCCGCAAAAGCGAAAAAATAAAACAGCCATCGAATCGGTTTGATCTTTTCACCGAGAAAAAAAACGGCAATAATTGCCGTAAATATCGGCGATAAATACTGAAAAGTCATCGCCGTCGCCAGCGGAATATTCTGAATCGTCAAAAAAAATAAAACCAATGCCAACGTGCCGAAAAATCCGCGCAGAAAAAGATACAGATGATTATTGCCGATAAACGAAGCCTTTGCTTTTTGTAATCCGATAAGACAAAAAATCGCGGCGACCGAACAGCGAAAAAACACGACTTCGAGCGCGGGAATGTGCGAAACCTGTTTGACGAAAACATTTGCCAGCGCAAAGGCGAGCGTCGAGAGAAACATCTGCGTAATGCCGGATTGTAAAAAATTTGCGTGTTTCGGATTCAATATAAAAAGTTTTTTGTTGTGAAAATTCAATTGTCAGAATACTATAAACCGGGAGAAAATTTCTAACACTCGAAAATCAATTTATGTTCAAAAAAGTGTTGATATTATCGGCAGCGGTCGGCGCAGGACATCTTCGCGCGGCGGAAGCTCTGGAAAAACAATTCAAACTGATGAACGCGGCGGCGGAAATCAAAAATATTGACGTTCTCGATTATACGAATCCGCTTTTCCGCAGACTTTACGGCAAAGCATATATCGAAATGGTCAACAAAATGCCGGAAGTTCTCGGCTGGATGTATGATTCGCTCGACAAACCGTGGGAAAACGAGCGGCGCAGACTTGCTTTGGACAGACTGAACACTTTGCCGCTGATAAAATTTTTGAAAAAATACGATCCCGACATCGCCGTCTGTACGCATTTTTTGCCCGCCGAAATTATCTCGTGGCTCAAAGCGAAAAAGAAAATCGAATTTCCGCAGGCAATCGTCGTTACGGATTTCGACGCGCACGCAATGTGGCTCTGTCACAATTACGAACATTATTTCGTCGCACTCGACGAAACAAAAATTCATCTCGCAAAACTCGGCATTCCGGCGGAAAAATTAACCGTTTCCGGCATTCCGATTGATCCGGTTTTTGCCAAATCGAAAGACAAAAATGCAGCGCGCGAAAAATTAGATTTGGACAAAGATAAACTGACGATTTTGGTTTCCGCAGGCGGTTTCGGTGTCGGAAAAATCGAGCATCTTCTCGAAGCACTTTCCGATCTGCAAACGCCTTCGCAGATCATTGCGATTTGCGGACGAAACGAAGATTTGAAAATTAAATTGGAAAAACTCGCAAATCAAAACTTGAATAATGAGCGCGTCATATTCAAACCGATTGGCTTTACAAAAGAGATGGACGAATATATGTCCGCATCGGATTTAATCGTCGGAAAACCGGGCGGTTTAACGACTGCGGAAGCGTTGGCAAAAGGTTTGATTTTCTGTATCGTCAATCCGATTCCCGGTCAGGAAGAACGCAATTCCGATCATCTTTTGGAAAAAGGCTGTGCGATAAAATGCAACAATTTGCCCGTTTTGGCTTATAAAATAGACGAACTTGTTAAAGACAAACCGCGCTTTGAAACGATGCGGCGAAATGTATCGAAATTGGCAAAGCCGAACGCTTCGCAAACGATTGTCCGAAATCTTTTAAATTTATAAGATATTTTCCACCTTTCAGAGCATTTTTTAGTTGCAAATCCGGTAAATTTTAATTATCTTCAAATCGAACGGATTGTAAATTTATTTAACTAAAAACTCTCGAAAAAACTATTTGCCAAACGGCTGTCACAAGCGCATAAACTTAAAGTCGCAAATTGGTTACGGACAACAATCCGATTTACAAATTTAGAACGTAAAAAATTGAAAAAATATGAAAAAAATCGTTCCCGCTTTACTTTTTTTACTGACGATCTTTGTTTTTGCGGCATCGGCGCAGGACGCTGACAAAACATCGGAGCGCGTCAAACTTGATGAAAATCAGAGTTTTTTGATTCTCTCGACCAAGCGCATTCAAACGATGGAAAAAGAATTGGATGAAGTGGCAGCGAAAGGTTTTCGCGTTTTATACGGTGCGCCGACTATTTCTTATGATATGGCACTTTTTCTCCAACTTTCCGAAACGCCCGAAAAACCTTGCACATATAAAATTCTCGCCACATCTCGCAACAAAACGATGGAAAAAGAGATTAACGAACAAGCCGCCAAAGGTTTCCGTCTGCTTCCGCGCACGATGATCTTCAAGCAAGGTTTTTTGACTGCCGAAGTCGTTTCCGTAATGGAACGCGAATTCGATTCGCAGATCAAATACGAATACAAACTCGTCGAAGCCGGAAAAGAAGTCAAACTTCAGGCGAAAATTGATGCCGCCCGCGCCGAAGGATTTAATCCCGTAACGATGATTACGCTCGGCTATCACGTCGTCTTAATGGAAAAAATCAGTCAGTCAAATTCTCAGGTTAACTGAAAAATTTCTGACTTTACTCATTTTCAATTAGTTGCAGAATCGGTGGTTTGTCGTTTATTCTTCCAGTTTCCAAAACGGCGTAAACTCAGCGAAATTCCCGTCCAGACGAGAAACGCGCCGCCGATACAAGCGAGAAACGCGATAAATTGTCCGATAAAACCGAACGATTCGCCCGTGTGCGTAAAACGCGACCACGAACGCAGTTGCCGAGCCGCATTTTGTTCGCCGTAAGATTCCCATTTTGAAATTTCCAGAGTTTTCGCATCAATCGTTAAACTCGAACGTCCGAATTTATTCCGGTAAATGCCTTCATCAACGGTAAAAACGGCTGAATCGTTCGTCACCGGAAGTCGCAAACTGATCGTTTTCCAATTCGTTCGAGTTTCGGCTTTAGCGAAAAGTTCATCCAGATTCGACGGCAAAACCAAGTCCTGTTTTTCAGTCTGATTCGCCTGATTCGCCGGTCGCTGCTGTTGCGGCGGCGGAGCTTCGTTTCCGGTCAGAGTATAAAGCAGATTTCCCGCCCATTGATACGAAATTATCACGCCTGTAAGCGTTAAAATTATCAAAACGAGCGAAGTCCAAAAACCGATGACATTGTGCCAGTTGAAATTTCGCGCTTTGCCGCGCAAACCGCGCCGAAACCACAAGACAGATTTGAAATTCTGCCACGCCGTTTTTCGCGGAAACCAGATATAAAGCCCGGACATCGCCAGAAATAAAAATAAAAGATTTGCCGCGTCATTTAAGATTTTGCCGACCGTTCTGCCGTCGCCGGGAAATGCGAGCCAGCGGTGTGCGTCCTCGATTGTGCGAAAAATTCCGCGCCATTTTTTCGCGCCTTCGCCCGTAATTTCGCCTGAATACGGATTAACGAAAAGCTGTCCGTCGCGTCCGAGCGCGATACTTGCGGCTGAATTTTTGTCATTTTGAAATGTTATTCCCGACGGTTTCGCTTCCGGTTTCGATTGACGAACTTTTTCTATGAGTTCGGCGGCGGAAATTTTTTCGACATTTTCCGGCGGAACTTGCAGGAAACGCATTTCTCTTTCGGCAAATTCCAGAATGTTCGATTCAAAAGCGAGCAACGCGCCCGACACGCACATTATGAAAATAAATACTCCGGCGAAAACGCCCGAAATCAAATGCAGCCAAAAAACTATTTTTCTAAATTGTTTCATCTTTTTTTAATTATAATAAAAGCTACACATTCGCCCAACGGCGCAAAAGATTATGATAAACGCCGGTCAACCGGACAACCGAAGAATGTTCGGGCGCGGTTTCGGCAATTCTTTGAATCGCCGTGTCCATATCGAAAAGAATCGTCCGTTCGCCGTCGTCCCGCACCATTGACTCAATCCAGAAAAACGATGAAATTCGCGCGCCTTTCGTTACCGGACGAACATTGTGCAGGCTCGTCGCCGGATACAAAATCAAATGTCCGGCGGGAAGTTTGATCGAATGAACGCCGTATGTGTCTTCGATGACGAGTTCGCCGCCTTCGTAATCTTGCGGGTTTGTCAGAAAAAGCGTCGCCGAAAGATCGGTGCGAATGCGGTGCGGCGTTCCGGCGATTTGCCTGATCGCGTTGTCAACGTGATTGCCGAAAGATTGTCCGCTTTCATAACGATTAAACAGCGGAGGGAAAACTTTTGACGGCAAAGCCGCCGACATAAAAAGCGAATTTCGTTCGAGCGCGGACAAAATAATCTCGCCCATTTCTCTTGCGAGCGGATGATTTTCATTTAACTGCAAATTATTTTTCGCCCGCGCCGACTGATGTCCGGCGGTAATCTTCCCGTCAATCCATTCGGCATTCTCGATTTTTCGGCGACATTCCGCCGCCTGTTCGATGGTTAAAATGTCGGGTATCTGTAAAAGCATTATTTGATATTTTAAACCGCCAAACACGCAAAAACTTAAAAAATCTTTTTTCGCGCTTTTCGCATATTTCGCGGTTTAATCATTTCATTAAAAATGAAAATTCGTCGTCAGTAAAATCGAACGCGACGGACCGGGAACGATGTGTCCGCCGCCGATGCGGTCGAAATAATATTTGTCGGTCAGATTGTTCATATTCAGCCGCAAATCTATGTGTTTATTGATCTGATATGAAACCGTCGCGTCAATCAGCCGGTAACTTTCGACAAACCGCGTATTGATCGTATTGCCGAATCGTTTATCAGTAAAACGCGCACCGCCGCCGATGCTCAAACGAAAAGGAAAGGTGTATGTCGTCCAGAGATTAAAGGAATTACGCGGCGTATTTATCAATTTATTTCCGATTTCCAAAGGATTATTCGATTCGACGATTTTACTGTCGAGCAATGTGTAAGCCGTCAAAACGCTCCATTTTCGCGTAAAATTTCCGGTCGCGCTCAGTTCGATCCCGTCAACTCTCTGTTTGCCGTCGAGAACCTGCGGCGGATCGCCCGGAAGAATTCCGACCGTTCGCGCATTGTTTTTATTGACGCGAAAAACTGCGCCGCTGAAAAGCAGCCGATTTTTAAATAAATCCCATTTCGTTCCCGCTTCGAGCGTGTAAGTTTGTTCGGGATCAATCGAAGTATTCGCCGTTCCGTAACTCAAACCTTCGAGTGACGGGCTGAACGATGTGCCGTAAGAAACGTAAATACTGCCGATTGGTAACGGTTTGTAGATCGCGCCGGCGCGGTAACTCAACATTTTATCAACTTTTGAAACCGGCGTGAGAGCGGATGTGGTTGCGCTGATTCCCTGCGCGTCAAATCTGTCAAAACGCAAACTTCCCGTCAATTCGAACTTCGGCGAAAGTTTTGCCGTGTCGAAAATGTAAACCGATTGCGTATTTGCCGTAATATCGCCGACATTCGGACTCAAAGTAATCGCGCCTTCATAAATGTCTGACGGATTCGGAGACAAAAGCGTCGTCAGCGAATTGGGCGCAGTGCGAAAACGGCGGACGTTGTTTTCGCGGATAAATTCGCTTCCGGCAACGAATGAATGCTCGATAAATGCGGTCTTGAATCTTGCGGAAAAATCCGTCTGATTATCGAAAGTTTCGTCATCGGTCAGCCACGAACGCATTTCGCGGTTGATCGCCGTCGAATTGACATCGGCAAAACGCGGCGGCGTGGCAACCGAATCACGTTTTGAAAATCCGTAGCGAAACTGATTTCGCAGATTCATTTGATCGCTGAAAACGTGATACAGCGTGACGGTTATAAGATCGGCTTTCAATTTTTCGTAATCGCGGTCGAGAAAACCGTAAAACGTATCGCGCGGAACGGGCGCGGGACGATCTCGATACTCGACCAAAACATTATTCGTCGCCGGAACCCACGGAATGCCGTAATCGGAAATATTTTTCTGGTCGAGATGAAAGTAAGCAAGCGTCAAAGTCGTCTTTTTACTCAAGCCGAACATCAGCGACGGCGCAACGCCCCAACGCTTATTTTCGACTGCATCGCGTCCGGCATAGTCAGAATCGTGCGCCATAAAATTCAGACGAAAAGACGTTCTTTCTCCTAAATTAAATCTTTCCAGAGGTAAATTTATATCGCCCGTCAGACGTTTTGTTTTGTCGTTTCCGAAAGTCGCAGAGAAATCGTAAAACGGTCGAAACGCCGGAGTTTTGCTGATTAAATTAACTGTTCCGCCCGTCGCGCCGCGTCCCGAAACGCTCGAAGCCGGACCTTTTATCACTTCGACTTGTTCGAGATTAAACGGATCGCGCGTCTGCGGTCCGAGATCGCGTGCGCCGTCAATATATATGTCATTGCGCGCGCTGAAACCGCGCAAAGTCAGATTGTCGCCCGCCGGATTTCCGCCTTCGCCCGCCGTGACAGTGATTCCCGGAACATTTTTCAGAACATCGCGGAGAGTCGTCGCGCCCTGTTCTTCAATCGTTTTTTTGTCAATAACAGTAATTGTCTGCGGAATATCGCGCAGAGGTTCGGTGTATTTCGGCGAGGAAAGCGTCGAATTTTCGTCAACGACTTCGACCGTTTCCGCCGGACCTTGCAGTTTCAAAAGAATATTTTTCGGCGAAGAAATGGAATAACTTACGCCCGTTTCGTCTAAAATCTGTTTTAACGCCTGTTCTTCAGTGTAATTGCCGATTACACCGCCCGACTGTATATCTTTTATGCCGTCCACCAAATTGACGCTCCAACCCGTCGCTTTTTCAAATGCCGCGATAACTTCGCTCAAAGTTCCCGGCGCAATATCGAATCTTTTAACGGTCGCGCCTGAATTTTCATCATAAAACCTTTCCAAAAAAGTTTCTTTTCCGTGTTTTTTAAAACCCAAATTCATCGCACGGCTGTTGCCGACCGTAAAAGCGAAAATAATTCCAGCAGTCGTCGCCGAAATCAGCCAAAAACGCGGCTTGCGCTTTAACGATTTACTTTTGCTTTTTGTATTATGTTTTGTTTTTTTTCCGATCATTTCTCCACCTTCAATACTTTCTTGCAATTACAGGCGGATTTGTCGGGTTTCCGAAGAAAAAGTTTTATTTGCCGTAAATTTATAAAAACGGCTCTTTCTTGGAAACAAAATCTCGGACGTGCTAGTATAAAACTGCACGCCAACCGCTCTGCAATCGAATGTTTCGCGTTTGGTTTGTGTAACTTAAAGTCTTCAATGTTGCCGCATCGGAGGCTTTTTCTATAAAAACTCTTACTCAGTGAAATTGAAAATCATTTTCAATAAGGTTTGATTTTATGTTCGATTCAAAAGTATGTCAAGAAACACGTTTCAAAAAATTGATGTTAATTTTTTATGCGTGAAAATAACGCTGCAGACTGAGTAGTTTTCGCAACAATCTTTTAAAGATTTAATCTTCTCTTTCACCGATTGTTCTGATTCGTAAAGCGTCTTGATTTTATTGAATTCAGTTCGGGATTGACAAAAAAACTATTTGCGCCAAAAATAATACTTATAGATATTGTGATTCCGATAACTGAAAGCGATAACAAAAATACGTCCGAAATTGATCGCGTTTCCATTTTGGAAGCGGTCAAACTCATTAATAATGAAGACAAAACCGTCGCCCAAGCGGTCGAAAAAGTTTTGCCGGAAATTGCCGCAGCGATTGAAAAAGTCGTCAAACGATTGAAAAACGGCGGCAGACTTTTTTATACCGGAACGGGAACGAGCGGACGACTCGGCGTTTTGGACGCAAGCGAAATTCCGCCGACATTCGGCGTTTCATACGATGTAATTCAGGGAATAATCGCGGGCGGTTACGACGCGCTTTATAAAGCGACCGAAGCGAGCGAAGACAATTTTGAACAAGGCGCGGAAGATTTGAAAACTCGCGGCGTAACTGACAAAGATTGCGTCATCGGACTTGCCGCATCGGGCAGAACGCCCTATACAATCGGCGCGTTGGAATATGCAAAAAATCTCGGTTGTTTCACGGCTTGCATTACTTGCGTTCCCGATTCGGCGATTACAAAAATGGTCGAAATTCCGATTGTCGCGGTCATCGGTGCGGAAGCGATTACGGGTTCGACGCGGATGAAATCGGGAACGGCGCAGAAAATGATTTTGAATTTAATCTCGACCGTCACGATGATTCGCCTCGGCTACGTCAAAGGAAACCGGATGACGAATATTAAAAGTTCAAACATCAAATTAAAAGAAAGAAGTCTGCGAATTTTAATGGCGGAGACCGGTTTGGACGAAGCGGCGGCAAAAGATTTGATGAAAAAGGCAAACGAAGATTTGCGCGTCGCGCTCGTGATGAAAAAGGCAAATGTGAATTTTAAAAAAGCCCTCCAAACTTTAACTGAAAATAATTTTGTAGTTGAAAAAGCGATTGAGATGGCGAAAAAATAGATTAGAATAGTTTTATGAATTCCGTTGAAGAAATCGAAGTTTCAAATCTACCGCGTTCGGAAAAAATCAAACTGTTGCAAATCTTGATCTACGATTTGAGCGGTGAATTTGCCGGCATCGAAAAAACTGAAGGCATCTGCGGTGGCGCGGCGCGAATAAATGATACGAGAATTCCTGTCTGGAGTTTGGAAAATGCTCGTCGGCAGGGCGTAACCGAAGCCGAGTTGTTGCAGGATTACCCGGCAATTTCCGCTCAGGATTTGGCAAACGCATGGAATTATGTTCGGTCAAATACCACCGAAATTGATGAACAGATTCGTCTGAACGAAGAAGACTGATGAAATTTTACGCCGATGAAAATTTTCCGAAACGCACCGTCGAAGAGTTGCGAAATCTCGGACACGATGTTTTGACGGCTTACGAAGACGAAAAAGCTAATCTGGCGATTTCCGACGAAAATGTTTTATTACGAGCGGCGGAGTTAAATCGCGCCGTTTTAACTCTTAATCGCCTGGATTTTAAAAGACTGCATCAAAAAAATAACAATCATTCCGGCATCATCATTTGCACCGAAGATTCCGACCGCAAACGTCAGGCTGAAAGAATCAATGAAAGAGTTTTTGAATATGAAAAGTTGGACGGTCAACTGATTCGAGTTTATCGTCCTGACATTAAAACTTAATAAGAATGCAAACTTTAGATTTAATCATCATTTTCGGCTATCTGATCGGCATCACGATCTTCGGAATCGTTTACGCGGGTAAACAGGAAACGACGGAAGATTATTTTGTCGGCGATAGAAACGTGCCGTGGTGGGCGATTGCGGCTTCGATTGTGGCGACGGAAACTTCGACGATCACGTTTATTTCAGTTCCGGGCGTGGCGTTTGCGAAAAACGGAAATTTCGAGTTTTTGCAGGTCGTTTTCGGTTATCTGTGCGGGCGCGTCGTGATCTCGTTTTTGTTTATTCCGCTTTATTTCAAAGGCGAATTACAGACGGTTTACCAACTTCTCGGCGACCGATTTGGAAACAAAGTAAAAATGCTCGCGTCCGCGCTGTTTGTCGTAATGCGGAATATTGCCGACGGCGTTCGTCTGCTGTTGACGGCGTTTGTTCTCGCAGCGGTTTATGTCGCGTTTCAGCCGAATACTTCTTACGATACGGTTGTCATCGGTTCGATAATTTTGCTCGGCGTGGTGATGATCGTCTTTACATTTTTCGGCGGAATGGAAGCCGTCATCTGGATCGAAGTCGTGCAGCTCGCCATTTATATCGGCGGCGCAATCGCGGCGGCGGTCGTTTTGATTCAAAATATTGACGGCGGATTTTCGCAAGCTACTGCCATCGGCGAACAATACAGCAAATTTCACATATTCGACTTTAATTTAGATTTTACGAAAACATATACGTTCTGGTCAGGCTTGCTCGGCGGATGTTTTTTAACGATGTCAACGCACGGCACGGATCAATATCTCGTTCAGCGTTATCTCTGCACCGACAAACCGAGCCGCGCATCGCTCGCTTTGCTTTCGAGCGGCGCAGTAATTTTGGGACAATTTATCGGCTTTCTTTTTATCGGCGTTTTGCTTTTCGCATTCTACGCGCCGTATAACGCGCCCGAATATGCACAAGCCGGAGTTTTGAATTCAGGTATTCCGGCAACATTTCCTTTTTCCGGCGGCGACAAAGTTTTTCCCGATTTCATCACGAAATTTATGCCGTCTGGACTTTCGGGTTTGGTCGTCGCGGCGATCTTTGCGGCGGCACTTTCTTCGTCGCTCAACTCGATTGCGGCAACGGCGATCAACGACCTTTACAAACCGTTTGCCAAAGACAAATCCGACAAACATCTTTTGAAAATTTCCGGCTGGCTGACTGTAATTGTCGGCATTGTTCAAATCGTCATCGCCATCGCGTTTATGAAAACGGCGAGTTCGGCTTTGAATCTCGCGCTTTCGGTTGCGTCTTTGATAAACGGTCCGATTCTCGGCGTTTTTCTCGTCGGCACTTTTCTGAAAAAAGCAAAAGAAGTTCACGCACTTATCGGAATGGCGGCGAGCATTTTGCTGATGCTTTACATCTTACTGCAAACGAAGATCGCGTGGACTTGGTATGCGCTGTTCGGAAGTTTGACGACATTTTTTGTCGCTTATCTGGCGACTTTGATTATTAAAAATGATGATTAAATTTTTATTCAGTTTATTAATTTTATTTTCAGTTTCAACGAGTTTTATTTTACCTGTTTTGGCTCAACAAAAATTTCGACCGGACGAAAAGGCTAATAAATGGGCGGACAAAAAACTCAAAAAAATGTCGCTCGATGAAAAGATCGGGCAGATGATTCACATCGGTGTCAATGCTGATTTTATGAATCAGGACAGCGCGAAATTTCAGGAATTCAAGCGGCAGGTAACGGAAAATAAAGTTGGCGGCATTATCGTTTTTGTCGGCGGCGTTTATGACACGGTTCATTTTGTCAATCGAATGCAGGAACTCGCCGACATTCCGCTTTTGATCTCCGCCGATTTTGAAACCGGCGTGGCGATGCGTTTTCCCGACACGATAAATTTCCCGTGGAATATGGCTGTGTCAGCGACGGGAAATCCCGAACTTGCGCGGCGCGAAGGCGCGTTGGTTGCGAAAGAAGCGCGTGCGCTCGGCGTTCATTGGGATTTTGCGCCGGATTCCGATGTTAATAATAATCCCGACAATCCGGTAATTAATGTTCGCAGTTACGGCGAAAATCCGAACGAAGTCGGCTTGTTTGCAAGTGCTTTTTCACAAGGTTTGCAAAGCGGGAATGTGTTGGCGACGGCGAAACATTTTCCCGGTCACGGCAACACGGCGGTTGATTCGCATCGCGGTTTGCCGGTCATAGATTTTTCGCGCGAACGGCTTGAACAGACCGAGTTTGTTCCGTTTCGTGAAATTATCAAAAACGGTGTCGGCTCGGTGATGATCTCGCATATTTCGATGCCGCAGCTCGATTCCGAAAAAGCCGAACCGCTGAAAAAATCGGAAAAAGCATCTTATACCGAATCCGAAGTAATCACGGAAGCCGCGGCGATTCCGGCGACGCTCTCAAAAAATATCGTGACAGGAATTTTGAAAAACGATATGAAATTTAACGGTCTGGTCGTAACTGATGCGATGGATATGAGCGGTCTGACGCTTTATTTTAACGCTGAAGAAGCGGCGGTTCGTGCCGTTCTTGCGGGAAATGACGTTCTGCTGAAACCTTCAAATGCGGACGCGCCGATTCGCGGAATTCGTGAGGCGGTCAAATCCGGCAGAATTACCGAAGCGAGAATTGACGAATCGGTCGGAAAAATTCTCGCGTGGAAATACAAACTCGGTCTCGACAAAAAACAATACACGCCGCTCGATTCGATTGATAAAATCGTCGCAGGTCAGGAAACGCAGAAACTTTCCGACGAGATTGCCCAAAACGCGATTACTTTAGTCAAAAACGACGGGAATTCTTTGCCGTTAAAATCAGGTCAAAAAGCTCTGGTTTTATGTATCACGAACGGCGAAGACCGCAACTCGGTCGGAAATACTCTGACGCGAACTTTAAGCCGCAGCGGTCTTCAGGTCGAACGCATTGCGATTGACGAACGCTCGACTGAAAAAGAAATTGAGAACGCTCTGAAAAAAGCGTCTGCGTCGGATGTCGTCGTCGCCGGACTTTTCGGGCGCGTTCGTTCGGGCGCGAAAAATTCGGTCGGTTTGCCGGAAGCCGGAGAAAGAGTTTTGAATGAAATTTTGAAAGGCGAAAACCCCGTTATCAGCATTGCATTCGGCAATCCGTATTTACTACGCGGTTTTCCTTCGATGAAAAATTACATCGTCGCTTACGGCGATATGTCGAGTTTGCAAAACGCTTCGGCTGACGCGATTACGGGGAAAATTCCGTTTAAAGGAAAACTGCCGATCACGGTTGCCGATTATTCTCGCGGAACGGGTTTGAGTTTGCAGAAATGACTCGAAGTTTTAAAAAGCCTGTAATATTTTTCAATTAATTATCATAAATAAATGAATACTAAAATTCAAGTAAAATTTTGGAGGTTTTATTTATGGCTGATCAAATTAACAAGGAACTTCAGGCATTCGGTTCGACGCAGATATTGGTTTATGTAAAAACTGCCACAACCGCTTCGGCAAGTGCTAAAGAAATTAGAAATGAGATTAAGAATCATTTTATCAAACCGGAAACGAGTCAGGATGTAGCTCTGGCGCGGGCAAATTCCGTAAAACTCAGCGCAGTTCCGGCAATGCGTTATTATCCGAATCTCGGTGTTGCGCTCGGCACGGTCAATCGCGCCGGATTGACTCAACTCAGACAGGAAAAAGAAATCGTCGAAACCATCAAATCCGCGCCGCAGATAAGTCTGATTCGTCCGGCAACGCTTCCGGTCGCGGCAACATTAGATTCACAATATACTTGGGGCATCGAAGCACTCGGCATACCCGAAGTCTGGAATGCCGGATTTACAGGAAAAAATGTCTGGGTCGGTCATCTCGACACGGGAGTTGACGGTTCGCATCCGGCGTTAAAAGACGCGGTGGCGAGTTTTGCATATTTCGACGATTGGGGCGATGAAGTCAAACCGACACCCGATGCAACCGACACCGACGATCACGGAACGCACACGGCGGGAACAATCGCCGGCAGACCTGTCGGCGGCAGACATATCGGCGTTGCGCCGGATGCAAAACTCGCCAGCGCGACCGTCATCGAAAACGGAAATGTCGTCGCCCGCGTTCTCGGCGGAATGGAATGGTCAATCAACAAAGGCGTGAAAGTTTTAAGTATGTCGCTCGGTCTGCGCGGTTGGTTCAGGTATTTTCTGCCGTTGACCAGACGCATCAGACAGCGCAATATTTTGCCGGTTTTCGCCGTCGGCAACGAAGGACCGGGAACGAGCCGTTCACCGGGAAATTATTCCGAAGCACTTTCGGTCGGCGCATACGGCGCGGACGGCGAAGTCGCGTGGTTTTCATCGAGCCAGAGATTTAACCGCAGACGCGATCCGCTCGTGCCGGATTTAATTGCTCCCGGCGTTGATATTATTTCCGCCAAACCCGGCGGCGGTTATCAGAGTATGCCCGGAACTTCGATGGCGACACCGCACATCGCCGGACTTGCCGCGCTGATGTTTCAGGCAAAACCGAATGCCAGTGTTTTGGAAATAGAAAAAGCGATCTTAAATTCCTGCGTAGTTCCGAACGGCTCTAATCCTGAAAGAATCAGTCGCGGAATTCCGTTCGCGCCGAAAGCTCTCGAATTGCTTTTATCGTGAAAAAATATGTTATTATTTTTTCGGTTATTTTTGTTCGAGAGGTTTTAAAAGTAGTATGAAACAAAAAAAGTCGCGCACTAAAACCGATCCCGAATTGGTTCGCCAGATCAAAGCGGCAAAGCCTGATTCGAAATCCGTTCAGGCAGTTTTCACTTTGCATTTACCGCACTCAAAAGCGGCTTCTTCGGATGAAGTAAGTGAAATCACCCGCAGTATAGTTGATAAAGCAGAAAGTTCGGTCGGCAAAAAGGTTGACAGAATTAAAGTTTTCGGCAATCTCGGCGCATTTATTGTTTCCGCCGATGCGTCGCTTATCGAAGAGTTGATCGAAGCCGACGATGTTGACACAGCAGTTGCCAATCAACAGCCGGATTCGATGAAAATTACCGAATAAATTTTTAAGAAAGTTATCTCAGGACAACTTTTCAGTCGGGCAGAGCGACAAACATCGAGTTTGCTCTGCCCGAAATTTATATGTCAGACGATATTTTTATGAAATTTCCGATAGCTTTATTTTTTTCACTGCTGATAATTTTAACAAACCTCGTTTCCGGTCAAAGTTATATCAAAGATATGAAGCGCGATTCGGCGCGGTCGGATATAAGAACCGGAGGAAACATCGAAAAAGTCGCGCTCGTTTCCGGTGATAAGGATGTAAAAGTTACGATCAACGCGCCGTCTTTTCAGATGACGTTGTGGCAAAACGGCAAGGAAGTGAAAACTTATCCGGTCGGCATCGGTCAGAAGGAATTTCCGATGTTTATCGGACTACGCGAAATAAATATGCTGATCTGGAATCCGTCGTGGATTCCGCCCGATTCCGATTGGGTCGCCGAAGGTTTGAAAGGCGTTCCGATTCCGCCGACCGATCCGCGCAATCCGCTCGGAAAGGTGAAAATTCCGCTCGGTTACGGTTATTTGCTTCATCAGGCGAAAGGCGAAGGCGATCTCGGAAATCTCGTTTCGCACGGCTGTGTGCGCGTGATGCGCGACGATATTTACGATCTGTCGGAAAAAATCGTCGCCGCGCGCGGTTCAAACATTTCGGATGAAGAAATTCAAAACGCCAAAAAGAACAAAGAGACTTTGATTGCCGAGATGGAAACGCCGGTTCCAGTCGAAATCACATACGACACGATGGTCGTCGAAGCCGGTTTGCTTCACATTTATCCGGACGTTTACGAACGCCGAAAAAATAATCTGGAAATCTTGCGTGAGGAATTGAAAAACAACGGCGTTGACGAAGAAGAAATTTCCGACGCTTCGTTAAATCGTATGATTAAACTTGCCGAAGGAAAAAACCAATATGTGATTAGTTTAGATAAAATTCGCGCCGGAAATCTGACGGGCGGAAAAATTATTCCGGTCGTAGCAGCTCAAAAAGTTCCGGTTAAAGGAAGACGAAAATGATCGAGTCGAGTTTTCGCGCAAAAAATTAACAGAAATAAAAAGACAGTAGGAATTTTTATAAATTCATTCGTTTTTTTATCTCTGTTGTTTTGCTCTCAACTGAATTATTTTACATCAGATACATATTCCCAATGCCAAGGTTCGTAAAAATAGTTATAAAACCCGAATTTTTCCGCATTTGCAACTAACCATTTATACGCTTTAGTTTCGATCTGAATTGCGCGATTTTCGTTTTTGGTCGTTACGGGTTCGCCGCCGACGTAAATGTCGAGTGCGCGTCCCGTAAAGTGCGGACTTGTAAAAGCGAGTTGAGCGCGTCCGGCATTCGGTTCTTTTTTGCGTAATTCTTCCTGATATTTACGCGAACGATGTGCGGAAATTATTTTCAGGAATTTATCATCGCCGTTGAGCGTTCCGTCTTTGATTTTCAAGTTTAAATCTTTCGCCGCCGCCGCGATCATTTTTTTGTAAGCCGCATAAGTTTCCTTTTCGACGTTTAATAAATTTACGTCGCGCGTCGGATCGTAAAAATCAGCAATCGGCGCGTGAAAAAGCGTCGCTTCGTCAGCTTCATAAACTTTTTGAAGGCGTTTTGTCTGCCAAAATTTTACGAAACCGAGCATTGTTTCCGCATCTAAAATTCCGTTCGATTCGAGCGAATTGTTCTTTTGCCATTCGGCGACGGCGGCGGCAAATTCGCTCGAATCTGCCTTAGCTTCGGTTTTCAAACTGTGCTGAATCAACGGAACATAAAGAAACCAACCTATTTGCCGATTTTTGCCGAAAGTCCATTCGAGCGTGTTTTTCAAATTGTCGTTTGATATTGCCGCCGACTTAAAACCGGAAGTATCAATCTCATCATTTTCAATTTTTAAAGGTTCACTAATAACATTTTTTTCGACAATATTTTCATTAATTTTGTTAAAAGAATTATTTTCATCGGTGTTTTTTACAACAGCATTTACATTAACATTTCCCTGTCCGTGAACAACTTCTTTATCCACGCAATTTGTGAGCAGTAAAAAAGCGGCGGCGGCGATCATTAATTTTAATGTGTAAAATTTACGATTACGATATTGATTCATCTCTTTCTCCGAATAGTTAAATCTTTCTCCAAATAATTAAAATCTCATTTTGGCGTTTAAGAGTTTTTTCACTAAAACGAATTCGGCTTGTTACCGCTTTTGATTTCTGTATCCTCTGAATTTTATTGGATTAAATCCGGTAAAACAAACGTCCCGGATAAAATGTAAAAAAACTGTTGCCATTTGTCTCTCAGTTTGGGAACATAGAATGTAAGTTATTTCATTTTGTAAAAAAAAGATTTTTGTAATTTTTACGATTTTAAAACTCGTTTCAACTCATAAAAATTGCCATTCGGATTTTCAAGGAGGACAAATGTCAGACAAACATACCGATCAAACCGCTGATCTTTTAGCGGAAACCGAACAACAAATTTCCGCAGACGAAGAAAAATTATTAGATGAATTAGGCATTTTCGGCGATTCGCGCCGCAAATTTTTAGGTCAGGTTTCGACCGCCGGACTCGGCATTCTGGCGTTGCAGATTTTAGCCGAACAGGACGCGTTTGCCGCCGCCGATTTTATTCCGGGCAATGTTTCGCCCGCGCCGATTTCAATCGAAAACGCGCTCAAAGTCGCATTCAAAGTCAACGGCGACGAAAAATCGCTGAATGTTGATTCACGGATGACTTTACTTGACGCACTGCGCGAGCGAATGAATCTGACCGGCTCGAAAAAAGGCTGCGATCACGGGCAATGCGGCGCGTGTACAGTAATAATTGACGGTCGCCGCAGTCTCTCGTGCCTGACTTTAGCGGCAACGTGCGAAGGCAAAGACGTAACGACAATTGAAGGTTTGGCAAAAGGTGACGAACTTCATCCGGTTCAGGCGGCGTTTATCAAACACGACGGTTTTCAATGCGGTTACTGCACACCCGGACAGATTTGTTCGGCGGTCGCAATGCTCAACGAAGCGAAAAACGGCGAAGCGAGTTATGTCACGGCTGATGTCAGACAAAAAGCACGAAGTTTGCAGTTGTCGGACGATGAAATCCGCGAACGAATGAGCGGAAATCTCTGCCGCTGTGGAGCATATCCGAATATCGTTGACGCAATTAAAGAAGTTCACACGGGCAAAGATGTCGCGCAGAAATGGCAGTTTGCCGGAGAAAACGACATCGCAATTTTTGAAACGGAAACCAGCAAGGGAGGCGACGCGTAAAATGAGACCATTTAAATATTCGAGAACCGAAGATGCGGCAGAAGCCGTCAAAATGAATTCGGCAAACGCCAATTCGCAATTTTTGGCAGGCGGCACGAACATTATTGATTTGATGAAGGAAGATGTGGCGCGTCCCGACGAACTCGTGGACATCACGCGCATCAAACTCAATCAAATCAAGACGATGAACGGCGGCGTTTCTTTGGGCGCGTTAGCGAAAAACACCGACACGGCAAATCATCCGCTCGTCCGGCAAAATTACCCGCTTTTGACGCAGGCGATTCTCGCGGGCGCAAGCGGACAAATCCGCAATATGGCGACGAACGGCGGGAATTTGAATCAGCGAACGCGCTGTTCGTATTTTTACGATACGGCAATGCCGTGCAACAAACGCGAACCGAATTCCGGTTGCGGCGCATTGGAAGGAATTAACAGAATGCACGCGATTTTCGGTTACTCGGAAAAATGCGTCGCCGTGATGCCGTCCGATATGTGCGTCGCGCTTGCCGCGCTCGATGCGGTCGTCAAAGTTCAGAAAACCGACGGCACGGAACGCTCGATCAATTTCGCCGATTATCATCGCCTGCCCGGAAATATGCCGGAAAAAGACAACACGCTCGAACACGGCGAAATGATTACAGCGATTGAAATCCCGAAAAATAATTTCGCGGGAAATTCTTATTATTTGAAAGTCCGCGACCGCGCAAGTTATGCGTTTGCACTGGTTTCGGTTGCCGCCGCGCTGGATATGAACGGCAGTAAAATAAAAGACGCGCGAGTTGCGATGGGCGGCGTGGCGCATAAACCATGGAGAGCGTTGGAAGCCGAAAAATTCTTGAACGGCAAAGACGCAAGCGAGGCGAATTTCAAACTTGCCGCCGAAGCCGAAATGAAAATGGCGAAACCGCTCGAATATAATAAATTCAAAGTCGAACTCGGCAGACGCGCGATTGTCCGCGCTTTGATGATGGCGATGAACGGAAAATAATGTTACTGCTTTTGGAAAAATTGAATAAAACTCCCGTTCAAAACTCGCTGTTTGAGGACGATAAACCGACTGAGAGAACATTTGAAAATCGGAATTATCCACGAGTTACGGGCAAATTTTGGACTTCAAAACAAAGACAGGCGAACGCGCTTCACGAAGTCGCTTATCGGGCTTGTTTTAAGGCGCAATTGCCGAAACTTTTTATTACAAAACTGACGAAATCCGGCGATACTGTTTATGATCCGTTTAGCGGACGCGGCACAACGGTTATTGAAGCGGCTTTGAATGGTAGAAATGTTATCGCTAACGACATCAATCCGATCAGCCGGATTTTGATGGAAGGCAGATTGAAAATTCCGCATCTTTTGGAAATAAAAGAGCGTTTGATCAAAATCGAGTTTGAGAAAAATCTGACTTCCGACGTTGATTTATCAATGTTTTACGAAGCGGAAACATTGTCGGAAATTCTTTCTTTGAAAAATTATTTCTTAAAACGGACGCGGGAAAATTCTTTGGACGCAGTTGATAAATGGCTGCGAATGGTCGCCACGAATCGTTTAACCGGACATTCATCCGGTTATTTCAGCGTTTATACTTTGCCGCCGAATCAAGCGGTTTCGCCGAAACGTCAGGTAAAAATAAACGAAAAATACGAACAAAAGCCGACTTACCGCGACACGAAACAGCTTATTTTCAAAAAAAGTAAAAGTTTGATGAAGGATTTATTGCCGCATCAAATCGAAAATTTGCAAAAAGCCGAAGCTGTCTTTTTGACGAATGATGCCCGCGAAACGCCGGAAATTGCCGATGAATCAGTTGATTTAACGGTTACTTCGCCGCCGTTTTTGGATGTCGTTCAATATGCTCAGGATAATTGGCTGCGGTGTTGGTTTAACGAGATTGATGCCGACGAAATTCAGAAGAAAATTACAATGTCGAAAACCGTCGAAATTTGGTCGGAAATAATGTCTGATGTTTTTAAAGAACTTTTCCGCATCACGAAAAAAAACGGTTGGGTAGCGTTTGAAGTCGGCGAGGTCAGAGGCGGGAAAATCAATCTCGAAGATTTTGTGCTTCCGATTGGTGAAGCAAACGGTTTTGTGTGCGATTGCGTGATGATAAACGAACATTCATTTACGAAAACCGCGAACATTTGGGGCGTTAAAAATAACAGTAAAGGAACAAACAGCAATCGAATCGTTGTTTTCAAAAAAAAATAATGGCAGAAAAGGAATATGTCGAAAAATTGGAAGGTTTAGTCAAACAAATGATTGCGCCGATTAAAAACCTTCCGCTAAAACTTGTTCTCGAAGCAATTTCGGGTAAGCAGGTAATTGCATTTGATAAAGATAATGAGCAACACAAAGAATTACTTGGAAAATTGAAAGAAGCGGCGCAACTTGCTTGTCAAAATATTAATGATACAGGCGGAATTTTGAGCGCAAGAGCAAATGAAGTCGGCAACAAAGTCGAACTTCCGATAAAGACGGCGTTGCAAGAGGTCGGATTTGAAGATGCCGATGTTCCTGTGAATAAAAAAGGCGTTAAGCAATCAAGCGGCTATCCCGATTTGGGATTTAGCTACGGAGATTCATATGTTTATATCGAATGCAAAACTTACAATAAAAAGAACGTCGCCACGACGCAAAGAAGTTTTTTTCTATCGCCGACAGAAGTGTTCAAAGTTACTAAAGACGCAATTCATATCGTTATAAGCCTTGAAATGGAACAAAAATCAGTGGGCATTTTTATCGCAACAGCATGGAAAATTGTGCAAATCGAAAATATAGATGTGGACGTAAAACGCGAATTCAATTCGGATAACAAAAGAATGTATGCGGCTGAAAATATTCTGGCGGATGGAAAAATATAGAGAAATCGAACAGGAATAGAAAATGAGCAATAAAAAAAATGTCATCGGCGAAGCGATTAACCGGATTGACGGGTTTTTGAAAGTTACCGGAACGGCGAATTATACGATGGATTTTCCCGTCAATAATGCGGCACACGGTTTTTTGTTTAAGAGCGAAATTGCCGCCGGGAAAATTCTTTCGATTGATGCGAGCGCGGCGGAAAAAGCGGACGGGGTGATTGCTGTTATTACGCATAAGAACGCGCTCAAAGTTAAACCTTCGCGGAGTTTGCGCGGCGGTTCGATTTTGCAGGACGGCGAGATCGAATTTTGGGGCGAAAACATCGGCGTGGTCGTTGCCGAAACTTTTGAACAGGCGCGTTTTGCGGCGCGGCTTGTAAAGGTTGAATATCAGAAAATAGCGGGAAAAGTTGATTTTGAAAAAGAGAAAAATTCAGCCGTTAAGTCGAAAGACCGCGAGGACGAAATTCACGGCGATGTCGAAACGGCATTGAAAAATGCCGAGGTCAAAGTTGACGAAATTTATCACACGCCGATAGAACATCATCAGCCGATGGCTCCGCACGCGACGGTTGCGGTTTGGGAAGCGGACGATAAATTACTGCTTTACAACGAATCGCAGATCGTCAACGGTGTGCAGGGCGCGTTGGCTTCGGTTTTTGAACTTCCGCGTTCCAATGTGCGCGTGATAACGCCGCATGTCGGCGGCGGTTTCGGCTCGAAAGGCGGCGCGTGGGGACACGTCGTGATCGCGGCGATGGCGGCGAAAATGACGAAACGACCTGTTAAACTGGCTCTAACGCGAAATATGATGGTCAATTCGGTCGGTCTGCGCCAGAGAAATATTCAGCATCTCAGACTCGCCGCGACGAAAGACGGAACTTTGACCGCAATTTCGCACGAAACGACGACGCACACGGCGATCAGCGATGAATTTATCGAGCCGTGCGGCGACGTTTCCGAACATATGTATCGGACGGAAAATCTAAAAATCGCCTACAAAGTCGCGCCGATGAATGTGATTTTGCCGACTTATCAACGTGCGCCGGGAAAATCTACCGGAAGTTTTGCGTTGGAGTCGGCGATTGACGAACTCGCTTATAAACTGAAAATTGATCCGGTCGAATTTCGCATCAAAAATGAACCGGAAAAAGACCCGTCGAGCGGAAAACCGTTTTCGTCGCGTTCACTCGTTCAGGCATTGCGAGAAGGCGCGGAAACTTTCGGTTGGAACAAACGGAAAATTGAACCGAAACAAAATCGTCAGGGCGAATATCTGATCGGTTACGGTGTCGGCTGCGGAACTTATCCGTCGCGTCAGCGCGATACTTCGACGCTCGTCAAATTAAACAGAAATAGCAACGACGTAACGGCAAAAATCGAACTCGCCGCGTCGGATTTAGGGACGGGAACTTACACGATTTTAACGCAGGTCGCGGCGGAAACTCTCGGACTTGCGACGAACAAAATCAAAGTCGAAATCGGCGATTCGAATTTGCCGCCCGCCGCCGGTTCGGTCGGTTCGGTCGGCGCGGCGAGTTTTGCAAATTCGGTTTACGAAGGCTGTTTGCAGGCGAAAAATGAATTGCAGGCGAAGTCTAATCGGCAGTATTTTGCCGAACCGACCGTCGCACAATTGATGTCGGACGTAAATCTCAAAGAATTTCAAACGAGAGTTGACACGAAACCTTTGGAAATCGCGGATAAATATTCTTCAAATGCTTTTAATGCGAATTTTGCGGAAGTTTGGGTCAGCGAATCAACAGGAACGGTGCGCGTTAAAAAATTCGTTTCGGCGATTGGTGCGGGCAGGATTTTGAATCCGAAAACCTCGCGTTCGCAGATGATTGGCGGCGCGATTTGGGGAATCGGTCAGGCATTGACCGAAGAATCGGTTCTCGATCCGCGCTGGGGAAATTTCGTCACGAGAAATTACGCCGATTATCACATTCCATCGAATCTCGATATTCCCGATATTTCGACCGTTTTTATCAACGAAGAAGATAAATACGTCAACAAACTCGGCATCAAAGGAATCGGCGAAGTCGGCATCGTCGGAGTCGCCGCGGCGGTCGTCAACGCGATCTTTAACGCGACGGGAAAACGTATTCGGGAAATTCCGGTAACGCCGGATAAGTTGGTGATTTGAAAAGATTTTGCCCACGAATAGCACGAATCTTCACGAATTTAACTGAAATCAATTGTTCTTATTCGTGTTTATTCGTGTAATTCGCGGGCAAAAAAAAACAGGTGAAATTATGATGAAAACAGATGTTATCGGCAAACCGCTCGACCGCACAGACGGACGCGCAAAGGTTACAGGCACGGCGAAATATGCGGCGGAATTCGGCGTGAACAATGTGTCTTACGCTTTTCCGGTGCGTTCGACGATTGCGAACGGCACGATCACGACGATTGATACGAGCGCGGCGGAGAAAGCGGACGGCGTTTTGAAAATTATTACGCATTCAAACGCGCCGAAACTCAAAGAAGCAGATCCGATAAAATTGATGATGTCCGGCGGTTTGCCGGGTGAAATGTTTATTCCGATTCAGGACAACAAAGTCAGATATTTCGGGCAATATGTCGCGCTTGTCATCGCCGAAACTTACGAACAGGCGCGAACCGCCGCCGAAATGGTCAAGGTAACTTACGCGAAACAAACGCCGGCAATTGATCTGAAAACCGAGATGCCGAAGATGGAAAAACCGAAAACGAGCGGTTTCGGCGAGCAAGTTCAGTTGAATGAAGGAAAAACCGCATCGCTGATTAAAAATGCGCCTGTCAAAGTTGAGCAAACTTATTATACGCCGACGGAAAATCATCATCCGATGGAACCGCACGCAACGATTGCCGTCTGGGAAGCGGACGATAAAGTGCTGCTTTACGACGCGACGCAGGGCGTAAAAGGCGTTCAGGGCGTGATTGCCTACTTTTTTGAATTGCAGCCCGACAATGTTCACATTTTGTGTCCGTTCGTCGGCGGCGGTTTCGGCTGTAAAGGTGGTCAATGGGGACATATAATGCTGACGGCGATGGCGGCGAAATTGGTCAAACGTCCGGTAAAATTCGTCCTGACGAGAAATATGATGTCAACGAACGTCGGGCGCAGACCGGAAACGATTCAAAATGTCGCGCTCGCGGCAGACAAAAACGGAACTCTGAAAGCAATTCGCCACGAAAACACTTCTTATAAAACTTCATTTTCAAGTTATTTCGAGGAAAGCGGAAAACAGACGAAAATTTTATACGCCGCGCCGGAACGCGAAGTGACATATAAAATCGCCAACTTCGACGTTGGTGCGCCGACATTTATGCGCGCGCCCGGAGAAACGCCGGGAACTTTCGCGCTCGAATCGGCGATGGACGAACTCGCCGTCGAATTGAAAATTGATCCGATAAAATTGCGGACGATGAATCACACGGCGATTGATCCCGAATCGAAACTGCCGTTTTCGATGGAAAATATTATCGAATGTTACACGGTCGGTGCGGAAAAATTCGGCTGGGCGAATCGCAAATCCCAGCCGCGAATGAATAGAAAAGGAAAATATCTCGTCGGTCACGGAATGGCGACGGCGACTTATCCGGCGATTCGTTCGACGGCTTCGGTCAAAGTGCAGATATTCCAAAACGGTTCGGTCAAAGTAATGAGCGCGACACAGGACATCGGCACGGGAACTTACACGATTATGGCGCAAACTTTGGCGGACGCGCTCGGCGTTCCGGTCGAAAGAATTACGGTTGAAATCGGCGATTCGAGTTTGCCGCCCGCGCCCGTTTCCGGCGGTTCGACGACTGCGGCTTCCGTTACGGCGGCGGTTTTGACGGGCGGCGAAATGCTCAAAAAAGATTTGATGAAACTCGCAATAGCGGATTCAAAATCGAAGATCAACGGAAGAAACGAAAGCGAAATCGAATATTCGAACGCACGTTTTTACGTCAAAGGCGACACATCGAAATCCGACGATTACGCGGATATTTTAAAGCGCAACAACAAAGATATGATGGAAGTTTGCGCGTCGAGCATTCCGCAAAACGGCGGCGGTCTCGGCGGTCCGGTTGCGCCGTGTGCGACCGAACGATTCGCGTCGGAAGAAGATGCGGACGCGAAAAAATACTCGTTCCATTCGTTCGGAGCGCAGTTTGCCGAAGTGATGGTTGACGAAGATACGGGAATGATTAGCGTATCGCGTTTCACGTCGGTTCAGGATGTCGGCAGAATTTTGAACGAAAAAACCGCGCGTTCACAAGTTATCGGCGGCGTGATTTACGGTCTCGGACAAGCGTTGATGGAAGAAACTTTATACGACAAACGCTGGGCAAATCCGATTCAACGGAATTTAGGCGATTATCACATTCCGGCAAACTTGGACGTTCCGAAAATCGATGTGCACTTCATCGGCAAACCCGACCCGCACATTTCACCGATCGGCGCAAGAGGAATCGGTGAAATCGGCATCACCGGAGTCGCGGCGGCGGTGGCAAATGCGGTTTACAATGCGACCGGAATTCGCGTTAGAGATTTACCTTTAACGCCTGATAAATTGATTTAGTTTCCGAACCGCAGAGACGCGGAGACGCAGAGAAAACTTAATTAAAATAAACTCCGCGTCTCTGCGGTGAAAATAAAATATAGGAATTATACAAATGAACGAGGACGGAAAAGTTTCAGTAAAATTAAAAATCAACGGCGCGGAACACGATTTACAGATCGAGCCGCGCGTTTCGCTGCTCGACGCTTTGCGCGAGTTTGCCGGTTTGACCGGAACGAAAAAAGGATGCAATCAAGGCGCGTGTGGTGCTTGCACGGTTTTGGCGGACGGCGAACGGATTAATTCGTGTTTCGCTTTGGCGGTGCAATACGAAGGCGCGGACATTACGACGATTGAAGGTTTGGCGGGCGAGTTCGGCGAACTTCATCCGCTGCAATCAGCGTTTGTCGAACACGACGGTTTTCAGTGCGGTTACTGCACACCGGGACAAATTTGTTCGGCAATCGGAATGTTTAACGAATTTCAGAAAAATCTGCCGAGCGCGGTTTCCGATTCGATGACGGGCGAATATGAATTTTCCGACGAAGAAATCAAGGAACGAATGAGCGGAAATCTGTGCAGATGCGGCGCGTATGTCGGAATTGTCGAAGCGATTCACGAAGCATTTGGAACGGCACAAAACAATAAGAATATTTAGCCGCAAATGAACGCGGATAAATACGGATGAAACTGATGAAAATCGGATTCTAAACATAAATTGGATCGAAAAAATCCGTGTGCATCCGTGAAAATCTGTGGTTTCAAAAATTAAAATAAACCGATGAAAAATTTTACATATCAACGCGCCGAATCAACCGAATCGGCGATCAATCTTTTCGGGCAGAATGAACAC
This sequence comes from Pyrinomonadaceae bacterium, assembly GCA_965217985.1. GTDB lineage: Bacteria > Acidobacteriota > Blastocatellia > Pyrinomonadales > Pyrinomonadaceae > DATHTS01. The sequence goes on from CBDCJY010000013.1 coordinate 125,408, forward strand.
ACGAAATTTCTCGGCGGCGGCACGAATCTCGTTGATCTGATGCGCGAAAATATCGAACAGCCGGAAAGTTTGATTGATGTCACGCATCTTTCCAAGGAAATTTCGGAAACTGAAAACGGAAATTTATTGATCGGTGCGGCGGTCAAAAATACGGCATTGGCGAACAATGAAATCGTCCGCGAAAAATTTCCGGTTTTGTCACAGGCGATTCTTTTCGGCGCAAGCGGACAAATCCGAAATATGGCGACGGTCGGCGGAAATCTTTTGCAGAGAACGCGTTGTTATTATTTTTATGACGACGCGGCGAAATGCAACAAACGCGAGCCGCATTCGGGCTGCGATGCAATCGGCGGTTTCAATCGAATTCACGCGATTTTGGGAACTTCTGAAAATTGCATCGCCACGCATCCGTCAGATATGTGTGTCGCTCTCGCCGCGCTCGATGCGATTGTTCACGTCGAAGGCAAAGACGGAAAACGTGAAATAAATTTTAACGATTTTCACAAATTGCCGGAAAATATGCCGCACATCGAAACAGAATTGAAAGATGGCGAATTGATAACTTTTATTGAAATCCCGACAAACGATTTTGCGAAAAATTCGCTTTACCGAAAAGTTCGTGATCGCGCAAGTTACGCTTTCGCACTCATTTCGGTCGCGGCGATTTTAGAAACTGAAAACGGTTCGATAAAAAATGTCCGCATCGCGCTCGGCGGCGTGGCGCATAAACCTTGGCGGGCAACCGAAGCCGAAAAATTCTTAAACGGCAAAAAAGCAACCGAAGAAAACTTGAGAAATGCGGCGGAAAGCGAATTAAAAACCGCAAAAGGTTTCGGTCATAACGATTTCAAAATCGAACTGGCAAAACGCACAATCGTCAGCGTGTTAAGAGAATTGGCGGAAAAAGAATAGAGGCGGAAAAAGAATAGAAAGGAATTAAAAACTTTTTAGCCACAGATTTACACAGATTAACTCAGATGGAAAAACCGACATGTGAAATTTTAGATAAAAATCATATAAATATCTTGTGTCCATCTGTGTAAATCTGTGGCTAGAATTTTTTGAAAAATATTATGAGTATAATGCAGAAAATAATGGAAACGGTCGTGCAGTTCGTTCCCGACAAAGAACCCGATCCGTTGATTCAGCACAAACACGGTTACGTCGGCAAACCTTTGAGCCGCGTTGACGGACAGTTGAAAGTTAAGGGCGAAGCAACTTTTTCGGCAGAATTTCAATTGGAAAATATCGCTTACGCGGCGGCTGTTTATTCGACGATTGCGCGTGGGCGCATTACGAAAATTGATTCATCCGAAGCGGAAAAAACTCGCGGATTTGTCAAAATTTTAACTTACGAAAACGCGCCGAAGATGAATAAAGTTCCGATGTTCGGCGGCGGAAGTAACAAAGGCGGCGCGGGTTCGCGGGAAATGCCGCCGATGCAGGACGCGGAAGTTTATTGGAACGGTCAGCCGGTCGCGGTCGTCGTCGCCGAAACGCAGGATCAGGCGGAATATGCCGCGTCCCTGGTGCGCGTCGAATATGAAGCGGCGGAAGCTAATGTTTCGTTTGACGCGCTGAAAGCCGAAGCGAAATCGCCGGGCGATATTATGGGCGAACCGGCGGAAGTCAAAGTCGGCGATGCCGAAGACGCACTCTTGAAAGCCGAATTTAAAGTTGACAATCTTTACCGCACACCGCGCCATAATCATAACGCCATCGAACCGCATCCGATCATCGCATTTTGGGACGAGGATGACGGCTTGGTCGTTTTGGAAGCATCGCAATTCGTGACGGGCGGCAGAGATACTTACTCCGAAGTTTTCGGAATTGCCGCGGAAAAAGTTCACGTCATTTCGCCGTTTGTCGGCGGCGGCTTCGGCGGCAAAGGAACGGCTTGGGATTACACGCTTTTGTGCATCGCGGCGGCGAAAATGGTTGCGCGTCCGGTGAAAATGGTTCTATCGCGCGAAGGCGTTTTCCGTATGGTCGGCTGGCGCACACCTTCCGAACAGCGAGTTGCGCTCGGTGCGGCAAAGGACGGAAAATTCGTTTCCGTAATTCACAGCGGCACGACCGCAACGACCGAACAAAGTGCGTTTCAGGCGGAACAATTCACGTTTCCCGTGCGTCATCTTTACGCATCGGAAAATTTTTACATTGGTCAGAAAATCATCAATCTCGATACCGTTCCGAATACTTTTATGCGCGCTCCCGGCGAATCAATCGGCAGTTTTGCGTTGGAGTCGGCGATTGACGAACTCGCTTATAAATTGAATATTGATCCGGTCGAACTCCGCAAAATCAACGAGCCGGAAAAAGACCCGATCAGCGGCAAGGATTTTTCGATGCGGAATATGGTCGAGGCATATAAGCGCGGCGCGGAAAAATTCGGCTGGAATTGGAATAGCGAAGTGCGTTCCCGGAAAGACGGAAAATGGTTAATCGGACAAGGCGTGGCGACCGCGTTTTATCCGTATTACCGAATGCCTTCTAACGCGCGGATTCGCATTTCGGCGGACGGCAGAGCGACGATTTCCGCGTCGGCGCACGAAATGGGAATGGGAACGGCGACCGTCCAGATTCAACACGCGGCGGAACGTCTCGGCTTGCCGATTGATAAAGTTTCGTTTGAATACGGAGATTCCGACTTGCCCGATTCGCCCGTCGCGGGCGGCTCGAATCAAACAGCAAGCATCTCGGCGGCAATCATTGCGGCGACCGAACAGGTTACAAGAGAATTTCTCGCTATCGCCGGCGACGATTACGATTCGCCGCTGGCGGGTTTGAAATACGAAGATGTCGAATTGCGCGACAACGGAATTTTCAGCAAAGAAGATTCTTCAAAAGGCGAAACTTACGAAGCGATCTTAAAGCGCGTCGGACAAGAATACGTCGAAGCCGAAACCGCTGCGCCGATGCCGCTTGAAATCAGGAAATACGCGATGTTTTCCTACGGCGCACAATTTTGCGAAGTCCGCGTCAACGAAGAATCGGGCGAAGTTCGCGTTTCAAGATTTTTGGGTTCGTTCGACTGCGGAACGATTCTCAATCCGAAAACCGCGACGAGCCAATTTCGCGGCGGAATAATTATGGGAATCGGCGCGGCTTTGACCGAAGAAACTCTTTTCGACGAACGCACGGGCAGAATTATGAACCCGTCGCTCGCCGAATATCACGTTCCGGTCAATCTCGACATTCCGAAAATCGAAGTCATCTATAACGATATTCCCGATCAACATTCGCCGCTCGGCGCACACGGCATCGGCGAAATCGGCATCACGGGCGTGGCGGCGGCAGTTGCCAACGCGATTTATAATGCAACCGGAAAGCGCGTCAGAGATTTGCCGATCACGCTGGATAAATTACTGTAATTTTTACTGGGAAACATCAGAAAGAGGCGAAGAGTTTTCTTCAAGTTGGCTGACTTTCTTTTTGTTTCATTCGTATATTTCGCAAACTAAAAATCAAGGGGGAAATTATGTCACAGCAATTACAAAAAACTGAAAGCACGGCGTTTGAAACCGTAGCGAAAGGCGTTAATCATTTAAAAATCGTTTTCGTCAACGCATATTTTGTGGACACCGAAAACAGCTGGGTTTTAGTTGATACGGGTTTGCCTTTAACGGCTTGGCGCATCAAAAATTACGCCGAAACTTTGTATGGCGAAGGCGCGAAACCGTCGGCGATTGTGCTGACACACGGGCATTTTGATCACGCAGGTTCGGTCAAAGATTTGGCGGACGAATGGAATGTTCCGGTTTACGCGCATCGTTTGGAGATTCCGTATTTGACTGGAAAATCCGATTATCCGCCGCAAGACCCGTCAATCGGCGGCGCGATTTCGCAAATGTCGCGGGCATTTCCGCGCGGCGGAATTAATTTGGGAAGACGCATCCAAACCATCGGCGAAACGGGCGAAATCACCGAACTGCCCGGATGGAAATTCATCCACACGCCCGGACACACCGCCGGACACGTTTCGCTTTTTCGCGCATCGGATAAAACTTTGCTCGCGGGCGACGCGCTGACGACGATGAATCTCGAATCGTGGGCATCGCAAATCACCGAAAAGAAGGAATTCTGCCGCCCGCCCGCGCCGTTTACGACCGATTGGGTCGCGGCGCGTGAATCGGTCGTAAAACTCGCCGCGCTCGAACCGAAAGTCGTCGCCGCCGGACACGGACAGCCGATTACGGAAAACGCCGCAGCGCGTTTGAAAGAGTTTGCGAAAAATTTTCGCACACCCGCACACGGCAGATACGTTAATCAGCCCGCGATTTGCGATGAAACGGGCGTTGTTTCCGTCCCGCCGCCGGTTGCCGATCCGGTCAGAAACGTGATTATCGGTGTAGGCGCGGCAACGGTCGGCGCACTGATTCTGGCAAAAATTCTGCGGCGTAAATAATTTTTGTGCAAAATTCCGCACCTCAAAGTTTTTGAATTTAAATAGAGACGAATTAAAATAAATACTATGAGATATATCGGCAAAGAAACGAGCCGCGTTGACGGCGCGGCAAAAGTGACGGGAAAAGCGAAATATGCGGGTGAATTCGGCGCAAATAATTTAGCTTACGGTTTTATCGTCACGGGAACGATTGCAAAAGGCGCGATCACGGCGATTGATGCGGCAGAAGCGGAAAAATCTGCCGGTGTGATTCGCGTAATGACGCATTTGAATACGCCGAAATTTTTCTCCGAAAAAAATCCGCAGAATCCGAAAGACGAATCTTTTTACGCTCTGCAATCGGAAAAAATTTATTTTAATCAACAGCCCGTCGCGCTCGTCGTCGCCGAAACTTTCGAGCAGGCGCGTTCGGCGGCGCGGCTCATTAAAATAACTTACGCGGAACAAAAACCTTCGACCGACACGCTCAAAGTTCTGGACGCGGCTTTTGCCGAAAGACCTTCAAAACCGCGCGGCAATCCGCAGGACGCGTTTGATAAATCCGCCGTCAAAATAGAGCGGGAATACACGATTCCAATCGAGCATCACAACCCGATGGAACCGCACGGCGCAATGGCTTTTTGGAACGATAACAAGCTGACGATTTTCGATAAATCGCAGAATGTTTACTCGGTGCGCGGACATCTTGCGGCGGCTTTCGGCACCAAGGAAGAAAACGTGCAAGTCATTTCGCTGTTCGTCGGCGGCGCGTTCGGGTCGAGTTTGCGACCGAATTATTATCCGTCGCTGACGGCGATGGCGGCGCGTGAAACGAAGCGTCCGGTGCGCGTCATTTACACTCGCCGGCAGATGTTTTCCGGTCACGGTTATCGCCCGTTCACATGGCAAAAAGTTTCGCTCGGCGCGGACAAAAACGGTAAATTGAACGCGATCATTCACGAAGCCGTCAACAATACTTCGACGACCGAAAATCACGGCGACAACGCCAATAGTTGGACGCGGCAGATTTACGCCTGCGCGAATGTTGACACGCCCGCCAAAATCGTCAAAACCGATCTCGGAACGCCGCAGGCGATGCGTGCGCCGGGCGCGGTTTCGGGAATGTTTGCGCTCGAATCGGCGATGGACGAACTCGCTTATAAACTCGAAATTGATCCGCTCGAACTGCGTCTGATTAACTACGCCGAAGTTCATCCCGAAAACGGTAAACCGTGGTCGAGCAAAGAGTTAAAAAAATGTTACAGCGAAGGCGCGGCAAAATTCGGCTGGGCGAATCGCAAACCCGAACCGCGTTCGATGCGCGACGGTCGCTGGCTCATCGGCTACGGCGTGGCGAGCGGAATCTGGGGCGGTTTCCAAGCACCGGCGAGCGTCAAAATCACTCTGCGAGCCGATGGCACGGCAAGCGTCGTCAGTGCGACTTCGGACATCGGTCCCGGAACTTATACTGTAATGACGCAGATCGCCGCCGAATTTCTCGGTTTGCCGCCGGAGAAAATCAAGTTTGAACTCGGCGACACGAAATTTCCGAAAGCACCGGCGCAAGGTGGTTCGGCAACGACCGCGAGCGTTGGCACAGCGATTCACGATGCATCGCGGAATATTAAACAAAAACTTTTCGATGCCGCCAATGCTGATGCAAATTCGCCTTTCAAATCAATTGCTGTTGAAGATTTGGAATTAATGAACGGCAAATTACAGTCGAAAACGAATCAGGCAACTTCGATGAACATCGCCGACATTTTGAAGAAAACCAATCAAACCGAAATCGTCGAAGAATATCGCGCCACACCTTCGCCCGAACGCAATAAATACGCGATTGCAGCGCACGGAGCGCAGTTTGTCGAAGTCAAAGTTGACGAGGATTTAGGAATCGTTAAAGTTACGCGCGTCGTCGAAGCGACGGCGACGGGAAAAATTATGAATCCGAAAACGTCGCACTCGCAGGAAATGGGCGGCGTTGTCTGGGGCATCGGAATGGCTCTGCACGAAGCGACCGATGTTGACCATCGCTACGGGCGCATTATGAATCCGCAGCTCGCCGATTATCACATTCCGTCGAATCTGGACGTGCATCAGGTTGACACGATGTTCGTCGAAGAAGACGACAAAATCGTCAATCCGCTCGGCGTAAAAGGAATGGGCGAACTCGGAATGATCGGCATTCCGGCGGCAATCGCCAACGCCGTTTTTCACGCCACCGGCAAGCGAGTCAGAGATTTACCGATTACGCTCGATAAATTGCTCTGAAAAATTCGAGAAAAATTATTCAAATCAAATAATCGGCACATAAACTAAGGTTTGGACTATCAACGTGCTGTGATAAGATTTTCGCATATTAAATAAGGAGATTTTATTACGATGGCTTTATTTTCAAACGACAAATTTAAATGTTCGCGTTGCGGACGCAAAGATGAACAAATGCAGTTTGCGCCGTTTCCGAACGAACTCGGTCAGCGTGTCTATAACGAAATATGTCAGACGTGTTGGAAGGAATGGCTGCAAAAACAAAATCAGTTGATAAATCATTTCGGTCTGGACGTTTCAAGTCCCGATTCGCACGATTTTCTGTTCGATAATCTGAAAATTTTTCTCTTTAACGAAGGTGTTGATGTTGCCAAAATTGATACTTCGCAGGAAGGAAATGTTAATTGGTAATTTATAAACGGCAATTTAAATCGTTTTTGAAAAAGCAGTGTTTCGACTCTGCTTTTTTTTAATTAAAACTGTTTTTCGTTTTCAAGCGAATAAAATTAGTGTCTATTTGTATAATAAGTTCGAGATCAAAAACTATGAAAAACTCATTATTATTTGCGTTATTATTAACATTTTTTATTTTCGGAACTTCCGTAATAACCGCCCAAACCGCTGAAAATATGTATCAGGCAAAAGTTCGTGCGCCGGAATTAGTCGGCGGAAAAAGTTGGCTCAACACTGACAAACCACTATCAGTTGCCGCGCTGAAAGGTAAAGTTATTTTGCTTGATTTCTGGACTTACGGTTGCATTAACTGCATTCATATAATTCCCGATCTTAAAAAACTCGAAACGAAATACGAGAAAAACCTCGTCGTTATCGGCGTTCATTCGGCGAAATTTGAAAATGAAGGTGAAACGGAAAATATTCGCAAAATCATTCTTCGCTATAATATCGAACATCCGGTCGTCAACGATGCCGATTTCAAAATTTGGAATCAATACGCCGTCAACGCATGGCCGACTCAAATTTTAATTGATCCGAACGGCTATATCGTCGGAAAATACAGCGGCGAAGGTAATTATGAAGAAATTAATACCGACATCGAAAAAATTATAGCCGATGCTAAAAATAAAGGAATTTTGAATGAAACGCCTCTTAAACTCGCGCTCGAACGCGCCAAGGTCGGAGATTTACCGCTTGCTTTTCCCGGAAAAGTTTTGGCTGACAAACAATCGAAACGTCTTTTTATCGCCGATTCAAATCATAATCGAATCGTCGTAACCGATTTAACGGGAAAACTTATCGAAACAATCGGAAGCGGAGAGATTTCAAAAAAAGACGGCGATTTTCAGACTGCGGGATTTTTCAAACCGCAGGGAATGGCGATTCAGAATGATTTTTTATACGTTGCCGATACCGATAATCAGTTAATTCGCAAGATTGATCTGAAAAATAAAAAGGTCGAAACCGTCGCCGGAACCGGAACAATCGAAGGCTTTGACGGCGAAGGCGGCGATGCACTGAAAACTTCTTTGCGTTCGCCGTGGGATTTATCAGTGGTTGGCGAAAAACTTTTTGTTGCAATGGCTGGTTCGCATCAGATTTGGGTTTTGGATTTAAAAACAAACCGGATTAATCCATACGCCGGAACACGCCGCGAAGCACGAATTGACGGAAAAATTAGCGAAGCGGCTTTCGCACAACCTTCGGGTATCGCATCGGACGGAAAAAATCTTTTCGTCGCCGACAGCGAATCTAATATTATCCGCGACATTAGTTTCCAAGAGGAAACGGTCGAAACTCTTGTCGGCGGCGATCTTTTCGATTTCGGCGACGTTGACGGCGAAGAAGACGATGTGCGTTTGCAGCATCCTTTGGGCATTGCCATTTACGGCGATTCGGTTTTGCTCGCCGATACATACAATCATAAAATCAAAATCCTGAATCCGGTCAATAAAACCGTCAAAACATTTCTCGGAAACGGCAAAGCCGGTCAAACCGACGGTGCAAATCCGCAGTTTTACGAACCCGGCGGAATTTCGATTGCCGACGGAAAACTTTTTGTTGCCGATACTAACAATCAAGCTGTTCGCGTCGTTGATCTGAAGACGAAAACGGTTTCCACTTTGAAGATCGAAGGTTTAACGCCGCCGAAAGTAATTGAAACGACAACTGAAAATTTCTCTCCGAATTTAAAAGAATTTAAAGCCGACATTCAAACTGTTTCGGCAAATCAAATGGTTTCGCTTAAATTCAATATCAAACTTCCAGACGGCTATCATCTGAACGAAAATGCGCCGAACAGATTTGAAATATCTTCGGAAAACGACGGCGTAAAATTTGAAAATCGTTCGCAGAAATTTAAAGTTTTGCCCGTTTCGATTCCTTTTCAAACCTTGAAAAACGGCGAATCAACCGTGAAAGCAAAACTCTCACTTTTTTATTGCCGCGAAGACAATACCGGAGAATGTTTAATAAAAACTCTCGTCTGGCAGATTCCTCTGAAAATTTCTACTGAAAAAAGTGCGCCCTCGAAAATCGAATTAAACGGGACGGTCGAATAAAAAAAACGTCTAAATGGCGCGTAGAATGTGAACTTTATCCCAAGTTTTACGCGCCTGACGACAGACATTTTTAAAAACGCAAAATTTTCTTTACTTGAATTTTTTTTTCCATAAGCGGATTATTTAGACGAATGAATGTTTTGAATCCGGCGGTTTTGATTAATCTTCTCGGCTTTACGGTCGGCGTTGCGCTTTACGCGCTTTTGCTCGTAATGGTCGCGCGGTATCGAAGCAAAAATTCTAAGTTCGATTATTTGATTTTGACAACAGCCGTTCTCGGGCTTCTGTGGAATACGGGCGAACTTTTTTCGATTTTTTACCGCGACTTTTTTCAAACTTCCCTTTCGCCCGCGCTTTCCGCCGTTTCGTTTTCCGCACTCGGTTTTTTGCCGTCGGTCGTCGTGCATTCGGCTGAAAAGTCCAAAAATAAATTCGGCGTTTTAACCGTAACGGCTTATTTGCTGAGTTTTTTCGCGGCAATCATTCATTTTTATTCGGCGATGTTTTACGATCTCGCGCCGTCCAGTTTCGCCTTGAAAATTTTGTCGTTCGGCTCGATTGCGCTGCTCGCCGGATTATTTACCAAAAACTTTAAGGAAACTTTGGATAAAAAAGCCGTCTGGATCAGTGCGCTTCTTGTTTTCGCTGTTTCGGCTTTTCATCTGAGCGGCACGGCGGAAGAAAATTCGTGGTTCGTCGAACTCGTCGCGCATCAATCTTCGCTGCCGCTGGCGATGGCTATTTTGTTACAGGATTATCGTTTCGCCTTTGCGGATTTATTTCTCAAACGCGCCGTTTCGCTGATTTTGCTTGCATTTCTCGCGTTCGGGTTATACGTTTTCGTCGCATCGCCTCTGTTACGTTTTCACGAAACTCACGACCGCAATGACGCGCAGGCAATCGGTCTGATTTTGACGCTCTGGATGGCGACCGCACTTATTTATCCGTTTCTGCACGGATTCGCCGTTTGGCTCGTGGACAAGATAATTTTAAACCGCGCCGATTACGAAAAACTGCAAAACGAATTATTAAGCACAATCGAAAAGATCGAAAAACCCGAAGAAATTTTGCAGACAATCGGCGCAAAATTATCGAAAGTTTTGACAACGAACGAAGCGCGCATCGAAACCGAAAATCGGAATGAAATTTCGCCGTTTGCATCGGTAAACTTTGCGCCGGATCGCGCCGAGATTTTTATTCCGACGGTCGAATCGCCTTTTTACAAAATAGTTCTGCAAAATTTTTCGGGCGGCAGACGACTTTTATCCGAAGAAATTTCTCTGCTCGAATCGGTTGCGCTTTTTACTGCGCGACGAATTGACGCGGTGCGCGTGACGAACGAAAGAATCTCGAGTGAAAGACGCGAACAGGAATTTTCAAAACTCGCCGCCGAAGCTCAACTTTCAGCACTTCGCGCACAGATCAATCCGCATTTTTTGTTTAATTCGCTGACGACAATCGGTTATTTGATAAATTCCGCGCCGGAAAAAGCGTTTCAGACTCTGATGAAACTGACCAAACTTTTACGCGAAAGTTTGCGGCAAAACGCCGAATTTTCGACGCTCGGCGATGAAATCGAACTGATCGAAGATTATCTGGAAATCGAAAAAGCGAGATTTGAAGAACGACTGAATGTAAAAATCGAAGTTTCCGACGAATTAAAAAAACTGCGCGTTCCGGCTCTGATTTTACAGCCTTTGGTTGAAAATGCGGTCAAACACGGCATTTCAAAAAACAAAAAAGGCGGCGAAATAAAAATATATTCCGTTCTCGAAATAATACAGGCGGAAAAGTTTTTGAAATTATCGGTTTTCGACTCCGGCGCGGGGAAAGATGCGAGTCTGGAACTTAATTCAAGCGGTGTCGGTTTGAAAAATATCCGCGAAAGACTGAAAAATTATTACGGCGAAAAATCGGATTTTATTTTCAAATCGAGCGATGAAAACGGAACATCGGCGGAAATAATTTTGCCGGTTAGAGTTGAAAAACAAAATACTTTAACGAAAATCGGATGAGCGACAATTTACAAATTTTTATTGCCGATGATGAACGTCCGGCGCGGGAATTTTTAAAAAACATCTTGCGCGAATTTGAAAACATCTCGCTCGCCGGCGAAGCCGAAAACGGCGCGGAAGCGGTCGAAAAAATCAAATTATTAAAACCCGATCTCGCACTTTTAGATTTACAGATGCCGGAAATGTCCGGTTTGGAAGTGGTCAAAAATCTCTCCGAAAACGAAATGCCTTTTGTTGCTTTCGTGACCGCTTATGACGAATACGCAGTTCGCGCGTTCGATCTCAATGCGATAGATTATCTCTTAAAACCGATTGAAAAATCGCGTCTCGCCGAAACTCTGCGAAGAGTTTTTGAAAGAAAAAACGACGCGAAAAATCAATTTGGCGAAACCGTGCGTTTGAAAAATGCGGTCGAAAATTACGAGCAGAATTTTTCCAACGAAAAACTCGAACGCATTCCGGTTAAAAAACACGGCGAGATTTTTTTCGTTGCCGTCAATGAAATCGCTTCCGTCATCGCCGACGGCGAATTGCTGCACATCACGACCGGAAAAAATCAAAAATATGTGATAAATTTTCGCCTCAAAGATTTGGAAGTCAGATTCGATGAGGAAAAATTCGTCCGGCTTTCGCGCGGCGCGTTGGCAAATCTCGAAATGTTTGAAAAAGTTACGCCCGTCAGCGGCGGATTTTATCAAATCACGCTGAAAAACGGTCAGGAAATTTCGGCGAGCCGCCAGCAATCACGCATTTTACGCGAAAAATTTTTCAAACTTTAAGCCGTTCATTGGCTGTTTCCGACCGTTCATTAAAAACTTGTCCCGAATTCCCTGCCGAAGATTGAAAACTCGCTCCCGACGCTTTATGTTCTATATTTCACAAGCAGGAAATATATGAAACAGCTAAAACACTTATTTGCATTTTTTACTTTATTGTTTTTTTCAGCAATTTTTGCTCAGGCGCAAAATTCGGGAACGATTTCCGGCTCGGTTTCCGATGTCAATAGTGCCGTTATCCCGAACGCCCGAATTATAATCAAAAACGCCGTCACGGGTTTTCAGAAAACGGCGACGACCGACGAACAAGGCGAATTCGTTTTCAGCAATGTTCCGCTGAATAATTATCAGATAAGTGTCTCGGCAAACGGTTTTGAAAACGCGTCTCAAAATATCGTCGTGCGAAACGGCGTGCCGATGCAGATTCCGTTTTCATTGGCAGTCGAAGGCACGAACGCGGTCGTAAATATCGAGTCGAGCGCGGTAAACATCGAAAATATTGCGACGACACATACAGATGTTGACCAATCATTGATCGAAAAATTACCGCTTTCTTCGCCCGGAAACGGCTTGAGCGAAGCGATTACTTTGACTTCGCCCGGTGTCGTCGCCGATTCCAACGGATTATTTCACCCGCTCGGCGATCACGCGCAGACGCAGTTTTCGGTTGATAATCAGCCGATCACGGATCAGCAAAGCAAGGCGTTTTCAACACAACTTCCGGTCAGCGCGATTCAATCTTTCGAGGCGATCACGGGCGCGACTCCGGCGGAATACGGTGATAAAACGAGTCTCGTCGTCAACGCGGTGACAAAATCCGGTTTGAATACGCCGAAACCTTTCGGCAGTTTTACGTCGAGTTACGGAAGTTTTTCGAGCATACAGGAAGAAGCGACATTCGGTTTCGGCGGTAAAAAAACGGGAAATTTTACGACGTTTAATTTCGACCGTTCGCACAGATTTCTCGATGCGCCCGAATTTGAAATTTTGCACGACGACGGCAATGCGATCAGTTTGTTCGACCGCTTCGATTACAGTCCGAACTCGAAAGATACTTTTCATCTAAATCTGTTTCTGGCGCGTAACAAATTTGAAATTCCGAACACATACGATCAGGATTTTCTCGGACAAGATCAGCGTCAGCGCGTCAAATCAATCAATATCGCGCCGGGATTCGTTCACGTTTTCAATCAATCAACCGTTTTAACGATCAGCCCGTTTTTCCGTCTCGATCAGGTCGATTATTTTCCGAGCGCGAATCCTTTCGCCGATCAGACGCAAACCGTCAGTCAACAACGAAGATTAGCAAATACGGGAATCAAAGCCGATGTTGCGTATGTCAAAGGAATTCACAACATAAAAGTCGGCGGACAATTTCAGCACACGTTTTTGAATGAAGGTTTTCAGTTCGGCATTACCGATCCGGCTTTTAACGCGCCGTGTTTTAACGCCGACGAAACGCCTGTCGTCGGCGCGACGTGCGGCGCGGGAACGACGGCAAACGCGGATTTTCTGCCGGGTTTGCTGCCGTTCGATCTGACGCGCGGCGGAAAACTTTTCACATTTAACGGTCGCACGGACATCAAACAAGAGGCGTTATTTGCACAGGATTCGATAAACCTGAAAAGCGGTTTGACGCTCAGTTTGGGTTTGCGTTTCGACAATTATAACGGACTTTCGCACGGCAAATCTTTACAGCCGCGCGTCGGCGCGTCGTATCTTTTCAAAGCGACGAACACGATTGTCAGAGCTTCTTACACGCGCAATTTTGAAACGCCGTATAACGAAAATCTGATTTTCTCGAACGCGGCAGGAGCAAACGGTTTTGCCGACGGTGCATTCGGAGATACAAGCACGGCAACACTTAAACCGGGAAACCGCAATCAATTCAACGTCGGTTTACAGCAAGGAATCGGCAAATATATTGTTGCCGATCTTGATTATTTTAATAAGACTACACAAAACGCCTACGATTTTAATGTGCTTTTGAACACGCCGGTTACATTCCCGATTTCGTGGGACAAATCGGAAATTGACGGCATTTCGTTTCGCATAAATCTGACAAATTACAAAGGTTTGAGCGCGTTTTTTAATGCCGGACACACGCGGGCGAGATTTTTCCCGCCGGAATCGGGCGGTTTGTTTTTCAATTCGGATTTGCCGACCGGAGTTTTCCGCATTGACCACGATCAGGCTTTTCAACAAACGACGCAGGTTCAATACGATTTCAATCAGTTTGAAGCATTTCACAAATTCGCGCCATTCGTTTCGTTTATCTGGCGTTACGACAGCGGCGTGGTTTCCGGCGCAGTTCCCGATTATGCGACGGCTCTGACATTCAGCGCGGACGAACAGCAGCAAATCGGTCTATTCTGCGGCGACCGATCTGCAACGCTCGCCAATCCGATCAGAAGTTGTTCTTCGTCAAATTTCGGCGCGTTGCGCGTTCGCATTCCGGCGGACGGAACGGAAAACGACGACACGAATCCGCCGCGCATTGCGCCGCGCAGTTTGTTCGACCTCGGTTTCGGCAGCGACAATCTGCTTCGCACCGAAAAATGGAAAATGTCGGCGCACTTGACGTTGACCAATTTGACGAATAAAGAAACGCTGTATAATTTCAATTCGACTTTCAGCGGAACGCATTTCGTTGCGCCGCGTTCGATTCAGGGACAGATCGGATTTTCGTTCTGAAAAAATATAGTTTGCAAAAAGTTCGATGAGGATTGAAATTGTCGAAAATATAAATAAAAAAAAGGCGATTTTATAAAAATCGCCTTTTTTTATAAAAGAAAATTCGCTGCGTTTTTTAACCGTTATTTTAACGTCTGTTCGTTATAAAAACTGTTGAATATAAAGGACTTATTATATTTTTCAGTCAATCTTGACGGAGTTTGAAATTCGGCTTTAAATATTTTCGACTGATAATTCAGCGTGGTTTAGTCAAAATTGAAATATGTATGAAAAGTAAAAATCACCAGTTTAAAAGCGGAAAAATTTAAGCGAAAATTCTGAATAAAGACGAACATCGGCAATTAGCTCCGCTTTATTACTGCAACGTCAGACGCTATAATGAAGCCGCTGATAAACTCGGATTTTATTTTACGGCAAAACTGAAAGCCGAAAAGAAAATCGAGTTCAAGAAGCCGATCATTTTTTTTATAAAAGCGCAGGAAAACAAATCTTCGCCGTAATTTATGGATAATCTCGTTTTTTCAAATATGATGCACCGTCCGGCGCGGACGCTCGTGAGCATTTTGGGCATTGCGGTCGGTATTTTGCTGATTATTTTCACTAAAGGAATGGCGGACGGTTCGTTTAAGGAACGTGCGAGCCGCGAAGGAAATGTCGGCGCGGAAATCATTTTCAGCGGTTCGGGTGCGAGCATAATCAGTTCCGATTCGTTTCTTCTGCCGGTTTCAGACAAAGCGGAAATCGCCAGCGTCGAAGGCGTTAAAACGGTCGTTTCGCTCGGACAAAACACGGTCAAAGCGAGCGGCGACAAAAATGCGAGCAGTTCGGGAAGTCGTCTGGTTGACGGCATCGAGTTTGACGAATACTCCAATCTCGTCGGCATAAAAATTAAAGAAGGTCGCACCTTTACGCCAAATTCCGACGAAGTAATTATGGACACGGCTTTTGAAATGCAGAAAAAGTTGAAGATCGGCGACAAACTCCAAATGTATGAACGCCAATTTATCATCGTCGGCACATACGAACCTGCCGCCGGTGCGCGCGTCAAAATTCCGCTCGACACGATGCAGAATCAACTCGTCGGCGATCAGAGCAAAGTTTCATCTTTCCTTGTCAAAATCAAAGACGGTTTCACGCCCGAACAAGTCGCCCAAAATCTACAAAACCGTTTTCCCGACAATCAAATTTTGCTCACTTCGCAACTCGAAGAACTTTATATGTCGAGCATTCCTGCGCTCGGCGTGTTTCTCAACGTCGTCGTCGGTGTCGCGGCGGGCATTTCCGCGCTCGTGATTTTGCTGACGATGTACACGACCGTCACCGAACGGACGCGGCAGATCGGAATTATGAAATCGCTCGGAATGAGCAATTTAAATATCGGCTGGATTATCACGCAGGAATCCTTACTAATAAGTTTTCTCGGTATCGTCACCGGAGTTTTGCTGACTTTTGTCGTCGTCTTTTTGCTGAAAAAAGTGATGACGCTCGAAGTAATAGTCGAACCTGTTTTGGTATTTATCACTTTAATAGTCGGACTGATCGGCGGCGCACTCGGCGCACTTTATCCGGCGATGAAAGCCGCGCGGCTCGATGCGGTCGAAGCGTTGAGTTATGAGTAAACTTTAAACCGCAGAGATGCAACACGCCGTAAAGTTTTGATAAAAAAGCCGATAAAGCTCCTTAAAGTTTACTAAAAATTCTCTGCGTTTCTGCGGTAAAAATAATTTAATTCTCAACAGCGATTGGTTGATTTTCTTTATCCAATGCCGTTTTCTCCGCCATAATCATTTTTTCGCCTTCGACGACCAAATCTTCTTTTTGTCCGGGCAAAAATAAAGCGATAAGCAAAGCCATTGCCGAAACAAACGCGCCGACCTGAAAAACTCTCTGAACCGAATTTGCCATCGCCTGCTGCAAAATATCGAGCGTTTCGGGCGCGATTTTGTTTTTGGCTTCGGGATCGATCAAAGCGTTCGGATTTGAAGCGAATTCGGCGGCTTGTTCTTTCGATAGATTCGGATTTCCGGCGATTGCAAAATTATTTAACTGCGCGGCGAGTGCCGTCGTTAAAAACGCGCCCATAATCGCCACGCCAAACGCGCCGCCGATTGCGCGTGAAAATTGATTGAGCGAAGTTGCCACGCCGAGTTTCGTGCGTTCGACCGCTTGTTGAACGGCGATCAGCAAAGTCAGCATTGTCATTCCGAGTCCCGCGCCGATCAAAACCAGATCGAAATAAAGCCACACGCGAGCCGTTTGACGGTGAAACATCGAAAGAAAAATAAAACCGAGCGTCATCGTCACAAAACCCGCAATCGTGATCGAACGATAACCCGTTTTCAATAAAATTCGTCCGCCGATGACCGACATTAAAACCCAACTGAGCATCAGCGGCGTTAAAAGTGAACCGGCTTCGGTCGCCGATAAACCGAGTGCGCCTTGGGCAAAGAGAGGAACAAAGGAAATCGCGCCGAACATCGCCACGCCTGCCAGAAATCCCGCGCCGATGGAAACTGAAACCGTTCGATTTTTGAAAAGATTAAACGGAATAATCGGATCGGACGCAAGTTTTTCGATTTTCCAAAAAAGCAAAAGCAAAATCATCGAACCGCCGATCAGCAAAATATTTTCCGTCGTCATCAAAGTCGTGATTGACGCGCCGCCTTCGACGAGCGCAAGCATTAAAAGACTGATCGCCGACATCAAAACCGCCGCGCCCGCGTAATCAATCTTCGGTTTTTCGGTCAATTTCGGCTCTTTCAATGCAAAGCCGATTATCAAAGCCGCAACGATTCCAATCGGCACATTGATATAAAAAACCCAACGCCACGAAATCTGATCGGTAATAAATCCGCCGACAATCGGACCGACGACGCTCGAAAGTCCCCACACGCCGCTGAAATACGCCTGCATTTTGGCGCGTTCCTGAAGCGTGAAAATATCGCCGATGATCGTCATTCCGAGCGGCACGAGTGCGCCCGCGCCGAGACCTTGAATCGCGCGAAAAACAATTAACTGCGTCATCGTTTCCGACATTCCCGACAGCACCGAACCGACCAGAAAAATCACGATTCCGATCTGATAAAGAATTCGTCTTCCGTAAATATCGGAAAGTTTTCCCCAAACCGGAACAGTAACGGTCGAAGTAACGAGATACGCCGAAAACACCCAACTGTAATGATTTAAACCGCCGAGCGCAGAAATCACGGTCGGCATCGCCGTCCCGACGACCGTCGCTTCGAGCGCGGCGATAAACATTCCGGTCATCACGCCGACCGTCACCGCCCAACGGCGTTTTGAAGACATTTCCAGCAGAGGTTTGCTTTTATTTTGTATATTGTTATTTTGCGCGTTTGAAGAATCTTTCACCCTTTTTCGATTACCTGCCCTTAAAAAAATCGTAACTAGGATTGTAACAAATGAACCGGAATTTGAAATTTGAAATTCGCGTTTTTTTGATAAACTATTTTTCACCGGATCGTTGTCTGTCCAAATCTCCGAGTTTTCCGATTTGCAGCATTAAATAGTCGGAAATTTCCTTGTGAGTTCTGAGGCGGTCGCCTTTTTCATAAAATTCCGAAAGATCAACCGGCGAACCGAATCGGACACGGATTTTTTCGCCGCCCGTCCAGTTTCCCAACACCTGTTTCGGCAGATGATTTCCCAATCCCGTAACAAAAACAGGAACGACTTGCGGCTGAGATTTTCTGATAACTGCGCCGACTCCGGGCTGAGCGGGCAAAAATTCGTAAGGATTTTTGTTTAAATTTCGCTTTCCTTCGGGATGAAAACCGATGATGTTGCTTTTGTTTTCCGAACAGATTCTAATCAGTTCGCGCATACTGTATTTATCGAATTCGCGTTTTTCGGCAACCTTGTCTTCGCGGAAAAACGGCGGATACATCGAAAACCAGCCCATTACGAGATTGACGAACCAACCGACGGGCGAATCGTAAAAAAATTTGGCGCGAACGGGAAAATAAAGATTGAATTTGCGATTCGTTTGGCGAAAAAGCGTCGTCGAAACGACATACATATCGAAAAACGAGCGGTGATTGGCAACCAGCAGAATCGGACGCGCCGGATCGGTTTGCTCGAAATTTTCCAGACCGGAAACTTCCAGCAGATTGTATGTAGAAATGATAATCCAGAGCGAACCGACGTAACGCTGGCAAAACGTCCAGAAGCGTTTCCACGCGCCTCGATTCATTTTGTAAGTCAACTTAAAACCGATTTTTTCAGTCGCCGTGAGAACCGATATTTCCTCGCGCGTCGGTAGAGAGACTTTTTTTTTGCCGTTAATCTGAGAATCTCGGCTTTCTATAAGACCGTTTTCGGACATAAAGATAAAGTTTATCATTTTCCGAATCGGTTTTTGAAAATCAAACAGTCAAATTAATTTACTTTTCTACAAAAAATCTCCCTAAAACTCTCAAATCAGCGACTTTTTCATACAGACGCTGTTTTCGATGCCTTCGTATTGTCCGTAATTCGGCATAAATTGATAACCGCTTTTTTGATAGAGCCGAATCGCTTCGGGTTGTTTTTTTCCTGTTTCCAAGACGGCAATTTCAAAACCGAGTGCAGTCGCCCATTTTTCCAATTCCTTTAAAATGCTGACGGCAATTCCCTGTCCGCGATAATTTTGATGAACGAACATTCGCTTTATTTCGACCGTTTTATCCGCGTATTTTTTAAACGCTCCGCAACCGACCGCCGATTTATCGAGATATGCGGCAACGACGTTTTTGATCGCATCGAGTCGGTTAAACTGCGCGTAAAAGTCGTGTTCCGTGCCGTCACGAAGGCTTAAATCTTCGTCTAAGAGTTTAACGAGTTTCCGAAAATCTTCGTTTTCCTAATTTGTTTTAATTATTTCCAGCATTTTAAAATCATTAAAATTTTACAGATTTATCACTAACGGCGGCTGAGTCGGCGCGTAAGATTCATCGCAATTTGCGGCGTTGATAAATTTTACGCCGAAATTTTCCGCATTTCCGTAGCCGCAGTGAATGTGACCGAAAACGTGCATTTTCAGATTCTGTTTCGATAATTCTTCAACTTTTTTTCTCAATTCTTCACAACCCGTGTTTTCGACCCAAAATTTTCGCGGAACTTCGTCTAAAATCCCGTGCGGCGGACCGTGCGTAATTAAAATTTCGACATCGTTCGGGATAAGTTGCCATTTTTCCGCTATTTCCGCGCCGCGATTGAGATTAAACGCCCAATCGTAAAATCTCGGCTGCCACGGACTTCCGTATATTTTCAAGCCTTCGATTTCCGCGAAAGAATCCTGCAAATAAATAATCGAATCGTCGAGCAGACTTCGGGCGTATTTATTGTTCGTTTCAAAAAGCCAATCGTGATTTCCCGCGACGAAAATCTTGTGTCTGTGCGGCAAAGCCGAAAACCAACTGTTAAATAAAATGATTTCGTCCGCCGTTCCCGTGATCGTCGCATCGCCGGCGTGAATTAAAATATCGCCGGCGGGAACTTCGATCTGCGCGTTGCAATTATGTGTGTCGGAAAGGCAAACTATTTCGGGCATATTCTTTTAGTCGGGCGATTTTTTCTTGAAACTATTTATCCGATTTGCCATTCTAAACACGCAATGAAGGAAATTCAAAATGAACCGCAATCTCCGAGTACTTCGCGCATCGAACAATTCAGCGACGGAGTTTTCGCAATTGTTATCACTTTGCTGGTTTTAACTTTGCAAGTGCCTAAGATCGAAGATGATAAAAATGTTTTCGATATATTAAACGCGCTGTTTCTGCTGCTGCCGAAATTTCTCGGTTTTTTTATGAGTTTCTTTTTCGTCGCGGTTTTTTGGGTTGCCCATCACCAATTTTTTCACACTCTGAATGTTTCTACGCGGTCATTGCTCTGGCTGAATAATCTTTTTCTGTTTTTCATCACGTTTATTCCTTTTCCGACCGGATTGCTCGGCGAATATCCGAATAATAAAGCGGCGGTCATATTTTTCGGTCTGATTTATCTCGTAACCAGTCTTTCATTTGCGATTTTGCGCTGGTATGGCTGGGTAAAAAGCAAAATTACGAGCGATGATTTTTCAGCGGATACGGTCAAAAGCGCGATGAACCGCAGTTTTCTTCCGCCGATTGTTTATTTTATCGGAATGCTCGTCGCACTGCTCTCGACAAAAATCGCCATCGCCATATTTTTCATTACGCCCGTGATTCTGATTTTGCCTATGAAACTGAGCTTTTATTCCAGAAAGAAAGAAGACATCGAATTGTAAAATTATTTTTCATAAACTTTAGCGACAAATTTTCCATTTAAAAACTCATTCGGTTCGATCTGACTTTGCAAAACAACGCCTTTGAGATTTCCTTCTAAAAGCATCATCGCCGATTCGCACAAAGGCGCGGCGGTCGTCGTCTGAATCGCCCGCAGAAAATGCCCGTTAATTTCTAAAGGCTTGATATGAAACGCTTTTTCGACCATTCGGCGTTTGCCGTTTTTATCAAAACCTTCGACCGACGAATGAACCAAAACAAAATCGTCTTGAACTGTCGGAATTTCGCGCAGCATTTCTTTTTCAAGATTTTTCGGCAGATTTTCATCGAGCGATAAATGTTTGATTTTGTCTTCGACCCAATCGTAATGCCCGACGTGACGCAAGGTTTTGTAATCGAGATTTTTCGCTTTTCCGAGAAAAAATCGCGGCAGATCAGCCGCACCGCCCGAAGTCAGGTCGGCTTCATAAACAAAACCGTTGATGATAATTTTTTCGCGCTCGGAAAGCGCGGGCAATAAAATTCTTTCATCATTTCTGATAACACGCGCATCTTTGACATATTCGGTCGCCACGCCGATTGCCGACCAGGTGAAACCGTAAAAATGCGGCGCGTGCGCGTGTGTCGAAAGTGCGCCGACTTTCATTCCGATTCGTTCGACATTTTCATTTTCAAAATTTTCGACGAATTTGTTGTATAGCGACATTGCCAAAACATTAATAAAACCGGGCGCAAGTCCGGTCTGTAAAATAAATCCCGTGTCGGCATCTTCGGCAATCTCGATCACCGCGTCGGTTTCGGCGACATATTCGGTCAGATTTGCGTAGTGCATCTTAAAATCTTTGGCAAACTGCGCCATCTTCGGAGCGTTCGATCCCGGCGAGCAATCGAGCAAAACATCGCACGCTTCAAACGCCGATTTCATCGCGTCATTCGCACCGTCCGCATCCATCAAAACCGTTTCGATCTTCGATGTTTTCTGCGAATTCTGCACGACGAAATCTTTAACCTTAGAAAGATTTTCTTCGGAAATATCGCCGAGAAAAATTTCCGTATCAAACTCCGCCCATTCACGCAACAAGAGCGCAACAGCTTCTCCGATTCCCCCCGAACCGGCGATAAATATTTTCTTTGTCATTTTTTTAGTTTATGATTTTTTTGCCCGCGAATAACGCGAATTTACGCGAATACGAAAAGATTTTTAATATTATACTTTCTTTTATTTTTTGGTTTTATTCGCGTTGTTCGCGGGCAAATATTCTTAATTTTCTTCTGATGCGTTCGCTTCGGTTTCATCAATCGCCGTCAAATTTTTATTAGTTTCCTGATGCTGACTGCCGACCTCAATATTAAAATCGCCTTCTTTGCGCGTGATTCCGTCGGCAGTAATAATGCCGCCGATCATTTCGATTCCGCCGATAATTATCTGCCCGACCGATTCGAGATTTTCCTTCGTGTGATTTACTTCTTTTTCCGTTGTTTTAAGGATTTTTTCTTCTTCGTTTTCCATAAATTAAATTTTACAATGAAAAAGCCGTCATTGAAAATCGGATTTTGCTTCAAAATACTGAAAATCGTTTATCGCAATTTTTTTATTCAATGAATTGGTTAATCGGATTAAATTAATTTTACGTCCTGCAATTATGCTGATTGACTTTAAATGTTTATTAGCGAGTATGTTGATGATGATAATATTTGCTTGACAATAAAAACACAATTGTTATTATTTAGCTATCTTATTAGGCAAATATAAATGGAAACTATGTTGCCGGCTTACTTCCTACATTTACCTCTTTTCTTCCCAATTAGAAAATATGGTATTAGGCTTTTTTTAATAAGAAGTGAGAAATCTAAGAAAGTTTGTAATTAAAAAGCCTTGAGGTTAATTCTAATAACCTCAAGGCTTTTTGTTTTTAGTGCTTCTGTTGTGTTCGAGACAAAAGATGCGACTGTCAACCACCCGTATCTTAACATAACCACATCAGATGCTCAATCAAAGGCGTGGGAGTTGAATAATGTCGTGTTTAATGTCCATTCATAATATTCACCTCTCCTTATAAATAGAAATTTCAGGAGAAAAAAAATGAATAAAAAATTAGTTTCGATTGCGTTAGGTCTTATCTTTGCCGCTGTTCCGACAGCCATATTTGCTACTTGTGCAGACGTTATTGTCATCAACGGAAACACTTACTGTTCG
Organism: Pyrinomonadaceae bacterium; assembly: GCA_965217985.1. GTDB lineage: Bacteria > Acidobacteriota > Blastocatellia > Pyrinomonadales > Pyrinomonadaceae > DATHTS01. Next base: position 148,521 of record CBDCJY010000013.1, read on the forward strand.
TTGACTAGTTCTTCAACTGTCAATGGCAACGAAGTTTGTTCTTACAGTTGTTCTAATAAAGACCAACCTGCGCCGGTTGACCAGCTAGCAAACTAAATTTAGTTGGATACTAGGAGGCGTATAGGAACTTTTCTAATGGAAGGATATTCACACGCCTCCTTCAATTCAGTATGAATCTAATGCAACTTTATTGGTATGAATATTAAACTTAGAAAGCACCTAAACGCTACAACTCTGATTACTTTTCTGCTCGTTATGATCTTGTCCTTTTTTGTAGTCAATAAGCTAAAAAAAGAAGATTCGGTTGTTACCGAAGCAAGGCTATTTGACGGCAAAAAAATTCCTTTCGGAGAAGTTTTGAATGTTAATACGGGCGAGAATTTTTCTGAACAAATAAGGAACGGCAAAGTTCTACTTGTTTACTTAATTAGCGGATGCGATGCCTGTAAAAAGGAAATTCAACTTATTAATGAAGCAAACAGATTATCGAACTCCGATACGCAAATCTTCGGGATAATGTTTGAAACAAAAGAGTCGGTTAATGAATATATAGAAAATCAAAACATAAACTTTCCGGTTTTAATTGATAAGGATGGAAAAATTCTCAAAGAGTTAAATCTTAAATACTTTCCCACTAACTTTAAATTAGAAAATGGAGTTATCAAAAAAGTATCTTTCGGTTCGCCTAAAAACCAAGAGGACTTTTCAGAGTTTTTAATTTCAAAACGATAATTTCTGACGACATTTTTTAGTAAAAATTCGCGGCAGACATTAACGAGGTTAAAGTATGAAACAAGTAAGAATATTAATTTTATTTTTGTTTATTTGCGCTTCGGCTTTCGCACAAGACAAATCTGCTGATGCTTCCGAATCTCAGAAATCTGAATCGGTAAAAAAGGCTGAAAAAGTTTTGATTCAAGCCAAAGTGGCTTTTAATAAAAAGACTGAAATTGCTGATATTAAAAGTTTGAACATCAAAACTAAAAGTTCTCAACAATTATCCATAGCAGGAAAAAAAATAGACGGAAAGATTGAAGAAGAATTTAATTTTGATTTGCCTAACAAAATCCAGCATAGTTTTTCAGGTGATTATTCGACAAATAAATCTGTAACAACGGCAATCTTAAACGGTGAGAAATTTTCATCAAAAATAGATACTTTTGTTGACGGCAAACTTTTTAATCTTGCGGCAAATGTTAACACAAAAAGCCAGATTTCAGATTTAAAGCGCGAAACTTTCCTTTTAATTTTTCCAATAATTTTAGATGCTTCTTGGTATATTCCGCTTGAATTCAACTATATCGGTATCGCGGAATCAAAGGACGGAAAAGCCGAAATCATCGAAGCGGTTTCTTCAAGTAAGACGAGTTACCGTTTATTTTTTGATTCCGAAACGCATCTTTTATTATTAATGACGGAAAGTTGGACGGATAAAGATAACAAGCAAAATGAAAATAAATATTTCTTTTCTAACTATCAAGAAAAAAATGGCTTGTTGATTGCGACTAATATCATTACGGAAAGAAACGGCGAAGTAACAGAAGAAAAGGAAATCAAGGAACTAAAAATTAATCCGAACTTTAAATCCGATGTGTTTGAAATTAAGGGAAAGTAAATGCAGAACAGGGTTTTCCTATAAAAATATTCCTCAATTATCGCGTAGCGGTTATTTGATCCTAGTCGTGTAATTTATTGCACGGTAATAATAAACAAAGTTTTTATGTCGCATTAGCGACAATTGAAATAACGATTCGAATCAGTTGTCGCTCACGCGACACAGACACCAATTAAACTTACCGTGCAATAAATTACACGGCTAAAGTCTGCTTGTCGCTCACGCGACGTTAAGAAATTTATTTTTATAGGAAAGCCCTGAGATGCAGAAAGTATTTATAAAAACTTTTTTTCTTTTGACCGCTCTTTTTTGTTTTGCAAACTCCGGACTGGCTTTTCAATCAACGAGTTTGCATCTTGACGTGCTTGACCAAAATAAAGGCGTGATTTCAAACTTTGTGTCGCGGCTTAAAATCGGCGATAAAGTTGTCAAAGAAATAACGAACGAAGATGAGCAGCAGGCAGTATTTTCAGGAATAGAAGTTGGAAAGTATATTTTAGAAGTTGAAGCGAAAGGTTTTAAGACACATTCCCGGAAAATTGAAATAAAGTCTGGAAGAAACGAACTAACTGTAGTTTTAGAAATCGCCGAATTAATTCAAGAGGTAAAAGTCCAATCAAATAATCAGGAAAAATCCGTTGATGAGGGATTCAGTAATTTTCTAACAAGAGACCAGATTGCCAATTTGCCCGACGACCCGGATGAGTTGGAATCTGAACTTAAACGAATTGCAGGCGGCGATAATGTAGTTATTCGCGTTGACGGTTTTTCGGGCGGCAGACTTCCGGCGAAATCTCAGATCGCTTCGATTAGGATTGTCCGCAGTACTTACGATGCGGAGTATCACGAACTTGGAGTTACTTTTGTTGATATAACAACTAAAGTCGGAAACAGCCGGTTTAGCGGTTCGGTTTCATTTAATTTTAACAATCAGGCGTTAAACACGCGAAAATGCTTTCTCCAGAATTCGCTTTCCCGAACAATCTCGAAATACGCTGTTTTTTCTCGACGGACCAATTGTAAAAGACAAAACGGCATTTTCCCTGACGATTTTAGACAATAGGGACTTTTTCGCACAAAACATAGTCGCCGTTACGCCGACAGGAAGAATTAGTGATTTCGTCAGGAGTAATTTTTCCTCTACATATATAGACACGAGCATCACTCACAATTTGACCAAAAATATTCCGATCAAACTACGCTACAGTTTCTCGGACGGCATTTTCAATAATTTAGGGGTTGGCGGTTTCAATTTGGCTGAGAGAGCATTTTCATTTAAGAACAAAATACACGACTTAAGATTATCCGAAACGGGCTATTTGGGCAAACGATTTTTGAACGAATTCCGCTTGCAATACATCAATCAAACTACTCGAAACATTCCGCAAAACGAGAGTCCGACAATTATCGTTTTAAACTCTTTTACGTCGGGCGGTGCGGGTAATTTTACTGATAATTCCAAACAGAGTTTTTTCGCTACTGACAACTTACTCTTTGGATTAAAACAACAAGCCTT
>CBDCJY010000014.1:0-43377 GCA_965217985.1 Pyrinomonadaceae bacterium
CGCGGTCGGCAAACGGCTTATGAAGTCTGGCGTGACGAAGCTAATCGCATCCGTTGTAATTGTTTGGAATTTGAAGAAGCGGCTGTCAGCGATTCGGGATTTCGTTGTGAACATATTTTAGCGGTCAAACACGCGTTGCTCACTAAAAATTCCGAATCGGCAACGAAACAACCTTTGAAAGTAGAAACCGAAATCGAGATCGTTTCACGAGACAAAAACGCAGCTGAGTTACGCGAAAAGTCCGAGCGTAGCGAACAGAAGACTGAAAAGGTAAAAGCGGATGTTTCGGAAAAAGGACAAACCGAAGCAGTCGAAGCCGAACCGATTCAACTTGCGAACACACCAGGAGAAATAAAAATGACTGAAAACAATTTAAGAGAAATTCCTTTTATTGCGGCGGAAGAATCAACAATTCAAAATGACTCTACAAGCAATAATAATGTTTTGGAATTTTCATCAACACTTCGCGCCTTAAGCAAAAATGTTGATCCGAATTTGGTAAAACAACGCGAAGGCTGGCGCGACAGCAAAGGAAACGTGCATTTCGTTGATTATGTCGAATGGCACACGGTCGCCGATATTTTAGACGTAAATGCTTCTAATTGGACGCATACGGTTAAAGATATTCGTCAAATCGGCGATATTATGACTGTTACGGTTGCGATCACGATTGACGGCGTAACACGCGAAGGTATCGGAACCGGTTTGGCACAATCGGAAATGGGAATCAAAAAAGCCGAACACGACGCGCTCAAACGTGCCGCCGTAAAATTCGGCATCGCCCGCGAACTTTACCGTAAAGAATCCGACGTGATCGAACGCGAAGGTGCGGTTCCTTCGCAGCCGGAAGCCGAATTTCCGGCTAATCCGATTGCCAAATCGCTTTCCGATCTCGTGACGGCGAAACAACTCGGAATGATTCGCGCAATTGCCAGAGAAATGGGAATCGAGCCGAACGATGAATGTAATTCTGCGATGCAGTGCCGAACCGATGAATTGTCAAAACGCGCCGCATCTTCGTTTATACAACATTTGCAGGATATGCAAAAAGAATTGACGGTCGAAATTCCGGCTCCGCTTCGCCGCGCCAGTTAAATTTCAAAATAGAACGGTAAATAATTACACTTTATCGTTTTTACCGGTTTTGAGTTGTGAAAAATAACCGTCCTGCTTTCTCCACAGAGTCAGCAATTACCTTACTCACAACTCAAATCCTCTTTTATTTACCAGAAATATTTCTGAGATAGCTTGTCGGATATTTTACTGAAACGATTTGCGGTATTTTTGAGATGGACGACACAAGCGAAGATAAAATTATTTTTCCGCATTTTATGAATTATACAGCGGTTGAAAATGTGGATGAAACGGCAAGTCAGGCGTTGAATCTCGGAGGAAAAATAATCGTATCGCCGACCGATATTTCTAATGTCGGTTGCTTTTCGATTATTCAAGATCAGACCGGAACTACTTTTTCGGTTTTGACTTTGAGACGAATATAGCACACATAAAAAGGAGAATTTCGTGAGCATACCCGAAAATTTCAAAAAACTAAAAGGTGAATGGAAAGGACAAAGCAAACTATATACGACTTGGATCGAAGAAAATCCTGTTCAGGAATCGGAATCAATTGCTGAAGCAAATCTGGCGGCTAATTCAAAATTTTTGAAAATTCAATACGACTGGTTTTTTGAAAATGAAAAACAGGAAGGACTTTTACTGATCGGAAGTGAAAAGGATTCCGATGAACTAAAGGCTTTCTGGATTGATTCGTGGCATATGCAGGATAAATTTATGTCTTGCGACGGAAATTTTTCCGGTGATTCGATTTTGATGAAAGGATTTTACGAAGTTCCGAATCATCCCGATTGGGGTTGGCGAACAGATATTATTTTCGATAATGAAAACTTGTTCAAAATCGTGATGTATAACGTCTCGCCCGAAGGTGCAGAAGATTTGGCGGTCGAGGCAGAGTATTCGAGACAATAAACATTTAAAGTGATGACAACTTAAATCTGAATTTTAAGAATTTCGTAATAGAGAGTGATTTATCTCGAGTAGAGACAAATCGCTCTCTTTACGAAATTTTTTATTTTTCTCTTACACCTGAAAATTCAATCGGCATTGGAATCATCGGCGTATTGACTGTTCCGGTTATTTCGTCGCCGTCAACTTTGCCGATTAAATTTAATTCCAGAGATTGACCCTGAAAATCGGTTTTGGCAACTGCTGAAATTTTATTACCCGAAACTTTTCCATCGGAAATATCGCCCGAACCGAGCATTGATTCCATATTTCCTTTAATTTCATTACCATTTTGCTCGAGTGAAAGCGAAACCGGAAATTGCTGTCCCTGAAAGTTTAAACTCAAACTCCATTTACCGGAAACATCCGCCGATTCCTGTTTTTTTTCATTTCCGTAATCTTCCATATTTTTTTTGTTTCCTTCCGTATCGAAAATTTCGATTTCGTCCGCATAATCTTTCGCCTGCGATAAAATTTCTTCTCCGTCACCGACAATAACGATTGCTAATTTTTCGGGATCAACATATTTTTCAGCTACGCGCTGAACGTCTTCAATCGTCACGGAATTTACGTTATTCCGATAAGTTTGCAAATAATCATCCGGTAAATTATGAAGTTTTTGCGAAACTATGAGATTCGTCAAACCTTCCTGCGTTTCGGCGCGAATCGGAAAAACTCCGGCGAGAAAATTTTTCGCATCTTGTAATTCATCTTCGGAAACTTTCTCATCACGGATTCGATTTAATTCGTAGAAAAATTCCTTTAGCGAATCGCCGGTGACAGATGTTCTGACTTCAGCGGTCGCTTCAAATTCGCCGGAAAGTTTTTTCGTATCAACACGCGAATATGCGCCGTAAGTGTAGCCTTTTTCTTCGCGCAGATTCATAAAAATACGCGATGACGCGCCCGCGCCCAAAACCTGATTCATCAGCAAAACCGGAAAATAATCGGGATTTGTCCGTTCGATGGCGATATTTCCCAAAACGATATTCGATTGAGCCGAACCGGCGCGATCAACTATCGTCAAAGTTCTTGTTTTTCGTTCGGCTAAATCGGATAAAATCGCTTCGGAAACATTTCCCTTCTGCCAATTTCCGAAGTGATTTTCAATTTCCGCTAAAATTTCATCACGATCAACATCGCCGACAATAATTAAAGTCGCATTATTAGGAATAAATTTTTCGCGGTGAAATTCCTGCAATTGATCTTTCGTAATCTTTTCGACATCGGACGGCTTCGGCGAAATAACCGAATACGGATGTGCGCCGTAAAGGATACGCGCTATTTGTTCATTTGCGAGAAAATCCGGTTGCGAACGCTGAAATTTGAGACTTTCGACAGTGTTCTGCTTATACAAATCGAGTTCGCTTTGCGGAAAAACCGGAAGCAATAAGACTTCCGAAAAAAGTCTGAAAATATCCGCCGTGTAGAGCGACAAACCGGAAGCCGAAACGATTGTAAAATCCGCGCTCGAACTCGCCGTGATATTTGCGCCGAGACGTTCTATTTCTTCAGCTAACTGTTTGCTCGAATAATTTTTCGTGCCTTCATTAAGCATCGAAGTCAGAGCCGAAGTAATTCCAATCGAATCCTTCGGTTCGTCGGCTCCGCCGGAAAAAAAGGCGAGACGAAAATTAATAAGCGGCAATCTTCTGTTTTCAAATATGACGACTTTCAAACCGTTTGAAAGTTCGGTTTCAAACGGTTTGGAAATGTCGAATGTAATGGATTCGAGCGGTTCGGGAGCGGCTTTGCGAAATTCTTCGATCATAAAAATTAATTGTTATTTTCCTGCTTTGTAACGATGTCGAGCAATGCGCGATTATCGGTATTAAGATATTTACCGACGGCATTTTTTATATCTTCTGACGTAACGCTTAAAAGTTCTTCGAGTTCCGAATTGATAAGCGTCGGATCGCCGTCATAAAGCGCGTATTCGGCGATTTGCTGTGCGCGATTCATCGAAGATTGATATGCGCGAACAGTGCTTTTTATCAATTGATTGCGAAGTTTCTGCATTTCTTCCGAACGCGGTCCGTTTTCGGAAATATCAACGATCTCGTGCATAATCGTTTCGCGCATCTTGCTCAAATCTTTTTCCGGTTTCGGAATCGCGCCGATTGCCACGCCCGAAGGTCCGCGCCGCTCGTCGGTAAAACCGAAAAGTTGTATGACGGATTCTTCGCCTTTGACGAGTTTTTGATACAGACGCGAACTTTCACCGTCATAAAGTAACTTTCCGGCTAAATAAAGTGCATTAAATTCGGGCGAACGGCGCGGCGGAATTTTCCAGCCCATCAAAAATGCCGGAAGCGGCGCGAGTTGATCTTCGTATTCCTGATAAGTTTCGGCGACTTCCGAAGGTTCTTCGACATCAATTTTCGGCGGTAACGGTTGGTTTGGAATCGAACCGAAGTATTTTTCGACTAATTCTTTTGCGGTTTCATTTTCAAATGAACCGGAAATTACCAGAACGGCATTGTTCGGTGCGTAATAAATCCTGAAAAACTCCTGCACGTCTTCGACCGTCGCATCGTCCAAATCTTCCATCGAACCGATAGTCGAATGCGCGTTGGCGAAATTTTTATAAACCATCGTCGTCAACAGATCGAAAACCTGTCCGTAAGGTTGATTATCATAGCGCAGACGTTTTTCTTCTTTGACGGCTTCGCGCTGATTGTCCAGATTTTCCTGCGTCACGGCGAGCGTCCGCATTCTGTCCGATTCGAGCCAGAGCGCGAGCGGCAATTGATTTGCCGGAAGTGTTTCAAAGTAATTCGTCCGTTCGCTCGAAGTCGTGCCGTTCATCGTGCCGCCGGCTTTCATTACAAATTGAAAATGCTCGGCTTTTTTTACATTTTCCGAGCCTTGAAACATCATATGTTCAAAAAGATGTGCAAAACCCGTGCGACCTTCGCGCTCGTTGCGCGAGCCGACATCATAATAAACAGCAATTGAAACGACCGGAATCGTGTTGTCCGGATTTAAAACGACTCTCAAACCGTTTTTTAATCTATATTGTTCGATTTGTAATTCGGGAAGTGAAAATTTTTCTGACATATTGTTGTTTGAATGTTTAACCTCGATTAATCAAATCATTTTATAAATAAAAAATCAAAGAAGTATTTTTATATTTAAAATTGAAACGAGCCGATTACATTGAAATATAATCGGCTCGTTTTGTTAAATTAAAATTCTTTTAGTTGGTCAAACTTCTTCCGGTCGCCAAACGATAAATCGCTAAAACTACGATTGCACCGATAATTGACGAAATAAAACTCGGAATCGAACCGCCGATGTTATCAAACGAACTGACCATCGGAAAGCCGATAAAAGTTCCGATAAAACCGCCGACAACCGCACCGACGACACCTAAAATAATCGTCAAAATCACGCCGCCGCCATCAGCTCCCGGCATAATCAATTTCGCCAAATAACCCGCTAAAAACCCTAAAATTAACCAAATAATTAATGAAATCATTTTTTTCTCCTTCCCTTTTTAATTGTTCCTAATTTCCTTGAAACAGAGTTGATACTCTTTTGACAGTTTAGTTATCAATATTCGTGCCAAACTGTTAAAAGTGAGCAAATACTTATGTTTAAGATAATTAAGCTATATTATATTAAATAGCTGGTTGAGATTTTGCATAAAATCCATACGCTTTTTTACGCAAATATTTTGTCGTAATTTATGAGAATTTCCGATAAATTTTCATAAACCTCGAAACAACCGTCTGCAATCAGACTTTCCGCCGACCAATCTCCTGTTTTTACGCCGATAATTTTTAGTCCGGCTTTAACTGCGGCTTGCGCGTCGTATGGCGTATCGCCGATCACTAAAACATCTTTTTTGTTTATGTTTTTTAATTTCTTAAAAGCCGCCTCGAATATGTCAGGCTCAGGTTTTGATTCTGCCGCATCGTCCGAAGTCGTTTCCTCATCAAGAAATCGGGAAATATTCAATAGTTTTTTATACTGACTCAATTCTTCATCGCTTGCAGAACTGGCTAAAGCGATTTTTTTCTTATCTTCTGACAGCTTTGTAAATAAGTCTTTTAGTTTCGGAAATGTTTTTATAGAAGGTAAGTAATTTTCCAGAAACAACTCTTTTCTATATTCGGTTAATTTTTTGCCGAATTTTTCAATTTCATTTTGTGACAGATATTTGTCTAAAATTTTATCCGCTCCCATTCCGATCAACCATTTTAATTCGATATAGGAAACGGTTTTTCCAAATTTATCGAAAGCCTTTACGAAAGATTGAGCGTGCGCTTTATTTGAATCGATTAATGTTCCGTCAATATCGAAGATAATTGCTTTTATCATAATAATTTTCATTTATACGATATAATAAATCTTTATCTTGCTCCAACTTGACAATTTTTCCTTGTATTAGCTATTTTATAAGTTCGCTTTTCAGTTTGAGCGATTAATCAGATAGTCAGTTAGCTCAGTGGTAGAGCACTACCTTGACACGGTAGGGGTCAACAGTTCAAATCTGTTACTGACTACCAATTTTCTTTTTTCGATTTATTATTTTCGATAAGATGCTTTCAAAGAACTTTGCATCATTTACGCGAACTACTACGACGCGCTAAACACGGCGCGTATTTCGGCATTTTAATTAATGCTAAGGCAAAGTCGCTCTTATCGGATCAAATCTTTTTAGTGGTAGTTTATTGTTAATCGTTAGTTACTAATCGTTAGTTGATCCGAAGACGGCTTTGTCAATTCAAAGTTCTTTTTCGGTAAGTTTTCAATTAACCGTTTACCAATAACTTTTAACAAAAATATGAGCGAATTAAATTTAAAATACGGTGAATATCAAAAGAGCATTTCTGCGCCTGCGAGCGTAGCTGACGCTTTAAAAGCATTTGACCGTGACGCGGCAAAAAAATCAATCGCGGCGAAAATTAACGGCGAAGAAGTTGATCTTAGCAAACAGATTGACGCGACCGATGAGATTTTATCAATCGAAGCGATTCTTCCCGGCACACGCGACGGTTTGGAAGTAATTCGTCATTCGACGGCGCATTTACTCGCGGCGGCGGTTTTGGATTTATTTCCCGGAACGCAGCTCGGAGTCGGTCCTGCGCTGATGGAAGATCCGCGTTACGGTTTTTATTATGACGTGATCGCGCCGCGTCAATTGACCGAAACCGATTTGCCGTCTATCGAAAAGAAAATGCGCGAAATGCAGAAACGTAATCTCGCATATCGCCGCGAAGAGATCGAAAAATCGAAAATTCTCGACCTTTTTACCGAGCGCAACGAACCGCTCAAACGCGAATTGATTGACGAAAAAGTAACCGATTCGGCAAGCATCTATTACATAGATAATTCCCCGTTTATCGATTTTTGTCTCGGTCCGCACGTTCCGCACACCGGAAAATTAAAAGCGTTCAAATTACTTGCTTTGTCGGGCGCGTATTGGAAAGGCGACGCGGAAAATCAGCAGATGCAGCGCATTTACGGAACTGCGTTTGCGACTCAGGAAGAACTCGACGCGTGGACGAAACAGCGCGAAGAAGCCGAAAAACGCGATCACCGCCGACTCGGCAAAGAACTCGATTTATTTTCGATTCAGGACGAATACGGACAGGGATTTATTTTTTGGCATCCGAAAGGCGGCGCGATTCGCACGGATATGGAAAATTATCTGCGCGAAGAATTGCAGAAACGCGGTTACGGAATGGTTTTCACGCCGCATATCGCTAAACGCCAGCTTTGGCAAACTTCAGGACACGAAGAAAATTACGCCGATTCGTTGTTTGAACCGATGGGAATGCCGGAAAAATTCGGCGAAGATACGGAATTTCGTCTGAAACCGATGAATTGCCCGTTTCATATCGGAATTTATAAATCGCACCCGCGTTCTTATCGTGAACTTCCCTTACGCTACGCCGAACTCGGAACTGTTTACCGCGCCGAACTTTCGGGAACTCTGCACGGTTTGATGCGCGTTCGCGGTTTTACGCAGGACGACGCGCACATTTTCTGCACATCGGCACAGGTTACAGATGAAGTCGGCGACTGCGTTGATTTTGCTTACGACGTTTTTAATACGTTCGGTTTCAAAAAATTCAAAGTCGAACTTTCCGTGCGCGGCGGCGCGGAAAATAAAGGTTATTTGGGTTCTGACGCAGATTGGGAAAATGCCGAAAACGCGCTGGTCAAAGCGTTGAACAAGCGCGAAATCGAATACGAACGAATCGAAGGCGAAGCGGCTTTTTACGGTCCGAAAATTGATATAAAAGTCGAAGATTCGATTGGCAGAATGTGGCAGCTTTCGACGGTTCAGTTCGATTTTAATTTACCGGAACGCTTCAATCTCGAATTTATCGGCGACGATAATCAGAAACATCGCCCGATAATGGTTCACCGCGCTCTGTTCGGTTCGGTCGAAAGATTTTTCGGCGTTTTGATCGAGCATTACGCCGGAGCTTTTCCGTTCTGGCTCGCGCCGGTGCAGATTTCCGTTCTGCCGATCACGGACAGAATCAACGAATATGCCGAAAAAATCGGAAAAAGTCTGAAAGATGCGGGATTTCGCGTTGAAGTAAATACGAAATCTGATAAAATCGGTGCAAAAATACGCGAAGCGCAATTGCAGAAAGTTCCTTTTATGCTCGTTTTGGGCGATAAGGAACTCGAAGAAAATAAAATTGCGGTGCGCGAGAAAGTAAACGGCGACATCGGGCAGATGACGCTCGAAGAATTTAAGGAAATGGCGCAGAATTTAAAACAAACCCGCGCTTTAACAAATGGTTAATTTAAGATTTCACAATTTAAGATTTCACAATTAATTGATTTTGAATTTTGAATTTTGAATTTTGAATTTATGAATTTGGAGGTAGTTTATCGCTAAAAAAAGAAATTTTCGTCCACGTCAGAGAGGACCACTTCACCGCACGAACGAGCGGATACGAATTCCGGCTGTTCGCGTAATTGATGAAGAAGGAGAACAACTCGGAGTAATGGACACGCGCGATGCGGTTCAACGCGCCAGAGATATGGGTTTGGATTTGGTCGAAATCGCGCCTAATGCCAAACCGCCGGTTTGCAAGATCATTGATTACGGCAAATTTCTTTACGAAGAAAAGAAAAAAGCCGCCGAGCAGAAAAAGAAACAAGTTACCGTTACGGTCAAAGAAATTAAATTTCGTCCCGCGACTGATGACCACGATTACGGTTATCGAATGGAACGTGCGCGTGAATGGATCGGCGACGGCGACAAGGTCAGAGCAACAATTTCTTTTCGCGGTCGTGAGATGACGCACAGAGAACTCGGCGCGGTGATTTTAGAAAAACTGCGAAAAGATTTAGAAGACATTGCCGATTTAGAAGTCCGACCGAAGATGGAAGGTTATCAGATGTTTTCGATCTTTATTCCGAAAAAAGGTGCGCCGGAGAAAAAACCTCAGCCCGTCAAAACGGACGAATAAAATTATCTGAACGCAAAACATTAGTATCAAAATATAATATTGAGCAAGGAGAAACATAGAAATGCCAAAATTAAAAACACATAAAGGCGCGGCGAAAAGGTTTCGTTTTACCTCGACAGGTAAGATAAAACGCGGAAAATCGCACGCTCGCCACATTTTGACCAAGAAAACTTCCAAGCGAAAACGCAAATTGGATATGGACACATTGGTTTCTGAAGGCGATCAAAAACGCGTCGAAAAAATGCTGCCATACGGAAGAAACTAAAAAAATTGTAAATGCTAGACGGTAAATGGTTAATTTGATTCTTGTCTTTATATTTACTATTTATCAATCACCATTTAGCGTTGAACGAATGAAAGGAGAGTAGAAAAATGCCAAGAGCAAAACGTGGTAATAAGCGCACCGAAAAGCGCAGAAAGATTTTAAGCCTTGCCAAAGGCTATCGCGGAACGAAATCGAAATTGTATCGTCAGGCGAAAGAATCGGTCGAAAGAGCTTTGAATTTCGCCTATACGGGAAGAAAGTTGAAAAAACGTGATTTCCGGCGTTTGTGGATCGTCCGCATCAACGCGGCTTGTCGCCTGAACGAAATGAAATATTCGCAATTTATGCACGGCTTGAAACTTGCCGGAATCGAACTCGACCGCAAAGTTTTAGCCGATCTCGCCGTCAAACAGCCCGAATCTTTCGCGGCTTTAGCCGGACAAGCGAAGAACGCGATCAGCAATCAGCCGACGGCTTAGATAATGATAAAGTGAATTGTAAAAATCTTTTAATAAAGACAATTTTTCAATCAACGAGTTTAGCGGTTATTTTCTTAATTTCCACTAAACTCGTTTCAGCTTGTCAATCTATTATTTGTGATAATGGATTGGAGTCAAATATGTGTGCAGTCGAGAAAAATTTAAAAATTTCTCAATGGTATTTTGATTTGTCTTTAGCTGTTTTTATCAGCGTTACAGTAATTTATTTTCTCAGCAACAGAAAAGGCATTATTACAGTTATATTTTGTTTTGCAGTTTTAATCGTCCCAACGATTTTGCATTCTATTAACGGTGCTGGAAATTGCGATTTTATCAGCACTAATGTTGCAAAATGGTTGTTTTATTTTTCGCTTTGTCCTTTAGCATTTCAAATAGTTTCGTGGATTATCCGAATAAATAAATCTAAACCTGAATTTCGTTAATTTTTTTATTTGGAATTATTAGACAGAAAATTCCGCGAAGCGTTCGAGAAAAAATTCGGACGCTTTATTTTTTCCAATTTGTGCAGTTTTAATTTTCTGTTTTACAATTACATAATTTTTATGAATAGAAATTCGGCAAAATTTTTAACTGTTTCGGGAATTTTTTGCTGTTTGATTTCGGTTTTGTATTTTGTTTTATATTTCAATTTGCTGACAAATTTGACGACTTTACTAAGTTCGTTAATGTTTATTGGCGGAATCATTCAAATCGCTGTTTCACTGGCGTTTTACACGGAAATTTAGCTTATGTCGGAAGAAAAAAAGCAGGTCGAGCAGATCGGCGAAAAATTTATCAAAGATTTCGAACCGTTTGTTGATCTTAAAAATAAAATCAACAGTTTGAATTTGTCGGTCGCGGAAAATTTACAGCGCGAGATTGCCGAATTCAGAACCAAACATACGGGCAAAAAGTCTGAAATCGCCAACGCGAAAAAGCTGATCGGTCGCGTCGCGCCGGAAGAACGCGGCGCATTCGGGCAATTCGTTCAGACGGTCGAAAAGAAAATCGTTACGGCAATTGAAGAAGCTGAAACGAATCTGAATAATTACATCTCCGATGCCAAAATCGAACGCGAACGTCTCGACGTAACTCTTCCCGGTCGCCGTCCGCGCGTCGGTCATCTGCATCCGATTACGCTGCTTCGACAACAGATCGAAGATATTTTCGTTTCGATGGGTTATGCGATTGAAGACGACCGCGAAATTGAAACCGATTATTACAATTTCGACGCGCTCAATATTCCCGAAGGTCATCCGGCGCGTGAGTCGCAGGACACATTTTATACGACCGAAGGTTTCGCGCTTCGTTCGCAAACTTCGACCGTCCAAATCCGCGCAATGGAAAGACGCGGCGCACCGATCAGAATTATCGCGCCGGGAAAAGTCTTCCGCCGCGACACGCCCGATATGACGCACGTTCCGATGTTTCACCAGATCGAAGGTTTATGCATTGACAAAGGCATCACGATGGCGCATCTAAAAGGCACGATCAACGAATGGGTCAAACGAATGTTCGGCGAAAACACGATCACGCGAATGCGCCCGTCATACTTCCCTTTCACTGAACCGAGCGCGGAATTCGATTATTCGTGTTTCAAATGCGGCGGCACAGGCGAATTTGAAGGCGCAAGATGCCGTCCGTGCAAAGGCTCCGGCTGGATCGAACTCGGCGGTTCGGGAATGGTTCATCCGAATGTCTTAAAAGCTTGCGGTGTTGATCCGCAAGTTTATTCCGGTTTCGCCTTCGGTTTCGGCTTGGAAAGAATGTGCGCCCTGATGTATTCGCTCGACGATATTCGTTTGATATTCGAAAACGATGTCAGATTTTTGGAGCAATTCAGGTAATGTCTGCAAAAGATAAATTTCACGATTCGGTCAAAAACGCACTCGTCAAAGATGGTTGGACAATTACGGCTGACCCTTTGCAAATAAAACTCGGCAAGATTGATGCTTATATCGATCTGGCAGCAGAAAGAGTTTTGACCGCTGAAAAAGACGGCGAAAAGATTGCAATTGAAATAAAAAGTTTTCTCGGCGCATCCAACATTTATGATTTTTATTTGGCTTACGGTCAATTTATGAGTTACCGCGAGGCATTGAGTACTCAAGAACCGGAGCGAACTTTATTTTTAGCCGTTCCCGATAATGTTCACGAAACATTTTTTGAAGACGAATTTATTGCAGGAATGATAAACAAATTTGGTGTAAAATTGATTACCTACAATATCGAAAAGGAGGAAATCGTCAAATGGATAAAGTAGCAAAATATCGTCAAAACATTCAGGAATTATTGACCGAACTCAGCAAAGCTAAATTGCTTGGAGCGGAAAAAGCCGACGAATTTGAAACACAGGTTATCTTTGATACAAAAAATGACCATTACCAACTTCTGCATCTCGGTTGGCAAGACCAAAAAAGAACTTACGGGGTTTCCATTCACATTGATATAAAAAACGGTAAAATCTGGATTCAACGAAACTCGACCGATATTGACATTGCCCGCGAATTAGTTCAAAACGGCGTTCCGAAAAATGATATTGTTCTCGGACTGCAATCTCCGTCTTTGCGAAAATATACCGATTTTGCAGCAGTTTGATATATTCGCTCGACCGTTTTCGTTTGATGTTTGAAAACGATGTCAGATTTTTGGAGCAGTTTAGTTAATTTATTAATATGGAAAGTATTGAAGAAAAAAATAGAAAGCGACTAGAATTCCTCAAACTTTTGTATGAAAAAAGTCAAGGTATTCGTTTACCGGTTCATACGGAAGATTTGGCTAGTGAATTGAATTTCACTGAGGTTGAGACTCACACACTAGCAAAATATCTTCATGACAAGGGATTGATAAAACTCAGCAATCTCACTTCTCAGATAACTCCCGATGGAGTAAATGAAATAGAAGCAGCCCTATCAAAACCAGATGAATCTACGGAATATTTTCCACCTGTAAATATTATTAATAATTATGGTTCAATGCATAATTCTCAAATCATGCAAGGTTCAAATAGAAGTAATCAAACTTTTGATCTAAACGAAGAAACCTTAAAGAATTTAGAAAAATTTATTGAATTATTTGAGAAAAGATTTTCAGAACTAGAATTTAAATCTGAGAATGACGAAAAAGAAACTATTGCAGAAATTCAAACAATCAAAGCTCAGGTCAAATCTCCAAAACCAAAGGAAATGGTAATTAAAGAATCAAGAAAAACTTTAAGAAATATTCTTGAAGGAATGACTGGAAGTATTTTAGCAACCGAACTTCTAAAATTACTTTTAGGCGTTTAAGTTTTATGGGTTGGGCGACACATTACATTGCAAAATTGAAAAACGGCGAAACTGTTTCGTTTCGTCCGCCCGTGCATTCGATGAAAGGTAAGATCGAATCTGGACAGCTTTGCACGGTTGAGCCGATTAAGGATTTTGAAAGTTTGCTGAAAGGCGACATTGTTTTGTGCAAAGTGGGCGGCAACGAATATCTGCATTTGATAAAAGCTATTCAAGGCGCGAGATTTCAAATCGGCAATAATCGCGGATTGATAAACGGTTGGGTTGGCGTAAACGCGATTTACGGAAAATGTGTAAAAGTTGAAGATTAATTTATGAATATCAGTTATAAATGGCTTAAAGATTTAGTCGAAATAGGTTTGTCACCGAAAGATTTGGCGGTGAAACTGACCGGCGCAGGTCACGCTGTCGAAGGCATCGCGGAAATAAATGACGATTTTATTTTCGATATTGATTTGACTTCAAATCGCGGCGATTGTCTGTCGCATCGCGGTATTGCGCGGGAAATCGGAGCGATTACGGACGGGAAATTGCGAATTACTAATTACGAATTACGAGATAAAGAAGATGAAACTGAAAATCTCGTCACGGTCGAAGATGAAGATTTGTGTCATCGTTTTACGGCGCGAATTATTCGCAATGTCAAAATCGCAGAATCGCCGGAATGGTTAAAACAAAGACTCGAAGCCGTCGGCGAACGCTCGATCAATAATGTTGCCGACATTACGAATTATGTAATGCTCGAACTCGGAAATCCGATGCACAGTTTTGATCTGAGCAAACTTTCGGAAAATCGAATCGTCGTTCGACGCGCAAAACAAGGCGAAACGATTCAAACTCTCGACGAAGTTCAGCGCAAATTAGACGAAAATATGCTCGTCATCTGCGACGCTGAAAAACCCGTCGCTGTCGGCGGCGTGATGGGCGGTTTTGAATCTTCGATCACCGATGAAACGACCGATGTTCTGCTCGAAGTCGCGTATTTCGACCGCGATTCGATCCGGCAAACTTCGCGTAATCTGAAACTTTCGACCGAAGCGAGTCATCGTTTCGAGCGCGGCGTTGACATCGAGAATCTGATCTATGCTTCAAATCGCGCCGCCGAATTGATCTGCGAACTGGCAGGCGGCGAAGCCGGAGAATTTGTTGATGTTTATCCGACAAATTTTCAACAAAATGAAATCGAATCGAACGATCTCAAATTTGTCGTCAAAAGATTGACAGGTTTGGAAATCGAACAAGATGAAATTACGAAAATCTTAGAAACTCTCGGAATAAAAAAGAAAAATCCGGCAGACAGCAGACAGCAATTAACACTTTATATTTCTCCGACTTGGCGACACGATCTGGCGATTGAAGAAGATTTGGTCGAAGAAGTTTCGCGTGTTTTCGGTTTCGACAAAATCGAAGAAAAACTTCCGCCGGCATTCGGCGCGGGCGAATATCAGCCGAACGAAATGCGGAAATTTCACCTTCGTCAGACGCTCGCCAATATCGGTTTTGACGAAGCGATTTCTTACAGTTTTATTGATACGAAAGCCGATGAAATTTTCGATGCGGTTCCTGATTTTGTCAATGAAAATCTCGATGAAAAATACATTTCGCTGCAAGATTCGATTATCGAAGGCGCAACGCGAATGCGCCCGACTTTGATTCCGGGTTTGCTCGATGCGGTGCGCGCAAATTTGAATCAAAGACAGAGAAATGTTCGCCTGTTTGAAATCGGTAAAGTTTTCGCCGCTTCAAACAAAGAAAACGATCTGCCGGTCGAGCGCGAACTTTTTTCATTGGTTTTAACCGGCAATGAAATGTTTCAAAACAAAGCGTCGGCTGTTCGTGAATTCGACTTTTACGACGCGAAAGGCGCACTCGAAAGTGCCGCAGATTCATTGAACATTTCGCCGCTCGAATTTGCTCCGGCGGAATCCGGACACTTGCGAAAAGGTCAGTCGGCGAATGTTTTTTATAAAAACAAAAACGTCGGCACAATCGGGCGTTTGTCGGATGAAATCGCTCAAAATTATAAATTCAAACAGCCTGTTTACGTCGCCGAAATTGATCTGCAAACCGTTTTGGAATCGGGCGAACAGGAAGTTTTTTATCGTCCGTTGCCGACTTTGCCTTCGGTTCAGAGAGATGTTTCGCTGATCGTCAAACGCAATAAAACTTTTGCCGATATTAAGAATTTTATCGAAAACGAGAGCTATGAACTTTTGCGAAAAATCGAATATGTTGACGTTTTTGAAGGCAAAGGAATTGCGGATGACGAGCGTTCGCTAACGATTAGATTTACTTTTCAAAGCAACGAACGAACTTTGCTGGAAGAAGAAGTTGACGCAATCCACAGCCGTGTTTTAAAAGATTTAGAAGAAAATTTTAACGTCAAACAACGCTTGTAAATTTTATAGTTTTCCTAAAAAATCAAGGCGGAATATTTTAATTAAATATTCCGCCTTGATTTTTTTTATTTTTATAATTTTTTACGGAATAGGCGCGCCGTTGACCTGACCGCTCGAAGTTTGCGCCGAATTGATATTGCCGTTGACGTTAATGTTTGTATTCGTATTTTCAGTCTGCGCGGACGGAACTTCCTTTTCAAATTCTTTGATCGAAAACTGTCCGTTGATAACCGCCAATCCCAATGCAATTTCAGTCGCCAGAATTTTATTGTTGTCGTTGCTGACTGTTGCAAGACGATTTTTCGCTTCGGTAAAATTCTTTTTCGCTTCGGTATAATTTTTCGTCAAAAGTTGGGCGCGTCCCAACAGGTAAAAATCTTCGGCGTTATCGGGCGTAATCTGAACGGTTTTAACATATTGCGCCGGATTTTCGTCAACGTCCCGGCGGGCGTTTTCAAAAGAAACCATATCGAGATTTTCTTCCTGCTGCGGTTTTTCAATAATCGGCGGCGGCGTTTCGGCAACTTCTTTTTTGCTTAACAAAGAATATCCAGCCGCGCCGAGAACGACTCCCAAAAGCAAAAGTGCCAGACCGCCGATCAATTTACCGAAAATGCCGCCGTTTGAACTGTTTTCGCGTTCATCGTAAGAAATCACCGTCCGGTTATTTTCAGCGTCGCCGACAGATGTTTCCATATTTCGGTCGGGAAAATTCTGAGCGGCGTTTTGTTCCGCCGAAGACGAACTTTGGTCAAGAGTTTCGATTTTTTGAGTGTCGTAATTTTGCTGTAAATTTTGATTTCCGACAATCGGTAAACCGGAAACTGCGGCATTTTCCGTTACCGGCGGGCGAGCGGTCGCAATCGTATCTTGTTCAAAATCAATCGAAGCGGTTTGTAATTGTGCGTCTTGTTCGGAAATTCTGACGATAACGGCGGTCAGATTATCTTCCGCGCCGCGTTGATAGCAGATTTCTTTCATTCGCTGACAAATATCCGACGGCTGATGCGCCGAAAACAAAAGCGCGTTTATTTCTTCATCGGTGATATGTCGCGTGATGCCGTCCGAGCAAATTAGAAATGTCGTGTTCGGCTCGAACATAATTGTTTTCAGATCAACTTCGACGGTTTGTTCCGCGCCTAAGGCTCTGCTGATAATGTTGCGACTCGGATGATTGGCGGCTTGTTCGGGTGTCATTCGACCGGCGCGAACTTCTTCTTCGACAACCGAATGATCCTGCGTTTCACGATATAAAGTTCCGTTGCTGTCAATTCTGTAAAGACGAGAATCGCCGACGTGTCCGATTGTAGCGATATTTTCAGTAATGTGAAGTGCGACAACCGTCGTCGCCATCGTCGAAAGCTGCGGCAGCTCGTTGGACATCTGAAAGATCGCTTCATTGGCGCGTTCGATGGCAGTTTTCATCATATCTTCGGCATCGCCCGTCGCCTGCATATTGATAAAGGCTTCGCCGACTATTTCCATCGCCATCTGTGAAGCGACATCTCCCGCTTGTGCGCCGCCGACACCATCGGCAACCGCGAAAATTCCGCTGCCTTTTATTTCCAAAAACGAATCTTCGTTTTCAGGGCGTTTTTCGCTTAAACCACGGTCGCTGACCGATGCCGATACAATCTGTAAATTATTTTGCATTTATCTACTAACTCCAGCCAAAAAATGTTAAAAGTAAAAAAGTTACAAAGTTTGCCGTCTCTTTTTTTGATTGATCAAAACGTCTTGTTAATTTTAATTCAATAAAGAATGTAAGGTTTTTATTGAACTTTTCACATTATATGCCTTTTCCGCTTTTTACCTTTCAAAACGTGTTACTTTCGACATTAGACAATTCGCTTTGCAGTCTGTCAACTGCGTTACGATGAGAAAACGCCATCAGCATTCCGAGCATTACAAAACTCGTAATCAAACTGAAACCGCCGTGACTGACAAACGGCAACGTGATTCCCGTCATCGGCAGAGCGCGCGTAATTCCGCCCATATTGACGAGTGCCTGAAAACCGATAAATGCCGATAAACCGACCGAACAAAGTTTGCTGAACATATCGCGCGAATCGAGTGCCGTTCTGATACCCGCGCTGACGAACACGATCAGCGCAAAGATTAGCAATAATCCGCCTAAAAGTCCAAGTTCTTCGGCAATCGCGGCGTAGATATAATCCGAATCCGAAACCGGAATGAGTTCGACAAAACCGAGTCCCAAGCCGCGTCCGGTCGTGCCGCCGGAATAAACGCCGAACGTCGCCTGCGCCGGTTGGAAAGCGAGAATGTCGAACCACGCATCAACATTTATTGACTTTTGCAGATTCGGATCGTCTTCGAGCATCTGCGGCAGTTCGGGATTGTTTTCGACGAGTTTTTTATAATAATTATCGTAATCGGATTTCCACCAGTCGGTTTCCGGTGTCGGCGGATCGAAACCGTCGAGCCACAAATGAAATCTTTGCTGAATGCGATTCGGCAAAACGGTTTTGACGGGTTTGGCAAGCGTCGGAAGCAGCGGAATATTTTCCTGCGTCTTGAGCGGCAATGCGCCGACAACCAAAATACTGACGAGCAAAACGACGCTTCCGATCAACACGAATCTCTGCGGAAAACGCCGCACGGCGACCAGATAAAGCGTCACGTAAACCGCGCTGAAAACCATCATCTGCCCGAAATCTTTCAAAACGAAAAACGGGAAAAACGGCAGAATCGCCATAAATACGAGCGGAACGACATCTTTTGCACGCGGAACGCCCCAATATGTCCGCGCCAGATTTTTGTAAAGCACGGAAAGAATCGCCGCAAATCCGATTAAAAACGGAATTTTTGCCGGTTCCCACGGTGTCATATTGGCGATGGATTTTCCCGCGCTCGAAGTTATCGCGGCGAGCATCAGCGGAATCAAAGTCAGCAGCACGATCAGAAAACCGTTTTTCTGCAGAAGTTGTAAAACATCATCGCGCCGGAGCAAGATTATCACCGTGATAAAACCGATAATTCCTAAAATCGGATTAACCGTTTTACCCGAAAACATTACGTCCGACAATTGTTCTTCCGATTGGCGCGGCGTTTCTTTGGAAAGATCGACGGGCGACGGCGGCGTTGCCGGAAGTCCCATCAGTTGTTTCTTTTCCGCCGAATAATTTTCCTGTATGTAATGAAGTTGTAAAGTTTTTATTTTCTGCTGGCGAGCTTCGGCTTTGTTTTTGCGCGAAGTATATTCGGGATCGCTGAACAGACGATACTGTGCCGTTAAGCCGATTGAAAAAAGCAAAATTGCGGTCGTGTATAAAACCCAACTGCCTTTGTATCTTAAGAATTTTGAAAGAAAAACCGGCAGAATTGCCAGCAGAGTCAACAATAATATATTTCTTCCGGCGGTCAGCGACGACGTTTCATAGCCGCGAATCAACGCGCCGTAATAGATGGAATAATGACCGATTGCCGTTAAGACGACAATCAAAATCAAAATCAAAAAATGTGTCGAAGCGCGATTTTGCATCTTTTTAAGTTTTTATTTGCGTTTCTTTTTCGGCGGCGCGGTGTTAGTCGGAACTTTCGTTTTCGGTTTGTATTCTTCGCCTAAAAGTCCGAGTTCTCTGGCTTTCATAATCACGCGGGCGGCAATCGGCGCGGAGATCGTCGCACCGTAACCGCCGCCTTCGACGACGACCGCAATTGCCAGTTGCGGTTTTTCGAGCGGCGCAATCGAAATATACCAACTGTCGGTTCTTTCATACATCACGGGCGCATTGTATTCGACGAGTTCGCCGTTTGCGTCGCGGCGTTTTTTCTTGACTGTTTTTAACTTTCCGGTTTTCTCGTCATAAACCGGCGCGAGTTTTTCCGCCGTTCCGGTTTTGCCGCCGGAACGAATTCCCGCGCCGCGAACTTCGCCGAAAACTCTCGTCGCCGTTCCGCCCGAACCTTCCGTCACGAGTGCCATAATATCTCTGACTTGCTGAGATTGTTGCGGCGTTAAAAGCTGTGAGTAAACTTCCGCCGGACGGTCGTATTCGATTTTCGGTTTCATCAGATTTCCCTGCAAATTGGCGGCGGCGGACGCGATCAGAGCCATCTGAAACGGTGTCATCTGTCCGGCATAACCTTGTCCCATTCCTTCGAGTCCGATGTCGTAGGCGGAAATTTTATCGCCCGTGACGATTGCCGATTGTTCCGGCGCAAGCGCATTTTTTATCGCGTCGTTGCTCGTGTTCCAAATGTCGGAATAAAATCTCGTCTGCAAGGCTTCTTCCGGCGTATCAACTGCCCAAATGCCGAATTTTCCGGCGGTTTCGCGGATTCGTTCGCGTCCCAATTCGACCGCCATCTGCGCGAAATACTGATTGCTCGACGCTTCGTAAGCCTGTGCGATATTTAAACCGGTGCAGCCGTAAGGCGGTTCACAGCCGCCGTTTGCGTCGAGAATCGCGCGTGAACCGCGAAACGGGACAAAACCTTCGCCCGAACTCGTCAAAAGCGTGTTTTGTTTTCCGGCGCGAAACGCGGAGATCATCGTAAAGGTTTTAAATGTCGAACCGGGAACGTAATACTCGCGTGTCGCACGATTTAACAAAGGTTTATTGCGGGTATCGCCTTCGAGTTTCAGCCAATCGTCAAGCGTCTGAGCTTCGGAAAGTTTGAAAGCCGGATTTGAATAAATTCCCAAAACATCGCCCGTCTGCGGATTGAGAACAACTATTGCACCTTTTTTACCTTCGAGTTGTTTGGCGAGAAAAGCCTGTAAATCACGGTCAATCGTAATGCGAACGTCTTTTTGTTCTTCTTCCGGTTTTTTGATACGCGTGAAAACTTCCCACGCTTCGGGTGTCGGGTCTTTTTCCTTACGATATAAAGTGCGTTCGAGTCCGGGCGTTCCGCGTTCTGTTCCGAGCAGATGCGACATTTCTTTTTCGAGCGCGAAAGTTCGCTGAATGTCGCCGTCCGAATCAACTTTGTAATATGCCAGCGCACTGCCCAAATTTCCCGAACGATCAAGCATCCAGCCGCGCAGAGATGCGGCGGTCGTGCGGCGATTTCGCAAATCTTTATAACTCAGAGCCTGAAATTGCTCATTGGTTTCGTCCGCGTAATAAACCCAATAGGCGTGAAAACCGAAAACGGTAAATGCAAGTCCGATAAAGACGAATTGCCAGACGCGCAAACTTCTGTTCGTAACGCTGGTCGTTAATTTTCGCGTTACTTCTTTCGGCAGATTTTGCTCGAAAGCGAATTGCGGACGGCGAAAATTTCCGATAAAAGAAAAAATCAGAAATGCGATCAAAACTGCAATTCCGACCAAATAAATAATGCTCAGTCCAGCCGGAGTTCGCTCTAAAATCTGCGCTCCGAGCAGATTTTCGGGACGCAGTTTGTTCCAGTCGAATTGTAAGAAAAATAAAATCATTTTTGCTCGCCGCCCGTGCGTTTTTCAAAATCAAAATCAATATCTTGTCTCGTTATATCTTTGTTTTCCTTTTCCGCCAAATCTTGCGCCGTTGAATAATCCGCTTTGCGTTCGTTTACGATACTTTCCGCTTTTCTGCCGTTTTCAATACTTGATTCGGCGGTCGGAAAAATCGCGTTTGATGTCAAATCTGCCGAATTTAAAGATAACGCGGTTTTATCGGAAGCATTTTCAGATAAATTTCCCGACGCAGTTCGTTCGACAGATTCATCTCTTTTATGTCTTTTAAATGAAACTTCGACTGTGCCGAATTTTATTTTATCCGCATCCGAAATAGTTATCGCTTTGCCGT
This sequence comes from Pyrinomonadaceae bacterium, assembly GCA_965217985.1. Lineage (GTDB taxonomy): Bacteria > Acidobacteriota > Blastocatellia > Pyrinomonadales > Pyrinomonadaceae > DATHTS01. The sequence goes on from CBDCJY010000014.1 coordinate 21,657, forward strand.
ATGAAATACGCTGATCGTTGATGAATGTTCCGTTGGTCGAACCCGTGTCCGCGATTTGAAGCTGATCTTCTTTGTTCAAAACCAAAGCGGCGTGGATTTTGGAAACGCTCGCATCGTCTATCGCCAGATCGTTTTGATTGTTTCTGCCGACATTGCGCCGCATTCCGTTGGTAAATTCCAGATCAACCGACTTCGGTTTTCCGTTTATTGAAAATTCAGCCGTGAAAAATTCTTTCGTCTGTTCGATTTCGGCAATCGGTTCGGGCGCGTAATTGCCGACCTTTATTTCCGGCACGGTGACATTTACCGCGACTTCATTTTCTTCACTTCCCAATTTGTCGAAACTGGCGATCAGTTTTACGCCTTCGGTAAAATAATCAGGTTTGACTTCGAGATTTATCGGCTCGTAAGTTTGGTAACGATTGTCGTTGATATGGTCAATCGCCGCGATCAAAAGTTCGTTTTGCAGCGGCTTTAAGGCTTTTTCCGAATCGGTCGAAAATTTATCCCACTGCATTTTGAGTTTTAAGTTATGAGGAACGAACTTTCCTTTGCCGCCTAAATCTTTCACTTCCAGATCGAGCAGTTTTTTAAGTTTTTCGGTCAACTCGCTCGTCGCCAGACTGCTCGAAGGTTTCCAGCGTCTGCCCGTCAAAGTATCAAAAATATCGCCGAATTTGGTTAAAACACCTCTGATTAACCAGTCGAACGAAAAAGTTTTTTTTGTTGCCGTCGTGTTATCTGACATTTAATTTTAGTCTTATTTTACCGAACTTACAGACATTTTAACGGAAATATTTCCGATTGAAAAGTCGTATCTTAAAAACATTTTGTAAAACATTGTAAAAAGTTTTTGGAAATAGTTTTCTATTTCTTATTTATTTCATACAGTATTCTTCACATTGAAATAAATTCATTCAACAATCTGTCAAATTGACTGGTCAATTTTGCCGGTCAATTTAAAGGAACGAAAAATATGAGGTGCAAGTTTTCCGAATTTTTCAAAAATGCAGATGGTTTTTCGTTGGTTGAGATTTTAGTAGTTTTAACGCTGATCTTATTACTCGGCGGTTCTGCATCATTTTATTTGAGCGGACATAAAAAGCTATATAAAACCGACGATCAAACTTTGCTTATTGCCGATATTTTGCAGGAAGCGCGGCAGCGTTCGCTGACGCAGAGAGAAACGATGCGCGTCGAGATTGATCTGACGGACAACAAAGTCCGGCTGATTGATGAAAACAGCGTAGCAACTGCCGACGACGATGTGGTCTTAAAAGTTCTGCCGATCTATTTTCCGAACGAAGTGCGAATGGACAAACGCGCAGGAAATATCGCCTACAATCCGCCCGAACCGCTGCCGATTCCAACTGCCGCTTTTTCGCCGAGCGTTTATCCGAAAAGTGCGACGCATCAGGTTTGCACTCTGCGTTTTCAAAGTAACGGTTCGGTGTCTGACGGCGGAAACAATGCGACAGGTGACGGCGCGGTTATCAGCGGATTAACTTTACATATCTGGCAGCCGGACAATAATAATCCCGATAATTCTTCGACTGCACGGGCTTTGACGGTTATCGGCTCGACGGGATCAATCAGATTTTGGGAATTCGATTCCAACTTTCCGAATACGAACAAATGGAAAGATTCGCGCAGAGTCGGCAATTACAGCGGAAATCCGCAAAGTTAGCAGAGCGTAATTTTTATGCGGAAACAAGAAAAATTTCAGAGAGGATTTTCATATATTGATGTTCTCATCGCAATTTTTATTCTGATGACCGGAATTTTGGCGATGGTTTCGGCAATCACTTCAAATCTGCTGCGAACTTATGAAACGGAGAAAAGAGTGATCGCCAAACAAACCGCACTTTCGACCATCGAATCTATTATTTCAGCAAAGCAAATCGCCCGCACAGGAGTAATCGAAGGTTGGGATTCTATCGGAAATGTCGGCAATAATCCGGTCGGCGGCGTTGCCAAAGGAATATTCCTAAACGGTTGGTCTCCGATTCGTGAAGATTTAGGTTGGGACGGCGTTGCCGGGACTTCCGACGATGCGTGTCCGTCCGGCAACGGCTGCGTCGTTTCCGGCAGACCTGTCAACAACAGCGCGGAACTTCAGGGATTTGACAGACAAATAATAATCGAAGACATTGACGACCCTGAGAGACCTTCGCCGCCGAACGCGGTTTCCCGCCGGAAAATCACGGTTAATATCAGATACCGTCTGAATCAGGCAGTTCGAGTAGAAGTAGTTTCCACAATCGTTACTAACTACTGAGAGGTTTTATCGAAATGTTTTTTTACTCTGCGACAGTCGAATTTACAGATTACCGATCAAAAAATCGAAATAATCGCGGTTTTACACTTATCGAAGTGATGATAGCGATGATTATTTTTCTTATCATCACGAGTTCGATCTACGGTCTTTTGCAGGTTGCCAGAGTTGACCGTAACCGTTCGAGTCGTCGTGCCGATATTTTGAAAAACGCGCGAATTGCCGTGCATCTGATCGGCAGAGACGCACTTAATGCCGGACTCGGTTATCACCGGCGCGGCGCAATCGTGCCGGATAATTTTTTATCGAATGTTCTCGGAATTTCTGCCGATAAAGATACCGAACGCGATATTTTAACTTCGATTGTGGCGGGCAATAATATTTACAAAAACAATCTGCAAACCGATCCGAACGTCAAAACCGATATGATTACATTCGCGTTTCGTGATTTGGATTTTAATAATTCCAACACCGTCGAATTGCAGAATGTAACCGGTTCTTCGGGAAGTCCCGAAACAGTCGGCTTGATTACGAAAGACTCGAACGGAGCTTCAAATGTAAAAGCAAACGATCTTTATTTGATCGAATCCGACACGTCGCAAGTTGCTGTAATGGCGAGCGGAATCGTCGGAACAAATCAGATCAACATCTCGCCGACCGATGCTCTCGGTCTCAATCAGCCGCTTAACGGCATCAATGAGAACGGCAGTCTTTTACGCAAATGCGTTAATTCGTCCGATCAAAACTGCACGACTTATCTGGCTTCGCTCAAGAGATTTTTCCTCGTCAAGTATTACGTTAAAGATGACGGAACGCTTGTCAGAACCGTTTTCGGAAACAATCGGAGCGGCACGACCAGCGCGGATCAGATACAGGAAATGCCGCTCGCCTATAATGTCGAAAATTTACAGATTCGATATGTTCTGAGCGACGGAACCGTCACGGATAATCCGGCAGCCGGAATTGACGGAATTGCCGGAACAACGGACGATCAGCCGGAAAATTTTAATTTAATCAGACAAATCACCGTAACGCTGACAGTGCAATCTTTTGAAGCTGACGAGCAAACGAAAAAAATGGATAAAATAACGATAAGTGCTACATTCAGCGCGAGAAATATGGATTATGACGCGGGTTAGAGAGGTGTCAGTTGATATGAATTTGAAGTTAAAATTTACAATACTTGCGACAAATTTATTTGCGAAAAATTTGCCGGCAAATTCTGCCAAAGATGAAAAAGGTTCGGCAATCGTCATCGCGCTTTTGATAATGGTTTTGCTTTTAGGTTTCGTCGCTCTCGCCGTCTCCCGGACGAACAGCGAAACGATTGCCTCGGCAAACGACGCTTCGGAAACGAGAACTTTTGAAGCCGCACACGCCAGTCTCGAAGTGATGACAAAAAATTTCGACAAGATTTTCGATCTCAAATTAAATCCGGCGCAGAGCGATCTGGATCGCGTGATTAGTCAAAATCCGCCTCAATTCGACGATTATGCTTTCACACAAAATATCGTCCAGACTCAAGCGACAAAACCGGTCGTGATGACGGGCGAATTATTTCAAGGGCTTAATGCGCTGCGCGATGAATGGCAGTTGACCACGACCGCGACCGAAACGAAAAGCGGCGTACAGGTCGCTCTGCGGCGAAGATTTTTTAATAATCGCATACCGATTTTTCAATTCGGTATTTTTTATGATGACGATCTCGAATTTCATCCCGGACCGCGTTTCGATTTCGGCGGCAGAGTTCACGCCAACGGAAGTCTTTTTATGATGGCGCAGACCGGACTTTATTTTTCATCGAAAGTAACGGCAAACGGCAATATCTTCAGCGACGTTGCCAAAAACGGCTCGCCTTGGACGGATTGGGATGAAAATGTCTTTATCAAAAATGCATCGGGAAATTATATACAGTTAAAACACGATATGGGCAGCGTTTTGCAAAATCCGGCAAACGGCACTGCGGCAACTACAAATCCCGATTATCCCTTGACTTACAGCAATTCCAATTGGAAAACCAATGAAAACAAATTTCAGGGAAATCTGCTCGCATATCAAAAAAGACTCGATTTACCGATTAAAATCAACAGCAATATTAACGGCACATCGCTCGACTATTTCGAACTTCTCAAACGCGGCAAAGAAACCGGAAGTTTATATAATGACGGCACGGGAACCACTTCCGCGCCTAAAATCGTTCCGGTCACATCTGCCGCCGCCGATGACGAAGTGACGGCAAAAGAAAGATACTACAACAAAACCGGCATCAGAATTACGCTTGCCGACAGCAAAGCCGAACTTCCCGGCTGTTCATCCGGTGTCGGACAAACTCCGGTGACGACAGCCTGCGGAATAAGGCTCGACGGCAGTCAGAACGGGCAGGGCGCAGATCCGAGTGCGGGGGCTTCTCGAGGTTATACGCCCCGCCCGATGACTGACAGTTATCAGGCGACTGAAATTAACGGTGAAAGATTTTATACGGGAAGACAAATCTGGATAAAAATCGAAACCGTCGGTTTTAATCCGGTGACGAATGCTTATCAAACAAAAGACATTACCGAAGATATTCTGAGTTTTGGCGTTACCGAACAAGCACCGACGATCAGCGCGGGCGGAAATACCGTATTTTCGATTAACGGATACGGTATTACGGACAGTCGTTCGATAGTAAATTTGCAAAGATTTATCGTCGAAGGATCGAAAATTTCCGCCACTGACACGAGTTATATTACATCCAGCAACTGGAACAGCACCGATTATAATTACGTTCTGGCTGCGAAAAAATCTACTTCCGATCCGCTTCCCGTTTTAATTGACAACGGAGCTTACGGATCGTTTTTGGGAGATCATCAGGATCATTGGAAGAAAGCAAACGTAAACAATACTAGCGATACGCGCTGGGTGGTGCCGTTTCCTATCAATATGTTCGACACGCGCGAAGGACTTTATTACGAAGGCACTGCTTTTAATACAAATACCGCTTACGGGAAAAAAGTCCCTTGGAACGGTGTGATGAGTATGGTTGATATTGATATTGGCAATCTGAAAGCGTTGTTAGATGGATTTTACGACACGAAAACGCCGACTAACACGCCTTTTGCAACCGCTGCTAAAAGAGGTTTGAAAGGCAGCGACATAACCGACGCGAACGGTTGGGTTTTATATGTTTCGGACCGGCGCGGAGATTATGACTTTGACGGCGAATACGATATGGAAGACATTTACGGCAATAACGACGGAATTTTGCAAGCCGGTGAAGATGTCAATAACAACGGGAAACTCGACGCAGATTACTCGAACGAAGCGGTCAAATACACGGGTTTCGGCGCATCTGAAAATCCCGATATCGCCGCGGTTTTAGAACATAAATTCTACCGGCGCGGCGTTCGCCTGATTAACGCAACAAAAATTCCCGGTCGTTACGATTCGGCAAATCCGAATAATACGAAAGGTTTTACGGTCGCTTCTGAAAACGGCGTGTATGTTTTGGGAAATTATAACGCAACCGGAATAGCCAATGTCGGAACGCCGACCAAATCAACCGATTATCTGCCGCAAGATACGCCGGATCATATTCCCGCTTCGATTGCCGCCGACGCGATCACGATTCTTTCAAATAATTGGAGCGATGCGCGGAGTTTTACTTATCCGTTTGCGCTTTCAAGTCGTCCGGCAAGCGAAACGACTGTTCGTTTTGCAATGCTCGCGGGCGATACGAAATCGAGTTTAAATGCTTCGCCGAATCAGGGCGGCGGTGATCCGCGTCTTTCCGGCGGAGTTCATAATTTTAAAAGATTTTTGGAAAATTGGAGCGGAAAACGTCTTAATTACGCCGGCTCTTTGATAAATCTTTTCAATTCACACAATAATAACGGCGCGTTTAAATGTTGTGCGACGGTTTACGGTCCGCCGACTCGCAACTGGGTTTTCGATACGACGTTTCTCGATCCGAATCGTCTCCCGCCGGGAACGCCGTTTTTCCAGTCAATCCAACTGACGGGATTTCAGCGTCTGAATTAATTGCAGAAAAAGTTTTTCCTTTATCGTTCGTGCGGTTTTTCCAAATTTCCGCACGAACGATTTTTTTTGATAGTGTGTTTTCCGAACTTTAAATCTATAATGTCGTATTGAGAATCGGGATTTATTTGTAAATTCGTTTTTCGTTTCAATGAGAGAATTAGTCCTTAACAATTGCAGACTCGACAGCCGCTACGATATTCAAATGATGCTCGGACGCGGCAGTTATGCTGAAATTTTTGTCGCCCGCGACGTTCTCGCTTCGCCGCAATCGCCGCATAACAAAGTCGTTATCAAAGCTCTCAATGTTTTTCTGCAGAACGATCTGGATTTGGATTTAGAGAGAACGCTCGTCGAAAATTTTCAAAACGAAGCGATTGCGCTCGACCGCGTTCGGCATCCGAATATTATCAGTCGTCTCGGACACGGAACGGCGCGTGATCTGCGCGGCACGATTTTTCATTATCTCGTTTTGGAATATCTTCCCGGCGGCGATCTGGCAAAAGCCTGTCGTCAAAAAAGTCTTTCGCTGATGCAGGCTTTGGATTATATAGAACAAATCTGCGCCGGACTTTCTCACGCGCATAAATTCGGAATTATTCACCGCGACATCAAACCGCAAAATCTGCTGTTGACCGAAGACCGAAAAACCGTGAAAATCGCCGATTTCGGCGTGGCGCGTGTCAACGAAAGTGATTCGCCGATTACGCGAGTCGGGACGGACATCTACGCGCCGCCCGAACATTCGCCGATGCTCGCCGAACCGACCGGAACTTTAACTTTTGAAAAACTGACTCCGGCAGCTGATATTTATTCGCTGGCAAAATCGGCGTATGTTTTAATTACCTGCGAATCGCCGCGCTTTTTCGCCAATCAGCCGATCACCGAACTTCCGATTTCATCCAGAAAAGAGATTTGGGCGAACCAACTTTTACAGGTGTTAAATAAAGCGACGCAGAGCGTTGCCGCCAATCGTTATCAGAGTGTCGAAGAGTTTTGGAAAGATTTGCAAAAACTCAAGATTCTTGCCGGTGACGGCGAACCGTTCACGCAAATAAAAAACATTTTACACGATTCGCCGCAGCCGCATATTGCCAAAGGTTATACGCCGATTGCGCCGCAGCGTCCGCAATTTAATACTTCGCGCGATCTGAAATTAAAAACCGCGAATTTAAAGTCCGAACAGCCGGCGACGGTTTCAAAACTGAATTTTGAAAATCTTCATCAGCCGCTGACAAAAGACGCACCGAATTTGCAGCCGCTTGAAATCAATAAAGAAAATGAAATAAAGGTCGAAGTTCCCGAAACCAAGCGACGAAAAAAAAGGTCTTTCAGGCGATTTGCCTTTCTCGTAATTTTTCTGGCGATTTTTGCCGGAAGTCTTTTTGCAACCTATAATTATCTGATCGGTCGCGGTCTTATTTCGCGGTCTTCGATTCTTTCCACCAAGCAAAGCGGATCGGCAAATACGGATGTCAATCTGCGTCCGTCGCCAAGTGCTTCAAATGATCCGATTGGTTTGGTGACGAAAGATTCAAAAGTGAAAATCGTCAGCAAACAAGACAATTGGCTCGAAATTGATATAATCGAACACGGTCGCCCGCCGGGAAATGCCGACGATATTCGTCACGGTTGGGTTTACGGAAAATATATTGACCTCGACCAAAATTAATTTTTCAAAACCTTAAAATCTCAGGAGAAAAAAGTTGAGCGTATTGGAAAAAGTTCGAAAGTGGATTGACGGCGATAGCGCCGAACTCGTTTTGGAACAAGCCGCCCGCGACGCGCAGGTTAAACCGCGCAGCATCGCCGAAGAATTTATCGTCAAAATAGCCAAAGCCGTCGAGCAGGTAATGCAAAATGAAATGGTTCCGCTGCCGCAAGGCACGACGATCATTCCTTCCGAATACACGATTTTTCTCAGTAGCGAAGACGATAAAGAATGGCAGGGCGCGAAACGCCGTGGTCTCGAACAGGGTTTGTATCATATTCTCGCCGAACGTGCCAAAGAAATCGCCGGCAAGAAAAAACTCGAAACAAAATCATTCGTCGTCGAATTACGAGTTGACGGAACACTCGAAAAAGACGAAATAAACGTCCGACACAGTTGGGAAGACAGTTCGGCAAACAAAACCGGAGTGTTGGCACGACCGAAATCAACCGTTCAACAAACTCAGCCGACTCCGCAAACTCCTGTTAATCAATACACCGCACCGCCGACCAAATTTTCAACGACATCGCCGTTTAACAATCCGCCGCAAACACAAAACAATCAACCGCCGCCGACCGTCGCACACGCGAGTATTCCGCCGATGAATTTGCCGCAGCAGGTTTCGCCGATTCCGGCAAATGACGGTGAAGAAATGACGCACGTTAAAAAACGAGCAATCGAACTTTTCCGTCTGGAAATATGGCAAAACGGAATTCGTCAAACAGTCGTTCCGATTTCGCAAAATGAAATCGTTATCGGACGCGGTTCAAAATCAAAACCCGTTGATATTCCTCTGACCGGCGATCCCGAAGTCAGTCGTCGGCATCTCGTTTTAACATTCGGCGGAAACGGAAACTATTCGATTGTCAACGAAGGCAAAAATCCCGCGATGATTAATAATGTGGAACTTCCGATGGGACAAAAGATTTCGGTTTCCGCCGGAATGCCGATTGCCGTGTGCAGTTATGTTCTGAGAATTCAGTCGTAAAAATGAAACCGCAAAATATATAGAACACTCTTTTTTTTTCGTATTTTGACGAAGTTGTGTAGAAACTAAAAAATTAAACGGCAAACTTTATATGTTTTCAAAAAGTTTCCAAAATCATTTTGCGATTTTTTTCACTTATAAATTTCGATTTGCAACTCACCGTTTTCCGTTAAATATCCGCGATACATACCATCAGAATTAAATTCGAGCGCGATATTTCCCTGCGCGTCAACCGCGATCAAACCGCCTTCGCCGCCGATTTCGCCTAAGTATTCGACGGCTTCTCGCGCCGCATTTTCCAAGCTCGAATTCTTGTATTTCATCCGCGCCGAAACATCGAAAGCCGTCGAAGCGAGCATAAAAAATTCGCCGTGTCCGGTGCAGGAAACCGCGCAACTCTTGTTATCGGCGTAAGTTCCCGCGCCGATCAAAGGCGTGTCGCCGACGCGCCCGAATTTTTTATTCGTCATTCCGCCGGTCGAAGTTGCGGCGGCGATATTTCCCGAAAAATCACACGCGACCGCGCCGACCGTTCCGATTGGTTTCGCTTTTTCCGCGTGATCGAGTTGGATTTTGTTTTCCGCCATCGCCTGTTGCAGTTGCTTGTAGCGATGTTCCGTAAAAAAATATTCGTCCGTTTCAAATTCGACGTTCATTTCCAGCGCAAACCGATTCGCGCCTTCGCCGCCGAGCAGAATATGTTCGGTATTTTTCATCACGAGACGCGCCAGTTTAATCGGATTTTTGACGTTTTTGACAAAGGCGACAGCTCCGGCTTCGAGATTTTCGCCGTCCATAATCGAAGCATCCATTTCGTTTTTGCCTTCGTGCGTAAAAACCGCGCCTTTTCCGGCGTTAAAAAGATGAAAATTTTCGAGTTCGACGACCGATGCTTCGACTGCATCGAGAGCCGAACCCTTTTTCGATAAAATTTTCCAACCTGCTTCGATAGATTTCTGCAAACCGAAACGATATTCATTTTCCAATTCATCGGTCAGTTCCGACTTTAAAATCGTTCCCGCGCCGCCGTGAATCGCCAATGCAATCTTATTTTTCCGCATATTTTATTTATTTTTATATTTGCTCTTTTTAACACTTTTTGACGGCAAAATAATTTTTACAATTTCAGATTTCTGAGCCGCAAAGCATTCAGAATAACCGAAACAGAACTGAAAGTCATCGCCGCGCTCGCAATCATCGGCGAGAGCAAAATGCCGAAAAACGGAAACAAAATTCCGGCGGCAATCGGAACACCGACGATATTGTAAATAAAGGCGAAAAACAAATTTTGCCGAATATTGCCCATCACCTCTCGGCTCAGTTTTTTAGCTTTTAAAATTCCGTTCAGATCGCCTTTCAAAAGCGTAATATCGGCAGATTCCATCGCTACGTCCGTTCCCGTTCCCATCGCAAGTCCGACGTTTGACTGAGCAAGCGCGGGCGCATCGTTTACGCCGTCGCCAGCCATTGCGACGATTTTTCCTTTTCGCTGCAATTCTTTTACTTTGGCGGCTTTTTGTTCCGGCAAGACTTCGGCGAAAAACCGGTCAATTCCTAATTTTTGCGCGACGATTTCGGCGGTTTTCGTGTTATCGCCGGTCATCATTACGACTTCGATTTTTTGCTTGTGCAGTTCGTCAATCGCAGCTTTAGCCGAATCTTTTATCGAATCTGCAACGCCGATAAATCCGGCGAGTTGTCCGTCAACTGCAACGCTCATCACGGTTTGCCCGTCATTTCTCAATGAAATTTGCTTTTCGTTTTGAAAGTTATCGGCTTCGATTTTATTGTCTTGCAAAAGTTTTTCATTGCCGAGCAAAACTTTTTTGCCTTCGACAATCCCGAAAACACCTTTGCCGGTTGCCGATTCAAAATTTTCAACCTGCAAAAGCTCGATATTTTTTTCATTCGCGCCTTTGACAATCGCATCGGCAAGCGGATGTTCGCTCGATTTTTCAAGTGATGCGGCAAATTTTAAAATCTCGTCTGCGTTGTAATCGGAGATCGAAATTACTTGTTGCAATTTCGGTCTGCCTTCCGTCAAAGTTCCCGTTTTATCAACGACGATGACATTTACTTTTTCCAAAATTTCGAGTGCTTCGGCTTTTTTGACCAACACGCCGTTTTTTGCGCCGTGTCCCGTTCCGACCATAATTGACATCGGCGTTGCCAGACCGAGAGCGCACGGACAGGCGATAATCAAGACCGAAACCGCCGCGACGAGCGCAGACGTAAAATCGCCGAGAAATATCCAAACGATAAACGCGATGATCGCCGACAGGACAACCGCCGGAACGAAATAAGCGGCGACCGAATCGGCGAGTCTCTGAATCGGCGCACGACTTCTCTGCGCTTCGCCGACCATCTGAACAATTTGCGAAAGCAAAGTTTCGTTACCGACTTTTTCGGCTTTCATCAAAAATGTCCGATTTCCGTTGATCGTGCCGCCGATAACTTTCGAGTTTTTCGCCTTTTCAACCGGAATCGCTTCGCCCGTCACCATTGATTCGTCAACCGACGTTTCGCCTTCTAAAACAACGCCGTCAACCGGAATTTTTTCGTTTGCTTTAACGCGAAGTCGTGTGCCGATCTGAACATCTTCAAGCGCGATTTCTTCTTCGCCGCCGTTATCAAATACGACACGCGCGGTTTTCGGCGCAAGTCCCAGAAGTTCTTTAATCGCCGAAGAAGTTTGCGAACGCGCCCGAAGTTCCAAAACCTGTCCGAGCAAAACCAGCGTCGTAATAACCGCCGCCGATTCAAAATACGCGGGAATCAAGCCCGTATGTGCGTCGCGCATCGAAGCCGGAAAAAGATTCGGCAAAAATAAAACCGCCAAACTGAATAAATAAGCCGCGCCCGTGCCGATAGCGATCAGCGTAAACATATTCGGACTGGCATTTTTTACCGATTGCGCGGCGCGGACGAAAAACGGAAAACCGCCCCAAATCACAACCGGCGCGGCAAGTAGAAATTGAATCCAGATGGAAATTTGCGGTGAAATTATTTTATCGAAATTCGGCAGCATTTCCGCCATTGCGAGAATAAAAACCGGAATCGTCAGCGCGGCGGAAATCCACAAACGTCTTTTCATATCAACGTATTCGGGATCGGGCGCGTCGTCAAGAGAGAAAACTTTCGGCTCGAGTGCCATTCCGCATTTCGGACACGTTCCCGCACCGATCTGCACGATTTCCGGGTGCATCGGGCAAGTGTATTCGACACCTTCCTTTTCAACGATCTTTTTTCCGGCTTTTTTTTCTTCGAGAAAACTCTGCGGATTTTGGCGAAATTTATTCAAACAACCGGCGGAACAAAAGTAAAAAGTTTCACCTTCAAATTCAAAATTTCCCGCCGCTTTTTCCGGTTCGACCGGCATCCCGCAAACCGGATCAATGTGATCTTTTGCAGATGATTTTTCTTCGTTCTTTTTCTTTAAACCGCTGATTCCGACAAAACCCGAAGCCGGAATGACGTTAATTTTCGACTCAAATCTTTTTTCGCAACTTTTACAGCAGAAATAAAACAGTTCGCCGTCAAATTCGACACTTCCGGCGGCAGTTGCCGGATTGACGGACATTCCGCAAATCGGATCAATAAATTCTTTACTCATAATTTTCAAACCTGCATTCATTGTAAAACCTGACATTAACTGTCAAGTCAAGCAGACTCAAAAATTATTTACTGAAAGTTTCGATCAGACTGCAAACGGAATGTCCGTCGGGCATCGAATTTTCCATTTTTCCCCAAGTTTTTTTGGCTTCTTCCATTTTTTGTTGGAGTTTTTGCAGATGTTTTATTTTTCTTTTATTTTCGGCAATTCGTTTTTCGATAATATCGCGCACCATCGGACACGGCGTTTTCCCTTTTTCGGCTTCGTCCAGAATTTGTTTGATTTCGGTGAGCGTAAATCCTAAATTTTTCGCCGCGATAATAAAACTCAATTTTTCCGAATCGCCGATCTGATAAATTTTATAACCGTTTTGCTTGTTGCGTCGCGGCTTTAACAAACCGATATTCGTATAATGACGCACGGTAAAAACGGGAATTTCATTTCTTTTTGCCAGTTCGCTTGCCGTAAACATTTTTCTATTGAATCACGATTCTGCCTTTCAACATATTCATTCCGCAGGCAAAATTTATTTCTCCGGTTTTGTCGGTCGGAATATCAACCGTCACAACTTCGCCGACGGGCAGTTTTTTTCTGATGTTCAAATCTTTAAAAACGACTTCATTGCCGCAGTTGTTTTCGTCAATTCTGACAAAAGCAAGTTTTAGCGGCTGATCTTTTTTATATGAAATTTCCTGCGGCGTAAAACCGTCTTTGCTGACGACGATCTTAAACGCGCCGTCGGGAATTTTTACTTCGGACAAAGTTTTTTCGGCTGTTCCCTGTTTGACTTCGACAACGAATGGAACATTGATGACTTTTCCGGCGCGTTGAAATTGCGCCCAGATTTTATATTTCGCCGCATTCGGAAATGCGACGTGCGCCGAGACGATTGATTCGGCATCTTTACCCGACAATTTTTCGTTGCCGCTGTGCATTTCCATTTCGTCGTGCTGATGTTCTGCGGTTTTGACCGTTTCTCTCGACAACGGATGCGCGTGAACAAAATCACGCAAATCTTCACTGATAATGACGAAATGCGCGTATTCACCGAGATATTTTTCCAAATCGGTCACAGGTTTATTCGTCGCCGCATCAAAAACTTGAAAATTCAGCATCAATTCTTTGCTGCTTTCCAATGACGCATCAGGCGACATCACGACTCGCAAACCGTCAATCGTTTTTTCAAATTTTTGGTCAATAATTAAAGGCTCTTTAACTCGTTCAGTTCCGATCACGGTTTGCGTGAAATTTTTAACGATCTGTGAACTTCCGTTCGGTGTCGCATCAACATAAAGACGGTAATAACCGCCGTTCGGAAAGGCAAACGAAGTTTTAAATGAACCGTCAGTCTGTTGTTCGGGATGCAGATGATAAAACTCTTTTAAATCTTCGGAAACGACGAGCAAATGAATAAGTTTTTCGTGGACGATTTCAAAATTCTTGATCGGTTCATCCGCTCCCGTTTTAAATTGAAAAATCAATTCGGTCGGCTCACCTGCTTTTACGCTTTCAGGATTTGTTTGATAATCAACGGCAATTAAGGAATTACTTTCAATCGCTTTCGGCTCAATAGTTTGCGCGATATTCGTATTTTGGTTTGCGGTTTTACAGCCGATTAAAAATAATGTGAAGACAAATATCAATATGAAATTTTTATGCATAAATTGTGTAACTTATTTTTTCAACATTTCCTGAACCTGATCAACATCTTTGTCGCCGCGCCCGGAAAGGTTGACGATAATTATTTCATTCGCCGACATTTCCGGCGCGATCTTCAAAACGTGCGCGATGCCGTGCGAACTTTCGAGCGCGGGAATAATTCCTTCGGTTTGCGATAAAACCTGAAACGCATCCAACGCTTCGTCGTCCGTCGCAAAAGCGTAATCAATCCGCCCGATGCTTTGCAAAAACGCGTGTTCCGGTCCGACTGAAGCGTAATCCAAACCCGCCGAAATCGAATGCGTCAGCGCGATTTGCCCGTTTTCATCTTGAAGCAGCCAACTTTTCGTCCCTTGCAAAACGCCGATCTTCCCGCCGCCCGCTTTGTTAAAACGCGCCGCGTGTTCGCCGAGTTTTTCGCCTTTGCCGCCCGCTTCAACGCCGATCATTTTTACGTTTTCGTCATTTAAAAACGGATGAAAAAGCCCGATCGAATTAGAACCGCCGCCGACACACGCGACGAGCAAATCCGGCAAACATCCTTCGGTTTCCAAAATCTGCTCACGCGCTTCGCGTCCGATGACCGATTGAAAATCCCGAACCATCAACGGATACGGATGCGGACCGAGCGCGCTTCCCAACAGATAATAAGTCTCATCAACATTCGTCACCCAATCGCGCAACGCTTCATTTATCGCATCTTTCAAAGTCTTGCTTCCGGCATCAACGCCGCGCACTTCCGCGCCTAAAAGCTGCATCCGAAAAACATTTAACGCCTGCCGCCGCATATCTTCCGTTCCCATATAAACGACGCATTCCAGCCCGAACAGCGCACAAACCGTCGCCGTCGCTACGCCGTGCTGTCCCGCGCCCGTTTCGGCAATTATGCGTTTCTTTCCCATTTTTCTGGCAAGCAAAATCTGCCCGAGAGCATTATTTATCTTATGCGAACCCGTGTGTCCCAAATCTTCGCGCTTCAAATAAATCTTTGCGCCGCCCAAATTTTCCGACAATCTTTTCGCATAAAAAAGCGGAGTCGGACGACCCGAAAAATCTTTCAATAACTGCAAAAATTCGTCTTGGAAATCGCCGTCATCGCGCACGGCAAAATAAGCGTCCGTCAATTCCTCAAGCGGCGCAGCAAGCGTTTCGGGAACAAACCGCCCGCCGAATTCGCCCCAGTAACCGAGTTCGTTTGGTTGAAAATTATTCATTTAGTTTTATGAAATTTTAAATTCCTCGTCGAGCCGATCCTTCAAAAACATTTTTATCAGCGATTGATACGGAACATCGCGCTTATTGGCGGCAAGCCGGATTTTTTCGAGCATCGCTTCGGAAATTCTCAGCGAAATCGTTCGCGTCGTCGGATTGAGTTTCGGCAAAGTTTTCGATTCCGCCGAATCCCAATCAATATAATCGGTCGAATTTTCCTTCGCCCAAAATTCGCGTTCCTCGTTTTCGCTGTTAAATATCGGAATCTCTTTTAATTTTTTCGGCATATTTTTGGTTTTCACTTTTCGTCATATCGCGGGCGGAGATTACCTGAACCAATGCTGTTAACCGTTGGAAGGTTTGAGCATTTGCCAAATTTCAGCATCAACTTTGGCTAAATCATCGTCGGAAAGTTTGCCGATTTTTTTCACGATTCGCGTTTTATCAATCGAACGCATCTGAAAAATCATAATGATTGAAATTTGATTCAAACCGTTTTCATCCGAAGGCTCGATTTGAACGCTAAACTTAAAACGCAAAGCATTTAAATTTGAAGTGATCGGCGCAATCATCAACATCGGTTCGCCGGAAACATCGGTTTGAATGGCAACCGCCGGACGACGACCGCTTTGCTCACGTCCGTCGCTCATTGGCAAATTTATCAGCAAAACATCGCCGCGAGCCATTATGGTTTATCCTCTAAAGATTTTTCAAACTTTAAAAAATCCGCGTCGCTCGCCTCTTCCCACTGCGAAATTTCATTTTCCAAATCTTCATCAAACTCCGTTTCGATTATAATTTTCATTCTGTCGTGTTCCTTAAAATTTTTTGGAACGCTCGAAACGGGTTTAAAGATTCCGTCTTCATAAATTACTTCTAAAGTTGTAGTCATAATTTGCAATTTTAACACAATTATTCATTGCTTAAATCTTCTTTATCTAACTTAAATTCTTCTAAAAGCGCGAAGAAAAGATCAAATGCTTTGATTTCGTCGCCGTCAACTTTTTCTAAAATAAAGCTGTCCCAACTATGTCCGCCTAATTGTTCTTTGAATTGATTCTCCAAGAACGAACGGAAATCATATTTTCTATCAGGATATTCAAATGATATAAAATTTTTCCAGTCAAATTGTTTATTTAATAATTCAGAACACATCTTAAATCCCTGTAAATAAACCCAAAGATAAGAAATTGAATATTTACCCAAATATAACGCCGGACAAGGCTGAATTGCGTCTAATAGATCGTAAATATGTTTGATTTTAAATCCATTTTTTCTTTTACTTTCAACTTTTACGCGTTTAATAAAATTTATTAACTGAATCTTATCTTTCTTTCTTTTTGCACTTTCCACGCCGCTACAAGTATCAATTCCAAAAGGTAAATATTGATGAAAAGCCATTCGCACATTTGAGTTTGTAATTCCGCCCGCGAGATACATTTTCGGAAAAATCTCCTGAACTTTCTTCGCAATTTCCCAATCGAAAGTTTCGCCCGTTCCGCCGTGTTCTTTGGGCGAATAAGCGTCGAGCAAAATCGCGTCGGTTTCGTATTTCAAAACATCTTCCGGCACAAAATCGGGCGAAACTCTGAATGCTTTGATTATTTCCAGATTCGTTTTTTGTTTCAACTGCCGCGCAAATTCCGGCGTTTCTTCGCCGTGAAGTTGAAGCGCGTCGAGTTTTGCCGTTTCTGCGATTTCGACAATTTTTTCCAAATCTTCATTAACAAAAACGCCGACCTTCAAAATTTCTTTCGGCAATTGCCCGATAATCTCACGCGCTTTTTCCGGCGCGATATAACGCGGGCTTTTTTCATAAAAATTAAACCCGAGCGCATCCGCGCCGAATTTCGCCGACAGCAGCGCGTCTTCGAGATTTGTAATGCCGCAAATTTTAACCTTCGTCATATTTAGTTCACCGCAGAGACGCGGAGACGCAGAGTTTTTTTAAATATTCTCAGCGTCTCCGCGTCTCTGCGGTTAATTCTCTTAATTCATTTTCGACATTTCCGCTTCGCATCAGAGTTTCGCCGATCAAAAATCCTGAAAATCCGAGTTCACGCAAATCTAAAATTTCGTCTTTCGTGGAAATTCCGCTTTCGGCGATCATCAGACAATTTTCCGGCGCGTGTTTTATCAATTCGCGCGAAACGTCGAGCGAAACTTTGAATGTGTGCAGATCACGATTGTTCACGCCGATAATTTTCGCTTCCGTCTTTTTCGCTCTTTCCAATTCTTCCAAATTGTGAACTTCGACCAAAACATCGAGTCCCAAATTTTCCGCCACACGATAAAGTTTTTGCAAAACTTCATCGTCCAACATCGCCGCGATCAGCAAAATTACATCCGCGCCCGCTTCGGCGGCTTCGTAAATTTGAAATTCGTCCAAAATAAAATCCTTTCGCAAAATCGGCAAATTTACAGCATTTCGTGCCGTTTTCAAATCTTCCAAAGAACCTTTGAATTTGTCTTCTTCCGTCAAAACCGAAATCGCGCACGCGCCGCCGGTTTCGTAATTTCGCGCAGTTTCGGCAACATCAATTTTATCATTTATCACGCCTTTCGACGGCGAAGCGCGTTTTATTTCGGCGATGATATTTATTTGATTTCGGCGCAACGCTGTTTGCAGACGAAATTTTTCCGACCATTCGCGCCTTGCGATTGCAGATTTTTTCAACTCGTCAAAATCGCAGTTTTGTTTAACGATTTCGAGGCGTTTCTTTTTTAATTCTATAATTTCAGTTAAAAACATTTTGTTTTTTTAGCCGCGGATTTCTTTCGTCTTCTCAATTAATTCATTCAATTTCTCAAAAGCCATTCCGCTTTCCAAACTTTCTTTCGCAATCTTCACGGCGGTTTCTAAATTTTCAGTTTTGCCGCCGACGAAAAGTGCCGCCGCCGCGTTTATTAAAACTAAATCACGCGCCGCGTCTTTTCTTTCATTGGTTAAGATTTGCCTGATGATTTCGGCATTCTGTTCGGCATTTCCGCCGCGCAGATTTTGTAAATCTTTGACTGAAACTCTCGTAAATCCGAATTCTTCGGGCGCGATTTCAAACAATCTGACTTCGCCTTTTTCAACTTCCGCA
Organism: Pyrinomonadaceae bacterium; assembly: GCA_965217985.1. GTDB lineage: Bacteria > Acidobacteriota > Blastocatellia > Pyrinomonadales > Pyrinomonadaceae > DATHTS01. Next base: position 40,221 of record CBDCJY010000014.1, read on the forward strand.
ACGAGAGTTTTTTCGCTGATCGTGATTTCGTCCAAACCGTCCAAACCGTGAACGATCCACGCTTTTTTAGTTCCGAGTGCGGCGTGTGTTCGCGCCACAAGCTCGACTAAATCCTTGTGCCAAACGCCCATTATTTGAAACGGCGCGTTTGCCGGATTGGTCATCGGACCGAGCAGATTAAAAGTCGTGTGAACGCCGAGTTCGCGGCGAATTTTTGCCACACGCGCCGTCGAAGCGTGATACAGCGGCGCGAACATAAAACAAATTCCGATCTCATTTAAACATTTTTCGGAAATCTCTTTTTCGACCGAAACATTTACGCCGAGTTTTTCCAAAACGTCCGCGCTTCCCGATTTTGAAGTTGCGGCGCGACTTCCGTGTTTGGCAACCGGCAAACCTGCACCGGCAATCACGAATGCGGCGGCGGTCGAGACATTAAAAGTTTTGACTTTGCTCGAACCTGTTCCGGCTGTGTCAATAAAATCCGTGTGAATCGAATTAACTTTTACGGCGTGTTCGCGCATCGCTTCCGCCATTCCGGTAAGTTCTTCCGTCGTTTCGCCTTTGACGGCGAGCGCGACGAGAGCGGCGGCAATCTGCGAATTATTTGCCGTTTCATTTAACAATTCGTTCAAAAGATTTCGAGCTTTTTTTCTTGTCAGGCTTTTTCCGCGCATCAAGTCGAGCAAAATCGTTTTCAGATCGTCCGGCGGCGGTTCGTCCGTCCGATTCGGTGTCGGCAGAAAAAATGAAGAATTTTCGCTCATAATTTTAACTTATGATAAAAATAAATCCGCAACCATTTAAAAATAAACAATTGCGGATTTATTATAAACTTTTGTTCTAAAAGACTTAAAAATCCGCACACGCGCGCCAATAAAGGCTTTGCCAGAATGTTGTTGTGTTGCGAATAGTTTCCATATAAATTACTTTGTAAGAAATACTTATAGCCAAACAAGGAACGATTTGCAAATTATGAACGAATTTTTCGAAATGACCACGCGCCCCGAAACCGACCTTTTTTTCAAGAAAAACGATCCCGCAGATTTGCGTCTCGGCGAAATCGTTTCGGCGCAAAAAGAAGATTATGAATCCGCCGAAATAGTTATTCTCGGCGTTTTTTCTGATGAAAATGCCGCACAAAACAACGATAAATCTTCCGCCGATTCGATCAGGCGCGAATTTTATAAGCTGACCAATTTCGGAATTAACCGGAAAATCTTCGATCTCGGCAATGTCGTTTTACAAAATTCGGCAAATGACGATTATGCAAAAAAACAGCAGATCGTCGAAAAAATATTGCAGGATAAAAAACGGCTGATTATCATCGGCGGCGAAAATAATATTTCTTATCCGTGCGGCGCGGCGGTAGCGAAAACTTTGGGAAACGACCGTTGGCTGGCGATAAATGTTGATTCGCATCTCGATGTCGAAACGGACGAAAATCAGGATAACGGATCGTCTTTTCGGCGTTTACTCGAAGAAAAACTTTTAGTTCCCGCTTATTTTTACGAAATCGGTTTTCAGCCTTATTTTTGTTCACCGAATCATTTCAGATATTTGCAGAATCTCGGCGTTAAAACGGTAAGTCTCGAACAGATGCGTTCGCGTGAATCAGCCGATCTCGAATTGCGCGAATTGATCCGGCAGGAATTTATCAATCACAGCCGTTCGATGAGTATTTTCTTTAATTTCAATATGAACACGGTTCGCGCTTCCGATGCACCGGGCGTTTCGGCGGCAAGTCCGTTCGGTTTGCGTGCCGGAGAATTTTTGACGCTCGTGCAGTTTTCGGCAAAATTGGTCAATACGAAAATAATCAGTTTCACCGAAGTAAAACCTGATTTGGATGTTGAAAATACGACTTCTAAACTCGTGGCAATTGCGATGCACCGTTTTTGCAGCAACGCATCAGCCGCTTGATTTTTTCGCCTGATTTTCCTGTGCAATCGCGTAAAGTGCGGATTTAACCTGAAAAGGCGTAAGTTCCGGGTGAGCTTCGAGCAAGAGCGCGATGATACCGACGATGTGCGGACAGGCAAAACTGTTTCCGGTCAAACTTTTATAACCGCCGTCGAGCCAAGCCGTGCGGACATTTACGCCCGGCGCGGTAAGTTCGATAATCTCGCCGTATTTGAAACCAAATTTGAACGGATCGGTTTCCGTAATTTTGCTGACCGAAATAACGGACGAACTGAAAACCGACGGAAAACTCGGCTGAGGAAGATTGTTCGCCGCCGCGACGACGATGCAACCGGCTTGATAAGCGCGGTCGAGCAGATCGTGCAGAGGCGAGAAAAATTGCGGTTTAGTCGTTCCGAGCGAAAGATTTATCAGGCGATATTTATTTTTGATCGCATATTCCAAACCGGCGAGAAAAGCCTGACCGTCGCCGATGCCGCCCGCGCCCAAGACTTTTATGCTGTTAAAACGTGCGTCCGGCGCGATTTTTGAAATAATTCCGGCACACGCCGTTCCGTGTCCGGCGGAATCGCCGCTTTCCGAAGGCAAGAAAATCACGCGCTTGTTATCGGCGTGAGCCTCGACCGAAACGGCGACTTTGCCTTTTAAGTCGCCGTGTTCCGCATCAATTCCGCTGTCAATAACGGCGATTTCCACGCCTTTTCCGGTTCGCGCTTTCCAATCGTCTTCGAGCCGGAAATATGTAGAAATGGCGGAATAATTTGTTATTTCGGAATTGCTAACGATAGTCGTCATAGAAAGTATTTGGCGGACTAAAAACTGAGAAAACTCGTTTCGTTACGGTTTTCCGAATAACGCAAAACGGCTTCGAGAATTTCGCGGCACATTTCCCGCTCGGTATCGCCGCGCCGCGAAATTTCCCTGACTAAAAGCGCAAGATCGAGCATTTCGCGGTGTTCGTCGCTGTCGCGCATATCTTTCAACCAATTGCGGACTTCGGTTAATTCGATGCGTTTATCAATCGAGAGAATTTTATCGCCGACATCGGTAAATATTTTCGATGCTTCGTAAGCATTAACCAAAGAAGCAACCGCTTCGGCATAAAGCGCGGCTTTATCCATTTCATCGGGCGTAAAGGCTTCAAACGGCGATTCGCCGATGCGATTGACATATTCGAGAACGCCGATCAATTCGCCGTTGTGACTGAGCGGTGTCGCCAAAATCGTCTGCGTCG
>CBDCJY010000015.1:0-266184 GCA_965217985.1 Pyrinomonadaceae bacterium
GGATTGAAGCGGACGACACCGCTGCTGTTCGCGGCGCGGTCAACGGCGAGAATTTTACTGTCCGGCTGAATTGTCTTGATGACGAGTCCGTTAAAGTCGAGATTCTGATAAGAGTAGCGTTTGATACCGTTCGTGCCGAATGTCGAATCAAGCGATAAATCGGTTAAATTTAAGCGCACGAGCGTTTGGTCGTTTTGATATAAACCGGAAACTAAAACTTTGCCGCCGTCTCTGCTTAAAAGCAAGCCGGTCGCCGATTCTCTAGCGGCTTGACTGGCGTTGTTATCGAGTCGGCGTTTAGTTTCAAGCTGTCCGCTCGCCGTCCAGCGCGTGACGAGAAAAACCGTGCCGGTGAAATAATCTTCGACTGTGCCATCATAACCGGCGGCAATGATGCGTCCGTCCGGCTGCACCAATACTTTATTAAAACGAACCGAACCGTAAGCATTAGGAAATTGTCCGTTTGGCACGTTTGGTCCGACGAGTCGAGCGATGCCATTTGCTCCAAAACTCGTATCAAGAGAGCCGTTCGCGTTCAGCCGAACCAAAATTCCGACGTATCTCGTTCCGCCGCTGAGTTCGTCGCGCGTCTCCCCGGCGAGAATAATTTTGCCGTCCGACTGCAAAGTAATGTCGTAAATCGTGCCGTTTGTTCCGTGCGCGAAATTGTTGCCGACGATTTGCCCGCTTTGTATAGTGAATTTGCCCGCGCCGGGTTGAAAAACATACGAACAGCTATTGGTTGACGGACAAGAATTTGCTGTATCGCCGACAACAACTGAATTATTGCCGAAACTCGCGTCGAGCGTTCCGTCCGCGTTATAGCGAACGACGCAGATGTCGCTGCCGAAACTGGCATTAGTATTCGGATAGCTTGTTTGCCCGTCGCAATGTCCGGCAAATAATATTTTGCCGTCCGGCTGAATTTTTACAACCTGCGGCAAAACATTATTATAACCGCTGGTATTGGTGAAAAACGTCGTGCGAACATATCCCGCGCCGCCGCCGAAAGAAGCGTCAACCGCTCCCGTCGCGGTAAATTTCCGCAGCCAGAAATCGCCCGCGTCGCCGCGCGAAATTCTGCCGCCCGCGATAATCGAGCCATCAGCGTTTAGTCCGCCTGTAAAAAAACCGGAAGTTCGCGCCGCATCTGAAGGAATCGTCGGATCGTTGTTTTGCGGTTCGGTAAAATAACCGTCAGGCGCGGCGAAAGTTCGGTCGTAATCGCCTGTAAAAGTAAATTGCGCGAAGATATTTAAGGAGTATGCCGTCAATAATACGAATAACATCAGCATTATCGAAAGTATGTCGTATGTTTTGTTTATCAATTGTTTCAATTTCATATTTTTTCTCAAATCTTTTTTAATTTTGTTAGTCAAACCGAATAACACTTTGTTCTACAATTAGTTAATCCGGCAGTTTTCCATTTTTGCGGTTTGCGTCTGACGATAAATTCTTTTATGCACGATTTTTGGTTGCCGACCTTTTTATAAAATCTTTATCGCCGTTCCGTTATCTTTCCTTTCAAAAAGTAAAGCGCAAACACTTTGCAAAATAGCTAATTAAATCTGAAAAAAAATTCGATTTGTTTTTTTTATTGCTTTATAATCTTCAGGAAGGACGATTCTCAAAATGGCGAAATCTCAGGAAATCACTGTGTTGCTCGAACAGATGAGGGCGGGCGATGAAAACGCTCCTGAAAAGTTGCTGCCGCTCGTTTATCAGGATTTGCGAAAACTCGCGCGCGTTTATCTGTCGAAGGAACGCGCCGATCATACGCTGCAAGCGACCGCGCTCGTTCACGAAGCGTATATGCGGCTGGTCGGTTGGGAAAACGGTTCGTGGCAAAATCGCGCTCATTTTTTTTCGGTCGCGGCAAATGTGATGCGAAAAGTTCTGGTTGACCACGCGCGGCGCAAAAACGCGCAAAAACGCGGCGGCTCCGGGCAAAAGTTGTCGCTCGATGAAGCGTTCAGCTTTGCCAGCGAACGCGCGGTTGATTTGGTCGCGCTCGACGACGCGCTCGCTGATTTGGAGAAAAATGACGCGCGGCAAGCCAAAATCGTCGAACTCAGATTTTTCGGCGGTTTGACAATTGAAGAAACGGCGGAAGCATTGCGAGTTTCTCCGGCGACGGTAAAAAACGATTGGGCGTTTGCCAAGGCTTGGCTGCAAGTCGAATTAAGCGGCAAATAAAATGACGGAAGATTTTTGGAACAAAAAGAAACGTATTTTCGCCGAAGCGGTTGCCGCGCCCACAATTAACCGCGCCGCGCTGCTCGACAAAAAATGCGGCGAAGATTTGACGCTTCGCGCCGAACTCGACCAACTTCTCGACGCTTATTTTGCAAATGAAGATTTTATCGAACAGCCGATTTTTCAGGTTGCCGATTTGACCGATAATTTGGATTATGCCGGAACGCAATTCGGCAATTACCGGATAATCAAAGAAATCGGGCGCGGCGGAATGGGCGCGGTTTTTCTCGCCGGACGAAATGACGGCGCGTTCGATCAGCAGGTCGCGCTCAAAATCGTTCGCCATTCGCTTGCCGACAATGAACTCGGCAAACGCTTCAAACTGGAACGGCAAATTCTCGCGTCGCTCAATCATCCGAACATCGCCCGACTGTTTGACGGCGGTGTCGGCGCGAACGGCGAACCGTTTTTGGCGATGGAATTTGTCGAAGGCGAACCGATAAACAAATTTTGTCACGCGCGTAATCTTTCGATTGAAGAACGTCTGAAGATTTTCCTGAAAGTTTGCCGCGCGGTTTCTTTCGCGCATCAAAACTTAATCGTTCACCGCGACATCAAACCGCCCAATATTCTCGTCACCGAAAACGGAGAGCCGAAACTGCTTGATTTCGGCTTGGCGAAAATTACTGCCGCCGATCTCGATATGACGCAAACCGCGACCGTTTTTCGGGCGTTCACGCCGGCTTACGCTTCGCCCGAACAAATGCACGGCAAAAACATCACTACCGCTTCGGACGTTTACAGCCTGGGCGTAGTTTTATACGAACTTTTGACCGGCGAAAAACCGTTTCATTTTGAAGGCAGAAGTTTTGAGGAAATTTTGCAAACCGTTGACTTCACCGAACCGCCGCGCCCTTCCTCAATCGAAAATGCTGAATCAAACAACGCGCGAAATTTAAAATCCAAAATCCAAAATCCAAAATTGCTGCGCGGCGATTTGGACAATATCACGCTCAAAGCTCTGCGAAAAGAGCCGGAACGACGCTACAAATCAGTCGAAGCGTTTGCCGACGACATCGAGCGGCATTTAAAAGGTTTGCCGATTGCGGCGCGTCCGAACACCATCGGTTATCGCGCCGCGAAATTTTTCCGCCGCAATCGGATCGCCGTTTCCGCCGCCGCTTTCGTCGTGCTGGCGTTAATCGCCGGTCTCGCCGCCGCGCTCTGGCAAGCCGGCATTGCCCGCGCCCAGCGCGACCGCGCCGAAAAGCGTTTCGCCGATGTCAGAAAACTTTCCAACTCTTTGCTTTTCGAGCTTTCGCCGCGCATCGAACGACTGCAAGGCTCGACCGAAACGCGAGAAATTCTCGTCGCCCGCGCTCTCGAATATCTCGATTCTTTAGCCGCCGAATCGCAAACAGACGCGCAGCTCCAATCGGAACTCGCTTCGGCGTATGAAAAAATCGGTGATTTGCAAGGCAATCCGCGCAAGCCGAATTTGAGCGATTTTTCCGGCGCGAAAACTAGTTTCGCCAAAGCGCGAACGATCCGACAAAAACTGCTCGACGCGAATCCGTTTGATTTCACGAACCGGAAACTTTTGGCGGCAAATTTTAAAGAGCTTGCCAAAATCGAATATTGGACGGGCAATCCGACCGAATCGGAAACGGCTTCAAATGAGGCTTTAGCAATTGACGAAAAAATGCTCGCCGAATATCCCGATTCGCTCGAATTGAAACTCGCGCTCGCCGATGCTTCTTTTGAACGCGCCGATTATTTATATATCAATAATCGTCTGACCGAAAGTTATCCGTATCTGCAAAAATCGCTCGCTTTGCTGGAAGACGCGGCGGCGCGAAATCCGCATAACATCGAAGCGCAGACGCTTTTGGCGCGCGGTTATCGGCAATTTGGATTGTCGCTTTCGTGGGATGAAAAACAAGCCGCAGGCGAAGCGGAAATGGCAAAAGCTTTAAAAATCAGTGAGCGATTGGCAACTGATAACCCGAACGATTTACTGCTCAAACAGGAACTCGCCAAAACTTATGCGAACGCTTCTTCGATTTATGAAGAAGTCAACAACGCGCTCGCGCTGGAATTGGTGGAAAAAGCCCTGAAAATCAGCCGCGAAGTCGCCGAAAAAGATTCCGCCGATTCGCAGGCGCGACAAAATCTGGCACAGAATTATCTGCGCGTCGGAACAATTTACAACCAACTAAAAAACTCCGCCGCATCGGAATCGAATCTGCGAAAGTCGCTGGCGATTTTGGAAGAACTCGACCGGCTCGAACCGACAAACCCGACTTACAAAACCGACATCGGAACCGTTTACACGCATCTCGGCGCGGCGCAATCGGAAAGAAAAGATTTCGCCGGAGCAATTGCAGAATACGAAAAAGCCGCCGCGATTTATCAAGATATTTTACATCAAACTTCTTCCGGTAAAGGAGAACTGCGCCATTTGGCTCTGATTTATACCTACATTGGCGAGGCGTTTGAGAAAAAAGCCGAACCGGACGCGGCGCGGCGCAATTTTCAAACCGCGCTGGAATTCTACAATCGGTTGGAAGCGCAAAACGCTCTGACCGAATACGACCGCAAATATTTCGAGCGATTAAAAAAAACGATCAAGAAATTTCAGAAACCGTAAATTCAACAAGATTTTGTTGCCAAAAATTTTATTAAAATCGTCAATCAAGTAGTTAAAAGTCGTAAAAACTTTATAAACTTCTGCCAAGCAACAAATATAAAGATTAAATTAAAAAGAAATCAGTTGTATTCTTTGATGATAAAAAAAATGCCTTTCCGATGCGGCGCAGTCGATGAAAAACGTCGGCGAAACTTCAGATTTTGCTCAAACAAAATGAACAGGCAAAACAAACTTTTCAAAAAACGCTTGTGATTTCAGAAAACTTAGACGCGCAGGACGCGCTCGGCGAATATGACAGGAAAATGATTGACGAAGTGCAAACAGCACTGCAAAAATTATAAGATTAAATTGATGATAAAAATTTTCCCGACAATTGAAGAATTAAATGATTTTGCTGCCGAAAAATTTATCGAGATCGGCAGTCAGGCAATCAGCAAATGCGATCAGTTTACGGTCGCGCTCGCCGGCGGTTCGACCCCGAAATCGCTTTATAAACTTCTTGCTTCCGAAGTTTATAAAGACAAAATCGAGTGGAGTTCGGTCTTTTTCTTTTTCGGCGACGAACGAAATGTTTTACCGGATGACGCGGAAAGCAATTACCGGATGGCGAATGAAAATCTTTTTCAGCCATTGGAAATCCACGCGGAAAATATTTTTCACTGGAATACGGAATTAGAAGTTGCCGAAGTTATCGCGCAGGATTATGAAACGAAAATTATAGATTTTTTCGATTTGACCGAAAACGAGTTTCCGCGATTCGATCTGATTTTGCTCGGAATGGGCGACGACGGACACACTGCGTCGCTTTTTCCGAATACGGCGGCGTTAAATGAAAATAAAAAAATCGCCGTCGAAAACCGCGTCGAAAAATTGGATACACGGCGTTTGACGCTGACTTTTCCGGCGATTAACAACGCTGAAAATATTATGTTTCTCATCAAAGGAGCGGACAAAGCCGAAATATTAAAAAATGTTGCCGAGGGTGAATTCGAGCCGCAGAAATTTCCTTCGCAGAGCGTCAAACCGGCAACCGGAAATCTTTTCCGGCTAGTTGATTCCGAAGCCGCCGAATTTCTTACAAACAAAAACCGATGACTTTATTGCTTTACCTAATAAAATTTAGCGAATAGAATTAACTGAAAAATGGGTTTAGAATTTATCATCGCCGTTTTATTGCTTTTCGCACTGGCTTTTCTGGCAACGATTGATATGGCATTTTCGCAGTTGTCCGATGTCAGTCTGCGGCGCATCGCCTCGGAAGCCGAAGAATTGGAGAAAAAAAACTCGGCGGTTTTTCTGCACGAAATTCTCGAAAATCGTCCGCGGTTTCGTTTTTCCCTGTCGGCGGCGATTCAGATTTTACTGGTCGCTTTCACGGTTTTTGTCGTGCTGATCGTTTTTCGCTTCTTTACGAGTTCCGGCGAGATTTTATTTTATTCGTTAGTTATTTCATTCACTCTATCCGTCCTTTTCCGGCAGATGATTCCGCGTATTATTACCGGAAAAAACCCCGAAAGTAAATTGCTTTCGCTTTTGCCGCTCGTTCGCCCGTTGTATCGTCTGTGGATTTTGTTCGCAATTCCGTTTTCGACGATTATCGAAAAAAAACAAAAACGCGACATTGAAAACACGGTCGTTCCCGAAAGTTCGGATGATAATTACGAAGACGATTCCGATGATATTCAGGCATTAATTGATGTCGGCAAAGCCGAAGGAATCATCGAAGCGGAAGAACATCGGTTAATCGAGCGAATGATCGAATTTACCGATACGGAAGTTGACGAAATAATGACTCCGCGCACGGAAATAGTCGCGCTTTCGATTGACGCGACGGTCGAAACGACGCGCAATCTGATAATCGAACAGAAATATTCGCGTCTGCCGGTTTACCGTGACAACATTGATAATATCGAAGGCGTAATTTACGTCCGCGATCTGCTCGTTGCGTGGTCGGAAGGCAGAGAAAACGACAAAATCAAAAATATGCTGCGTCCCGCGTATTTCGTTCCCGAAACCAAGTCCGCCGCCGAACTTCTGAAAAATTTTCAGACCAGTCATTTTCAGATCGCCATCGTGATTGACGAATACGGCGGCGTTGCCGGACTCGTTACGGTCGAAGATATTCTCGAAGAAATCGTCGGCGAGATCGAAGATGAAGATACCGAAGAAGAAGAAATCATCGAAATCATCGAAGGCGATGACGGCTATTTCGACGTTCTCGGCTCGGTCGAAATCGGCAAGATCGAACGTCTTTTCGGAGTAGAAATCGAAGACGACGATTTTACGACCATCGCCGGACTCGTCACGAGCGAAATCGGATATGTTCCGAAAACCGGCGAAAAATTAAACTTTCGCGGTCTTGACGTAGAAATTCTTCGTGCCGATGAAAAAAAGATTTCCCTGTTGAGACTTCGCCGTTCGGATAAAATTTCGGACAATTCAGACACAGCCGAAATCAAAGTCAATCCTTGACAATCACTTCCGATAGTTATAACAAATAAGCATACGGAATTTATATTTTGGCGATTGAAAAGCATTTATTTTTCAATTTTATTCAAACGATCTAAGTTAAAAGGGAGAAGTTTTATGGCAATTAGATTAGGCGACGAAGCACCGGATTTTACGGCGGAAACTACGGAAGGCGAGATCAATTTTCACGAATGGTTAGGCGAAAGTTGGGGCGTTTTATTTTCGCACCCGAAAGATTACACGCCCGTCTGCACGACGGAACTCGGAATGGCGGCGCGATTAAAGCCGGAATTCGACAAACGCGGCGTAAAAATCATCGGCTTGAGCGTTGATCCGCTCGACAATCACGAAGGTTGGGCGAAAGACATCGAAGAAACGCAAGGCACAGCCGTTAATTTTCCGATGATTGCCGACGCGGACAAAAAAGTCGCCGATCTTTACGATATGATTCATCCGAACGCGAGCGACACGGCGACCGTCCGTTCGGTTTTTATCATTGATCCGAACAAAAAAATTCGGATGACGATGACTTATCCGGCGAGCGCGGGCAGAAATTTCGACGAGATTCTGCGAATTATTGATTCGCTCCAGCTGACGACCAAATACAGTGTCGCTACGCCCGCCAACTGGCAAGACGGCGACGACTGTATCATCACGCCGAACGTCTCGGACGAAGAAGCGAAAGAAAAATTTCCGAAAGGTTTCAAAGCGATCAAACCATATCTGCGCGTCACGCCGCAGCCGAATAAATAACGGATAACGGAAAATGGAAAATGAAAAATAATATTTTGTTGAGCGTATTTCTGGTTTCTGTTGATTTGAAATAGTGTTGAAACAGAATTTTTCAAACGACTATGAAAATACTAAGTCCGAAAATTCACGGTTTTCTCGATCTTTTAACGGTTGTAATTTTTGCACTCGCGCCGACTGCCGCCGATTTTACCGGCTTGCCGGCGACGATTTGCTATGTCTTAGCAGTTGTTCATTTACTTTTAACAACATCCACGAAATTTCCGCTCGGTGTTATCAAACAAATACAGTTTCCGGTTCACGGAATCATCGAAATCATCGTTTCGATCGCGCTGATCGTTTTACCTTTCGCGCTCGGCTGGACGGGAACAGAGCGCAATTTTTTCATCGGTATCAGCATCGTTATTTTCGTTGTCTGGTTGCTTTCCGATTATAAAGCGGTAAAAAAATAATAGATTAATAATGAGCCACAAATAACCTGAATAACACGAATAACACGAATTTAGCGACTAAATTCGTGTTATTCGTGGCAAAATCTTTCTATGGCAAAAAAGAAAAGTAAATTTTTGAGCGGCAAACGCATTGACCCGACACCGATTGATAAAAATACGGCACTCGCCGATTTGATTGACGAATCTTTTATGGCGTATAACGCGGCGCGGATTCGGGAAGCGTGTCAGCTTTTTTCAAAGAAAATGCTCGAACCGGACACGACCGTCGGCATAACTTTAACCGGCGCGTTGACTCCGGCAGGTTTGGGAATTTCCGCGCTGATTCCGCTGATTAAAGCCGGATTTATTGACTGGATAATTTCGACGGGCGCGAATCTTTATCACGACACGCATTTCGGCATCGGTCTCGCGCTGCATCAAGGCGACGCGAAACTCGACGACCGGATTTTGCGCGAAGAAGAAGTCGTGCGGATTTTCGACATCTTTTTCGATTATTCCGTCCTGCTCGACACCGACGAATTTTTCCGCCGTTTGATCGAACACGACGAATTTCAAAAAACGATGAGTTCGGCGGAATTTCATTATCTCGCCGGAAAATACATCCGCGAACGCGAAAAAAAACTCGGCATCACGGACAAATCAATTTTGTCCGTCTGCTACGAATACGGCGTTCCGGTTTACACTTCGTCGCCGGGAGATTCGTCAATCGGAATGAACATCGCCGCCAAAGAATTACAGGGCGGAAAGCTGACTTTAAATCCGAATTTAGATGTCAATGAAACCGCTTCAATCGTTTTAGCGGCAAAACGCGGTGTGATCCAACACGGCAAAAAACACAAAAAAGGCGGCAAATCCGCGATATTTATCTTGGGCGGCGGCAGTCCGAAAAACTTCGCCTTGCAAACCGAACCGCAGATTCAGGAAGTTCTCGGCATTGACGAAAAAGGTCACGATTATTTTCTGCAAGTCACAGATGCGCGTCCCGACACGGGCGGACTTTCCGGCGCAACTCCGGCAGAAGCAGTTAGTTGGGGAAAAATTGATCCCGACCAATTGCCCGGAACGGTTGTCGCGTATGTTGATTCGACGGTCGCGCTGCCGCTGATTACAGCTTACGCACTGGCGCGTCACGAACCGCGCGAACCGAAAAGATTGTATGATCGGCGCGAAGAATTTATGACGCTTTTGCAGAGCGAATACGATAAATCAACGAGGCGATAAATTGTTTATCTTGATTGATGATTTCGATGAAGAAAATCCGCGCGATTATCCTTTGTTTCAGCAGCGTTGTGAAGAATATTACGATTATCTGAGATTAAACAGCGAGAAAATGCCGACATCTGCATATGAATTTGCGGCGGCAGATTGGAGAATGAACACCGAAGATCACAGATGTCCGCACGATGCGTGGTTAGAACATATTAAGATTTTTGAAATTTCTTCCGGCGAGCGGAATCAACACAGATTTTCTCAGATCGAAATTAAACTTTTCGGCGCATATCACGATGGTTATTTATTTTTGCATTATAAAAACGTCAATCAATATTCTTTGAATAAAATTGGGAAAAATAAAAGTCACGGAGATTGGTTATATGACGAAATCCGTTTATCTGAAAATGATTTTGTCTTACACGAAATAGAGTTTGCCAATAATGCTATTTGGCAAATTGAGTGCGAAGACATTGAAGTAAAGTGGACGAAATTTGAAGATGAAATTACAAGCCGAATTAAATAACGAAAAACACGAAGTTGAAATCAAGCGCGACGGCGAGAAGGTTTTTGCGCGGGTTGACGGACGCGAATATAACCTCGAAGCGTCCGAAGTCGAGCCGAATGTTTATCTGCTGAAAAACGACAATAAAATTTACGAAGTTTTCGTTTCGCCGAATACCGATAAAAATGCGCCGTATCAAGTTAAAATTAAAAATCAGGAATTTGAAATCAACCTTTTCGATCCGAAAAAGTTGCGCGGCTCAAAATCGGCGGACGGACAAGCCGATGGAATTGCCGAAATCAAAACCGCAATGCCCGGAAAATTGGTGCGCGTGTTAGTTAGAGCCGGTGCGGAAATAAAACAGGGCGAAGGCGTTCTGGTCGTCGAAGCGATGAAAATGCAGAACGAAATGAAATCGCCGAAAGACGGAACGATCAGAGAAATTCGATTTGAAGAAGGCGCGACCGTCAATGCCGGAGATGTTCTGGCGATAATCGAATAATTTTTTCATTTGAAAATAAAATTCCCTGCATTACAATTAAAACTCCAAAATTTGAAACTTATTTTATGAAACAACAAAAATACTTTTATATTTTAGCTTTTTTGCTTGTCGGTTTGTCGCTGAACGCCTGTCAAAACACACGGCAGACAAATGTTTCGGCAAATGCCGGAGATGCTCAAAAAGAACAATCGAAATCCGAAACAGGTCAGGCATCTTCCGAAAAATCGCCCGAAGCCGTAAAGCCGGAAAAACCGGAGAAAGCGGATGCAAGAAAAAATATTAAAGCGGAATCTGATGATGTTGCCGAATCGAAAGATAAGGTCGAAAACCGTTGCGGTTGGTATGAAAATCCGACACCGGGAAATCATTGGCTTATAGATAAGGACGGCGAATGGATCATCGGAACTCAGGGCGGCGATCAAGCCGAAGGCGATTATCCGCCGGAATTTTCCGACGCACAATGGGTAAAAACAAATATTAATTACGGTTACGGTTGCGCCTGTCTGCGCGTTATTGTTGACAAAAAAGAAATGCAGATCAAAAAAGTCGTCAGCGGAACGGCAAGACCGCTTTCAGTTTGCCGTAAAGACAAAGCATTGAGAGAACCGATGGAATAGTTTATTCAGATGAAAGATTCTTCACCTCGCTATAAAAGCGAAAATCCGCCTTTGATTTCACTGCAAGATTTGAAAATTCTTTTGTGGGATATTGACGGAACACTGATGCGTTCGACTGTGCAAGGCATTTATAAAAAGTATTTTTCGGCGACGATGAAGAAAGTTTTCGGTTCGCCGGGAAATCTCGAAGACATTATTCCGTCGGGAATGACCGATACGCAGATTATGTTCGAGGCTTTAAAGGACGAAGGTTTTACAGTCGAACAAATTTTCGAGCGCAAATCTGTAACTCTTGAAATTTTCAAAGCCGAAATGACAAAAGTGTTGTCGGAAAACAGTGAACATTTTGAAATTCTTTCCGGTGCGCGAGAAATACTGGAAGAAACGAACAAGAATCCGAATTTCGTCAATGCGCTTTTGACCGGAAATTTGTCTGTTGCGGCGGAAATTAAATTGAGTTCGATTGATCTGTGGCGTTATTTTGAAAACGCGCCGAACGCCTTCGGCGAAATCTCGCACGACCGCAAAGATTTGGCAATCGCCGCCGGACAGCTTTTTAACGAACATTACAAATTCGGATTTTCGCCCGAACAATTTATCGTCATCGGCGATACGCCGAACGATATTTTATGTGCGCGACATTTCGGCGCAAAATGCGTCGCTGTTTTGACCGGAAAAAATCAATCGCGCGAAAATCTCTCAGCACTTGAACCCGATCTTTTGGTTGACGATCTCTCCGACACAGAAAAAATTTTAAGGATTCTGCAAACAATTTAAAGGCAAACCGCCGATTTTTTCGGGACTGAAATCTTTCTCAGAGGCGATTGCAGATTTTCCATCAGCTCGGCAAAACCTGCGAAAGTCAATTGCTGTGCGCTGTCGGAAAGTGCTGTTTCCGGCTGCGGATGAACTTCGACGATAATCCCGTCCGCGCCGACGGCGATTGCCGCTTTCGATGTCGCATTTATCAGACTTCGCTTTCCGGTCGCGTGTGACGGATCGGCGATGACCGGCAAATGTGTCAATTCTTTTGCCAGCGCGATTGCCGCCAAATCCAAAGTATTTCTCAGCGAATTATCGAAAGATTTTATTCCGCGCTCGCATAGAACGATATTTAAATTTCCGGCGTGCATTATATATTCCGCCGAGCAAAGCCATTCTTTGACGGTTGCCGCCGCGCCGCGTTTAAGCAAAATCGGTTTGTTTGTTTTGCCGATTTTTCTGAGAAGCGCGAAATTCTGCATATTTCGTGCGCCGATTTGCAGCATATCGGCGTGATCGCAGACGATCTCGACATCTTCTTCGCTCATTACTTCGGTGACGACCGGAAGACCTGAAATATCGCCCGCTTCGCGTAAAAGCTGTAAACCTTCGATGCCCAAACCTTGAAAATCATACGGCGAAGTTCGCGGTTTGTATGCGCCGCCGCGTAAAATTACCGCGCCCGACTGCTTGACCGCCAGAGCCGTCGAAACGACCTGTTCGCGCGATTCGACCGAACAAGGTCCAGCCATCACGACCGCTTCGTTTCCGCCGATTGCCACGTTTTTTACCCAAACGATTGTTTGTTCGTCCGCTTCGCGTGATGCGAGCGGCAGATTTTTGTCTTTTTTGACTTCATTCGATTTTTTTGCCGACCAAGTATCTAACATATATTTTTTTTCTCAACTTAAAATCTGCTTATTTTTTCGATTAATTTTCCAAAACATAAAACGTCGTCCAATTATCCAAATCGTCGGCGATATTTTCCCGAAGGATTTTCGCGCCGTAAATTTCTGCTGCACGGCGACTTCCGATAGCGGCATTTTCCGACAGGTTTTCTTCGACGATCCGGCGAATGCTCGCCGCCGTGTCCGCGCCGATGATTTGCTGTAAATGATTGTTGTTTGCGAGAAATTCGCGGCACTGTTTCAAAGCCTCGATATGTGAACGAACGGTTCTGATATTTTCAAACTCCGCATCGCTCGTTCCGACAAGAACGTGGCGAACTTCGAGCGGCAGTTCGTCGGAAATTTTTAACTTCGTGCGATTGAGAAATTCGGTCGCCGAAGTTATTTCGCCGACGATTTTATTTCTTAACGGCACGACGGCGTATTTTGTCTGTTTTGAAACGACCGAGTTGAAAGTATCTTCAAAATTCACACATTCGACGATATTTGCCTCCGCACCGAAAAAACGCCGCGCCGCTTCTTCGCTGTAACTTCCCTTTACGCCTTGAATAGCAACCGGAATCTTCATTGCGCGATTTCTCCTTGGCGCGTCATTTCCGAAATCGTGTTGATTTGAACTTGTCTCGATTCGTCGAGAATTTTTTGATAAATCGTGGCGAGTTGCCATTCGTGCAAGATTCCTTCATTTTCACTTACGATATTGCGTAAAACTTCGCGTTCGCGTTCGAGATCAATAATCGGAATTCCGGCTTTCGCTTTTATAATTCCGATTTCCTGTGCCGCTTTTGCGCGACGATTCAAAAGCGCGATCATCTCACCGTCAATTTCGTCAATTTCTTTTCGCCAATCTTCGAGTTTCATTTTCTTTTCTCCAAAATCAAAAAAGCCGTGAACTTTTTCAAGTTTCACGGCTTCGGTTTAGAATGTTTGCTTTTATTTCTTATTTTTCGGAATGCAAAACATCAACTTTAGCCGTGTTACTAAAAAAGTAAAAGCTAAAATAAAAGCTGAAGTTGAAGGTATAATTTTGCATTAAAATTTTTCGGACTTTCAAATAAGAAAGTTTTGTTAATGTAGCCGAGTTTGAAATTCGTGTCAAGAACTTTTTTAAGAATTTAATAATTTGTTTACAATTTCATTCAAATTTCGTTCAGCATCTTTCAGAAATTGCGTTTTTTTTTGATACCAGCCATCGTCCGCAGTTTGATGACTGCGTTCGACACCGAGCGCACGGCGAGTTTCCGACGGCGCAGTTCCGCCGTAAATATTTCTCACATTAACGAAGTTTTCGGGCGAAAGTGCTTCACTTAATTCCGCTTCCGTCATCGAAATTTCGCTTCCGAGAACTTCTTTTGCCGCCGTTTGCAAAATTTCGTGCGTCACTTCGCTTTCGTTTTCAATCGCGGCGCGGACGCATTTTCCGACAATGCTGTGCGCGATGCGGAAAGATAGATTTTCGCGGCGAACGATCGTGTCGGCAAGTTCCGTAACGGTTATAAAATTTTTAGAGGCGCGTTTTTTGAGAGTTTCGAGTTTGAATGTCGCCGATTTCAGAGTTCCCGCAAATAGTGCAACGGCGCGGTTTGCGTCTCTGATTGCCGAATAAATCAGCGGTTGCAGATCGTCTTCGACATCGTTTATATCGCCGAAAGGCGTATTGTGAATGCTCGTGAAAACTCCGAGAGTTTGACCGAGAGCTTTGCTGCCGATGGCGCGAATATGTTCGAGCGCGACGGGATTTCGCTTTTGCGGCATAATCGAAGAACCTTGAACGTAGCCGTCGGGCAGACGAATCACGTCAAATTCCTTCATCGCCATCAGCAAAAATTCCTGTGCGAATTTTCCGATATTAACGAGAAGCGCGGCGTTTGCGCCTAAAAGTTCGGTGAAATAATCAACCGAAGCGATTGAAGCATAAGAATTTACAGTCGGCGCGTAAAATCCTAAAAGTTCGGCGACGCGCTCACGATTAATCGGAAATCC
Organism: Pyrinomonadaceae bacterium; assembly: GCA_965217985.1. GTDB lineage: Bacteria > Acidobacteriota > Blastocatellia > Pyrinomonadales > Pyrinomonadaceae > DATHTS01. The sequence goes on from CBDCJY010000015.1 coordinate 15,004, forward strand.
GGTCGTCGTAATCGCGCCCGAACCGAGCGGACAGAAATTCATATTGTCGAAAGCACTCTCTAAACGCTTAATGTCGCGCCCCAAATTTTCCGCCATTCCGAGCAGATAATGCGCCAGCGTCGAAGGTTGCGCGGGTTGCGTGTGCGTGTAAGCCGGAATCAAAGTTTCGTGATGTTCGGCGGCGAGATCGAGAAAAACTTTACGCAAATCCATTGCGGAACGCAAAAGTTTGAGCGTCGCTTGGCGAAGATAAAGTCTGTAAATCGTTACGTCTATATCGTTTCTGCTTCGCGCCGTGTGCAGTTTTCCTGATGTGTCAACATCGCAATTTTTAGTAATCTCGCGCTGCAGATAATAAAATAAATCTTCAAAACTGCCGTCGTATTCGGCTTTATTTATCGAATCCAAATCAAGACTTTTCAGCGCGTTCAACAACGCTTTCAGTTCGTCATTCGTAATTATTTTCTGCTCGGCAAGCATCACGACGTGCGCGAAATCCACGTCAATATACGGCTTCAAAAAATACACTTTCGCATCTTCAAAACAATCCGCCAAAACATTTTCTTTATAAATTCGCGCCGGAAATTTTTCTTCTGTCATAATTTTTAATAGCACACGAACGAACGCGGATGAAGCAGATTTTCACGGATTTAAGAGATTTTTTATAAAATCCTTTTTTTGATTCGTGTATATTTTTCTGCGATATTCTGCTTTCTGTCCGAAGTTTAAAAGCAGCCCGACTTCTATTTCGGTTGCTTTCAAATAGTTTAAAAGCTGTGCTTCGTGTGATTTGTCAATTGCATCTGCGGCTTTGTTTTCAATGATTACTAAATTGTTGACGATTAAATCCGCAAAATATTCGCCGACTATTTTCCCGTTATAAAACACTTTGACAGGCTTTTGTTTCTCAACATTAAAACCTTGAAATTCTAATTCTTCAGCCAGAGCGTTTTCGTAAACCTTTTCCAAAAAACCGAAACCGAGCGTGTTGTAAACTTTATAAAAAGCTTTAATTACTTCACCCGTTATTTCAGAATGCAAAAGGTTTTCCATAAAAAATATTTATAAAATCCGCTTTTATCCGCTCTATCAGCGTTCATCCGCGTGCTATTTCTTAGGAGCTTTCGGCAAACTCAACATATTTGCAAAAATGCGATATGCGCCCGGATTTCCGGTCGGCAATTGGCGAAACCACGAATACGCAGTGTAGAGGTATTTGCCTTTGCCGTAATCGGCGTAAACCATTCCGCCGCTGCTTTCGGGTTCGCCTTCGTCGTGCGATTCGAGAAGCGGAATATATTTCGCGTCAAATTCCGAAAAGCAATAAAGATCGCGTTCCTGCACCCAATTTTTCCAATCGTCCGAGTTTATTTTATTCGGAAAATTGAAAACCGGATGATTCGGAACGAGAACATTGACGGGCGCGTTCTCGTCAACGACGCGGACATTTGAAATTCGCTGTGTGCCGTTGACAACCGATTCCATCTGCGCCGGATACGGCGGCAAATTTCTCTGCGTGTAATCGTTGCGCTGATATTGGACGATCAGAGTTCCGCCGTTTTTGACGAAATCCAAAACTCTGCCGTTATTGGCGACGAAATCTTCCCGCACCTGCGAAGCGCGGATTCCAACGACGATTGTATCGAATTTTGAAAGATCGCCCGTTGCCAGATCGTTTTCACTGAGCATCGTGACATTCAAACCCATTCGCTTGATCGCTTCGGCAACCGTGTCGCCGCTGCCCATTATGTAACCTACGCGCACGGGCGAAATTTTCAAATCTAAAACTTCCGCTGAAATATTCGCTTGTTTGTAATAACGATGAGTTTGAATATGCGGATACGCGATTTCATACATCGTTTGATCGTAAATTTTGCCATTGACGACGGCGTTCGCGGTCAGATCGTATTTGCTGACTTTGGCGTTTGCCGGAATCGTTATATCAAACGGAACGGCGGTTTTCTCGCCTTTGGTTTTGAGATCGAAATCAGCGGAAGCAGGCGACGAAGTCCAGCCTTTCGGCAGATTAATTTTCGCCGTGCCTTTTGTTTCGCGCGGCGCGTTGTTTGTAATTGAAACGACGACGCGCTGTTTTTGTGCTTTAGGCGAAGTCGGAACAACGATCAAATTCGTGTCGAGAGCAACGCCGACCATCGGAACGACGTTCAGATTGCGCCGTAATTCTCCGCGAATATCGTCGGCGTAACGATATTGAACAGGCTGTGTAACCATAAATTCGACACCGCCCAATTCCATCGTCAGATCCGCCGAAACGAGATTTTGTTGAAACGGCATATTTTTCGCCGCATCTTCCGCCGACCAGTCGAATGTAAAGTTTTTGCGCGGTTTTTCAAACCAATACGGCGCGGTCAAAGTCGCATTTTCCGGCGCGGTCAATTTGAAATAAGCCGCATTCGAAGCGGTTTCGGTGCGCGAAAAGAACGAATTTCCGGCAGGTTTCGGAGCTTCCGTATTTTCGACATTCCATCCTTTCGGCATATTCAGCGAGACATTTTTGATCTTTGCCGCATCGCCGAAAATTTTGACCGAAACGACGGTCGAATCGCCTGCGATAATCGTTTCCGTGTCGCTCAAAGCGTCAACGACAACGCCCGCCGCAGTTTGCAGTGCTTTGGAAAATTCTTTTTCCTTTTCAGCGAGCAAAGTTTTCGTGTAAGAATTGCGTGTTGAATTTGCCGCATCGCGTGATTGTTTCACGCCTTTTGCCAGAATCGGGATTAATTTCTGCGGATTATATGCGTCATATTCCTTTAAGGCTTTCGCCGCCGTATCCTGCAAGTCATCAAGTTTTGAAGCGATGGAAGATTCGGAATTGTTTGTTATTTTGGCGATTCCTTTAATCGAAGTATCAATGCCGTCAAATAAATCGGTTTCCTTTTCATTTTTTCCGACGGTCGAATCCAAAAGACGTTCGCCCGAGGTCTGTTCGCCGCGCCGTTCAATCGAACCCATTTCCTGCGATTTATGCTGACTTCTGCCTTCGGACGCGATTTCCGCGTAAGAACGACCGATCAGCGGATCGTAATCGCCGGTGCTGATCGTCAAACTTCCCGGCTCGCCGTTTGCCATCGCCGCAAAACCTTGTCCGACGTAGAGTTTTTTCGCTTGCCACGGCAATAACCCTTCGGCGATTTGTTCGGGAAACTGTTTCGGATCGGCGGCGGCTTTGTAGGCGAGCGGAGTCAAATATCCGGCGAGTTGATGCTGTCCGTGTCCGTCCGCCGGAGTTCCCGAAAAACGCGACACGATGACGAGCGGGCGAAACATTCTGATCGCCCGAACCATATCGCCGAGCGTCGGCTGTTCGCCCCAGATTTTGGCGGCTTCGGCACGAGTTTTGGAAAATCCGTAATCCATCACGCTCGTAAAAAACTGCTGTCCGCCGTCGAGCCGTCGCGCTTGTAAAAGTTCTTCGGTGCGAATTACGCCGAGCGGTTCAAAAATTTCCGATCCGATCACATTTTGTCCGCCTTCGCCGCGATTTAATGCGAGATAAGACGTTCGCGCATTTTTTCCGCGTGCCAGATAAGCGATCAGATTCGAATCTTCATCGTCGGGATGCGCGCCCGTGTGCATCATACTGGCGGTCGTCTGCAAACGCTTTAATTGCTGCCCCAAACCGATTGCGCCCATATCGTATTTGGCGCGAACCTGCGATTTAACGGATAACGGATAATGGATAATGGATAGTAAAATTAATACCGAAACGATTATTTTTGAATTTGAATTTTTCATTTTGAATCTTTTCTCACTGTTAAACTGATTAAATAACCCGCGATCACCGTTACCAAACAACCGATGACGTTAAACCATAAAAACTCGATGTTCGTGTAAATACTTGCAATCCAAACCGAAGCGATTCCAAATAATAAACCGAAAAACGCACCGCGCGAATTTGCTCTTTTAACGACAAAGGCGAGAACGAAAACGCCGAGCAGAGAGCCGTAAAAAAACGAGCCGAATTTGTTGACGACTTCGATCAGCGAGCCGAGATTTGCCGCATACATCGCTACTACGCAGGCAAAAAGTCCCCAAATCAATGTGGAGATTTTGCCGACGCGAACCGTCTGTTCGTCACTCGCGTCGGGCGCGTAAAGCCGCCGGTAAAAATCAATCGTTGTCGCCGTCGCCAGCGCATTTAATTCTGCCGCAATCGAACTCATTGCCGCCGCAAAAATCGCCGCGATAATGAGTCCGATTACGCCCATCGGCATATTACTTATAACGAACGTCGGAAAAACGTAATTAACATCATTAAAGCCCTCGTTGCTGGTCTTCTTAATGTAATCAACCGCTTCATTTCGCGTCTTCTTCAATTCGTCATTTGCCGATAGAAATTTTTGTTTTGTTTCCTCGTTGCGATTTTGCAGATATTCGGTTGCAATTTGCGATTTTTCGGCGTGTTTCCGCGCAAAATCTGCTTCCAAAGTTTGAAATTGTGCGCTTTGCCGCGCTTTTGCTTCCTCGACCGCATTAAAGACAATCGGCGGCGCATTAAATTGATAAAAGACGAAAACCAAAACGCCGATCAACAAAATCATAAATTGAATCGGAATTTTGAAAAACGCGCTCATCAAAAGCGAAGTTCTGCCTTCGTTTACCGATTTCGCCGTCAAATATCTCTGCACCTGACTCTGATCGCAGCCGAAATAGCCGAGCATCAGAAACAAACCGCCGATCAAACCCGACCAGAGCGTGTATTTTTCCGTCAAGTTAAATTCCGTGCTGACGGTTTCCAGTCTTCCCGTCGCGCCCGCCAGATAAAGTCCGTCGGTGAAAGAAACGCCGCTCGGAAAACTCGATAAAATCACGATCAAACAAATGCTCAAACCGAAAAAAATAATGAACATCTGTTTCACGTCCGTCCAAGTTACGGCTTGAACGCCGCCGAACATCGTGTAAACGGTCGTCGAAAGTCCGATGGCAAAGATCGTCAAAGTCAGATTCCAACCTAAAACGATTGACAAAATAATCGAAGGCGCGGAAATAATCACGCCGACACCGAGCGCACGCGAAATCAAAAAGAAAAAACTCGTCAACGTGCGAACCTGCACATTAAAGCGTTTTTCGAGATATTCGTAAGCCGTGTAAACTTTGGCGCGATGAAAAAACGGCACGACCGTTATACACAAAATTACCATCGCCAGCGGCAGACCGAAGTAAAACTGGATAAACTTCATCCCGTCGGAATAACCTTGTCCGGTCGTTCCGACCAGAGTTATCGCCGACATCTGCGTCGCCATTACGGAAAGTCCGACCGCCCACCACGGCAAACTGCGGCTCGCCAGAAAATAACCTTCCGCGCTGCTGCTTTTTTTGGTCATACGAATGCCGTCCCAGATGACATAAGCCAAATATGCGACAACCACCGCCCAATCTAAAAATTTCATTTTTTTAATTAGAAAAGTGCCGTGAAAATAACCATAGAGCCGAAATTACCATAATCGTCATAACTATCACACCGACATAGACGCGATACCACCACGAATCCGGCAATTCGACAGTTTCATTTTTTTTAATATCTTCTGTGTTCATTTTCAGAAAAACCCATTGCCGCTAAATGATTTAACGGCAATGGCTTAGATCAACTTAAAACTTGAACTTAAAGCCAAGTTGAAACTGCCGACTATCGAGCGATGTTACACCGAGAGTTTTAAAATCAGGCAAAGAACCGCGCACTTCACCTGTTAAAGGATTTACAAGCGAAGTATTCACGTTATTTGCTGTTAGCGACAAGTTGTTATATTGGTAAATGCTGTTGATATTGAAAATATTCACAGCTTCGGCGAAAAATTCAAGTTGGAATCTCTCTGTAAATGGGATGAATCTCGAATACCGCAGATCAACATTAAGTTGTCTCGGAGTTCTGCCGCTATTTCTCTCGATACCAACTGCTCTGTCGCCTGTAACACCGTCACGATTCAGATCGAGATTCGTCACGATATTATATGTTTCACCGTTATTGCCGGTAGCAATAATGCCGAACTGATTGTTATTGAGCAAATAATTAAATGCTTTATTTTCAGAGTTAAATGTCGGACGACCGACAAAACTCATTACGAACGTGTGTGTTTGGTCGGCTAAAGATTTGCCTTTATCGAAATTTCGATTGCTCGGATCAGTTAAAGCAAGCGATGATGCAGCGACCAGATTTTGCTCCGGCGCATCGTCAACCGAACGCGATAATGTGTAATTGACGCTGAATTGATAACCGTCCGAAAACCTTTTGCTCAACTGGAAAGTTGCCGCATCATAATTGGAATTTCCAACCGATTCGACTTGCAAAATATTTTGAAACTGTGAATATATGCGATTTGTGCAACCTGCCACAGAAACCGCGCCGGTTGTCGCATTGGTCGTCGCCGTCCCGTAGATCGGTCTGCCATCCGCTAATTTTTCTCCGGTCGGCAGACAATTGATATTTCTGTAAACCGGAATATGTCTTCCATTTGAATGAATATAACCGACCGTAAACGAAAGATTTTCAGTAAGTGCTTGTTCCAATTGAACATTTGTGTGTATCGCATACAGATTTTCAAAATCAGGTGAAACGGCATCAATACTTTGCCGAGGCAAGACAGTTCCTGCGGGCAACGAACCTAAGTTATTCGGAAAAGCCGGCGCGCCGACAGAGGTTGGACCGAATGTAAAGTTGAAATATTTCGGACTTCCGTTATTTTGAATCGCCCGCAGATACATATCGGAATAAGGAACGTCATAATAAATTCCCGCACTTGCGCGAATAACAGTCGGGCGAAGTCCGTCACGAAGCGCGTAAACAATGCCTAAACGCGGCGCGAGATTGTTTTTATCAACTTTAAATTTTTGTGATGCCGGAAAAGGCGAATTAGGATCGGCATCCGGTATTTTATACAAATCATAGCGCAAACCGTAATTAAATTTTAATTTGCGAGTTACCTTCCAATCATCCTGAGCGAAAAAGTTATAAAACCTTGAATCGAATTTAACTTCAGGATCACCGAAAGATTCGGCATACTGCGTGTAACTGCGCGGATTACTTCCATTGACCGCCGTAACGTAAGCCGCAATTGACGGAAAAGTGTATTGATAGAAAATTCCAGAACGTCGTTCGTCGTGATAATTCGTAAAACCGCCGCCGAATTTAACCGAGTGATTTCCAAACGTATAAGTCACGTTATCTTGAATCTGAACAGTCGTTTGAAGTGGGGAAACGGTGTTGGCATTGGTCGGTGCGCCAAAATTTGCGATGCCGGAAATAACAATTGTCGCTCCTTTACCGGAATTGGCATTCGGCAGATTCTGTGAATTACGCGTTGCATACTGGTAGCGCAGTTCATTTAAGCTATGGGACGAAAGTATCGAAGCAAGTTGCAAACCGACTGAATACGAAACATCATTAAAATCAATACTTCTTTCCAAAGTTGTAGTTCCGCCGCCGATGTTGTCCGGTGAAATATTCTTAAAGTAATTGTATCTTCCGGTTAAACGGTTGGAATCGTTTAACTGTGCATCGGTGCGGAAAATGAAGAAATTAACTTTTTGACTCGCCGGAATCGCCGTCGGAAATGCCGCAGCCGAAACGCCCGCTGCAATTAATGCCGCTTTGTCCGCAGCATTTATCGAAATGATTCTCGCCGGTTCGCCTGACAAATCGCGGGTGACATATTCGTAACCCGTGTAAAACTGCCAACGGTCTTTGATAATCGGACCGCCGATTGCGCCGGCGATGTCGTCAACTTTTGTTTCCGGTTTTAATGCCGTCGGCGCGATATTGAATGGACGCGATGAAAATGGTGTGCGGCGGAAACGATAACTCGCCGTGCCGTGAAAACCGTTCGTGCCGGAAGGCGTAACGGCGTTCATAATCAAACCGGGCGTATTGCCGAATTCTGCCGAAAATCCATTTGTGACAAGCTGAACTTCGCTGACGAAAATCTCGGAAATCGGCATCAGGCGAATTCCCGCACGGTCGCCCTGCGTATTGTTGTTTCCGTCGAGTTGATAATTTGTTCTGCGGGCGTAACCGTTCGCATTGATGCGCGGAACGCCGAATTCGGAGTTCGGTCTTCCCGTGACATTTGCCTGTAAAAGCGAATAATTATACGGATTACGCGAAACGAGCGGAAGATTTTGAACTTCCCGCGTGTCCATTACTCGTCCGACATCTATTTTAGCGGCATCGGCGATAGGCGAATCCGAATTAATCGTCACTGTTTCCTCGACTCCGCCGGCTTCGAGATTTGCATTGACGGTTGCCGTTTCGCCTGTCGTCAATGTAATTCCCTCGCGCACGAGACGTTTGAAATTTGCCGCTTCGATAGTGACGCGATAACCTCCCAACGGCAACAAAGGCAAACGATAAACACCGCTGTTATCCGTTATTACGGTTCTTTCAGCTCCGGTTTCTATATTTCTCGCAGTCACCGTCGCATTCGGAACGGTCGCGCCGCCGGCATCTACCACAACGCCTTCGATTTGTCCGTTCAATGCCTGCGATTGACCGTAAATTTGATATTGATCTATTGAAAACAAAACAAGCAAAAAGATAAAAGACAAAATTGTCTTCATCGAAACTGTAGTTTTAGTCACAGATGTAAACTCCTTCAATTTGGATTAGTTAAAAACAAGGGATGTTCGGTTGTTACAAAAATATAACATAGTTATTACGTCTGTCACATTTTAATGTTGCGAAAGATTCCTGCGAATATTCAATTCAGCTTCCGACAGTTTTTATTATGCAGTAGAAATCGTTCTTTCTATTTTGATTCGATTTTTTGTAAAGAATTGTAAAGCCTATGTTCTATGAAATCCGCGTTCGATGTCTTTCATCGTCAAACGCAAGATTATGGGTCGTCCGTGCGGGCAAGTCGTCGGCGAAGATGTTGTCAAAAGTCTGTCAATCAGCCATTGCATTTTTTCCGGCGTTAGTTTCATATTGATTTTGACGGCGGCTTTACAAGCCAAAGATGCGGCGATGTCATCACGCAAAGTCGCTTTTGCGCCGCCGCGTTTTTCCGATTCGACCGTATCTAAAATTTCATTTAAAAGATTTCCGATTTCTTTCGGCGGCAGGTCGGTCGGGACGCTTTTGATCGCAATCGTTCTGCCCGAAAGCCGCATCACGCCGAAACCCAAAGATTCCAAATCTTCTTCGACGAGCGAAAAAGCCTGACTTTGCGCCGGAGTCAGATCAATCGTTTCCGGCAGTAAAAGATTTTGCGATTCGATTTTTCGTTCTGTTTCTTTTTTGCGAAATTTATCGAACAAAATCCGTTCGTGAGCGACGTGCTGATCTATTAAAAGCATTCCTTCGTCGTCAACCGCGATAATAAAACTGTCGTGAAGCTGCGCGACGGGACGAATTTTTGAAACCGAAAATTCCGAAACTTCCGGCGTTCTAACGACTTTAACGGCGGAATTTAACGGCGGAAATTCGATTGCGGATTGCGAAATTCTGTTTTCGGTTTGCTCATAATTTTCGTTTGAATTTTCAGAGTTAAAACTTGAAATTTCAATGTTTTCAGTTTCCAAATTTTCCGCTTTTCGCTCAAAGTCACTTGAAGAAACCGGAATCTCGAAGTCGTTTCGATGTGTCGGGAAATTTGAAACAGTTTCTATATTTTTGTTTTCAAAATCTTGAAAATTTAGTTTTTCTTTATTTTGAAAATTATTACCCGGCGTTTCGATTTGAAATTCGATTTTCTGCTGAACTATTTCCCTTTTTTCCGGCAAAGCGTTTTGAAAATTTCGAGATTCGGTATTTTGATTTTCAAACTGATTTTCACCGCTTTCAAATCTTGCACCGGAAGACTGCACGTCTGAAATTATTCCGGCATTTTTCAGCGAACCGCGAATTGCTTCGGCGATGACATCTTTGACGGCTTCGCTGCGGCGAAAGCGAACTTCGGTTTTTGCCGGATGAACATTGACATCAACTTCTTCGTGCGGAATTTCCAGAAACAAAAACGCGACCGGATAAACGCCGTGCGGCAAAACCGAACGAAAACCTTCGAGCAAACCGCCCGCGATGATTTTGTCTTTGACGAAACGCCCGTTGATGAAAAAATACTGTGCGTCACGCGTCGTTCGACGTTCGCGCGGTGCGGAAACAAATCCGGAAATTTCAGCGACGAACTCGCGTCCGCCGGAAACCGGCAAAAGACTGTCAATCAGATTTGCGCCGAAAATCTGATAAGCGCGTTCGCGTAAATCTTTCGCCGGAGAAAGACGCAAAATCTCGCGCCCGTTATTGGTCAAAGTAAAAGCGATTTCGGGATGAGCGAGCGCGTAATGCGTAACGATTGATGTTAAATGATAATTTTCCGTCGCTTCCGAACGCATAAATTTGCGCCGCGCCGGAGTATTGAAAAACAAATCTCTGACCGAAATCGTCGTTCCGGTCGGACGCGCCGCATCTTTGACATCAATCAATTTTCCGCCTTCGATCAAAACTCGAGTCGCGGCGGAATGTTCCGCGGTTTTGGTTAAAAGTTCGACTTTGGCGACCGACGCAATCGAAGCGAGAGCTTCGCCGCGAAAACCGAGTGTGGCGATTTTACCTAAATCTTCGAGCGTTTTTATTTTCGATGTCGCGTGACGTTCAAAAGACAAAATCGCGTCGTCTCTGAGCATTCCAAAGCCGTCATCGGAAAGACGCATCAAACGCCGCCCGCCGAGTTCGACATCAATTTGAATACGCTGTGCATCGGCATCAATCGCATTTTCCAACAATTCCTTGACGACCGAAGCCGGACGCTCGACAACTTCGCCCGCCGCGATTTGATTTGCCAGATTATCAGGTAAAATTTTTATTTTGTTCATCACAATATTCGCCTGAAACGCAAGCAGCGCACTTGCCTGAGCGCAAAAAAATAAGTTTAAGCAAAATTTCAATCGGCATTTAAGTTGAAACTTCGCTTTTTTCAAAGGCAAACGAGCGAGTCGCTTGCGCTCCGGTCAAATCATAAATACATTATGCGATGACCTTTATCATCCAGATCAATCGCGTCGTAAATCCAGTCCGTGAAATAAAAGCCGTATAGATTTATCAATGTCAAAACATTTAAGGTTCGTTCCTGTAAATGTTTTTGCGGCAAAAGAAATTCAAAAGCGGTTTCGATTCGCCGATTAATAGTTTCATCTTTAGTGATCTGCGCGTTGTGAAATTTGTTTCTGATATTTTCGATATGATAGATAATTTTCTTGCGCCGGTTAGCGAGACTGTCCGCCAATGTCGGTTCGATTTTTAATAAGTTCGCATTTAGACGATTCAGTTCGATGTTTATTTGTTCTTCAGCTTCGGCAAATATTTTTGCCATTTCGGGATTCAGAAAATTTTCGACGATTTCAGGAAAAATTTCGTCTTTTCCGCGCAATAATTCTTTGAAGTTCAGATCGTATTTTTCGAGCGTGCGTTTGTGCTTCGGCGTAACGACGGTAAAACTCTGGCGATGAAAAATCGGCGTAACCGGACGGTCCAAAATCCTGTAAACTTCGCCGCTTTGCGCGAAATATGCGATTTCCGCCGCGCCGCCGAAATAACAAACCGTCGGCAAAAGATAATCCTGCACGACCGAACGCAAAACAACGCTCGGCGAAAATCTGTGCGGCTCGCGTTCGGCGATTTCGGCGAGTTCTTCGAGCGTAAATTCGCGCGATTCGTCTTTTGTCCGAAAAGTTCCGGCTTTGCTTTTTTTCAAAGCATTACGCGTGTTATCTTTCGCCTGCCAAAAGAGCGGAAAATAATCTTCCGTGACCAAAACCTGTGCGTGATAACCTTTTTTAACCAAATCTTCGCTGCGTTTAATTAACGCTTTGACGATTTCATCGGATTTTTTGATTGCTTCGACATAAACCGGCGCGGCGATTTTTTTCAATTTTTCGCTCAGCGGACAAAGCATTATAAGTCCGTATTTGTCAAAAAGTTTTGTCAAAAGCAGTGCGAAAGCGTCGCTGAAATAACTGCCCGACACCCAAATCTCATTTATCAGATTTTTCAATTCGGCGGTAAATTCCGTTTCGGGAAGTTCGTCAAAAAGCGTTTCGATCGTTTCTTTTATCGAATCATCGAGTTTGACGTAACCGACCGGAAGATTTTCATAACAGCGTTTCGGTTCGTTTTTCAACTCTGTTAAATCACCGTTTTTATTAATCAAAAATGCCTTGGATACTTCTTCAAAATCGTGATCTTCGGTTGCAATCCAAAAAACGGGAACTGCTTTAAAACCGCGACCGCGCAGACATTCGGTTAATTTAACAGCCGAAAGTGCCTTGTAAATCGTATAGAGCGGACCGGAAAAAAGTCCGGCTTGCTGACCGGAAACTACTGCAACACAGTCTTTTTCTCTTAATAAATTTATATTTTCAAAAGTTTTTTCAGCTGCGCCGAAATTTTTGTTCATTTCCGCCAGAGCATTGCAGACGGCTTCGCGGTCGGCTTTGTAATTTTCCAAAACCTGCGGAATATAACCGGAAATTTCCGTGTGTGAAAAGACACTATTCGGATAATATTCCTTTAACGATGCGGGATTTTGCTGATATTCGATAAAAATTTTCGTCTGTCCCGGAACCTCTGCAAAAGGCAGACTTTCGACATCGAACGAATTATTTAACGGCAAACAAAAATCGGATTTTTTTTGATCCACAATATTACTCCTCGTATATTGAATTATAGATTTCCGTCCGAGAAGTTCCAAGTTGTAAACAAGAAAAAGGACGGCAATCTTCTCACCGTCCTTTTTTAGATTATATTTGTTTACTAATTGTTATCAGTTATCGTCGAAACTCTCGGTCGCGTTATTGTCCCGTCGTCTTTCTGCTCACTGGCAGCCATTACAGGCAACTGATCTACACGGTAAATGCCCGATGAATGAGTTCCGACGAGCAGACGATTAGGATTACTCGGATCGAAAATCATCGTCCAGACACGACGGCTGGCAATGTCGGAATTATTTTTCGCATCAATCCGTTTCCAATCCCAACCCGCATTATCGGAATAGAAAATCCCGTCGCTGACTTCCAAAGCACTGGCGACATAGACATCGTTGCCGTTAGTCGGATTAACCAAAATGCTCGCATAATTTCCGAGCGGAAGATTTCCGCCGCGCCGCGTCCAGGATTTTCCGCCGTCTTTGCTCATATAGAAAGTCTGCGTCGTGCCGACATACATATAATCCGGCTTTTTCGGATTTCTGACAATCGCGCTGACCGGAACTAAATTCGGAATAGTCGGAACTTTCGACCAACTTGTGCCATTATCTTTTGAAACTAAAACTCCGGCGGTTGAAGTCCCGACCCAGATTGTTTCCGGTTGATATGCGTCGGCGTAAACCGTCAAAACTTCGTGGTTTACATTTTCACCGAAATTGATTTTTTCCCAACCTTTGGCAATATCGTAACTGCGATATAAACCGTTATTTGTCCCGGCAAGATAGCCGTTTTTGCCGTCTTCGGCGCGAATCAGAACATTTATTTTATCGCCCAAAACAGGAATCAATCCGGGTTCGGCTGGTGTTACGGTTTCTTTCGGTTTGACGGCGACACTGCGCCGGCTTTTCGATCTGCGTGTCGTTCGTTTTGCCGTCGCCGCCGGTTTTGCAACAGTAATCTGTTTCCAGGTAATGCCTCGATCAAGCGATTGGAAAATGCCGAAATTAGTCGCCAGATAAATATTTTTCGGATTAACTCTGTCCTGCACGAGCGAATAGGTGATCGTTCTGTTTATATCGAGATTGTTCACGCTCGGTCGCCAATTTGCGCCGTTGTCATCGCTGATAAAAACAAATCCGCCGCCGGTCGCCGTGTTAATTGTCGTGGCGTAAAGCCGACTGGGAATTTCGATGTCGGACGTAATGGAATATGTAAAGCGGCTGCTGAAATTTCCGTTTGTCTGCGTAAAGTTTTTTCCGCCGTCATTAGAAACCATCACGCCGTAATTATTCGTTCCGATGTAAACCTTGTCGGGATTATCAGGATGAACGGCAATCGAATTGATTTCCAAATCTCTCTGCGTGGTTATCGACCAGGATTTTCCTCCGTTCGTCGTCATCCAAAATCCTTCCGTAGTTGCGGCATAGATCGTTCCCGGTCTGGTCGGATGCTGCAAAATATCGCGTGTGCGGCGCGATTGCGACGGAATTCCCTGAATCTTTGCCCATTTTTCGCCGGAATTATACGATTCATAAATTCCGCTGCAAGCCGAAGCGATAACGTGATCGGGATTTCGGTAATCAACCGTAATGGCAAATACGTCGGAATCATCTATCATTCCGCTGTTTATCAAACGCCAAGACTTTCCGCCGTCTTCCGTTTTAAAAGGACGATACCACGTTCCGGCATAAATCGTCTGGGAATTTCGCGGATCCATCGCTAAAGAATCAATGTTTACGGGCATCGTTTCCGATTTGATTTTTTCCCACTTATCGCCCGAATTAAACGAAATCCAAACTCCGTTAGTTGTTCCGACCGTAATAATATCCGGGTCTTTCGGCGATTGCGTCATCGAATGAATAGACTCGTTTTTTAATTCTTTGGATTCTTTCCAAGTTTTTCCGCCGTCTTCCGATTTGAAAAATCCGCCAGGAAGTTTATGTCTGTGACCGGATGTGTAGATCACGCTCGAATTGCGCGAATCTACCATCAATTGGTCGAGAATAAGTTGCGGACGATCAAAGTTTTTAACAAAGTCCCAACTCATTCCGCCGTCTTCGGACTTATAAATTTGTCCGTCAAGAGTGCTGATAAACAGACGTTCGTGATTTTTCGGATCGAAAGTTACAACGCGGACATCACCGCCGCTCGGACCGATTGTTTTCCAATCTCTGAAGCGTTTGGCTCCATCATTGGCATTGATTGCCAGAAAGCTCAGGCAAACAGTTAGTAAGATAATCCAGATTTTATTCGTAATTAATTTTTTCATAGCCATTTCTCGACGGTTTTTCACAACGCGAATTGCGTTAAAGATTTTGAATTTAATGATTTGTGAATGAACAACAATTCGCCAATAAGATGAACTTATCCACCTTATATGTTGTCTCAAAAGAAGTTTTTAGTGTATTTAAAACGCGGTTTTTGGGAAATCTCCCAAGTTATGAATATATTAATAGTAAACTACCGAATTTGTAAAGCAAAAAATGCGAAAGCGGCAAATGTTTAACAAACACTTGCCGCTTTCGGAGAATTACCGCTCACAAATATTGAGCTTTTAGTTAATTGAATTTACGGTGTCGGCGGTTCTGCACCAGACGGAACTCTGAACAATCTCGTTCTGACTTCCGGCTCACTACCGCCTTGAACAAAGACCAAACGGCTGGCTGAAATACCGCGATTGACAACCAGATAATCTCTGACTAATTTCTCGCGTTTCGTAACCATTTTGGCAGGTCCGTAATTGATTACATAACCTGTTGCATCCGGGTTTGCCTGTAAACTTTGAGCAAAAGCATCAAGTCTGGCTTTAACATCATCATTCGCCAAAGGTCCGAACTCATCAACTAATTCCGGTCCTTGAATAGCTGCAACAACTCCGGTTTCGCTGTATGAACGCTGACAGCTAGCACATAAGTCTCCACCAACCTCTACAGTAGCTGTAACGGTCGTGTCAACCAAATTTTGTGTACTAACCGTAATTGAAGGTGTTCCCTGACCTTCGACAATCGTGCCATTGCTGACCGACCAATTATAAGTAACACCTGTCTGGCTTCCGCCGCTGACATTAGCTGTAAAGGTCATCGTTTCGCCCGGTTGAACAACCGCTGACGGACCTGATACGGAAACGGTCGGACACTCGCAGGGTATTTCTGGAGTCACACAATCAGGACAATCTTTAACTTCGATTGTCTGAGTTTTAGTTTCTCCGCAGATACCGCAACCGTCATCAACGCCCGCTGTAATCGTATATGTTCCTGCTCTCGCACCGCTTAAATCCCACGATACGTTTGCACCCGAACCGACAACGCGACCACCTGAAACGGTATAGTTATAAACTAACTGATCGTTTTCAGGATCAACCGCCGTCGTCGCAACGGTAACATTCATTTCATCGCTGCATCTACCGGAAGTAGAAGTCTGTCCCGGAAGGCAGGGCAAGAATACTTCGGTCGAGCCGACTGATACACCCGTAACATTTGCCGGCTGATTAAGAACTTCTTTTTGTCTTGCATTACGTCTTCCGATCCAGGCTTGGAACATAAACCCGTGCGGATCCGATGAAGTTCTGAAACCTGTCGGCGCACCGGTTCTAGTAAACGAAACCGTTCCCGGAACGCAGGTCGCAGGCGCACCTACGGGACAGGTAGTTGTTAAAGAATTACTTGAAGCATTATCATCAAAACTGTCAGCATCCTGTTGATTGAAGTGATAACGATAAGCCGCACCAAACCCGAGCCAACGCGCAGGGAATATACGAACACCCGCTAAACCGTCTAACGGATTGTTTTCATAAGCATTCGGTGTGCGTCCGCCGACAAAACGCTGTGAGCGAAATTCCAAAATCGGTTGAAAATACTTGTTGACCGGAAAGTCAACAGCAACAGCCGATAACAATTCATCACCGCGATCAAGCAACGTGGCATCGCCATTTTTGACATCGCCATTCCAAATGTAACCGATATTACCGGAAACATTCATATACTTACGAACGCGGGCATCAGCAAATAAAATGCCGCCGAAATCGCCGCGACTGGAACCCGGACTTGCGCCGCGCTGTAATTGATTGAATCCGCTGGCATCATCTGCTTTATCAGCATAAAATCTGTAGAAAGGAATTACGCCGAGACCAAACGGACTGTTCGGACCTGTAAAGCGGATTTTTCCACCGACTGTAAATGTGCTGAATGAAGATTCCGCATAAGTGCGACCGATAAAAGGAGCATCATTCAAATAGCTCGGAGCGATGGTAAACGATGTCGGTGCTTGTCCGTTGTTAGCTATGGTTGTTTGTAAAACGACACCCGGCAGTATGCTGCCGTATGCCGATCCGATTAGCGGATAGTTCGATGCACCGTTGCCGCCGCCTGTGGGTGACCCCAAAGTCGGATTGGTTACAAAACCCGTTCCGCCGACAAATGGAAATTGAACGAACGGCTGAAAACCGCCCGGACGAAAAGTAGGACCATTAGGACCTAAAACAACCGCCGGGAGTCTGGAACCATTGAGACTTACGTTCGGCAGGTAAAAGCCTGAAAGATTACGCGGTGAATTTACCTTTATGGAGCGATACGCATCCGTGTTGAAAAATAATTCGATGTAATCATTTAAGCCGACCTGAAAACTGACCGGAACTTCGGTAATATCAACATCACCCGGATCACGGTCGAAATTGCTGTAAGCAATACTGAAAGTGAATTCACCTCTACGCAAGGTGGATCCATCATAAACTGTAAAAAGTCCGGTCGGACCTCCCGGAGAACCACCTGTTCCAACAGTTGGTGCCTGATTCCGGTCGTCCTTGTCCGGTCTTAATGTCTGAGCCGACACTGAAAATATCAATGCCAGCATTGTAAGAGCAACTATTAACGCTCTGTTAGCGAGTTTCATCACATTCCTCCGCCGAAAAAAATTTTAATTTAATTTCAAATTGCAGCTTAAAAATTATTGAAAGCCTTTGACTTTCTAAAAGCTACTCATTATCGCATACACTAAAAAACTTTCAAATTTGAAAAATAAATTCTTAGCGCACAAAATAAAAATACTAAAAAGTTGTTAAATTTATAAAGTAGTAGCGACCAAAAGTCAATGGAATACTTAATACGGCAACTACCACCTCGTAGTAAACTACTTTAATTTAACGCTAAAAGCAAGTATTTTTAACGAATTACCGTATTTTTTTTCACTACGCATAGATTCCTCTCATCCTCGTATCGAAAGCGACGCGGTCTATCGCCAACATATAAGCAGCAGTTCTGGTGTCAACATTATGAAATTCGGCGAAATGGCTTAATTCGTTAAAACTTGCCACCATTTTTTCTTCCAGTCTCTGATTGACTTCATCTTCACGCCAGAAATAACCCATTCTGTCCTGCACCCATTCGAAATATGAGACGGTTACGCCGCCCGCATTCGCTAAAATATCGGGAATTACGAAAACGCCTTTATCGTGCAGAATCTGATCGGCTTTCGGAGTTGTCGGACCGTTTGCACCTTCCGCTAAAATTTTGCATTTGATACGGTCGGCATTTTCCGATGTAATCTGATTTTCCGTCGCACACGGCGCAAGCACATCGCATTCGATTTCCAAGATTTCCGTATTGCTGACGTGATCCGCTTCAGTAAATCCTTCGAGAGTTTTGTTAGTCTGAATATAATTTAAAACTTCCGGTATATTCAAACCTTTTGAATTATGAATGCCGCCGCCGATGTCGGAAATTGCTACGACTTTGTAACCGACTTCGTGCATTAGAGATGCGCCGATTCCGCCGACATTCCCCGCTCCCTGAACGACCACCGAAGTTTTTTCCGGCGTTAAGTTATAACGCTTTATCGCTTCGTTGACCACAAACAAAAGTCCGCGTCCGGTCGCCTCGCGTCTGCCGAGCGAGCCGCCGATAGCAACGGGTTTTCCGGTCACAACCGCGGTAACCGTATGACGCGCGTGCATCGAATAGGTGTCCATAATCCACGCCATAGTCTGCTCGTTCGTGTTCATATCCGGCGCAGGAACGTCTTTGTCGGGACCGATAAAATCAATCAATTCCGATGTGTATCTTCTGGTCATACGTTCGAGTTCGCCAAGTGACATTTGACGCGGATCGCAGATAATACCGCCTTTGCCGCCGCCGAACGGCACGTTGACGACCGCACATTTCCACGTCATCCACGCCGCCAGAGCTTTTACTTCATCCAAAGTCACGTCGGGCGCATAGCGGATTCCGCCTTTTGCCGGACCGCGCGCAAAATTGTGCTGAACTCTGTAACCTTCAAAAACTTCGATATGTCCCGTGTCCATTCGGACGGGAATATAAACCTTGATTTCCCGACTCGGGACGCGCAGAACGGCGTATAAGTCGGCATCTAAACCTAAAATCTGCGCCGCGCGGTCAAAGCGTTCGCTCATCGCTTCAAAAGGATTTTTTTCATCGCTCCCTTTGAAACGCCGCATTTCATCAGCCATCGGATTTGCCATTTTTATTTAATTCTCCAGTTAAATAGTTATGTTTTTTAATAAAAATTATTTTGTTAAAACTTCATTCATCGCGCCGGTTCGATAACCATGCAGATCGAGCGTTACATATTTAAAACCGAGCCGACTGAATTCTCCAGCCAGTCGTTCGGTCATCTCTTTTTGCAAAGCTAAATCCATTTCGTGCGGCGAGATTTCCAAACGCACGAGTTCACCGTGAAAACGAACGCGAAATTCCTTGAAACCTTGCGAGCGCAAAATCGCTTCGCCTTTTTCCACTTTTGAAAGTCTCTCTATCGAAACCGGAATGCCGTAAGCAATCCGCGAAGAAAGACACGGACTCGCCGGTTTATCCCAAGTCGGCAAATCGTGTTTTTTGCTCAGATGTCTGATTTCGTCTTTCGTCAGATTGATTTCGACCAATAAACTTCGCACATTTTTCTCTTGTGCGGCTTGTCTGCCCGGACGATGATCGCCGACATCATCGGCGTTCGTGCCGTCGAGAATAAATTTTATGTCTCTTTGTTCGGCTAATTCATTTAATTTTCCGTAAAGTTCGGATTTGCAGAAATAACAGCGGTTGGTCGGATTTGCCAGATAATTTAGATCGGAAAGTTCTTCGGTCGAAATTTTTTCGTAATTGAAATCGAATTGTTTTGCGGTTTTATCGGCTTCTTCGCGCTGAATTTGTGAAACGCTCGGAGAAATTCCGATAATGCAGACCGCATTCCGACCTAATTCCTGCGTGGCGATCAAAGCCAGATAACTGCTGTCAACGCCGCCCGAATAGGCGACCAACACCTCTTTCATTTCGTGCATCAAAGAGCGCAAGTCGGCTTCCTTTTCTTCGGCGGATTTTGTTTGGATTTTTTCCCTTATTTGTTCGGTTTGTGCAGTCATTTGCAAGTATTTCGGTTAAAATTTTACGCCTTGATAGACAAAGGCAAATCTTAACTTAGTGTTAAGACGAAAATCAAACTCGTAAAAATGAAAGTTTGCGGTAAAAAATTTTCATAGACGTAAATAATTTAAAGTGATAAAATTCAGTTCAAAATTACCTGTTTATTTTTTCAATTCGATGCAATTATTTCGCAGTTTTCAAAAACAATTTATCTCGCTTTTTGTCTTGATTTTACTGATTTTCGGCGTAATTGCCGTGTCGGCGCAGGAAACCGACGAAGACGAATCAGGCAAAGCCGTCGCGCTTTTTAATCAGGGACAGGACGCGCACGAAAAAGGCGATTTTCCGGCGGCGATTAAATTTTACGATGATGCGCTGAAAGTCATTCCCGAATTTCCCGAAGCCGAATATCAGCGCGGAACGGCGTTTCTTTCCTTGAAAAAACCGAATGAAGCCGAAAAAGCCTTTCGCCACGCACTCGAACTGCGCGAAGATTGGACGTTGCCGATGGCTCAACTCGGTTCGCTGCTCGTCAATAAAAGCCAATTTGCCGCTGCCGAACAACTTCTCGTCAAAGCCATCGCCGAAGACGAACAAAATTTTCTCGCCTATTCCGCTTTGACCGAACTTCGTCTGAAAACAAAAGCCGCGCCGGAAGTTTTGCGCGAACTGCTCGGTAAAATTCAAATTCTAACTTCCAAAGCGAATCCGAGTGCATCAATCTGGGCGGCGCGGGCGGCTTTGGAAAGCAATCTCGGCGACAAAAATGCCGCCAAACAAAGCGTCGAGCGCGCACTTTCGACTGAACCGGAAAACAATTTCGCCTTAAACGAACGAATCAATATTGCGCTTTCCGAAAGCGATTTTAAAACCGCTCTGGCTAATGCGAAAAAACTGGTCGAAGTAAATTCCGGCGCACTGGATTCAAAGATTACTCTCGCCCGCGTTCAGGCGGCGAGCGGAAATGCGGGCGAGGCTGTAAAGATTCTGGACACGCTCGATCAAACCGATCAAAACGTCGTCGAATTTAAGAAGAAATTAGCCGCTGCCGAAACGGAAAGCGTTGTCGAACTCGAAAAGATTCTCGCTGAAAACCCGAAAAACCCGACCGTTTTAGGTCGTTTGTGTATTCTGACGAGAGTTGAAAATCCGCAAAAATCTCTCGAATACTGTAAAAACGCATACGAAAGCGAACCCGGAAACATCAATCACGCCATCGGTTTCGGCGCGGCTCTCGTGCAGGCGAAAAACTACGAACAGGCTATAAATCTGCTGAGGAAAATTTTGCAGGTCGCGCCTGACAACTACGCGACACACGCCAATCTTGCCGCCGCGCTCTTTCAATTAAAGAGTTACAATGAAGCGGCAATAGAGTATAATTGGATTTCAAAAAAACAACCCGATTTGCCGATCACATATTATTTTTTAGGAATTTGTTACGATAATACCGAAGAATATCTGGATGCGTTAGCAAATTATCAGCAATTTCTACGACTGGCAAAAACCGAAATCAATCAGTTGGAAATTGACAAAGTAAATCTAAGACTGCCCATTTTGCAGCGGCAGATTGATAAATCAGGAAAAAATAAAAGGAGGAAACAATGAACAATTTACAAAAAACCCCAAAAAGAAATTTCATCAACTTTCAAATCACCAATATCTTACTGACTTTTTTCGCTGTTCCGCTTTTCTCCGTCTTTTTTGTTTTATCCGCCGACGCGCAGGAAAATATAATTAAAGATATTGTTCCGCCGCCGCTTCCGATCATCTCGAAGGTCGAAACCAATCAGTTACAATCCGAAGCGGATATAAAAAAACGAACGAAACTTTCCATTGATCTAATGGAAAATCGGCTTGAAAAAGCTGAAAGTTTTTCGACGGCGAAAAATTATCAACAGTCGCTCGATGAATTAGGCGGTTTTCAGGCGATAATGAGCGACGCGGTAAAATATCTCGCAAAGAAAGATTCAGGCAGCGGCAAGGTCTTGAATAACTTCAAAAGATTTGAAATAAATTTGCGGAGTTTTGTTCCGCGTCTCGAACTGGTGCGCCGGATGATGCCTGAAAAATTCAGTTATCACGTCACACAACTTATGAAACTGGTTCGCAAGACCAGAAGTAACGCGGTCGAAAATCTCTTTGACGACAATGTTGTAAAAGGTAATAAATAGTTTTTTTAACGAATTCGATATGTTCAAATACTTAATTAAAACGGCGGCTGCGTCATTTTTCGTTTTTTCGTTATTCACGATTTCGGCTTTCGCTCAACAACGCGACAGTTTGACCGGCGAAGAAATCGAAATGATCCGCGATGTTCAGGAACTCGATGTGCGTATAGAAATTTACATCAAAGCGATTGACCGACGTTTGATGGTTTTGGAAAATACGATTTCGCAAAACTCGAAACAGATCGAAAAAGACTCCGACAAATGGGGCGCACTTCCGAAAGGAACAAGAGCGGAAATCTTGTCTGACATCAGAAAAATTCTTGATGAAACGATTGATAAGATTGACGACGTTTACGAACGCGATGCTAAAAACGAATTGATTCCGTGGTCGCTTCATTATTTAGCCGATAACGCCGGAAGATTTGTTCCCGAACTTGAAAAACTCAAGTCGGCAACGACCGAACCGCGCGAAATCGGTTTGATAAACAATGCGCTCGATTCGTGCCGGGAAATTATCGAGTCGGCGGCAAAAGTTCCAAAACCGGACAAAAAGCCGAAAAAGAAAAAGGAATTAAATAGCTGAATATTTTCGAGCTGAATTTCTAATTTTATATTTTTTGACACTCGCAAATTGTGAGTGTTATTTTTTTAAATTACACTTCTAAAATATGTCTTCGGAAAATTTAAAGAAAACACCGCTTAATGACGAACATCGCAAACTCGGCGGAAAAATGGTTGATTTCGGCGGTTGGGATATGCCCGTGCAGTATCCGGCTGGCGTGATCGAAGAACATCTGCGAACGCGAACCGTGTGCGGACTTTTCGACGTTTCGCATATGGGCGAAATCTGGGTCGAAGGCGAAGACGCGATCAAATTCGTCAATCGCATTACGACCAACGACGTGACAAAACTGATCGACGGACAGGCACACTATTCGGCTTTGACCAACGAAAACGGCGGCGTGGTGGACGATCTTTTGGTTTATCGCTTTGACGAAGGCAAATTGCTGTTAGTCGTCAATGCCGGAACGACCGAGAAAGATTGGGATTGGATTTCATCGCACTTAAAAGATGAAAATATCACTTTAACGAATGCGTCGAAAGATTATTGTCAGATTGCGATTCAAGGTCCGAACGCACTGGAAATCGCGCAGAAATTGACCGACGAAAATCTCGGCGAAATAAAATATTATCATTTCACGGTCGGAAAATTTGACGGCGTTGACGCGATCATTTCGCGCACGGGTTACACGGGCGAAGACGGTTTTGAAATTTACGCCGATTCGGAAAAAGCCGCCGAACTTTGGAATAAAATTCTAGAAACGGGAAATTACGGCGAAGACGGCGGCATTTTGCCGTGCGGTCTGGCGGCGCGAAATACTCTGCGTCTGGAATCGGCGATGTCGCTTTACGGACACGAACTCGGCGACGATATTTCGCCGCTCGAAGCTGGACTCGGCTGGATTTGCAAGCTCAAAAAAGATTCCGATTTTATCGGCAAAAATGTTTTAGTTAAACAAAAAGAAAACGGCTTAGATAGAAAACTCGTCGGTTTTGAAATGAAAGATCGCGGAATCGCCCGCGACGAATTCCCTGTCGTTATCAATGATGAAAAACTCGGCGTTGTCACCAGCGGTTCGCCCGCGCCTTTTCTGAAAAAAAATATCGGTCTGGCTTTCGTGCCGACCGAATTTGCAAAAATCGGGCAGGAAATTAAAATTGATGTCAGAGGAAAACTTTTATCGGCGGAAATCGTGCCGATTCCTTTTTATAAACGGGGGAAACAACAATGAAAGATTACCTTTTTAAGTCTTATCTATTTCCATTTAGATTCTTACTTCCTATTCTTATCCTCTTCTTTTGCCAAAATTTTATAGTTTTGGCACAAAATAAAGGTTTTAAGACAAAAACTAAAACGCGATCTAAAGTTGTTGCAAAAACTGTTGAGCCTTGTAAAATCTCAATTGAGCAAGCCCCTGAGATTCGCGGTTTCAAGTTAGGAATGACTTTGAATAATGTTTTAATAAAATATCCTCAAATGCAAGAAGATGTTGACAGATTGGCTAATAGTGAAATTGATATTGGTAATGCCCAAGATGGTCTTATAAGGATTGAACATAACGTCAGAGATAGTGTCCAACTTGAAGATGCCGCAATTTACGATTCAGATATAGCTTTTGACGGAGTTGCCAATGTTTTTTTATTTTTCATTGATAAGAAACTTTTTGAGGTCATTCTTCAATACTCAGAATATGAGCCGAAGTCAATAAAAGATTTTCAGCTACAAACCGCAGAAACACTAAATTTACCAATAGTCGGCTGGAAATTTTCAAAAGCAGAAAAGTCAGGTGACATTCAATATGGTCCAGATGCGGAATTAAACTGTGTAGGCTTTACTGTTAATATTAGTCCAGCACCAAAGCGAGGCGGATTTGATAACTTTGCATCTTTGACACTATCTAATCCAGAAGGACAAAATGCACTTGATGATAGAAGAAAAAAGAAAAAATTATTAGAGAAGGAAATAGAAAAACGGAAGAAGAGTAATTTTAAGCCGTAAATCAAAAATTAAGAATTGGCAACTGAAGGTAGTGCCAGTTCATTATAAAGATTATAAATGGGGAAAATAAATGGAAATCGAAGTCAATATTTCTGTGCCGGATGAGTTGCTCGATAGTGGCGGCAAAAAAGTTTCCCGAAAGGTTTTCGAGCAGTTTGTCGTCGTAAGGTTACAAGAAAAGAAAACTGACGAATAAAAAGGTTCGTGAATTGTTGGGATTTTCATCGCGTTTCGAAACAGAAGATTTTTTGCACCGCAACAAAGTTTTCGATTATACGGTTGATGATTTAAATGAAGATTTGCAAACGCTGAAAGATTTGGGTTTGAAATGATCGTCATCGCCGATACAACTCCGATAAATTACCTGATTCTGATCGGTGAAATTGAAATTTTAGAAAAACTTTACGGGCAAATTTTGATTCCGAACGCGGTTTTTGAAGAATTGAAAGCCGAAACCGCGCCGCCGGAAATAAAAATCTGGATCGAAAATCAGCCGAAGTGGTTTCAAGTCGGACGAATTTCAAACGATATTGCCGAAGATTTGAAAATTCTCGATGCTGGAGAAGCCGAAGCAATTCAGTTGGCAAATGAATTGAAAGCCAATCTTTTAGTAATTGACGAACGGCTCGGACGCAGGAAAGCCGCTGAATGCGGTTTGAGAATTATCGAAACAATCGGCATTTTGGCTCTGGCTAAAGAGCGCGATTTGATAAACATCGAAGATGTAATTGAAAATCTGGAACGGACGAACTTTTATTTGTCCGACGATTTAAAAAATTGCTTCGAAAACCGAAATCGTAAAATCATTTTCCCCGACCGAATTTGCAAAAATCGGGCAGGAAATTAAAATTGATGTCAGAGGAAAACTTTTATCGGCGGAAATCGTGCCGATTCCTTTTTACAAACGCGAAAAATAATCAATTTTATGAAATCAAATTGCCCGAAATGCAGCGATACGATGGAAGAAGGTTACGTTCTCGACTCGATTGCGACGCAGACGAAATCGGAAACGTGGATTGAAGGTGAAAAGCCGAAATCCGTCTGGGAAGCGATCACCGGCGACACCGACAAACGAAGTTTTGAAGTAGAAGTTTTCAGATGCAAAGGTTGCGGCTATCTCGAATCATTTGCGAAAACAGAAAAAAATTAACAAGGTAAATATAAAAAAATATGGCAAACAATATTCCGGATAATTTACATTACAGCAAAGATCACGAATGGGTTTCGGTCGCCGACGGCGTAGCGACGATGGGCATTACGGATTACGCGCAGCATTCGCTCGGCGATGTCGTCTATATCGAACTGCCGTCGGTCGGCGATAAATTCGACACACACGAAGCCATCGGCTCGGTCGAATCTGTCAAAGCCGTTTCAGAAGTTTTCACGCCGCTTGCCGGTGAAGTCGTCGAAGCAAACGATTCATTAAACGACACGCCCGAAGCAGTCAATTCCGATCCGTATAAAGCAGGTTGGTTTATAAAAATTAAAATGGACAATTCCGGCGAAGCCGACAAAATGCTGACCGCCGCCGAATACGAAGAATACCTTTCGGAAAATGAATAATCGATAGTTGATAATGGATAATTTTTAGTTTTCCATTATCAACTATCAATTATCAATTATCAATTATCAATTATGCGTTATATACCAAATTCGCCCGAAGAGCGTCAGGAAATGCTCGAAATTGTCGGGTTAAAATCGGCGGATGAACTTTTCCGTTCGATTCCGTCAAACGTGCAGTTAAATCGTGCGCTGAAAATCACCGAACCGCTCGCCGAACCGGAAGTTATCGGCGCGATGGAATCTTTGGCGGCGCGAAATACGGCGGCGTTTAAGCCTTCATTTTTGGGCGCGGGCGTTTACTCGCATTATTCGCCGACGGTCGTTGACCATCTGATTCAGCGTTCGGAATTTTTTACGAGTTACACGCCGTATCAGCCGGAAATTTCGCAAGGAACTTTGCAGTATATTTTCGAGTTTCAGACATTGGTTTGCCAATTGACCGGAATGGACGTGGCGAACGCTTCGATGTATGACGGCTCGACCGCGATGGCGGAAGCGTTTTTGATGGCGCAGCGCGTGACGCGCAAAGATAAAGTCGTCATCGCGCAGACCGTTCACCCGGAATATTTGCAGGTCGCCGAAACTTATACGCAACACGGCGGTTTGACGGTTGAAACCGTTCATTTCAACAAAGAAACGGGACGAGTTTCGGATGAAGAATTAAACAAACTCGACGACAAAACTGCCGCCTTCGTCGTTCAATCACCGAACTTTTTCGGCTGTGTCGAAGATTTGCAAAAACTCGCCGACAAAGCGCACGAAGTCGGCGCGTTGTTCATCGTTGTCGTCACGGAAGCGATTTCATTCGGCTTATTAAAATCTCCGGGCGCGTGCGGCGCGGATATTGTCGTCGCCGAAGGTCAGTCATTCGGAATCCCGATGAGTTTCGGCGGACCGCATCTCGGACTTTTCGCGTGTTCGGAAAAATATGTTCGCCAAATGCCGGGAAGACTTGCGGGCGTGGCTTATGACAAAAACGGCAAACGCGGTTTTGTATTGACTTTAGCGACGCGCGAACAGCACATTCGCCGCGACAAAGCGACCTCGAACATCTGCACCAACCAAGGTTTAATCGCGCTCGCTGCGACGATCTATATGGAAGCGATGGGCAAAAAAGGATTGCAGGAAGTTGCCGCGCAAAACGCGCAAAAAGCCGCTTACGCGAAAAAACAAATCGCCGAAATTAACGGTTGTTCAATTCCCTTTTCGTCGCCGACTTTCAACGAATTCGTTGTTCGCGCGCCGAAAAGTGCCAACGAAATTCTGGAAAAACTCCGCGTCGAAAAAAACATCATCGGCGGTTTGCCGCTGTCTTGGCATTACGACGATTTTCAAAACGATTTCCTCGTGTGCGTGACGGAAACGAACACGAAAGAGCAAATTGATAATTTGGTTGCGGGTTTGAAAAGCGTTGTATAATTAATTCGAGGTGATTTTATGGCAAAAGTTTTAACATTTGAAATTCCCGAAAAAGAATATAATGAATTTAAAGGATTTCTAGAAATGGCAGTTATCGAGATGCGTCAGTCGCGTGAAATAATGCAAGCGGATCAAGTTGAAATTGATCGCTTAGATGGAGAAATAGAACAGCTTCGCATTGAAACGGCGGAAATTAAGGCGAAAAGCGATTTGGTTTTAAATGAACTTGTCGCAAAGCATCTGAAAGCGGCATAGATTATGTGGAAACAAGTTTATTAATATACCAGAGATTTTCTGCTTCTGAGCCGTGAAACTCAAGAAAATAAATCTGATATTAAAGAGCAAAAATCGGAAATCAGAGAAATTCGTTCCGAAATTAAACAACTGAGAACCGACTTTAATAATCTCGTTTTGCTGGTTCAAAAGTTGAGTTTCGACATTCAGAACATCAGCGAAAGAGAAGAAAATGAACGCGAGAAAATGGCGTTGCAACTTGAAAACGAAATGTTAAAATTTGAACGCCGTTTGCCGCACGGTAAAGATTCAGAAAAATAAAAAACCTCAGATTAAAAGACCGACAAATGAGAAAATCAATTCTAATTACCGGCGGCGCAGGATTTGTCGGCTCATCTTTAGCGATTCGGTTAAAAGAAAAATATCCGCAATATGGGATTTTCGCTCTCGATAATCTCAAAAGACGCGGATCGGAATTAAATCTCGTGCGTTTGAAAAAATCCGGTGTCGAATTCGTTCACGGCGATATTCGCAGTAGAGAGGATTTTGATAATTTGCCCGAAATTGATCTAATAATCGAAGCGTCCGCTGAACCGTCGGTTTTAGCCGGAATCAATTCAACGCCCGATTATGTCGTCAATACGAATCTGCTCGGCACGATCAATTGTCTTAATTTCGCCGTCAAAAACAATTCGGATTTTATTTTTCTTTCGACCAGCCGAATTTATCCGATTGAAAACATCGAAAAAATTAATTTTATCGAACAAAAAACTCGATTTTCAATTGCCGAAAATCAAACTATAAAAGGCATTTCCGATAAAGGCATTTCCGAAGATTTCCCACTCGAAGGTTTTCGTTCGATCTACGGCGCGACGAAACTTTGTTCGGAACTTTTAATCGCCGAATACAATCAATTTTACAATTTGAAAACCGTCATCAATCGTTGCGGTGTTTTGACCGGCGCGTGGCAGATGGGAAAAGCCGATCAAGGCGTTGTCGTGCTTTGGATGGCGAAACATTTCTGGAAACAGAAACTCGGTTATTTCGGTTACGGCGGCGCAGGAAAACAGGTGCGCGATATTTTACACATCGGAGATTTGTTTCGTTTGATTGATTTTCAAATTCACAATTTCGATAAAATAAATAATCAAACTCTAAATGTCGGCGGCGGAAATGATGTCAGTGTTTCACTTTGCGAACTTACCGGATTTTGCCGGAAAATCACGGGAAACGAGATTCCGTTTGAAAGCATTGCCGAAAATCGTCAGGCGGACATCAGACTTTATATTACCGATAATACGAGAGTTACGAGATTGACGAATTGGAAACCTGAAATCAAAGTCGAGGAAATTTTAGAAGATATTTACCAGTGGATCAGGAAAAATGAAAATGATCTGGAAAGTATTTTAAAGTGAGTTTTATGAAAGTTTGTTTGATTACAGGTTCTGGCGGTTTGATAGGTTCGGAATGTGTAGATTTTTTTTCGGAGCAATTCGATCTGATCGTCGGAATTGACAACGATCTGCGGCGATATTTTTTCGGTGACGAAGCCTCGACCGACTGGAACGTGCGTCGTCTCGAAGAATTTTATCCGAACTATAAACATTACAAAGCCGACATCCGCGACAACGACGCGCTCGAAAAAATCTTTAATCAATACGGCGCAGATATAAAATTGATTTTGCACGCCGCCGCGCAGCCGTCGCACGATTGGGCGGCAAACGAGCCGCAGACCGATTTTACGATCAACGCTAACGGCACACTTAATATGCTCGAAATGACGCGCAAGTTTTGTCCCGAAGCGGTCTTTATTTTTACTTCGACCAACAAAGTTTACGGTGATAATCCGAATTTTCTGCCGCTCGTCGAACTCGACACGCGTTGGGAAATTGACGAAAATCATCCGTATTTTCAAGGCATTGACGAGCAGATGAGTCTCGATCACACGAAACATTCGATTTTCGGCGCATCGAAAGTCGCCGCCGATGTGATGACGCAGGAATACGGAAAATATTTCGGCATCAAAACCGGTATATTTCGCGGCGGTTGTCTGACCGGACCGAAACATTCGGGCGCACAGCTTCACGGTTTTTTGTC
Organism: Pyrinomonadaceae bacterium; assembly: GCA_965217985.1. GTDB lineage: Bacteria > Acidobacteriota > Blastocatellia > Pyrinomonadales > Pyrinomonadaceae > DATHTS01. The sequence continues at coordinate 45,066 of CBDCJY010000015.1, forward strand.
TTACCTGATGAAATGCGCGATCAACGGAAATCACTATACCGTTTTCGGCTACAAAGGCAAACAGGTGCGCGACAACATACACGCTTACGATCTGGTAAATATGTTCCGGCATTTCTACGAAAACCCGCGTCCGGGCGAAGTTTATAATGCCGGCGGTGCGCGTTTTGCAAATTGCTCGATGCAGGAAGCGATTGCGATCTGCGAAGAAATAACCGGCAATAAAATGAATTTTTCTTATTCGGAAACCAACCGCATCGGCGATCATATCTGGTATATTTCCGATGTCGGAAAATTCAAAGAGCATTATCCGAATTGGGATTTTAAATACGATCTGACCGCAACGCTCGGACAAATTTATGAAGAAATGCGAAAACGACAATGAGACTTAACCGTTTTGAAAATTTCAACGAATCTTTCCTAAAAAAGAAGTTTGTGAAAAATCTTCTTTTCGTATTTTCAATTCTGCTCGGTTTTCCCAATTCGATTTTCTCCACATATTATCTCTGCGCCGATGCCGCGCCCGAACGCATCGCTTTTTGTCTTGACGAATCGTGGCAGACGGCTTTAAATCTGGCTTTGGAAAATTCGTTCGTTTTCGGCAAAGATTTCGTTTTCACATACGGACCGCTCGGTTTTCTCAGCACACGCGTTGATTTCGGAATCAATTTTCTTTATTTTGTTTTGTTCGATCTTTTCGTTGCGGCAAATTTCGCGTTAATCATTCATTACGTCTGGAAACGATATTACAATTTCGCGGCGATTTCGGTTTGTCTGTTGCTTTGCTGGCTGTCGCCGCTCGCCGATGCTTCGTTTAAATTGTTGCTGATAATGTTGTTTTGGACGATTCTCGGCAATCGTAAAAGTTCCGCGATTTATTTTACCGTTCCATTTTTGATCGCAGTAATTTCGTTTTTTATAAAACTCAACACGAGTTTTTTAGCAGTCGTAATTTTTTATATTTTTCTTTCGGTTTCGATTTTCAAAGACGAAAAAATAAGTTTCGGAAAAATTGCGCTGGCGTTATTTATGCCTTTGACAATTTTTTTGGGCGGCGTAGTTTTTAAAGTTGATTTTGCCGGATATATTTTCAATGGTCTCGAACTTATCAATAATTACAACGATTCGATGAATTATATAAGTTCGTCTTTTACTAAATACACTATTTTTATTGCCGCAACCGCGCTCTTGAGTTGGTTCGGCTTTTTTGTTCTGTTTCTCAAAAATAAGAAGAACATCTCGAATTTTTGCGCCTTTGCGGTTTTCAGTCTCGTTTTGTTCGTGCTTTTCAAACAATCGCTCGTTCGCAGCGACGGCGCACATCTGTTTGCGTATCTTTATTTTGCGCCGGTAATCTGGCTTTTTACTTTATTGTTTTTCGGCGAAAATTTTCCGAAACTCAAAAACTATTTGTTCGCAATTGCATTTACGACTTTGCTGATAAGCATTTTGCCGCTCAGATACGCGACGAATACGAACGAATTTAATCCGTTTTCGCGCCTGACATATTTCGCGCAAATATTTTCGGGAAATGACGAAAAAACTAAAGTTCGCGCCGCTGAAAAATTCAAATTGCCCGACGAAATTTTGCAGATTATCGGACAGAAAAGCGTTGATATTGTTCCGCAAAACGTAAATTTGATTTATTTCAATCATTTGAATTACGATCCGCGTCCGGTTTTTCAATCTTATGCGGCTTATTCCGAAAAACTTTTGACGCTCAACCGGCAAAAATATGAAAGCGAAAACGCGCCGGAATTTATTATTTTTTCAAACGAAGTTGTTGATAACCGTTATTCGATGTTTGAAGATCAAGAAGCGAAAATCGCCATTTTAGAAAATTATTCGGTTCATAAAAAGTTCGAGTTCAGCGAAAACACTTATCTTCTGCTCGAAAAAAATCCGATTTCAAAATCCGTGAAATTGGAAGAATCGCAAATTGAGGCGATAAGGTTTTATGAAAATTACGAAATTAAAAATTTGAACGCGATGTATTTTTTAAAAATTAAAATAGATTATTCGCCGCTCGGAAAAATTTCAAAAATTTTATATCAGCCGCTGCCGATTAAAATCGTTCTCAATCTCGACGACGGCGCGACAAAGGAATTTCGCGCCGTCAGACCGATTTTGGAAAGCGGCGTGATCGTCAATCCGTTGGTCGAATCCGACGAAGATTACGAGTGTTTTTTCAAAGGCGAAACGAACGCGCTCAAAAAGATAAAAAGTTTCCGCATCGAACCTTTTTACGACGGTTATTTTAAAAAACCGAATTTACTTAATTACGAAGAACCGTTTAAAATCGAAGCATATAAATTTTCGATAAATAATTGACCGGATGAATTTTCAAAGAATATACGAATACCGCTTTAAAGATATTGATTTATCGAAAAAAAACGTCGTCTGGAAAGAAGTCGCCGAATACGTTTCCAAAATGACGAACGAGCCGCAAATCGTTCTCGATCCGGCAGGCGGAATGTGCGAATTTATCAATAATATCAAGGCGAAAGAAAAATGGACGATTGATCTAAATGAAGAATTTGTCGGAAAATACGCCGACAAAAACGTGAAAATCATCGTCGGCGAAAATCGTCTGGTCGAGTTGCCGGAAAATTATTTCGATCTCGTTTTCGTTTCCAATTTTCTCGAACATCTGAAAGATCAGGCGGAAGTTGCCGATTTTCTCTCGAAAATGTTTCGTTCGGTTAAAAGCGGCGGATTCGTGGTTGTGATGGGACCGAATTTCAAATATGCTTTTAGAGAATACTTCGATTTTGCCGATCACACGGTTTGCCTGTCCGAACTCGGAACAGCCGAACATATTGTCGGCGCGGGTTTTGACATCGTGAAAATTATTCCGCGATTTTTGCCTTTATCTTTCAGAGGAAGTTTACCCGTCAATAGATTTTTGGTTCAAACTTACTTGAAAATCCCCTTCTTCTGGAATTTTTTCGGAAAACAATTTCTGGTTGTAGGAAAAAAATGAAATTAAGCGTAGTAATTCCGGCACACAATGAAGAAGGCAGCATCGCCGAAACCGTTCGGATGTTGTATCGAAAACTTTCGGTCGAAAATATTCCGCACGAAATAATCGCCATTAACGACAACTCGAAAGACCGAACCGAAGAAATTTTAAGCCGATTAAAAGAAGAAATCCCGACTTTTGCTTTCTACAACAACGACGGCTCAAACGGCTACGGCTACGCGGTCAGAGAAGGTTTGCGCCGTTTCAATGGCGATTGTGTCGCCGTGATGATGGCGGATTTGTCCGATTCGCCTGACGATCTCGTAAAATTTTACCGCAAAATGCTCGAAGGTTACGACTGCGTTTTCGGTAATCGCTGGGGCAAAGACGGAAAAGTAATTGACTATCCGCTGACGAAAAAGGTTTTAAATCGTCTGGCAAATTCGATTGTCCGCGTGATGTTCGGCTTGAAATACGGCGACTGTACGAATGCTTTCAAACTCTATCGCAAAGAAACCATCGAAGGCTTGCGCCCGTTTCTTTCGCCGCACTTTAACCTGACGCTGGAAATTCCGCTCAAAGCGATTGTGCGCGGTTATTCTTACGCCGTCGTGCCGAACAGTTGGAGCAACCGCAAAGCTGGCGAATCGAAACTCAAAGTCAAAGAAATGGGCAGCCGTTATTTTTTTATTTTGCTTTACTGCCTGATCGAAAAGTATTTTTCACGCGGCGATTTTCACAAAGCCAAGCAAGAACAGGAAAGCGAACGTCAAAAAAGTTATATTGCGACAAATGCCAATTAAAAACTCTGTTTTTATAGATTACCGGAAAAAATAAAAACCGAAATAGCGCAGACCGCCGCGAATTGTTTATAATTTGATTAATAAAATATGAGCATCAAAAAAGTTACACAGCATCCGAGTCAGAATGAAGAATTGATCTTCGACCGTTCGCAAACCGGCAGAGTCGGTTACAGTTTGCCGAAATTGGACGTTGAAGAAACGAATCTCGACGAGATTATTCCGTCGGAATTGCGTCGTGACGATGATCTCGAAGGCGTGCCGGAAGTTTCGGAAGTTGACGTGATCCGGCATTTTACGCGCATTTCGACGTGGAATTATTCGATTGATTTGGGAATGTATCCGCTCGGAAGCTGCACGATGAAATATAATTCGCGTTTGAATGAAAAAACGGCGCGAATTGCCGGATTTACGGGACTTCACCCGCTTGCGCCGGAACAGGAATCGCAGGGCGCGCTCGAATTAACATATCGTTTGCAGGAAGATTTGGCGGAAATCACCGGACTTCCGGGCGTTTCGCTTCAACCTGCGGCAGGCGCGCACGGTGAGATGACGGGCGTAATGTTGATTCGCGCCTTTTTGGACAAACGCGACGGCGAATCGGCGAAAGATCGGCGCACAATGTTGATTCCCGATTCGGCGCACGGGACAAATCCCGCGTCTGCCGCGCTCGCCGGATTCAAGGTCAAAACCATCAAATCAACAGACGAAGGTTTGACCGATATGGAGCATCTGAAAACGCTCTGTGACGAAGGCGGAATCGCCGGATTGATGCTGACGAATCCGAACACGGTCGGTATTTTCGAGAAAAACATCGTTGAAATATGCGAAGTTATTCACGACGCAGGCGGACTTGTCTATATGGACGGCGCGAATATGAACGCGCTCGTCGGCGTGGCGCGTCCGGGAGATTTCGGCGTGGACGTGATTCATCTGAATCTGCACAAAACCTTTTCGACACCGCATGGCGGCGGCGGTCCGGGTTGCGGACCTTGCTGCTGCACGGCGGAACTCGAACCGTTTTTGCCGACTCCGCGAGTTGTTAAAGATGGCGAGAATTTCAAACTCGATTACAATCGCCCCGAATCAATCGGGCGCGTCAAGGCGTTTTACGGAAATTTCGGAATGATGATTCGCGCGCTTTCATACATTTACACGCACGGCGACACGGGTTTGAAAGAAGCGACCGAAGCGGCGGTTTTGAACGCGCGTTATCTGGCGCATAAACTCGAAGAAGATTTCGACAAACCGTTCGCCGGCGATCCGATGCACGAAGTTATTTTTTCGCACAAAAAACAATCGCGCAAAGGCGTTCACACTTTAGATATTGCGAAGCGTTTGATCGATTACGGATTTCACCCGATGACGATCTATTTCCCTTTGATCGTCGAAGGCGCGATGCTGATGGAACCGACTGAATCAGTCGGCAGACAGGATTTAGACGCATTTGTCGAAGCGATGAAAGACATCAATGAAGAAGCGCAAACCAATCCGCAGCTCGTTATTGACGCGCCGCATTCGACCAGAATCGGCAGATTGGACGAAGCGACGGCGGCACGAAAACCTGTTCTGCGCTGGAAATCCGATATGGAAAGTTTGACGAAAACCGCTTAGTTAAAACTTTTAATTTGCACAAAAAGTTGTGTTAAAAATTGATAAAGTATTAATTTTTAACACAACTTTTTTATTTGTTAGGAATTCCCAAATTTTTCATTCTTCGATATAAATGACTGCGGTCAACGCCCATTAATTCCGCCGCTTTGGAAACATTTCCGTCGGCTTCGTTTAATTTATGCAAGATAAATTCTCGTTGATAAGCGTCGGTCGCATCTTTGAATGAAGGAAAACGAAACGAAGATGCGGGAGTTTCTTCGCTGACATTAAATTCGGGCAGATCGTCTGCGGAAATTTTTGTTTTTCCGACCATAATTATCACACGCTCGATAGTGTTGCGAAGTTCGCGGACATTGCCGAGCCAATTATAGTTTTGCAAAGCATCAATCGCGTCAACCGAGAAAAATTTCGGTTTTTTAGCGTATTCGCCCGAAAATTTTTTATTAAAATGTTCGACCAGATGCGGAATATCTTCGGTTCTTTCGCGGAGCGGCGGAATCTGAAAGGGAATAACATTTAGACGATAAAAAAGATCGGAGCGAAAATCGCCGTTTTCGATCAATATATTAAGCGGTTGATTTGTCGCTGAAATAACGCGCACGTCAACTTTAACGGGCGTATTGCTGCCGACCGGATCGAATCTTTGTTCTTCCAACACGCGCAATATCTTTGCCTGAACGCGCGGCGACATATCGCCGATTTCGTCCAAAAAAAGCGTCGCACCGTCGGCGACTTCAAACTTCCCTTTCTTCGCCGTCATCGCGCCGGAAAACGCGCCTTTGGCGTGTCCGAAAAGTTCGGATTCGACCAAATCTTCGGGAATCGCGGCGGAATTTATCTCGACAAACGGCGCGTTTTTTCGCTTCGATTGGGCGTGAATCGCCCGCGCCACAAGTTCTTTTCCGGTTCCCGATTCGCCGGAGATCAAAACTCTGCCGTCCGTCGGCGCGACAACCGCAATCTGTTTTCGCAAAGCACGCATCGCCACCGATTCACCGACCATTTCGTATTCCTGATTGAGTTGTTCGGCAAGTTGCGCGTTCGTTCGTTCCAAATCGCGCTGTTTGATTGCATTTTTAACGGTGAGAATAGTTTTTTCGAGCGACAGCGGTTTTTCGATAAAATCGAACGCGCCGAGTTTTGTCGCATTGACAGCGGTTTCTATATTACCGTGACCGGAAATCATCACGACCGACGAATCGTTTCCGCCGTCGCGCAATGTTTTCAAAGTCTGCAAACCGTCAATTCCGGGAAGCCAGATGTCGAGCAGAATACAGGCAAAATTATTCGCTTCGACGGCTTTCAGACAATCTTCGCCCGACGCGACCGTTTCGACTTCAAAACCTTCATCTTCCAAAACACCGCGCAGAGTTTCACGAATTCCGCGCTCGTCGTCAACTATTAAAATTGAATTGGACATTGAGATTATTCTCTAACAGTTTTCCATGTAACTGCAATCAAGAAAATAATTTTGTAAAAAAACCACCCGATAAATCCGAATGTTAAACCGACTGCGGGCAAATATGGTGTATAAAGTAGAATTGGGGGAAAGCAGACAGGCATAAATTTAGAGGCATCTTCCATCCACTGATTAGTCCAGACAAAATGTCCTAGCCAAGCGAAGAAAGCTATTAGAACTCCGGCTTCGGCAAATCTAAAAGCAAATTTTCCTTTAAATCTTAAAGCTAGGAAACGAACAAATAATCCTAAAACAATAGTTGCTTGAAAAACCAGTGCTTTTATTATTCCACTATACAAGTCAGAAGAGATTTGTCCATCTAATTCTCTAATCAATTGATTGTAACTATTGATCTGTAAAGTAAACAGTGAAAAAACCAGCAAAAAGATCAGCAGAGAGGAAACTCTTGATCTATTCAAGTTTTTTTCTTTTTGAGTATAGTAAGTTTCAATCCAGTTTTTTAAAAAATTTGAGTCAATCATCTTAAATCTTTTCCCTCTATTTTAATAAACTTTGGAAACCTGCTTAATTCCTTATTTTGCTAAACAATAACGGGTAATTCTACAATAAATTTCGCGCCTTTCGGAACATTGTTGACGGCTTTTATTTTGCCGTGATGTTCGGTGACGATTCTCTGCACGATTGCCAGACCTAAACCTGTGCCGCGTCCTTTGGTTGAAAAATAGGGCTGGAAAAGTTTTTGAAAATCGGCGGGTATTATTCCCTTTCCATTGTCGGAAATTTCGGCGACGATCAGATCACGCGCTTTATCGTAAAAGGTTTTTATTTCGATTCTTTTATCGGTTTGGTTTTTGTCAAAAACTTCGATGGCATTATCTATCAAATTTACAAAAACGCGTTTCAATTGTTCATTATCAATCAATGTTTCGGGCAAATTTTCCGTTAAATTTGTTTCGACAGTTAAATCAGAAACACGGTCTTTGTAAAGAAAAACGGTTTGTTTAATCAAGCCGTTCAGATTTCCCTTTTCGAGCGCGACATTCGGCAGACGCGCAAAACGCGCAAATTCGTCAACCATTGATTTCAGACTATTAACTTCGCGCAAAATCGTCGCCGTGCTTTCATCAATGACATTTTCGATTTTCGACTGCGAATCGTGAATTCCATTGCCGTTTTCCAAAATACTTTTTTTGAAATTTTTTGAAATTCTTTCCGCCGAAAGCTGAATCGGAGTCAGCGGATTTTTGATTTCGTGCGCCATTCGCCGCGCAACTTCCGACCACGCCGAAGCGCGTTGCGCGGCAATCAATTCGGATAAATCTTCGATCACTAAAACCGTTCCGTTTTTATCGGGCAAAGCCGTTGCAAAAATCGCCACCGGCAGATTTTCGTTTTTGTCGCCCGCGCCGTCCTGACTTTCTTTTTGCAAAACCGTCTGCTCATTTGCCTGTCCGATTCTTTTTGCCCGCGAAATCAGTTTTTCAAAAATATTTCGCGTTTCTTCGCCGACGATTTTGTTTAATTCGACGCTTGAAAATTCGTCTTCTTCGAGCCGCAGAATATTTTTCGCGGCGTGGTTAATCGTCGTCACGCGATTTTCCGCGTCAAATGAAATCACGCCGGTCGAAAGCGTCTGCAAAACCGTTTCGATATATTTGCGACGCTCGCTGAGTTCGCCGGCATTTTCTTCGAGTTTGGCGGACATTTCGTTAAAAGATTCGACCAATAATGCAAGTTCGTCTTCCGCCGCGACCTCGACACGATGCCCGAAATTTCCCTTGGCGATTTCATCCGCACCTTCTGCCAGCGATTTGATCGGTCGCGTCAAACCTTTGGCGACGTAAAACGCCGTCCAACTCGAAGCAAAAATCAACAGAAACGTCAAAAGTCCGAGCGTCGTCAAACCGATCTGGCGAACATTCGTCTGGCTGTCTTTCAAACGGTCGAATTCCAAAAGCGATTTGTTGACAAGTTGTCCCAAATTTTCGTTGTTTCGCAAATCCGGCACGAGAATCAAATTTCTGCCGTCGGGAAATTGCGCCGTCGCCGCGTCAAAGTCTTTGCCGTCGGTCAAAATCGGCGATGAAAAATTATTTGCGTGAATCTTTTCGAGAATATTTTCGAGTTCTTTTTTTTGCTCGCCGGACAAATTTCTTTCCGCTAATAATAAAGTTTTGCCGCTCTGATCGGTGATTTCGATGCGTGTCAAATTTCCCGACTTCAGCAGATCGTTCAATTTTTCCCGCGTCGGGTTTTCCAAAACGACGGTCAGCATCTGCGCGGTTTCGGCGAGCATCATCGTTTGATTTTTGACGGATTGGTTTTCGACATCACCGGCGCGACGGACAACCGTTTCGGGAATGTCCTGAAACCAGCGGTCAATCGCGCGATTTAAAAACAGATACGAAAAAACCGCCATTGCGATCAAAGGCAAAAGACTGACCGCGCAAAAATAAATCAGCAGACGCGTTTTGATCTTCGATCCGAGTTGTAAAGCGCGACGTTCGCGCGAGAGTTTTAAGATATTGCGAACGAAAATGAAACCGAAAATGATAAAAGCGATAAAATTGAGCGAGGAAAGCGCGTATAAAAGCAACGCGTCGTTTGCCGAATTGACGGCGAGCGTTTTCCAGAGATTCGACGACTGCAAAATTATCAGAAGCGCGAGCAGGAGCAACACGATTCCGCCGAGAATATATGGAAACGAACGCGGTTTTGTTTTCTCCGATTTTTTATTTTCGCCGTTTTGCATTTTCAGTTGCATTTTACCTTAATAAATACTTAAACTCTACAAATTCTATGAATCCGAAAAACATATTTTTTAACGAACACGGACGTTTGCGAAGCGGTTGGCGTTTCACGATTTTTTTGATTTCATACATAATTTTTGCTTCGTCTCTAACTGTCGATTTCGTTTCGATTTTAAAACAACTTTCCGTCGGCGCAAGTGATACGAGTCTTGTTACGCTCATCGGAACATTTTCGATTTTCTCTGTTTGCGCTATTCTGTTCGGCTGGTTTTACGGGAAAATTTTTGAAGATTTGCCGTTTCGCGCACTCGGCATCGGATGGACGAAAAACCGGTTTAAAAATTTGGTTTTAGGTTTGCTCGTCGGCACTTTATCAATCGTCTTGGCGGCGTTGATTCCGCTTTCATCAGGTGCGATTTCTTTTCAGTCGAATTTGAACGCCGGAAGTTCGCCGATTTTTTTAACTTTGTCGGTTACGCTTTTGATCTTTATCGCCGGAGCGATTTCCGAAGAAACGCTTTTTCGCGGTTATCTTCTGCAAACGATGTCGCGGGCGAAACTTTTTTCGGTCGGTTTATTTTTGACTTCCATACTTTTTGCTTCGGCGCACAATGCAAATCCGGGCGCAAATTTCTTTTCTTGGCTCAATACATTTCTTGCCGGAATTTGGTTTTGCATTGCATATCGGAAAACGCGTGATCTTTGGTTTCCAATCGGAATTCATCTGGCGTGGAATTGGGTGCAAGGTTCTGTTCTCGGAATAAATGTCAGCGGTTTAGGCGATCTTGCAACCGCACCTTTGATACGTTATCAAGATTTCGGTCCGGTTTGGCTGACCGGCGGAAATTATGGTCTCGAAGGCGGAATTTCCTGCACGATTGCGCTTATCGTGTCGGGTTTATTGATTTGGTTTTTACCGCTGCCGAAACCTTCGCAAGAAATGATCGAATTGACAAGCAAAGAAAAGCCGAAGCCAATTGCCGAATAAAATGAAAAAAACTGCTCGATTTTACGATTGCTTTCTTATCAATTATTACTTCTCACATTTCACTTTTTCCGAATTATTTCGCCATTTTTTCGTCGAGAGCAGTCAAAAGTTGGTTGACGTGACGCGCATTTTCGCCGAAATCGCTGCGCCCGACACGCGAGTTCGATTTTGCATCAACCGAAACTTCGCCGCTGTTTTCTTTGAGATAAACTTCCAGATCGTCGGTAAAAACGATGACCGGAATTTCGGTTTTGATAGTTTTTCCTTTTTCCGCCGAATCGCTTTCGCCGACGATTTTCCAGTTTCCGCCGTATGTCGAAAGCGTCGGGATAATTTCGCGGACTGTTTCTTCAGTTGTTGCCAAATCCGTTTTATAGACGCGGGTTTTTAAATTTTTATTACCGCCGTCCGGCGCGGTTTCAGCGATATTGTCGGGATAAAACCGACCGAGAATAAATAATCCGGCAAACAAAACGACGATGGCAACCACGATATAAATCAGCATTTTTTTCATTATCCCGTTAATTAAAAATTTATTTGTCCACAGATTAACACAGATGGACACAGATTTTTTATTTGTAAAAAAGTATTTCTTTATCTTTCTTATCTGTGTTTACCTGCGTTTATCTGCGGTTAAATTTTTCTTAAACCGTCTGAATCTTAAACGAAATATCAACCGCCCGCGCCGAATGCGTCAAACGTCCGACCGAGATCAGATCAACTCCGGCTTCGGCAAATGAACGAACCGTGTCGAGATTCATTCCGCCCGAAGATTCGATCAAAACCGAAGGATTCAGATCGTGCGCCATTTCGACGAGTTTTCGCGCCTCGTCCGGTGTTTGATTGTCGAGCATCACGATGTCCGCGCCGGCTTCGATGGCTTCGCGCAGCTGCGCCCAATTCGTGATTTCGACTTCGACTTTGTGGAGATGTCCGACCGTGTTTTTCGCCGCCTGAACCGCTTCTTTCACGCCGCCGGCGAGCGCGATGTGATTATCTTTGATCAAAACGCCGTCGTCTAAACCGAAGCGATGATTTTTCGCGCCGCCGACGACGACCGCGTATTTTTCGAGCATCCGAAGTCCGGGCGTGGTCTTGCGCGTGTCAACGATCTGCGCGTTCGTGCCTTCGATTGCTTTGACATATTGGCGCGTCAAAGTCGCCACGCCCGACATTCGCTGCAAAAGATTGAGCGCGACTCTTTCGCCCGTCAAAAGCACGTCGGCAAAACCTTTGAGTGTCGCAAAGACCGTTCCCGATTCGACCGCATCGCCTTCGTTAAAAGTCGTTTCGATTTCCGGGCTTTCCTCGTCAAGCTGAAAAAAAACGGCTTCGGCAACCGGCAGACCGCAGATCACGATGTCTTCTTTGGCGAGAAATTTTCCGAAACCGCGCACGTCTTCCGGCACGCAAGCCTGCGTCGTAATATCGCCGCGCCCGATGTCTTCCGCCAAAAATTCGCCGATTGACGCGAGAATATCGCTTGTTTCAAATAGATTCATAAAAGTTATTTAATTGGTGCTTCGATTTTTAAATTCTTCGGATTATATTCATAAATCTCACTCTGTTTTCGGTTGATTCGATTAGGTTCTGATAATCCATCTTCTGACTCTTTTCTTACAATATATCCATTTTTATTTATCCAAAATTTTGTCTGCCAATATGACAAACCTTCTTTATCCTTGTTCAGTGAATATGAATTTTTGTAAGTCGTAACCTGTTGATAAAGTTTTAATGTTTCATTATTATTTTTGACCTCTTCAATCGTAAATTTTTCGCTAATTACATTTGATATTCCAGAGGCACTACCGTCCGCGCACCAGTTTTCTGATTTTTTCCAACCTTCATTATTTCTTTTACAATAAAAAACTTCTCCGATTTTAATTAATTCAACTATATTAACTTTGCCAGAATAAGACTCTTTATGCGAATAATATTCTCTATCTGGTAAAAGATATTCATACAAGTATTCGTCTGTGCTATACAATTTTCCGTCTCGGTAGTTTTCTTGTTTTGAAATATTTCTCCGTGAAACTTCTTGTCCTTTTTTTAATGCCGTTCGATATATTTGGTAGTATTCTCCTTTTGTTATTTCAGTTTTCTGACCAAAGTTAAATACTGATAACAGTAAGATAAGAACAAATAGTGAAATTATTTTTTTCATTTTAGAGCCTCCAGATTTAGATTTAACGCATTCGTTTTAGTTTATTCTCCTAATGACTGCAAAAACTTTTCAATCAATTTTTCGTCATAATAAATTCCCGCCGATGTCGCTTTTTGCAAAAACGGTTTTACCTCGACAATCAAACCGCTTGTTTTTGCTCTGCCGAGCAGTCCGAGCGAGCCGACGATATTTAATCCGACGGCGTTGGCGGCGCGTCTGCCTTTTAGTTCGTCTATGCAAACCGTTTCGATATTTTGTTCGAGAGCGAGTTGAATAACCGCCGCTTCGCCCGCGTCCAACGATGCGATTGCCAACGATGAAAGCGGAAATTTCAAAGTTTCGATTTTTAGCCACGCAGGAATCCGCACATCGTAACCTTGTTTTGCGCCGATCAAAATTTCGTTTGCGACTTCCGCCGGACAAATAAATTCAAACGGCAGTTGACCGATAAATTCAAACGCCTGCATTTTTGAAAAGGCGAGCAGCGGACTCGTATTTATAACGATTTTTTCAGTCATTCAAAGCAAATCGGAGTTCTTCGCGCAAATCTTCTTCGCGCAGATTGCTCATCGGCACATTGAGGCGCGAAAGCGAAAACAAAAATTCGACGCGGCTTTTTCCCGCCAGATTCGCCGCCTGACCGGAAGAAAGTTTGCCCATTTCGTAAAGTTTCGCGGCGATCAAAAGTTTGGCTTCGTCCGAAAATTCCTTTTCCGAAACACCCAAGGCAAATAATAAATCGTCCGCATATTCGATGGTCAAAGTGTTTGACATTCTCAACTCCTTGAGTAAAAGTTTAGCACGAATTATTGCTTTAACGCTTCCAGATTTTGTTTCAATGCGCTCGTCTGCGTTTCGATTTCCGCCACGCGGTCGCGGATTTCCTGCACTTTTTCCTGCGGTGCGCGTTCGACGAAACTTTGATTTCCGAGTTGTTTTTCCAGACGTTCGTTTTCGGTTGAAAGTTTGGTCAGTTGATTTTCGAGTCGCATCCGTTCCTTGTCGAAATCAATCAAACCTTCGAGCGGAATTGCAATTTCGACATTTCCGGCGAGAACGCCGCGTGCCGACGCTTTCGGAACTTCAAGAATATTCGACAAATTCAAACTGCTGACTCTTGCGAGTTTTAAAATCTGCGCTTCGTTCTGCGAAAAGATTTTCTGCATTGATACGTCAGCCGAAACGTGAATCGCGGGTTTGTCGGACGGTTTGATGTTCATTTCGGCGCGAATGTTCCGCACTTTTGAAATCAGTTCGATGACGGTCTGCATTTCAGACTCGGCGCGTTCGTCAATCAAATTTTGGTCGCCTTTCGGAAAATCCGCCAGCATAATCGTCGCGTCCGCCGAACTGTATGCGTCGTTGTGCAAATCGGCGGACGTGCCGGGAAGTTTCTGCCAGAGTTCTTCGGTCAGAAACGGCATAAACGGGTGAAGCAGACGCAAAGACTGTTCGATGATCGTCATAATCCGCGTCCGCGTTTCGTCGCGTTTCGGCGAAGATTCTTCCGCCGTCATTTCCGTTTTGACGAGTTCGATATACCAATCGCAAAAATCGTCCCAGAAAAAATGGTAAAGCAACTGCACGGCTTCGTGAAACTGGTAAGTTTCGAGAGCTTTGTTGACGTTCATCGCCGTTTTGTTCAAACGCGAAATTATCCATTTATCGGCAATCGTTTCGGCACTTTCCAGACTCGAAATGTCAACTTTCGCGCCTTCCGAATTTAATAAACAAAAGCGTGTCGCGTTCCAGATTTTATTGGCAAAATTGCGGAAAGATTCGACTTTTTCATCACGCCACGCGAAATCCGCGCCCGTCGCCGAACCTGCCAGAGTCATTCGTGTCGCATCAACGCCGTATTTGCCGAAAATTTCGAGCGGATCGATGCCGTTGCCTTTTGTTTTTGACATTCGCTGACCGTTTTTGTCCAGAACCGTTCCCGTAATATAAACGCCTTCAAACGGTCGTTCGCCGACGAATTTGAGCGACGACATCACCATCCGCGAAACCCAGAGGAAAATAATATCTCGCGCCGTCACCAGAACATTTGTCGGATGAAAGTTTTTAAGATCGCTTAAAGTGTCAGAACCGTCTGCGGTAGCGGACGGTTGAAGATTATTATTTAAGCTGTCTGTTTTTTCAGTTAAACCATCCGCTACCGCAGACGGTTCTGACTCGCCCGTCCAGCCGAGAGTCGAAAATGACCACAGCCACGACGAAAACCAGGTGTCGAGAACGTCTTCGTCCTGCGTCAGATTTTCCGTTCCGGCTTTGGCAACGGCTTCTTCTTTTGTCGCAGCGACGAAGATATTTCCCTGCTCGTCATAAAAAGCCGGAATCCGATGTCCCCACCAGAGTTGGCGCGAAATCGTCCAGTCTTTCAAATTTTCGAGCCACGTCGTGTAAACTTTCGTGTTCGGTATTTCCGGCGTAAATTTCGGCGCGTTTTCCGTGCGCTTTAATTCCAGAGCCAGATCGCGCATCTCGTTCATATTGACGAACCACTGTTCGGATAAAAGCGGTTCGATCACGGTTTTACAGCGTTCGCAGTGCGGCAGAACGACTTCGTAATCTTCGATTTTTTCCAATAATCCGAGTTCGTCAAATTTTTCGATGACTTTTTCGCGCGCGTCATAACGGTCTAAACCTTGAAATTCCGCGCCCGCCGTTTCGTTCATCGTCGCGTCGTCGTTCATCACGATCAGTTTTTCGAGATCGTGGCGCATCCCGATTTCGTAATCGTTCGCGTCGTGAGCCGGAGTAATTTTGACTGCGCCTGTTCCGAATTCCGACTCGACATATTCGTCGGCGATAATCGTAATTTCGCGGCTCGTCAGCGGCAGAAGAATCGTTTTTCCGATCAGATTTTTATATCGCTCGTCATCACCGTTGACCGCAACCGCCGTATCGCCGAGCATCGTTTCCGGGCGCGTCGTCGCTACTGTAATTTTTTCGTCCGAATCCTTTATCGGATACTGCAAAAAATAAAGTTTGCCGTCTTTTTTCGTTTCCTCTTTTACTTCGAGATCGGATAAGACGGTTTTGTCTTTCGGACACCAGTTGATAATGCGCGTTCCGCGATAAATCCAGCCTTCGTCGTAAAGCGTGACGAAAACATTCGTCACCGCTTTCGACAAACTTTCTTCCATCGTAAAGCGTTCGCGCGACCAGTCAACCGAGAGACCTTCGCGGCGAATCTGGCGCGTGATCTCGCCGCCGAATTTGTTTTTCCATTGCCAGACCTTTTCGACAAATGCTTCGCGCCCGATGTCCTGCGGCGTTTTGTGTTCGTCTTTTTTCAATTGCCGCGTGACCATCAACTGCGTCGAGATGCCCGCGTGATCTACGCCCGGAAGAAACAAAGTTTTGTAACCCTGCATTCTTTTCCAGCGGACGAGCGTGTCCATAATCGTGTGTTGGAGCGCGTGTCCCATATGCAGACTGCCCGTGACGTTCGGCGGCGGAATAACTATCGAATATGTTTCCGCGTTCGGATTTTCGTTAATTTCGGGCGCGAAACACCCGTTCGCTTCCCATTTTTTATAATGATTTTCTTCGGCTTGCTTCGGATCGTAGGCTTTTGCTAATTCCATTTTTGTATTTAATTCCAGATTATATTTTCGATAAATGTTAAATAATAAATGAAAAAGCAGTGAACAGAAAATTAAAACTGCCCACTGCTTTGAAAAATTTCTTTTCAGTAATTATTCCTTCATACGGGCTGAAAGTTTTTCGACGACTTTTTCGGCGATTGCGTCTATGTCGGCGGCTGATAAATTTATGCCTGACAATTGTTCGGCAACTTCGCTTTTGACCTGTTCTGTTTTCGTCCGGGCGTGTTCGGTTTCGGCGACCTCTTCAACCGCAGACATTTCCGTCTCGGATTCTTTCGGATCAGAATCTGTATCTAATGACTCGGATTCGGGGAAAGATTCTTCCAAAAGATCAAAATCCTCGAAATCAAACATCGGAACTTGCGAAACGCCGGATTTTTTTTCGTTTTCCATTTCTATATCACGATTCGTTTGTGTGTTTTCCGGTGCGATGTTTTCTTCCGGCTCGTCTATTTCAGCACTTAGCGGATGGTTTTCAGACGCTAAATCCGATTCGTTTTCAGATGAAGCACCGACATTTTGCTCCGGCTGATCTTCAAACGACATTTTTTCTACGCTATCGGTATATTCGGAAATTTCGACATCGTTATTTTCAGCATTATCGGGTTCTTTATAAAAATACTCTATGTCATCGGGCTGTCTTCCGAATTCGTCATCAATTTGATTTTCGGTTGAATCCATCGCCGAAGAATACTCGGAAAAAGACCGGTCGGATTGCTTATCTTCAAAAGAGACTGCATTTGCTTCGTAAGAAAATTTTTCCGTAGTCGGTTGGTTTGACGGTTCATCATATATTTCATTCGTCTCCGCAAAATCGCTTCCAACCGTCATAAAATCTTCCGTTTGTTTGGTTTGTTCGTAATCGGTCGGACTTTCCTGTTCAGCATCAGCCAATTCATAAATCGTCTGAGTTTTTGTCTCCGAAACATCTTCATCTTGTTCGGCAGAATAAATTTCCCGCCAATCGGAATCACTCAAAGGTTGAGTTTTAAAGTCATCGGTCTTATTTTGTAAACTTACAGGAGTTTGATATTTTACGGTTTCATCAGCCGGAAGACTTCCGATCTGGCTGGTTTGAATCATCTCGTCATCCATTCCGGCATCGCCCAGAGCGGAATCTTCGTAGATGTTTTTATTCATTTCCAGCGTTTCGGTAAAATTGTCTGCTGCTTCTTCTTCTTGAACGTCAGTTTTGTTTGATAAAAGTTCGTTGACTTTGCTGACCAACTGACGAATTGACTGGAAAGGTTTGGTCAGATAATCATCTGCGCCGACCTGCGCGGCTCTAGCTTGGTCAAACGGCTCAAACGAACCGACCAACAAAATTACCGGAGTATTTTTCGTCGTTTCATTGCTTTTAATATTTTGGCAAATATCATAGCCGCTCATTCCCGGCATATTGACATCAGCCAACACGACATCCGGCGCAACCGTAGAAAATTGCGCCATCGCCGAATCACCGTCGCTGAATGTAACGACTTCGATGCCTTCGAGTTCAAAAGTCAAATTGACGACTTTTTGAACCGTTTCCGAATCATCTGCCAAAAGTATTTTGCGTTTTGACACCAAGTTTACTCCTTTAAAAACTTCTGAAAGATTAAATTTTGCGGATGAAGTTTTTCTTGAAAGCTATCACCGGATTAAGGAAAAATCAAGGTAAAGTATATCATTAATTAATTTTCAGAACTTCTTTTTTGGACAAAAACTTCGAGCATCGTTCTGAGTTGCACAGCGGTAAAAGGTTTAGGCAGAAAGGCGACGGCTCCGGCAGAATAACTTTCGGAAGAAAGTCGCGGGTTTTGTTCCGCCGTCATCATTATTACGGGAATGCTCATCAATTTTTTTTCGGTCTGCATATAGCGAACGAGTTCCGTTCCCTGTATATACGGCATCACGACATCGAAGATCGCCGCCACAAACAGTTCGCCGGATTGTAAAAATTTATAGGCTTCTTTACCGTCGCGTGCCGAAACGACCGTGTAACCTTCTTTTTCAACAATCGTTTTGACCAGACGCAAAATCGCCGGATCATCATCAGCAACTAAAACTTGACGTTGTTCGATACTATTTTCTTCAGTCATTAAAATTTTTAACCCGTCCGTCTCATTATAATACTAGCAAAGTTATATAAACAGCACTAATCGTTCGATAATTCCGCCGCCAGATTTAACGCCGATTTCATACTCGAAGACTCGGCGACACCTTTCCCCGCAATATCAAATGCCGTTCCGTGATCCACTGATGTTCTGATTAGCGGAAGTCCGAGTGTGACATTAACCGACGCGCCGAATGAAAGGCACTTGACGGCAATCGTCGCCTGATCGTGATAACACGCGATTACGCCGTCAAACTCGCCGCGAAAGGCGCGCAGAAAAATCGTATCCGGCGAATACGCGCCTGAAACTTCGATTCCGAAATCATTGCGGCAGATTTCGATTGCAGGAATAATTTCATTTGCTTCTTCAATGCCGAACAGACCGCTTTCCGATGCGTGCGGATTTAATCCGGCAACTGCCAATTTCACCTTTTTTTTCAAAATTCTTTCGAGTTCGGCGGCTGAAAACTTTATCAATTTGACCAGATTTTCCGTTTTTACATATTCGATTGCGTCTGTCAAAGAAATATGTGTCGAAAGCAGGACAACCCGCAATTTTTCGGCGAAAAACGACATCGCAAAATCTTTCGTCCCGGTCAATTCGGCGAGAAATTCCGTATGTCCGGGAAAATCGTATCCGCCGAGCGAGATTGCTTTTTTGCTGATCGGCGCAGTTGCCACGGCATCTATTTTTCCTTCGCGCCAAAATCTGACCGCCGCCTCGATATTCTCGGCAGACGCTCGTCCGGTTGCCGCCGATTCGACACCGAAGGCAAAATCCTGTTTCAAGTTTTTAAGGTCGTAGATCGTCGGCTGACCCACGTTTTGGGGAAGTTTGTCATTTTTCCCGATGACGGTCGCATCGAAATTCAAATTTAAATGCTCGGCTGTCTTGAATAAGACCGAAGCATCTCCGATCAATACCGGATAAAATTTGTCTGTAAAATCTCTGTCGGCTAACGCTTTTATAACAATTTCGGGTCCGATTCCGGCGGCATCGCCTATCGTAATTCCGATTGTCGGTTTTTTAGTTATACGCGTATTTTCAAAATCAGTTTCAATCACCTGATTATTTTAACTTTTTTTTTGTTCTTCCGCCTTATAGATATATTTTATATTTTGTTTCGGCAAAAGAAGATTAGGCGCATCTTCGCGGTTGATTTTCAGCGAATCCAAATCATACCATTCGATTGTGCCTGTAATTTCCTCGCCGTCCTGTAAAACGAAAACCATTAATGTCCGCGAATCAATCTGTTTTTTATAATAATATATTTCGGCAAAAGTTTCCGATGGCGGCGGCATTTTTTTCCGCTCGCCGGAGTTTTCAGGTTTCCTTCTCAAATTTTGGGGAGAATCGAATTTTTCTCTCATCATATCGTTCATAAAAATTAATCCGCCTGACGGCGAATAAATGTCGGTTTTTCAAAATCCTCTTCTTCTTCCTTTTTTTCCGCGGGTCTGAAGACAGTATGCGGCGGAGTTTGTCCCATTGCTTGCGTTTCGTTCGTAAATCTCGGTTTCGGCATTTCCTTCGCCGATTGATTATCAAATCCGGTCGCAATAACCGTGATTTCTATTTTGTCTTCCATCTCCGTATCAATAACGGTTCCAAAAATAATATTCGCGTCTTCATCGGCTTCTTCGTTAATTAATGCCAGAGCCTCTTCAATTTGACCGAGCGGCATATTTGCCGTCCCGCGAAAATTGATAAGTGCGCCGCGTGCGCCTTTAATCGAATTTTCTTCCAAAAGTTTCGAGTCAATCGCCGCCTTCATCGCCTTGACGACCGCGCCTTCGCCGTCCGCCGTGCCGACTCCCATCAGAGCTACGCCCATTCCTTTCATCACCGTCGTGACATCGGCAAAATCAACATTGATAACTCCGGGAATCGTAATCAAATCGGAAATTCCTTTGACCGCCTGCATCAAAACTTCGTCGGCTTTTTGAAATGCGTCCATAATACCGATGCCGCCGTTTTCTTCCTTTAATTTAGAATTAGGAATCGTAATGATCGTATCAACACAGCCGCGCAATTCCGCAAGACCTTGTTCGGCTTGATTCATCCGTCGTTTGCCTTCGACCGTAAATGGTTTAGTAACGACGGCAACCGTCAAAGCGTTAAGTTCCATCGCCAGAGACGCGATCACCGGAGCCGCGCCTGTTCCCGTTCCGCCGCCCAAGCCGGTGGTGACAAAAACCATATCCGCGCCTTCGAGAACGTCGAGAATTTTCTCGTAATCTTCGAGCGCGGCTTTGCGCCCGATTTCAGGATTTGAACCTGCGCCGAGTCCGCGCGTCAATTTGCTGCCGAGTTGGATTTTTATCGGAGCTTTGGAATCGTTCAGAGCCTGAACGTCGGTGTTAGCGACAATAAATTCCACGCCTTTTACACCGGCTTTAATCATCCGGTTAACGGCGTTGCTTCCGCCTCCGCCGACTCCGACCACTTTGATTTTCGCGCCTGTTACAAGAGGCTCGTCAATGTAGATTTTTATCCCGTTGTTTGTATTTTGAACGCCGTCCGTTGTCATTATCATTGCTTCCCTTTTTCAGAATAAATATAAGTAAAATCGTCTGATGAATATCGAGGAATATGTTTTGAGCTTTTCAACAATATGTTGTGCTTATGGCGAAAAAGCATACAACCATTTGCGGAAAAAATCCAGTCCAGATGTTACGATTATCTGAATTTCTCTCGAAAATTTTCAAACCACTGTGCCACTTTTTGAGTCGGCGATTTTCCGTTCGTTTGTATCTGCTTCATTTGCAGCCGCATCGAAGCAAGAGCGAGTCCGGCGGCAACCGCCCACTCCGGATTTAATACTTCGTCAACCAGTCCGCCGAAGTATTCGGTATCCAAAAATCCGAGCCGCGTCGGAGCATCGAAAACCTGTTCGGCGACTTCGACCAAACCTCTGATATGCGAGCCGCCGCCTGTTAAAACGACACCGCTCGGAATTTGTATATTGACGCGCGAAACTTCCTGCGCGATATGCTGCAAAAGTTCGATTGTCCGCGACTGCAAAATGTCGCACAAAATTTCTTTTGAAAGCGTTCGCGTTTCCTGTCTGCCGACCGGAACGACTTCGATCAATTCACCACGTTCGTCATCGCTCAAAAGAAATCCGGCGGCGCATCCGTAATTATGTTTAATGCGTTCGGCTTCGGGAATCGAAACCCGCAGACCGACCGCCAAATCTTTCGTCAGATGTGTTCCGCCGAACGGAAAAACCGCCGTATGCTGAACCGCGCCGCGACCGAAAATCATCAGCGAAGTCAGTTCCGCGCCGATATTGACGACCGCACAGCCGTATTCTTTGTCTTCATCCGAAAGTGTGCTTTCGGCGGCGGCGAGCGGTTCGAGAATCATATTTTCGATTTCGAGTCCTGATTTATTTACCGCTTTGACGATATTTTGTCTGCCCGCGCTCGGACTCGTGACGATGTGAACGAGTGCTTCTAACCTTGCGCCGGTCATCCCGACCGGCTCGACGATTCCGTCTTGTCCGTCAATGATAAATTCCTGCGTCAGACGGCTGATAACTTCCCAACCGGCGGGAAGTTGAATTGCGCTTGCCGATTCGACGGCGCGTTCGACATCATCTTCGGAAATCTCGCGTCCTGCACCAGCGACCGCGACGACACCGCTTTTATTTTCGCCGCGCAGATGTTCGCCCGAAGCGTTGACCGTCGCCATCTGAACTTCGAGACCGCTGACGTGTTCGGCTTCTTCGACGGCTTTTTTGACGGCTTCGGCGACTGTTTCGGTCGTTGTCACAACGCCGCGCCGCAAACCGCGCGATTCCGCCTGACCGAATCCGACAATTTTTAATTTGTTGTCGTGTTCGTCGGGTTCACCGATCAAACACCTCACGCGGTTTGTCCCGATGTCTAAGCCGACTGCCTGTATCGAACGAATCATATCTGTATAATTAATAAACTTTTTAAAACTAAACTTACCGATTTAATTATTGCGCGGAACGAGAACCATATTTTGTCCTTCGATATTTACCGCCTGATAATTGCTTCCTTTCCCGGCAATCGCTTTGATTCCGTCTTTCAGACGCTTTGCCAGATTTCCGTTTTCGACTTCGATGGCAATTCTTTCGCCCGAATCTTCCGTGATTGCAACCGGCTCTTTGATATTCGACAAATCAACGGCTTTGACACGTTTGGCGAGTTCGTATTCCTGCCAATCGTCGAGCATTTCGAGATAAATTTTCACGCGCTCTTTGTTTTCTTCCTGCGCCTTTTCCGATTTATCACGATTCCAACCCTGAATAAAAAACGGCGGGCGCGCTTCGTCTTTGCCCACTAAAACCAAAACAATTCCGTCATCGTCAACCCAAAAATCGCCGCCGTCTATTCTCGCCACCGCGCTCGGTTTTCTTTCCGTCACATTAACGCGAATGCCGTCAGGCAAAATGCGCGAAACGGTCGCAGTTTTGACGAAATCGGTTTTCTCGATTTCCTCTCTGATCTTTTGCAGATCGGCATTCCAAACACCGTTTTTTTCAGATTCGGCTCGGACGATTTTCTCTACTGTTTCACGCGAAACCTTGTTCGTGCCTTTGATTTCGATTTCTTTAACATCGAAAAACGACGAAGCCGTTACTGTCCGATAACCCATAAGTGCCAGAAAACCGATGCAAAACACTATGCAAAAAATAAAAAATAAAGGCACGAAAAAATTGACAAAATTGCCTGCGCCTTTTTTCGTTCGGCGTGAAGTAACCGTTGTTGTTTTCCGGCGAGTTTTCGGCTTCGTTGCCGGAGTCGTTCTTCTCGCCGTTGTCGTCGTCTTGCGTGTCGCCATAATTTATTTCCCCTTTAAATTATCCAAAATTTCATCGGAAAGGCGCGTTACCGTTCCTGCGCCGAGTGTGATTACGAGATCGTTTTCCTGTAAATTTTTCACAACACTTTCGGCGGCAAAATCAATATCGCCGAGATACTGCACATTTTTATGCCCGTATTTTTTGATGTTTTCCGTCAGTATTTCCGCCGTAATTCCCTCAATCGGTTGTTCGCTCGCCGCGTAGATATCTAAAATGTAAAGCACGTCGGCGTTGTTAAAACAGAGCGCGAATTCGTTCATCAATTCCTGCGTTCGCGTGTAGCGGTGCGGTTGGAAAACGACGACCGTTCGACGACCGCCGCCGCCGTTTTTCGCTGCTGAAAGAGTCGCCGTAATTTCCGTCGGATGATGTCCGTAATCGTCAATTAAGGTAATGCCGTTCGCTTCGCCTTTGAACTGAAAACGGCGATTGGCGTTTTTAAATTGTGCAAAGGCTTCGGCAATTTTTTCAAATGGAATTTCGAGTTCGAGCGCGACGGCAATCGCCGCGAGCGCGTTGTAAACATTGTGTTTTCCGGGAACGGGAAGATTTATTTCGCCCAGATTTTCCGTTCCCTTCAAGACCGAAAACGTCGAGCCGAACGAGTTATTATAAATGATATTATGCGCCGAAACATCAGCCTGTGCCGTCAAACCGTAAGTAACGCGGCGGCGTTTGATGCGCGGAATGATAAGCTGAACATTCGGATCGTCGAGACACAAGATCGTCGCACCGTAAAACGGAACTTTATTGACAAAATCCGTGAAACACTGCACGACATCTTCCATTCCTTTGTAAGATTCCATATGTTCTTTATCAATGTTCGTCACGACGGCGAGCGTCGGATAGAGCATTAAAAATGAACGGTCGGATTCATCGGCTTCGGTCACGAACCAATCGCTTGCACCGAGTTTTGCATTTGAGCCGAGCGATTCGACCACGCCGCCGACAACTGTCGTCGGATCAACTCCGGCGTGATTTAAAAGCGTGGCGACCATCGAAGTCGTCGAAGTTTTCCCGTGCGTTCCGGCGACGGCAACGGCATACGGTTTCAAGGTCATCAATTCGGCGAGCATTTCGGCGCGCGGAATAACCGGAATTGCGTTTTCACGCGCAAACATCATTTCGGGATTATCGTCCTTGACCGCCGACGAATAAACGACGACCTGCGCTGCGCCGACATTTTCCGCCGCGTGTCCTTCGTAAATGGTTGCGCCCGCAACTTCGAGCCGGTCGGTGTTTTTCGATTTTTTCAAATCCGAACCCGAAACCTGAAATCCGAGATTGCACAAAACTTCCGCGATGCCGCTCATACCGATTCCGCCGATGCCGATAAAATGTATTTTCTTAACGTGTCTAAACATTCTTTGAATTACGAATTACGAATTACGAATTACGAATAATATTTTTTAATTCGTAATTCGTAATTCGTAATTCGTAATTTTCAAACTCTCCTTATCAAATCTTCTATAATATCTACTGTCGTTTCCGCCGCATCTTTTCTCGCCAAACTTTTTGCCGCTTTTTCCATTTCGCTGATTTTGCCGGGCGAATTTATAAAAGTTTTAATTTCTTCAGCCAGTCGTTCGCCGCTCAAATCGCTCTGCAAAATCATTCGCACCGCGCCAGCCGTTTGCAGAGCTGCGGCGTTTTTGCGTTGATGATCGTCGGCGGCGGTCGGCAGCGGAATCATAATCGCGGCTTTTCCGGCGGCGGCGACTTCGGCGCAGGTCGTCGCACCGGCGCGGCTGATTATCAAATCCGTTTTTTCAAATTCAGCGACCATTTCCGCGATATATGGTCGCACGTCAGAATTACCGAATCCGGCGCGTCCGTATTCTTCTTTGATTCTGTCAAAATCCGCTTCGCCCGTTTGATGAACGATTGATAATCGGTCGTGAAATTCGCTCAAATTTTTCAGCGCATCAACCATCGAATTATTGATCGCCCGCGCACCTTGCGAACCGCCGAACAACAAAACACTTAATTTCTCTCCGCGAGTTTTCGGCACAACTTCAAAAAATTCTTTTCGCACAGGATTTCCCGTCACGACACCTTTTGCACCGAAATATTTCAAAGATTCGTCAAATGTCAGAGCCGCTTTATCAACAAACCTTGCCAACTGACGATTCGTAAATCCGGGCAGAGCGTTTGAATCCATCACGAGCGTCGCAACTTTCATCAACGCCGCCATCAGCAAAACCGGACCCGAAACATAACCGCCCGCGCCGATTACCGCATCGGGTTTGAAATCTTTTATCAATGAACGCGCTTCCAAGAAACTTTTCGGCAAAACCGCCAAACCTTTCAATTTTTCGACAAAACCGACGCTTTTCAAGCCCGCGCTGTTTATCAAAGAAAGCTGAAAACCGTTCGCCGGAACGATTTTAGTTTCGAGTCCGCGCGACGTGCCGACAAATAAAATTTCCGACTTTTCATCGCGCCGCAAAATCTCTTTTGCCACGGCAATTCCCGGATAAATATGTCCGCCCGTTCCTCCGGCGGCGATCAAAACTTTCATCATTTAAGGAAAAGAAATTTTCAGCGATGTCAGGATAAAGAGTGGTATTTTTTTGTTTTTAACATTCCATTTATCTTGTTATCCCTGTTAATTCTCTTTTTCAAAACATCAGAACGTGCGCGGTTTTACTCTCGAATTTTTTTTCGACTTACGCAAATTTCTTTCACTCACGGAATCTTTCTTTATCTCGACAAAACCGGCGTGCTGTGACAAATTCAGCAAAATTCCGACGGCGAAAAGTGTCACGATAATTGAGGAACCGCCGTAGGAAATAAACGGCAGCGGAATTCCTTTCGCGGGCAAAATCGAGATGACGACCGAAATATTAAAAAGTGCCTGCACGATGATTCCCGTGATAATGCCGATTCCCAAAAGCATTCCGAATCTGTCCGGCGCAAGCAACGCCGCACGAGTTCCGCGCCACAAAAGAAAGCCGAATGCAACGACGATGGCGAGCGTTCCGATAAGCCCGAATTCTTCACCGACGACCGCGAAAATAAAATCGGAATACGGATACGGCAGATAGAAAAGTTTCTGCTGACCTTTGGCAAAACCTTCGCCGAAAATTCCGCCCGAACCGAGTGCGTAGAGCGATTGGACGACTTGATACGCCGAATCGTCGGCGTGTGCAAACGGATCGAGAAACGCCATCAGACGCGCCACGCGCCACGGCGCGAAAACAAGCGCACAAACTCCGATCATCAAAAGCGATGCGCCGACGAGTGCGAAATGCAGAATTTTCGCTCCGGCGGCAAAGTAAATGGCGGCGAAAATAGCACATAAAACAATCGTCGTGCCGAGATCGGGTTCGATAAAAACGAGTCCGCCCATAAAACCTAAAATTCCGAGACACGGCAGAACGGTTTCTTTCAAACTACCGATTGTCTCTTCATTTTTCGTTAAAAACCACGCGAGAAAAATCGGCAAAGCGACCTTTGCCATCTCCGACGGCTGAAGCGAAATTCCCGGAACGCGAATCCAACGCCGTGCGCCGTTAATCGCCGGAAATCCGAAAACCGCGAGCAATAGCAAAACAGTGACGGTTAAGACTCCGAAAACGACCGTTTTATTTTGCCAGAAACGATAATCAATTCGGCTCGTCAGATACATCACGACAAGTCCGGCAATCGTGAACGCAAACTGTTTAAAAAAATACTGAAACTGCGTCGCACCGTCGGGATTATTCGCCGTTTCGCGCAGAGAGATCATCGCCGAAGCCGAATAAACCATAATCGCGCCGAACAGAGCGAGTCCGGCGGCGACGGCGAATAAAAACCAATCTATGCGAAGTTTTTTTGCCATTATTTATTTATGTTTCAAATTCAAAGTTTAAGGTTTAAGTTTTAAGTTTTTATTTTTAATTAACCCGTTGAACTATGAACATTAAACTTTGAACCTACTTCAAAAACCGCTTCTTTAAAAATTTCCCCTCTTTCTTCAAATGAATTGAACATATCGAAACTCGCACACGCCGGAGCGAGCAGAACCGAATCGTTTTTTTCGGCGATTTCAAAACTTTTTTCGACCGCATCCGTCATCGAACCGGCGCGGATGATTTCCGCCGTATTTTTAAGCTGCGATTCGATATTGGCTGCGTCTTCGCCGATCAAAACGAGTGCGCGAACCGATTTTTCGATTAACGGAACGAGCGGCGCATACGGCGCATTTTTTCCGCGTCCGCCGAGAATCAAAATTGTTTTTCCGTTCGATTCGCTCATCGCTTCGAGTGCTTTCAAAGTCGCGTCAACGCTCGTCGCTTTCGAGTCGTTGTAAAATTTTACGCCATCAATTTCGCTGACAAATTCAATGCGGTGTTCGACACCTTTGAAATTTTTGATCGTTTCCTTCATCGAATCCGGCGACGCACCGCAAGCAAGCCCGGCGGCAAGCGAAGCCAGAATATTTTCGACGTTGTGCAAACCTTGCAGAAAAATTTCATCGCGCGTTGTCAAAACTTTTTCGCGTCCGTCTGCGCGGCAAACCAAATCTTTTCCGCGCAGAAACAAACCTTCGCTTAACTCTTTTTTCGCCGAAAACATAACGACATTCGCCTTTAAACCTTTCGCCCAACTCGCCGTGATTTCGTCGTCGGCATTTAATATCGCTACGTCTTCCGCCGTCTGATTCATAAACAGCCGATGTTTCGCCGCGGCGTAATCTGAAAACAGATCGTATCTGTCCATATGATTCGGCGTGATGTTTAAACACAAACCGGCATTCGGGCGAAAATCTTTTATCGTTTCAAGTTGAAAACTCGAAAGTTCGATCACCGTCCACGAATCTTCGGTCGAATTTTCCGTCAGCGTTATCAAAGCCGTTCCGATATTTCCGCCGATTTGCGTTGAAATTCCGGCATTCTTCAAAATTTCGCCGGTCAAAGTCGTCGTCGTCGTTTTCCCGTTGCTTCCGGTAATGCCGACGATTCTGCCTTTCAAAAATCTGTATGCAAGTTCGATCTCGCCGATCACTTCGCCGTCTTTACGTTCGACATAACGCGCCGGAATCGTATTTGTCGGAACGCCCGGAGAAACTATGACGAGATCAATTTGGTCTAATAGCCACGACGGAAGATTTCCGTCAATCAAACCGACACCGAATTTTTCTTTCAAAGAACGCGCCTCTTCCGACCAGTTTTCAATCGTTTTTTTGTCGTGCAGAGCGACCGTCGCGCCGCGCATCGCTAAAAATTTTGCCGATGCGATGCCGGATTTTCCCGCGCCGAGAACTAAAGTTTTTCTACCGGAAATTTCCATCTTCTTTATTTAACGCAAAGTCGCAAAGGTTTTTACATATTTCAAAACAGTTGAATAAATTTTCTTACTTCGCGTTTTTGCGACTTCGCGCCTTTGCGTTAAAAATTTATCTCAATTTCAAAGTCGAAAGACTCAACAAAGCAAAAAGTATCGCCACGATTACAAACCTGAAAACGATTTTCGGTTCTTTCCAACCGCCCATCTGAAAATGATGATGAAGCGGTGCTTGCAGGAAAATTCGTTTGCCGACTCCGGTTGTTTTTTTCGTAAACTTGAAATATCCGACTTGCAGCATTACCGAAACGGCTTCGATGATAAAAATGCCGCCGATAAAAGGCAAAAGAAATTCCTGCTTCGTCAAAATCGCTACCGTTCCGAGTGCGCCGCCGATTGCCAGAGAACCGACATCGCCCATAAAAACCTGCGCCGGCGGCGCGTTATACCACAAAAATCCGAGACTTGCGCCGACCATCGCGCCGCAGAAAACCGTCAGTTCAGCCGCTTCCGGTTTATGCGTGATGAGCAAAATTTCCGACCACCGCGCATCGCTCGAAACATATGTCAAAGCCGTTAAAGCCGACATTGCAATAAACGTGATGCTGATCGCCAAACCGTCCATTCCGTCGGTCAGATTCACGGCGTTTGACGATCCCAAAAGAACAAAAATAATAAAGAGCAAATAAATAAACGGCGCGACAACCGTCACATTCGTGATCGCCGTTTCCTTGAAGAACGGAATGCTCAAGTTCCAAGGATAATTGGCAAACCAGTAAAGACAACCCCAAACGACGATTGCCGTTATCAATTGTCCGAGCAGTTTCTGTTTGCCCGTCAAACCGAGACTGCGTTTTTTGACGATTTTTATATAATCGTCAAAAAATCCGATAACGCCGAACGAAGTCGTTGCGCCGAGCGCGAGCCATAGATAAAGACTGTCGAGCCGCGCCCAAAGAATCGTCGAAATAAAAACCGCACCGAGAATCAAAACTCCGCCCATCGTCGGCGTTCCTTTTTTCGCCTGATGTTCGGCGGAAAGTTCTTCGCGGATTTCCTGACCGATATTCAGTCGGCTGATTTTTTCGATCACTTTGCCGCCGAACAAAAGTGAGATCAAAAGAGCCGTAATCGTCGCCCAAGCCGTGCGGAAAGTGACATATTGAAAGACGTTCAACGCCTTATAAAAAGGCAGTGCATCGCTCGTTGCGCCGTATGCTTTGAAAAGCAGATGATAAAAAAAGTAATAAAACATTTTTCAGATTTGCGATTTTAAATTTGCGATTTGCGATTCATTTCTTTTTTGAAATAAATCACTGCTTTTCGCCCGATGCCTGTTATTTTTCCGGTTCAAAATTTTCCAATATTTTTTCGATCACTTTTTCCGTCTTCACGCCGCGCGAACCTTTAATTAAAATCAGATCGCCGGATTGTAATTGATTAAAAAAATTTTCGCCCGCGACCGTCGAGTTTTCGTAAAATTCGGTTTCCAGATTGTTAATTGTTTTCGCGCCTTCAATTAAATTTACGGCAAAACCTTCGATGCCGACGAGTTTATCAACACCGATTTCAGCGATTCGTCTGCCGGTTTCAAAATGAATTTTCGCCGCATCATTTCCGAGTTCGCGCATTTCTCCGGCGACGACGATTTTCCTTTTCGCCGCCGCTCCGCCTTCTTTTAAGGTTTTCACCATCGAAAGAAGCGCGTCGGGATTTGAATTGTATGTATCGTTAATGACGGTAAAACCTTTTTTAAAGTGCAAAATCTCACCGCGTTGCGGCGGCGGCGCGACCGTCTGCAACGCGTCGGCGATTTCTTCCGCTTTCATTCCGAACGAAAAACCGACCGCCGCCGCCGCGAGTGCGTTTAAAATGTTGTGTCTGCCGTTTAACGGAAACAAAACTTCGGCTGAATCGTTAGGCGTTTTGAGTTCAAAAACAGTTTCGCCGAAACGAGCAAAGCGAATATTTTTCGCCATCACGTCCGCGTCGTTTTCGATGCCGTAAGTCAAAACTTTTCCTCTCGCCAAATTTTTCATCGCGGCAACGCGAAAATCGTCGGCGTTTAAAACCGCCGTGCCGTTCTGTTTCATTCCTTCGACGAGTTCGGCTTTGGCGCGTCCCACGTTTTCAATCGAACCGAGATGTTCGACGTGAACGGGCAAAACATTTAATTCGACGGCGACATCCGGCGGCGTGATTCTACAAAGACGCGCGATTTCATTGTTCGGCGTGGACATTCCCATTTCTAAAACGGCGATGTCGTAAGAATTATCTTTTGCCAGATTTAAAACCGTTAAAGGATGTCCGAGACCGTTGTTGTAATTTTTGATATTTCGCAGAACTTTTCTGCCCGAACTCTGCAAAACGTGCGCCGTTAATTCCTTTGCCGTTGTTTTTCCCGCGCTTCCGGTGACGGCGACGACGGGTTTATTCCATTCGAGATACACGCCGTGCGCGAGGCGTTGCAAAGCTAAGATCGCGTCTTTGACGAATAAAAGTTTGCCGGCAAATTTTTCAAGTTCGTCTTTGTGTTCTTCAAAACGATCACGCCGAACGACCGCCGCAATTGCGCCTTTTTCAAACGCCGAAGCGACATATTTTGTCGAATCTTCAAAATCGCCGTTGAAACAATTGTTTTGATATTCGGGTTGTGAAAGCGCAAAAAAGACATCGCCCGCTTTTACTTCGCGCGAGTCAATGGAGAAAGTTTTGACCTGCGCCGCGAGTAAAGCGGGATTGATGCCGTTATTTTCGGCGTTCATATATTTAATGGCATTTTCGAGTTTCAAGTTTTTTACTTTCGTTTGTCTCCCGATGATTTATTGCGCTTTTCTTCGTTAGCATTTAACGCCGTTTTATTTTTGTTTTTATCGGCGGGCGTTTTTTCCTCTTTTTTCGTTTCCTTTTTCGGCGTTAGATCGGATTTATCTTTTTCGGTTTGTGCCGCTTTCGCAATTTTCTCCGTTTTATTTTTTGCTTCCGTTTCTTCTTTAATCAAAACGCCGTCCGGTGCGATTTCGGTTTCAGACGGAATATCTTCCGCCGTCAAAATTTCCTGTTTAATGTTTGCATCGGGAATTACGTTTAATTCCGGCAAAATCCCTTCGGCGATTTCTTTGAAAACAGGTGCGGAAACTTGTCCGCCGTCACGCGCTCCGCCGCGCGGTTCGTCCATCACGACCGCAATTACGACGGAAGGATTTTCCGCCGGAGCAAATCCGACAAACGATGAAACATACTTCGCCGGATTATATTTTTTAATCGCCGGATCGTATTTCCAAGCCGTTCCGGTTTTGCCCGCCGAACTGTAACCGTTTAGTTGCGCGCGTTTCGCCGTTCCTCGCTGAACGACTTCCTTTAACATTCCGCGCAGTTCTTTCGCCACTTCGGGACGCACGACCTGAATTTTTTCGACGTTAGGCTGCGAAATTATCTCGCCTTCCGGCTGACGGACTTCTTTTATAACGTGCGGTTTGACGCGCACACCGCCGTTGGCGACCGTCGCATAAGCACTTGCCGCCTGTAAAAGCGTTACATTCAGTTCGTAACCGATTGCCATCGAACCGATTGAATCGCCGTTCCATTTAACGGGCGAACGAAGAACGCCGCTCGATTCGGCAGGCAACTCGATGCCGGTCGGCTGCCCGAAACCAAATTTTTGAGAATAACCATAAAAACGGTCTTTGCCAAGTCCGACGGCGGTTTTTATCGCGGCATAATTACTTGAAATAGCGAGTGCGTGGCTGTATGTCATCGAACCTTTCGCGTGCGGATCGTTAAAACGCCGTCCGCCGACTTCGATAAAACCGCGACTGCAATCTATTTGCGTATCGGCGCGAAACATATTTTCCTGCAATGCGCCGCTGTAAGAAATTAACTTGTAAACCGAACCGGGCGAATACATATCCTGCACGGCTTTGTTTTTGAAATTTTCCTGCGGAAATTTCGTAAAATTATTCGGATCGAACGTCGGATAATTTGCCATCGCCAGAATCTCACCGGTTTTCGGATCGAGAACAATCGCCATTCCAGATTTCGCGCCGGAGCGTTTTACGCCTTCTTCGAGTGCTTGTTCGGCTTTGTATTGGATCGAACTGCTGATCGTCAAAACGACATCTTTCGGCGGTTCGCGCTCTTCAATTTGTTCTTCCTCGTAAACTCTGCCGAGACGGTCGCGGTCTTGCCATTGTCTGGTGATCGCGCCGTGCAGAAATTCTTCCTGCGACTGCTCTATTCCCGAACTTCCGACATCTTCGTTATTAGCAAAGCCGATAACGTGTGCCGCCAGAGATTTATACGGATAACTTCGCTGCTGTTCTTCGCGCCAGTGAAGTCCGGCAAATTTCGGCTGGTCGAATTTTTTTAAATCTTCGACTATTAATGAAGCATTTACCTTCTTGAATGTTTCTTCGTCAATTTTTCGCGCCACCCAAATAAATCTTTTATTATTTTCTTTAGCTGTTTTTAAATTGGCTGAAATCTCTTTGGAATTTAGTTTGAGAACCTTTGCAAGCTGTTTTGCGGTCGCATCAACGTCTTCGATTTCCGACGGATCGGCATAGAGCGATTTGACGTTGACGCTCATCGCCAGAGCGCGTTCCGTGCGGTCGAAGATCGTTCCGCGCAGTTGTTTTCCTTTTTTAATGTCGCGGCGTTGATTTTGCGCTTTGCCGCGCAGCCATTCGCTCTGACTGATTTGCAAATGAACGAGACGCACACCGATTGCGCCGATCCACAAGATAAAAACCGCGATAATCAGCATATAGCGCGTGAAAATCGTCTGCATCGAATTTTTGTTTTTTACTTTTTTCGGCGTGATTTTCGACATTTTTAAATAAAGATTGATTTTTCGATAAAATTATTTGGCGGTTTGAAAACTCTTTTTTGTTTTAATTTCGGCTTTCTTCACATCCTTTGCGTCATTTCCGAACGCAACAGATGTTTCTTTTCTGTCTGCGGATGCTTTATCATTCGATTTTTCTTTTACGGGTTTCACGTCAACCGTTTTTTCAACCAACGATTTGACCGCTTTTGCATTCAACTGTTTTTCTTCGCGCGTCGAAAAAATTTCGATATTGCTCGCCGAAAGTTCGACCATTCCGATCTGTTTGGCGGATTTTTTGATTTCGCCCGGAGAAAGTGCAATTTCTTTTGAAAGAAGCAGACGACGATTTTCGGATTCAAGTTCTTCGACCTGTTTGCGGAGTTTAGAATTTTTTATCCCGTAATCTATCGAAGAAAAATGCTGACGCGCCGCGCCGAAAAAACCGGCGACGAGAAATAAACCGCACGCTAAAGTCGTCAGACAATAACGCCACGGAATCGGGTCTTTTTCACGGCGGATGCGTTCGTTTTTATTGATTTTTCGGTTAATCGTTTTACGGCTCATCTTTATTTCTCCAGTTTTTTTTGTGATTATTTTAATTTCAAACAAGCACGAAGTTTTGCGCTTCGTGAGCGGGGATTTTCTTCGATTTCAACCTCTTTGGGGAAAGTAGGTTTTTTAGTCAAAATCTCGATCTTTTTTGCCGCACCGCAGACGCACTGCGGAAAGCGCGGCGGACAGAAACACTTGCCTGCCAATTTTTGAAATGTCTGTTTGACGATGCGATCTTCCAACGAATGAAACGTAATAATCGCAAGTCGTCCGCCCGGACTTAAAATATCAATCGCATCATTTATAAAACCTTCTAAAATTTCAAGTTCGCGGTTAACCGCAATTCGCAAAGCCTGAAATGTTTTCGTTGCCGGATGAATCTTGTCTTTTTTGCCGCGACCGATGGCTCTGGCAATCAGATTGGCAAGTTCGCCGGTCGTTTCTATCGCTTCGCCGGATTTTCTTTTTTCAACTATTCGTCTGGCAATACGCCGCGAAAATCTTTCTTCGCCGTATTGGTAAATGATGTTGGCGATTTCTTCTTCGGAAATTCTCTTTAAGAGTTCGGCGGCGGTTTCCGTTTCCGAATCCGCATTCATACGCATATCGAGCGGCGCATCGAAACGAAAACTGAATCCGCGATCTGCGTCATCAAACTGCAAAGATGAAACTCCGAGATCGGCTAAAACGCCGTCGGCTTTTTCGATTTTCAAAACTTCCAAAACATTTTTGACTTCCGAAAAATTGGCGTGAACCGAAGTAAATCTTTCGCCGAAATTTTCGAGTCTCCGACCGGCAATTTTCAGAGCTTTTTTATCCTGATCTATGCCGATAATTTTTACGCTGTTGTTTGATTTTAAAATCGCTTCGGTGTGACCGCCCATTCCTAAAGTGGCATCAATGAATAAATCATCTTCCTGCGGATCAAGCATCGCAAGCGATTCATCTAAAAGCACGGAACTATGTATATTTTCGGCAGATTGTGACATTTCAAAGAACTCTCAAAATAAGGCGAACATTGTATTTCTCGGTGAGCGCACAGAAACACCCCTTGATTTTTCGGTTTCGCGCTGAAAAATCCGATTTTAAAACTTGATTTTTTAATGAATTTATGCGGAAATTTGAAGTAACAGACCGTCCTGCTTTCTTCTCATCATTTTATCTTATTTCCGCATATCACCGATCATCTTGGGGGATGAGTGCTTAAACTTTTTAAACACTTTCTTTGCGGATGCAAATTTCGCCTCGATTCCATATAAAGACGAATATCAATTACTTGCAAGCATCTTACGACTTTTCGACAAGAGGTGTCAAGGTATTTTTCTAATTTTTTTAATCAAGTGTTTAAATTTTTTCCACAAAGTAAATATTCGATAATTTTATTCCAATTTCATTTTTTTCAGGTGATAAGTTAAAGTCTTTTTTCAGATGGAAATATCTTTCTTACAAATGCTTTTGTTCGGTTTGTTCGCCGCACTCGGAAATATTCTGGGCGGTTTGATTCTGTTTCCGACCGGCGTTCACAAAACATATAAAAAATCGCTCAAATACGTTTTGGCTCTCGGCGCGGGTTTTATGCTCGGCGTAATTTTTATTGATGTTTTGCCCGAAGTTATCGAACTCTGGCAAAAGCAAAAAAACTCGTTTGAAAGTGAAACCTATTTTACGCCGATGATTTTGCTGCTCGCGGGCTATCTTTTGACACAGTTTTTTGAACACACGATTGCGCCGCATTTTCATCTCGGCGAAGAGGTCAATTCCGAACATTTGATTTCGACAAAATCGGTCTATACGGCAATCGGCGGTTTGATGATTCACACATTTTTCGACGGCGTTTCGATTGCCGCCGCCGCACAGATTGATTTTCGCGTCGGTTTATTGGTTTTCTTCGCTATTTTTCTGCATAAATTTCCCGAAGGTTTTACAATCGGTTCGATGGTTGTCGCTGCCGGAAAAGGCGTAAAGGAAGTTTTGTATGCCACATCATTTGTCGGTTTGACGACGCTTTTAGGCGTAATGTTTATCTATTTTCTCGGACAGAATATCGGTTTTACGGTGATGTATGCGCTTCCGTTGGCGAGCGGTGTTACACTATATGTCGCGGCGAGCGATCTGATACCGGAAGTAAATCATCACGGCGGAAAAAATCCGCTCGTGTCGTTGAGTGTTTTTGCCGGAGTCGGTTTATTTTTTGTTTTATTTCAGATTTTACACTCGATTTTAGAACATTAGGGGAACGAATTTTCTGCGTCTTTCGTATATTAAAATGTTTTGGCACAATTGATACGACATAAAATGAAAAAGATTTTATTTTCAGCAAATTTTAATCTACTGCTCATACTGATTTTGTTCGGTTTTGCAGTTTCTAAAACATTTGCTCAAGACAGTAGCATTTCCAACAGTCAATCACCGCTTCCCGCGCCGACCGGATTTGTTAATGATTACGTCGGCGCGATTGATCCGGTAACGAAACAAAGAATCGAACAAAAGTTAAAACAATTAAAACAAACCAATAATCCGCCGATTGAATTAGCAGTCGCCGTTGTTGACACGACGGGCGATAAAGCAATTTTCGATTATTCGCTGGCAGTTGCGCGCGGTTGGGGAATCGGCTCAAAAGACGTGGATAATCCGTCGGCACTTTTGCTGATCGCCATTAATGACCGCAAATATTTTACGCAGGTCAGCCGCGATCTCGAAGACGAATTGCCCGACGCTCTGGTCGGCTCTCTGCAAAGACAATATCTCGTTCCCGAATTTAAAAAAGGAAATTACGCGAAAGGCATCGAAGATACGATCAACGCTTATGTTGACGCGATTGAAAAGCGCACGTCGGGAACGACCGCCACGCCGACACCGCGCGGAAATCCGGCTTCGAGCAGAAAACAAGGAATACCGATTCAATGTATCTGCCTGATAATTATCGCAATTTTGGTTTTATTCAGTTTTTTCAGATCGAAAGGCGGCGGCGGTCGCGGCGGCGGCGGCGGTTTGGGTTCGGCTCTGCCGTGGATCATCGGTTCGGCGATTTCAAACAGTTCGGGCGGAAGTTCTGATTCCGGCTGGTCGTCAGGCGGTGGCGGTTCGGATTGGGGCGGATTCGGCGGCGGCGGCGATTTCGGCGGCGGCGGCGCGGGCGGCGACTGGTAACAATTCAGTGCAAAGTGCAAAGTTCATAGTGCAAAGTTAAATCAGACTCATTAACTATGAACTTGAAACGGATATAACGAACTTTGCGCTTTGCACTATGAACTTTGAACTAAAATTATGAAGCATCATTTTGAAGCATTTTTAGATGACTTAAAAGCGACGCACGGCAAAAATCTGGCGAGCGTGATTCTTTACGGTTCGGCGGCGGCGGGCGATTTCATTCCGCAAAAATCGGATTATAATTTACTGATCGCGCTCAACAGAATCACGCCGAAAGATTTGCGAAACGCGCAGGCGTGTATGCGCGAATGGTCGAAAATGGGACATCCGGTTCCCGTATATTTTACGGTTGACGAACTGCAGAATGCGGCGGATGTTTTTCCCATCGAATTTCACAATATGGAACGCGCCCGCAAAGTTTTATACGGCGCGGACGTTCTGGCAAATCTGGATATTTCCGACGAATTTTTGCGTCATCAGACCGAATACGAACTTCGCAGCAAACTTATAAAACTGCGCCGCGCATATATTCCGGCATCGTCTTCGGTCGAAGGTTTGGTTAATCTGATGACCGAAAGCCTTTCGAGTTTCGCGTCGCTTTTCCGCGCCGTTCTGATGCTTTCGGATTTGGAACCGCCGGTGACGAAAAACGAAATCGTCACGCTGACGGCGCAGCAACTCAGGATAGATGGAAAACCGTTTGAAAGAATTTTCAACATTCGTGAAAATAATAATGCACGAATATCGGACGAAATTTCCGCTAACGCTCTGTTTACCGATTATATGGAACAGATCGAAAACATCATCAGCAAAGTGGACAAAATCGGGAAAACGTAAATCGTTAACGGTTAATGGCTGATGGTCGGTTGTTATTTTCGATAACAAAAACCTGATAACAATTAACTTTTTATGAAGGAGAAAAAAGGGATGAAAAAATTTATTTTACTTAGTTTGGTACTTTTTGCGGCGTTCGGTCTTTCGGGCTGCAGTTATAATAGTCTGACCGCGCAGCAGCAACAGGTCAAAGGCGCGTGGGCGGATGTCGAAAGTCAACTGCAACGCCGCGCCGATCTGATTCCGAATATGATTGACACGGCGAAAATGGTCGGCGTTCAGGAACAGGAAGTTTTCGGACAAATTTCCGAGGCGCGTTCGCGTCTTTTGAATGCGACACAAGCCGCGCCAGCCGGAGATAAAACGCCCGAACAGCGCGAAGCCGTCATCGAAGCCGCCAACAGTTTCGGCGGAACGGTCGGCAGACTTTTGAGTTTGCAGGAAAATTATCCGCAGCTTCGTTCGAGCGAAGCGTTTATGAAAGTGCAGGATTCTCTTGAAGGAACGGAAAACCGCATTGCAACGAAACGCGAAGATTACAACAAAAAGGTTGTCGAATACAACACGGCAAGAAATCAGTTTCCGGCGGTTTTAACGGCGAGTTTATTGGGTTTTAAGGAAGAACCGAATTTCAAAGCCGCGCCCGGTTCGGAAGTCGCGCCGAGCGTCGGCGATCCGAACTCGATGCGCCGCCAAACCGCGCCTGTTGCTCCGGCGGGAAACAACTAAAAACCGAGCGAACTGCACATCGCGCAATTATCACACGGCTTGCCTGTCGGTTCATACGGGCAAGCCTTTTCTTTTTGTAAATTTTCGATTATTTCGTCAGCCATTTCGGAAATTATTCGGAATCTTTCCTGACTGAAATGAACGGGCTGAATATCTTGGATTTGAGAGTTTTGAGAGTTAATCTGAATTCGGGATTCGATGTTTTCCAATCTTTGATTTATTTTTTCGAGACTTTCACGAAACAATTTCGCATCGCCGGATTCGCTTTCATTTTCCGATAAAAGCAGTGCGATTTTCTCGGCTAAGTTTTGTTTTTCGTGATTATTCATCTGTTTGAAATTTCTAATCTGAAATTATTTTTCGTCCGGCAGCAGATCAATATAATCAACCACGCCGACGATTGCCGAATCAATCGCCGCGCCTTCTTTTCCAGTCGAAGCCGTTGACGCGCCCCAACCTTCGTGCACGATCAGAACGATGTCGCCTTCGCCCGACGAAACCGAATCGAGCGCGAGACAAGTGTAATCCATATCTTCACCGTCGGGCGTGATCTGACGGCAGAGCATTACGCGCGCACCTTCGTAACGCTGATTTTTCTGCGTCGCAACGACATTTCCGATAACTCTGGCTAAAAGCATTTTGATGGATAATGGATAACGGATAATGGATAATGGATAATTCTTTTTATTATCCATTATCCATTATCCGTTATCCACTATTATAAACGTGCGCGTCCGAATCTATAATGCCGACAATCGTGCAGTCGGTCGGTGTCGAATCGCGTTTAAATGGAAAACTCGCTTCTTTGCCGCGACACCAGAAAACGAGTTCGCCGACACCTGCGCCGACCGAATCGAGCGCGATCAAAGGATTTCCTTTCGGTTTCAAATCCGCGTCCAACGTCTGCACGAGCAAAAATTTTCGACCGTGCAAAGTTTCATTTTTGACGGTCGAGACGACATTTCCGATGACGCGGGCGATTTGCATCTATTTTTGTTTACTCTTTGGCGCAGGCGGCGGATTTTTTTTCGATTTAACGTAATTCAAATCTTCATCCATAAGTTCTTTCATTAATCCGTCGATTCGCGGAAGCAGATACTCCTGAGTCAGTCTTATTGATTCGCCCGCTAATTGCGGCATAGTAGTTACAAATTTTTGTCCCGTCGGAGTTTTATAAAAAGCCAGCAAATCTTTTAGTTCGTCAGTCGTATAAAATTTGTCGTAAATCGGATAGAAAACCTGATTCATATAATCCTGAAAATTTATCATCTTGATAAATTTTTCATTAAAACGAGAACTGAAATCACGATTTTTTTCGACAATCGCCTCTTTTACCTGCTGTTTTTGGATGGCGGTCAAATCGGTCTGCTTTTCCAACATCGAATCAACGATACTCGGATACATTGATTCCATTTGTGTAAACATTGTCTGAACTATTTCTTTGGTTTGCACATCCGCTTTCATAGTCGTCAACAGTTCCGAAATAACCGCTCTTTTCTCAGCGGAAATTTCAGTTGTCTGTTGTGAAAAAACATTTGTTGTCAGAAACACAAGCAACAAAAAAACATTTAAAATAAGGTTTTTTTTCATAGAATTTTTAATGTTTAACAAAATCAATTTCGTCAATCACGCCGATGATCGCCGAATCAACCGGACAATCTTTGTTTCCATCGGCAAGCCGCGCCGATGAACCGGCGACGACAATGACTTTTTCGTGAAAACCCGCGCCGACCGTATCAACCGCAACAACGTAGCCGCTTTGATCCGTGCCGTCGAGATTAATCGGTTTGACGATCAGAAGTTTTTTGCCTTGCAGACGTTCGTCTTTTTGCGAAGCGACAACCGTGCCTAAAATTCGTGCAATTATCATTTTTTAAGAACTCAGAAATCAGCAGATATAAAATAGTAGAAAACAAATATGCTGACTTCTACCTTTTATCTTCTAATTTCTATTTCATAACTATCGGCAGAGCTTCGTCAACGCTCGAATGCGGACGCGGAATAACGTGAACCGAAACGAGTTCGCCGACGCGCCGCGCCGCCGCCGCACCTGCATCGGTTGCAGCTTTAACTGCCGCAACATCACCGCGCACGATTGCCGTGACAAATCCCGCGCCGATTTTTTCGTAACCGACGAGTTGCACATTTGCGGCTTTGACCATTGCGTCCGCCGCTTCGATCATTGCTACCAAACCTTTGGTTTCTACCATTCCTAATGCTTCCTGCATTTTAAATATTCTCCTGTTTAAAAGTAAGTTATAAAAAGATTAGCGAAAGAAAATAAGTTTAACCTACATTTGCCGCCTGCGCCAGAAGTTCGATCAATTCTTCACGGCTAAATGAAATCTTTGCGCCGTTTGAATGTTCGTTCGTCTCGCACGAAATTCCCGCTTCGTCCAAATATCCGCACGATTGACAACGCGCCGCTTCGGGTAAATAGCCCGCTTTTTCGCGGATGTTGATTAATTTTTCAATTGCGCCTTTCGGCAGATCGTTCGCGCCGCCGAGCGTGTTCGCCAAAATTGCGATTTTCGCCGTGTGTTCCAAAGTTTCCAAACGATCAAATGCCTGCCATAAATCTTCGCCGTAAGCGACCGCACCGTGATTTGCCATCAAAAGCGCGTTGTGATGTTCGATAAAAGGTTTCATTCCGTCGGTCAATTCGCTCGTCGAAGGCGTGCCGTAACCCGCCAGCGGAACGCAGCCCAAAGTCAAAATAACTTCCGACAAGATCGGCGCGTCAATCGCCAACCCCGCAACTGCGAAAGCAGTTCCGTGCGGCGGATGCGCGTGACAGACCGCCTTGATGTCGGGACGCATTTTGTAGATCAGAAGATGCATCGCCAATTCCGACGAAGCCTTTTTATCGTTCAAAGCCTTGCCGTCCATATCGGTCAACGCCAAATCGTCTTCCGTCATCCGACCTTTTCCGGTCATCGTCGGCGATGCCAAAACACGATTTTCGTCTAGCCGAATACTCACATTTCCATCTGACGAAACGACGTAATTGCGTTCATAAAGCAATTTGCCGATTTCGATAATTAATTTTCGGGCGTTATTTTCGTCCATTCTTTAATTCGTAACAAATTTCTTTGTGCAGTAAATTTTTAGATTTAAGGATATTTTCTTCAGGTATTGGAACATATTTTTTTAAGTCATTTTTTTCTACATATTCCAACGAATTAATTGACGTATCTTTTCGGGAAATTTCAGAATTAAATTATCTTTTGGCGAGATTGGCGGAATCGGTATCAAAATTATATTTTCATCGCCGCTAATTTCTTTATAAGTATTTTCCCCGTCGCTATATGGCAAAATTCGATATTTCAAATTTTATCTTTCGGGACACAATTCTTAAAAGAGTTTCCACTTAGAGGAATTACATTTTTCTCTAAAGTGTTTTCATTCAACATTACTGCACTTTCTTGAACGACCTCGATTTCAGGAATTTCCTTCAATTTGAAGAATTCATCTATCATACTTCCCAGAAAAAATGTGATTGATAAAGAAGCTAATCCGATTCCAAAATTTTTACAACACATAAATCATTCTCCAAAAAATAAACCACAGATTAACACAAATGAGTAAAATCTTCATCGGTAAAGATATAGTTTCGGAATCGGATTTTTTGCTTATTTACTCAAAGATTCTGACAAATTGATTAATTCATCGAATAAAAAAAATCGTAAAAGTTATTTAAATAACTTTTACGATTTTAGTGAACTTTATTGATTTGATTTCAGATTAACTTAAAATTCCTTTGAAGTTCGTTTGGTTTGCCGCGTATCCGGGGAAAACTTTGTCGAGATTTTTGTTGCCGAGATGTTTATATGTCATTTCGGCGAAAACGTCGCGGAAATCGGTTGTTACGGCAAGATCGCGTCCTTCGTTTAACTGGTCGTTTTTCAGACCTTTCCAATCGCCGTAAACTTTGCCGCCTTTGACCGAATTTCCGAGAACGAACATCGCGTTGCCGTGTCCGTGATCCGTGCCGTTCGTGCCGTTTTGTTTAGCTGTTCTGCCGAATTCGCTCATTGTTAAAATTACAACATCATCCATCTGTTCGCCCAAATCAGTCGCCAGCGCGGCAATTCCCTGTCCGAAAGTTCTTAAAAGATTGGAAAGCTGTCCGCGCGAACCGTCGCCGGTCGCTTCATTGGCGTGCGTGTCCCAGTTGAGTCCGGGCGTGTCCGTAAATGCGACTTCGAGACCGATTCCGGCTTTGACGAGTTGGGCGATCTGCAACAGCGAACGTCCGAAAGGCGTATTCGGATAATTTGCGCCGTTCGCCGGTTTGTATTGCGACGGATTCGCCTGTTTCAAAAAATTGACTGCTTCAAAAGTTTCTTTTCCCGTGTCGCCGAGCGAATCTTTGGCGTTTTCCTGCCAGATTCCTTCAAAACCGCCGGCGACCACATTCGTATATGCGCCGGCTTTGATCGCAAAATCGGAAAGATTCGTCATCGCAATTGTCGGCGCACGTCCCATCAGACTGCGCGGAACCTGTCCTTCCAACGCCACGGCGCGAAACGGCGATATTTTCTTGTCGTCTTTAGTTTGCAAAGCTCTGTTCAGCCAGCCGTCGCGTGTTGATTTTATACCCGGAGTCGCCGATTCCATATAATCCTGTGCATCGAAATGCGAGCGCGTGTTGTCGGGCGAACCGACCGAATGAACGACCGCCAATTGTTTGGATTTCCAGAATTTTTCGAGCGGTGCAAGCGACGGATTCAAGCCGAAATAACCGTCGAGATCAATCGCACTGCCGCCGCCTTTATTCGGTTTCGGAACGGCAATTACGGGACGCAAATTATAATATTCGCTGTCACCGTAAGGAACGACCATATTCAAACCGTCAACCGCTCCGCGTTGAAAAATCGTAATTAATGTTTTCTTTTTGCCGAAAATATTATCGCCCGTTGCCGCATTTGCAAACTGATGTAAAAATTCGGCGCAACCGACATCATTCCGAAACTTGCCAACCCGATTCCACTCGCTTTAAAAAATATCTTCTGTCCATATATATAAATCCTCAAAATTTTATTTCCGCTGAAAAACTTTCCGTCACACGATTAGACGTTAGCATTTTTCATTTGGTCAGATTTTTTTTGAAAATATAGATATTGCAGATTAAAGTTACAGCTATTTGATGTGCAGATTAAAGACAAAATTGGGCGGGACGAATTCCTTAAAACTCTTGGGAAAACCTCTTTAACGATTCTTCCAAAACCTTATAAGCCAATTTCGGTTTGTAGGAATTATCGAAAATCAAAGCATCGCCCACATCTTTAAATTCGCCCGGAATCCACGAATGTTTATCCGTAAAAACCCCAAATCAAAACGGCTTTACAGGCTGATTCGGTGAGACAAAAATTTGCAATATCGCCGTAGGCAGCCGCCTGTTTACGCAAATCTTCCGCGCCGGCTGGAAGTTTCATACGAACATCCAATTCGGTGATCGAAAGTTCGAGACCGAGCGCAGAAAGTCTTTCGGCATTTTCCTTATGCTGCCGCTCGATGCGAAAACCGTTTTCAACGTGCATCTGCCAACCGATTCCGTCAACCGGAAACGCCGCGTTTTTTCAAATCCTTCAACATTTTATAAATTCTGTCGGATTTCGCGTTCATTCCTTCGGCGGAATAATCGTTGTAATAAAGTTTTGCGTTCGGATCGGCTTCGTGCGCGAACTCAAAGGCTAATTTGATGTAGTCCGCACCGAGCGTTTGATACCAAAAACTTTTTCGATAATCACCTGTTTCATCGTCAATCGCTTCGTTTACGACATCCCACGCGGCAATTTTTCCGCGATAACGACCGACTAAAGTTTGAATGTTGA
The DNA here is from genome assembly GCA_965217985.1 of Pyrinomonadaceae bacterium. Classification (GTDB taxonomy): domain Bacteria; phylum Acidobacteriota; class Blastocatellia; order Pyrinomonadales; family Pyrinomonadaceae; genus DATHTS01. Next base: position 89,506 of record CBDCJY010000015.1, read on the forward strand.
TTTTTCAGAATTTTAATTAATTGATCGCGCGAAAATTTCCGTCTAAAAGCCAATTCGGATTTTGACGATGCCAAACGAGCGTATGACCGCGCATTTTCATCTTGTTTTTTTCGGCAAATTTAACCAGAAAATCAGTATCCCGAAAATCAAAACTTTCTTTTTGCGAATGCACCGAACTCCATTTAAAGGCATTTTCGGCGACAATGATGTTAAATTCGCGTTCGACAGTTTCGCGGTAGATTTTTTCCTCTCTGAGCGGACTGACAGCGACTGCCGTTCCGATAAAAACGCCGCTGTTTTCAGCCGCCGAACGCAGAGATTCATTTTGAGCGAAACAATCTGAACCGCCCGACAAACTCCACATAAAAACGAAAATAAAAATTACTTTGTTACTGTGTATTGCTTTCAACATAATCTGATTATTAAGTAAAAAAAATTTCACTTCCGTGAGGCGGTGAAAAATTTAAGATTTTCTCGTTGCTTCCGATTAAAATCAGGCGGTGAAATTTATAGTCTGTTCAAAATCTTAAATAATTGATACGGAAGCAAATTTGGAGGCGAGAACCAAACTGACTGCTCCCATTAATCCGGTCGGATAACTTCCGAGCGTCGAAGGCATAACTTTTATTTTCGGATAACCCTGACAAAGACTTTTTTCAGCAGCGGCTTTTATATCATCGGCGATTATAAGCCACGCTCTGACAATATCTCCTGAGATAATCGTTACTTCGGGTGAAAGTCCCTGTGTAAGATTTGAAATTCCGACTCCGATGTAATGTGCCGTTTCTTTGAGCGCGGAAATCGCTTTATCGTCTCCCTGAATAGCTAAATCCACAAGATGATTAAAAGTGATCTTGCCTTTACCGTTTGCCGATTTCAACATATTCATATAGCGGGCGACAGCGGCACGTTCCGAAGCAAAGGCTTCCCAACAGTCTCTGCTTCCGGCGGCACACTCAATCGGCGCGTCGCTTCCGATAGTCATATGACCGAATTCACCTGCTACGCCGTCTTTTCCTCGATAAATTTGTCCGTCGAACACGATTCCCGTCCCGATACCGCTGGTAATAAAAACCATTATAAAATCACGAACATTGCTGATTTCAGGACGACCGAACCATAATTCGGCAAGCGCGGCGGCATTCGCGTCATTTTCGATTTTGACGGGCAAACCGGTAGCTTTTTTAAGCATTTCAGAGATTTTGGGACGATGCCAATCCATATGAGGAACGAGCAGAACTTCGCCGTCCCAAGATTCGACCATACCGGGCAAACTGATTCCTATACCTTCGATTGAGCCGCCGTTTTTATTTATGAGAAATCGAACCGCTTTAATAACTTTTTCAATCGTTTTATCAAAATTCTTGTCGGTCGGAAATTCTTCCTGTTCGAGCAAACGACCGCTTAGATCGGTCGTAGCAACGATTGTTCTTTTTTTTCCGAGATCAATTCCGATAGCGACGGCGTGCGAGGTTTTCAGAGTAAGCAACTGCGGCGGTCTGCCGCCGGACGATTCGCCGTAAACTTCATTAATTAAACCGGATTTGAGAAGTTCTTCGACAATCAACGAAACCGTGGAACGTTGCAGAGCCGTGATTCGCGCAATTTCAGCGCGCGAAATCGGACCTTCTTCGCGGATGAAGTTCAGTATAATTTGACGGTTAATGTCGCGGATCGTATTTGAACGGGCGACACTGGCTCTCCTTAAATTTATTCTTCTAGCCACATTCGTTATTTGAAATAGTTATTCTGTAAGTTTAGTAAAACGATTTACTACTTATACATCTATTCGATTTTTTTTCCAAATATAAAGATTTTTTTATTTTTATAACCTGAAAGAAAATCTTTTTCTCCAAGCCGAAAAGATTATGGCATAGATTTTTCCAACAACCAAAATATTTCTTTTATAAGTTAAATTTTTAGTAAAACGCTTTACTACAAAAAATCATTAAGAGCGCAGAGTTATTGACAGGCGATAAAAAGACTGATTTATAAGTTTTTCAGCCATTTTTCCTGTAATTCCAATCGCCTGATATTATTTGTCGGTTAATCGTAATTTTTTTCAATTTTTCACGCACGGATTTTAAACTGTTCATTTAATTTTCCTGCACGATTCTAAAACATTCTCTCGTTTGAGGTATTATGGCTTTCGTTCTTTGAAATGGGTTTAGAATCAGAAAGAGAATTTTGTAAACTCTCTTTCTGGAATAATTATTGATTGTAAACTTCTTCCCGTTTTTGAAAACCGTCCTTAATAACGGTTTCGTCAAGATTAGATTTATCAACCGTTACCGGCTCGAGCAAAATCGCCGGCACGTCGATTTTCCCGTTATTTACTTTGCCGTTTGTTTCTACTTTTTCCTTTTTCGCCAGTAAAACTGCGGCTTCGGCGGCTTTTGCCGCAAGTTGCGAAACGGGTTTATAGACGGTCATCGTCTGCGTTCCGGCGACAATCCGCTGCAATGCGCCGAGGTCGGCATCCTGACCGGAAACCAAAACTTTCCCGCTCAATTTCTGCGCGTTCAAAGCCTGAATCGCGCCGCCCGCCGTGCCGTCGTTTGACGTAACGATTGCCGCGACTTCGTTGTTGTTGATCGTCAGCGCATTTTCCGTGTGCTTTAACGCTTCGTCGGCGAGCCAGTCTTTCGCCCATTGATCGGCGACGATTTTTATATCACCTTTATCTATCAACGGCTGCAAGATTTTCATCTGACCTTCGCGCAGAAGTTTCGCGTTATTATCGGTTTGCGAACCGCCGATTAAAATGTAATTTCCTTTCGGTGCTTTTTCAACCAAATATTTCGCCTGAAGTTCGCCGACTTTTTCGTTGTCAAATGAAATATACAAATCCGGTTCGCTGTTTTTGACCAGACGATCATACGAAATCACCGGAACATTCTGACGTTTCGCCGCATCAACAATCGTCGCGCAAACTTCCGCGTTGTGCGGAATTATTACGAGAACGTCAACGCCTTGCGTCAAAAGACTTTCGGCTTGTTTGATCTGCGTTTCGTCTTTCCCGTCGGCGGCTTGCACGAGAACTTCCGCGCCTAAATCTTCGGCGCGTTTGACAAAAATATCGCGGTCTTTCTGCCAGCGTTCTTCCTTTAAGGTGTCCATTGAAAAACCGATGCGAAGTTTCCCGGATTTATTCGGTGCGGCATTATTTCCCGACGGATTTGGTTCGGGTGCCTGAACGCAAGCCAACGCGAAAAGAGTGAAAGAAATTAGAGCTAAACTGAAAGTAACGCGAAGAAATTTATTTATATTCATAATTTTTTTCCCTTTGTGATCTATCTGACCGAAAAATCAAGAAGTTTTTTTAGATTTCAATTTTTCTCCGTGTAATCTTTATAAATTCTGTGTTAAAAGACATTCTCAAACACAGAATTTATAAAGATTACTTAGAGATCGTTAAACTAATCAACGCCGAATAAAACGTCCATCGTCAATTGATCGAGCCGTTCGTATTTCAAGCCTTTCGATGACATTTCCACGCGGTCGAATTCTTCTGCGAGTAAGTTCGCCGAACCGTCGGCACTGAATTTTCCGACTTTATTATTTTGATTGGTCGCTTCGATTTCCGACAAAATTGATTTAATTTCTTCGTTATTATTCCAACGCTCGGCTTTGTCTTTGAAAATCAAATACGTCCGCATACAGCCGCGCGCGAAATCCTTTACGCCGTCGTAATCTTCAGTCCGGTAAGCGTGCGCGTCGAAATGGCGCATTCCGTCGTAGCCGACATCTTCGAGAAATTTGACGAGCCAGAAAGATTGTTTCGGCGAAACCGAACCGAATCGCAAATCCTGATCGTAGCGTCCGGGATATTGATCGTTAAGGTCAATGTGAAAAAGTTTTCCGGCTTCCCAAGCCTGCGCGCAGGCGTGCATCATCGAAAGTCCGGGCATCTGTTCGTGCGCGACTTCCGGGTTTACGCCGACCATTTCTTTGTGATCGAGCGTTTCGATAAACGCCAGATAAGCGGCGGTCGTCGGAAAATAAATGTCGGCTCGCGGTTCGTTCGGTTTCGCTTCGAGCGCGAATTTATAGCCGTAATTTTGCGATAAATTATATTCGCAAAGATAATTCAAACATTCGCGGAAACGCTTGATCGCGTCCGTCGTCTTGCGGCAAGCGTCTGTTTCCACACCTTCGCGTCCGCCCCAAAGCACGAAAGTTTCCGCATCAAATTCCGCGCCTAAATCCATCGCCTGCATTGTTTTCTGCACGGCGTAAGCGCGAACTCTTGCATCATTTGCCGTAAACGCACCGTCACGGAAAACGGGTTCGTAAAAGAGATTAACCGTCGCCATCGGCACTTTAATATTATTGTCGCTGCAAGCCTTTTTGAAGTCCGAGACGATTTGCTGTTTTTCGCTCGCTGTTGCATCAATCGGCACAAGATCGTTGTCGTGAAAATTTACGCCGTATGCGCCGACTTCCGCCAACATTTCGACGATTTCGACCGCTGATTTCTTCTCACGAACCTGTGTTCCAAACGGATCCGCGCCGCGATTTCCTACTGTCCAAAGACCGAATGTAAATTTATGTTCCGGTTTCGGTGTATATTTTCCGTTGTTGCTCATATTTTTTAGTTCTCCAATTTTTTATTGCCCACGAAATACACGAAATATACTAAAAAAAGAAAGTTCTTATTTGTATTTTTTCGGTTCTTTCGTATGTTTCGTGGGCAAATCTTTCTTAACTTTTCAAAATCTCCATCGCCGGACAAAGTGCGTCGTATAAAAGTCTATACGCTTCGTAATTGCGGTTTAATTTTTCGACCGAATCGGCGTTCGGTTCGATTGTTTCAGCAACGCGAATCGTTTTTTCGCACGCTTCGTCAACCGTTTTCCACGCGCCCGCGCCGACTCCGGCGAGAATTGCCGCGCCGGACGCCGCGCCTTCGTCCGCTTCTAAAATTTCGACTTCTTTATTATAAACATCGGCTTGAATCTGCCGCCAGAGCGGAGATTTCGCGCCGCCGCCGCCAAGTCTGATTTTCTCGATTTTTGCGCCGGTTTCCTTAAAAATTTCAAACGAATCACGAAGCGAAAACGCCACGCCTTCCATCACGGCGCGTGTCAGATGCGCTTTCGTGTGGCTCGCCGTCAAACCGACAAATGCCGCCCGCGCATTCGCGTCCAAATGCGGTGTGCGTTCGCCCATCAGATACGGCAGCCAAATTGCGCCGTCCGATCCGCTCTGAACTTTTGCCGCTTCATTTACCAATTCGTCATAACTTTTTCCGTCGCCGAAATTCGCGCGAAACCATTTTAAAGATTGTCCGGCTGAAAGCGTTACGCCCGTGTTGTGCCAGCGTTCGGGAATCGCGTGGCAAAGCGTGTGAATCCGACCTTTCAAATCGAGTTTCGGCGCATCGGTAACGGCAAAAACTACGCCCGAAGTTCCGATGGTTGCGCTGACCGTTCCGGCGCGTGTCACGCCCATTCCGATTGCGCCCGCCGCATTATCGCCCGCGCCCGCGACGATTTTCGTTCCGCTTTTCAAGCCTGTTTCTTCGGCGGCTTTCACAGAAACTTCGCCCGTAACTTCGATTGATTCGTAAACTCTCGGCAATAAACTTTTATCAAGTTCGAGCGCGTCGAGCATTTCGTCCGACCATTTTCGGTTGACGACATCGAATAAAAGCGTTCCCGAACAATCTGCAACATCCGACGCTTTATCGCCGGAAAGTTTTAGCCGAATATAATCTTTCGGCAACAGAATAGTTTTTACTTTTGCAAAAGTTTCCGGCTCATTTTCACGAAGCCAGAGAATTTTAGGCAATGTGAAACCCGTCACAGCTGGATTTGAAACGAGTTTTATCAAATTTTCCGCGCCGATTTTTTCCGTAATTTCCGCGCATTGTTTTTCCGACCGCTGATCGCACCACAAAAGCGCGGGACACAAAACTTTGTCCGTTTCATCGAGAAAAACCGAACCGTGCATCTGTCCCGAAAAACTGATCGCGCCGATTTCTTCGGCTTTTACTACCGTTAAAATTTCACGGATAATTTCTTTGCACGCACGCCACCAATCGTCGGGATTTTGTTCCGCCCAACCGATTTCAGGCGAAACAAAATCTTCGTGTGCGGCGTTTGCCGAAACGATAACCGTGCCGTTTTCATCAATCACGACCGCCCGCGAACCGCCCGTGCCGATGTCTATTCCGAGAAATTTCATATATTTTATTTTCCCGCGAAATACACGAAAAACAGAATCTTAAATAGGTTTTAATTTTCGTGCCTTTCTTATATTTCGCAGGAAAAAACTTTTTATTTATCTACTATCTCAAATTCCGCGCTCATCAGATCAACCGAGTTGCCGCCGACCATAATTTTAAACATTCCCGGCTCGACGACGCGCTTCATTTCGCGGTTATAGAACGAAAGTTTTTCCGGCGTGATAGTAAACGTAACGGTTTTGGTTTCGCCCGAAGCAAGCGAAATTCTGGCAAAATCTTTCAGTTCTTTGACAGGTCGCGTCACCGAACTTATTTCATCGCGGAGATACATTTGCGCCACTTCGTCGCCGCGCACTTTGCCCGTATTTGTCACGTCAACCGTCACGGTCGTCTCTTCGTTTGCGGCGATTTGCGGTTTAGTGATTTTCAGGTTTGAATAGGCGAAAGTCGTGTAGCTCAAACCGAAACCGAACGGGAACAGCGGCGAAGTCGTCGAAAGCGTGTAGCCGCGTCTGGCTGACGGTTTATAGTTGTAATAAATCGGAAGTTGTCCGACTGTGCGCGGAAACGAAACGGTCAGTTTGCCGCCCGGATTGTAATCGCCGAACAGAACATCGGCGGCGGCATTTCCGGTTTCTTCGCCGAGATAAAAACCTTCGAGAATCGCGGGAACATTTTCGGCAACGTAATTGATCGCCAAAGGTCCCGAATTAATCATAAATACGACGGTCGGTTTGCCCGTGGCTAAAACGGCTTTGACGAGATCGTTTTGCCGTCCGACGAGTTCCAAAGAATCGCGGTCGCCGAGATGATTGTCTGCCCATGCTTCTTTGTTCGTGTCTTCGTTGCCGCCGATAACTAACACAATCGCATCGGAATTTTTAGCGGTTTGCACGGCTTCGTCAATCAATTTTTGATCGCTCGCCGCGTCGTTTAACGTCAGCGTATCGCCGAACCAATTGCCGCCTTCTTTCGAGATTTTCACGCCTTCCGCGTAATTTACTTTGACTGCATTTCCGACTTTATTTTTTACGCCGTCCAAAATGCTGACCGAGTGCGGCGGTCGCGGATCGGTGTAACCGCCGAGATGTGCTTTGTTCGCATTTGGTCCAATGACGGCGACGGATTTGAGTTTCGTGCGGTCGAGCGGCAAAGTATTGTTTTGATTTTTTAACAACACGATTGATTTCCGCGCCGCGTCCAAAGCGAGTGCGCGATCTTCCGCCGTATCTATCATCTGCACGGCTTTATTGACATCAACATACGGATTTTCAAAAAGTCCGAGATTAAACTTTTGCGTCAAAATCCGCGTTACGGCTTGGTCAATCAAACTCATTGAAACTTTTCCGACTTTGACCTGTTCGAGCATCGTCTGATAAACGCCGGGTTCGGGCAGTTCGACATCAACGCCCGCTTCGAGAGTTTGTCGCGCCGCGTCCGCCGCGTCCGCCGCGACGTGATGCCTGCCCATCAATTCGGTCATCGCGTAATAATCGGAAACGATCGTGCCTTGAAAACCCCATTCTTTCCGCAAAAGCGTGTCGAGCATCCACTTGTTAGCGTGAACCGGAACGCCGTCAATTTCGTGATAAGCGGGCATAATACTCATCAAACTCGCTTCTTTGATCGCCGCTTCAAACGGGCGGAAGTGTGTCTCTCTAAGAAGTCTTTCCGATAAATTTACCGGACCGATATTCGTTCCGTTTTCGGGCTGTCCGTGTCCGGCGAAATGTTTTCCGGTGGCGATGACGTGCATATCGTCAATTTTCGGATTCGCATAAGTCGCGTTTCCCTGAATGGCTTTAACGACGGAAACGATCATCCGCGAAGTCAGATACGGGTCTTCGCCGTAAGTCTCTTCGGTGCGTCCCCAACGCGCTTCACGCGCCAAATCCATATTCGGTCCGAGAACCTGATGCGTTCCGCGAAGCCGCGTTTGTCGCGCTCCGACGGTGAAAACTCTCGAAATCAAATCCGTGTCCCAACTCGAAGACATCGCCAGCGGTGTCGGGAAAACCGTCGAACCGCTCAGCATACTGCCGTGTAGAATCTCGTCGTGAAACATCACGGGAATGCCCAAACGCGTGTTTTCCAAAACCCATTTCTGCGTTGCGTTCGTATATTCCGCCGACATTTTCGGGTCGAGCAGTTCACGCTGACGGGCAAATTGTCCCATTCCGAAAGGCATTTTCTCCTTTGCCATTTCTGGCGAAAACGTGCCGCCGAACGGCATCTGTTCTTTCGGAATTCCCGTGTTGTCGTTCGGTTTTTGCATCCACAAACACGACATCTGCGCGATTTTTTCCTCAAGCGTCATCCGCGAAAGCAAATCTTTAACTCTCACATCAACCGAAAGTCTTGCGTTTTTGTAAGGAATGTTTTCCTGCGCTTTAACGATGATGAAAAAGTGATTCGCAGAGGCGAAAAAAGTCAGCAATAAAATTGTTACCGTCAAAAACTTCGCGGATTTCCGCAATGAGACTTTTTGTTTTTCTGTTTGCATATTTTTAATTGAAAGCGTCATACAACGAACGCACTTGTAATTTATTTTTGAGTTCGTCCTCGCTCATTTTTCGGTTAGTTTTAAATTCGGTTTCTAAAGGTTTATTCGGAATCAGATCGAAATAATTGTCGGCGAAAAAGCCGCCCGTATAACCCGAAAGATACGCGGCTTTGGCAACTTTGTCAGACGAAATTTTGATCCTGTAACCGTTCGCGCTCGGAGCAAATTCGGTTTTAATATTCGGCTTTTCAAATGTCATTTCCTTGAACGGTTTGAAATAATAATTATTGGTTGAAACGATTTTCCCGCCGGATTTCAATTCGGCAATTAAAACGACTTTTCCCGCGTCCGCGCCGTTCAATAACTCTTCAACGGAAACACTCGCATAAGATTTTCCTTTGAGCGGTTCGACCGAAAAAATTTCGGTTTTCGATTTTAATTCTTTGCCGTTCAGGTCAATCAAACGCCAATTTAATTCAGCTTCTTTCGCTTCGGGAAAATCGTTGACGACATAAAAATTCATCTTGCTTTCATCAATATGCGGCGAAATCAACATCGGCTCGTAAAAGCGTTTCGTGTAATACATTAACGCCTTCCAACGTCCGAAATAATCCATCGCCGACCACGACGCGACTTGCCAGCAATCGTTCGCCTGCCAGTAAAGCGAACCCATATTTCGCGGCATAATCCGGCGAAAATGTTCCGCGCCGATCTTGATTCCCTGCGCCTGCAAAACTTGGCTGACATACAAAAACGACTCGAAATCCTTAGGCTCGTTGTATTCGCGCAACATATATTGACGGACGAGTTGATTGCCGCGCGGATGACGCTGATGAGCAAGCATTATCGGCGTTTCAATTGATTTTCTGTCTTCAACGGTCGTATAAGTTTTCACCGTTTCGATCTCTGGAAACGACTGAAAACCGTATTCGCTCATAAATCGCGGAAATTGTTTTTCGTATTCTTCATACGGTTTTTCGGCGTGCCAGACTTCCCAATAATGCGTGTCGCCGATGCGCTGCGAATCCGAATCAGCCTGAAAATTAGAACTCGGACTGCTTTGCCAATACGGACGCGAATCGTCGTATTCATTTAAAACTTCGGGCAAAAGTTTCACGAAAAGTTTTAGATAATCGTCCCAGATAAAATTCGGCAATTTATCTTTCCAACCCCAATGCGTCCAAGCGGTTTCGATTTCGTTGTTGCCGACCCAAATCACGATTGACGGATGATTTCGCAGACGTTTTACATTGTCAATCGCTTCGTGTTTTACATTTTCCAAAAACGCTTTGTCGCCCGGATACATCGAACACGCAAACATAAAATCCTGCCAGATCAAAATGCCGTTTTCGTCCGCAAACTCATAAAAATAATCGTCTTCATAAATCCCGCCGCCCCAAACGCGAATCATATTCATATTCGCGTCTTTGAGCGAAGTCAGCAGATTTTTGTATTTTTCTTTCGTCACGCGTGTCGGGAAAATATCTGCCGGAATCCAGTTTGCACCGCGACCGAAAACCGGAATTCCGTTGACGACAAACTCAAAACTGATGCCGTTTTCGTCGGGTTTTTGGCGAAGTTCCAAAGTTCGCAAACCAGTGCGTTTCGTTTGCTCGTCAATTTGTTTTTTATTGACGACGAGTTTCGCTTTGAAATTGTAAAGCGTCTGTTCGCCGAGTCCGATTGGAAACCAGAGTTTCGGATTGGCAATTGCAAAATTCAAATCAAATTTATTTGCGCCGCTCGTTAATTTCACCTGTTTCGACGCGATTGTTTTGCCGTCGTTTTCAATTTCAAGCGTCGCATCTTTTTCGCCGTTGGCGATGACTTCGACAACCGCGCTCAAATCGGCTTTTTCCTTCGATAATTTATTCTGCTTGATCTGTAAATCTTCGATCCGCGCGTCGTCCCACACGACTAAATTAACAGGTTTCCAAACGCCGCTCGTGACAAAACGCGGTCCCCAATCCCAGCCGAATTGATACGGAGCTTTACGCGTGTAAGGCGAAGTTTTTTCGCCCTGATCGTTGCTTGCCGGAAGTTCGTAACCGAGTTTTGCCATTCGCGGCAAAATCTCATTAATCGGCGAACGAAAGCGAATTTTCAAAATATTTTCGCCCGATTCGACGGCATTTTTTACATCAACGCGCCACGTCCGAAACATATTGTCTGCATCTAAAATCGGTTTGTCGTTTAAGAAAACATTGGCATAAGTGTCCAAACCTTCAAAAACGATTTCAAGATTTTCTCGCTTCAACATTTCCGTCGAAATCTGAAAACTCGTCTCGTATTCCCAATCCGTTTTGCCGATCCATTGCTGAGATTTTTCGTTGTCGCGGTAGTACGGGTCTTCGATTTTTTTATTCGCCAGCAAATCCGTGTGAACGCAGCCCGGAACAGTTGCCGGAAGCCATTCGTTTTTATTAAATTCGCGGAATTGCCAATTTGAATCGAGCGAAATTTCCGTTTTCGGCGCAGCAGTTTGCGCGTTTACATTTGCAAACACGAAAAGACTAAAAATTATCGCCAAACCAAAAATTCTCGTCATTAAATTCCTCTTCTAACGCCTGTAAACGCGAACATAGTCAATTACCATTTCTCCCGGAAAAACGGTCGTTTCATCCGGTGCGCCGCCCCAATTTCCGCCGATTGCCAGATTCAATATCATAAAAAACGGATGATCGTAGACCCATTGTTTCCCGGCAGGCAAATCCTGCGGCGTGATCGTTTTATAAACTTTTCCGTCCACATAAAACTGAATTAGATTTTCGCTCCAATCCGTTCTATAAACGTGAAATTCGTCGGCAAACGCCGTATTATTAGCCAGCGAAAACGGTGCGCCGATGCCGTTCGCGCCGCTGTAACCGGGACCGTGAACCGTTCCGTGAACGATACTCGGCTCGCGCCCGATATTTTCCATAATGTCTATCTCGCCGCACGTTGACCAACCGACCTTATCAATGTTATTTCCCAACATCCAAAACGCGCCCCACATTCCCTGTCCGCGCGGAATTTTGATTCGCGCCTCGAATCTGCCGTATTTTTGATCGAACTTGCTTTTCGTAATCAGACGCGCCGACGTGTATTGACATTTTCCGTACCAGCAATTTAAGTTGAGCGGCGACGCGAGTTTTACGGATTTGATGACCAGATTTCCGCGTCCGTCGTGGTAAGCATTTTCGACGGAATTCGTATAATACTGCAATTCCTCGTTTCCCCAACCGCCGCCGCCGATTTCCGAAGTCCATTTGTTAGCGTCAACCGGCGTATTCGCCGACTTGTTAAATTCATCTTTGAACGTGAGTTTGCGATAAATCACCTGCCCCTGCGCCGTCGCCGAATCGCAAAACAAGGCAGTTAGAAATAAAAATATGATCGAAATTTTCCTGATATTTCCGCGCATAATTTTCCTTTTTTTTTATAAAATTATTTTCAAACAAACCGGCTTCGGCACGTTTGCTTTATTTCCGGTCGCGGTCAATTTTCCGCTTGTTTCATTAATGCGAAAAACGACAATCGAATCGGAGTTTTGATTTGCCGCGAGCAGAAATTTTCCATCCGGCGAAATAGCAAAGTTGCGCGGCGTTTTTCCCTGCGTCGAAGTGTGTTCGACAAAATCGAGTTTTCCGGTTTTGTCTTCGATCTTAAAAGAGACGATGCTGTCGTGTCCGCGATTCGAGCCGTAGAGAAATTTCCCGTTGGGCGAAACGTGCAGATCGGCGCAGGTATTAGAGCCTTTGAAACCTTCAGGCAACGTCGAAACGGTTTGAATTTCCTTTAAAGTTCCGCGTTTTGAATCGTAGTCAAGCGACGTAATTGTTGAATCTAATTCGTTTATCACGAAAGCAATTTTACTGTTCGGATGAAAAACGAAATGACGCGGACCTGCGCCGGGTTTTGCCTGAAAAAACTTCTGTGCCGGATTCGGCGATAATTTTCCGGTCTTTTTGTCGAATTCGTAGATAAAAATTTTGTCAATACCCAGATCGCAAACGAACGCAAAATGATTTTTTTCATCGAGATTTATCGAATGCGCGTGCGCCGCTTCCTGCCGATCTTTATTCGGTCCCGTTCCGATATTTTGCTGCAAATCTATTGACGCGCCGAGTTTTCCGTCTTTTTGAACCGGAAAACTCGAAACATTTCCGCCAAGATAATTGGCGACGAGAACGAATTTCTCATTTTCAGACACGATAATAAAACACGGTGCGCCGCCCAAACTCGGCTGTTTGTTCAAAAATGTCAGATCGCCCGTTTTTTCATCAATCGCAAACGCGCTGACCGCGCCGCTTTTTTTGCCTTCGTAAGTTTCGGTTTCGTTGACGGCGTATAGATATTTTCGTTTTTTATCAATCGTAATATACGACGGTTCAATGACGTTTTCGACCGTTTTATACGGCGACAATTCTCCCGATTCCAGATTCATTTTGTAAACATAAATCCCGTCGCTTTTACTTTTGCCTTTGCCCGATGTGTAAGTTCCGATGTAAACAAGCATTTCCTTCATTTTATTATCGCCCGACATTTGCCCGAAAATCGTCGGCGCAAATGTCAGACTGAAAGTTCCGGCGGCGGTCAATTTCAAAAAATCGCGCCGCGTAAAATCATTTTTTTTGTCAGATTGCATAAGATTGTTTGTAATTATTCGAGTGCGCCTTTTTCGCCAAGACCAACGCGCCGCAAACGCCGCTCCGACTGCCGAGTTCCGCCGCTAAAACTTTGAATTTTTCCATTGGAACCATCGAAATATAATCCGGCAAAAGTTTCTTGAGCGGTTCAAGCAGCAAATCGCCGGTCGCCGCCGCTATTCCGCCGCCGATTATTACTGCTTCCGGCGCAATCAATGTAATAATATTTCCGATTCCGAGAGCCAGAAAACGACACGTTTCGTCCCAGATTTCGTTTGCTAATTTGTCATTTTTTTTCATCGCTTCAACGACCGTTTTCGCGGAAACTTTGCTGATCTCCGCTTCAATTTCGCTCATCAAAGATTGTTCGCCGCTTGCCAATTTTTCCTGTGCGCGGCGGGCGATATGAACTCCGGCGCAGATCGTTTCGAGACAGCCGACCGAGCCGCAATTGCAGCGAACGCCGTCGGGTTGAACAATCGTATGCCCGATTTCGCCCGCGTCGCCGCCGACACCGTGCAGAATCTCGCCATTTAAGATAATTCCGCCGCCGATTCCGGTCGAAACCGTGATATAAACGACATTTTTAAAGTCTCGTCCCACGCCGTAAACGAATTCGCCGAGTGCCGCCGTGTTCGCGTCGTTTTCAAGCACGACCGGAACATCAAAGCGATTTTGAAAAAGTTTGACAATCGGAAATTTCACCCAATCGCGCAGATTTGAAGGCGACATCACCAGACCGTTTTCAATATCGAGCGGCGACGGACAGCCGATGCCGATTGAAACGAGCTTGCGCTGATTTTCTTCGAGCATTTCTTCAATCGCCGAAAAAATCGTTTTTACAATCGCGTCCGCACCGAGTTCAATCTGCGTCGGCAAAAGCCGTGCGGCGACTTTTTCACCGTTCAAGTTTTCGATTTCAACCGCGATTTTTGTTCCGCCGATGTCTATTCCGGCAATGACTTCATTCATTAAATTTCGTTTTGAGTTTTTATTTTTTCGTTTTCGGAAAAGCTATTTCTCTAATTCGCCCGCGTTTTTCCGCAGGCGAAAGATTTTTCAACTCAGGCATTTCCATCGCAGCGACAATTAACATTTTCATTCCCGGCAGCACGGCAAATTCGAGCGCGGCTTTCGGTTTGGCGATTTCGTCAAGCATTTTCATTTTCGCATCGCGCCATTCAGCCGTCGGCGTTTCGTTTTTTTCGAGATATGAAATCGCCTCTAATCCGATGGCGTTTAAATTGCGCCAATTTTCGACGAGCGGTTTGGCTTCCGCAAGTGCCGCCGCGCTTGTCGTCATCGGCGCGAGTTTAAATTGCGCTTCGTTCCAATCGGTCAGCATTTTGCGAATCTTTTGCGTATTCTGCGGCGAATTATTGCCAATCAATTCGTCAACCGAATTATTGAAAATCCGCGCATTCGGCGCGTCGGCTTGCGCGGCGTCAACAAGTCCGGTCAGCGGCGAAAGCATATTTTGCTTGCGAACCTGATAACGCATATAGCCTTTGACCGGCTCGATAACCGAAACCAAAGTTTGCAGTGCGGAAATATCCTGATCGTTTGTTAAACGCCGCAAAAGCATCGCCTGATTTTTGCGGTGCGTTAAGCCGAGTTCTTCGAGCTGGATACTAATAACCGCAAGCCGCCGATACATATCGTCAATATTTGTAACTTCGCGCGGCGACCAAAATCTTTCGGCAATTGCGGCGGTTCGCGTCCAGATTCTCGAATCAATCGTTTCGGGCGAAACCCATTCGCTCCACATCGTCGCTTCGCCGCCCAAAATTCGTTTCTGTTCTTCTACCGTCAAAGTCGTGTCGGCAGGAAGCGGATCAACAGCGTAATGCTGAGACGCGGGAAACATCAAATCAATATAGTAACCGTTTGACAAAATTCCCTGATTTCCCTGTTTGGCAACTTTGGCGAGCGATTCCTGTCCGCGCCACGATTGAATGACGATATTTTTCGGGATTTCCGGCTGAAAAATCTCGTCCCAACCCATCATAATTTTGCCGTTTTTCTCGATAAATTTTAAGATGCGTTTGTTAAAATACTGTTGCAAATCGTCCTGTGTTTTCAAACCTTTTTCCTGCATAAAGACTTGAATTTTCGCGTTGGCTTTCCATTGTTTGCCTTCGTTTTCGTCGCCGCCGATGTGAAGATATTTGTCGGGAAAAAGCTGCGCCATTTCCGCGAAAAACGGTTCGAGGATTTCGTAAGTTTTTTCGTTCGTCGGGTCGAGCGTCGGATCGAAAATTCCCGGTTGACGTTCGATTTTATAAGTTTGTCCCGGTGCGCCGCTGCCGATTTCCGGGTGCGAAACAAGCCACGCCGTCGCGTGTCCGGGCATATCGAATTCCGGCATCACGCGAATTCCGCGATCCGCCGCATACTTGATAATTTCGCGGATTTGGTCTTGCGTGTAAAAATTGCCGTCCGAGCCTTGCAGATAAAGTTCGGGAAACTTTTTCGTTTCGACGCGAAATCCTTGATCTTCGGTCAAATGCCAATGCAGAACATTTAATTTGACCGCCGCCATCGCGTCCAGATTTCTTTTTAAAACTTCTATCGGCATAAAATGACGCGACGAATCAATCATCAAACCACGCCACGCGAAACGCGGTTTGTCGTTTATCGAAACCGCCGGAAAATAAAAACCGTCTTTGTCGCCTTCCAATAACTGCAAAAAAGTTTCCAATCCGCGCATCGCGCCGACCGTATTTTGTGCGGTTATTTTCGCTTGATTATTGTTAATTTCGAGATTATAAGATTCGTCGTCGCCGAGTTGCGGAACCGCATTTCCGGTCGAATTCGTTTTAATCAAAAGTTGCGCGTTGTCGCTATTTTCCGACAAATCGCGCGTAAATTGCATTACCGTTCGACCTTCGAGACGGCGCATCACGCGAAAAACATATTGCTTCAAACGCTCATCGGTTTTACCTTTAACGGCGACGGTGAAATCTTTTGTCAAAGCCATTCTTCCGTCTTTCCAATTAAAACTTGCCGGAACGGGCATCAGATTTCGCCGTTCGTTTTGCAACACGGACGAATCTTTTTCCTGCGCGAAAATCGTTAAAAATGCGCCGCAAACAAAAGCGAAAATTAATAAAATTTTATACATAAACTTGAATTATTATTGATGTGCGAACCTGTGTATTTACGATTTTTTTATGCCAAACATATCAATCGCTTTTCGCATACACGGCGCAATGCGCGTCGTGTCTTTTTCAAACATATTAAAACTGTCGTTCCATTCCCACCAGGCGTTTGGAATGTCGAGTTTGCCGAGCGCGGAATAAATAATTTCGGCGTGTCGGCAGCGGTCTTCGAGCGTCGGATTTTTTGAATACGAACCGAATTCACCGAGAAAAATCGGCACGTTATTTTTCACTGACCAATCTTTTGCCGCTTTCAAATCCGCGAACATTTTCTCGGCTTTGGAATCTTTTTCGTATGAATTTATGATCGCTTCGACCCATTTTCCTTTTGCACTTGCGGGCGTTTCGATTTTTCGTTTTTTATCATAAGGAAACGGCACATATTTGACATCGGGCAAACCTTCGCCCGCCCAAGTTGCGCCTTGATGCGTAAACAAAAACGGATCGTAATAATGAAAAGTGTAAATGATATTTTTGTCTGCAAACGGTTTCGATTCGATCAACGCCGTGCGCGAATTCCAGTCGTGAAAACCGACGATCAACGTGTGATTCGGCACAATCGGGCGGATCGCTTTGATAATCGCTTCGGCTTGCGCGCGCCAGTCTGCGGCTTTGATATCGTGCGGTTCGTTGCGAAGTTCAAAAAAAACTTTTTCCGCGTTCGTATCTTTATAACGCTTCACAATTTCCGTCCACAGCCAGACAACTCTTTCGGTTGTCGCCGCGCCTGAAATTTTGCCGTCAAATTCGACGTGATGCAGATCGATTATCGCGTTCAGATTGTTTTTCGCCGCCCATCTGACGAAATCATCGGCGAATTTTAAACCTTCTTCATTCGTCCATCGGTAAGGTTTTTCCAGACTTGCCCACGCGCCGAAATTTATCGGAATGCGGACGGTTTGAAAACCGTTACGGGCGATTTCCGCAAACATCTGTTCGCGCTTTGCCGCCTCTTTCGCGTCGGCAAAATCCGCGTAATTTTCCTCTTTTGTGCCGCGCCACCAATTATCCAAATATGTCAGATTCATCCCGATTTTCATCGTCGCGGCACGTTTCTGCGGAATCGTCTGAGCGAATAAATTAACGGCGAAGGCGAAAGTTAGAAATAAAACAAATATTTTTTTCATCGAGATTCTGATAAATCATTTAAGAAAATTAACCATCCGGCTTCGCTTTTTCACGGATAAACACGGATATTTTTTCGGATAAATTTTGCATATCTTTTTTACTTTGGATTTATCTATGTCCATCCGTGTTTATCCGTGGTTAAAGTTCTTCGGTTTTTCTTAATTATTTCACCGCAAAAGTTTCCTTCAAATTGCCGACCAAAACGGTGAAATCGCCTGCTTCGACCATCGGTTTATTGTCCATTCCGATGAATGAAAAATCGTCTTTGTTCAAAGTAAACGAAAGCGTTTTGCTTTGTCCCGCGTCGAGCGAGATTTTCGCAAAGCGTTTGACGCGCTTGCCGTTCGGCGACAGCGTGGCAACTTCGTCGCGCAGATAAAGAATCGCCGTTTCCATTCCCGCACGTTTTCCGGTGTTCGTCACTTTGAACGAAACATTGATCGTGCCGTTCATCGGAATCGTCTGTTTATCGAGTTTCAAATCGCTGTATGCAAACGTCGTGTAGCTCATTCCCGAACCGAAATCAAACTGCGGAGTCGTCGCCACATTTCCGAACGAAGTTTCTTCGACTTCAAAGGCTTTGTGATCGTAAGTCAGATAATTATTCGGCGTGCGCGGATAGGTGAACGGCAGTTTCCCGTTCGGATTGTAATCGCCGAACAGCACGTCCGAAATCGCCGTTCCGCCTTCGTTCGACGGATTGAGCGCAAGCAAAATTCCTGAAACTTTATCGGCAATGCGCGCAATGATTCGCGGACGACCTTCGACCATTACGAGAACGACGGGTTTGCCCGTGGCGATTATCGCTTCGGCAAATTTCAACTGCGTTTCGGGCAGCGTCAAATCGGTGATATTTCCCGGCGTTTCCGTGTAAGAACCTTCGCCGAGACACAGCACGACGACATCTGAATCTTTCGCCGCGTCAACCGCTTTTTTGACGTTGACTTCCTGATCTATATTCATCGTTCCCGGACCTTGCGCCGACTTGGTAATCAGCGTTCCCTGCACATATTCGACATTCTTTTTGCCGAGTTTGGCTTCAATCGCCTGCCGGATCGTCATTTTATCGGTCGGATAGAGCGACTGCTCCGAACCCTGCCAAGTCCAAGTCCAGCCATTGTTTAGCGAATTCAAAGTGTCGGCGGTCGGACCGGTGACGAGAACTTTTTTGTTTTTCGCCAGCGGCAAAATGTTGCTGTCGTTTTTCAGCAAAACGAGCGATTCACGCGCCGCTTCGAGACTTGTCTGCGCTGATTCGGGTCTGCCGAAATTGCTTTTGAGCGCGGGTTTCGGCATCGGATTTTCAAAAAGTCCGAGTTCGTATTTGACGCGCAAAATTCTTCGCACCGCGTCATCAATTCGCACCATCGAGACTTTTTTCTCGTTGACGAGCGCGATCAAATTATCGGAAAAAGTATAACCCATCGGCACCATTGACATATCAATTCCGGCGTTGATCGCCATCATCGTCGCTTCTTTTTCGTCTTTCGCAACTTTCCACTGCGTGACGAGTTTTTGAATATCCTGCCAATCGGAAACGATGAAACCGTCGAATTTCATTTCGTTTTTCAAAACATCGGTCAGCAAGTATTTATTAATGTGTCCGGGAACGCCGTTGACTTCCGCCGAATTGACCATCACCGTCCGCGCACCGGCGGCGACGGCTGCCTGAAACGGCGGGAGAAAATATTCGCGCAGATAATTTTCGGGAATCCACGCCGATGTGCGGTCGCGCCCGCTGAGCGGATAACTGTAACCGACGTAATGTTTTAAACTCGTCGCAACGTGCATATCAGATGAAACGTCATTGCCTTCCATTCCGCGCACGAATGCCGCGCCCATTACTTTCGCCAAATATGTATCTTCGCCGAAAGTTTCCCAAAAACGCGCCCACAAAGGCTGTCGTCCGACATCTAAAACGGGCGAAAAACTCCAAGGGATTCCCGCCGCGCGAGTTTCCATCGCCGAAATCTCCGCGCCTTTCTGCATCAGAGCCGGATTCCACGTCGCCGCCATCCCGATTTCCTGCGGAAAAAGCGTCGCGCCGCGCACATAATTTGCGCCGTGAATCGAATCAATGCCGTAAATATTCGGAATTTTCAGGCGTGTTTTCATCGAATCATTCTGAATCGCCGTAATAATTTCATACCATTTATCAACCGAAAGCGCGTGTCCGTTGACGTTCAAAATCGAACCGACCTTGTAATCAACAATCGCTTTCTGCAATTTCGCCGGATCAATCTGAATATTTGAATCGCCGCCCGAAGTAATCTGCCCGATCTCGAGCTGCGTCATCTGTCCGACTTTTTCCTCGACAGTCATTTTTTTCAGCAACGCTTCGATCTGCGGCTCGTAATTTTTCATCTTCGGTCGCTGAACCGCTTTTTGAAAATACATCTGACTGTCCGTAATATCAGAAGTTGTTTGCGCGAAACTTTGTTGTAGTGGTAGGCAAAAGGTATTAACCAGAAACGCTAATGATAAAATCAGGGTTTTGAATTTCATTGTATTTAATTGTCCTAAAGAAAAGATTGTTTAGAAAAGCTATTATCATATTCTATTTTATAGTTTGAAATTCTTCAAGGAAAACTTTCAAAAGTTTGTCAAATCATTTCTTTTTCAATAAGAATAAAATTGATATTTTCATATTTCTACTTCTGAAACATAGTTTGAATCGTCAATTTAATTTGAATGACGTTAATGTTGGATGGTTAAATAATTTATCGCCGTAAATTGGTCAAACCAATTTTTACAGTTAATTAGAAACGGTATGTAAGAGATTGAATTCAGTATTTATAATAGTTTTAATATCAGTAACTTCTGTATATTTACAGACACAAAAATCCGCCGATTTTCTAGAATTTGAAATACTGGATTTTATATGCGCGGTTGCAGACGTTCGATTTATCTGCGCGAAATAGAAATAATTAATTCGGTCGGTTGCCGATTTTCCTAAAAAACAGTCTTTACTTTTTTTAACTTAACGATGATGTATAATTTAAAAAAGCAGTTTTCAAACCTGCAAGTATTTACTCGGGAGAAACTATGACTTTGATGAAGAAAAATTTGATTTTTGTATTGTTTTTATTAGTTTTGATGCTTACTTCAAGTTCCCTTTTGACAGCGCAAAATAAAGCCGGCAACGAGATTTTGAGCGGCGACTCGTTAAAAAGAATCGTTCCGGCGAGTTTTTATTTCGCAGGTCAAAGTGCGGAAACTCAGATGCGAAACGCGGCGGCGGCAAAACTCGGCGAAAATCGTTTTGTCATCGCCGGATTAGTTGATACGTCCGGTTATTCGACCGAAATCAGCGGCAAATACGAAGGCTTTTTTATTACCGATTCGCCCGTTAAAATCGGCGACAAGACGCTCGAAACGGGCGCATACGGTTTTGGATTTGCGAAAGGCAACAAGGTCAATATTTTCGACCTGGGCAGCAAACAAATTCTTTCCGTTTCGACGTTAAGCGATGCTGATTTGAAACGCCCGCGACCTTTGATGATGGCGAATGCCGCAAACGGCATACGACTTTATAAAGGCAAAGATTACGTTTTAATTTCGGCGAAATAATCGAATTTTACAATTTTTCGGGCGACTCCCAATTTCCCGTTTCCGCAGAACGAAAACACGCATCAATTGCCGCCATATTTGCAAAAGAATCTTCGAGCGAAACTGATTGTTCATTATTTTCCAGAATCGCTTTTGAAAACGAATCGCCTTGAATCGTGTATTGATCTGCGGCGGGAAATTCAATTGTTTCGATCTTTTTGCCGTATAAATCTCCTGAATTATCAATAAAAATTCTGGTCGGCGAATCGGGCGGAATGTTGACTGGGATTTCGACTTCGATGCGTCCTTTCGTGCCGAAAAACTGCATTCTCTGATACGGAACAAGTTGCGTCGAACAAGTAAAAGTCGCCTGTCCGCTTGGAAAATCGAGAAGCGCGGAAGTCAGTTTATCAATTTTCGTGTTTTCGTCTCTTTCGATCAAGCTCGAAATTTTGCGCGGATCTTCTTCGTAAATAAAACGCGAAAGATTTATGCAGTAACAACCGATGTCCATCAACGCGCCGCCGCCCATTTCCCGTTTATTGCGAATGTTTGATTTGTCGTCGTTAAAATAACTGAAAAATCCCGTAATCATCTGCAAATCGCCGATTCTTTTTTCCCGGATCAATTCACGAACTTTAAGCCATTCGGGATGCGTTCGCACCATAAACGCTTCCTGAATTTTCACGCCGGTTCGATCTCTGACTTCGATCAGTTTTTTAGCTTCGGCGGCGTTTAGTCCGAGCGGTTTTTCGCACAAAACGTGCTTTCCGGCGTTCGCGGCTTTCGTCGTCCATTCAACGTGAAGATGATTCGGCAGAGGAATGTAAACCGCTTCGATCTCCGCGTCGTCTAATAATTCTTCGTAAGATGCGTAAAACTTCGGAATACTCAAATCATTTGCGGCTTTCTCCGCTTTTTCCGAATTGCGCGAAGCAATCGCCGATATTTCGCAAAAATTCCCTGTTTGCATTGCCGGAATAACTTTTTTAACGGCGATATTTGCCGCGCCTAAAATTCCCCAATGAACTTTTTTATTCATAATTTTATTAATCGGTTAATTCAAACTGCACCCAATTTGTCGCCGTTTTTTGTTTTCCTTTGGCGAGATTATCAATCACGACGATTTGCAAAACGTAATCTCCGGCTTTCATTTCATTGCCCAAACTTATCGCGCCGGCGAAATCCAATTTATTCGGATTTTTGTTTTCATCCGCCTGAAGCGGATTTTGTTTGCCGTCCAAAACGAGTTTGCCGTCGCGGAAAATTCTGATTTGCGTCTGCAATTGCGAACTCTTTGTCCGGTCTGATTTCGCGTTGTAAATTTCCGTGGTGTAACGCAAAATCGTTCCTCTTCTAAAACGTCGAAGCGATGTATCTAACAACGTGTTTGATTGTTTTTGCGATGAATTCTGCTCTTTCCATTCGGCTTCGGTCAGATTTTCCAGAACGATTCCCGAAAGCGTCAGGTTATTTTTTTTCAAATCCGGCACTTCTAAAAACTGGCTTGCCGAACCGACCTTCGCGCTTTCCGCATCTCTTAAAGACACTCGCATCTGATACGCGCCCGGTTTTTTGATCGGAAAAATAAAATTATAAACGAAACCTTTATTCAAAAGATTTTGGTATTTGTCGTTTTTGACTGTGATCGTGTAATTTTGTCCGACCTGATCCACGATTGCGCCGTTTTCGCCGTAACTGATCGCCAAAACGTCGAACGCCGCTTGTTTTGAATCGTTCGGCGCGTCGAAAAACTTCAAATCTTTTGCATCAATATAAAGAAACGAATGAATGAACGAACCGTTTTTGTCGTCTTTTCCGAACAAAGTATTGAGTTTCAGATTGATCTCATTGGCGGCGAAAGGCGAGGTCAAAGGTTTTAGAATTTGCTGTAAAGGCGTTTCGTTTTTCGTTTCGACGCGCTTTACTTCAACGTCGGGAACACCGAAAAATCCGCTTCGATAGCGAACATTTAAATCTTCGTTTTTGACTTTGATTGTCAACTTATTAAAACGGCGAGTTTTTGCGTCGAATGTTTCGGCATCGGGCTGATAAGCGATCAGATAAAAGCCTTTCGTGTCTTCGAGCAATTTTTCCAAACCCAAATTGAGATCATTGTTATTAAAAATCGCGCGTCCGCCGGTTTCATCCGCGAGAAACGATAAACCTTGCTGTTTGTCGCGCAGTTCGTCAATCCGGTTGCCGACCTGTTCTTCGAGTTTTTGTGTCGTCAGCGAAATATTATCCTGCGAAGTCATTCCGACGTAAGTCAGACCGCGCGCGTCCTGCGTGTAAATCGTCACCGCCGCGCGATTGCACAAATCTGTTAAACGCTGGAGCGCGTCGCGCAAACGTCCGCAGCGTTCGGCATCGTTTTTTATATCAGAATCGGTGCAGATCGAAAATCCGTCCGAAAAAAGCATAATTGATTTTCTGCCCGGAAGTTCGTCCATTCCTTTGACGACGTAATTGATCGCGCCGAGCGTGCCGACGGAAAAAATATCTTCGCGCAGTTTGCCAAACGCCGTCATTCTGTCTTTTTCAGCCTGAATATTTGCGTCCGTCGTTTCGGTCGTGTTCGTGCGCGGAGTCGCGCCGTTCGCTGCGATCTGTTCCTGCAAAGTCGGTTCGACCGGCGCAAATGCCGTAATTCCGGCGCGTCCAATCGGATTCCAACGAACTTTCTCAATTGCCGCGTAAAGAATATTTTTATCCGACGTAAATTGCTGAAGCGAACCAGTTCCGCCGCCCGTGCGAATAATCGCTACCAAATCATTCGGCTGCATTTGTTCGTCAACAAATTTTTTCAAAGCTCTCCGCACCTGATAAATGCTTTCGTAAGATAAACCGAGATCGTCAACGACTAATGCAATTGTCCGGCGAACTTGTTCCGGTCGAATCTGCACCGGCGGAATCGGCACGACAGCGGCGTTTTTGTTCGGCTTTGAATTTGAAACGCTGCGAATTTCCGGCTCGGAACTGACGAACGAGAAGTTTGTAATTTCCTGTTTTTTATCATTTTCGTAAACTTCAAAATCTTCGGGTTTCAAATCGGTTACAATCTTCCCTTTTTTGTCCGTAACGGTTACATCGAGTTGAATCAAAGTAGTCGAAATTACGATCACATCATCTTCGGCGGGCGTCGGAGTCGGAGTTTGAGCGTAATTAAACGCACAGAAAATAGTTATAAAAAGATGGGCGAAAATAATGTTTTTCATATAAATATATTGCGATTTAACTAACTTCAAAATAATCATATAACTAAATTCGACTGATTTAGATAACTCCCGAATCTATAAATATATACTTTTGATTTATGATTTGAAATAGAATAATCTTTTTCTCAAAAGAAAAATTATGAAATATCGTGAATTAGGAAGGACGGCTTATAAAGTTTCCGAAGTAAGTTTCGGCGCGTGGGCAATCGGCGGAACGTGGGGCGAAGTCGAAGACAGCGAATCAATTGCCGCACTTCATACAGCGGTTGACTTGGGCGTAAATTTCTTCGACACGGCTGATGTTTACGGCGACGGACACAGCGAAAAACTACTCGCAAAGTTAAAAAAAGACCGCGCTGGTGAAGAAATTATCATTGCCACAAAAATCGGTCGCAAACTTCCGGCGCAGACCGTCGAAGGTTACAACCGCGAAAATCTAACTTCATTCATTGAAAGAAATTTAAAGAATCTTGAAACCGATTCTCTCGATTTGGTTCAGCTTCATTGTCCGCCGCAGGACGCTTATTATCATCCTGAAATTTTCGGCATAATGGACGATTTAGTTCAGGAAGGCAAAATAAAACATTACGGCGTGAGCGTCGAAAAGGTTGAAGAAGCGATCAAGGCAGTCGAATTTCCGAACGTCAAAACCGTGCAGATAATTTTCAACATTTTCCGCCAGCGTCCGGCAGATTTCTTTTTCGATCTGGCGAAAGAAAAACAAGTCGGAATTTTGGCGCGTGTGCCGCTTTCATCAGGAATGTTGACCGGAAAAATGTCGAAAAATTCGACTTTTGAAACGGACGATCACCGCAATTTTAATCGAAACGGCGAAGCGTTCGATGTCGGCGAAACTTTTTCCGGCGTTGATTTTGAAACCGGTTTGGAAGTTGTTGAAGAATTAAAAAAACTCGTTCCCGAAAATATGACGATGGCGCAATTCGCTCTGCGCTGGATTTTGATGCACGAAACCGTAACCTGCACGATTCCGGGCGCAAAACGTCCTTCGCAGGAAGAAGACAACGCGCGAAGTTCTGATTTCCCGCCGCTTTCAAATGAAACGATGCAAGCGATCAAAGATTTATACGAAAGCAAAATCAAACCGCAAGTTCATCAATTTTGGTAAACATCCGACAATATTATAAAGTCTATTGAAGACATAACTTTTCCTGATGTTTTATTCGGATTTTATAATATTATTTTCCCGCAAAAATTCCCTGATAAGCGCGTAATTGTTAATCATCTGCTCTTTGTTAAATCCGCCGTGACCTGCGCCGCTAACGGTAACGAGCCTGTTTTTTACTCCGGCTTTATCCAAAGCTCTATGCAGATTTACGGCTTGTTTATACGGCACGACGTTATCTTTATCGCCGTGCAACGTGATGACCGGCGGCGAATCGGCGCGAACGTAATTTATCGGTGAAATCTGTTTAGCAAGTTCCATTCGATTGCTCAAACTTCCGAACCATTCGACGGCGTAATGTTTTGTATTTTCGCCTTCCAAAAGATCGGCAACGTCCGTAATTCCGAACATATTGACAATCGCGGCGACCTTTAATTCCGGTTCTGTGCCGTTTGTCCAGCGATTATCGCCATTTGTCGGGCATTGCCGGTCAAACGGATTTTTCGCAGACAGCATTCCGGAAATCAAAGCCAGATGTCCGCCGGCGGAAGTTCCGGTTAAAACGATTTTTGAAGTGTCGAAATTGTAATCTTTTGCGTGATAGTAAATCCAGCGCAAAGCACAACGGCAATCTTCGACCGCCGCCGGAGCGAGCGATTGATCCGCGACGCGGTATTCGACATTG
Source organism: Pyrinomonadaceae bacterium (assembly GCA_965217985.1). Classification (GTDB taxonomy): domain Bacteria; phylum Acidobacteriota; class Blastocatellia; order Pyrinomonadales; family Pyrinomonadaceae; genus DATHTS01. Next base: position 115,691 of record CBDCJY010000015.1, read on the forward strand.
ACGACCGCCCAACCCATCGAAAGATACGGCAGAAGATAAAAAATATTTTGTTCTTTCTGTCCGGCAACCCAACCGCCGCCGTGATATAAAACCAATGTCGGCAAGGCTTTGTCGCGTTTATTCGGAAGATAAAGATCGAGTTTGAGTTCCGTATTATTCGCTTTGGAATAAGTAATATTCGGTGTCATTCCGTAATCAACCGAAGCGTAATCTGTCCAATTGTTCGCTGTTGCCGTCTGCTTTTCCTGAGCAAATGCGGCGGCGCAAAAGATGATTATTAGAAAAAAAGTTTGAATGATTTTCATAGTTTTATCTGGAATTTATTTCACAAATGCGCTTTCCGGCGAACCTAAATATGTTTCTTTTAAATCGCCGGTTTCAATCACAATTTTTTGAAGCACCAAACCGCTGTCAATCATAAAAAATTTTAGCGTGTGATTGCCGGATTCTTTTATTTCGTGAACCGAAGTTAAAATTTTAATATTATTTGCGACGGACATTTCCCAATTTTGCCCCGAATTATCTTTGTGAACATTGATTATTTGCGGCGTTTCATCGTCAATGGAAATTCCATATTTCAAACCGTCACCTGTTTTAAAGTTTATCGTCGGGGAAAAATAAGCGCGAACTTTTATCTTTCCTTTTGTAAATAAATGAACGTCGTATTCGAGGCGCGGACTTTTGTCCGAAATGACCTGAGAAGCAACAAAAACGGGAAATGGAGTTACGCCCGACGAAGACTTGCCGAGATTCGGAATTGTTGTCCAGTGAAATCTTTTATCCGTATATTCACGCGAATAATTTTCTGATTCGATTGAAATATAACCGTTGCTCTCGACAAATCCTTTTACGCCGTCTTTCGGCAAATTGTTAACACTAACGGTTATCGGAATTTCTTTTCCAAGCGATTCGATAATAATTTGTGATTTACTAACTCCGGTCGGTGCATTTTTCCAATCAATATTTACAGCAATTTTTTCCTGAAGATTAATCGTTCCTTTGTCTTTTGAAATTTTTATCCAATCGTCCGTCGTTTTTATTTGATAATCAAATTTACTTTTGCCGCGATTGAAAATTTCAAAATTAAATGTTTGATCGTTGAACGAGTCGAACGCCGGAAGTGTTGCCGTTTCTTTAGATTCGGGAAACCATTTTTCCGAATTTTCGACGGCAACGCCGATTTCCGCATTTTCGGGAAGTTCGATTTTTCGGGTTTTCGGAATATTATTTTGATCCGGTTGCTGCCAGTTATCGTAGCCGATGTGCGTCTGCGACATTATGTGATTCCATTTTCCGTTCGCCAAATTTTTGTGAAAATATTCGGTGAGTTGCGCGTCTTTTTCAAATAATTGCCAAACTTTTTCCGCCGTTTCGTTTGTCACGGCTCTGCCTTGTTTTTCATACAGATTATTTTTTCCGGCAGTAACATAAAGTTCGTTCAAATTCGCGCAGGCTAAAACCGGATGCAGAATTAATTGATAATAAGCGGCTTTATATTGTTCGGGAAGTTTTTTGTAAATGTCGGTCGCTTGCGCGGCTAAACTGTTATATTCATTGACAATTTTGTTCGCTTCACCGTAATTTACAAGACTGTAAGTTGAAGCATCGAGCAATTCCGGTTTTCGTCTGGCATTATATTTCGTGTATTTTTTCAAGATTTCCGCAATCGCTTTTCCGCGTTTCGCGCCGTACGCTTCGCTTGCCCATCGCACATAATAATCATCCAGATTTTGAGCATTTATCGCTTCGGGATTCCAGGCATAATCGAGAAAAAATTCCGTCGGAAATTCCATCGGTTTGATGTCGCCGACGTTGACGATCCAGATTTGTTTCGCGCCGAATTGATACGCGAGGTGCATCTGTTCCCAAACGCGCTCGATCTGATTCGTGTTCAGCCATTTGTAATTTCGCGGTGCGCCGACGTAATCGAAATGATAATAAATCCCGTAACCACCTTTTCGCGGTGCGGCGTTGAGTTCGGGAAGTCGGCGAATATTTCCCCAATTATCATCGCTTAAAAGCAAAGTTACATCGTCGGGAACGCGCATTCCTTTGTCGTAATAATCCTGAACTTCCTTGTATAAAGCCCAAACCTGCGGTGTTTTTTCGGCGGGTTTTCCGGTAACTTCCGTGATGATTTCGCGCTGTTTTTTAACGATTTTTTCGAGAAGTTCGATAGCCGTTCCTTCGGTCATCGGTTCGTCGCCGTCGCCGCGCATTCCGACGGTGACAATATTTTCGTTTTTTCCCATTCGCTCGATTCCGCCTTTCCAAAACTCAATAAGATTTGCGCTGTTCGTCCGGTAATCCCATTTACCTTTGTCGGCTTTTTCCCATTCGGCGTGCGCCCGCATCAGCGGTTCGTGATGCGAAGTTCCCATTACGATTCCGTATTCGTCCGCGAGTTTCGGATTTTCCGCGTCGTCAACGTAAAACATATTTCCCCACATTGCCGACCACAAATAATTGCCTTTCATCCGCAGAATCAATTCAAAAACTTTCGCGTAAAATTTTGAATTGAAACCGCCGAATTTTTCATAAGTCCAACCCGACAAAGCCGGAGCTTCGTCGTTAATAAAAATCCCGCGATATTTCACTTTCGGTTCGCCATCGGTATAAACGCCCGGTAAAATATATAATTCGGAATGTTTTTCGACCGGAACATCAGCCCACCAATACCACGGCGAAACGCCGATTTGATTGGACAGATCGTAAATCCCGTAAATCGTTCCGCGTTTGTCGCTTCCGGCAATCACCAACGCACGTTTTACGCCCGGAAAAGGTTTTTCGACGATTTGCGTCGTAAATTTTTCCCATTTTCCGGCGAGTGCGGAAGAATCAATTTTGCCGTCTTTTACAAGTTGATCTATAAGCGAACTTTTTCCCAAAGTGCCGATAATTACTACCGATTCCGCATTTTCAATCTCATAAAAAAATAAATTCGGCTCGACGTTCGTGACATTTTTAATATCTGCCCGCAAATCGTTGACAACGCGCAAAACTCCGGGAAAATCGTCTTTACCGACCAATAAAGCAGATGTTTTTCCGTTTGCGGCTAATGGAAAACTTCCCTTTGAAAATTTATTATTTACATATTTTTCCGCATCAATTGAAAATACATTTTGCGTAAAAACAGCAAATGAAAATATAAAAATAATCCAATATTTCTCTGTAAAACGCCGCATAAAAATTTAGTTTTATTCGTTCTCGAAAAGATTAATTTTCCACTTGATTTTCCCGCGCGAAAAATCGTTTTTCAGAATGTATTTTTCGTTTGACTGCATTAAATCTAAATTTTGTAATTTATCATTCGGCAGAGCGAAAACTCCCGAAATATTTTCTTTATCGCTGCTGAAAACTTTTAGTTCAATATCGTTCCAATCAATTTCCGCAGTATTTTGCGCCGGTTTTACAAACGACAAAACCGTGTGATTTTTGACAAGCAAAATAATCGGAATTTCTCCCGCCGCGATTTTGTGCCAACTCGCTCCTTCGTAAATTTTTCCCGTTTGATAATCGAACCACGTTCCCGGCGGCAGATAAACTTTGCGGGAATTTTTCCCGTCTTCAAAAATCGGCGCGACCAAAAGATTCGAGCCGAACATATATTCGTCTTCGATCTGCCAAGAAGTTTCGTCCGCCGGAAATTCAAAAAATAAAGTCCGCAGCATCGGAAAACCTTTCGCGGCGGAATCTTGCGCCTGCGCGTAAATATACGGCATCAGCGAATAGCGCAGATTCAAAGCGCGACGAAAATCTTCCGTCAACGCTTCGTCATATTCCCAAGGCTCACGCGGCGGCGCACCGTGCGAACGAGTGTGCGAAGTCAGCACGCCGAACGCCATCCAGCGGCGATAAAGATCACGCGGAGCTTTGTCAACAAAACCGCCGGCATCGTGGCTCCAAAAAGTAAAACCGGAAAGCCCGAACGACAAACCGCCGCGTAATTCCGCCGCCATCGCCGAGTCGGTATTTTCCGCGTCGCCGCCCCAGTGAAGCGGATAACGCTGACTTCCAGCCCACGCGCTTCGCGCCCAGATTATCGAATCGCCGGTCGTCTTTTTAGTGATTTCCGCGACCGCTTTGTTGTATCGAAGCGGATAAAGATTGTGTTCGTAAAGTCCTGATTTTCCCGAAGCGTAGATTCCGTTTATCGGTGCGCCTTCGCCGAAATCAACCTTGATCGCGCCGACTCCAATTTTCAAAAGATTTTCGAGTTTTCCCTGATACCATTTGACCGCCGCCGGATTGCTCATATCCAAAACCGCATCTTCAAACGGCAATTTTCCGCCTTCATTTTTTATTGCGTAACCTTTTTCGACGATCTCTTTGTAAAGCTCGTTTTTCGGCGTGAAATATGTATATTGCCAGAGCGAAATATGAAAACCTTGATCTTTTAAATCCGAAATCATCTTCTGCGGGATTTTGAAAACGGTTTTTTGAAAATTCGTAATTGCTGCGCCAATCGGTTTCAAACCAGCCTGTATCTAAATGAATCACGTCCGCCGGAATCTTATACTGCCGAAGTTTTGCGGCGACATCGCGCACTTCCGCTTCGGATTTATAAGTAATCCGGCTCATCCAAAAACCGAATGACCAGAGCGGCGGAACTTCACTTTTTCCGGTTAAATTCGTGTATTCGTTCAAAATATCTTTCGGCTCGCCGAGAAAAACGAACAGATCGAGTTCGTCGTCAGCCGAATAAATCACGTTGTGCGCGTCGTAAGATTGTCCGAAATCGAAAGTTATGGGCGCACTCGTGTGAACGAACATTCCGTAACCGTTACTGCTTAAGAAAAACGGAATCGGTTTATACATTAATGGCGATTGCACACCCATTCCGTCGCGCGTAAAAGCGTTGATTTTTTGCCCGCGTTTGTTCAGCCGCGTAAAAGATTCGCCCGTGCCGAAGATTTTTTCGTCGTGTGAAAGTTCAAAAGTCGCGGCAAATCGTCTGCTCAAATCGTTCGCGCGGCGGACAAAAGAAAACGGAATCGGCGACAAATATGTGTGCGGATCGCCGATATTTTGTGTCCGCGTCAAAAGTTTTCCCTTTGCGTCGTAAAATTCGATGTGCCACGGATTTTTGATGATTTTCACTTTGCCGAATTCGCTCGTGTAAACGATTTCATTTTCCGAATTCAAAACTTTCCACGAACTATCTTTTTTTGGAACGCCGTCGAGCATCAGAGAATTTCCGTCTCCCAAATCATTTGCGCGTGAATTGAACCGCAGGCGAATCGTGCGCGAATCAACGAAGGAAATCGAAAACGGCAGCGAAGGATTTTCGTCATATTCCGTGCCGGGAAATTCTGTCGCTTTCCCCTTCACCAAACCGACATCAATTTTGTTAAATGAAAGCGTCGCGCTCCGCAAATACCTGTCCCAGATCAAATTTCCTGTTCCGCTTTTCACATCAAAATCCGCCACTCGACTTCCGACGAAATAGACGTTTTCCATTTTCTGAAAATCGGAACTGACATCAACCGGATCGCCTAAAACCTGCGCGAAAATTTGATTTACGAAAACTATTGGCAAAAATGCCGAACGATAAAATCAAATGCAATTTTGCCCGGCGAAAATTTCCGGTTTTGAAAACTCTCATTTTTTTCTCCCGATTTCGGATTCTATAAAAGCTAATATTTTTTGAATGCAACGTGATTTTATATTACTTTTGCCAAGTTATACAACAAAGTCTGAAAAATGTGTTAGAATCTTTTTCAAATTTATCAAACACTATAAATTTTTCGTTTTTTTTCCGCACCTTTTTTTCAACAAAATTCAGGAGAGATTTTAGATGAGCATTGCAAAAAATGTTTCGTATAAGTTTTCAGTTTTTATAATTTTGGCACATTTCATCTGTCTTTCCGGCGTTTACGCGCAAAATACAACTCTTGAAATCGAAGCAAAAGTCGAAAATCTGCTCAAACAATTAACATTGGATGAAAAAATTTCGCTGATCGCCGGAACGGGCTTCGACACGGTCGAAATCAAACGTCTCGGAATTCCCGCTCTGCATATGACCGACGGACCTGTCGGAGTTCGCATCGGTCCGGCGACTTCGTTTCCGTCGGGCATTGCGCTCGCTTCGACATTCGATCCGAAAATTATTTATGCGGTCGGCAAAGCAATCGCGCAGGAAGCGAAAGCGAAAAATTTTAATGTTCTGCTTGGTCCGGCGATGGATATTGAGCGAGTTCCGCACGCCGGACGAAATTTTGAAAGCTACGGCGAAGACCCGTTTTTAGCTTCTCAAATGGCGGTCAATTATATCAAAGGAATTCAGTCGGAGAACGTCCTCGCCGTCGCCAAACATTTCGCCGCGAACAATCAGGAAGAAAATCGCCACACGATCAACGCGATCGTTGACGAACGCACTTTGCACGAAATTTATTTTCCGCCTTTTCGCGCTTCGGTCGAGCGTGGAAATGTTCTCGCGGTGATGTCTTCCTACAATAAACTGAACGGTTTTTACGCTTCGGAAAATGATAATTTGCTGAACGAAATTTTGAAAAAACGCTGGAATTTTCAAGGTTTGGTAATGAGCGATTGGGGCGCGGTTCATTCGACCGTTCCGACGATCAAAAACGGTCTCGATCTGGAAATGCCGACGGGCGAATTTTTGAATAATGAAGCGGTAAAAAAAGCACTGGCGGCGAAAGAAATCCGCGAAACACAGATTGATGAAATGGTGCGAAGACTTTTGCGCGTGATGATTTTATCGGGAATTATGGATAGAAAATCAACGCAAAACGCTTCGATTGATACGCCCGAACATCGCAAAATCACGCGCGATGCGGCAACCGCTAGCATCGTTTTATTGAAAAATGAAAACGGAATTTTGCCGCTCGATAAAAACAAAATTCGGTCAATCGCCGTCATCGGACCGAACGCGGAAAAGCCGAGAATCGGCGGCGGCGGTTCGGCGCAGGTCGTGCCGTTTTATTCGGTCAGCCCGCTCGAAGGTTTGAAAAATGCGGTCGGCGAAAAAGTTAAAATAAATTTCTCGCCCGGAATCGTCGCGCTCGAAGACACGAAACCGATTCCGGCGGAAAATCTGCTTGCATCGGACGGAAAAATGAACGGTTTGACGGGCGAATATTTCGCCAATATGAATCTTGAAGAAAAGCCCGCGTTTACGCGCGTTGATTCGAATTTGGATTTTCACTGGAAAACCGAATCTCCGGCGGAAAATTTTCCCGCTGATAAATTTTCAAATCGCTGGACGGGATTTCTCGTTTCTCCGGTTTCGGGAAAATATTCGCTAAGTTTGAGCAGCAACGACGGCGGCAGACTTTTTCTCGACGATGAAAAAATCATTGACGTTTGGAGCGATCACGCGACTTTGACGGGAACAGCAGTTGTCGAATTAAAGGCGAATGAACTGCGAAAAATCCGCGTCGAACATTACGAAAATATCGGAAATGCCGATTTAGTTTTGGGTTGGCGACTGCTTGAAAAAAATATCATCGAAAAAGCCGCCGAAGCCGCGAAAAATTCCGACGTGGCGGTAATTTTCGCCGGACTTTCCGACGCGACAGAAGCCGAATCGCGCGACAGGAAAACGCTTGATTTGCCGAAAGATCAAATCGAATTGATAAACGCTGTTGCGAAAGCGAATCCAAAAACAATCGTTGTGATGACTTCCGGCGCACCCGTTTTGATGCACGATTGGATCGGCGAAATTCCGTCGCTTGTGCAGGCGTTTTATTACGGGCAGGAAGGCGGAAACGCGATTGCCGATGTTTTGCTCGGAAATGTTTTGCCGTCGGGCAAACTTCCAGCAACTTTTTTGAAAAAATGGGAAGATTCGCCCGCGTTTGGAAATTATCCCGGCGACGGCGAAAAAGTCGAGTATAAAGAAGGAATTTTCGTCGGTTATCGTTGGTTTGACACAAAAAATATTGAACCGCTTTTTCCGTTCGGACACGGGCTTTCTTACACGACGTTTGAATATTCAAATCTAAAATTAATCAAAGGAAATGCGGACGATTTGACCGTTAATTTCGACATAAAAAACACCGGAAAACGCGATGGTGCGGAAGCGGCGCAAGTTTACGTCAAAGATTTGGAATCGAGTTTGCCGCGCCCCGAAAAAGAGTTGAAAGGCTTTGAAAAAGTTTTCTTAAAAGCGGGCGAAAAGAAAACAGTTTCAATAAAACTGAACAAAGACGCTTTTGCTTTTTACGATCCGAAAAAATCTGCTTGGGTGGCGGAAAAGGGTGATTTTAAAATTCTAGTTGGCAGTTCTTCACGATTAATACGATTTTCCGGCGATTATAAATTAAATGAAACGATTTCCTGGAAATAAACTTTATGAAAATCAGACAAATATTATTCTTACTTTTGCTTGTAATTTTTATGTCCGCGACAATTTTCGCTCAGAAAAAACCGCTCGGTTTGTTTGAAAATAATTCCGATGTCGGCGAAGTAAAAAAAACCGGAAGTGCGACGTTTGATGACGCGAACGGACAATATACGCTGACAGGTTCGGGAACGAATATGTGGTATAAGCGCGACGATTTGCAGTTTGTCTGGAAGAAAATGTCGGGCGATTTTATTTTGACGGCGCGCGCCGGATTTGCCGGCAAAGGCGTTGATCCGCATCGGAAAATGGGTTTGATAATTCGCAGTTCTCTCAATGCAGATTCGGCGCAGGCGAGCGCGGTCGTTCACGGCGACGGTTTGACTTCGCTGCAATTTCGCCGCGAGAAAAATGTTGATACGGAAGAAGTTAAATCGGATTTGACCGCCGCCGATGTCATTCAATTACAGCGCAAAGGCGATAAATTTATAATGTCCGTCGCGCGTTTCGGCGAAACTTTTGTTGAAACTCAGGTTTTCGACACTCCGCTCGGCGAAGACGTTTATGCAGGATTATTTGTTTGTTCGCACAACGCGGACGTGAGCGAAAAAGCTGTTTTCAAAGATGTGCAAATCACGATTCCGGCGAAAGACGATTTTGTGCCGTATCGAGATTATATCGGAAGTCATCTGGAAATTTTGGATGCTGCAAGCGGCACGCGAAAAGTTATTTACACGGTCGAAGATTCTCTGCAAGCACCGAATTGGACAAATGACGGAAAAAATTTGATTTATAATCGCAACGGAAAACTTTATCGTTTCGATTTGAAGAAAAATTCTCCGACGGAAATCAACACCGATTTCGCCGTCAATAACAACAACGATCACGTTTTATCGTTCGACGGAAAATTTTTGGGAATCAGCAATCACAGCAAGGACGACGATAATCAATCGGTCGTTTACACTTTGCCCGCGAGCGGCGGCGTGCCGAAACGCATCACGGCGAAATCGCCTTCTTATCTGCACGGATTTTCGCCCGACGGAAAATGGATGATTTACACGGGCGGCAGAAACGACAATTTTGACATTTATAAAATCTCGACAAAAGGCGGCGAAGAAATTCGCTTGACGGACGCAAAAGGTTTGGACGACGGTTCGGAATTTTCGCCGGACGGAAAATACATTTATTTTAATTCGACGCGCAGCGGTTTGATGCAAATATGGCGAATGAAGCCCGACGGAAGCGAACAGACGCAAATCACCGACGACGAATTTAACAACTGGTTTCCGCACATTTCGCCCGACGGAAAACAAATGATAATGATTTCTTACCGCAAAGGTGATGTCGCGCCTGAGGATCATCCTTTTTACAAACAAGTTTATTTGCGCGTGATGCCGATTGGCGGCGGAAAACCGAAAACGATCGCTTACGTTTACGGCGGACAAGGCACGATAAATGTTCCGTCGTGGTCGCCGGACAGCAAACGAGTCGCTTTTGTCAGCAATTCGGAAATTAAAAAGTAAAAAATATGAATCGAAGAACGCTTTTGAAAAATTTAACTTACGGAATCGGCGGCGCGGTGTTGTTGAATAATTTAAGTTTTCCCGCAAAAACTTCCGGTAAAAATTTATCGAAAATCGGTTTGCAGCTTTACACCGTCCGGCGCGATTTGGAAAAAGATTTTGAAGGAACTTTGCGAAAAGTCGCCGCGCTCGGAATCGGTGAAGTCGAATTTGCCGGATATTTCGACCAAAAACCGCAAAATATAAAAAAACTTCTGCAAGAATTAAATCTCGCCGCACCGTCGGCGCACGTTTCAACCGAAATTCTTCGCAAAAGTTTGCCGAAAGCAATCGAAGACGCGAAAACAATCGGACATAAGTTTTTGGTTTTGGGATATTTGCCCGAAGAAGAAAGAAAATCTCCTGATGATTACAAAAAATTGATTGAACTTTTGAATAAAACGGGCGAAGAATGCTCGAAATCCAACTTACAATTTGCTTATCACAATCACGATTTCGAATTCAAAACTTTGGAAGGAAAAATTCCATACGATTTGATTCTGGCGGAAACCGACGCGCGAAACGTCAAGATGGAAATGGATTTATACTGGATTTCAAAAGCCGGTTCTGATCCGATTTCATATTTTGAAAAACAACCGAAACGCTTTCCGCTCGTTCACGTCAAAGATATGGACGCGACTCCGAAAAAGTTTTTTACCGAAGTCGGGCGCGGTACGATCGATTTTAAGAAGATTTTTTCAAAAGCTGAAAAAGCGGGAATAAAACATTATTTTATCGAACAGGACGAAACGACTGCCGCGCCGCTTGAAAGCGTAAAAATCAGTTTGAATTATCTGCGAAAGTTAAGATTTTGATTTATGGAAAATCCGAATTTGCCGGGAATTAAATCATTTGTAAATCGCCGATTTTTCCGCCAGACGGCGGCTCAAACGAAGTATGCTGTAAAGATCGGCTTCAGTTTTTTCGGCATTATCGGTTTCGATAATTTTCAGGTTTTTAAAGACCGGGCTGGTTACGAAATTTCCGATTGCTTTGTCGAGAACGACGATCAAATCTTTCACGTCTTCGAGCGCGATGAGTTTTTCGTCAAATTTTATTGCCGATTTGTCGGCGGAAAGTAAAAGATGCCCGTCGAGTCGAGCGGCGCATTCGTTTAGTTTGGAAGCGAGGTTTTCGATGCGTTCGTAGTTGATTTGCTTTCCGGTAACGTAGGTTTTGACGATTTCGTTTTGCAGTTTCTGAATGAGTTCAAAATCTTTTTTAATCTGCGAATAATTTATTTCGCGGCTTTTAGCACTTTTGGCGGCGGCGGCGGAACGATAACTTTCGGTTTTGATGCGTTCGAGTTCAATCGAACGCATCCTGATTCCGTTATCGTAATCATCACGCGAATTAGCGGCGACCGAACCGTTTGCCACGCCGGGAACATTCTGAGCTGAAATGCTGCCGAAAGAAACGAAAACAACGATGAATAATAAAATCAGAGTATTCATAAAACCTCCTGCCTTTTTATCGGCGACTGACGAAACTGCACTTACCGAATTGTTGTACTCGAACAAATTTTACACATTTAACGACGACTTTGGAAATTAAAAAAATTTATGAAGCCGATTATTTCAAATAATGCACCTGAAGCAAACCGCGAAGAACTTGAAAAACGAGCGACGAAACGGATCACGCGGCGAATTATGCCGTTTTTGATTTATCTGTCGTGTTCGGCAATGCTGGCGGCGATATTGATTTTGACGGTCAAACATTCGACAAAAGGTCAGAACCATCCGCAGTAGCAGATGGTTGAAGTTAATCAGTTCGATTCTCTAAGTTAAACATTCAAGATTATCACGTTCAACCGTCCGCTACCGCAGACGGCTCTGACTTAATCTTTAAAAACAAATCTCAAACCGCGATTGTAAATTTCGGGTTTATTTCCGGCGTGGCGTTCGTCTTCTAAAACTCTGGTTTCAAGTTTCAAGTTTTTATAATTGCGACCTTTAACTATTTTCATAAAGTCTTTGACGGGTTCGGTCAATTCTTCGCTGTCGCCGACCGCGATATAGACACGCGCGTTTAAATCTTTATTTTTCGCGGCAAATTGTTTCTCGTGTCGAAACGAAAAATCCGTGTCCCAAGTTACCGCCGGACTTGCCGCAACGTAGCCTTGAAAAAAAGTCGGCTCTTCAAATAATGCGTAAAGCGTGAACAAACCGCCGAGCGAACTTCCCATTAAAATTCGTCTGTTCGGATCGGCGTTGTAATTTTTTTCGACGAACGGAACGACATCTTTTTTAATAAATTTCAAAAACATCGCTGCATCGCCCGAACCTTTGTGGTGCGTTTCCGGTGTCGGCGTGTAATCCATCGCGCGAAGTTCGTCGTAATTCGGATTTTCGCCCAAATATGTGATGCCGACGATAATCATTTCAGGAACATATTTGTCGTAATGCAGTCCGCCGTAAACCGAATTCAAAAGTTTAAAATCCCACTGTCCGTCCAACACAAACAAAACCGGATATTTTTTCCCGCTTTTCAAATCGCCCGTCGGCTGAATATAAAGATCGTAATCGCGCCCCGTTTCTTTAGATTTCAAACTGCGAATCTGCGAACCGCGAATTTGCACACTTGGGAAATTTTCCTTTTGTGTTTGCGAGAAGATATTAACGACGAAAAGCAAAAATAAAGTTGTCGAAACAAGTAAAGTTTTTCGATTTATTTTCATAATTATCCGCGTCACAAATATCTCGACCAATCGCCTTGACCAAGTAAAAACCGTAAATTATTTCGCCTGACGAATTATTTCATTTTATCAGCTTGTTTTGAAAGCAAATCGCTGATCTGCATTATTTTCATTAAATCAAGCTGCGTTTTGCCGGCAATTTCAGGATTAACGAGACGCAAATTTTGAAACATCGTGCTTGCAGCAAATTTACCGATGGCGTTGTCCAAATCAACGATCAAATCGCTGATGCTTTTCTCTTTGTTTTCTTTTTTGGAATTTTCCTTCGGCTTTTCCGTTTTTACGGCGAAAAGATTTTCATCGAGTCGTTTCGCGCTTTTGTTAATTAAATCGGCAGAATCTTTAATCTGTTTGTAATCAACTTTTGCGCCGCTCGTGTAGCTCTTGACAATCAATTCCTGATTGCTTTGAATGCCTTCGAAATCTTCTTTTATCTGCGGAAATTTAGTCTCGATTTTAGGATTGACAGACGCGACATTTGCGCCTGTCGAATTTGTTTTTTCGGCATCGCGTTTGGCACGTTCGAGATCAACCGAACGCATTTTGATGTTGTTGTCGCCTAAATTTTTGTCGGAAGCTCCGCTCGGCATTTCCTGTTGAGCGGTAACATTCGAAAAAACTGCCGCAGTAAAAATCACGAAACATATCAGAATATTTTTTTTCATTTTTTACACCTCTTAAAATTTTCGATTTACAGATTTGAAGAATATTTTTTTGAAATTTGTTCCATTTTATAAAACTTTGTTGTATGAGGCAATAAAAGTCCGCAAAGTTGTGCGGACTTTTGCTGAATTATTCGACGAGAATTCTACTTTGCCAAAAATCCCGTCGAATCTATAATTCCTTTTCCCTGTTGCACTGTCATTATTCGTTCGGCTCGAACGCCTGAAATTTTTTCGGTTTTGCCGTCGCTCCAGCGAACTTCGACCGATTCTATTTTTTCTCCGTTTCCGAGTCCGAAATGAAGCCGGAAATCGTTTTGCGACAGATAACTCGCGCCCGCTTGGACTTCCTGCATCATCGAGCGTTTATCGGTTTTTAAAACGATTCGTGCGCCGACCGCATTTTTATTTTTGCCGTTTTGAATTAATTTGAAGATTATTTTTCGATTGTCATTTTCCGTCGTGTTCAGCAAAATCGTCGGCACTTCGCCCAAATTCGTGACGACGACATCAATCAAACCATCATTGTTCAAATCGCCGAAAGCCGCGCCGCGTCTCGATTTCATCGGCAAATTCTGCAAACCGGAATTTTTTGATCCGTCTTCAAATTTCCCGTCACCCGTATTTCGTTCGAGCAAAAAATGCTGGCGAAATCCTTGTTGCGATTCATTTTTGGCAAACTCGATCTGCGGATAAACGTGACCATTGACGCTGAACAAATCAAGCCAGCCGTCGTTGTCAAAATCGAAAAATCCCGTTCCCCAACCGACGTAAGGTTTGCCGCTTTGCCCGACTTTTGTTTCGAGCGAAACGTCCAAAAAACCTTTTTCGCCCAAATTCTGGTAAAGCGTGTTCGTTTCATTATCAAAATTTGTCGTGAACAAATCGAGTTTTCCGTCAAGATTATAATCGCCCCACGCTACGCCCATCGAACCTTGTTCCATACCCGAACCGCTGTAACTCGTTCCCGATTCAAAACCGACATCGGAAAAAGTGCCGTCGCGGTTGTTTTTGTATAAATAATTCGGCGTTCCGTCGTTTGCAACATACAAATCGAGCCAGCCGTCGTTGTCATAATCGCCGAAAATCGCACCGAGACCGTAGTATTTTCCTTTATCGCCGACACCGATTTTTTCGCCGATTTCTTCAAATGTGCCGCTCCCGTTATTGCGGTAAAAATAATCGCGTTCGCCGCGCAGTCCGCGCGGTCCGCATTGAACGCGAATGTTTTTGAAAGAACAGGTTTTCGAACTTCCGAAAACAGGCAAATTATTCAAATCGAGCGAAACATAACCGGCAACAAAAACGTCCAAATCGCCGTCGCGGTCAAAATCCGCCCAAGCCGCGCCGGTTTGAAAACCAATTCCTTTTAAGCCGGATTTTTCCGTCGCGTCTTCGTATTTACAGCCGCCTTTCCCGCGATAAACGGCGTTTCCGTCAAATCCGGTAACGAACAAATCCAGAATTCCGTCGCCGTCGAAATCAACCGCCGTGATTCCCATTCCCCAACCTTTGCGCGTCAAATTCGCCGATTCGGCGACATTTTCAAATTTCGGCGTTTTCGTTTTCGCACCGTCAATCTGACGGTAAAGCGTTAGGAATAAATCGCCGCCTTTTTTGAAATTTTCAACCGACGAACCGTTGACCGTCGCAACATCTAAAAAACCATCGCCATCGCAATCGAAAACCAAAACTCCGCCCGACATTGATTCGATAATGTAGCGATTTTCCGGCGTTGAAATATGCGAAACATTTATTCCGCTCGCGTCGGAAATGTCTTTGAACGAAATGGCGGGTTTCTGCGCGAAACCGGAAATTTGCACACAGAGCATTAAAATTGTAGAGACAACCAATTTTTTCATTCAAACCAAATAAATTTTACAGGGATAGAAAGGATAAACAGGCTGAAGATTTTGATTTTATAAGTAGTTAAATTATCCCTGTCCATTCTGTTTATCCCTGTTAATTATTTCCTTACATTCCGCAGTTTTATTTCTTCATTTTCGGTCGAATTTTCTCAGCCGGAACGATTCCTTCACCTTCTAAAATCGCGTAAAACTTATCCGCCGCGACATCTTTGATTGTTTCGACTTTGCCGGAATTCCAGCGAATTTCGATTTCGTCAACTTTCGTCGCTTTTCCGAGACCGAAATGAACGCGAAAATCGTTGTTTGACAGATAACTTCCGCCGCTTCTGATCTCTTCGGTTTGCACTGTTTTTCCGGTTGTAACTTTGATTCTCGCGCCGATTGCCAGCGGATTTCCGGTTTTCGCGCCGAGTTCTAAAGTTATCCAATGATTAATTTTATCGCCTTCATTTTTCAAAATCATCGGCGACGCGTCCAAATCTTCGACAACGATGTCAATGTTTCCGTCGTTGTCCAAATCGCCGAACGCCGCGCCGCGCGAGACTCTGAGTTCCGACAAAATCGCGCCGCCTTGTTCGGTCGCGTTGCAGAAAGTTCCGTCGCCGTTGTTGACGAATAAAATTTTTCCCTGTTTATATTTTGCGCCCGAAGAAATCTGATCCATTTGCGGATAAACGTGACCGTTGACGACGAAAAGATCGAGCCAAGAATCGTTGTCCAAATCGAAAAATCCCGTTCCCCAACCGACATACGGGCGCGAAACTTGCGCGACTTTAGCGGCAAATGAAACGTCCGTAAAATCGTATTTTCCATTGTTGCGGTAAAGCGTATTGTATTCGTCAACAAAATTCGTCGTATAAATCGAAAATCTTCCCGAATGATCGTAATCGCCGACGGCAATTCCCATCGAACCTTGCTCCGAACCGTCGCCGCTGACGGCAGTTCCCGAAATCAAACCGTCTTCGGAAAATTTTCCTTTGCCTGAATTGCGGTAAAAATAATTCGGCGTTGAATCGTTGGAAACATAAGCGTCAAATTTTCCCGTGCCGCCGAAATCCGACCAAATCGGCTGCATTCCGTAATAACCGTCCGCGTCGTCGAGTCCGGTCTGTTTTGAAATGTCGGTAAAAGTTCCGTCGCCGTTGTTGTGAAAAAGCGAATCGCCCGCGCCTTTCAAACCGCGCGGTCCGCACTGAACATCAACACCGCGAAATTTGCACGTCGGCAAACTTCCGAAAGTCGGCAGATCGTTGAATTTGAAATCAACGTAATTGACGACCATCAAATCGAGAAATCCATCACCGTCGTAATCGCCGAATGCCGAACCGACCGACCAGCGACCGTCGGAAACTCCGGCTTTTTTCGTTACGTCCGAAAAAGTTCCGTCGCCGTTATTTTGATACAAAATATTTCCGCCGAGACAAGTTACATAAATGTCGGGAAATCCGTCGTTATTGATGTCGCCGACCGCGCCGCCCATCGCGTAGCCCGGAAAACCGACTCCTGCTTTGTCGGTTACGTCCGCAAAAGTTCCGTCGCCATTGTTTCGATAAAGCAAACTTTTCGATTTTTCCTTTTTCAGAGCCATTTCGACCGTCGGCGCGTTGGTGAAATAAATGTCCAGAAAACCGTCGCGGTCATAATCAATTAATAAAACGCCGCCGCTCATTGATTCGACGATATATTTTTTCTCCGGCGCGGAAGTGTGCGTAAAATTTATTTTCGTCTTTTTATAAATATCGGTTAACTGCGGAATTTTGCGGTCTTTGCACAGACCATCCGCAGTTTGCGCCGAAATTGATGAAACGCACAAAAGCGAGGTGAAAATAATTATCGTTAAAATTTTAGAAAACTTCATTGGAATTTGCTTGAACAACGGGTCTGATGTCGGAACTTCAAGATTTGTTACTTAAAAAACTCAATAAACATAAGTTTATCAACAAACTTTGTAAATTAGAAATACTTTGTTGTATAACTTAACAAAAGTCGTAAAATAAAAGTCGAGTTTTTTTTCAAAACTTCGCTTTTGTTATCAAATCAAAATTTTCAAGTCAAAAAATCTTCAGTTATGAATAAATTTACAAACAAATTTAGCAAAGCATTTTACATAATTGCATTGTTGTCATTTTTCTCGGCGATTGTTTCGGCTCAATCGAGCATAGTCGTCGAAAATGATTTCGAGAAAGGAAACGGAAGTTGGGAAAATCGAGGTCAGGCTTCGATCAAAAATTCTAAAGACGAAGCGGCAAGCGGCGCGAAAAGTTTGAAAGTTTCCGGTCGCACCGAATTTTGGCAGGGCGCACAATTGAATTTAACCCAAATTTTGAAAGGTGGAAATGCTTACAAATTTTCGGTTGCGATCAAATTGGCGAATAGAGAAAAACCTGACGAGGTAAAAATGACGATTCAGCGCGGCGATAATGATTACGATAACGTCGGCGGCGGAACTGCTAATGCAGACGGATGGACGACGATTTCCGGCAGATTCAAACCATCGGGAAAAGATGCCTATTTGCTGCTTTACATCGAAGCGGCGCGCCCGAACACGACTTTTTTTGTTGACGATTTCAAGATCGAAAATCTCGGCGATGAAATTCCGGCACAATCAGGCGTTTTACTGAAAAATGATTTTGAAGATATGACCGCGCAAAATTGGTTCGTTAATGGCGAAAATGTGCAGATGTTCAGTTCCAACGCGGCTGGTAGTCAAAGTTTGAAAGTTACGGGACGCACGCAAAATTGGCAGGGTTTGGCGTTAGACGTTTCGCCGCTGATCTTTAAAGGGCGAACTTATGAAATTTCAGTTTCGGTAAAATTATTAAAAGGTGAAGCGAAAGATTCGCTGAAATTAACTATGAAACAAACGCCGAAGAAAGGCGAAGCGACTTATACTCCGGTTTCGGCGGCGAAGGAAGTTACGGACGCGGAATGGGTAACTTTGTCGGGAACTTACACGGCGACGACAGGCAATAGTAATCTGGTTATTTACGTCGAATCTGCCGGAGCGAAAACGTCTTATTATATTGATGATTTCAAACTTTCAGTCGCGGAAAAAAATTAATGACTCTCAATTAATGAAATGAAAAACTCAACGACCAAAAAATTATTTCTTATCTTTGTAATCTTTTTTACGGCGGTATTTCCCGCATTCGCGCAAACGAAACAGATCGCTTTTACGATTGACGATTTGCCGTTAAACGGTGCGCCGATTGAAATTAAAGAACTGCAAAATATGACGGGAAAAATTCTCTCGTCTCTCAAAAAAAATCAAGTTCCGATGGTCGGTTTCGTCAACGAATCTCTACTTTACGGGCGAGGCGAAACCGACGAGAGAATCGCCGTTTTGAAAATGTGGACGGACGCGGGCGTAGAACTCGGCAATCACACTTTTTCGCATCTCGGTTTTAAAGATGCGTCGCTCGCCGAATATGAAGACGAATTCGTGCGCGGCGAAGCGGTGACGAAAAAACTTTTGCAGCCGAACGGAATCAGATATTTTCGTCATCCGTTTCTGCAAATGGGAAATACGCGCGAGCTTGAAAATTCGTTTGAAACTTTCATCGCCGAACGCGGCTGCAAGATCGTTCCGATCACGATGGACACGATGGATTGGATGTTTCTCAACGCTTACGCCAAAGGATTAAAGGAAAAAGATAAAAATTTTCAAAAACGTGTTTCCGAAGAATATCTAAAATTCGTCGCCGCAAAAATCGATGCGAGCGAAGCAAATTCGACAAAATTATTCGGTCGAAATATCAAACATATTTTGCTTCTTCACGCTAACCAATTAAACGCCGATAATTTCGACGCGCTCGTAAAAGTTTACAAAGCCAAAGGTTATCAATTTATCACCGTCGAAGAAGCGTTAAAAGACGAAGTTTATCGTGCGCCCGACAAATACGCGCCGACTTCCGATTGGCTCGGTCACTGGGCGTTCAGTCTCGGCAAAAACATTGATTCGCCGCAACCGCCGCAATACATTCAAGACATTTTTAACGGCAAATAAACCGATTCAAAATATGCGTAAAATTCTATTTCTTTTGCTTTCTATTTTTCTACTGAGCGGCATTTCTATTTTGGCTCAGAATCCGAAAAGAACAATTTCCGTCAATTTCAATGAAGTTAAAGGAAGAAACAATCGTTTTTACAACGAAGTCGTCGGTGCGGGACGCGCGGCGGAAGGCTTGCGTGCCGATTGGCAGCGTGATCTGAAAATCGTCCATCAAGAATGCGGTTTCAAATACGTTCGTTTTCACGCGCTTCTGCACGATGAAATTGGCGTTTACCGCGAAGATTCCGATGGTAAAGCCGTTTACAATTTTCAATATGTTGACGCGCTTTACGATCAAATTTTAAATATCGGGATGAAACCTTTCGTCGAAATCGCATTTATGCCCGACGCTTTGAAAAGCAACGAGAAGACGATTTTCTGGTGGAAAGGCAATGTTTCGCCGCCGAACGATTACGATAAATGGCGAAAATTAATTCAAGCTCTGGTCGAACATTGGACGGAAAGATACGGCGAAAACGAAGTTAAAAGCTGGTATTTTGAAGTCTGGAACGAACCGAATCTCGACGGATTTTTTTCGGGAACACAAGCCGATTATTTCAAACTTTACGAAACGACCGCGAAAGCAGTAAAAAGCGTTTCGCCTGATTATCGCATCGGCGGACCGGCGACGGCGGGACGCGCGTGGATTGCGGAAACGATTGATTTTGCTAATCAATACAAAGTTCCGCTCGATTTTATCACGACGCACGATTACGGCGTGAAAGGAATCGGACTGGACGAAAAAGGCAATCAAAAGTTGTTTCTCGACACCGATCCGAATGCGATAATCGGCGGCGTGAAAGAAGTTCGCCAAGAAATAAATTCGTCAGCGATGCCGAAGCTTCCCCTGCATTATACCGAATGGAGTTCGTCGTATTCGCAGGTTGATCCGATTCACGATTCTTACGTTTCCGCGCCGTATATTTTGTCGCGTCTGAAGGGCGCGGAAGGTTTTATTGATTCGATGTCGTATTGGACTTTTACCGATATTTTTGAGGAAGGCGGAACTGTCCCGAATCCGTTTCACGGCGGTTTCGGAATGATAAATTTTCAAGGCTTACGCAAACCTTCGTTTTACGCTTATCAATTTCTAAATCGTCTGGGCGACGAAGAATTAAAATCGAACGATTTGGAAAGTTGGATCACAAAAAACAAAAACGGCGCACAGATTTTGCTCTGGAATTACGCACCGCCGATTACTAAGGAAAGCAATCAAGTTTTCTACAAAAAAGATTTTCCGGCAAAAGATTTCGGTAAAGTCGAGATAAAACTCTCCGACATTCCGGCGGGAAATTACCGTCTGAATGTTTACCGAATCGGCTACGGAATAAATGATGTTTACACGGATTATCTAAAAATCGGTGCGCCGAATAATTTGAAGCGCGAGGAAGTTAAGAAATTAGCCGATAAAAACAACGGACAGGCGGTTGAAACTTCAACAGTTCAAATCAAACAAAATAAAGAGTTTACGAAAGAAATAAAACTCCGCGAAAACGATGTGTTTTTGATTACTTTGGAAAGATCGAAATGATCTTACATTCCTTTTCTTTTTGGATTTTTTAGGTTTTGCAAGATTTCGAGATGCTTTTTGCCGAGCGCGGTTTTATCAGCTGCCGAAGTTTGCGCCGAAATAAAATTCGAGCCGCAAAAAAGCAAAAAAGTGATCGTTAAAAATTGAAGTAAATAAATTTACTGAGCATTTTTGTTGCTTCCCATCGGCATTAAATTTTCGGTTTTGCGGTTTTCGGCTTTCAACTGCCGGTAAAGTTTTAACTCTCGGTCGGCATCTTCTTTGCGCTCCGCCTTGCGATAAGCGATGCTCAATTGATAATGAATGTAATCTTTTTTCGCGTCGGAGTTGACCGCCGTTTCGAGTTGCGCGACGGCTTTTTCGGTCTCGCCTCTTTCGATGTAGATTTTTCCCAATTGATAATGCGCGTCGGCGTAACCGGAACGCGCCGCAATCGCTTCCTTTAATAATTTTATCGCCTCGTCGGTTTTAATTTTGCGTTCGATCAAGGTTAAAGCCAGATGATATTTCGACAATTCATCCGCCGGATTTATTTCGAGTTCTTTCTGAAAAAACTGTTCGGCTTCGTCAAAACGATTAAGCCGGATAAAACTCTGACCGATAAAATAATTAACTTTCGGCATATTCGGCGCAAGCGCGGAAACGATGCGAAATTCTTTTATCGCTCTTTCATAATCCCCCAAAATCATAAATCCCTGCGCGGCATTTGCTAAAATTTCGGGATTTTTTTGCGAACTTTGTGCCAATTTATCAAAAACCGTCTGAGCTTCCTGATCTCTTTTAATTTGAATTAGCGAAATCCCGTAAAAATATGCCAGTTCGGGATCGTCAGTTATCGCCGATTCCATCGGTTTTAAAACTTTTACCGCATTTTCATAATCTTTTGTAAAAAAATAACTCGCGCCGAGCATTTGTCTTGCCAGATTATCTTGTGAATTTGCCTTGACCTGGCGCGCAAGCGGCGCGACGGCTTTATCATATTGATTGTTGCGAAAAGCGACAATGCCCCGATTTCTGTCTAAATTGGGAAAATCCGGCTTCCATTCGGCGGCGGATGCAAATTTTTCAAGAGCCTCAGTAAATTCGCTGTTTTGAAAGGAAATTACGCCGAGATTATAAAACGCCTGTGCCAGAATCTCGGACAAATATACTTTTATTTTTGTCAATTCGGCAACTCGTTGAGCCGGCAAATTTACTTCCTGATCCGCCGTATTCTGCACCGCATTTTTAACCGGATTTTTTTTCGTATCACCGACTACTTGACTGAAAAGTCGTGTCAGTTCATCACGGGTTGACATAAGGAGTTTTGTCTGCAATTCGCGGGCTTTCAGCAGTTGTTTCTCGCCTTCTTCGCGCCGTCCGTCTTGGATCATCAACCGTCCGAGCAAATAATAAATGCGACGCGCTTCAAAGCCGTTTTTGGAAACATTCGCCGTCAAATCGAGAGATCGGCGAAGATTTTTTTCCGCATTTTTCAAATCTCCCGTTTCCATCTGCGATTGTCCGAGAAAGAGATACGCTTCGCTGCTTTTCGGATTAATCTGAATGGCTTTTTGTAAAAAATCGATGGCTTTCGGATGATTATTTTCCGACGAAGCGACGACTCCGGCGAAGAAATTCGAGTAAAAATCATCGGGCGTTAATTGGATTTCCTTTTCAAATGCTTTTCCGGCTTCGGCTAATCTGCCGCTGCCGCCGGATTGGAGAATTATGTATCCGAGAAAAAAACTCGCCTTCGACTGTTTCGGATTAATTTCTAAAGCGCGTTTAAATTCGCGTTCGGCTTCGAGCGGATAATTTGTTTGTTCATACGCTTGACCGAATAAAATGTGAAGTTCGGAGTTTTCCCGGTTAAATGCCGTCTCCATTTCCTTGAACAAAAGTTTAGCGCGGTCAGGCTGTTTCAGATATAAATAAGTCAAACCGAGCGCACGGGCAACATCAAAATTCGGCGAAAGAATCGAGGCTTTTTCCAGTTGCGGAAGGGCTGAATTATAATCTTCTTTCGTAAAATAAATATTACCTAAAATATACCTTGCATACTCATTCTCAGGTTCTAGATCAACCGCCGATTTTGCTACTTCCAAAGCCTTTTCAATATCACCCGTTTGCAAATATGCAACGGCTAAATCTGTTTTGATGCGGGCATTGTCGCTGTAAGATTTCGATTCGGAAAGCGTTTTCACGGCATCCTGCAATTTTCCTTCTTCGATTAAAATATTTCCGAATCTTTGCAAACCGATACTGACAATCGCCCGATTTTCTGTCGCCGCATTAACCAAATCGCCGGAACGCTGATAAGTTTCCGCCGCGTTCAGATGTATTTTTAAATCGTCTTCCTGAATTTTTTGAACCGTTTTTAAAGATGAATTCTGAGCGTAAAAATTGAACGAGAAGAAAAGTAAAACTAAAGCCGATACTTTTGCCAACATATTTATAAAACACGGTTTCCGAGATATTTTAGAAGTGAAAAAATTATATCACAAAATAAAAATGGCAAGAAGATTGTGTAAAAAATTAACAATCTTCCTGCCAAAAGTTTAAGGATCGAAGTTTAGAAATTTAACTTCAATGCGTATTGAATTTCACGCCCGCCGCGCGTACTTCCCGCCTGACCGAAATTACCGTTTGCTCCACTAAATGAAGTAATCGTGTTGTTGGTCGGACTACACGGAGCATTTCCGCAAGTAACAGTATTATTGTCAAAGAAGACTACCGGAAGGTTGCCCCCGAATTGAGGCGTGTTGAAAGCATTAAAAAATTCCAAACGGAATTGGACTCGTGCGCCTTCACCGAGGAAACTGTTCTTCAACCACGAAGGTGTGAAATTTTTGTAAACAGAAAAGTCAACATTCTTGGTTGGAGGACCCGAACAGGTAGTTTTTCTCGGAATTGTTTCACCAATTTTATAGCCGACTAAGGTAAATGCCGCCGGATTGATAAAACGTGTACCGTTAGGATCGGAAATCGTACAAGGCTCGCCCTCAGCTCTGAGCGGTCTTTGATTCATCACGGCAGTTCCGGTTCCGGTGATTCCGCCATTGAATTGCTGACCTGACGCACTCCGAATATTTGTAGTGCCTAATTGCGGAGTAAGCGATGTTCCGCTTGAAACCTGAACGATAGTTGCTACTTCCCATCCGCCGAGAATTGTTTTAGCAAATGAATTATAACCCTTAAATTTAGGAAGATTATAAATCAAGTTGGCAACAAAAATATGCGGTCGGTTGATGTCGGATTCAGCAAAATCCAAATCACGGTTATTTCTATCCAATACGGCAAAAGCACTCGACCCGCCGCTGGAATCACTCAAACCGAAATCAGCCTGTGATTTGGAAAATGTATAAGCCGCCTGTAAATTCAGAGACTGCGTAAATCTCGTTCTGAATAATACTTGCAGCGAATCATAATCGGCTCTTCCGTTTCGTTCAAACTGATAGATCGAACCGAAATTGCTATACGGTCGCAGAGCATTAACCGCGTTGGAATCGGAAGCAAAAGCGGCTGCCAACTGATTTTGCGGTAAAACCTGATTTACATCGGAATGCGTCAACTGTTTGCGGGCGCGATTGCCGACATAACCGACTTCGATAACCGTTCCTTTCGCCAATTCCTGTCCGATTGAAAAATTGAACTGCAATGAATAAGGCGTGTCCGGTTCGGAACTAAAGGCATATTGCGGTCTGCCGTTTGAAGCTGACGGCAAATTTCTAAATGTTCTGGTTGCGTCTAACGTCCGCTCGACAAAAGTGTTGGCGACAAACGGAGAGTTCTGAGTTAATGCGGCAAATACCGGACTGATTCTTTCACGAAGATAAAACTGACCGAATCCGGCTCTGACCGCCGTTTTACCGTTGGAGAAAACATCCCACGCAATTCCTAATCGAGGTGCGAGATTTTTATAATTATTCTTGCGTAATGAACGATTGGAAAATTCGGTCGGCGTACTTGCTCCCGCAATTCCCTCACACGGATTTGTTCCGACAGGAACTACTAATCCGTTGCAGGGATCGGATGCCGGTCTGGATGAAACGTAAGTTGATCCGTCAAATGAACTGATTCGATCACGTTTATCATACGGTTCAAACAGCAATGAATATCTCGCTCCCAATTCCAAAGTTATATTAGGTCGAATTTTCCATGTATCTCCGAAATAGAATTCGAGATTTTTGTATCTGGTTTGACCGACCGCTTGAACATCGTTCTCCCCGACACCGAAAAAAGTTCCCTTTGTCAAGACATCCGCTAAATAGTTACCGGAGGTATTAATGAAGCCGTTAGGAATGTCATTACCAACCGGTCCGCCGGTCTGTAATGTTTCGTTATTCGGACCGGAATCTTCATCCTTGCCGGCAGTATCATATAAAAAGCCGAGTTTGAACGTATGATTTCCAGAAACCTTGGAAGCATCGTCTCTGATCGTGTAAATGTCGAGCGAGTTCCTAAACGGAGCTTGTGTCCACAAGGTCGAATCTCTTGCATAATTAAATGGAGAAATACCGCCCCAGAAAACCGGATGCGGACGATTTACGCCGTTGACCTTATTTGCGTCGGGATAAAATCCGGGAATCGCTTCGTTAATCTGTTGGTTAATATCTCCGCCTGCGCCCGGATCAATGTTGATTCGGTTAGCGGAATATGAAAATTGAATATCGTTGATTGCCGTTGTTGAAAGAACTGTTGTCAACTTAACGGCAAACTGTTGCGACGGCTGTTTCCAACTGCTTTCCACCGTCGGAAATGAATCGTCTCCCCATAAATTACCGGCTAAAATGGGTGTCGCATTTGACCAGTCATCTTTAGTATATCGCCCGAATATTTTATTATTTTTACTCAGGTTGTAGTCTATACGAATATTTTCCTCGCGGAAATCAATCGGCGAATTTGCCGATGTCGCCCAGTTAAAACAATCTCCATCAAACGGACGATTCGGCAAAGGAAATAACTGCGTGAGCGTTGCTCCGGCAGTATTAAATTGACTCTGCGGAATTACTTGAGTGTCCGAGCCGGGACGACCGTTACCTATTAGATTAAGTCTGCAAGTTGCCCTCGCTATCGGTGATCCTGCAAGACTTTCACGAAAATCACCACTGCGTTCGGCTACTGTCGGAACTCTGCCGAAGCGCGATTGACCGCGAATTTCCTTATTCCACTCCTGCGAATAAAAGAAAAACAGACGGTTTTTGACAATCGGTCCGCCGAGCGAAAAACCGTAATCATTTCGTTTTAATGAATCCTTTTTACCGCCTCTGGTTTTGGCAAAAAATTCGGTGGCATTTAGTGCGTCATTGCGACCGAAGTAAAATGCGCTGCCGTGAAATTCATTACTTCCGCCGCGCGTGACAATCGAAATGACCGCGCCGGCGGCTTGTCCGTATTCGGGTCCGTAACTGTTTCTGAGCGATTTAAATTCGGCAATTGCTTCAATTGAAGGAAATAACAAAATCGTTCGGTTTGAACCTGTATCGTTATTGTTTGCGCCGTCAGTCAAAAACAAATTGCTTTGCGCCGAGTTTCCATTGACGGAAAAATCAACTCCTCCGAACAGACCTTTGCTTTTGCTGTCAAAATTATTTTGCGCCGAAACGCCGGGTTGCAGTTGCGTAAGCTGAACGAAACTGCGTCCGTTAAGCGGAAGTTCGCGGACTTGTTCGCCCGAAACAACTTCGCCGACAGTTCCGGTTTGAGTTTCAATCTGAATAGCATCGGCAGTAATTTGCACGACTTCGCTAAGTTGTCCTATTTCTAATACGACGTTTTGTCTTGTTACGTTGGCGACGTTGATCGCCACATTACCGACTGCCGTTTCCTTAAAACCGTCTTTTGTTATTGAAAGACTGTAAGTTCCGACAGATAAACTCGAAATGGTATAGTTTCCTTCCGCCGTAGTCGTAGTCGTGCGCTGCTCGCCGGTTTCAATTCGCGTCATCGTTACCGTCGCATCGGGAACAACAGCCCCGCTTTGATCCGTAACATTGCCCGTTAATTGCCCGCTGGTCGCAGTTTGCGCCGTCGCTAATGTCAACATAGACATTATAAACATAAAGACTATTCCTACTCGCAGAATAAAACTTTTTCGCAAAGATGCTTTGCCGAAGTCTGCATTTTGCAAAGAATGTATTTTTTTCATAGAAATTCCTCCGAAATAAAAGTCATTTGGACTATTAATTAGTATTAAAAGTGCGTCTATCTTAATATCGGAAACTGAATTGTGTGATTCATTTTCCGATATTAAGAAAAAATTTGAATAGCCGAACTATTAATATTCCTGCTGACAAAAATTGAATTAAATTTGCTGCGTTTTTGGTACTTTGTTGTATGTCCTAGCAAAAGTTATTATTATTTTGCAAAAATGTCAAGATAATTTTAGCGATCTTTTTAAAATCAGCTATTTTATATTGCTTTTCATTTATAGAAGGCAAAATAAACCTTTTGTTTACATTGAAAACACCTTTTAACTTTAGCCTACCGCTAGATTGGCCTGACCAATTATCATAATGGCTTCAGTAAATCAAACAACTTTAGGAATTATCTCTCAATATTTGTTAAATCTCTTAAAAAGATTATTTGATTGCTTAAATTTCTACGCAATAGTTTGTGTGATAAATTAAGATATGAAAATTGTTATTAGACCTCTTGCATAAGTTATTTGACAATGAAAGCATTTTCGCTCATCAATAATCTGATGAGTTTTGAACAAATTAAATCGCTTTCGCCTGAACTTTTCAAACGATATTGCGGTGTCAAACCCGACACCTTTGCCAAACTTTGTGAGTTTGTCCGAGAGCAGCGAACACGAGTGCATAAAAAGTCGGGCAGACCTTGCCGGTTATCGGTTGAAGACCAGGTTTTGTTGACGCTCGAATATTGGCGCGAATATCCGACGCAGTTCCATATTGCCAAGCGTTGGCAGTTATCGGAAGCGACGGTTTCGCGCACCATTGTCAAGATCGAAAACTTGCTCAAGCATTGCGCGGATTTAAGATTGCCGGGCAAGAAAGCTCTGCAGGAGAGCGAGAATACTTTTGAGTTTGTCATCGTTGATGTGACGGAAACATCAATCGAGCGTCCGAAAAAAAACAAAAGCGATACTATTCGGGCAAGAAAAAACGACACACGATAAAAACGCAGATTGTCATCGAGAAGGAGCGGCGAAAAGTCATTTGCACCAAACAGGCGACGGGCAAAACGCACGATTTTGCGCTGTTCAAGGACACGAAATTTGCGCTTGCCGAAAACATTTCTCTGCTCGCCGATTCCGGTTATCAAGGTTTGCACAAGGAACACAAGAACTCGCAAACGCCGACTAAAAAGCCGAAAGGCGGTCAGTTGAGTGCCGCCGCGCGGCGCGCCAACCGCGAGTTGTCGCGGCAACGAATACTGGTCGAGAACGTGATTCGGCATTTGAAAATCTTTCGCATCATCTCGGAGCGGTATCGCAACCGCCGCCGCCGATTTGGACTGCGGTTCAACTTGATCGCCGGATTGTATAATTACGAAATCGGTCATTAAATTACTTATGCAAGAGGTCTATTCTATGCTTTATCATAAAAGCGAAATCATAAAAGCGAAGATACTAAATTTGTTGATAAATTTACGTTTTACATAGCATAATATAAACTATTTATATACTAAAGCACACGACGGCAGGGGAATAAAACTCTCTGACTCTCTGTATTTCTTTGGTTTATTGTAAATTTTGCAAAGCATCTAAACCAATTCGGAAGAGACTTTTCGCATATCTTAGGTTTTTCTTCAATTTCATCTTCACTTGTTTCAAAATTTCTACCTGAAACTTTCCCATTAACATTGTCAATAAAAAACCTAAGCCTAAAAGCCTCAGCAGCTTTCCAATCTTCTTCAGCTCGGTTAAATGCATCTCTTAAAAGCCAAATTCGCGGGATTTCAAACACGAACATTGTTTCGAGCTGCCAACCGCACCTTGTATTATCCGATGCCCTCCCGACTGCGCTCGCCGCTCACCACGATTAAATAATCAGTTTTTCCATCTTTTTGATACTTTTTTTCCATCTTTTTGATACTTTACGATAAAGGACTGATTCAACTCTCATTCCGGCTATCAGGTGATTGTGAATCCGCTTCCAAAGTCCAGAGTTTTTCTACTTGCGAAAATGATAATAAACGCTTTGCCGGAGGGTATAATCTTTAGGTAAATATCTCCATTGACATCCGGTTACGAGAATATAAAAGCAAGCGTTAACAATTTCTCTCAAGCCAATTTCTTGAGGTTTCCCACGATTCGGTTCTGTCATTTCAAAAAATCCTTTGATTTAATTCCAAAGGCTATCGGTCAAGTCTCTCGGGTATGTTTTATTCATACCTGAATTTTATCCGAGAAACCTTCCGTTAGCCGATTTACCAAACAGCTTCTGAACATCAAATAATGAATTCTTTTCCTGTAATTAATTTTGTCCGTTATATCAATGTGTCTTTTCAATACTCATTTTATTTTGTCGGTCTTCTTATAGTAAATTAAAACGGTAATGAGTAATTTTTGTCGCATATTGATTTTCTCCATATATTTTCTTTTCGGTTGTAATTTGATATTGAATGCACAGACTGAAATTTCTCCACAGACAAAAAAAGCCTTACTGCTTTTGCAGAATCAAAATTTTGCGGCGGCAGTCGTTTTATTTAAAAACATTCTCGAAACCATGCCGGAAAATTTTCAGGCGCGTCTCGGTTTGGCAATCAGTCTGATCGGAATCGAAAAATTTCCCGAAGCAAGCCGCGAGATTGCGAAACTGCTGGCTCGTTCGCCGAAAGATGAGAATCTTCTGGAAATGGCGGCGCAGAGCTTTTGGCGACAGAAAAGGTTTGCCGAAGCCGAAAAAGTTCTCAAACGCCGTCTGGATGCGGGAAACGAAGCGATTGAAATTCTCGCTTTTTACGGCGATGTTCTCGAAGCTCAGAAGCGCACATCGGAAGCTGTTGCCGTTTATGAAAAAATCGTCGGACTAAAACCTGATTCAATTGAATATCGCTACGCTCTCGGATCATTTTACTGGAAAATGATCCGTTATGAAGACGCGACACGCGAATTTTTGGAAATTATCAAACGCCAACCGAACGAGCCGCGTGCATCTTTTAATCTCGGCGATATTTATCTGACCAAAGGTGAAGCCGCCAAAGCCGTGCCGTTTCTGGAAACTGCCGTCAAAGCCTTTCCCAGCGAATTCGATACCAGATTTGCTTTGGGTCGTGCACTTTTGGCGACTGAGCAGATCGAGGAAGCGATTAGCGAACTGCAATCGGCGGTCAAATTAAAACCGGATGTTGCCGAAGGGCATTTTTATCTCGGACGCGCTTTCCAACGCGCTGGACGACGCACCGAATCAAAAGCCGAAATGCTCAAAGCCCAAAATTTGAAAAACGCTCAACGGGCGCGTGAAATAATCAAACAAAATTCAAAATCACCATAAAAAAATCCGCGGTTTGAAAAAAAACCGCGGAATCAAAAACGAAAAATAAATCATTTATCGTCGAATCAGAAATTGAATTTTGCCGCAAATTGGAATTCACGCGGCAGACGTGCGCCGCTCGGAAGTCCGGTGTCGGCATTTTCGGCTAGATTCTGATTGCCCGAACAACACAAAAATTGTGTGTGGTTAAAGACGTTAAAGGCTTCGGCGCGAAGCTGAATGTATCTGTTTTTATCACGATTAAAGTAAAAATATCGTGACACCGACAGACTCGTCGTATTGCGTCCCGGCAGACGGAAAATCGCACGACCTGAATTACCGTAAGTGCCGAGTGCAGGAGTTGCAAACGCAACAGGATTGAAAAGATACGGCAAACCCGTAACAGGGTCTGTCGTTCCGGTCACGCCACCGTTTGGATCACCGATTAGATTCGCACGATTTCCGCGCAAACCGCCGTTGGTCGTGATACCTAAAACGCGCGAAATCGGCGGTCCCGATTCGATATTTGTAATTCCGCCGATTTGATAACCGTCCAAAATCGCTCTCAAAATGCTATTGTCGAGTTTGTGAAAGAACGGGATTTCATATACATAACTCGCCGAGAAAATATGCGGACGCGAAGTTCGCGCTTCGGCATATTCAACTGAAGGATTTAAAGGATTTTGCGGAGCATCTGCGCCGTCACGGTCATTTGTAAAATCCGTCAAAGATTTGCTGAATGTATAAGAAGCAGTCAGTGTGTTGCCTTTCGCAAACCGATAACTGAAACTCGAAAGAAAACCGTTATAACGCGAACGCGCTGCCGTTTCATAGACATTAATGTTGCCGTAACCCAAAAACGGGCGATATAGATTGATACAACCCGTCGAACCGACCGTGCAACCTGCCGGAGCGTCTTGTCCGTTTGGCAGGACTGGAACAACTGTGCCGGTCGAGGTCGTTCTGGAAGCAAATAATCTATATGGTTCGACAAAGTTGATGTTGCGAGTGCGTAACAGGAAATCACCTTTCGTGCCGACGTAGCTAATATCAATCACCGCATTTTTGAAAATTTCACGCTGCATTCCTACCGAATACTGCTGAATTTCGGGCGTTTTCAAATCAGGACTCACGCCGCCCAAAGCGATAACAGGAAGATTACCCAAAGCACCGACCGTCGGATCGGTAAAGGTAATTATTCCGGCTGTTCCACTCGTGTATGTTGCGCGATTGTTATATGGACGATTCGGAGTCGTCGGGTCCTGATAAAGGAAAGTAGCGATTTGATCATAATAGAAACCATAACCTGCGCGAAGAACGGTTTTATTTTCCGCACCGAATAATATTCGCCCTAAACCTTTTTTAAATTTCGGACCGTAAGTAATGCCGACTCGCGGGCTGATATTATTTTTGTCCCTCGGCACAATCGAATCGCCAAAAGGTGAAGTGCTTCCTGCGACGGCGATGCCGTTGAGCCGATCACCCGTGTTTTGCAGAAGTGAAGTGCAGGCGGCATTGGCGCAGGTCGGGACTTTAGACAAACTGTAAAGACTCGGAATAAATGAACTCTCGACATTATTCAAATCGCTGGCGGGAAGATAATACTGATAGCGCACACCATAATTCAATGTTATATTCGGACGCACACGCCAAGTGTCTTGCGCGTAAAATTCCCGCCGTCCGAGTTTTAATCTGAATGTAATATCATATTGGTCTTCTAAATATGAATTGGCGCGACCGAGCAGAAAACTGCCAAGTCCGACTCCGGTCTGTGTGAGCGTGACATTTGTCGTGCCGCTGAGAGCCGTGCCGCGCGACTGTATCTGGTCAAATGTATAAGTTCCCTGCGTATTATTGCTGGCATTTTCATTTTTACTTTCCCGTGCAATTTCGGCACCGAATTTCATTATATGATTTCCCGATGTCCACGTTAAATTGTCGCGGACCACCTCGTTGCGGTATCTGATGTTGTAACCCTGTGTCGAACCGGCACCGGCGATTCCGGGAATGCTCAACGTCGGGATCGCGTTAAAATTGTTTTCGGGAAATGCCTGTCCGATGCCGCCCGCGCCGTTCGATAAACCATAATCAGATAACCTCCCGCGACCAACCAAAATCGTATCAATGTGATTTTGCGAAAAATTATAAGCAAGTTCATTGACTACAGAAGATGTCAGGATGCCTGTATATGAAACAGCTAAAAGCTGTCCGGGAGTTTTAGTATTGGTCGTTGCGACATTAGGTAATGAAATAGTATTAAACAGACCCGCCGGCTCCTCAGTATCATTCAGATCGTGCGTATAGCGACCGAAAATCGAGTTGTTACTATTGAAACTATGATCAATCCGGACAACCTCCTGACGGGTGTTTTGGATGGTGTTTGCATTATAAATAAAACCGTTTGTTCCCGAATTAGGTAGCGGGTAGGCGTTTAGTAAAGCTCGTGAAATAGGGCTGATGTCGCCTGAAGAAATAATGTTTCCGGCATAAGCACGGTTAACGGTGTTAAAAAGCTGATTTTGCCGTGCCTGAATTATCGTACCATTCGTATCAGTTACCAGAACCGGAACTGTAAATGTCGAACTGCAAACTCCGGCGGTCGGCGAAGTCGCCGTATTAAAACAAAGATTCGAGCCGAGCCGAGCCGAAAAATCCCCGTTGCGTTCAGCCGCTGTCGGAACGGTGATTGTGTTGGTCGTCGAAGCGCGGCTGATGCGTCGGAAATCTTGTGAATAAAAAAAGAATGTTTTGTTTCTGCCGGAATCAACAATCGGTCCGCCTTCGCCGAAATGCAGAAAAGGCAACGGTCCGCTGAATGTTCCGCCGAATGTGTTGTAACGCAACCGCGGTGTCGGGGCGAGTGGATTGCCGTCCGCACCGCGTCCGCGACGGTTGTTAAAAAATGTGTTGGCGTTAAACTTATCATTGCGGACAAATTCATATAAAGAACCGTGATAATTGTTATTGCCGCTTTTCGTGACGACTGTGACGACACCGCCCGCTGAACGTCCGAATTCCGCCGTGTAATTTGATGTTAAAACCTTAAATTCCTGAATCGAATCAATCGTCGGAGTCGAGAGAAGTGTAATATTAGAACCGCCATCCGTGTTGTTTACGCCGTCCACCAAAAAATTTACGCCGTTGCGCCGCATTCCGTTTATGGAAACGCTGGCGCGATTCGTCAAGCCGAGCGAAGTTTCGTCCGTTAAATCCGAACTGACACCGGGAACGAGTTCGAGCAATTTTGTAAAATCACGGTTGACAAGCGGAATCTCGATAATCTGTTTGTTATTAATCAACGCTTGTCCGGTCGAACTTTCCTGTATTAAAGGAGGTTCGTCAGTGACCGTGACTGTTTCGGTTGCCTCGCCGACTTCCAAAACAACATCAACCTGTCGGCGGTCTCTGACGTTAAGTGTGATGTTTTGAACATAGCGTTTGAAACCGGATTGCTCGACCGCAATTGTATAACTTCCCGGCATTAATGGACTCACACTATAATTGCCACCATCACTGCTTTGTATTTGTCGGGAAATTCCAGTTTCTACATTCGTGATAATGACGGTCGCGTTCGGAATGCTTGCGCCTGCCGAATCGGTAACTTGTCCGGTAACGGCGGCTGCCGTTTCCTCCTGTGCTGATGTCACTCCGCTCATTGCCAAACTCAAAATAAGCGCGAATAAAATCGTCTGTAATGTCTTTCTGAAGTTCGATGTCATTTTGTTTTTCCTCATTGAAATGTTTTGAAAAGCTATAAATAAAATTTAGTTTTTTGGAAATATCTTCAAATTTTCGTTATGGCTTTTTCTACAAAAAGCACCGTGAAAATCTGAAAAACACTATAAATGTTACATTTTAATTAATTGTGAAGATTATCATTTGGTTATACTGCCAATACTATCATTTGTAAAGCAAAAATCGTGCGCGACGATTCTTGAATTCTTCTAAATTTTTCTCTTGGGATTTTTCAAAAAGATTGTTGCTATCGCCGCGTTTAAAAATCTCAAAAATTTTACTGTTCACCAATAAACGATTGTATTTTTCGATCTGCCATTCGGTTGGATAAAATTTTCGCAGAGCAACAGCGATTTCGATTCCTGTCGGGACGGATTGAAATTGGTTTCGGTCGGTAATTATTATGTTGATTCCATTGCAGTTTTCATCTTTGAAAACCGATGATTTCGGTATAAATTTTACCGGAATAAAACGAACGCCTTTTAGATTTCTTCCATTTAAATATTCGGTGAGTTTTCTGCCGTCGAGCCACGGCGCGCCGATAATTTCAAACGGCGTATCCGTGCCGCGTCCGACCGAAACATTTGTCGTTTCGAGAAGTCCGATTCCGGGATAAAGTGTCGCTTCGGTCAGACTTCGCATATTCGGCGAAGGATTTATCCACGTCTGATTCGTTTCGTCGAACCACATCGAACGCTGCCAGTTTTCCATTTTTATAACCTTTACATCCGCACCGGTTTTGCGTTCGGCGTTTATCATCAAACCGAGTTCACCGATGGTCATTCCGTATCTGACAGGAATCGTGTGCGCGGCGATGAAAGAAAGTTTGTCTTCGTCGGCAAGCGGACCTTCGACGCTTACGCCGTTAATCGGATTCGGGCGATCTAAAATGTAAACCGGAATTTTAGCTTTCGCGGCTTCTTCGAGAACATTTTTCAGCGTCGCCGTGTAAGTATAAAAACGCGCACCGACATCCTGTATGTCGTAAACAATCGCGTCGAGATTTTGGAGTTGTTCGGGTTTCGGTCGGCGGTCGTCTTTATATAATGAATAAATCGGCAGGTCCGTTTTTGCGTCTTTCGAATCTTTAATTCCCTCTTCATCGAGTTCGCCGCGGATGCCGTGTTCGGGTGCGAAAAGCGCAACGAGTTTTATGTTTTTCGCTTCATTTAAAACGTCAATCGTCGGTTTTCCATTTAAATTTCTGCCCGTCTGATTTGTCACCAAACCGATGCGTTTATTCTCCAATTCTTTGAAATTATTTTTCTCTAAAACGTCAATTCCATTTAAAACAATTGCGTTCGACGGAGCGCGGACAGTCTTGTCCGCATTTTGATTTTTTGAAGATTCACGGACAAGAGTGTCCGCGTTCCATCTTGCGATTTGCGGCGCAACTTGCGACCAGTAAATATTTTCAGCGAGACGAACGGCTTCAATCGGCGTGTCTTCGATTGCCGACGCGACGACGGTTGAAATTTTGGCGCGAACGTCGCCGACATCGCCTTTGCCGTCGGGATGAACGCGGTTTGACAGAAAGACGACGAAGGTTTGCGAAACGCGGTCAATCCAGATGGAAGTTCCCGTAAAACCCGTGTGACCGAACGAGCCGAGCGGAAAAAGTTCGCCGCGATTCGACGAAAACGAAGTGTTGATGTCCCAACCAAGTCCGCGCGTGTCGCCTTTTTCCGAAACGACAATCGGCGCGGTCATTCGCGCAATCGTGTTCGCCGACAAAATGCGTTTGCCGTCCAAAATTCCGCCGTTCAAAAGCATCTGACAAAACCGCGCCAGATCATCGGCAGTCGAAAAAAGTCCGGCGTGTCCGGCAACTCCGCCCATTCGATACGCCGTCGGATCGTGAACTTCGCCTCGCAAAATTATGTTTCCTTTTGTCTCATCGCCTTCAAATTTTGAACCGAGATAATTATTTTGTCCTTTAATATTTTCGGTCGGCGCGAGTCTTACTTTTTGTCCATCATAAAAACTCGCAGTTTTTCCGCTAGGTAAAGGTGACAAATTATCAAAAATTATATTTGATAGAGGAGTAAAAAATGAATCCTTTAAAATTAAAGTTGTAAAAAATTCGCTCTTAGCAAATTCATTTAATGGAAGTTTTGAAATTCTATAAACAATCTCGCCAAGCACGATAAAACCGATGTCCGAATAAACGAATTTTGTTCCCGCCGGATTGCGTAAAGTTTCCTTTTTCAGCGCGTCGAGCATTCCGTCGCGTCCCGTCCATTTTTCGCGCAGATCGAAATCGGGACGAAAACCGCCCGTGTGTGTGAGAAGCTGCTGAATCGTAACGCGTTTTATGTCTTTGTCTTCGACTTCGGGAATGAAATCGCCGATTGTGTCGCTTAAACGAATTTTTCCGTCTTCGACCAGTTTCATAATCGAAGTCGTCGTCGCCACAACTTTCGTCAGACTCGCCAGATCGAAAATCGTGTCAACCGTCATTTTTTCAACATTCGGCACGAGCGAACGATTGCCGAAAGCCTTGCGAAAAACGATCTTTCCTTTATGTCCCACGAGAACGACCGCTCCCGGCATTTTTTTATCGGCAATCGCTTTTTCAACCAAACCGTCAATCTGATTCAATTTCGCCGCGTTCATTCCAATCGTATTCGGTGCGGCAACGGGCAAACTCTGCGCTCGCGCAAAAGTAAACAGTGCAAAGTAAACAGTGCAGATTGTGATGAATAATTTTATTTTGTGAGATTGAAATGAAGTTTTTATTTTCCGTTTTCCGTTTTCCATTTTCCGTTTTCCCGCCTATTTTTTCCCTTTCGCTTTAAATGCTTTTTCTCTTTCCTTGAAATTTTCCTTGCAGAGTTCGATAAATTCTTTCGCAATCGGCGAAAAATAACCGCCGCGCAGACGCGCCAAACCCAAATCCCACTTAATTTCCGCGCCTTCGATAAGCCACGAATTCAGTTTGCCTTCGCGCACTTCATCGGAAACGGTTTTCGCTCCGGCGATGCCGACACCCATTTTATTTTCGACCATTTTATTGATCGCTTCCTGCCGCGAAAGTTCCATCATCACATTCGGTCGAACATTTGCCGCGTGAAAAAAATCGTCAATCATCCGGCGCGTGTTTCCGCCTTGTTCACCTAAAATCAGTTGTTCGCCCGCGAGTGCCGCCGCGCTGATGACCTTTTGTTTCGACAGCGGATGCGACGGATGCGAAATGGCGACGATCTCATCGCTGAATAACAGATCGGTTTGAATATTCGCGGCTTCGACCGGAAGCGAAACGAACGCAATATCAATATCGCCGTGCATTATTTTTTCTACCAAAGTCTGACTCGTGCCGGAACTGACGGTGATTTCGGCGTTCGGAAATTTATTTTTCAGTTTTTCGAGAATCGTCGGAAGCTGCGCCGTTGCAAACATCGCCGAAGCCGAACCGATTCGCAGACGACCAT
This sequence comes from Pyrinomonadaceae bacterium, assembly GCA_965217985.1. GTDB lineage: Bacteria > Acidobacteriota > Blastocatellia > Pyrinomonadales > Pyrinomonadaceae > DATHTS01. The sequence continues at coordinate 152,953 of CBDCJY010000015.1, forward strand.
ATTCCGCGCCCGCGATTTCAGCGATTTCGGCAATCGCCGTATCGTGTTCGCGCAAAATCCGTCGGGCGCGATCAAGCAGACTTTCGCCTGCTTCGGTCAAAATAACGCGGCGCGGTGTGCGTGTAAAAAGCTGAATGCCGACCTCATCTTCGAGTTGACGAATCTGCATCGAAATTGCCGCTTGCGTGACATTGACGCGACGCGCTCCGGCGGTGAAAGTTTTAGTGTCGGCAATTGCCAGAAACGCTTTTAATTGTCTGATTTCCATAAAAGTCGGGTGTATGTTTTTTGGTTTTCGTTCAATTTAATAAAATATTTTTTCCAGTTAATTCCAGTTTTACGATGATGAAGACAAAAAACCAAAAACCTAGATACTGTTATCAATTTAATTTATTGCTTACATAAAATCGTTTGAATTTGATTATATGTCAAGCGGCGGTAAAATAGAATTAAAAATTTCACTGTATAGAAAATTTAATGCCGCCGAAAACAACAAATTACCGCCGCTCAAAACAAAAAACCCAAGATATTTTCATCGGCATTGACGGCGGCGGCACGAAAACCCAAGCCGTTTTGTTGGACGAAAACCGACAAGTCATCGGTCAAAGTTTTTCCGGCGCATCAAATCCTCTGCGTGTCGGCATCGAAACGGCACTCGCAAATATTTTCAGCGCGATTGAAAACGTATGCGATGAAACCAATCGCAGCCGCAGTGATATTTCCGCAATCGTTTGTGGTCTTGCCGGAGTTCGCCGTCAGGATTTACGTTACACGATCAAGCAAAGAATTTCTCAAAATTACAGAATCAAATCGGTCGAAGTTACGACCGACGCGGAAATCGCTTTATTCGGTGTCAACTTCGGAAAAGCCGGATTAGTTTTGATCGCCGGAACAGGTTCGGTTTGTCTGGGCAAAAACGATAAAGGTGAAACGGCGGTTGCCGGCGGTTGGGGACCGCTCGCAGGTGACGAAGGCGGCGGCGCGGGAATTGCGCGGAGAGCTTTGCAATCTATTGCCAAAGCGTCGGATGGACGCGGCGATCCGACGCTTTTGAGTGAATATGCCGTCGAATATTTTCGCGCTTTGTCAGCCGACGATTTAACGGTGGCGATTTATTCGCCGCAGATGGACAACGCGCGAATCGCCGGTTTTGCGCGTCTAGTTATCAAAGCCGCGCAGGAAGACAAAGACCGAATCGCAGTCGAAATATTAAATGAAGCCGGCTTTGAATTAGGCATCGCTGCCAAAGCGGTCATCAAAAAGTTGAATTTGAATCGAAAACAATTTCCGGTCGGTTATGTGGGAAGTATCTTTAAAGCCGGAAAATTGATTACAGTTTCCGTTATGGAAACCATTCATCAAACCGCGCCAAACGCATTTTTGATTGAACCGAAACTGCTTCCGGCAAATGCCGCTGCTGAAATGGCTGTAAATTTATTCCGGCAAAACGGTAATAAAAAATAAAAAACGGCATCTTTTTCAAGTTACCGTTTTTTGTAAATTATTTTTTTTTTGCAATTTAGTTTTTTCTATTGTCGCGTTCGATCTGTAAATTGTTCGTTACGCTGAAAACTCCGGCAACCTGATTCGCTAAAATATTCGCCAGATTTGCATCGCCTCTCGTATCTACAATACCTTCGAGCGTTACATTTCCGCGATCAACAATAATTCTAACCGACGGATTTGCACCTTGAAAATATCTGTAAAGACTTCCGCCATCGGCTACGGCGCGAAGAGTTCGATAACGAATCGAATCGTCAAAACTCGAAAGAGGTAAAATTTCAATACCGTTTATGACTGTTTCAACGCCGTCAATTTTTTCGACTCTTTTTTCCGCATCCTTTTGATTGACGGCATTTGCTACTTTGCCGTATAAATACACCGTATTTCCGTCAACTTTATAAGATATATGATCGAACACGCCGTAATATGGCAGTTTAATCAATTGTTTGAAAACTTTTTGCTCGACTTCTCTAACCTGTTTCATATTATCAACGGAAAAACTCTGAGCATTAACGCCGACAAATGAAAAAGCTATAACTGCAATAAATAAAGCGAAATAATTTCTTAATAATTTCATCATTTTTCTTTCTCCTTAAACTAAAAATTCAATTTAAAACCACTTGAATTTTTTAATAACGATTCTTATGATGAAATTTCGCTGTGAGTCGTTGTAAACCGTTGAGAATAAAAGTGTAAAGTTTTGTAAATCACGAAAAATCAAGTTGTCTCAAACCTTCATATAAAACAATACCGACCGATGTTGCCAGATTCAAACTTCGGACATTTCGATTCGGCATCGGAATCGTCAGACAATTTTCCCAATTAGCCTTTAGTAAATCTTCGGGAAGTCCGCGTGTTTCGCGTCCAAAGACCAAACAATCATTCGGCTCATATTGCCAATCCGTATATTTTCTCTCGCTTTTCGTCGTAAAATACAAAAAACGCGAATCAGGTAAATATTTATATAAACATTCCAAATCAATATGTCTGTAAATTTTCACTTCGCTCCAATAATCGAGACCGGCTCGTTTGACCGATTTATCATCCAACCGAAAGCCGGTTGCACCGACAATATGTAAATCCGTAAAAGTCGCCGCACACAGCCGCGCAATATTTCCGGTATTCGGCGGAATCTCCGGTTCGACCAAACAAATATGTATTTTATTATTTTTAATAGTCATAAATTGTTGCCTCGACAGAGTTATAAAGTTAAATCTTATATTTTCTTTTTTCCAAACGGTTTACAAGTGATATAAGGCGATAATTGTTGATAGATTAAAAATCTTCAGAAAATTTCGATTGCATATTTTAATAAAAAACTTGTTTTTAAGGAAATAAAATTGTATTATTCGACAACTTAAATTATATTACTAATTAACTTTAAGGAAAGTCTTCCTTAATTTTACAATTCTTCGGCATTTTTATTGACATCACGCCGAAATTCGTGTAAAAAAGTTAAAGTTTTTTGAGCGACTTTGCCTCAATGCTAATAATTTATAGACGAAGGAGAAATTATGAATCATAAAGTGATTAACAAGCTGATTTCGTTTTGCTTAACGATTGCAATACTAGCTACTTATTCAATAACCGTTTCTGCTAAAAGCGATAAAACGATTGGCGAATTATCAATCTTCGGAACTCTTGCAAACGGTGAAATTCCGGTTGTGTCAGTCAACGGAGAAACAGCTCAAAACGGACGCTCGATTTTTTCTTCGAGCAATATCGTGACATCGAAAGATGCAAGCGCAATTATCAACATTGCAAAAATCGGCAAAATCGAATTAGCCCCGGATACAAATTTAACACTCACCTTCGATCAAACAGGTATAAGCGGCGATTTAACTGCCGGAAAACTGACTGTTCTCGGAAGCGTGAGTGATGTAAACATCAAAATTCCGAACGGACAAGTCGTCAAATTAAGTTCCGGTGAGTCAGTTGATGCCGCAAATAATTCCACATCATCCAGTCAAACGCAAACAACTGCTGCTGGCAATGGTGTTAATTGGGTAGCTTTTGCTGTAGTTTTCGGCGGTTCGGTTGCTTCAATCATTGCCGGAACGGCAATTGACGCGTCAAACAACAATAATGAAAATGTAGTTGTTAGTCCGTTTCGTTAATATTTCAAAATCTTTCTTGCTGTGTTGTCATTTTATAATATAGAATAGAAAGAGTTATTTTAAGTTTTTCAGGTTTGATTATAGGAGGAAAATTATTCAATGCTCGGCAAAAATTTTGTCCACAAGTCTTTAACATTGCTTACTGCCGTGGCTGTATGGTGTGTTTTTTCAACAATCGCTTTAGCTGCCCAAAATGATATGATGGGTGAAATCTCAGTAACCGGACAAGTGTCGGTTAACGGTCAGACGGCTGTGTCCAACTCGACTGTAGTTACTGGAAGTACGATTGTTACAGGTTCAAATTCATCTGCTACGGTTAGTTTAGGAAAAAACGGTCGCGTCGAACTTCTTTCGGACACGACTATCACATTAAAATTTACTGATAATAGTATTGTCGGTATGCTTTCAGCCGGTAAAGTTCGGGTCTCGAACTCATCAGGCATCGGCACAACATTCACGACCAAAAATGCAACAATCATTGCAGATACGGGACAGGCTAATACCTTTACGGTTGATGTCGGTTGCGGCAATGATGCCAAATGTTCTCAAACATTTGTCGAAACTGCTTTAGGTTTGGTTATGTTGAGAAGTGGAAACACTGACAAACAAGTTGCTGCCGGAACAGATGCTACGGCAGGTAATCCTTCGCAAACAGGCTGTCAGCCTTGTGCGCGTCCGGGTTCTGCACCTCCGGTTGCAATCGGTGGTCCGTGGTGGTTACTGCTTCTCGCTGGAGGAGCTGCGGCTGCGGCAATTGCTTTAGGAACTGACAATAATACAGAATCAAATGGTAATGTAGTTGTAGTTAGTCCTGTTCGCTAATATCTTAAATTAGCTTGGCAAAACTATAGGTTTTGCACAATAATAAAATTATGCGGGTCACGTTTTCTTAACCTGACCCGCATAATTTTTGTTCACATTGTAAATTATTTTAGTATTTTTTTAGAGGTCTTTATAATAAGTATGCATATTGCAGTTATCGGCACGGGATATGTCGGATTAGTAACCGGTGCTTGTTTTGCAGAATTTGGTGTCGAAGTCACCTGTGTTGATGTTGATAAAAATAAAATTGACAGGTTAAATCAGGGGATTATACCGATATACGAACCCGGCTTAGATAAAATAGTGGAGAAAAATTCCAAAGCCGGACGCTTACATTTCACAACCGATATAAAATCCGCCGTTGAACAGGCTCTTGTAATATTTCTTGCAGTCGGAACGCCGCCTAAAGAAGACGGTTCGCCCGATATGAGTTTTTATCAAAAGGCGGCAAAAGACATTGCGGAAGCAATGAACGGATATAAAGTTTTAGTAACAAAATCAACAGTTCCGGTCGGCACAGGAAAATGGCTCAGTGATTTTGTGAAGCAAAATCTTGACGCGAAAACAAATTTCGGGGTTGCATCAAATCCTGAATTTTTACGCGAAGGAGCAGCAATAGAAGATTTTATGCGCCCGGACCGCGTTGTAATCGGCAGTAATGAAGAAGATGCAATCGCTATTATGAAAGATTTGTATCGTCCGCTTTATTTGATCGAAACGCCCATCGTCATCACATCACTTGAAGCGGCGGAACTTATCAAATATGCGGCAAATGCTTTTCTTGCCACCAAAATCACATTTATAAATGAAATTGCCAATCTCTGTGACGCTATCGGTTGCGACGTTCACGATGTCGCCAGAGGAATGGGAATGGACAAGCGTATCGGAAACAAATTCTTACATCCCGGTCCGGGTTACGGCGGATCGTGTTTTCCGAAAGATACACGCGCTTTTACGAAAGTCGGCGACGAATTCGGTGTCGAGACAACAGTTGTTGATGCGGTAATCGAGGCAAATGAATATCAACGGCACGCAATGATCCCGAAAATCGAGAAACTTATCGGAAATCTGAAAGACAAACAAATCGGTGTTCTCGGACTTTCATTTAAACCGGAGACAGACGATATGCGCGAATCTCCGGCAATTGATATTATTAAAGAGATGCAAAAACGAGGTGCAAACATCAGGGCTTTCGATCCGGTGGCGATGGAGGAAGCAAAACACTCGCTTCCCGACATCGAATATGCGTCTGACGAATACGATGCGATCAAAGATGCAGACGCGTTGATTATTGTTACAGAATGGAATCAGTTTCGCGCTCTCGATATGGGAAAAGTTAAAAGTCTGTTAAAATCGCCTAAAATTGCAGATCTGAGAAATATTTACGAGCCGGAAGATATGCGCGAACTCGGTTTTGAATATATCGGCGTAGGCAGATAATTTTTTTTCTGAAGGATAATTTTGTAAGTTGTCCTTCATTTTTATTTTAAAAGGTATGTCTTTAACAACAAAAATTTTAGTAACGGGAGGCGCGGGATTTATCGGTTCAAATCTCGCTGACGAGTTAATCAGACAAGGTGCGGCAGTCAAAATAATTGATGATTTTTCGACCGGCTTTCGTGAAAATCTCGAAGAAATCAGCGGAAGTTTTGATTTTATCGAAGGAAGTCTAAACGACGCGGACAAATTGAAAAAAGCAGTCGAAGATGTCGAAATAATTTTTCATCAAGCCGCTCTGCCGTCAGTTCCGCGTTCAGTCGAAAATCCTTCGGCGACACACGAAGCCTGCGTTAATGCGACTTTTAATTTATTGAATGCAGCCAAAGAAAATAACGTCAGGCGAATAGTTTATGCAGCTTCGAGTTCGGCATACGGCGACCAACCGACTTTGCCGAAAGTCGAAACGATGATTCCCAAACCGCTCTCACCGTATGCGGGTGCAAAATTGATGGGCGAATATTATTGTCAGGTTTTCAGCCGCGTTTACGGTTTAGATGCAGTTTGTCTGCGTTATTTTAACGTCTTCGGTCCGCGTCAGAATCCTTCTTCAATGTATTCGGGCGTGATTTCGCGTTTTATTGATTCGTTAATGAAAGAAGAAACGCCCGTAATTTACGGCGACGGCGAACAATCGAGAGATTTTACATATATTGCCAATGTTGTAGATGCAAATATCAAAGCCGCGCAAACGTCCGAAGGAATCAGCGAAGTTATCAATGCGGCAAACGGCGAACGAATTTCATTAAATGAACTTTTAGAAGTATTAAAGAAAATCACCGGAAAAACAGATGTTACGGCGGAATACAAAGAAGAACGAAAAGGCGACGTAAAACACAGTCAAGCCGACAACTCACGCGCCGTCAAATGGCTCGGTTACGAAAAACTTGTCGGATTGGAAGAAGGTTTGCAAAAAACGATTGACTGGTGGAAATCCAGTCGCTTTGCCGTTTAATTTCGCGCAAAATCAAATTTTTATATTGCGGCGAAATATTTTTTTGTGATATTTTATAACTTGTGCTGGAAAGTGCGTCAGGAGTTACAAAACCAAAGATTTAATGATGATAAAAATTTTACCGCAGACAGTTAAAACTTGAAATTAAAAAAGTTATGCGTTCGACTGTCTGCCGAAAAAATTCGGAGGTGACAAAGATGGTCAAACAGAGAAACAGAAATATTACAGGTGAAATTGATAAATTAAATGAAAACGAAACTTTTGCAGTTTTAGATTACATATCCGAACTTCTTTCCACACGACTTTCAAAATCAAAAGATAAAAATCCGATAAATGACGAACTCATCGTTTCTCTTCAAGATGCGTATGAAAATAAACGTGCGCGGCAGGTTTTCGAATGGGAAACGTCACGGAGACAAAATGCGAGACGAGCCGCTTGATGAATCAGAAAATAAGAAAAAGAGAAAAAGAAGAAAGGAGATTGTTTTTCAAATTATCCCGTTTTTCTCTATTATCATTAATTCTTTTTTTCGTGCTTTTCGTATGTTTTGCGGGCAGAATTTATGCTCAAAATCTCGAAATTTTGACACAACGAGTTCGCAGCGGCAATACTGAACAAAAACGCAGTGCGCTGTTTCAAATTAGAAATATGGAAACAGCCGAAGCGTCTGAAATTGCAGTTTCCGCGCTTCGTGACGATGAAGAAGTCGTTCGGGCAACCGCCGCATTTTCCGTGATTTTCCTGCCAAAAAATGAAGCGGCGCAAATTCTCTTGCCGAATTTAAAAGACAAATCGGAAATCGTTCGGCGCGAAACGGCTTACGCGCTCGGCAAAGTCGGCGATTCTTCCGCCGTCAATTCCCTTCTGCAAATTCTGCAAAAAGATAAAATTTTTGAAGTGCGAGCGGCTTCCGCCGTCGCGCTCGGTGAGATCGGCGATGTTTCGGCAATTAACGATTTAGTAAAAATACTGAACAAAAAACCGAAAGAAGAGGAAGAATTTCTGCGCCGCGCATCGGCACGTTCAATCGGTCAAATCGCGCAGATTATTCAGACAAATGACAAAGAAGTTTTAACGCCCGAAAATTTTCTGCCGGATAAATACAAAGATTTGAAACAGCCGAAATATTTATATCTCGAAAAACAATTCCCTGTTTTTACACAAGCCGCGAGCGTTTTGAAAAACATCCTGCAAAATAAAAACGAATCTGACGATACACGCCGCGAAGCCGCATTTTCACTCGGCGCAATCGGCGACGAAACTGCCGTTTCTATTCTGCAAACCAAACTAAATGACGAAGATTATTATCTCGCCGAAATCACCGAAGAAGCCTTACGCAAGATCGAGTTTATAAAATTACGGCGCGAAAAATTCGAGAACGAAAATATTAATTAATCGGAATAAATTTTGTGTTTATCTGCATATTTGTTTTAATTAAAGTATGCAAGCATTTCAATCTCAAAAAAACGAACCGCAAAACTTGACAGCTTTTTATTCCTACGTTCGCAGTTATACGGAAAAACTTTGTGAACCTCTGGAAACGGAAGATTATATTCCGCAACCGATTGAAGACGTTTCGCCGCCGCGTTGGAATATCGCGCACACGACGTGGTTTTTCGAGGAAATGATCCTGAAAAAATTTGCGCCGGATTACACAGTTTTCGACGAAAATTTCACATTTCTTTTTAACAGTTATTACAATTCGGTCGGCGACAGAACTTTGCGCGATCATCGCGGCGATCTGTCACGTCCGACGGTGAAAGAAATTTTCGCTTATCGAAAATATGTTGACGAAAAAATGCGCGATTTTTTAAGCGGCGATTTGAGCGATGAAGTTAAACGATTGGCGATTCTCGGACTCAATCACGAACAACAGCATCAGGAACTTTTTCTCACCGATCTGAAATATACATTTAGCTGCAATCCGCTCAATCCGGTTTATCGTGAAGATTTTGCACTCGTTGAAAAAGGCGAATCGGAAGAATCTGCAAATAATTTTCTTGAAATAAAAAGCGGCAATTACGACATCGGTTTTGAGGGCGAAAATTTTCACTTCGATAACGAACTCGGACGGCACACGGTTTTTCTGCACGATTTTTCGATCAGCAAAAATGCTGTTTCAAACCGCGAATTTGCAGAGTTCGTTGAAGACGGCGGTTATCAAAATCATCTTTTATGGCACGCCGAAGGTTTGGATTGGGTGCGAAACAATCAGATAAACGCGCCGCTTTACTGGCAAAAACGCGACGGCTTTTGGATGAATTATACACTCGCCGGACTTCGTGAAGTAAAGATGAACGCGCCGGTCGCGCACGTTTCATTTTACGAAGCGTCCGCCTTTGCCGAATGGAAAAAAATGCGTCTGCCGACCGAATTCGAATGGGAAATCGCGTCCGACAAATTAGATTGGGGTTTGCGTTGGGAATGGACGAATTCGGCTTACCTGCCGTATCCGAATTTTAAAAAACCGGACGGCGCGCTCGGCGAATACAACGGAAAATTTATGATTAACCAAATGATTTTGCGCGGCGCATCGGTCGCTACGCCCGACGGTCACAGCCGCAAAACTTACCGCAATTTTTTTCATCCGCAACTGCGTTGGCAGTTTACGGGAATCAGATTGGCGAAGTAATAAAAATGATTTTTAGTTTTGAAATTTTTATTTAGCTTGTTTCAAATAAAGCCGCAGACAAAAATTGACAACCGAATTAAAAAAACCGAAAACACAAAACAAAAAAACACTTATAATTTATGCAGAGCGCGAGCGAAAAAAAACAAAACACATTTGCCGAAGATGTTATCGAAGGTTTTTCTTCCGATCCGAAATTTATTTCGTCGAAATACTTCTACGATGATGAAGGTTCGCGGCTTTTTCAGGAAATAATGAAATTGCCGGAATACTATCTGACGCGTAGCGAACACGAAATACTTTCAAAACAAACGGCGGAAATCTTCAAAGCATTTGAAGCCGATGAAACCGAATTCGATCTGATCGAACTCGGCGCGGGCGACGGTTTAAAAACCGCTGTTTTGGTTGATTATTTTCTGAAACAAAAAGCCGTTTTTCAATACGTTCCGATTGATATTTCGTCGGAAGCATTAAATTTTTTGACCGAAAAATTTACGACCGAATTTCCTGCGCTCGAAATTAAACCGGAGCAGGGCGATTACTTTAAAACGCTGAAAACATTTTCTGAAAAGTCCGCCAAAAAGAAAATCATTTTATTTTTAGGCTCGAATATCGGAAATTTCAGTGAAGCGCAAGCATTACAGTTTTTCACCGATTTGCAAAACGTGATGAATGAAAACGATCTTTTATTTATCGGTTTCGATCTGCACAAAAATCCGAAAACGATTTTGAATGCTTATGACGATTCGCAAAATGTGACGGCAAAATTCAACCTGAATTTGTTAAAACGCATTAACCGCGAATTGGACGCGGATTTTAATATCGAAGAATTTTCACATTATGCGAGTTATCATCCGACGGAACGCGCGGCACGTTCGTTTCTCATCAGCCAAAAAGACCAAACCGTTAATATAAAATCGCTCGGCAAAACTTTTGAATTCCAAAAATGGGAGCCGATCTTTATGGAAGTTTCGCAAAAATACGAAGTAAAAATGATTGAAAACTTGGCGCGAGAAAGTGGTTTTAAAGTTACTGTAAACTTTTTTGACGAGAACAAATTTTATCTCGATTCGCTTTGGAAACCAACGGAAAGTTGATATTGGTTGCCGCGTTTTCAAGTTATAAAACTCGCGGACAAGGATGTCCGCGCTCCATTTGGCGATTATATTTAATAATGTGAACTTTATAATCCTGCATTTCGACAGTCTCGAATCAACCAATGCCGAAGCGATCAATCAGGTAAAACGCGGCGCGGGCGAAGGCTTTTGCGTTGTTGCAAATCAACAAACCGCCGGACGCGGACGACACGGCAGAATTTGGATTTCGGAAAAAGACGCTGGACTTTATTTCAGTATTGTTTTGCAACCGAAAATCGAAACGAAATTTTTGCCTTTAATTACATTGATGACGGCAATCGCCGTTTCCGACGCGCTCGAAAATCTTTACGCGCTCAAATCCGACATCAAATGGGCAAATGATATTCACATTAAAGGCAAAAAAATCTGCGGCATTTTAGCCGAAATGACCGAAGCAAATAAAACGATTTCAATAATTGTCGGCATCGGCATAAATTTAACTTCGTCAAACTTCCCCGCCGAAATCGCCGACATTGCCACCTCAATCGAAGCGGAAACAAATAAAATCGCCGATAAAGCAGAACTTTTAAATTCGCTGACTCGTTTTATCAATTACTTTTACGATGTTTTGCAAAGTGAAAACGGCGCGAAAAAGATCGTCGAAGAATGGACAAAGCGTTCAACTTACGCCTTTAATAAAGCGGTTAGAGCGACACTTGCAAATGAAGTAATTTTGGGAATAACCGACGGTTTAACTGAAACAGGTGCGTTGCGCGTCAAAACCGATTCGGGCAAATTGAAAATAATTCAGGCGGGCGATGTCGAAAGTTTAAGAAAAGTCGCTTGATTCGGGCTGTATTTTAAAAAGCAAAAGTGATAGTCTATCGCTTGATATTAAACGATAATTTATAAAAATATGGATAACGAACTTGATTTTGAAGAAGAAGATTTGGGTTTTGAAGAGACTGACGAAAATGATTTACCGTTTGACGAAGATTTCGATTTCGACGATTTTCAGCCGGTCGAAGTCCGCACGGTGATCTTGTCGAAAAATAATATGATCGGACTTTTATGTATGAAAACATCCGACGAAGGCGGCGCGATCTGCCGCGTTGATCCGCGCGAAAACGCACCGTCCGTGCAGATTTACGACGATCCGGCAAAAGCGCACGAATGGTTTTCTAAAAGTCTGAAAACGACATCGAAAAACGGCTGGCGCATTGTTTACGACGGTTTGCCTTTAATGGGATAAATTTATTTTCGGTCAATGAATATCGGGTGAAAAAGTCATAAAACACTTTTTCACTTTTTTATTTTTTAAATATGTTGCTGGCAATAGACATCGGTAATTCGACCGTCAAATTCGGCGTTTTTGACGGCGAAAACTTAGTTGATAAATTTACAATTCCGACCGTCAGAAACCAAACTGCCGATGAGATTTCTGACATAACGAAAAAAAATCTACCGCAAAATATTTCCGCCGTCGTCGTATCTTCCGTCGTTCCCGAACTCCGACATTCAATAGAAATTTTCTCAAAAAATAGTTTTAATATTTCGCCCTTTTTTGTCGGACACGATTTTAATTTCGGCTTGAAGATAAATTATTTTTCGCCGGAAAATCTCGGCATCGATCGTCTGATTGCAACTTTTGCGGCGAAAGAAAAATACGGCGTTCCGTGTATCGTCTGCGATTTCGGAACGGCGACGACGATTGACGCGGTTAATTCGAGCGGCGATTTTATCGGCGGCGTAATCGTCGCGGGAATGAATCTTTTAGCCGATGCGCTTTTTCAGCGAACATCGAAACTCCCGAAAGTCGAGATAAAAAAAGCTGAAAAAGTTATCGGCACTTCGACCGTCGAAGCGATTAATGCAGGAATTTATTTCGGCTATCTCGGTCTGACCGACGGAATTATCAAACGAATGATCGGCGAACTAAATGAAAAACCGCAAGTAATTGCGACCGGCGGTTTGGCTTCGATAATCACGGACGGTTCGGAATTTATCGGGATTTATGACGAAAATCTAATGCTCGACGGTTTGCGTATGATTTTTTACAAATCAGTATAGCAAGTTAATTTTTATAACTTTTTCTCATTCTCAGAAACCTTTTCAGATTTATTTTTACCGGCAAAATCGTAAATAAAATAAACGACCAAACCGATCAAAGCCAGAATAAGTATCGCCAATCCTTCTTTCATATAATCAACCTGCGTCAAAAGCCAAACGATCAGAAGCAGCGAAAGAATCGTCGCCAAGATACCGAACGGCGCGATAAATTCGGCTTCGGGCGCATTTTTTCTGTTTCTGAAAACCGGCAGAGCGGCGCACGTTGTCGCGTAAACCAAAAGCCTCGTAATCGTCGAAATCGTCAGAGCCGCGTAGAAAGAAGTTTGCAAAGTAAAAACGAAAATTACGACCGAAGTCAGCAAGATCGAGATATACGGCGTATTAAATTTTCTGTGAGTCGCGCCGATAATCTGCGGCAGTTCGTTTTGTTCCGCCATCGCAAAAGGAATGCGCGACGCGGCGAGAAAACCGCCGTTCAAATTTCCGAGAACCGAAATCAGCGCACCGACGGCGATAAAAGCCGCACCGAAAGTGCCGAGAAATTTCCCGGCGGAATCGGCAAGCGGCGTTTTCGATGCGGCGAGTTCGGGCAGAGTGCCGACGGCGACGATTTGGATAATGATAAAAAGAACGATGCAAAAACCGAGTGCGACGAACAGCGCGAACGGCACGTTTTTCTGCGGGTCTTTCGTTTCGCCCGCCGGAATCGCCGCCGCTTCAAAACCGACGAAAGCATAAATCAAAACGAGAATCGCTTCGGAAAATTTCGAGTATTCGGGCGTTGCGCCGAAACTGAAGTTTGCGGGCTGAATAAAAAACAAACCGATTGCGGCGAAAATAAATAGCGGAATAATTTTTCCGACCGTGAAAATATTAGTCATAATCGCCGATTGACGAACGCCGATAAAATTAACAATCGTAATAATTAAAACGACCAAACTGACGATCAAAATTCTCCATACACCTTCGCCCGTCTGCGGGAAAAAGAAACCGAGATAAATAAGCAGCGCGTTGGCATTGGTCGCAAACGTCGTCACGCGCACGATCCAGTAAAGCCAGCCGACTTCAAAACCGACGACATCGCCGAACGCTTCTTTGGCGTAAAGATACATTCCGCCGGTTGCCGAAAAACGGCTCGAAACTTCGGCAAAACACAAAATTATCAAACCGACAATCGCGGCACAGACAACAAATGCGAAAAGGCTGAAACTGCCGATCAAACCGAAAACTTTCGCGGGCAAAATAAAAATTCCCGTGCCGATAATCGTGTTGACCGCAATCGCCGCCAAATCCCAGCGGCTGATGCCGCGAACGAGTTTTTCTTCCGTCATATTTTTTTCAGCTATTTTAAGATTTTCGCTTTTCGTTTATACTCTGAATTAACACATTCCGTAAAGGCTCATTTCTAAATTATGAAAAAATCGTCAATGTATTTTTCGAGTTTTCTTATTTTAATTTTCGTTTTTTCCGGCTTAAAAGCGCAGGAAAAATTTAGAAACAAGAATCCGCAATCTTCAAAGCAGATAATAAATATCGAGCATTCGGATAAACTACAAGCATTTCTAAATTCGGCGGTCGCGGAAGTTTTTAAAAAATTCAAAGATAAAAATATAAAACCCGAAGAACTTGCCGCAACTCTAATCGATCTGAGAGATTTGGACAATCTGAAAATGGCGGAGGTGCGCGGCGAAGAAAAGATTTATCCGGCGAGTGTCGTCAAAATGTTTTATATGACCGCGCTTTATCAAAAAATCGAAGACGGCAAAGTAAAAATCACGCCCGAACTCGAACGCGGTTTGAAAGAAATGATCGGCGTTTCGTCAAACGATGCGACGCAGTATATCTTCGATGTCATCACCGACACGAGCGGCGGCGCGGAACTTTCGCCAAAAGAATTAACAAAATACGCTGACAAAAAAAACGCGGTCAACCGTTATTTCGCTTCCTTGGGTTATCAAAACATTAACGTCAATCAGAAAACTTACTGCGAAGATATTTTCGGACGCGAACGTCAATTTTGGGACGGCGGAAAACAGCGCAATAAACTGACGACCAATGCAACGGCGCGTCTTTTGACGAACATTGTTTTGGGAAAAAGCGTCTCGACGGAAAAGAGTAAATTGATGATGAATTTATTAAAACGCGATCCGTTTTCCGAATCCGATGACAAAGATAATCAGTCGGTCGGCTACACCGGAATCGCCTTGCGAAATCTCAATTTAAGAGATGCAAAACTTTATTCAAAAGCCGGTTGGACAAATACTTCGCGTCACGATGCCGCGTATGTCGAAACGCCCGACGGTCTAAAATTCGTTCTGGTAATTTTCACCGAAAATCACGCCAACGAACGCGAAATTATTCCGATGATCGCTGAAAATGTAATTAAAGATTTGAAAAAAATGAACTAATGTTTCAATCGCGTTCAGAGTTCAAAATTCAGTTTGATATTTTATCCGCGAAGCGTGATGAAAATTTACCGCTGAGTTTTCAATGTCGCAACAGATAAGTTTATTCGCTCATATCTGTCAACAAACCAAAGTTTGAACTCTGAATGCGGCTTACAGCGATTTTGATTTTTACGTCAAAATGCGTAATTTCAATGTTATTGCACCAATTCTTTTAAGGAACTAAAACTATGAAAACAATTCAAAAAATTTGGTTAGCCGTTTTGATTAACTCACTTTTCGCGGTCGGCGTTTTCGCGCAAGGCGCGTATAAAAAGCCGCCGCAAAACGTGCTGGACGTTTTAGACGCGCCGGTTACGCCTTCGACTTCGGTTAGTCCGGCAAAAGATAAAATCGTTCTGCTCGAACCGCTGCGTTATCCGCCGATTTCCGAACTCGCCGAACCGATGCTTCGCCTTGCCGGAATCAGAATCAATCCGCGCACGAACGCGCAGCATCGTCAATTATATTTCGTTAAAGTCACATTGAAAAATATCGCCGACGGCAAAGAAACGCCCGTTAATTTGCCGAACGGCGCGAAAATCGTTTCGCCGAATTGGAGCGCGGACGGCAAATATATCGCGGCGGGAAATCTCACGCCGACCGGAGTCGAACTGTGGATTATCGAAACGGCAACGGGCAAAGCGTCGAAAATCAAAAACGCGATGGTCAACACGACGCTCGGCGGTTTCGACTGGATGCCGGATCAAAAATCTCTGATTGCGACGCTCGTTCCGATGAAACGCGGCGTTGCGCCGGGTTATCAGGACGTTGTGCCGAATGCGCCGAGCATACAGGAAACTTCGGGCAAAACCGGCGCGGTGCAAACTTTTCAGGACACTTTAAATTCGCCGAACGACGAAAAACTTTTTGAATTTTACACGACTTCACAGATCGCCATCGTCAGCGTTGACGGCAAAATCAAGGAACTCGGGCAGCCCGCGATTTACGATTCGCCGGACGTTTCGCCCGACGGAAATTATATTTTAATTTCAAAAATTCATCGCCCGTTTTCGTATCTTTATCCTTATTATCGCTTTCCAGAAGACATTGAAATTTGGAACAGAGACGGAAAAATGGTCAAGCAATTGGCGAGCAACACTTTGCAGGACAATCTTGCCGTGCAAGGCGTGACGACCGAGCCGCGCAGTTTCGGCTGGATTCCGACGGAAAGTGCAACAATTATGTGGGCAGTCGCGCTCGACGGCGGCAACCCGAAAAACAAAGCCGAATATCGTGATAAGTTAGTCAAACTTTCCGCGCCGTTTAATTCGGATGCGACGGAAGTTATCAAAACCGAACAGCGTTATCAAGGCAGACAATTCAGCGAAAATGCGGGAATGATGCTTTTCTACGATTACAACCGCGACAATCAGCATCGCCGGATTTTTATGTTGGATTATCGCAATCCGAACGACAAACCGAAACTGATTTCCGATTTGAACACGCGCGACCGTTACAACGATCTCGGTCAGCCGGTGACGAAAACTTTGCCGAACGGAAAAAATGTGTTTATGCAGAAAGGAGATTTAATATATTTGAGCGGAAACGGTGCTTCGTCCGAAGGCGACCGACCTTTTTTGCGGCAAATGAGTTTGGAAACTTTGAAAGTTAATGAAATCTGGCGTTCTGACAAAGACTCTTTTGAAAATTTTGTTGCTTTGGTTGAAGACCAAAAACTTAACACAGTTGGAGTCACCAGATTTATTACACGCCGTGAATCGATTACAGAACCGCCGAATTTGTTTATCAAAACAGGTTCAGCGACAGTAACTGGATTGTTAGGTGGTTTTGATTTAAAAACTCGACAATTAACTAATTTCACTGATCCGACCCCGCAGCTTCGCGGCATCAAAAAACAACTCGTGAAATACAAACGTGCTGACGGCGTTGATCTTTCGTTTACGCTTTATCTACCGCCGGATTATAAGGAAGGAACAAAATTGCCGACCGTCGTTTGGGCTTATCCGCTCGAATTTACCGATGCTTCGACTGCCGGACAGGTTTCCGGTTCGACGAATCGTTTTACGTCAATCGGCGGATATTCGCATCTGTTTTTTCTTTTGCAAGGCTACGCCGTATTGGACGACGCGACGATTCCGATTGTCGGCGATCCTTTGACGGTCAACGATACGTTTATCAAACAGCTCGTTGATTCGGCGCAGGCGGCGGTTGATAAAGCGGTCGAAATGGGCGTCACCGACCGTGATCGCGTCGGTGTCGGCGGTCACAGTTACGGCGCGTTTATGACGGCGAATCTGCTCGCACATTCGGATATTTTCCGCGCCGGAATCGCGCGTTCGGGCGCGTATAACCGCACCTTAACGCCGTTCGGTTTTCAATCCGAACGGCGCACGTTTTGGGAAGCGAAAGACCTTTATCAAACCGTTTCGCCGTTCTTTTTCGCCGACAAAATCAACGAACCTTTGTTGATGATTCACGGCGAAGCCGACAACAATCAAGGCACTTATCCGATTCAATCCGAACGTCTTTTCGCCGCGATGCAAGGCACGGGCGGAACGGCGCGGCTCGTGATGCTGCCGCTCGAACAGCACGGTTATTCGGGCAAAGAATCCATCGAACAGGTTTTGTACGAACAAATAAACTGGTTTGACAAATATGTAAAAAACGCCAAACCGCGTGATAAAAAACAGGTTGCAGAGCAGTAATTTGCAGATAAAAAAATCACGGCTTCAATAAAAATCTAAGCCGTGATTTTTTTTATTTTTTTCGACACATAATAAAGTATGTGCCGACTAAAATTTCATAAAATAATTTACTGAATCTTTGAAACTTCCAATGTTGAATTTGTAATTGACGAAAAGTTAAATGAAATATCAGATATTTTCGAGTCGAATCCTTGTATCAGCAAATTTTCCGCATCAGCCGCATTAACGGGTTTCGAGAAAAGATAACCTTGACCGTATTGGCAGCCGAGTTCGCGGAGTCTGTGAAATTGCCGCTCGTTTTCGATGCCTTCGGCGACGGCTTCCAAATTAAGATTTTCGGCGAGTTTGATAATCGTGCGAACAATACCTTCGGATTTTGCGTCGGTATCCATTTTTCCGACAAATGAACGATCAATCTTCAAACGCTCGAACGGAAAACGACTCAGATAACTGAGGCTCGAATAACCGGTGCCGAAATCGTCCGTGCTGAGACGCACACCGAGCGCGTTGAGTTCCGACAAAACTTCAAGTGCGAGTTCGTCGTTGTCCAATACCATACTTTCCGTAACTTCCAGTTTGAGACACGACGGACAAAATTTTGTTTCCCGCAAAATATCCCTGACTTGTTTGATGAGATTCGGGTGCATCAATTGTTTTGCCGACAGATTAACGCTGACCGAAAGTTTTTTCTTAAAATTGAAAAGTTCCTGCCATTCGCGTATCTGACGGCAGGATTCGCGTAAAACCCATTCGCCGATTGGCACGATCAACCCGGTTTCTTCGGCGATATAAATAAAATCGTCGGGCGGAATAAATCCGTTTTCAGGATGCTGCCATCGGATAAGAGCTTCAAATTCTTCTATTTCCGGCGAAGCGAGCGAGATAATCGGTTGATAATAGATTCTGAACTCGTTGCGTTCGATGGCGCGGCGCAGATCGTTTTCCATCTGCAACAGATTGATATTGTGCGTGTGCATCGCCGAATCGAAAATCTCGTAACGCGCTTTTCCCGATTCTTTGGCGCGATACATCGCCGTGTCCGCGTCGCGCAAAAAATCTTCCGGTTTGCGATGAGTTTCGTCGGCAACGATAATCCCGATACTGGCGGTCGAAAAAACTTCGTAATTGTCTAACTTAAACGGCTTTGAAAGTTGTTTCTGTATTCTTTCGGCGACATTTATCGCTTCGTTCGTCTCTTTGACGTTGTGAATTAAAAGCGTAAACTCGTCGCCGCCGAGTCGCGCCACGACATCGCCGGGACGCAAACTCGCTTTGATGCGCTGCGAAATTGCCACGAGAAGTTTGTCACCGATCAGATGTCCGAGTCCGTCGTTGATGATTTTGAAACGGTCGAGGTCGAGAAATAGGACGGAAAAACAGGAGTTTAAATCTTTTTCATACAGATCAATCGCCGTTTGCAGATGATTCATAAACTGTGTGCGATTCGGCAAATCGGTCAATTTATCGTAAAGAGCGTTGTGCTGCAATACCTCTTCAGTTTGTTTCCGTTCGGTAATATCTCGTCCGACGACGTATGCGATCTCGTCGGAAACTATCGGTGTCGCGCTCCAAAGTATCCAACGAAACGAGCCTTCTTTACACCAGAGACGCGATTCGTAAAAGATATTTTCACCGGCTTTCAACTTTTCCGCCTCATTTAAACTATCTGTCAAATCATCCGAATGAGTTATATCATAGATCGATTTTTCCAACAGTTTTTTAATTTCATACCCTAAAATTTTCTCCCAAGCCGGATTGATGTGTAAAAGTTTTCCGTCAAAACCGATGGTCGCCAACAGATCGTTTGAAACATTGTAAAGCCGGTCGCGTTCTTCTTCGGCTAATTTCCGGTCGGTGATGTCGCGGGCAATTCCCTGAATCGAAGCCGGCATATCGTTTTCATAAATCACACGACTGTTAACCTCGAATGAAACTCTCCGACCGTCTTTTCTGATACCGTCAACTTCATAACTCGAAGAAGTTTTTCCGGCAATTTTTGCCGCTATCTGCGTTTGGGCTTTTTGCAAATCTTCAGGGACGATTATCTGTGCAATATTCAATTTTGCGACATCAGAGCGTTTATAACCGAACACTTTCAAACCCGCACGATTGACCGATATAAATTTTCCCTGCAAATCGTGAACGTAAATTATATCGTTGGCATTTTCAAACAGATCACGAAAGCGTTCTTCGCTTTCTTTGAGAGATTCGCTCGCTTTTTTTCGTTCGGTAATGTCGCGGATGATCGCCGTGTAACAAAAACCGTCGTTTTGCTTCCAGATCGAACCGGACAGTTCGAGCGGAAATTCGCTTCCGTCTTTACGTCTGCCGGCAGCTAAGATAGTCTGTCCCGACATCGGCACGAGCAAATCCCTGATCGTCTCGAACAATCCTTTTTCTTCGGCTTTTCGGGCATATTTTTCGCCCATCAGTAATGTTCCCTGTTTGCCGATAATTTCGCTTTCTTTATAACCGAAAATCTTTTCGGCGGCTTCGTTCCAGAGAATAACTTCGCCGACGTAATTGACTAGAAAAATCGCGTCGCTCGCCGATTGAATGACGGAACGAAACTTGGTTTCAGATGCCTGCATTTTATCCAGCGTTCGCGCGTGTTGGATGCTGTAACGAATGACTCTTTCGAGCAGAGGTGCTTCCAATTGTCCTTTGACGAGATAATCCGCCGCGCCTGCCTGCATCGCCTGAAAATCAACCTGCTTATCGCCTTGTCCGGTCAAAAGAACTATCGGCGCGGTGCATCCGGCTTTTACCGCTTCGCGGATAATCTCCAGACCGTTAAATTTTCCTATACAATAATCCACGAAATAAATATCGTGTTCGTGAGATTTCATTGCTTCGAGAGCTTTTTCGCCGTCACTCGTCCATTCCAAAACGTATAGATCGTCTTTGAAATCGTCGAAGAGATATTTCGTCAAGATATAATCGTCTTCGTCGTCATCGAGCAAGAGAACTTTTATTATTTCCCGTTCGTTTTTGTTCATAACAATTAATTGTCCAATGTCGGCAATTCGACGATTTGAAACCAGTATCTGTCCAGTTCTTTTATCAGATTGACGAGCGAATCGAAGGTGACGGGTTTAACGATAAAGGAATTTACTCCCAGATCGTATGATCGGATAATATCTTCTTCCGCTTTTGAAGTCGTCAAAATGACAACCGGCAAACGCTTGAGTTTCGCATCGGATTTTATTTCCTGTAAGGCTTCGAGACCGCTTTTTCGCGGCATATTCAAATCGAGCAAAATCAAACCCGGCGTAATTTTCGTCTCGGCAAATTTCCCGCGTTTGTGCAGAAAGTCCATTAACTGTTCGCCGTCTTCGACCGTTTCCAGATTATTTGAAATTCGGTTTTCTTCAAACGCTTCTCTGACCAGCAGACGGTCGTCCGGGTCATCGTCCGCCATTAAAATCGTTATTGCTTTTGTTTCTCTATTCATTTACATTTATCTCCTCGTTAATTTGGGCAAGTGGTAAAGTCACAAAAAAGGTCGAACCTTTATTCAGTTCGCTGCGAGCGGTGATCGCGCCGCCGTGTCTTTCGACGATTTTCCGGCAGACCGCCAGACCGATTCCCGAACCTTCATATTCGCTGCGCCCGTGAAGACGTTGAAAAACGGTAAAAACCTTGTCGAGATATTTTTCCTCGAAACCGATGCCGTTATCCTGCACGACGATTTTGCAAATCTGTTTTCCGCTGCCGACTGTTTGCAAATTGTTATCGTCGGCGGCGGAAACGCTCTCGTTTTGCTGCAAAGCTGTTTCCGCATAAATTTTGACTATCGGAGTTTCGTCGGGACGATGAAACTTTAAAGCATTGCCGATAAGATTTTGAAGCAATTGACGCATTTGAACCGGATCGGCATCAATCGTCGGCAAATCGCCGATTTCTACTTTTCCGCCGGTTTGTTCGATTCGCACTTCCAGATCGGAAACGACTTCACCGGCGATTTCCTTAACATCAACAGATTTAAAGGGTTGTGCTTTGCTCGTAACACGCGAAAAAGTCAGCAAATCATTAATCAAAGTCTGCATTCTGCCCGCCGCATTCTGCATTCGGCTGATGTAATCTTTGCCTTCTTCGTTTAATGAATCGGCAAATTTTTTCTGCAAACGGTCGCCGAACGCCTGAACTTTGCGAAGCGGTTCTTGCAGATCGTGCGAAGCGACATACGCGAAATCCTGCAATTCACGATTACTCCGGCGCAGTCTTTCGTTCGATCTTTGTAAATTATCTCTAGCCTTTATAATCTCGGAAATGTCTTTTCCGACACACACAATTCCGCATTCTTCGCCATTTTCATCTTTTAGAATAACCGTTGATAAAGTAATCGGAACAATGCTTCCGTCTTTGCAAAGATTGTTTTTGATAAGATTCGCCTTACCGCCTGCATTTCTAAGTGTCTCTAAACCTTTCTGCGTAAAAGGTCTTTCGGCAATAAGTGTATTTACCGACCGACCGATTAATTCGTGTTCCTCATAGCCGTTCAATTTGAGAGCCGACGGATTTATCCGCGTAACATTGAAATCCATATCGAGAACCACCACGAAGTCCATCATCGAATTCAACATGTTTTCGGTAAAATCGTGCGCTCGGGTAAGTTCGGTTCGAGATTTCCCTAAATCCTCGACCATTTTTCGGTATGAATTTGTTAATTCTTCAAATTCACGATTGCTTTGTTCGAGTTTTGCCGCGTATTTTCTTAATCTCCGTTCATCTTCGATACGCTGCGTAATATCTACGGCAACTATAACTGCCGATGTTTTATAGTCTTTTAACAGTGAACTTGAAATCGAGCATCTGAATGTTTCTCCGTTTTTAGTAATTAAATCCTTTTCAATTTCGACTAAGTTACTTTCCCGAATCATTTGCTGATATTCTTCTTCGGTTAAGAAAGTCTTTTCTCCGGTTAAGATACTTGCGGGTTGTCCGACAACTTCATCTTCCCGATAACCCGTCTTTGTCAAAAAAGCCTTGTTGACGTTGGCTATCAATCCGTTATCGTCAACGGTAATCATTAGATCGATCATTGAACCGACAATGTTTTTGATATAATCGTTCGAGGCTTCCAATTTAATATTTTTTTCGTGTTCCTCAGCCGCTTCTTCAATCCGCTTTTTTATCCAACCGCCATATAATACGGCGATTAAAACCATCAGCAGAACGAATACGGCGGTTACTATCTCATATTTTTGAATGCCGCTGACATAATCGGATTCTTCGGTCAGCAAATCGTGTTGAATTTGAATAACGTCGCTGTGCAAGATGGAAAGATTGTCATTTACTTTGCCGAGCATCTGATCCATCTTCGCCATTTCCGCGCCTGCCGATTTCTCGTCGCCGATGTCATAAAAATCCAGAACTTTGCGGCATTGATTCGCCATTGCCTTTACGTTTTCGTCAATCTCGCTCAGATCATTTGTCAGATGCTCTCTGAATCTTGGCGAAATTTCGCTTTTTTGATCGAAAAGAATCTTAAATTCATCGTTATATTTAGCAAGATACGATTCCATATTTCGGCGTTCCAAGACAGGATCGTGACTGGCGAAAACATCGTCTCCCGGTTGACTCACTTTGTTGGCAGTATTTCTCAACGCCAAATATTTATCCAAACGATTTACCCAAACCTCGTTGTCATTAACAGATTGTCGCTGCACCGAAATAAGGTGATGATTGAGAAACAGACCGCAGACCACAATCAACACATCAAAACAAGCCAATAGATAGTAAATCCGATACCATTTTACAGTTTTGTTTTTTTTTGTTTTTGACTTTTTCCCGTTGTCCATATTTTGCTTGTTAAAATTGGGAAAGACGTATTCTTTTTTGAAAAAATGTCATAAAAATGACACAGTCAGTCAAAATGACTTGGCTAATGTCAATCTGACCTGTTGAGAATTATTGCTGACTTTACGAAGGCTATAATCTATCGCGTGTTTAATAATCGAGAGCAGATAAATAATTTCGCCGCAATTTACTTTTGCATATTGTGTGCCAAAACATTAACGGCTTTTGAAAAATTCGACGACATCATCAAATACACGCCCGACAATACGAAAAACGGTTCGACCATTTGCTTATTGTGCAATTTCAAAAAAAAGCTAAAATAAAAAAACGCTTTGCCGTAAAAACATTATGAAAAAATTTATCACTTTATTTTTGCTGTTCGCTTTCTCCGTAACGACTTTCGCCCAAACGATGCCGAAAGACGGCGATCCGAAACTTTGGGAAAAAGCACTGAAAATTCATAAAAGCGCGATCATTATTGACGGACACAACGATATTCCGACACCGATGTATGACGATGATTTCGATCTCGGCACGAGTTCCGTCGGCAAATTTCATAATGACGGCGACCCGTTTCACACGGATTTACAGCGTTTTAAACAGAGCGGAATCACGGGCGAATTTTTCTCGATTTATGTTTCGCGCACATTCGCCGAAAAAGGCGGCAGCGGCGCGGCGCGGCGCGCTTTGGATTTGATAGATACGACTTACCGCGAAGTCGAAAAATATCCGAATCAATTGTCAATCTGCACGACCGCGGCACAGATTCGGCAAGCGAAAAAGCAGAATAAAGTTTGCGCTTTAATGGGCATCGAAGGCGGACACGCGATTGAAGATTCGCTGTTCGCGCTCAGAGATTTTTATCGTCTCGGCGTGCGTTATATGACTTTGACGCACAACAACACAAACGATTGGGCGGACGCGCACCGCGACGAACCGCGCAATAACGGACTTTCGCCGTTCGGCAAAGAAGTCGTCAAGGAAATGAATCGTCTCGGAATGTTCGTTGATATTTCGCACGTTTCGGTCAAAACGATGTCGGACGTGTTGGACGTTTCGACCGCGCCGATCATCGCTTCGCATTCCGGCGCGCGCGGTGTCAACGATCACACGCGCAATGTTCCAGACGAAATCTTGAAACGAATCGCCAAAAACGGCGGCGTGGTAATGATAAATTTTTACCCGTCGTTTCTCGACGCGCGAACCAATAAAGAAGAAAACGACCGCGCCGAAAAATTGAAACCGCAGATCGCCGCGCTCAAAGAACAATACAAAGACAATCCGCAAGCCTACAACGAAGCCGAACGCAAATTAATGACGGAAAATCCGATCTACATCGCGCCATATACGCGCATTGTTGACCATATTGATTACATAAAAAATCTCGTCGGCATTGATTACGCCGGCATCGGTTCAGACTTCGACGGCATACCGTTTTTGCCCGCCGGAATGAACGGAATGGAAGATTTGCCGCTGGTAACTTACGAGATGCTCAAACGCGGCTATTCCAAAACTGATATTAAAAAAGTGTTAGGCGGAAATTTTCTCCGCGCATTTGAACAAGCAGAAAATGTCGCCAAAATAAATTCGAGAAAAATCAGCGGCGAAGGAAGTTTGAAAAAAATCAAATAGTATTTTAAAAAGTCTGCTATTAAGAAAAATGTGATCAGTAAAATTAAAAGAAAAACCTCATATCAGACTTTAGAATATCAGTTTTGAAAAAATAAGATAATAATGTATTTTAGATTTACTTTGTTAAAAATTTTCTCGAGGAGAATCTCTCAATGGAAGACAAACAATTTAATCAACTTTTCGATTTGATTACGCGCTGTGTAACCGGCATTCGTGAACTTCAAGGCGATGTCACTGAAATTAAAAGTGATGTTGCCGGACTTAAAAAGGACGTTGTCGAAATCAGAAGTGACATTACTGAAATCAGAAGTGACATTACTGAAATCAGAAGTGACATTACTGAAATCAGAAGTGATGTAGCGGAACTAAAAGAAGGACAAAAAAGACTCGAAGACGGTCAAGCCAGACTCGAAAAAGAACTGCAAACGACAAACAAAGCACTCGACACATTAGCGGGCGATTCAATTCGCACAAAAGCCAGAGTTGATATGTTGGAACAAAAAGAACTTTCCAATTAAAATCTCAATCGGAAAACTCTTTTCATATTTATTTTTTACTCTAATTCAATCCCAACATTTCCTTGACATATTTCGGCGCGGGCGAGCCGAATGAAAGTATTACGTCGTGCATTTTCAGTATATCGGGTTTGCCGTTCATTTTGGCTTTGTATGAATTTACAATGTCGTTTACTTCGACGACTCCGACGTAATATGTGGAAAGCTGTGTTGACGAAAGTTCGGCGCGTTTCCATTTTCCGGCGGCTTCGCCTTCTTCCTGAAAACCTTCGTTCATCATAAAATCAACGGCTTCTTTTTCGGTCATTCCGGCGGTATGAATTTTTTGGTCAATAATCGCGTTGATGATGACGCGGAGTTTCATTTTGAGTTGCTGCATCTCGACCGCATCGCCGCCGTAATTATTTTCCGCCATCAATTGTTCTGCGTAAACCGCCCAACCTTCGATAAATGAACCGCTGTCGAAAATCGCCCGCACGAGCGTCGGAGCTTTGAATTTATTGGCGTGCATCAGTTGCAGATAATGTCCGGGCATCGCTTCGTGAATCGTCAAATCCTGAAGCATATAATCGTTATATTCCTTGTAGAAAGATTCTTTTCGCTCATTTGTCCAATCGTTCGGAGTCGGCGAAATAGTAAAAAATGTTTCGTTTTTCTTTTCCAAAGGTCCGGCTGAATCGAAATATGCAACCGCGCTTCCGCGTGCAAATTCGGGCATTTCGATTACCTTGACGGGTTCGGTCGGAACGCTGACGAGTTTTTTCTCGCGGACAAATTCGGTCGTTTTTTTCAAATCTTCGCTGGCGCGTTCGACGATATTTTCGTTCGTCGGACGGTCTTCGGTGAGTTTGTTCAAAACTGTTTTGATGACGTTTTTCGTGTCAACTCTGATTAAATCGTAGTCGAGATTCGGATTGAGTTTTTTGAAAATCGGAAATGCGATGTCGAACATTTTCTGCTGCGTCGTCTGCAAATCGAGCATTCCGTTTTCCAGAATTTGTTCTTTCGTCAGATCGGATTGCAGAGAAAATTTCAGTTTTTTGCGAAATTTCGCGTCACCGATTCTAAAATCGCCGTTCGAGCGCGGAAGCAAATCTTTTTCAAGCCAAATGCCGTAATCTTCCAAAGATTTAATCGCAATAGCTTGCGCGGGCGCAAGTTCAGATTTCATTCCGGCTTTATCAACAAACATCTGCAAATCGCCTTTGATAAGACTAATCACGCCTTTGTTTTGCTGAATTGCGGTTTGAGTATGGATTTTCGGCGGATTTTTCAAATTGGTTTTGGCGGCGGCAACGACGTTCGGAATTTGTTCGAGCCGGGATTTCGCATTCATCAAACGATCTTTAAGCGGCGCAAAATCTCTCGAAATCAGATCGTTAATTGCGCTTCCGGCGTTGTAAATTTGCGGATTCCATTCGTATTCGCGCAGTTCGTCAATCTGGAAAATCTTCGACTCAAGACTGCTTTTTAAAATCCGCGCGTCAACATTGTTGACTTTGGAAAGTTTGGCAAAATCAATTTTGTTCAGTTGTTTCAGATATTTTTCGGTCAGTGCGCGTTCCTTTTTGATTCCGGCGAGCGAATAATCATCGAGTTGCCCGTCGTATCTGTGATCGCCGAGCGTCGTCGCGCGTTCGGGATTCATTTTAATAAATTCCGAGATGTATTGATTGGCGATTTTTTCAAATTTCGTGTCAGCGGCTTCTTTTACGTTTGCCATAGTCGTTTGAAATAAAAAAGTGAAGATAATAAAAAACGTGAAGATTTTTGTCAACATTTGTCGGATTTTCCTTATATAAAAATATAAAAACATATAAAAACCAAAAAAGTTTGCCCGCTTAAGAAGCGAAACACGCAAAGAAATCACAATATTAATTTCTCTTTCTTCGTATTTTCAGCGTCTTTCACGGACAAACCGATTTTCTTAAAAAACTATATCGAATCGTTTTCGCCTTTCGAGTTTTCTTCTAATTCGTAACGGTCGCGGTCGCGTTTTTCCATTTTTTCTAAAAGATCGAGCGGTTCGTTGTCTTCAAAAGTCACGCCATACGCGCTCGCATTTTTTTCCGTATCCGATTGATCGGGTGTCGGATTATGTCCGCCGAAAGATTCCGCGCCGCTGTCATTTGCATCTTCCCATTCGGCATCAATGTCGCCGCCCGAATCCGCCGGCGAAGTCGAATGATGTTCTTTCAACCGCTGCGATAATTCGCCCGGTGCTTTCGGTGCGTGTTCGATTTCCTCGTTTATCAAATCCTGAACTTCCTGGTCCGCAACGGGCGCATCTTCGTAAAATTCCATATTTTTGCTTGGCATAAAATTTTCTCCTTGTTCTAAAAATAGTTTTTCAAAACTAATCTTTTAACTCTTAAATAAAAACCACCGATTGCGACGACGGAATTTCAAAACGGCGACGGCAGCGCATATTTTTGCACATCAGCATATCGTCCATTCTGACCATATAATCACGCGATTTATCAAATTGAGCGCGTTCCTGCTGATTCATCCGGCTTGGCGCGTTTTTCTTTTTCGTCCGCTTCATCCAGCGCACTTCGTAATCGTTTCGTTCGCGGCAGTTCGGACAGGAAAAACTCGCCGTTTTCGTTTCCTGTCGTTCGTCGAAAATGTCTCTTTCCTGCATAAAAGTCGCTCTCCCTGCAAAATAAAAAAAATGCAGATTGATTATAACCAATCCGCCTTGAATATTAAATTAAAGTATAGCCTTAAAATTCGTTTAAAAATATATTTTTAACGCAAAAAGGCGAAGGCGCAGCCGATAAAAAATGAAAACGTCGAAAAGCGAGCATTTTGTCACTGATTATTTTCCTCCGTATCTTCGCGCTTCCGCCGGTTTGATTAATTTTCCGCCATTTCGCGCAAAAACTTGAACGTAAAAATTCCCGTATCGTGTCCGTCCGAAAAATGAAAATTAAGTGCGTATCTGCCGACAATCGAAGTATGCGTAAATGACAGATCATCCGAAACGCTTTCGTCGCGCAAAATCTTTTCGCCCGTCCATTCGTTAACACAACCGGCACACGGACAATTCCGGCGCAGTTCGGCAGCGTTATATTTTGTTTCCGCGTCATCCGACCAAACGATTGATACTTCGGAATCGGATTCCTCGATGATTTCCAAAGGCTCGATCATAAATTTTAGTTTGAAATTTCGAGTTTAAATTTTCAGGTTTAATTTTCCGAGCCGAGATTTTTTTCTACGTTTTTGGCAGTCACGTCGTAGTGAGATGCGTTATAGACGGGTTTTCCGTCTCTGATAATTATTGCCTGCGGCGATTCGTGTCGGATTCCGGTTTTGCCGGCAAGGGCATTTGAAACGTCGCGCGCTTCCTGCATAACGATCAGATGAACATCCGCGTCTATGCCGGAAACGACTTCAAAAACGCCTGCGCTGATCGGACACGTCAGACTGTGTTTAAATAAAAAAACGGGCTGTTCGTTCGATTTTTCAAACAGTCCGTCGAGTTCTTCCGTTGAATTTACTTTTATAAAATTTGCCATCATTTAAATAATCTTAATGACTGCAAAGTGATTTTTGCAAATGCAAATCAAAGTCCTTAGTAAACATTCGGCGGCGAATGACCGAAATTTTGTTTGCGCGGCGCGGGGAAAACTTTTCGATACGCGACCAAAGTTCCGGCAAACATTATCGGCGACGTAAAAGATACGCCGACCGAACAGATATTCGATAACACCGAAATTAACTTTCAAAAATTTCGGACATAACAGATTATTTTCCCGAATATATTTTCTCGAAATAATCTCTGACCATTCTGTCACTCGAAAACTGCGGCGTTAATGTCGCCAGCGCATTTTTCATCCGTTTTATCCATTCGGACGGCAGATCGTTTTCGCCTTTTGCGTAATATGCCGGAATAATTTCGTTTTCCAAAACCTGATACAGCGATTCGGCATCCTGCGCGTCCATTTCTTCGTCCGTGCCGTCGCTTAAATCGCCGATTGAAAAACCGTTGATTTCGTTATAACCTTCGATCCACCAACCGTCGAGAATCGAAAAATTAAGTCCGCCGTTCATCGCCGATTTTTGTCCGCTCGTGCCTGACGCTTCCATCGGACGGCGCGGCACGTTCATCCAGACATCAACGCCGTGAACCAAATATCTGGCGACTTCCTGATCGTAATCTTCGATAAAAACAGCGCGATTTTGCCAATTCGAATCGTCGTTGATGCTCATCAGATTCTGCAAAACGACTTTGCCGTGACGATCTTGCGGATGCGCTTTTCCGGCGAAGACGAACTGGACGGGTTTTTCCTTGTCGTCAACCAATTTCAGAAGTCTTTCGAGATCGGTCATCAAAAGATTCCAGCGTTTGTAAGTGGCGACGCGCCGCGCAAAACCGATGGTCAGACAATTCGGGTCGAGCAGTTTGTCCGTGTCGTCGTGTTCGTTGATCGTGTCGTGCAAACCCGTATCTTTGGAAAGCGTCCGTTGACGAATAAACGCGACGAGAAGTTGTTTCAAAGTCAGATGCGCTTGCCAGATTTCCGCGTCGGGGATTTTTTCGACCGCTTCCGTCCATCTCTTTTCATCGCGCAGTATTTCCGACCAATTTTCACCGATTTGCTTTTCATAAAGTTTTTTCAAAATCGGCGCGATCCACGTCGGCGCGTGAACTCCGTTGGTAATATGCGTGATCGGAACATCTTCGACCTTCGTGTTTTCGGGAAACATTTTCAGCCACAATTCGCGCGAAACTTCGCCGTGTTTTTCGCTCACGCCGTTTGCGAGACGCGCCATTTTCAGAGCGAGCGGTGTCATTCCGAACCACTCGTTTTCGTCTGATTCTTTGGCACGACCGAGCGCGAAAAATTCTTCTTCGGAAAGTTTCAGCGCGTCAATAAAACGCTCGTCGAAACACGCTTTGACGACTTCCGGCGCAAAGACATCGTTTCCGGCGGCAACGGGCGTATGTGTCGTAAAAACGCAATTGGCGCGAACGGAAGAAATCGCATCCGAAAAGTTCTTTTCTTTATTCGCCGCGAGAAATTCCCTTGCC
Source organism: Pyrinomonadaceae bacterium (assembly GCA_965217985.1). GTDB lineage: Bacteria > Acidobacteriota > Blastocatellia > Pyrinomonadales > Pyrinomonadaceae > DATHTS01. The sequence goes on from CBDCJY010000015.1 coordinate 183,723, forward strand.
AGTTCGAGCGTCAGAAACGCCGAATGACCTTCGTTTAAGTGATAAACCGACGGCGTGATGTTTAATTCGCGCAGCAGACGAACGCCTCCGATGCCGAGAATTTTTTCCTGCACGACGCGCGTTTCCGTGTCGCCGCCGTAAAGATGTCCGGTGATATACCGGTCAATTTCGTCATTTTTTTCGATGTTCGTATCGAGCAGATAGAGCGAAATTCGCCCGACTTTTGCCAGCCACGCCTGCGCGAAAACTTCTCGTCCGCGAATATGAACCATTACGGTCAATCGTTCGCCCGATTCATCCGAAACGGGCGTTAAAGCGAGTTCGGATTTGAACAAATCCTGATAGCGTTCTGCCTGCCAGCCGTCGTGCGCGATTTTCTGGCGAAAATAGCCGTGACGATATAAAAGCCCGATGGCGACGAGCGGCATATTCAGATCGCTCGCCGATTTCAGATGATCGCCCGCCAAAATGCCGAGACCGCCCGAATAATTCGGCAGCGAATTGTGAACGCCGTATTCGGCGCAAAAATATGCGACCGGATTTTCCGGCGAAATCCCGCCGAAAGCGTTCGGTTTTTCGCTCAGATAATTCGCTTGATGTTCGGCAAACCGCTTAACTTTGGCGACGTAATCTTCGTCGGCGGCTTTCTGCCACAGACGCAGACCGCGCATTTTCTGTAAAAGTTCGCGCGGATTCTGTTCGACTTTTTCCCAGAGCGTCGGCGAAAGATCGCGGAATAAATCCGCGCCGCCGAGCGTCCACGACCAATAGTAATTTTCCGTGATCGTTTCTAATTCTTTAATGCTTTCGGGTAGTTCGCGTTTGAATATAAAATTGTTTCTAAAACTTAGTTCGGGTTGTGGACTAACTGCCGCTTTCATATCGTTGCTCGTTTCGGCTAAAATCTCCTGCATAAATTTATAATATTAAAAATAGGTTTTTCGGAAGGTTTTCGACAATATAAACTATCATCAGGCAAGGCGCAAATCTTTTCAGTCAATTTATTTTCTCAAAACTCTAAAAGTCCTGATGTTTCAGAAACCTATCGGCATCAGCGCGGGAAAAGAAAACGAGCCTTATTCGATTGATCCGGTCAGGATCGTTTTCCAGAAAATCCTTTATCGCCCGTGAAGAAACCTTTGCCGCTTCGTGTTTCGGATAATGATATGCGCCGGTCGAGATCGAAGGGAAAGCGATTGATTTCAATTTATTCAAGACGGTCAAACGCAAACAATTTTTATAACAATCGGCAAGCAATTCGGCATCATTTCCGTGGTTCGTTCCATAGACGGGACCGACCGTGTGAATAACATATCGCGCCGCTAGATTTCCGCCGGTCGTGATAACGGTTTTTCCGGTCGGAAGTCCGGTCGGATATTCTCTGAGGCGAATTTCTCTACATTCTTTCAAAATCTGTTCGCCGCCTTTGCTGTGAATCGCGCCGTCAACGCCGCCGCCGCCGAGCAAAGTCGAGTTTGCCGCATTGACAATCGCATCCGTTGTTTCGTCAGTTATATCACCGACGGCAACGCTAATTTTTCCATTCAAAAATGTTTCCGGCATACTTCGTTTGTTATCTTTTCAAAAGTTTTTATGTTTCGCAATCCAAGCCAGAAAAAACGCATTCGACTGGAGCGCGGAAAAAAGTGAGAAAAGTTTTCGCGCTCCGATTTTCACGTCAAAACTATTTTGTGTATTTACAAGTATGAGACGATTTATTTTCCGGTATATTCTTATCTGACCGGACTGACGGGCGTAGAATTATCGTTGCCGCCGCCGCTTGCCGCCAGACCGATGACCGCCGCCGCCGCCGCCGCCGCGATCAATGTAATCAAAAGATAGCCGCTGCCGAAACCGCCGCCGCCGCTCGTTGCCGTGGTTTTCGTCGGAGCAACGCCGCCGCCGTTTTGCGCCGGAAAATATTCGCCGGCGTTGATTTCGACCGTGTTAAAAGTCGCTTTGCCGACCAAAGTATTTACTCTGCTCGTGCCGTTTTTCACGGTTAATTTCACGACGTTTGCCTGATCTACGTCGGGAACGGTGAGCGTTCCGTCTTTGGTCAAAATGCTGAGCATCGCGCCTTTCAGAGTTCCGAAAGTTGCTTCGCCCGACACCAAATCGCCGGAAATTCCGCCGTTGACGAAAAACAATTTGAGAGTCGAGTTAGGCGAAATTATGACATTTCCCGTGTTCGGCAAATTGATTCTCGCAGAGGCTTGCGACGAAGTGGAAATATCGGCGGGCGACATAATCGTTCGTCCGCTGATGACGCGCTCGCCGTTGACCGTGACGAAGTTTTCCGTTCCCGTTCCGGTAATCGTGATTTCGCCCAACACTTTTTCCTGCGCCGAAACCTGATTTGAGAATAAAACGGCAAAAACGAATAAAAATGTAAGGCAGAATGGTTTGAATTTTGAAATTTTCATAGAGTAATTTTTTTCGATTAGAAATAATTTCCAATAGATTATCTCAAATCGGATAAATATCAAAAATTTGCACGATGTCGGCGTTGTGTCAGGCAAATCTTTTGTGAGTGCTGAAAAAAAATTTCGCCGCTGAGGCGCAGAGACGGCGCGGAATTTCAGCGGTGATTTTGCGGCGGCTTTCTGCGTCATCGCTGCGTCTCGGCGGTGAAATGTTACTTTTAATTTACCGCTGAAAAGTCGAGCGTTCTGCCTTTGCGGTCTTTGAGCCATTTGCCCGAAACTTGAAAACGCCCGACGCAATTCACGCGGCAACAGCATTTTCTTCAAATTGTTCTTATTTCGTGACCAATGATAACGGATTCAAACGGCTTTCAAACATTCGCGTAATTATTTTGGGCGATTTGATTTGATTTTGCCTAAAGTTGTTTCTTTTCTTGCTCGGCATTTTATTCAATCGGAAAACCGCCGTTTTCTTCGATTGTTTCGTCAATGTTTTGCATCAATTCGATAGTTTTCGACAGCGCGGAAACTACTTTTGCGTAATGTTCGAGATCGTCAAAGTCGAGCGTTCTGCCTTTGCGGTCTTTGAGCCATTTTTGCAAAACCTGATAACCGCCGATGTGGAAATTCCACGCCGTTTCGGGAACATTTTCAAAATACTGCGTTTTGTTGATATAAACTTTTTCGTCTGTGTATTTCGGCGCAAACTCGACTTCGTTCGAGCCTTTTTCGGGAAATGTTACGTCGGTTTCGATGTCTTTTTCCAAAAGATGCAGATCAACGAGTTGTTCGCCGAAACGCGCGAGTTCAAAGAAAAGTTGATAATTTGACGTGATCGGCAGACGCGGGAAGTCTATTTTGAGAAATTCGGCGTAACGGGCGCGATACGTCGGCGAATGAAAAACGGCGTAAGCGTAATAAAAAATGTGTTCCGGCGAAAATGATACGGAATTTGGTGAACCGAGATGCGGTTTACTTAATCGCGGCGCGTCGTTTGCCATTTCCGGCTTAAAATTCGATTTCAATTTGGCGAAAAGTTCGCCGACAAATTCTTTTGAAAGATTCGGTTGTCTGCCTTGAATTTCTCCATCGAATAAACCGCGCTTTTCGGTTGGATAAAGATAAAGCGGCGAGAGATAACTTCCATCATAAGGAGTTGCAAGTTTATGCTGCCCAGCAGGTTTATTTGTCACTAATACTGCAAAATTCTCTTTGGTTTGTTTGGTAGTAATTATTGCAAGGTTTTCTTTTATTAAATTATCGTTGATTTCAGGTCTTGGATAATCAAAAGCAAATTTTCCATATAACATATATCTAAAATCAAAAGGGCGATAAATACAGAGAATTGGTTTTACATCTTTGAGCCTATATTTTCTCGCTGTGTTTAATTTCCAATCACGATTATCAGAAAGAGAATATTTAACTCTAATTTCATTATCAGTTATTGATTGATTAGCAAAATCATTTATTCTACTTTGGGCAACATCATAATCAAATGAAATTGCAAAATCGTCTCTGTGAGAATTTGCACCCAATAAAGTTTGAGGGAAAATATCTGAAATTTTCCAATAACTTTGATATTCTTCGCGCAAAGTTTCATCTTGCGGCGTGAAAAGATAAAAAGGTTTGTTCGGTTCAATTTCCTGCCATTCGGTTGTTGAAATGTCGTTTTGTGAAAGCCATTGATATTTTCCGCCCGTCAATTCCATTTCGTTATTGACGTTTTTCGAGCGAATTTCACGAACGCCGTAAAGATGTTTGTGGAAAACTTTGCAGGAATTTGAACCGCAGAGACGCAGAGACGCTGAGTTTTCTTTTGTTAATTCTCCGCGTCTTTGCGTCTCTGCGGTGAAATTTCTTTTGATGAAAATTCCAATCGAAACGCCTTGCTGAATGTCGAAAACATTTTCATCTTTTGAACCGTCCGGCGATTTCTCTTTCTTTTTCGAGTTGCCGTGTAAATCCAGAATATAAATTTCGTCAAACGATTTCATCAAAGACTGCCGCATTCCGCGAAACGTCGGATTGTCCAGATAACCGTGATTCGTCACGAAAGCCAGAACGCCGTAGCCGGTTTCGTCAATGCGCCACTGCGCGAAACGAATAAATTTAACGTAATCGTCATTGAGCCATTTCGGATTTCGTTCGCCGAGCGGTGCGCCGTCAACCGTAAAATAATTATTCGTCGGCTTGTCATTGAGCGAATCCGAACCGCGCAAAAGATCGTTTATCCATTTTCCCGTGTTCGCCGAATGTCCCGAATACGGCGGATTTCCCAAAATCACCATCACGGGTTTGTCCTGCTGAATTTCGCGTCCGGCGCGCGCTTCGTTGTTAATAAATGAAGAAAAAGCGTTTGAAGTTTCCGCCAAACCCGCAAAATCGAGCGTGTTATTGAGATAAATCCGCAGGCGTTCGTCCGTGTCGAATTTGTAGCCGGTTTCTTCCAAAAGCAAACCGAGTTTCAAATGCGCGATTGAATACGGCGCAACCAGAAGTTCAAAACCGAAAATGCGCGGCAAAAGATGCTGTGAAACGTAACCGTCCCACATTCCTTTATTTTTCTCGAACCGCTTGTAAATATGCTTGATGACGCTGTAAAGAAATGTTCCCGTTCCCGTCGCCGGATCGAGAATCAACACGCGGTGCAGGTCAGAACCGCCTGCGGTAGCGGGCGGTTGAAGTTTATTCAGCGAAATACTGTCGTTTTCAATCGGGCTGTTTGCCGACCGTGTTAAACCATCCGCTACCGCAGATGGTTCTGACTTTATTTTCGACGAATCCGCCAAACCTTTCGGCAATCCGAAATCATTCTGCAAAATCTTGTCCACGCTTCGCACGATATACGAAACGACGGGTTCGGGCGTGTAATAAACGCCGCGAGCTTCACGCATTTTCGGATCGTATTCGGCAAGAAATGTTTCGTAAAAATGAACAACCGGGTCTTCCTGCCGTGTCCGTTTGCCGAAATCCTGCAAAATCGCCGTGATGTCGCTGCGATTCAAAAGTTCCGCCAAATCGTCAACCGCCCAAACGATGCGTTCGTCGAGATGAATTCCGGCGATGCGGTCAAACGTATCGCGCAGAAAAGGATTTGTTTTCGGCAACAGATAAGCCGCTTCCTGACGTGTAAACGGCGGCTGTTTATCGAAACAGCGAGCCGTAAAAAGTCCGTAAGCAATCGTCTGCGAATAAAGATCGGCAAATTCCGGTTCGGTCAAATTCGGCAAAAGCGTTTTTTGGAAACTCTCGAATTGTTCGTGTAAATTGTTCTGTTTTGAGTTTTCTTCGTCGGTCAAAGCCTTTTCAATTGTCTGCCGAATCAACTTTGTGATCGAAGCCATTCGTTTGGCTAACTCTTTCGGCGTGGCAACCGTCGGAACTTCTTTGTTTAGAAATTCTTTGAAAAGATTTGTCAGCTGCGTTTCCGCATCGGCTTTCGGCTGCAAATTGCCGTTCGCGTCAAATTCCGCCAAACTGATATTGGCGACAACTTCGCCGCGCACATACCAGCGAAAATCTAAATAATTCGTGTAAATCAGATTATTCAGCGATTCGGTATATTTTTTGAGTTGTTCGCGTTCGCGTTTGTCGAGTTTGTCCAAATCCTTGCCGACATCTTTTGCTTCGATATATCCGAGCGGAATTTCCCGTTTGCGGATAACATAGTCCGGCGCGCCGAAAGTCCGCCGTTTCGGTTCGTTGATCGCCGTTATATCTTTGCCGAACGATTCGATCAAATTGATAAGCGAATGCCGGTAAGTGTGTTCGGTGGCGAGTTTCGATTGAAAAGATTTCTCGATTTCGCTTAAGTATTGGGAAAAATTATTCATCAGAGTGTTTAGTAAATATAAAATTCGGGAAATTTTTAGGGCGAAAGACATTCGATTCTAAAATTCGGAACAAATGATGAACGCCGAATTTTTGTGCCGAATCTTATCTGCCGTTTTTTACTTATGACGAATTTGATTATCTGACTTTTTTTTTGTCCGACTTTTTTACAAAAATTTTAATGCTCCCGGCAGGAATTGAACCTGCGACCTTTCGCTTAGGAGGCGAACGCTCTATCCGACTGAGCTACGGGAGCAGAATTGTTTTCGATTTTAAATTTGCAATTTGCGATTGTCCGATCGGTTTTAAGAATCGTATCTCAAAAGCGAACTGACATCGTAATCTTTTAATCTCTCACGACCATTGAGAAAATCGAGTTCGATGACGAATTGGATTTTGGCGATTTTACCGCCGACTTTTTCGACCAGATCGGCAACGGCGCGCGCCGTTCCGCCGGTCGCCAGCAGATCGTCAACGATCAGAATATTATGACCGTCGCCGATTGCGTCTTTGTGCATTTCCAAAGTGTCTTGTCCGTATTCAAGATCATACGAAACCGAAACTTTTTCCCACGGCAATTTGTTCGGTTTTCTGACCGGAACAAAACCCGCGCCGAGCAGATACGCAACCGGAGTTCCGAAAATAAAACCGCGCGATTCGATGCCGATCACGGTGTCAATCTTTTGATCTTTGACCTGTTCGACGAGTGCGTCAATCGTTTGTTTAAATCCGTCCGCGTCTTGCAAGAGCGTCGTTATGTCGTAAAAATTGATGCCCGGTTTCGGAAAATCAGGCACTTCTCTGATGATTTTTTTTAAATGTTCCATTTCTTAAATTACGAATTACGAATTACGAATTACGAATTACGAATTACGAATTACGAATAAAGTTTTTCATAATTCGTAATTTATAATTCGTAATTGAGTTTTTACCTTTCTATCAAAAATGCCGTCAGCGACCGATTCGGTTCTGCAACCGTTTCTTCGATGTCTTCGACACGAGCGTAATACGGTCCGGCGGTCATATCTTCCATATAGGCTTTGACGACGGCTTCATCGCCTTGGACGAAAGTTTCGACGCGACCGTCTTCGAGATTTTTGACATAACCCAAAACCTGATGACGCGCCGCCGAACGCTGTGCGAAAAATCTGAAACCGACTCCTTGCACGAGTCCGCTGATTAAAAATTTTCGGGCAATTATCATAAATTCAAGTGCGAAGTGCGAATTGAAAGAATTAATTCGTAATTCGTAATTCGTAATTTCAACCGATTGCGTCCAGACATTCCGCCAGCGGTCGCAGACGGCAAGTATAGACGGGCATTCCGCGCAAAGTAAATTTGCTCGCCGGAGTTTGCCGCAGTTCTTCCGCCAGAGCTAAAAAGTCGTTCGGTTCGTCGGTTTCAAACGAAATAATATATTCTTTGTCGCTGAAACCGAAAGCGTGCGTCAGATGAATATTGATGTTCGGAAATTTTTTGCCGACCATAAAATTATCGCGGATCAATTCGTCGCGTTCTTCGCCGGGTTTGTCATACCATTCGCTTTGTTTCGCGCACGGATAGAGGAAATGGTATTTTTTCGTTCCGGCTTTGACGTGAAAACGATCTTCGACCGATGCGTGTTCGTCCGGCGTGATGAACATCATTTTTTTCGTTACCGACAGATAATTATGCGTCGTTTCGAGATAACTGCCGAGATTGGTGCGATAGAGTTTCGCCGTCATTTCCTGAATCGCGTCGAGCGACGAACCGATGCGCCACAACATCAGATCGGCTTTCGAATCGAAACCGACGAGTGAATAACTGTGCATCAAAAGGTCTTCGTTAAATTTGTTATAAACGCTCTGAAATTCGCTCTTAAAGACGCGCTTGGTTTCCGAATCGAGTTTGCGCCATTCGTAATTGACGCGAAAAAACATAAAATTTACGAATTGTCTTTCGACATCGGGAACTCGTTGAGGCTCTTTGTTTTCGGCAACCAGACGAAGTTTTCCCGGTTCGGAGGTTTCCTTTTCAAAATTTACTATTTCCATTTCTCAAAGTTCAGGTCTTGGAATTTTTCGTTGCGGAGCGAGTTTTTTTAATTAAAAGTCCGCTCCGAAATCGTTTGTCTTAATCGAGGATTGGAATGATTGTTCATCAGCCGAACGTCCGTGATTTGTCGTGCGGTTTTCACGAAAATTTTTCGTTCGGAACACGCTCGATCATTTTTCGGGTCGCCGTCGCTTCGTGTTTTAATTCCGACGCAATCATCCGACCGATATTTACGGCTTGTTCCTTTGAACTGACACTCATTGTTTCACCCCTTATTTTTGATATTATGTTCCGGTTTTCCGACGAGAATTTTTATGTGCTTATTGTGCCAAGTTTTCCGCGTAATGTCCAAAGCGAAAATCTCTTGAAAAACAAAAAATATAAAAGTATTTTTCATCTTTTTAAATAAGGATCAGTCAAAAAAATCAAAATCAAAGTCAAGATAAAATAAGGCACAATCGAACCCGCGCCCGGATAATCTTTCGCCACACGCTGACCGAAAAATAACGCAAGCAAAGATAAAGCACCCGAAACCGCCGCGTAAAAAATTAAAATAAGCGAACCCGAAACGAGAAAATAAATCACGCCAACCGCGCTCAAAAATCCGGTCGCAATTTCCGAAACGGTAATCGTCGCCAACAAAACCGGCACGAAACCGCCGAGAAAAGTTTTGGAAAAATGCCCGTTGAGCCATTCGAGATTTCCCTTCCAATCGAAAACTTTATCAAGTCCCGATTGAATAAAAAGAATGCTCAACATAATTGCGCCGAGCAATGCGGGAAGATTTTTGCCGATTTCTTCAAAAGTCATAAGTTTTTGCCTTTACCTGTATTTATCCAGTAGCTTCTTGAAATCTTCATCATCCAGAAACTCTTTCCAGTCCTCATCATTTTCGGTAAATTGGACGGAGTACTCATTTTTTTCTAAAGCATTTTTTAAATACTTCAGCGCGTTTTCTTTGTCTTTTGTTAAAGCATAAGCATAAGATAAATTGTATGAACTGCCGCCCAATTCAACCGCCTTAGTTAATTTCTCAAAACTTTGCCTATAGAGTGATTCGTCTTTATTTAGTTTTGATAACTCTAATATTGTGTATCCCCAATTATTGAAAGCATCGGCATATTTCGGATTCAGCGCAATCGCTTTTTCATATTTCTCGAAACTCTGTGTGAAAAGCGTTTCGTCATTCTTTAATTTTGCCAAATCTGAAAGCGCAGTTCCCCAATTATTGAAAAACTCGGCATATTTCGGATTCAGCGCAACCGCTTTTTCATATTTCTCGATACTCTGTTTGAAAAGCGTTTCGTCATCCTTTAATCTTGCCAATCCTAAAAGCGCATTTCCCCAATTATAGAAAGCCTCGGCATATTTTGGATTTAGCGCAACCGCTTTTTCGTATTTCTCGATGCTCTGTTTGAAAAGCGTTTCGTCATTCTTTAATCTTGCCAAATCTGAAAGCGCAGTTCCCCAATTACTGAAAGCCTCGGCATCTTTCGGGTTCAGCGCAACCGCTTTTTCATATTTCTCGAAACTCTGTTTGAAAAGCGTTTCGTCATTTTTTAATCTTGCCAAATCTGAAAGCGCAGTTCCCCAATTATTGAAAAACTCGGCATATTTCGGATTCAGCGCAACCGCTTTTTCATATTTCTCGAAACTCTGTTTGAAAAGCGTTTCGTCATTCTTTAATTTTGCCAAATCTGAAAGCGCATTTCCCCAATTATAGAAAGCCTCGGCATATTTTGGATTTAGCGCAACCGCTTTTTCATATTTCTCGAAACTCTGTTTGAAAAGCGTTTCGTCATTCTTTAATCTTGCCAAATCTGAAAGCGCAATTCCCCAATTACTGAAAGCTATTTCATTTTTTGGATTCAGTGAAATCCCTTTTTCATATTTCCCGCAAATCTGCCAGAGAAGTATTTCATTGTTTTTTTGTTCCGCTGATAATTGAATTTCATACGCCCAATTAAGATATAAGTCGGACAGTTGAGTTTTTAATTCAGCATCGTTTAATCCGGCAACCGATTTTTCTATTGTATTTATTTCGGCTTCGTCAAAATCTTTATTAACGATCATACTGCTGATCTCTTTTTTGAGACGGTTTATTTCAGCTTCGGTTTTTTGATCGCTTTCGGGTGCAACGATATTTTTCTCGAATTGATTGATCGCCGTTTCGACTTGCGATCTTACGACTTCCAATCTTTCCTTAACGCCTTTGAAATGCTCTTCGTCGTCAATATCAACGATGTTTGCCAGCGATTCTTTGAGAGATGTAAAAGGCGTTTCGAAAATTGACGGCTGCGGCAGTTTGAGTTCCTGATTCAGTTTCAGAATGAAAGAATCGGAATCGTAGCCTTTGATAACGAAGGCGTTCGTGTTCGGTTTGTCGAGCAAACCGGTGCAGACGTTTTCGTTCGGATTGTTGTCCTTGTAACAAACCCAGTAAAGTCCGTTATCGAATCTGCCGAGATTGACGACGTGTTTGAATATCGGATCGTAGCCGCTGTAGCCGATAAATATCCACATTCGCTGATTGGTGATTTTATTTAAGACCGGCGGGATAAACTCCTTGACTTTGTTCATCTCCTCGTCGGTGTTCAAAAGCCATAAGCCGTGATGCTGACCGTGCAGATATAAAACGGATTTTTCTCTGAAATTCGTCGTCGTCAAATCCTTGAGAATCGCCATATCGTAAGTCGGCGGAAATTCGTTGTAGAGTGCCAGAGCGCGAAGCATCAGATTGTCGAAATTGACGGTCAGAACATAGTCAACATAGCCGAGATGAATCATCTGCGCCAGATAAATATGCGTGACATTTATCTTCGCGCGGTCAATGTATTTTTTAAGCAGACCGTTTCGTTCGGTCGGTGTCAGACAGTTCATCAATTTCGGATAATCTCTTTCCTCTTCCTTTAAGGCTCTGACTTCGGGATTTCCCTTGTAGCGTTCCAAAATGTCTTTGACGATTCCGTCTGCCGAAGGAATACCGCCTGTTTTGGACGCGCCCGCACCGAGAAAAACTATTGGTCTGGGTTGTTTATTTTCTTTTGCCTGTCTGATTCGATATGCAAGGCTTTCGATTGTGGAATCTTTCATTATTTTTATAAGCCGAATTTGACGAACAAGATTTTAATTGTCTGTCAAAAATACAACCACTTATAAAAACAGGTCAAGCGGAAAAAATAAAATGCGCGTTGTGTAAAATAACGCGCATTTTATTTTTTGAAAATTGACTTACAAAATCAGTTTATTTTTTCGCGCTTTTGGTTTTCGTGCTGTTCATCAATTCTTCGATTGTGTCCGCGTCTTTCGGGACTTTGTCGGTGAGATTGAAATTGCCTTCTTCGGTGACTACAATATCGTCTTCGATTCGGATGCCGATGCCGCGATATTTTGACGGCGCGTCTTTGTCGTCGGGCGGAATGTAAAGTCCGGGTTCGACAGTCAAGACCATTCCCGGCGCGAACGGGCGCGAGTTTTTGGCGGTTTGATCGGTGAAATATCTGCCCGCGTCGTGAACGTCTAAGCCTAAATAGTGTCCGACTCCGTGCATATAATATTTCATAAATTTTTTGTTTTTAATGAGGTCTTTCGTTTTACCTTTGAGCAGACCGAGTTTTTTCATTCCTTCGGTCAGGAGTTCGATTGACAAATCCTGACGCTGTTTGACGGTGTTGCCTTTTTTCGTCGCTTCGATACAGCGCAGTTGAACGTCCAAAACGACATCGTAAACTTCGCGCTGCGGTTTGGTAAAGCTGCCGCTGACGGGAAAAGTGCGCGTGATGTCCGATGCGTAGCCTTTGTAATTTGCGCCCGCGTCAATCAAAAGCAAATCGCCGTCTTTAAGCGCGCAATTATTTTCGACATAGTGCAGAATACACGCGTTGTCACCGCCGCCGACTATCGAATTATAAGCCACGCCGCTCGCGCCTTTGTCACGCATATACGATTCCATCATCGCTTCGATTTGCAGTTCGTTCATTCCGGCTTTCGCGGTTTGCATCGCCAAAATATGCGCTTCCGCCGCGATTTCTCCGGCTTTGTGCATCAATTTTATTTCGTCTTCGTTTTTGTGCAGACGCATTTCGCCGGTAATCATCGTCGGATCAATGATCGTGTGCGGCGGATAAGCGGTTTTCAGTCTCCGGTATCGCTGACCGGAAAGATACTGCAAAATCGTCTGATCGAGTTTGTTGTCAACGCCGAAACGATAATAAAGTTTGTCTTTGCCGTTGAGCATTTTCGCCAATTCACTTTCCAGTTTTTCAATCGGCAGAGCTTTATCAACGCCGTAATTTTTCTTCGCGCCGTCAACGCCTTCGCGCCGTCCATACCAAGTTTCCATTTCAGGATCGCGCGGACGAACGAAGAGCGTGTAAGGGTTTTTCTTCGATGACGGATCAATCACGGCAACCGCGTCCGGTTCTGGAAATCCGGTCAGATAGAAAAAATCCGGGTCTTGATGAAACTTGAATTCCGTGTCGTAACTGCGCGTTACTTCGTGCGATGCCGGAATCACGGCAACCGCATCTTTGCCGATTGCTTCGATAAAATCTTTTAATTGTTTTCTCATTAGCTGTTTCTCCTTTGTTTTTCGATTTTAACGCAAAGCTACAAACTCGCAAAAGTAAGAAAGAGTTTTGCCCGCGAATAACACGAATTGACACGAATAATTTTAAGAAATAAAAAACATCTAATTAACTTTATTTGATTTTAAAAATTCGTGCTGATTCGTGTTATTCGTGGGCAAAACATTTCTTATTTTTCTTTGATTTTATCTGTGTTTATCCGTGTCCATCTGTGGCTAAAAAAATTCTTTTGCAAGTATTCAATTTACGATGCGTTCACCAAATGTCTGTGACAAAAAATTTTCCGCGAAAGCAACTATCAAAGCGTTTCAAACTACGAAGTATTTGAAGAATTCTTTTCGGAAAATAAAAATCTAAAGTTTAATAAAGAGGTAATTTCTATGCGAAACGCCGTGTTCCTGATTCTCGTGTGTCTGTCGTTTGTCTTTTCTGCCAACGCTCAAAAAGTTACGCAGGGCGAACTCGAAGCCGTTAGTTCCGAAGGTAAATCTCTCGGTCTCGTGCCGCTCAAACATACCGACGTAAAAGCGGAAATTTCCGGTTTCCTGTCGCGCGTTAAAGTCGTTCAGGAATTTGAAAACAATTTCACCGAAAAGATCGAAGCCGTTTATGTTTTCCCACTTCCGAATAATGCGGCGGTTGACGATATGACGATGCGAATCGGCGAGCGAACGGTCAAAGGCAAAATAATGAAGCGCGAGCAGGCGCGCGAAGTTTACGAAGCCGCGAAATCGAACGGTCAGATCGCCTCGCTGTTAAATCAGGAACGACCGAATATTTTCACGCAGTCGGTGGCTAATATTCTGCCGGGCGAAAAAATTCAGATCGAAATTTCTTACGTCGAAAATTTGAAATACGACGGCGGAACTTACGAATTCGTGTTCCCGATGGTTGTCGGACCGCGCTACAATCCGGGAAATGCGACGGGAAAAACAGGCGGCGGTTTTTCGCCCGACACGACGCAAGTTCCCGACGCATCGAAAATTACACCGATGCCTGCCAAAGACCGCGCCGGACACGACATTTCGATTTCGGTCAATCTCGATGCGGGCGTTCCGGTCGAATCGGTCGTTTCAAATTCTCACGCAATTGATTCCGCGATGATTTCGGCGAACAATTACAACGTAAAACTCAAAAATGAAAACACGATTCCGAACAAAGATTTCGTTTTGAAATATGACGTTGCAGGAAAGAAAATCGAAGACGCGATTCTCACGCATCGCGGCGACAAAGGCGGATATTTTTCGCTGATTTTGCAGCCGCCCGACAAAGTTAATTCCGAAGATGTCACGCCGAAAGAAATCGTTTTCGTCATTGATACGAGCGGTTCGATGTCGGGTTTTCCGCTCGACAAAGCCAAAGAATCAATGAAACTTGCGCTTGACGGACTTTATCCGCAGGACACTTTTAATCTGATAACTTTCGCGGGCGACACTTCCGTTTTATTTGAAAAACCTGTTCCCGCGACGAAAGAAAATCTGGCAAAAGCGCAGGCGTTTTTACAATCGCGTCAGAGCGGCGGCGGAACGGAAATGATGAAAGCGATTCGCACCGCGCTCGAACCTTCGGATTCAAACAAACATATTCGCATCGTTTGTTTTATGACCGACGGTTATATCGGCAACGATATGGAAATAATGGGCGAAATTCAGAAACATCCGAACGCCAGAGTTTTTTCGTTCGGCATCGGAAGTTCGGTAAATCGTTATTTGCTCGACAAAATGGCGGAAGAAGGTCGCGGCGAAGTCGAATATGTTTCGCTTCAAGACGACGGTTCAGCCGCCGCAAAGCGTTTTCACGAGCGCATCAGAAATCCGCTTTTAACCGACATTTCACTAGATTTCGGTGATTTGCAAGTCGCGGACGTTTACCCGAAACGCATCAACGATCTGTTCAGCGCGAAACCAGTCGTCATTCACGGACGTTTTACAAAATCCGGCAGCGGCGTTGTCAAATTAAAAGGCAAATCGTTCGGGCGCGAAATCGTTCGTGAAATTCCCGTGACGTTTCCTGAAACGGAAGCAAATCACGATGTTCTCGCCACACTCTGGGCGCGAACTAGAATTGACGATCTGATGGCGCAGGATTACGCGGGAATTCAGAGCGGAAATCCGAAAACGGAGATCAAAGACACGATCACCAATCTCGGCATCGAGTATCGTCTGCTGACGCAATATACATCATTTGTCGCCGTCGAAGAACGAGTCGTCACCGACGGCGGACAACCGCGCAAAATAGAAGTTCCCGTCGAACTTCCCGAAGGCGTAAATAGTGAAATAGTTTCGCAAAAATCAATTAATGAACTTCCGATTAACGGTAGAAGAATGATGAATTTTGCAACGCTGTCAACCGGCGCAGTCAGTTCTACCGTTAATGTTACATCCGATTCATCAGTAACAATTGACACGACAAATTCTGCGATAACGACAAAGATTAGACCTGAATTGTTAAGCGGCGGCTATCAAGTTGATGGCGCGTCGGTTTCGGAAAACACCTTCGTCATTGACGGACAGGAAGCGACAAATTTTCGCACCGGAACGCTTAATGATAAAAAAGAAATTCCGGCAAAAGGTAAGGCGACAAAATTGCCAAAACCCGCGCTTGAATCAAATAAAATCTGGGACGGTGCGGACGGTTTAGTCAATGTTCAGGTAACGATTGACGAAACAGGCAATGTTGTCGAGGCAAAAGCGATTAGCGGAAACGAAATGTTGCGCGAAGCATCGGAAAAAGCCGCGCTTAAAACGAAATTTAAAATTAAACAAACAGAAGACAATCCTGTAAAGATCGGCGGCGTGATCGCATATAATTTCACGCTCAAAAACAACAAACCGCAAGCCGAAGTTTCACTCGGCAGTTTTGCCGTTCAGCTTACGCCCGAACAGGAAAAACTGCGGCAAATCAAACTAAAAACTGCCGATTCGGTTTTCAAATTGATCGAACGCCTGCAAAATAAAACATCAGCCGATGCTGATGAAACAAAATTTGTCCGCGACGGGAAAGCTGAAATCACTGTACGTTTGAAAGACTTAAATTCTGCAACAATCGAACGACTAAAAAAACTCGGCTTTACCGTTATAACCGAAATACCTTCGGCAAAGGCGGTCGTCGGAAGCATTGCGATTGAAAAGATTTCTGCTTTAGCGGAAATCGAAGCAGTGACATTTATCTCGCCCCAAAATCGTTAGAGAAAAAAGCGAAAGAAAATTAACAGCGATAACGAGGATTTTTAGGGATAAGTTATTTTATCCTTGTCTATCCCTTTCATCCCTGTTAATTTTTGTCTTTATGGAGTTGCGTATCACGGAAATTTTTCTCTCGATTCAGGGCGAATCTTCACATTCGGGGCGACCGTGCGCGTTCGTGCGTCTGACGGGTTGCCCGATGCGTTGCGTGTGGTGCGATTCGGAATATACTTTTACGGGCGGAAATCGTTTGAGTTTTGATGAAATTTTCGCGCAACTGGAAAATTTCGGCTGCAATCTAGTCGAAATCACCGGCGGCGAACCGCTTGCACAAAAAAATGTTTTTCCGTTTATTACAAATCTTTTAGATAAAAACTACGAAATCCTGATCGAAACCGGCGGTTACATTTCGACGGAAAAAGTTGACGAACGCGCCAAGATAATTCTCGACGTAAAATGTCCCGCATCCGGCGAATCGGAACGAAATCACTGGGCAAATCTCGAAAGATTAAAGCTAGAAAAAGACGAAGTAAAATTTGTCATTGCAGATTTAAATGATTGGGAGTTTGCGAAAGAAATCATCGAAAAATATGATTTGGAAAATCGCGCAAGAGAAATTCTGATTTCGCCCGTTTTCGGCATCGAAAATCTAAAGGAAATCGCTGAAAATGTTGCAAAAAGTAATTTAAAAGTTCGGCTTAATTTGCAGCTTCACAAATATATCTGGGGCGCGGATGTTCACGGAGTTTAATTTTTTTTGATTTTATCCGTGTTCGTCCGCGTTCATCTGTGGTTAAATTTTCTAAATGAGCAAAGCAATTATTTTAGTATCGGGCGGAATGGATTCGTGCGTCACGGCGGCGATTGCAAAAAGTGAAAATACAGAAATTGCGTTTTTGCATATTTCGTACGGTCAACGAACGGAAAAGCGCGAACGGCAGGCGTTTAACGATATTGCCGATTTTTATAATGTCGAAAAACGATTCGACGTTTCGATTGAATATCTGGCGAAAATCGGCGGTTCGAGTTTGACTGACGAAGCAATCAAAGTAACGGAAGCGGATTTGGAATCAAAAGAAATTCCGACGAGTTATGTGCCGTTTCGCAATGCGAATATGCTTTCGATTGCGACGAGTTGGGCGGAAGTTCTTAAAGCGAATTCGATTTACATCGGCGCAGTCGCCGAAGATTCGAGCGGTTATCCCGACTGCCGACCGGAATTTTACGCGGCGTTTGAAAAAACTATCGAAACAGGAACGAAACCCGACACAAATATCAAAATCAAAACGCCGATCATCGAATTATCAAAAGCCGAAATCGTCAAAAAAGGAATCGAACTCGGTGCGCCGCTTCATCTTTCGTGGTCGTGTTATCGCAGCGAAGATTTAGCGTGCGGAACGTGCGACTCGTGCGCTCTGCGTCTGCGCGGTTTTGAAAATGCGGGAGAAATTGATCCGATAAAATATCGAAGATAAAAGAAGTTGCTGTCCGCGAATAAACGCGAAATGGCGCGAAAAAATTAAAGCGAAAGAAAAGAATTTGCTGCCCGCGAATTACACGAATCAGCACGAATTATAAGAAATTTAATAAAGAACAGAAATAATTATCAAATTGTTTTCAGTATAATTTAATACTAAAAAATCTTTAACTAATTCTTTTTTTTATTCGTGTTCTTTCGTATAATTCGTGGGCAAAATTTCTAAAATATTCTTTTATTCGCGCCATTTCGCGTTGATTCGCGGGCAAATATTCCTAATTTCTTCATTAAACTTTCTGCGTATTTCGCGGACAAATGTTTCTTCCGCAATCACATTTTGCGAATGACCCAAGTCGTCATACAGCGCAGATTTTGAACATTTGTCGTTTTGATCGGTTCGATAAATGCCGCGCCGAGATTTTCCGGCGCTTTAATTAACATTTCTTCGTCAACCAAAAATCGTTCGCTTCCGTCGGGCAGAAAATACCGGCGTTCGGACAGCTTTTCGATTTTATCTTCGATGCCGATTGACGAAGCGAGACGCGCAAAAAGTATTCCCGAAGGTTTTAAAACGCGAAACATTTCCGAAAGCATTTTGTTAAATTGATCTTCATCGTCGGCAAAGTGAAGCACGGCATTGCTCAAAACCCAGTCAAAATTTTCATCGGCGAAAGGCATTTTTTCGATGCTCGAAATTTGAAAATTCTCCGGCGCGTTTTCCGGTGCGATCATCTGCGAAATTTGGCGCACATATTCAATCGCGTCCGCGTTTCGGTCAACGCCGAAACACTCGAAACCGCTTCGCAGAAAATAGATGAGATTTCTTCCGCCGCCGCATCCGGCATCAAGAATTTTCATTTCCGGCGCGAAACGATTTTTCAAAATCTGGTCGAACAGATAAATATCTATGTCGCCGAAAAATTCGTTTAAATTTGTCATTTATTATTTTTGAAAATCTTCGCGGACAAATGAAAACATTACCGCATCGTGAATTCTGCCGCCGGTAATTAATCGTTTTCGCAAAACACCTTCGCGTGATGCGCCGGATTTTTCGGCGGCTTTTTGGCTCGGAATATTTTCCAGCGCGGAGAGAATTTCGATGCGGTTTAATTCCGGCAAATCTTCAAACGCCGCTGTTGCGAGAGCGCGTGTCGCTTCGCTAGCAATGCCGCGATTTTGTTCCGATGTGCGAACCCAATAACCGAGATTGAAAAATTTATACTGCGCGTTCGGTTGATTCAGTCCGATTCCGCCGAGAAATTTTTCCGTTTTCGCATCAAAAATCGCGTAACCGAATTGCATATTTTCGCGCCAAACATCATCTGCATTTTTCCAATTTTCAACAGTTTTCTCAATAAATTCGCGTGTTTCTTCAATCGCGTAATTTTCGTGACACCACGGCATCCAGCGCGTAAATTCGCCGCCTTTCGATTCGATTGCCGCTTCAAATAACAGCGGCACGAAATCTATTTCATATTTTCGTAAGATCAAATTTTCGGTTTTAATTTCGCTTCGCATCAGATTTCCAGTCTTTCACGTTTTATTTTCAAACCGTTCAAATTTCCCAACGCGCCGAATGCGATTTTTTCGGTTTGAAAATATTCTCCGGCTAATTCCTGTAGTTCTTCGACCTTTACGGCTTCGATCTTTTCGATTGTTTCGTCCAGAGAAATTTGGCGACCGTGAACCATTTCGAGCCGTGCGAGCGTTCCGGCGCGAGTTGCGGAATCTTCCAGACCGAGCAGAATCGAAGCGACGGTTTGTTCTTTCATTAATTTCAATTCGTCGTTCGTCACGCCGTTTTTGACGACATCGCGCAGTTCGGCGATGGAAATTTCGAGAACTTCTTCGGTCTGTTTCGGCGAAGTTCCGGCGTAGATCGAAAACACGCCGCAGTCGAGATACATCGCCGCACTCGCGCCGACGCTGTATGCCAAACCTCTTTCTTCGCGCACTTTTTGCCACAGACGCGAACTCGTGCCGCCGCCCAAAATATTTGCCAAAAGATCAGCCGCATACCGCTCTTCGCTCTGTGCGTCTGTAAACGGCGCGGCGATTATAATGTGCGCCTGTTCTAAATTTTTATTCTTTTTGATGATAATCGGCGCGGCGATTTTTGGTCTTCGGTCTTTGGTTTTTATTTTTTGGTTTTTGGTTTTTGAATCGAAAAATTTATTTGCCAAGTCTATAATTTGTTTGTGTTCGACGTTTCCCGCCGCCGCGATGATGACGTTTTTCGGATTGATTATTTCGCGGTGAAATTTCCGCGTTACTTCCGCATTAAAACTGCGAACTGTTTTCGGCGTTCCGGCGATGGACATTCCGAGCGGATGTTCGGGAAAAAGTTTCTCGTTGAAAATCTCGCCGAGAAGTTCTTCGGGAGCATCTTCGGTCATCTTGATTTCTTCGATAATTACTTTTTGTTCGCGCTTTAATTCGCGTTCGTCAAAAAGCGGATTAACGAGCATATCAGCCAATAAATCAAAGGCATTCGGTAATTCTTTATCAACGACTTTGATGGCAAATCCGGTTTCTTCGTGCATCGTAAAAGCGTCGAGATTTCCGCCTAAACGGTCGGTTTCAATCGCAATTTCGAGTGCGGTTCTTTTCGTCGTGCCTTTAAAAACCGTGTGTTCGATAAAATGCGAAATGCCGTTGAGTTCGGCGGGTTCGTGACGCGCACCTTTGCGGAAAAAGAATCCGAGCGTGACCGAACGCACGTCGGGCATTTTATCGGTAATTATTGTTAAACCGTTTTCAAATCGTGTTTCTTCTATATTTTCTTTCATTGGTAAATCACAAAAAATTTATCCTAACATAAAAATCCGACGCGGCGAATCAGACATTTTTATAGATGTTATTGTAGTTTATTTTGCACAACTTTTACCGCAGAGGCGCAAAGTAAATTCGCAGAGTTTCGCGGAGATTTTCTCTATGTTTCTCAACGCGAACTCTGCGCCTCTGCGGTAAAGGCAATATTGATCGTTACAAATTAAGAACTAACCGTTTTATACATTTGGAAATTTCTTTATGAAAAAATTCTCACATTGACACTTGTTTATTTGAAATTGTAAAATAGTCTTTTCCGTAAGTGAGTAAGCACTCACTTACTTAGCGAGGTCAATAAATGGGGAAAGATATACAGGAAACGAACAAGGGGAAAGCGAACGAGCTTAAAGAACAGGAAGAAGAACGGAAAGAAAAACCATCCGAAAAAACCGTTGAAGAGCCGGAGATGTCGGAAACTTTTGACGAAAAACCCGAAGATAAAGAGTCGCACGAAGAAGCCGAAGCGGAAGATAAACAGAAAAAGCCGCGCAGTAAATTACCGTTTATTATCATCGGCGCGATTGTTTTGGTCGGTGCAATCGGCGGATTGATTTACTGGCTGAATGCGCGTCATTACGAATCAACCGACGACGCATTTATTGACGGCGATGTCATTCGCGTCAGTCCGAAAGTTTCGGCTTATATTTCAAAAATTTACGTTAAATCGAATCAACCTGTTCACAAAGGCGATCTGCTCGTCGAACTCGACACGAAAGATTACGAAGCCAAACTCACACAAGCAAAAGCACAGCTTCTCGTAGCGCAGGCGCAACGCGAGCAATCAAAGGCACAAGTCAATTTAACTCGTGCAACTTCAAACGCGAGTCAGGCACAGGCACGTTCTAATGTCGAAACGACACAGAAAAATGTTGACCAGACACGCGCCGCCGCCGAAGCGAAGCAATCGCAAATCCGGCAGGCGCAAAATGCTGTCAAAACAGCACAGGCGAATTTGGCGCAAACCGAAGCTCTCGGTCCGCAAGTCGCGGCGAATCTGGAATTGGCGCAAAAAGAATACAATCGCCGTCTGGTTTTATTTAATAACGGTGATATTTCCAAACAGTCGCTCGATCAGGCGACGAACGCTTTGCAGACGGCGCGGGCGGAAGCTAATGCCGCACAAAAAGAAGTCATTGCGGCAAGATCGCGCGTCGGCGAGGCGCAGGCGAATGTGTCGGTCGCGCAGAACAATTATCAACAATCGCTTGCACAGGTTGATCTGACGAAATCGCAGGTCGGCGAATCGGTCGGCAGATTGCAGGACGCGAACGCCGCGCCTGAAAGAATTGATGTCGTCCAAACGCAAGTCGGAAATGCCGAAGCGGGCATCGCGCAAGCCGAAGCCGCCGTTCGTGAAGCCGAACTCGAACTTTCATACACGAAAATCTACGCGCCCGATGACGGAATCGTCACGGGAAAAACCATCGAAGAAGGTCAACTCGTCCAACCCGGAACGCCGCTGATGGCGATTTCGCAGTCGGACGAAGTTTGGGTCATAGCTAATTTCAAGGAAACTCAGCTCGAAGCGATGCGAATCGGTCAGCCCGTAGATATTGAAGTTGACGCATATCCGAGCGAAACTTTTCACGGCAAGATCGAAAGTTTTCAAGCCGGAACGGGTTCGCGTTTCAGTCTGCTTCCGGCGGAAAATGCGACGGGAAATTATGTCAAAGTCGTCCAGCGTGTGCCGGTCAAAATCGTTTTTGACGAGCAGCCTGACAATATTCATCTGCTCGCGCCGGGAATGTCGGTCGCGCCGAGCGTGAAGGTAAGATAAGAAATTTTATAAGAAAAATTGTCCACAGATGAACACAGATAAAAACAGATAAAAACGAATTTTTAAAGAGATTGTTGATTAGTCAATCAAACAAAAATCATCTGTGTCCATCTGTGTTTATCTGTGGACGAATAATTCTTCTGGATTTAAATAAATGGCAGACGGTCAAACCGAACAACAATGGACTCCTAGTTTCAACCCGTGGCTGATCGCTATTTCCGTAATGTTAGCGACGGTGATGGAAGTTTTAGATACTTCGGTTGCCAACGTCGCACTGCCGCACATCGCCGGAAATCTTTCCGCTACGCCCGAAGAAGCGACTTGGGTTTTGACGAGTTATCTCATTTCAAACGCCATCGTGTTGCCTGCGACAAGTTGGATTGCAAAATATATCGGGCGCAAAAGATTTCTAATAATTTGCATCATTCTTTTCACATTTGCATCCGCTTTATGCGGCGCAGCTCCGAATTTAACATTATTGATTATCGCCAGAATCTTACAGGGCATCGGCGGCGGCGCATTACAGCCGATTGCTCAAGCCGTTCTTTTGGAAAGTTTTCCGCCAGCCAAACGCGGCGCGGCGATGGCACTTTACGGAATGGGCGTAGTCGTTGCGCCGATCATCGGTCCGACGCTCGGCGGTTGGATCACGGATAATTATTCGTGGCGTTGGATTTTTTATATCAATCTGCCGGTCGGTATGATTGCCGCGTTTATGGCGAACACTTTCGTCGAAGACCCGCCGTATATTAAGGATCAAAAACCCGGAAAGATTGATTATATCGGTTTCAGTTTGATGGCTTTAGGACTTTCCGCGCTCGAACTGACTTTGGATTTAGGGCAACAGCGCGATTGGTTTGCGTCGCCGGTAATAATTTTTACGGCGGTAATGTCGGCGATTTCCCTTTTGACATTTGTCGCGTGGGAACTCTACGTTGACGAACCGATTGTCAATTTAAGAGTTTTTCTCAATCGAAATTTCGCTGTCGGAACGCTTCTGATCGCGTCGGTCGGCGTTGTGCTTTACGGCTCAACCGCGCTGTTGCCGCTTTTCTTGCAGACGCTTTTGGGTTATCCGGCGGTTGAAAGCGGTCTGGCGGTCAGCCCGCGAGGTGTCGGGTCGGTGATTTCAATGCTCGTCGTCGGACGTTTGATCGGAAAAATTGACAGCCGTTATCTGATAATGTTCGGATTTGCCGTTCTCGGTTATTCGACCTATATGTTCACCGGAATTAATCTGTACATTTCGCAGAGCAATGTGGTGATTCCGATGATTATCAGCGGTTTCGGAATGGGTTTCGTTTTTGTTCCGCTGACGACGCTGACGATGGGAACGCTTTCCAATTCGGAAATCGGCAATGCTTCGGGAATTTATAACTTGATGCGAAACACCGGCGGAAGTCTCGGAATCGCAGCGATGACGACTCTGCTTTCGCGCAACGCGCAAGTTCATCAATCGGCTTTGATGCCGAATACCAGCGAATACAATCCGGCGTTTCAGCAAACTTTTGAACAGATAAAAAATTCCCTGCTGGCAAACACCGACGTAGCGACGGCAACTCAGCAAACCTATCAAATCATTTACGGAATGGTCGTCCGTCAAGCGGCGGTTTTGTCTTATATTGACAACTTTAAATTGCTCGCATTTCTCTGTTTTATCGCTGTTCCGACTGTCTTTCTCTTCAAAAAAGTAAAAGGCGCAAAACCGCCGCCGGGAGCGCATTAAAATTGTAGAAAATTTGAACCGCAGAGACGCGGAGAAGCGGAGGATAAAAATGTAGAAATGAACTTCTTATTCGACTTTCAAATTCTTTTTTATAACTCTGCGTCTCCGCGTCTCTGTGGTGAAAATGAACAAGTTATTCTTCTGCAATCTGATTTACTTTCCTTTCAGTCTGAACAATTTTCGATTTTTCAACCGTTTTTTGGGACGTGCCGTTTTGTTTTGGCGTATCTTTTTTCTCGGATGACGTTTCGATCAGTTTTTCATCCTGATTAATGCCGAGCTGCGCCATAATATCCGGCACATTCAAGCCCATCGCCTGTAATTGCTGAAGCAGACCGAAAATCATCGTCGGCGCGGTTTGCGCGAAACGGTTGATTCCGCTCGTATGATTGCCGTCGCCGTTTCCGTTGCCTTGGTCAATCATCACGATCTTGTCAATTTTGCCCAAAGGTTCGGCAACTGCCTGAAAAACAGGTGCGGACGCTTCGATGATCGAAGGCAATTTTTCCAAAATAGTCTGCAAACGTGCGGCATCGTTAAACTCGCGCCACGCGGCGGCTTTTTCCTTGATCGCTCTGGCTTCCGCCAAACCTTGCGCCTCGATTGAAGCAGCTTCTGCAAGACCTTTCGCCTGAAGTTGTTCAGCCTGTGCCAAACCCAATGCACGAATTTTCGAGGCTTCGGCTTTACCTTCGGCTTCGACGGCGGCGGCGCGTCCTTGACCTTCACGCTGTAATTTCTGCGATTCGGCTTCGGCTTGCGCGATCTGCGCCTGTTTGCGACCTTCGGCTTCGAGAATCGCCGATTCCTGCAAACCCTGCGCCCGCAAAACGGCGGCTTTGCGGTCGGCTTCGGCTTGTTTGACGACCGTCGCTTCGAGTTCTTTTTCTTTACGAAGAACTTCCTGTTCCTGAACGGCGATCTGTTCCTGTGTGCGGATTCGTTCGATGCGAACTTCTTCGGCGACGACTTCCTGCTGTGCTTTGGCTTCGGAAAGCGGTCCGGCTTGATTCGCCGTCGCGCGTTCTTTCTGAATTTCCGCCTGCACCTGCGCTTTTTGAATTTCGGTTTCGCGCG
Organism: Pyrinomonadaceae bacterium; assembly: GCA_965217985.1. Classification (GTDB taxonomy): domain Bacteria; phylum Acidobacteriota; class Blastocatellia; order Pyrinomonadales; family Pyrinomonadaceae; genus DATHTS01. Next base: position 208,671 of record CBDCJY010000015.1, read on the forward strand.
TTGATTGGGCGATTTGCGCTTCGGTCAAAAGCCGAACTTTTTCACCTTCCTGCAAAGCCTGCGACGCTTTGATTTTTGAATCTCGGTTAGCTTCCGCCTGACCGATTTCGGCATCGCGTTTGACTTCCGCCGTTCGCCGTTTGCCAAGCGCATCGAGATAACCTTCTTCGTCGGAGATTTCCTGAATCGTCAAAGCGTCGAGACCAATGCCCATTTTTTCCAAATCTCCGGCGGCTTCCGATGTCAATTTCTGCGCGAAAGATTGGCGGTCATTGTTGATTTCTTCGACCGTCAAAGTTCCGAGAATTGCGCGAAGATGTCCTTCCAAAGTTTGAAAAACTAGTTGGTGAAACTGCTCTTTCGGCATTCCCAAAAATCTTTCCGCCGCCGCCCTCAAAGATTGATCGTCGCCTTTGACTTTGACGTTCGCCACCGCTTTGACCGACACGGGAACGCCCTGCACAGTGTAAGCGCGTGACGTGGCGAGCGGAACGGTTATCACGTTAAGATCGAGATATTCGACCTTTTCGAGAAACGGAATAACGAGCGTCGCGCCGCCGCGCACCTGCCGGTAACCGACCGTCGTGCCGTCACCGAGTTTGCGCGTTCGTCCCGATATGACGGCGGCTTGATTGGGTGAAACCTTGATGTAGTTTTTACTCAAAATTCCGAGAACCAAAAACAAACCGATTATGACGAGCAAAACTGCGCCGATGATAATGATAGGAAGTTCAAACATTTTTTTTACCTCACTTAAAACCTTACGATTTTCGCCGTAAGACCAAATTTGATACACGTTTAGCCGTGCAGAAATCAAAGCATAAGAATTTTTCTTTACTTTTTTTAGAGTTGATGCGAATTTTAGACTGATTTTGCGGGAAGTTTCAAGCCTTTTCCGAGAAAAGCGAGTAACCTTTGCCTTCGTCAACACTTACCATTACCGAATCGCTGCCGATGGAATCAATGCGAACGATCTGTCCGGCTTTGAGTTCTTCGTCACCGATGGTGCGGGCGAGTTTTTCGACCGATTCTTCACCGACGCGGCAAGAGATTTGTCCGAGTTGATTCGGTTTGATACTAACGACGACCTGCGCCGTGCGTCCGATCAAATCTTCCATCGAAACCGAACTCGTTGATTGCTGACTGTAAAGAAATTTGCCGAAATAAAAGGCGATTGCGCCGAAAATAATGCCGCCGAGCAGACCGAAAACAGAACTTCCGACCGCGCCGTAACCGAGCGAAACGCCGATCACGCCGAAACCGCCGAAAGCCGTGAGAAACATCGAAATCACGCGGCTGTCGAACAAACCGAAATCGTGTCCGGCATCGAGATCGGTTCCGAAATCGAAGCCGATTGCTTCAAATAAATCACCGATCAGAAAGGAAACCAGCAAAAATAAAAAACCTACTCCGCCGATTGCCAAAAAAATTGTCATCAAGCCGAATGTAGTCATCTTTTTCTCCGTGTGTCACATAATACAACGAATTTTCAGATGCGGCGGTTTCAAAAATCGGATTTTGTCTTTGTTTTCGGAGCGATTTTTTGACATTTTTTTTATTTTATCAGTAGAAAAATTAAGTGAAGCAAAATTTCTTTCTAAAACAGATTAAAATTCATAATTTTTAATGTGAAAATTTTCGACGATCTGCCGGAAGGCATCAAGGTGCGCGTTGAAATTTTCAACCTCCGATGTTCCCGTGATAACGTAAATACTTTGGTTAGCGAGAATAAACGTCTGAACTTGTTGAATAACGGCGTTTTCGGTCTGAAAGCGTGTAAGTTGCTGGCAACCCGGAAAACCTTTGAGATCAGTAGTGCGATAGTCCAGAATTTCAAAATTCGGAAGCGATTGCCGCATCATATTCGTTTGTTCCTGCACAAAATCTTCGAGACTCTCGTGCGCCGTGACCGCGTTTTTGGTAATCACGCAGTTAGCGGCAAACTCGCCGTCGGCAAAAGGCGCGACGAGCGTGAACATTGTGCGGTCTTGCCATTCGTCTGGAAAAGTGGTTGCAAAATCATTGGCTGTTAAATTCATTTTCTTTGAAGATTAAAAGTTTTAAAAAGTAAAAATTCGGAATTAAAAGGACAAATGATAATTGTAAAACAGATTTGATTTTCAATTTTTCGCTGTCAATTATCAGATGTTCCAAAAGAATCGGCTTAATGTAAATGTGTCAAACTGTATAATTTTAACGAGTAAATGCCTTCACGGACAAATTAATCGGTGAAGGCATTTTATTGTAAACTGCAAATTTTCATCAGCCGAAAATCGAACCCAGACTGTGAACCGCGCCGCCGAGCATATTTTTCGCGCCGTCCGCCAGATTATCCGCCGCGTCCGAGATAGTATTGACTGCGTTGTGAGCGGCATCGGATACTTTTCCGGCGGCATCTGAGACCGTATCAATCGTCGCCGTGACACCTTTGGCAATCAGCGTATTTACGCCCAAACCGCGCAGACCTTTGTCAGCTAAATACCCCGCCGCCATTCCGACTCCGAAACCGATCACGCCGCCGACAATCGTTCCCGCACCGGGAATAATACTGCCGATTGCCGCGCCCGCCGCCGCGCCCGCCATTCCCGCGCCGACACCGACCGCCGCTTCGCCCGTCACCGTTCCGATTGCCTGCGATGCGGTAACTTCGCCTCGATTATACGCGCCGATCTGATCGTAAGCGGCAAATCCGCCGTTGACCACGCCGCCGATCACACCCGCACCGCCGACGCGTGAACCGATCTGTCTGACGGTCGAGTTAAACGCCGAAGACGATAGATTGGACGCTTCGGTTTGAGCAAAGCGACTGACGACGCTGCGTGCCGCCGTATTTGAATAAAGCCGATTGATGCCGTTTTGCGCCAGACGCGAATTTGCCAAAGCACTTTCAATTCGCTGACCGGCAATTCTTTCCGCGCCCGCGCTCAAACCGCCGACGCTCGTGCCGATTGTCGTATTAACCGCCAAAGTTTTCGCCGCGCCCGAATAATCGCCTCTGCCGGCTTGATCGAAAATCTCCGGTAGAGAGGTCACCGCCGACATCGTGCCGCCGAGCAATGCTCCCGAACGCATTTCACTTCTTAAAGCCGCACTTTCGGAAAAAGCCGGAAGCGTTGCCGTCATATCGGTCGTTCCCACGGGAACATCGGGTAGAGGAATAGTCGCGTTCGGATTAGTTTTCCGCACATCTGCCAGCGCGTTTTTATATGCGTCGAGCGAACCGATGTCCTGCATATCAATCAGCGCGACCTGACCGTTTTTCGCCATCTGCCGGAGCGTCGCATCATCAACCGCATTGTTGACGACATATTCTCTGACACCGACCGTTTTGTTTAACGCGTCCGGGCGTTTAGTCGTGCCGTCGCCCGTGAAAAGCGGATTAACGCCCATTCTGTTTTCGAGTTGGAAACGCGCATCGAAAATTTCCGCTTCGTTCGGCGGCAAAGTTTTAATAAAATCACCGATGTTTGTCCGGTCGAAACCGCCCGCCGTCGCCTGTACGCTCCGAGTTTGATAATCGTATCCGATGACATCGCTCCAGAACGCGTCTGGTTTTCCGGCAAATTTTCCGAAAACCGCATTGTCATTCCGCGCAATATCAATAATCGTGTCGGCGGTCGGCACACGCGGATTAACCGCCGCGTCATCGGTAAAAATCGCCAGTTTGAAATCGCCCGGTTTTGCGTTTGCAATGTCGTCCGCCGTCCAGCCGATGCGCCGCATTACTTCCTGATAATCGAGGCGAGAACCTGCCAAATCTTCGACGCGCGTCGCCCACGCAATTGATTTGCCGGAGTTGTTTGAAGAGTTGAAAAATGACAGTCGCGCATCGCTTTTGTCGAGCGAGCCGCCGCCCGCCCAGAGCATTCGCGCGTAAACTTTCGGCATCTCGCCGTTTTGCGCCGGATTTTGCAGAGCATCGGCACTCAAAGTCGTCAAACCGCCGGAACGCGATGATTCGGCATTGAGAAAATCAATCGAGCCGAGCAGATTCGTATTTTGTGATTCGAGCGGACTGACACCGAAATGATTTAAAGTGTTCCGGTAATCGGTCAGAGCGCGGCGGCTCGCGTCCGTAAAACCGTTTGCCGGATCGGAAATTGTCTTGCCGTAAACAAAATTAGCCTGCCGAAAAGCCTGATTTTTATAAAAATCCGTATAACTCGATTTTCCGCCGATTGCCGCACCTAAAAGTCTTTCGAGACGTTCGCGCTGCCGGGCGGCGTAAATCTGCGCTTCATTTTTTTTCGTTTCGGCAGAGCCGATTTCCGCTTTCGGCAGATGGGTTTTCGGCAGCGGTTGCGGTTTGGCAACTTTATTTACCGGATCACCGATGCGTTTTGTTCCGTCGTTATCTACTTTAAATCCCATAACTTTAACCTAATTTTTCCCGAATTATTTTCTCGACTGCGGGTTTTATATTTCGCATTTCTGCCAGCAATTTCAAACCGTTTTCCGGCGCGAGATAAATCGTGAAACCATTTGACTTCAGCAGATCGAGGTTCGCCGGACGCTGATTGCCGATCAGCAGAGTTTCAATCGGCTGACCGGCGTTATGCGGCATCACCGAATTTTTTTCAATCGCTATCAGATCTTTTCCGCGAGCGATGTCAAAACCGTTTTTCCTTAGCGGCGCGACTGTTCCGCCATCGAAGATTTCCTGCAATCTCTGCAAAACCGCATCGAAATTTTCGAGTTCAAAAAATATTTTCCCCGACCAGAAATTTCTCTTTCGCGCGTATTCAAAAACCTGTATTTCCCTCTCGCTCATTTCGGCATCGCTTTTGTTTTTCGATAGAAGCGAATGACCGGACAAAATAAAATTTTCGCCGGCAACACCCAAACGGTAAGCGTCGGTTTTTTCAGAAACCCGTGTCGGAAATTCGGCTAGAATTTCCATTTCGGCTGTATCAATCGTTTCAAATTCGTCATTCATCAATTCTCTTTTTTTCGCGCTCGATCAAGAAAAACAGTTCATTAAAGTTATCTGCAAATCTTGCGAAAAGTTTCCTTAAATTTTTCATTTATTGCGAAATCGCATTAAACAACAGCGGAAACGTCGCCAGCGATTGCCCGCGATACTGCGGGCGAAAGCCGAATAAAATTATTTTGCCTTTGCCGATATTTACTTGAACGAGCGCGGCTTTTCCAGCGAGTTTTTCCGCGCCGAGAATATAGCCGCTCAATAAAATATCTTTCGGATTGTCGGGATATTTGGCAATAATGTTGACCAAGTTTTCAGTGTTATTTCCGGTGATTTCAAACGCGGGCGAATCTTCAAACCACGCGATTGAATCTTTCGACATTCCTTTGGCAATCGGATTGGTCGTGTCGAGTTCGGTTCTGAGAATCGAGCCGGGAATGTAAAAATCCTTGCGCGGCAGATTGTCCGTCACATCTCGAACGGGCAAATTAAATTGTGAAATGGCAAAATCCGAAGCGCGGTTTAAGAAAACGAGCATACCGCCCGCTTCGACAAATTTCCGCAGATTTTCCACGCCTTCTTTGCCGATTCCGCCCGTGTATTCGTCGGGCATCGAGCCTTTCGCGTAACCGTTTAAGATTTGATTCGGCGATTGGTCGGGGAAGATGATTGTCCGATATTTTGGATCATTAAGTCCTTTTTCAATTCTTAGCTTTTCATTCAACCCACTAAACGGCGGTTTCTTTTGATCGAAATTATTTGCGCGAAATTCATCGTCCGTAATTGTTTCAAACTCTTCACAAATTCCTTGTTTTTCCAATGTCCATCTCGTCCAACCTTCATCCATTACAGGAATATGAGATTTATAAATTCCTTTTTTGTTTCCGCCAAGCATACAGTCAGAAATTCCGGTATTAATGCGCGAATTCTTTATCCAATTCGGTTTGAATGGTGCTTTGATTTCTTCGACTTTTAAATTCATTAAAAGTGAAAGCGTGTGCGCTGTTACGTCATACGGAGGAATCGGATTTCCTTTTTCGTCAAGCAAATGCGGATAATTTTGATTTTCTAAAACTGCCTTTGCAAAATCACCATACGGTTGTTCAAGCGGAATTATTATTGATTCAGAAGGATAAGTTGTTACAGTATCAAAATAACTTAAATTTCTGACTTTCGTTTCTTTTTCGCCTTTCGGAAATCCGTGCTGAACTCCTGCTCTGTCAAGAATATTCAATAATATTGGAAAATTATCATCAATTTTAATTCTGAATCCGTAAAGTTCTCCGCTTTTTGTTCGCGGTCTGACGGCTTCTTTGCCGATTGAATAAAATCTCGAAAGCCATTTCGCGCGATTTTCCGAAGCGTGTTTCAAAAGCGAAAAAGCGGCGGTCGTCATATAATTCGTGATGTCGCGCAGATGCCATTCGCCGCCTTTCCAGACGGGCGAAAAGTTTGCCGATTCGGTTTTCGCGTCGTAACCCAAACCGCCGCGCAAATCTTCAAATTTGACGGTGATCGGCGAAGCGAGATTTGCCGACGCGGTTTCCGACAAAATCCGCACGCCGCCGTGATAATGCGAATAGGCGCGCGCCGGTGTCCAAGCGTCGTAAGTCGAATCGGTCGTGATGCCTTCAAAACCTTGCTTGCGAAGATCGCTCGCCATAAAATTGCCGAGTTCGGTGTAGCCTTCGACGAGTTGTTGAGGCACGTTCGGTTCGACGGGCGCGAGATACGGCGGCAGAAAAAGCCGCGCACCGTTTGCGCCTTGCTGATGTATGTCGTGAACGATCTGCGGACGGAAAACATTGTGAATTTTATCAACCGTCAACTGCGTTTCGATTTGCGTAAAAGCATACCAATCGCGGTTGTCGTCGTGACCGACGTATTTGTGATAAAGTTCCGGCGGCGACGTGCCTTCAAACTTCGTTCCAAGAGTTTTGTCATACCAATTTTTCACAATATCAACGCCGTCGGGATTCAAACTCGGAACAAGAATAACAATCGTATTTTCCAAAATCTTCTTCGTTTCCGCGTCTTCGGCTTTCGCCAATTTTTCGGCAATGAGCATCGAAGACAACTCCGAACCGACTTCGGTCGAATGAATTCCGCAGGTTATCAAAACAAAAGTTTTTCCCTGTTTAATTAAACTCTGCGCGGTTTTGTCGTTCGATTTTATCAGGCGCGGATCGGCGAGTTTGTCATTGATAGCAATATATTTCTTTAAGTTTTTAAGATTCTCCGCAGAAGAAATCGCCGCATAAACAAGCGGCGCACCGAGCGTCGTTTTCCCGATTTCCTGAAACTGCACACGGTCGCTCGCCGCGTCGAGTTTCTTGAAATACTCAATCGTCTGCGCCCAACTCGCCAATTTCCGGTCATCGCCCGGCGTAAAACCCAAAACATATTTCGGCGCGGGAATTGTTTGTGAAAATATCGAAACGGTTAATAAGACAATTAGACCGCAGAGACTTGAGTAGGCAGAGATAAGATTTTTATTCATTTTTTTTAAAGTCATCCGGCAAAGTAAATTGACGTTTTTGCGGAAACGCACACGAAATAAATGATCTGTCTAATAATTTTACGCACTTACTTCGCGCGAGTTTCCGCATTTTAAATCAAATTTTAATCACGGATTTTTTCGAGTTTGATTCGTGCGCCGCGTCTATGATTTTTTGAACTTTTACGCCGTCTTCGAATGTTGCGGCGTGTTCGATTTCGGTTTTGCCGTCCCGAATCGCTTCGATGATTTTCGGCGCAAATGCCATAAAACCGCTTGGAAAACCCGAATCAAAAATGTCTTTCGGGGCTTTGCCGATTTTCGTTTCGAGTTTTTGCCAATCTTTTTCACCTTTTTCGGCAAGTTCGATTTCGCCCAAATATCCGACTCGCATTGCACCTTCCGAACCGAAAAATTCGATGACGTTTTGATAATTCGGGTATTCGACCATTGAGATCGAGATGATTCCCGTCGCATTTTCGGTCAGATCGTTTTCCGCGAAACGCAATACAAGATTTGCTTCATCGTCGCTCGTCACGTCGCGCATTTCGCCCGTTTTTTCGTCTTTGCGCTGTTTGATGTGAGTTTGCAGTTGACAGAAAACTTCGGAAATTTCCGTTCCTAAAAAGAAGTTGAAAGAATCAATAATATGCGAACCGATTGCGCCCAATGCGCCGCCGCCGTGCGTTTCACTCGACCACCAAGTCCACGGCAGATTTGCATCGCCGCGTGATGCGTTGCGGAAATTATATTTGGCGTGTCGAATTTTGCCGATTGCGCCGCCTTTCAGCATTTGCAAGGCTTTTTGTCTGCCGTCTTGAAAGCGAAGTTCGTGATCCAGCAATACGAGAAGGTCTTTTTCCTTTGCTTTCGCCGTCATTTTTTCGGCTTCTCCGACATTCGTCGCCATCGGTTTTTCGCACAAAATATGTTTGCCGTTTTCGATTGCCGCGAGCGTCATTTCAAAATGCGTATCGGGCGGCGTTGTGATGCAAACGAGATCAACGTCTTCGCGCAAAATCGTTTCGCGCCAATCGCCGGTGAAATGTTTTATGTTAAATTCCTTTGCCGCGCTTTCCGCATTTTCGAGATGACCGCTGGCGATGGAAACTATTTCCGCGTTTTCGCATTCCAAAAAACACGGAATCTGCACTTTTCGCGCAAATCCCGTTCCGATGATTCCGATTCCGACTTTTTCTTTCATTTGAAAAATTAAAACATAATTGTCGGTTCAAAAACAAAAAGCGCGAAGATTTAAAAATCTTCGCGCTTCGCAAAACTATAATAAATTAGTTTTTTAGCTTTGATCGGTTTTGAGTTGCAAAACTCCGGCTTTCGGTTTCGCGCCGTTTTTCAGATAATATTCATAAATTTCGCGGTCGTCCGCGCTCATCTGTTTGATATTTGCACCGATAAAATATTCGGAAACGGAATCGTGAATATTAATCTGTTCGTAACGCTGACCGACAATCTGCATTTTTATTTTAGTTCCATCCGGCAATTCGACTTCCGCATTGAGCGAATGATCCTGACCGACGAGATAATACTCTTTAATGCGGATCGCGGAGACGATAAAAGCAATTCCGGTCTTGCTCAAATCTTTGGTTTCGCCTCTGATCGAAAGCATTTCGGGCGTTGCCGCACCGCTTAATCTTCCGGTATTTCTGTCGGGCATAATCGAAATTTTTATCGGAAGATGAAACTCACGACGTTGTGCCACGATCTGCTTCGTGAAGGATTTGTTCAATCTCGAAACCAGTTTTCTGATCATTTTTTTTACTTCCTATATAATTAACCGTCGGTTTTAAGGGGCGAACGTCATTTATAACTCTTTCTTAATTAAATTTCAACACTTAAACTTTATAAAGTTAATGTTTATTTAATTGCCGGGAGATTTTCCTTGCTTGTCTTCCTGTTTTAAAACAGGTTTCTTATCATTTTCTACGCTTAACAGATAAGAGAGTTTTCCCGTTTTACCGTAAATTACAGGTTCAGCCGTTACAATATATTGCTTTTTGTCTGCCGAAAGTGAAATATTGTATTTATAACCTGTAAAATCGCCGCTTTCAATATCTTCCGGCAAAAGATTCATTTTTACCAATCCGGCAAAATCTGTAAATTCACCGCCGTTTTGTGCGTTGTGAACTAATTCCGCTTTATAAATTCTGTCCATCGTTTTTTCGACTTCCGATTGATGAACTTCGATTCTCAAATTGAAAAAATAATTTTTCCCCTGCTTTTTAATTTCGGTTTCCTGCTTTTCATCAACCATCAAAATCAGCCAACCGCCGTTATCTTTAACGAGATTAAATTCTTTTAGTTCCGTTTTGCCTGTTGTATTATCGGGCAATTTAGTCATTACGGTTGCTTTGTTATTAGTAATTATCTCGCCGTTGATTTGAAAGTCGTTTGGAATAATTTCGGCGAGATTGGAAAAATCAACCTGTAAATCTTTCAATTCACGTTCGGTCAAACCTTCGATTGCCGGACGAAGATTTGTCAAAAATATCGCTTCACGAAATCTTTTTTCGCGCAAATTTTTGTAAAAGGTGCGAATCGTGTCCGCCGGAGAATTTTCCTGTATATCAATTCTTCCTTTATTTTCGGATATTTCACGCTCGGCTTTGACGCTGTAAATTGCGGGATTATCCGTTTTATCCAAGTCATCTTTTTTAGCGGCTTCGACAGAACAACCGCTGATAAAGACTGACAGGAAAACAATTGCCGATAAGCATATTTCGTTCTTTAAAGAATTTTCGGACATCAGATTTATCTCCGCAACGATGAAATATAAATTCAGGGACTTTGAGAAACGGTCGGGGAAAGTAAAACGACACGCTAAAATCATTATAGCGCGTCGCATATAAAAAGGTAAAACATTTTTTTCAGTTTTTTAAAAATTTTTACCTGTTGTTTTTTTTCCCGTCAGAAGCATTTCGCGTCCGACGTAATAAAGTATGAGGGCAAGAATCCAAAACGGAATCAGAGCGAGCCAGTCGGAGTTTGCGCCGTCGAAAAACGGATTGCTCGCCGCCGCCCATTCGCCGAAACTGTCCTGCAAACCTTTGAGCGCAGGCGAAAACGCGAAAATTGCTACGAGAATTCCGGCGACCGAATCGCCTGCGACGTAGCCGGAAGCGAGCAGAACGCCGTTCGATTTGTCGGTTTCGGCGATGATTTCTTCTTCGGAAAGATTTTGCCGCGCAAGTTTTCGTTTCAAATATAAATCAACCGCCCAACGCACGATGCCGCCGACGAAAATCGGCGACGAAGCGGAAATCGGCAGATATAAACCGACCGCAAACGCGAGCGACGGAACGCCCGACAATTCCAAAACGGCGGCGATCATCGCGCCGATCAAGACCAAACCCCACGGCAATTCCTGATTCAAAATTCCTTTTATGATGTAGCTCATCAGAGTCGCTTTCGGCGCGTCGTAGCGTTCGAGTTTTTTGCCGTTTTCGTCTTCTTTGATGACACCGTTGATCGTCGGATCAACAAAATAGATAGGTTTTCCCTGTTTGTTAATCAGATATTGCCCGATGACACCGTTATTCGGATCGGTATTGTGCCAGACGCGATAATTTTCCGTGTCGCTTTCGGCAAATTTTCCGCCGACTTTTTCGGATGAAAAACTCGAACCATTTTTCGATAATTGTTCTTCGCTGACCTGAAATGTCGCGGAAAACGCCGTCGGTTCGACTTTTTTGTAATACTTATTCGAATCGTTCAAAAACAGAAGCAGCGGACCTAAAACCAAAGCCGAAGCGAGCGCACCGACGAGAATGGCGATCTGCTGTTTACTCGGAGTCGCGCCGACGAGAAAGCCGGTTTTCAAATCCTGCGAAGTCGTGCCGCCGTTTGAAGCGGCGATGCAGACGATGCCGCCGACGCTCAAAGCCGTCACGAAATAAGGATTCGGCGCAGTCCAGCCGAGAGCGAGAAAGACAAGAGACGTGAACAGCAAAGTCGCCACCGTCATTCCCGAAATCGGATTTGACGACGAGCCGACTTCACCCGTTAAACGCGATGAAACCGTGACGAATAAAAAGCCGAAAATGACGATCAAAATCGCGCCGAGCAGATTCATTTTTAAGGTCGGAACAATCGTGATAACGGCGATCAGCGCGAGAATTCCGCCGATCACCCATTTCATCGAAAGATCGCGGTCGGTGCGCGAACCGCCGTTTAAACCGGCAGTCGAAGAGCCGCGCAAATCGCCCAAACCCGATTTCAAACCGTGCCAAATCGTCGGCAGCGAACGCGCCAAACTTATCAAACCGCCCGCGACGACCGCGCCCGCGCCGATGTATAAAACATACGCGCTGCGGATTTCGCCGATGCTCATTTGCCCGATAAGTTTCATCGGATCGGAAACCAAACCCGGCGCAACCGGCGTTGTCAGAGCGTCGCCGAAATAGCGAATCATCGGGATAATTACGAGATAAGATAACGCGCCGCCGCCGAACATAATCGCCGCGATATACGGTCCGATGATGTAGCCGACACCGAGCAGAACCGGATTATTTTCCAGTGCAATCGAACCGCCTTTGAGCGTCGTGTCGCTAAATTCTTTGGTCGGTTCGCCTTTAAAAAAGCTGAAAACGTCAATCAGAGATTTGTAAATAAAACCGAGAACAAAACCGATGGTGATGATTTTTCCGCCCTGAAGCGCGGAATCATCGTCTTTGATAATTGCTTCGGAATGCTGTTTGGCGACTTCACGCGATTCGGCACTTGCGCCTGCTTTTAAAACTTCGGCACAAGCCGTGCCTTCGGGATATTTCAAAAATCCGTGCTGGTCTTTGATAAGTGCGCGGCGCAATGGAATCATCATCAAAATTCCTAAAAGTCCGCCCAAAACCGCCACTAATGTTACGCGCCAGAATTCCAGATCAAAGCCGAGAATCAAAATCGCCGGCATCGTTACGCCGACACCGAACGCGATTGATTCGCCCGCGCTTCCGGCGGTTTGGACGATATTATTTTCAAGAATCGTCGCGTCGCGCATTCCGAATTTTGACAGCAGACGAAAAAGCGTGATCGAAATAACGGCAACCGGAATCGAAGCCGAAACTGTCAGACCGACTTTCAAAACCAGATACAGTGAAGACGCGCCGAAAATTATGCCGAGAATCGTCCCGACAATAATCGGCAGCGGCGACAGCTCGCGCATATTTTTAACCGAATCGGGAATATACGGACGAAAAACCGCCAGAAAAGGATTCTTTGCCATAGCGAAAAATCAATGCCTCCAAATTTTCATTTGTTCAACGGGAGAGAAATTTTTGAATTGAAATCTTGCGTTAATTTACATCGCTTCCGAAAAACAAGCAAGGGAATAACTGATAAATTTTTGGTGTATCGTCTTTCAGAAATAGTAAAAGGCTGTAAAATTTACCCTTCAATTTTAATCATAAATCAGTTTGCACACAGCGAAAAAATACGGCGGTAAGTTGATACAACCGCCGTATCGGTAAAATAATTTGTATAAACCGAATACACTGTAGAATTAAGATGTTCCCGTGTTTTCGCATTCGTTAGTCGTAAAAAGACCGATCAGTTTTTTGTTTGTCCTTGAATGCCGCCGAAAATATGACTTTCCGCTACATTATTTCCCGGCGCATAATTATGACAGGCAAAACAATTTGTCGCCGGTTGCAGATTAGCTGTTCCGGTATATGGCATCGGGTTAAAATTCGGAGCTTGCTGAAAAGTCGTTTCCATCGTCGCATTAGCCAATTGGATCGAACCACGCTGATTTGCTAAATTGCTTGACGGCTGTGTTATATCATCTTCCCAGAGCGCACCGACCAACATATAATTTTTCAAAACCGCCAACGGATTGGTATCGGGCAATTTGGTAATATAACCATTCGCTCCGACTAATTGCGTATTGAGCTGATCTATATCGCTGACATTTGCGTCAAACTGGTTGTCGCCGGGTTTTGAAGAGTCGTGATAAACGCGGCAAACTTCAGTCGGCTTTCCGCCCGATAATACTTTTTCCGCTTTTGCCGAATTAAAATCACAAACCTTCGGGTCAACGGAATTAGGAAGTTCTGCGGCGCAAGCATCGCTCGTAAAAGACCAGTCTGTTGATTTGTCTGCGGATGACTGACATTCCGGCACATTTTGTTTATGTTCAAATGTTGCCCAAACGAATTCGGGATGCTTTTCGGTGCTTTTGACCAGATGAAATCCGACCATTCCGAGCAGTTCGTTCGGGTCTATCTTTCCGTCGCCGTTTATATCGGCGTTGATCCAGACATAATTGGGTTTGTCCGCATCGGTAATAACGCGGTATGAAATTTTTATTTCAGTTGTTCCCGCCGGAAACATTTTGGCATCGGCAGGGAGCGAACATTGATCTCGGCTAAACCGCACTTCATAGTAAACGACATTGCCGTTCTGATCGTAAATAGTCGCGCCGCCGCCCGCCTGACCGATTCTTTGCGGCAAAATAAAGTCGTTTTTAGGACCGTCTTCATCCTTGAGCGTGCGGACAAAAATACGGTTTTTAACAGTCGTAGCAGTGCAGGAATTTACTCCGTTTGCTTGAAAGAGCGGATAATTTTGCTGATCTTCATATACGCGGTTGTCGCCCGCCTTATTCAACAAAGCTATAAACCATTCCCAAGAAAACTGGTGAAACTGACACAAATTTTGACCGCCGCCGGGAATCTCATTCGGCGCATTTTGCGGATTGCTGACCCAATCGGCGGAAGCCGCGCAATCGCCGGAAGGCGTTCCGGCGGGACTGCCGTTCGCATTATTCGTATTTACAACCTCGTTGTTTGAATAATCGCCGGGTTTCTGCATTTGTGTACAACAGACGACGATTATCAAAAACGCCGAAATTATCAATACTTTCAATTTATTTTTTGACATAGGGGTTAATCTCCATTTAGGTTTTATGAATCTGTGTAAAAAATGTAAAGTCAGCCGCATTTGCAGAGCGAAATTTACATTTCAGTTTGCGCCGCGCATAGTCCGGTATTTTGTCAGCAACAATTAAACTGCAAACAATTAAGTTTATTTTGTTTTTCGTTTTGCCGCCGCCATTATACAAACCTCTTTGTAGGATTTGAAATAGGAGAAAATGCCGGAAAACTGCACCGCGCCGGGATGTTTCAGGATTTTAAAAGGAAGAATAATTTAAAGTAATTAGGGATTTGGGCGAATGTGGCTTTAGAAAAAACTTAAAGCGTCTAAAGTCGAAAACTGCTTTCGCTAAAATCGGCTTCCGTGTTTCTCTGAAACGAATAATGCCGGATTAAATACATTTGACACGAGCAATCGCCAAAAATTCCCGACACCGATCTTAATTAATTTCACGAATTTTATATGATTGTTTGGCTAAAAAGTCAAGCAATTTTTACAAAATTGTTCATCTGAGGATTTTAGTTTTTCGTTTTGATTTCTGTTTTCGGCAGATAGTTTTCTGCGGTTTTATAAAAATTGGCGAGATTTTCCGCCAGCCAGTTTTCGGAAAATTCGATTTTTAACTCTTTAACTAATATGTCGGCAATTTGCGGTGCGATTTCGATGGCGGCGCGGGCATTCAAGAACAATGCGCGCGTTCGCCGCGCCAGAATATCTTCGACCGTTTGCGCCATTTCGTTGCGGCAAAACCAGATAATTTCAGCTTTTCGATACGGCAGATCGGGATGAAGTTTTTCACCTAATTCCGCATTTTTATCAATTAATCTTTGAATTTCAATTGCGTCTGCGCCATAAATTTCCAGACCGTTTTTTTCACTCGAAGTTTCTTCCCAACCGTGAATTTTCGTCTTTTTCGTTATGCAGTTTACTTCGGGCAATTCAGCCAATTTTATTCCCTGAGTGATTGCGTCTTCAGCCATCGCGCGGTAAGTCGTCCATTTTCCGCCCGTGATCGTCAGCAAATTAGAATCGTTTATTTCAATCGTATGATCGCGTGAAAGTGCGGCGGTGTTGGTCGCATTTTCATTTTTGACGAGCGGACGAATTCCCGTAAAAATACTCAGAATATCTTCACTTTTCGGCGGATTTTCCAGATATTCGGCGGCGTTTTCTAAAATAAAATTTATTTCATTTTCCTGCGCGTGCGGTTCGAGTTCCGGTTTTTCAACCGGCGTGTCGGTCGTGCCGATAACGAGATGATCGTGCCACGGAATTGCAAACAAAACTCTTTCGTCCGAAGTTTTCGGAATCATCAGAGCATTTTCCGACGGCAGAAATCTTTTGTCGAAAACGAGATGAATTCCCTGACTCGGCGTGATTATTTTTTCAGCTTTTCTGTCCGACATTTGCCGCAGAGAATCGCAAAACGCGCCCGTCGCATTAATGACGACTTTCGCTTTGGCGAGAAAAATCTGTCCGGTGATTTCATCGGAAACGGCAACGCCGTCAATTTTGCCGTCGTCGCCTCGATTAAATGCGAAAACGCGGGCGTAATTAAGCAGAATAGCTTTTTTTTCCGCCGCCGTCTGTGCAAGATTTATCAACAGTCGCGTGTCGTCAAACTGCCCGTCGTAATAAATAATTCCGCCTTCGAGATTTTCCTGTTTGACGTTCGGCAGAAGTTCGAGCGTTTCATTTTTTGACAAAATATGTGATTTTCCGAATCCGCTTTTTCCCGATAAAAGATTGTAAGTTTTAAGTCCCGTGCCGTAAAAAAACTTATCCCAATAACTGTAAACCGGAATGATAAATGCTTGTTTATGAACAAGATGCGGCGCATTTTCAAACAAGATACCGCGTTCGCGCAAAGATTCGCGGACGAGCGAAAGATTTCCCTGCGCGAGATAACGCACACCGCCGTGAATCAATTTTGTCGAACGGCTCGAAGTTCCTTTGCCGAAATCGCTCTGTTCCAAAAGCAGAACGTCAAAACCGCGCGAAGCCGCGTCAACCGCACAACCGATGCCGGTCGCGCCGCCGCCGATAATTATAAAATCCCAGATTTTCCGATGCTCCCGAACGCGTTCAAGCATCTCGTTTCGATTCATTTATTCAAATCTATCAAAAAACTTGTAAATTTTTCCAAATCAGACGAAAATCTTTTTGCCGATGAATGAAGCCGACAAAAAACAATTATTTAAATTCGATTCGATCAGAAGCTCTCTGCCGCTGATTTTGAGTTTGGCAATCACGATTGTAATGGTCGTTTTTCTTTTTTTTCAAGGCAGAGTCTGGTGGTGCAAATTCGGCGATCTCGCGCCGTATATCAACGACGCTTGGAGTCAGCACACATCACAGCATCTTTTTGATCCGTATAGTTTTACGCATATTTTGCACGGCGTTATTTTCTTTTGGTTTTCGTATCCGATCTTTTCAAAACTGTCGAATTCGCGGCGATTTTTGATTTCGGTTTTTGTCGAAGCGGCTTGGGAAAGTTTGGAAAATACCAACTTTATTATTGATAAATACCGCGAAAATACGGCTTCGCTCGATTATTTCGGCGATTCGATTTTCAACTCGGTCGGCGACGTTATTGCCTGTGCAATCGGTTTTTGGATCGCGTTAAAACTCGGTTGGCGGCGTTCGCTTGCGTTGTTTATTTTAACGGAAATCGTTTTGATCTTCTGGATTCACGACAGCCTTCTGATAAATATAATTCTGCTGATCCATCCTTTTGATACGATCAAGCAATGGCAATCTTCGCATTAAAAAAGACGGAACAAAAATTTCCCGTCTTTTTGATTTTAATTTTTAACTATCTGATTATTTTTCGCCGCGTTCTTCTTCGATTTCGGTTTCTAGTTTGACGACCAGTTTGCGCGAAGCAGGTTGGTCGAAAGTTTCGATCCAGCGCAGAGATTCGTCCAAGATTCTCAGCTGATGCTGTTTCCAGTTCGGTTTTCCGGCAACCGAACCGAATTCGCCGTTGTAAAATGCCGTGCGCGGCGGACGAATCTTATCAATTATGCCCGTGTCAACGGCGAGCATCATCGTCGGAATGCCGTGCGACTCGATCTCTCTGGCAACGATGCCCAAAGTCTGATGACACAGACGCGAAGCCGGAACGAGAAGAGCGGCTTGCACTTCGTAACCTTTTAATCTTTGAGCGATTTTCGGCGCAAGTTCTCTGGCAACCATCGCCGCATTCGGAATATAACTGCTCAAACTCCACCAAACCTCGTTGAGTTTGCCGATAACGGCGTTTGCTTCGTATTCGAGCAGGCGTTCGATAGGAATTTGTGAGTTGCGGTCTTCTTTAACGGCAGCCGCGTCGTAGCCTTTTGCCGCGTAAAGCAAATCTTCGGCTTCGACTTCGATAGGAATTTCGCGGAAAGTAAAATCGCCGCCGTGCGCCTCCAAATCGAAAGTTTCAGTGCCGTCAATGTATGCTCCGGCAGACGAAATCAGCGCGAGATTAAGCATCGGCAAAGCGCGGCGCATCGGCGAAAACGGTGCGTTCGTGTTTTCGATAAACGGATAATTTCGCAGTTTTTCGTCACCTTTCCAATTCTTAAAACGCCCGTCAAAATTATTGATTGCTTCGATTGAATTAGTATTTCGCGTCTTTGCCGACGACGGCAAACCTAAACGCCGTTCGATATTTTCTCTAAATGAATTAAGCATTTTTTTTTCGGTAATCGGTAATCGGTAATCGGTAATCGGTAATCGGTTTTATATATTCTTTTAATAATCGAAGTAATAAACGATTATTTTAGAAAAGCCGATAACCAATCACCAATTACCATTTACCACAATTTAATGAATCAAATCTGAAAAATCATACGGGTCTTTTTTCGTTTCGACAACTTTAGATTTTTTTTCCCATCCGATCAAAAAGAACGTGATGAGCGCGGCGATCATTGCCGTCACCAAAATCCAAACCGAGTATTCGTGCAATTGATTAAACTGAATTCTGAGCGGATCGTCGAGCGCAACTTCGTCAATCGGTTTTCCCATCTGCGCTTTTGTATAAGAAAGCCAAATGCCGATGACAAATTGCCCGACCGCGCACGCCGCCGTCACGACCAAAAGCAGAAATCTTTCCGACCAAAGTTTAATTTTGTTCGCTTCTTTCGCGCCGGCAAACGACAGTAAAATCGAAATCGCGCCGATCACGATGCCGCTGATGTTGACGATCAAAAGCGTTCGATTAACCATCGAACCAGCCAATTCGCGCGAAGGCAAAACGCCGAACGCACTCGGCGCAACCGCAAAGCTGAAAAAACACGCCGCGCCAAGCCACAGAGCAATCAACAAAAGTCGTAAATCGGTTATAAATCTCATCTTAAAACCCGTAAATCATTATGTATTTTTTCGGCGAAAAGGGCAAAAGGCTATTTAATGGTAAGTGGCAAGTGGTAAATTACTAATTTTTGGAAGGTAAAAATTATTTTGATAAATAAATTTATTTACCGCTTACCATTCACCATTCACCATTATTTCAGTATCGCGGCACATTTTCATCAACGGTTGACGACCAGAGAGCAATTCCGCCTTCGAGGTTGAAAACTTTTTCAAAGCCGTTTTGCACGAGAAACATACAAACATTTGCGCTGCGTATGCCGTGATGACACATCACGACGATTTCATCTTCGGTTTCGAGCGTGTCAATCCAATCGCTGAAAAGACTTAAAGGTAAAAGTTCGGCTTGTTCGACGCGAGCCATTTCGTATTCGAGCGGTTCACGCACGTCTATAAACTTAAAATTCTCGCCGTTTTTTATACGCCCGAATATCTCTTTCGGCGTTGCAGATTTATAACTCATAAAATTAATTTAAATAATATCTTGTAAATTTTTCTATTTTTGTTGCATAATCAACAGTGTCAAACATTTTTGTTCGACCTTCAATTATCACTTTCACATAGATTATTAACTTCCAATACCTTTTTCAACCCTTATGAATATTATCAAAAACAGATCTGTTTTTGCCTCGTTAATCTTATCGTTGGCGGTTACTTTTTATATCCTCTTGATGTGGGAAGTTATAGTTAATATCGTTTTCCATCTTCTGAAATATTTGCCTCCAAGCCAAATTGATGCCGACTGGAAAGTGTTTATTTCGCTGATCGCCTACGGATTGGTTCTGGGTTATGCGGCGGAAAGATTCAGCGTCAGAAGAATGCTGAATTACCTCGTTCCGATTATAATTGTTTTGGGAATCGCAAGCATCGCCGCCGCTCAGTTTTTTTCATTTAACTTATTTTTTCTGCGTATTTTTCTCATCACGGCTTTAACGGTTTTTGCCGTTCATCTGAAAAAACTTTGGATAATTGATTCGGAATTGACCGATAAACTGGTCGAACTGGCTTCGGAAAGTCATACGCTCGAAATACGTTCCGCCGATGTGCGAATCGAGAGCGGTCTGAAACTTCTGGAAAGAATTTTTCCTCTGTCCGAAGCGATTGTTTTCCGTTTCGATGAAGAAGGCGGACTGATGCCCGTCGGTCGGTCGAGAAGTGAAAACAGCGAAAATCTCGAATCTTTGAATGAGCGGCAAACTTCGTGGCGCGAAGGCATTTCATTTTGTGAAAAAGCTCTGGAACTCAACAAAACTCTTGTCAGTTCCGAAGAAGAAGCGGCGCAGATTGCTCTGCCTCTGATTTACGAAAATGTCACAATCGGCGTTTTATTTGTCAGAGTTCATCAGACATTCGATTTTGCAGATCAAAATCTCTTGGAATCACTGTCCGAACAGCTGGCACGCAATTTTCAACGTAAAGAACTGCGCGAGAAAAACTTGCCGAATAAATTCTGGTGGAGTTTTTTATCCACGCATTCGGCGGAAAATCGCGTCGGAACAACGAGTTTAATAAAGAATTTAATGAAAGAACAGTCTTTCAGCGCGTTGGCGAGTTCGTATCTGAAAGAAGCTCACGCCATCGCATATCTCGACGGAACGCTCGCTTATCTCAATCGTCAGATGCGTCATTTGTCCAAACTCAACTACAATCAGGCAATCGAACTCGATCTTTTTGAACTGCTCGATCATTTTAAAACCGATCTTTTCAACGAACCTTCGCTGGCGATCAAGCGCGTTCTGCAAACCGGCGATAAATTTGCGGGCGAACTTTATTATGCCGAGAGCAATAAAACGCTCGATCTGCAAATCTCGCTCGTCAAAGTTCCGAATGACGACTCTTCGATCCACGAAACGAATGTGCCGATGAAACCGGCGTGTTTTCTCGTGACGATCCGCGATATTTCCGAGAAAAAAGAAAACGAACGACTGCGGAGCGATATGGCATCGCTGATGTCGCACGAACTTCGCACGCCGATCACGAGCATCCAGGGATTTACCGAACTCGTTTTAGCTGACGACGCAATCGGCGAAGATTCGCGTGAATTTTTGGAAATCATTCATAACGAAACGCAGCGACTTTCAAAAATGCTGACGACTTTTTTATCGGTTTCAAATCTCGAACAATCCGATAAAAAGGAAATTGCCAAAACGCCCGTCAAACTCGACAGTCTCGTTCACGATGTCGTCGGCGATTTACAGACGGCGGCGAAACGCAAACGTATCCGTTTGATCGAACAGGTCAATTCGCCGATTCCGCCGATTGCCGCCGACAAAGGTTTGATCCAACGCGCCGTTACTCATCTGATTGACAACGCCATCAGATACAGTCCCGAACGCACTTCTGTAATTGTTTCGACCATTTTGGAAGCGGACTTTTTGCGCGTCGTCGTCGAAGATCGAGGTTACGGCGTTCCGACTTCCGAAAAAGAAAAGATATGGCAGAAATTTTACCGCATCGCCCGCGACGGTCAGGATAAAGAAGAAGAATCAACAGGTTTGGGACTTTCGCTCGTCAAGGAAATCGTCGAACAACACGACGGCGAAGTCTGCGTCGAATCGGAAATCGGTCAAGGCTCGAAGTTCAGTATCAAACTGCCGCGACTTTAATTTTTATCGAATTTTTTCAAATTCGTCAGTTGCAGAAATGCCAGCCACATAAAACGCGGATTCAGGATCAAATATCTGCGCCAGAGACGTTTCGGTTCCTGCGTCAGACGATACAGCCATTCGAGTCCGAATCGCCCCATCCATTCGGGCGATTCTTTCACGTTTCCCGCGTAAAAATCGAACGACGCGCCGACACCGAGCATCACGGCTTTTAACTTTTCCTTGTGCGCCGCCATCCAGTTTTCCTGTTTCGGACAACCCAAACCCATAAATAAAATCTGCGTTCCCGACTCGTTTATTTCGCGCGTGATTTTCGCGTCTTCCTCATCGGTCAAAGGTCGAAACGGCGGCGAAAAAGAGTATGAAATTTGTAGATGCGGAAAATTTTTTTTCGCCCTTTTCAAAATTTCGTCAATCACTTTTTGTTGTCCGCCGTAAAAGCCGACCTTTAATTTTTTTTGTTCTGCATAAGCGCACAGAGAAATCATCAGATCGTTGGCGCGAACACGCGAAGCCGCATTTTTTCCCTGCATTTTCTGCATCCAGACGAGCGGCATTCCGTCGGTTACGATCAGATCGGCGTTATTGACCTTCGCACCGAACGCCGCGTCGTCGTATGATTCCATCAACATATGAACGGTCGAAAAACAGACGTAACCGCCGTTTTCCTGTTCGATTAAATCGGCTATTTTTTCGATTATCGCATCGTGATTCACGACATCCGGGAAAAGGCTGACGACGCGCACACGATTTTTCTTTTCGATTTTATTCATCAATTTTCTACAAAATTATTTCAGTTTAATTTCGTTGTAAATTTCGTCGAGATGTTCGACATAATTTTCAAACGAATAATTTTCTTCAATCGTTTTCCGCGCGTTTTCACGCAACTTTTCAAAATCGGTTTTGCCGGAAAGCAATTTCTTTAAAATTTCCGCCGTTTGCGCGGCGTTATAAGGTTCGACCAAAAAGCCGTTTGCGCCGTTTTTGACGACCGTTCCGACGGACGCGACATCGGCGACGACCGGAACGCATTTCGCCGCCATCGCTTCGAGCAGCGCAATCGGCAAACCTTCGCCGTAACGCGACGGCAACAAGAAAATATCGGCTTCGACGAGTTCACGCCGTTTCGCTTTGCCCGCGATCACGCCGCCGTAATAAAATTTCGCGCCTAAGACTTTTTTCATTTCGCCGACAAAAAAATCTTTTTCCGCGCCCGCGCCGAAACATCTGAAATTAAATTTTATATTTTCGTCGGCAATCGTTTTACACGCTTCGATAATTTCGTGCAAACCTTTCGATTCGTGGAGTCTGCCGAGAAAAATGATCGTTTTTTCCGAGTCGTTTTTTTTTAACGGATTTTCGCCGATTGAAACCGCATTCGGCAAAACTTCGATGTTCAGATTTTCACGGCGGCGCGTCAGATTTTCTTTTTCGATCTCGCTCAAAACGATAATTTTATTCGCCGATTTCAGCATTTTAAAGGAGATAAGTTCGAGAAGTTTACTTGAAAAATCTTCCATCAAAAAGCGTCCGCCGTGAAGATGCAAAATGACCGGAATTTTCGCGGTTTTGGCGGCGAAAATCAAACTCGCATCGCGTATAATCGAAAGCGGAACGAACGCCGTATTAATATGTGCGATGTCAAAATTTCCGTTTTTGACTTTTCTACAAAAGCGCAAAGGCAAAGCGATTTGTTTTGCCATCCAACCGATTCCGGCTTTTTCGCCGTCACGTCTGCCGGCGATGAAATGCGAAAAATCGTTTGTATTATTTTCAATAATTTCGCGCACGAGCGTTGAAATGCCGCTCACGTTTTCGCTTTCGTCAAGACTCGGCGCAGTGATTAAAATTTTCATTTTTTCTTTCTAAGCCGATTCAGCCAAATCAAAAACCTCGCTTATTTTACTTTTCCAATCGAGATTTTCGAGCGCGTATTTTCGCATCACGCCGGACATATTTTCGCCGCTTTTCGCCGCTTCGTAAAATTCGATCAGCGAAACAATATCAATCGCCGAATCATCGCCCGCCACATATTTGACGAAACTTAAATCTTCGGGAAAATCGAGATCAATCGTCGCCACGACAAACGGAATTGCGCGCGCACAATATTCACGATTTTTCAGCGAACTGACGATTTCGGTTTGAATCCGGTGCATTCCGAGTGTGCCGACGGCGATATGACTGCGCCCGAAAACTTCGTCCAATTTTTGCCCGTCCAAAAATCCGTGAAAAATCACTTTTTCCCGCAAATTATTTTCCGCAGCCGCTTTTTCCAACAATTCTTTTTTGTCGCCCGCGCCGACAATATGAAAGACGAGATTGATTTTTTTCGTTTCGAAATCGCGCTCGTAATAGTTTTTCATTCCGGCGATCAGACGCTCGTAAGCGTGCCAATCGTGCAGAGACGACACAGCGATCATTTCAAAAACATCGGAAAAATCCGGCGGTTCGCGTCGCTGTTTATAATCTTCGACATCAATGCCGTTTCGCATTTTGACGCACGGAATCCGGTGAATTTCGTCTTGACCGCAAAAAGTAATAATGCGAAAAACTTCGCCTTGCAATCTTTTCAAATAAAATTCGCTGACCGGATAGAGAGTTTTAAAAAAACCTTCTAGTTCCGCGCCGAACGGATATGTTCCGAATTCGAGAAAAATTTTCAGCTTCGGATTTTTCAGCTTCGATTTTTTTATAAAACGAAAAACCCACGGAAGCACGAGTCCGACACGCATCCACGCGAAATCGTATTTGCCGAAATCTATTTTTTCAATCAAAACTTTGTGCGCGTCGGCGTTTTTCTGCCAACCGCGCCGCAGATAATTTTCAGAAAATTCCAAAAGAAGTTCGCCGTTAAATTCCAGTCCGCGATTTGTAAAAAATGCGACATCGGTTTCGACTCCCGAATCTCTGAAAGCCTTTAAAATCTGCACTATTTTTTTACGAACGCCGACCAGTTCGGGATCGTCCATATTCATACGAAAATAAAAAAAACCTTTCATAAAACAATCGGCTATTTTTTTTCCAAAACCTTTTTCGCCATCAAAATTTTCCAGAGTGTTTTTTCGTCACGCGACACTTTAAAATTTTCTAATGCGCCGGAGCGAAGCATCGTATTTCCGGTCAAAAACGAAATCGCGTCACCGATTTCCTCGCGGATTTTCGGCATTTCGAGCCAACGATTCTGCGGCGGTTCGTAACCGATTTTGTCTTTTCGCTCGACGATCTCCGAAGGCATCCGACGGGCAAAAGATTTTCTCAAAATATATTTCGTCACGCCGTTTTTTATCTTAAATTCCGGCGGCAAAGCGAATATAAATTCCGCCAGTTTATGACTCGAAAAAGGAAGCCGGACTTCGCGCGAATTTGCCATCGAATTGCGGTCAGCGTAGCGCAGAAGATTTTCCAGATCGCCGCCGAATGTTGATTTGTAAAGTGATTCGGCAAGCGTTTGAGGCTTTTCATTTTCCGCCGAAAAGTCATTTTGCAGATTTGCGGCAATAAAATCTTTATTTAAGTAATTTGAAAACTCTTGTTTTTCTTTCGTTCTGCCAAATTTCGTTTTAACATTTTCAGGTAAATTATATTTCAGCAAATTTTTTATTTTTTCGATTTTTCCCGAACCGGAATAATTACGCGAATGAGCGTCGGTTTCGGTTTTCCAGAGCGGTTTGTCACGTTTTTTCAATTCGCTGAAATAATCGAAAAAATACGGCGGATAACCGGCGAGAAGTTCGTCCGCGCCTTGTCCGTCGAGCAAAACCGTGACGTTTTTTTCCTTTGCGAGCCGAAAAACGCTAAACTGCGCGTAAATGCTGGCGTGATTAAAAGGTTCTTCCTGAAAATAAAAAAGCGTGTCCAAATCTGCGGCAAAACCGTTTTCATCGGGAAAAACGAAATGCGGTTCGACTAAAGTTTTATCAATTACGAACTGCATAAATTTTCCTTCGTCTTTCGCAAAACCGGGAAAACGCGCGGAAAATGTTGACTGCGGAATATTTCTGCCTTTTTTCAATTCGTCAATCGTGCAGACGATCAAAGAACTGTCCAAACCGCCCGAAAGACTGCTGCCGACGGCGACATCCGAACGCAGACGGCGCGAAACCGATTCGTCGAAAAGTTCGCGGAATCGTTCGCAGGCTTCGTTTTCCGATATTTTACGATTGACGTTTTGAACATCAATTTTCCAGTAATTTTTCTGTTCGATTTCGAGATTTTCCGGCGACGCGAAAAAGTAATGCGCGGCTTTTAATTTGTATATATTTTCAAAAAAAGTTTCGGATAAATCGTGCGGATTTTGCAGACGGTTTTTCGCCAGAAATTCAAACAGCATTTTTTCGCCGACGATGCGCGGAATGCCGTTTGACCAGAGCGATTTCATTTCCGATGCGAAATATAACGCGCCTTCGTAAACGGCATAAAAAAAAGGTTTTTCGCCGAAACGGTCGCGCGCGCAAAAAAGTTTTCGCGTCTTTTCGTCCCAGATCGCAAAGGCAAACATTCCGTCAAAATCGTTGACACAAGCCGCGCCTTTTTCCTGAAAATTTGCCAGCAAAACTTCCGTATCGCTGCCGGATTTAAATTTGTAACCTTTATTTTCAAGTTCGCGGCGAATCTCGATATAATTGTAAATTTCGCCGTTGAAAATAATCGTAAATCTGCCGTCCGCGTAACTCATCGGCTGATCGCCGTTCGCGCTCAAATCCAAGATCGCCAGCCGACGAAAGCCGAAACCGACCGTTTTTTCATCGTTGATCCAAAAACCTTCGCCGTCAGGTCCGCGATGACCGATTACGTCCGCCATCGTTTGCAGAGCATTTCGTGAAATATTTTTTTTCGGACTTAAAACGCCCGCGATTCCGCACATAAAAATTCAAATTCAAAATCCCGAAAAATCTTTCCGAATCTCGTCGGCGATAATTTCCGCAGCGTTTCCGTCGCCGTAAAAATCAGCGGAGAAATCAATCTTGCGGCTGCTGTTTTTTTCAAACGCCTCGATTATCCGCGTTTTTTCAACCGGCACGAGTTCGTTAAACCCGTTTTCGGTCAATTCCGTCCATTCGGTCGAATCGCGCAAAATCAGACAGATTTTTTTCGCAAAAAACGCTTCTTTTTGCAAACCGCCGCTGTCGGTGATGACCATTTCGCAACTTTCCAAAAGTTCGATCATTTCGAGATAACCGATAGGTTCGATAAACGGAAAGGAACATTTTACGTTCAAATTTTCGATGCTTTTACGCGTTCGCGGATGAATCGGAAAAACGATTTTTACGCGCCGGTTGATTTCTTCCAAGTCTTCTAAAATCGTTGTCAGACGAAGTTCGTCATTCGTATTTTCCGCTCTGTGAAGTGTGCATAAAATAAATTTTTCACCATTTTTCCGGGCAGCGGTTTTGTTTTTGAAGAACAAGTAGCTGTCGAACATCACATCGCCGGATTTGATTATTTTAACGGGAAAATGTTCAAAACCTTCGGCGCGTAAATTTTCGGCGGATTTTTCGGTCGGACAAAATAAAAGATCGGCGATGCGGTCGGTCAAAATGCGGTTGATTTCTTCCGGCATACGATTATCGAAACTTCGCAGTCCGGCTTCGATGTGAATTATTTTTTTGTGCAGTTTTTTCCCCGCCAACGCGCCGGCAAGCGTCGAATTCGTATCGCCGTAAACCAAAATATAATCGGGCGTTTCGTCTCTGATAATATTTTCAATCGCTTCGAGCATTCGTCCGGTCATCGCGCCGTGCGAAAGACTGTCAATGCCGAGATTGTAACGAATTTTCGGCATTTCCAATTCTTTGAAAAATACATCCGACATCCGATAATCGAAATGCTGTCCGGTGTGAACGACGATTTCCTCGAAGTTTTCCGCTCGCCTTCGTAAAGCGCGGCTGACCGTCGCCGCTTTGATAAACTGCGGACGCGCTCCGAGAATCGTTAAAATTTTGCACTTTTGCGTCATTCGATTAAACAAGGAAATATCGGCGGATAAACGAACTTTTTATCAGCGTGAGTTTTGATTTTATGCTTTCGTCGCCGCTTTTGACAAAATCGCCGTCAGATAAGATTTCAAATCCAGAAGATAAAATAAAAATCCGCCGCACAAAATTGCCGCGAAAATTTTAAAAATTACGACAAGTATAAAATTCTCCGTCAAATATTTAACCGAATAAAGTGTGCCGAAACCGAAAAGCAATCCGCAAGCGACGATCAAAGCGGCTTTGAAAAAATCATACGGAATCGGGTATATTTTCTGCGCGTGCAGAAAAACGATCAGCGGAATTATTATTTGCGAAAGCAAAACCGCCGCCGCCGCGCCTTCGATACCGAACGCCGGAATCAACATAAAATTAAATCCGACGAGCAGAAAACCGGAAAATACCGAAGCGATGCCGTAAGCCTTGTTGTTTTTTGCCAGATTCGTTCCGATGCTCGCCACATACGCCAGACCGATAAAAAGATAATTAAACGAAAGAATTCCGGCGACGAGATATGCGCCGTAATACTTTTCGGTCGCAAAAATCAGTAAAATCTCGCGGGAAAAAAGCGTTATCAACGCGGCGGCAAAACTCGTCGCGCCGAGATAGATCAAAAGCACATCGGCGTAAGTTTGCCGCGCGCCCGTCTGTTTATGAATCGAAAACGCAAACGGTCCCCAAGCCATCTGAAACGCCTGTGTAAAAAGTGCCATCGCCGCTGCAATCGAAATTCCGATCTGGTATAAACCGACTTCGCGCGAAGTTTCAAATAATTTTATAAAATAAACGCCGGAAAAATTTATCACCCAAAAAGCGACGGTCGCGGGAATCAAAGGAAAACTGAAGCGAAACATCTGTTTCCAACGCTGAAAATCGAAATATCGCGGATCAATCGTTCCGCGAAATAAAAAAATCGTCCACGCGGCGGCGAAAACGGAAGTCAGAAGTTGCGAATAAAAAACGCCGATCACGCCGATCTTTAAAATGACGATAAAAAGAATATTGAGAAAAATCGTCATTAGCGCGACGCTGACCGCAAAAGCCGAAGCAGTCGCGGCGCGTCTCTGAATCCGCAACACATTTGAAGAAAAATTTATAAAAACGGCGAACGGAATATTCAGCGCGACGATTAAAAGCGGCAAAACGGTCGCTTTTTCGCGCAAAATTTGTTCGGCTGTAAATTCGCGGAAAAATACGATTACAAACGACAAAAACGCGGCGATTGCCAGACACGACCAGAGATATGTATTTAACGAAAGTTTTTTTTCACCGTCCGTTTCGTCGTCGTAATACCAACGCGCGAGCGAATTATCCATTCCGAGAATAATCAAAATATTTATCAATGCCGAAAAATTCGTCACCAAACTGATTACGCCGAAATCAGTCGGCTCGAAAATTCGCGTGTAAACCGGAACGAGAAAAACATTGATAAATCGGCTGATAACGCCCGAAACGCCGTAGATCAAACTGTCGCTCGCAAGCGATTTTAAAGCCGCGAATTTAGACATTTTTTTGCGTCCTTTTCGCTTCGTGAAGTTCGATGACTTGGCGGTAAATTTCCGTCAGTTCAAGAGCGATTTTCCGGTCGTCGTGATACTTTTCGACATATTTCCGGCTCTTTATCCCGATCTCGTTTCTGAGCGGCGGATTTTTCAAAAACATTTCCAATTTTTCGGCGATGTTTTCAGGATCGGCATTAATTATCGGCAAATCCGGCGGATAATTAATGCCGATTTCTTCATTGATATAACACAAAACAGGCTTGCCGAACGCCATCGCTTCGACCGCCGCCACGCCGTGTGCGCCGAGAACGATTTGGTCAACGAAAATATCGCAATCGCGCATAATTTTTAACGCTTCGGAACGCGCCGTATTTTGCACCAGACAAAAATCGAAATCATATTTTTTTTTCAAAATTTCGACTGCATTTAAGATGTATTCCGTTCCCTTTGCAACAGGCGCGGTCGGCGAATGAACGATCAGCGGTCGTTTATTTTCGGCGGACGGAAATTTCGGCGTGTGTTCCGCCAAGACAACCGATTGCCAGACGCGGAAACACTTCGGGAAAAGTTTCCGGTCAATATAATGCTCCATTCCGATAAATTCCAGAGGATAAAAACCGACATCGGCAAAATCCTTCTGATTCGCCGACGAATTTTCACTACTTTCAACCGCCGCATATTCGTAACCGTTTTCAAAAGCGCGTCTGTAAAAAGGATTTATCCGGCAGTCAATTTCAGGATTGCGAATGTCCGAACCGCACCATTGAACAACGCCGGGTTTGTCGAATAACTGCAAAATTTTCTTGTCAATTTTATTAATTTTAAAAGGTTCGATACCGAAATTTACCGCGTCAAAACTCCACATCCAATGAACAACATCAGCCCATTTTATCCATTTGTAAAAAAGATGTGCCGCGCGAAACTGCCGAAACGGATCGTATTTTCGGTTGTTGATAACTTTTATTTTATCGGCACTCTGATATACGGAAAAATCAACCGTCAAACCGCGCGCATCAATGCCCGCATTTCTCAAAGCTCTGACTTTATGCGAAATATCCGACGCGATGTTGTTCGGTAAAACCAAAACCTTCATACAAGAATGCGGAAAAAAGTTAAAAATTTATTCGACCTTTCTCAAAAATCGCGCCGGATTTCCTGCCACAACCGTATTTTCCGCGACATTCTCGAGAACGACGCTGCCCATTCCGATCAAACTTCCGTCGCCGATTTTCAAATCGCCTCTGATCGCTGCGTTTGTTCCGAGATAACAACACGCGCCGATTTCAACGCCGCCGGAAATGCACACGCCGCCCGCGATGCAGGTGTAATCGCCGATAATACAGTCGTGGCTGACGATGCTGTTCGGCAAAATAACGACCTGTTCGCCGATTTTTACGTTCGATGTGATCGTCACGTTTTGAAAAACGACCGTTCCGCCGCCGATTTGCGCCGATTTAGAAACGCTCGCCGTCGGATGTATGAGCGTCAAAAATCTCTCACGCGCGATTCCGGTTTTAGCGATGATCGAAGGTTTTTTCCAAAAATTATTGACGCTTCCGATGCCGTTGACGAAAAAACAACCCGCAAAATCGGAAGCATCCGCCAAACCGCCGAGAACGTCCGAGCCGTGAAATTTTTCGCCGCGCTTTTTTTCGTCATCATCCAGAAAACCGGCGCATTCGTAGAGCGTTTTATTATTTTCCTCATTGATCGCGTCGAGCATTTCGAGAATATCGGCACAATTGCCGCCCGTGCCGAGAATGATGACTTTTTTGCTCATAAAGACCGATTATTTTTCCAGCAATTCTTTGAGTGTGCGGCAAATCGTCCGCACATCGTCCGCGCTCAATTTGTCATACATCGGCAACGCCAAACCTTTTTCAAAAGACCGTAAAGCATTGGGAAATTGTCGTTTGCAGTCGAGATTGTATTTCTCGCGGTAGTATTTTTGAAACGGAATACACTGCGCTCCGAGATTTGCGCCGATGCCGCGCGCTTTCAGTTTTTCGATCACTTCGTCACGATTGATTTCGTCGCCGACGACCGCGTGAAACGTCTGCCAACTGTGCAGTTTTTCGTTCGGAACAACCGGAAGTTTTATGCTTTCGGTTGAATTTAATTCGTCAAAATAAATTTTCGCCAGATCGTTTTTGCGCTTGATAATTTCACCGAGCCGCGAAAATTGTCCGCGCACGAGAGCCGCTTGAAAATCGGTCAGGCGATAGTTGAAACCGGCGGCGATAAATTCCATTTTTCCATTTTCATTTTTGATTCCGTGATTACGCAAAACGCGAAATTTTTCCGCGAGTTTATCATCAACGGTCGTTAAAATGCCGCCTTCGCCGCTCGTTACGGCTTTGCGCGGATGAAGCGAAAATGAACCGATCTCGCCGAAAGTTCCCGCAAATTTTCCGTTTTCTTTTGCGCCGAGAGCGCACGCCGCGTCTTCGATTACGGGCAGATTGTGTTTTTCGGCAATTTTTATCAAATCCGCAATGTCGCAAGCCAGACCGAATTCGTGAACCGGAATAATCGCCCGCGTTTTCGGCGTGATCGCTTTTTCGATTTTTGAAACATCTATATTAAAAGTTTCCGTTTCCGTATCAACAAAGACGCATTTCGCACCGACGATTTCGACGACGTTCGCCGTTGCAATGTATGAAAACGCCGGAACGATAACCTCGTCTCCCGGTTTGATGCCGAGCGCGACGAGCGCGAGATGAAGCGTCGCCGTTCCGCTCGAAACCGCAACGGCGTTTTTTATTCCGAGATATTCAGCGATTTCATTTTCAAGCGCGGAGACGTTTGCGCCCTGCACGAGATTTCCCGAACGCAAAACTTTCGTGACGGCTTCGATGTCGGATTCCGAAATATTCGGCGACATCAGCGGAATAAATTTCATATCGCCGCCTGAAGCTGAGTTCTAAAATAATCCGCCGTTTTTTCGATTCCTTCTTCGAGATCGATTTTTGCTTTGAAACCTAAAATTTCTTCGGCTTTTTCGACGCTCGGAATACGAAGCGCGATGTCGGCGGAAAGCGGCGGATCGAAAACGATTTCTGATTTCGAGTCTAAAACGCGGCAGACGGTTTGCGCCAAACCGAGAGTCGTAATGACGGCGCGGGCGTTGCCGATATTGAAACTGTGACCGATTGCCGCCGGATTTTCCAGACATTCCATCAGACATTCGACAAAATCGTCAACATAACACCAAGCGCGTATTTGTGTACCGTCGCCGTTGATATGAATCGTTTCGTTTCGCAGAGCTTTTTTAATAAAAATCTGAATCGCACCTTCGCCCGTCTGTCCGGGACCATAGACGTTAAACGGTCGCACGGTTACGACCGGCAGATCGTATTCTTTAAAGTAAGCGTGCGCGAGATGTTCGCCGGAAAGTTTGCTGACGGCGTAAACCCAACGCGCTTCGCCCGCGCTGCCGGCGACGGTTTCCTGCTGTTCCGAAGCGCGAAAAGCCATCGAGCCGAAAACTTCGGAGGTCGAAAAATCAACGAAACGGTCGGAAATTTTAGCTTCGAGCGCGGCTTCGAGCGCGTTTGCCGTGCCGATCATATTAACGCGCATCGTTTTGACCGGATTTTTGATGACCGTATCAATTCCGGCAATCGCCGCCGCGTGAATCACTAAATCCGCACCGCGCATCGTTTCGGTTAAAAAATCCGCGTCCAAAACATCGCCTCTGACAATTTTCAGATTATTATGAGTCGCCAACGCGCTGTTTGATAAAGTGTCGCGGTGAAAATTATCAAACGCCGTGATGCGATTGTTTTCGATCAGATTTTTTATTAAAGTGTTGGCGATAAATCCCGCGCCGCCCGTGATGAAAATATTTTTTCCGGTTATCATTTTGTTGTTTTTACAAATAAAGAAAAGAGATTATCAAACTTACATTATAAAGTGAAAAGCGCGGCAAACGACAATTCGACAAAACGAGTGTAATTGTAGAAACTAATTCGGAATAATCGAAAGATGTTAAGTATTTAACGAATTTATTCGTTCGAGCGTAATGAAAGCCGAAAGCACGATAAAATTAAAAACGGAATTGATAAAGGCGGAAAATCGCGTCCCGCGTTGGGTTTTGCCTTCGGTCAAATTTTCGATTCTGTTGATTGATGCTTTTCTCACTTTTGCGTGTTTTGCGGCGGCTTTCGTCTGGCGCGAAAACGAGGCGATTTTTTCGGATACGGCGTGGGCGTGGTCAAAAGATTTCGTGCCGTATGCCGGAGTCGTTTTTTTCGCCATTCCCGTGCGCGGCGCAATGCTCTGGTATCAAAGGATTTATCGTCTGCAAGGCGCGTTTTCTTACATCGCCGAATTTATCAAAGTTTTCAAAGCCGTCGCCATCGCTTCGCTTTTGATGATCGCTTTTACATTTCTCTTTCGCGGCGGTTTCGCATTTCGTCAATTTTCTTATGCACGCGGCGTTTTCGCACTCGATTTTGTTTTCGCGCTCGTTGTTTTTTCGATTTTTCATCTCGGTTTGCGCTATCTGCAAACGCTCTTTCGCCGGCGCGACATCAACTTGATTCCGACTCTGATCGTCGGCACAAATACCGAAGCCGAACAAACTTTTAACGAATTAAAGGCACGTCGGGATTTGGGTTATCGCGTCGTCGGTGTTGTCAAAAGCGATTCTCGACTTTCAACTTTCGACTCTCGACTCTCGACTGAAATCGTCGGCGACTTTAAAGATTTGCCGGAAATAATCCGCGAACTCGAAATTCAGGAAGTAATTATCACGGACAGCAAAATACCGAGCGAAAAACTTTTCGAGGCGATGATGCAGATCGGACGAAAACAAAAAGTCGAATTTCGTCTCGCGCCGTCTTTATTCAACTTTCTGCCGCAAAAAACGAGCGTCGAACAGATCGGAATTTTGCCGATGGTCAAACTTTTCCGCGAACCGCTTTCCGATGCCGAAAGATTTATCAAACGTGCCTTCGATATTGTATTTTCCGCCGCTTTTTTAATTTTGATTTTGCCGGTTTGGCTGCTGATTTCCTTATTTATCAAACTTGATTCAAACGGCGTGATTCTTTTCAAACAAGAGCGCGTCGGAATGGACGGACGCAAATTTTTGTGCTACAAATTTCGCACGATGAAATCCGACGCGGACGCAAATATTCACCGCGAAGCATACCGAAAAAACATCGAAGGTTTGACCGAAGCAAACGCCGGAAATGAAGAAAATCCCGTTTTCGGCAAAGTAAAAAACGATCCGCGCATCACGAAAACCGGAAAATTTCTGCGCCGCACGAGTTTGGACGAAATGCCGCAATTTCTCAATGTTCTGCGCGGCGAAATGAGCATTGTCGGAGCGCGTCCGCCGATTCCTTATGAGGTCGAAGAATACGACCTCCGGCATCGCAAACGTCTTGATATGAAACCCGGAATTACAGGTTTGTGGCAAGTTTCGGGCAGAAATCGTCTGACATTTGACGAGATGGTAAAAATTGATCTGTATTATATTGAAAACTGGTCTCTGTGGCTTGATTTGAAAATAATTTTATTAACTTTGCCCGCAGTTTTGCGCGGCGACGGCGCGAGATGATTTTATGAAAGAAATTGAAGACAAAATAAAATTGTTCTTAAAATTGTTTGTTGCGGCAGCGATAATAGCTTTAATTGCCCAAGTTATTTATGACTTGCTGAATAGTGAAATGGTTTTTGAAGAAAGCTCTTCAAATCTGAATATTTCTGTAAATATTGCTGATGTGGCTTTGTCATTTTTATCCGAATATTTCCAGATATTTCTTGTTACATTTTTCGTCTTATGGGAAATGCGATTATTATACTTTCGTTTCGTCTGCCATAAGGAAAAGAATGTGAGTTTGATATGAACATTTCAGAACACAACAGCGCGGCTTGAGATAAATTAGCAGACAATAGTATCAAACGGATTGTTCCCGTTTCAGGCAAAGAAATTGAACGTGCAAGAAATGACGACCGGAAAATTTAACTGCTCTGTGAAATCTCCGTGTCCTCTGTGTTAAAAATTTTTAACACAGAGGACACGGAGATTTCACAGAGACAAAAAAATGTGAATATATTGGAAACGCTTGGAAAAGCGACCGAAACCTTAAAACAAAATAAAATCGCCGAACCGCGTCGCGAAGCAAATTCCCTGCTCGCTTTCGCGCTCGAAAAGGACAAGACTTTTCTCATCGCGCACTGCGAATACGAACTTTCCGAAAGCGAATCAAGCAAATTTCAAAATCTTCTCACGCGCCGCGCCGCGCACGAACCGCTTCAATATATTCGCGGTCAGCAGGAATTTTTCGGACTTGATTTTATCGTAAATTCGGATGTTTTGATTCCGCGACCGGAAACCGAATTGATCGTCGAAACGGCAATCGAAATCTTAAATGAAAAACAAAATCCGCGTTTTTGCGAGATCGGAACGGGTTCGGGCTGCATTTCGGTCTCGATTTTACATTCTATAAAAAATGCGTCGGCGATTGGCGCGGATATTTCGGAAAAGGCTTTGGAAATCACGAAAACAAATGCCGAAAAAAATGCGGTTTTAGACAGATTAAGTTTGATAAACTCCGATGTTTTTGAAAGTTTTCAAGATGAAAAATTCGATCTGATAGTTTCAAATCCGCCGTATATTTCGATTGGGGACTTTAAAGATTTGCAGGTAGAAGTTAAAAATTTCGAGCCGCAAAATGCTTTGACCGACTTTGATGACGGACTTTCAATCGTCGAAAAAATCATTTCAGATGCGCCGCGATTTTTAAAATCCGATTGTTATCTTTTGATGGAAATAGGATTTAATCAATCGAATCGAGTTAGAGAAATGTTCGATTTGAGAATTTGGCAAACGATTGAATTTTTGACGGATTTACAAGGCATTCCGCGAATGACAAAAGCGCATCTCAAAAGCTGAGATATAATAACCGCAATTCTTTTATTTGCGTTTCCAATCTGTTAAACTTCTCGAAATGTTATTTGTAATAATATTTTGCGAATGACAAACTTAAAAATATGCAAGTTTTACTGGCAGATGAATACGGTTTTTGTTTCGGTGTCGAACGCGCCGTCGAGATGGTCGAAGAATCTTTGGCTGACGGCGACACGGTTCGCACGCTCGGTCCTTTGATTCACAACGAACAGGAAATGCAGCGGCTCGGCACACACGGCGTGACGACGATCAGCGAACCCGTGCAGATCAAGCGCGGCGAAACAGCCGTCATTCGCGCTCACGGCGTAACGCCGCAGGTGCAGAAGGAATTGGAAGAAAAAGCATCGAAGGTCGTTGATGCGACTTGTCCGTTTGTCACGCGAGTTCAAAAATTGGCTTCAAGAGCGGCGAGCGAAAATCGTCACGTTATCGTTGTCGGAAATCCGGATCACCCGGAAATGATCGGTGTCAAAGGTTACGCGCCGGAACACGCTTTTATCGTCAAAGATGCCGAAGAAATTTCGCATCTGCCGAAACTTATCAAACCGTTGGTAGTTTCGCAGACAACGATTAAAGCGCAGACTTTTTTCGACGCGGCGGAAGCCGTTAAACTAAAAACCGATGACGAAGTTCAGATCATTAACACGATTTGTTCGGCGACGCGCGACAGACAAGATGCGGCTCGCGCACTCGCGGGCGAAGTTGAGGCTTTTTACATTATCGGCGGAAATCATTCGTCGAACAGCCGCAAACTTTTGACGGTTTGCAAAGAACAGTGCGAAAAAAGTTTTTTGATCGAAACCGAAGATGAAATTAATGCCGAAGATTTAAGAGGCGTTGAAAGAGTCGGCGTGACAGCCGGAGCTTCGACACCGAATTGGCTGATCGAAAAGGTCGTTAAAAAATTGGAAAAAATCGGGCAGGAAAATGAATTGGCTCTGAGGTAAAAATTTACCGGATAAAAATTGAAAAAAGGTCGGGAAATTATTTCCGACCTTTTTTATTTTGTAAAATGTTGAAAGTTTCGTTTACGGAATTATCAATTGCTGACCGACCGAAACGCTGCTCGGACTGCTCAAAACATCACGATTTGCATTATAAATGTCCATATAACGTCTGGAATTTCCGTAAAACTTAATGCTGATTTTCCCCAAAGTGTCGCCGGGCTGAACGACATAGTTTCTTCCGTTGCCGTTGTTGTTTGCCGGCGGAATGTAATTATCTTCGTTCGTATCGGCAGTTTCCGAATATCTCGGCAAGCTGACCGACTGATTCAGATAAACGCCGAATTCCGTTCCCGATTTGACTTCGGCATCTTCGCCTTTTGTAAAACGCTCACCGAGAAGTCCCGCGCCCGCGCCTAAAAGACCGCCGATCAATGCGCCTTTACCGCCGCCGATTGCCGCGCCCAAAATCGCGCCGCCAGCCGCGCCGCCGCCGATGAAAATGATCTTGTCATTTTTGCGGTCGTCGCCGGAAGCAGTGCTTTCATTATCGCTTTTCGCCTGTTTTGTGTTCAGATCGGTCAACGAACCGTTGATACTGCGAACTGTTCCGTTCGGCAAACGAACCTGATTGAAAGCGACATCAATCGAGCCGGGATCGCCGCCTTTCTTGGCTTTCGTTACTGTATTAACGCGACCTCTGACGGTGCTTCCGACCGGAATAACGACTGCGCCCGTTGTCGAATAGACGGGTTCGGTCACGTTGGTAGTAAATGTGTCGCCGACGCGTGCGGATTTTGAATTTAATGTTTCATTCATTCGGACGCGAATGCGCGTTCCGCGTTCGACCGTCGCATTGCGGGCGGCTCGTGTCGTGGTCGAACGGCGAATTGCCGGACGACGTTGCGCCACTAACTCGACCGAACTAAAAACAAACAAACCGATTAACGCGGCGACCGCAATTTTAATATCTAATAATTTTCTCATCTTTCTCACCTCAAATGTTCCTAAATTGTTAAAAACTCAATGACGATTAACTGGTTAAAAATAATGTCAATCGTGCCTAAGACGCTGATTTGATAGTCAGCGGTTGTTATAAACTTTACAAGTTTAAACTCTGTCGCTCTGCCCGATGACACACAAAAACCCGGAATTGTCCTGATAAATCTTGTCATCGGGGATTTTTTTCCGATAACTCAAATTGAATTTTCCGCGTATAAACTTTATTGTTTTTGTGGCTATAAATTAAAACTCTTTATCTATTTACCGATGAAAAAATACTTAATTTTCGCAATTTTTGCACTTCTTTTTTCAAACACGATTTTAGCAAGCGAACCGGCGATTTGGACGATCAATTCGCGCGAAGACGTTTTAAAAGGCGAATCTCGCGGCGTTTCGATTGACGAAAACGGCGCGATTTCGCTCGCGCCGAATCTTTCGGAAATTTTCAACAGCGAGCAATCTTACATCTGGTCGAGCGCGACCGACGCTTCGGGAAATACATTTCTCGGAACAGGTTCGGACGGAAAAATTTATAAAGTTGACGCAAACGGAAAAGGCGCGCAATTTGCCGATTTAAATGAATTAAACGTCGCGGCTTTGGCTGTCGGCAAATCAGGCGAACTCTACGCCGGAACTTCGCCGGACGGCAAAGTTTACCGCATCGAAGCCGGCGGCGCGGCAAGTGTTTTTTTCGATCCGAAGGAAAAATATATCTGGTCGCTGGCGGTTTTTGCCGACGGCAGTCTCGCGGTCGGAACAGGTGAAAACGGTAAAATTTACAGAGTAAAAACGCCAAATGCAACCGCGGAAAGTTCCTTGTTTTTCGATACGAGCGAAACGCACATCATTTCGCTTGCCGCCGACAAATCGGGAAATTTATATGCAGGAACCGATTCAAACGGTTTGGTCTTGAGATTTTCGGCGGACGGAAAACCTTTCGCCCTGCTCGATTCGCCGCTTCGTGAAATTCACCAAATGGCAATCGGAAATGACGGTTCGGTTTACGCGCTCGCTCTGAGCGAAACGATTGCCGCCGCAAAAACTCCGACACCGACCGCGACTCCGACACAGAAAACCGCGACGAAAACAAACGCCGCAAAAACTCTGCCGAAACAGAAAAGCAGATACGATCTGAGCGCGGCAAAGTCGGTCGTTTACCGAATTTTGCCCGGCGGTGGAAACAATATAATCTGGAATTCTTCCGATGTCGCTGCATTTTCGATTTTACAAAACCCGACAGGAAACGGCGTTTTCGTCGGAACTTCCGATAAAGGCAGAATTTATTCCGTGACGAACGAAGGAAACGAAACTTTGGTTTTACAAACCGATGAAAATCAGATTTCGACGCTTTTTACATTTGATCGCAACTTTTATGCAACGACGAGCAATCAGGGAAAAATTTTCCGTTTCGGCAGCGATTCGGCGAAAGAAGGAACTTACGAATCGCCTGTTTTAGATGCAAATGCGGCGGCTTCGTGGGGCAGAATCTGGTGGCGCGGAAGCGGAAATATCGAACTGCAAACACGCAGCGGAAATACGGAAAACCCGGATGAAACATGGAGCGCGTGGAGCAATTCGTTAAGCGATCAGAAAGGCGCACAGATTTCTTCGCCGACGGCAAAATTTTTGCAATGGCGGGCGATTTTGAAAAACCCGAACGCGCTCTTAAATGAAGTTAATGTTTCGTATCTGCCGCGCAACATCGCGCCGGAAATTCTTTCAATCGAAATTTTGCCGACTAACATCGGTTTGGCAGCCAATCCGCCGATTCAAGTTGATCCGAACATCGAATCTTCCGGTTTGGATTTGAGCAATTTCGGAATAATTATTCCGCCGTCAGTGCCGCGAAAAATTTATCAGCGCGGCGCGAAATCTTTGACTTGGAACGCCGAAGACCGCAACGGCGACAAACTCGAATATTCGGTTTATTACCGCGAAGCAGGCGAAAATACCTTTAAATTATTAAAGGAAAATCTGACCGATAATTTTTACACGATTGACGGATTTTCTCTTGCCGACGGTCGTTATATTTTCAAAATCGCCGTCACGGATGCCGTTTCAAATCCGCCGGAAATTGCTTTGTCGGATGAAAAAATCAGCGAATCTTTTGAAATAGACAATTCCGCGCCGACGGTTTCGACAGCCGGTCAGCCGCAAATTACAAACGACAAAGCGCGTGTCGTTTTTGAAGCGACCGACGCGGCAAGTTATCTGAACAAAGCCGAATACAGCATCAACGGCGGCGAATGGCAAACCGTCTATGCCGACGACGGCATTTCCGACAGTCCGCGCGAACGCTATTCGCTGGAAATTCCCGTCAAAACTGCGGGCGAATACTCCGTCGCGTTGCGCGTTTTCGATGCGAACGGAAATATCGGCAATGCGCGAATTTTGGTGAGGAAATAATTTAACCGCAGATGAACGCAGATAAACGCGGATAAGAAATTTAGTTAAACCGAATCGAAAAGGTCTTTAAAAATCCGTGTTCATCTGTGGTTATCTGCGGTTAATTTTCTTTGTATTTATGAGTTTATCAAAAAACAGTATTGCGGTTATTACAGGCGCGGGTTCGGGAATCGGTCGCGCTCTGGCTGTTAGTTTGGCGCACGAAAATATTGCCGGAATTGCGATTTCCGATGTCAATGAAAACGGTTTGAATGAAACTTTTGAAACGGTCGAAAAATTAAATATTCCGGTTTCAAAACACATTGTTGACGTTTCAAAATTGGAAGAAATCGAAAGATTCAGAGATGAAGTTTTGGCAAAACATTCGTGCGTCACGCATTTGATTAACAATGCCGGAGTCGGACTTCTCGGAACATTTGAACAAATTTCGCTCGAAGATTTTGAATGGCTGATGAACATCAATTTCTGGGGCGTTGTTTACGGCTGCAAAACTTTTCTGCCGGTTTTAAAACAGCAGGAGAAAGCGCATATTGTAAATCTTTCAAGCGTTTTCGGTTTCATCGCGCCGCCTGAACAAACGGCGTATTGTGCTTCAAAATTCGCCGTGCGCGGTTTTACCGAATCTCTCAAGCACGAACTCGCCGATACAAAAATCGTCGTTTCGAGCGTTCATCCCGGCGGAATAAAAACCGATATTGCGCGAAATTCAAAACTCGGCAAAGACACGCCCGAAATTTACAAAACACAAGGTGCGAAATTTTTCGATCAAGTTGCTCAAACGACATCCGAACAAGCCGCCGAAACTATCGTGCGCGGCATCAAAAATGAAAACACGAGAATCTTGATCGGCAAAGACGCGCACGCGATCAGCTATATTCATCGGCTTTTTCCGAAGAAATATTTAAAGGTTTTAGAGAAATTGTCGGGACAGAAACTGGACTTGCGGAAGAAAGTCTAGATCATTCTGATTTGGTCTGAATTTACCGCATCAATTTTCGAGTTTATTAAAAATCCATAGAGCGGGTTGTCGTCGGTAAAAATTAAATGCTTGTCCTTTGCCGTATATGTTATTGATGTGTCAGCCAAACCGAATGTCAGAAAAGTATCTTTTTTAGAAAGTTCCATACTGTTTATGAAAATTTCTCTGGTGTTTCCGACATAAATTTTTAACACACTTTGCAGATGTTGACGGTTATCAATAAAGTCGCTGACTTCGGTTAAAACGTGAGGCGTAGTAATCTTCAAATCAAAGTATTTGATAAAGTTGGAAATCAAATTAAAATCATCCTCGGTAAAATGTGAAGTTCTTTTGAATTCCCGGATCAAGTTCAAATCTAATGAGCCGACTAAATATAATAAGAGGATATTGGTGTCTATCAAAACACCTTTGTTTTTGTATTTCCTGATAAGAGAAAGTAAATACTCATTCATGCCGCCTCACGTTTATCATACGAATTATCATAGCCGACTATTTGTTTACTTTCGTTGTCAATTATTACTTTCTTGTAAAACTTTCTCTCCTTTATACCTAAAATTTTCTGTAAATCATTTAAATTTTCCAATTTTTGCGAATAACTGAATACTACTTGCCATCTGTCTTTATCCGGGGATAATAAAATAGTCTCTAAATGGAAATCATTTAAATTTTCTTCTTCAAAAAGAAATTTCTTGGCAATTTCCGTTGCTTCCTTTAAATTAGTCATAAATTACCTCAAACAATTTTATTCTTTCGGCAAAGTCATAGTTTTGCCTTCTCTGTCCATTTCGAGATGGCGCGTCGTGTTTTCCGTTACGCTCGGCGAAATTTGCAGATCGCCGGTATCGTAGATTGAGCGGCGCGGCGGTTCGACATAATCTTTGACGGCTGATTGTTCGCGTTCGATATTTTCGACAGCGCGTTTGGCTTCTTTTAAATTCGTGCCGAACATTTCGCGGTGCAATTTTATCGCTTCGATTTTTTCGCCCGATTTGACTAAACTTTGAAGTTCATATAAATCGGTTTGCGACGATTGAAGGTTTTGTCTGATCGGGGTTTGATTTAACATCGGCTGATTTTGTCCTCCAAATCCGAATCGGTTTTTTTCCATTCGCTTCGATCTCGCCAAGTCGGAAATGCCTTTCGATAAAAGTCCGAATGCCGGAAAAAGCATCGCCCACCACCAAGCGTGTCCTCCGGCGACGTTGGTTGTAAACAGAGCAATCGCCACAATTAAAAACCCGATGCCGGAAACGAGTTGTTTTATGCCATCGCCATAGACATCATTCGGGTCGCGGCGGCGAAGTCGGTCTTTTTTAGAAAAACCGATTGGATCAACCGGCTCGAACATCCCGAAACTTGTTTGTTTTTCGGGCAATTGTCCTGATAAAGCCGCCGAAACATTTCCTAAATCCGTGCCGCACGAACGGCAGTATTTTCCGTTATCGGGATTTTTCGTTCCACATTTTGGGCAAAACATAATTTTATAAATTTAAGATTTCAAGTTTAAGGTTTAAGATTACCGAATTTGAAACTTTAAACTTTAAACTTTTGAACTTCGTTGTCTTAGTGCTTCAAAAAGTATAACGCCGCCGGCAACCGAGACGTTCAAACTTTCTATTTTTCCCTGCATCGGAATTTTAACGAGCGCGTCGCAGTTTTCAGCAACGAGACGATGCAAACCTTTGCCTTCTCCGCCGAGAACGAGAGCCGAGTTTTGCTTCCAATCCCAATCGGCGTAATCCGTTTCGGCTTCCGCGCTTGTTCCGACAACCCAGATATTATTCTCTTTCAGTTCTTCAATCAACCGATTGAGATTGGCGACTTTGGCAATTTTGACGTATTCGGTCGCTCCGGCGGAAGATTTCGCCACTGTTTCCGTCAAACCGACGGCGCGGCGTTCGGGAATAAATGTTCCGTCAACTGCCGAACATTCCGCAACACGCAAAATCGCGCCCAAGTTTCGCGGGTCTTCAACGCCGTCAAGAATCAAAACGAGCGGATTTTCCTTGGCGAAAATTTCGCTCAAAAGTTCGTCCGCGTCCGTGTATTCGGCGGATGCGGCAAAAGCGATCACGCCCTGATGATTGGCGTTTTCGACTGCGTATTTCGATAAATTTTCACGCGCCGTGTGCCGAATCATCACGCGGTTTTGTTTTGCCAGATCGAAAATTTCCGACAGGCGTTTTTCTCTCGCACCTTCGGCGACGATTATTTTTTCAACCCGTTTCGGATTCGCTCTCAAAAGTTCCAAAACAGGCAAAACGCCGAAAACCATATTCGGATTTTGAGAGTTTCGAGCGGGCTGCGTTTTGTTTTCTTTAAATGTTTTGAAATCTTTCTCTGCGTCTCTGCGTCTCTGCGGTTCAAATTTTCTTTTACTTTTCGGCTTCATAGATATTTTTCAGCATCCGCGAATATTTTGTAAATTGCTCCGAGTTGGAAACGGTCGTGACGTTTCCGAGATTAAATTTTCCGAAATTTTCGCGCACCAGACCTTTTGAATCTTTGCGTTCGGTTATTTCCCAAACCGTTCCTAAAAAAGCGCGAAGTTGCTTATAATCTTCGACCAATTTCGCTTGCGGAGCAAATGCTTTGAGTTTTTTGGCGAGCCGCTCGATATTTTCCGCCGCCAAGAGACTTTTTTCTTCGCCGAGACAGGA
Organism: Pyrinomonadaceae bacterium; assembly: GCA_965217985.1. Classification (GTDB taxonomy): domain Bacteria; phylum Acidobacteriota; class Blastocatellia; order Pyrinomonadales; family Pyrinomonadaceae; genus DATHTS01. Next base: position 252,332 of record CBDCJY010000015.1, read on the forward strand.
AAAATCGAAACCTTTCTGCTCGATCCGAAAACCTGTATCTTCGCCTGTGGCGTAAACATCAATCAATCTTTCGTCAGAAGCGATTTCGGTCGCGTTTAATAATATATTCTCACCTTTTTTGCTTAGTTTTTCGGTCGCTTCGATACGCTTTTGAAAGATCGCGCCGATCACGATCAACGTCAAATCTTCGAGTAAAAACTTTACGGTTTCGTCCGTGTTAAAAATTTGCAGAGAAATTATTTTGTCCGAAAATTCCAAACTGCGAAGACGTTTCGGCGCATTTTCGACGTTTAATTTTTCATCGCTCAAGATAATCGTCTCGATGCCGATTTCACCGAATCTCTGCCTGACGATTTCGGCTTCCTTTTGCGATTCGGCACGAGCCAGCGGCAATTTTTTTTTCGCGCCGAAAATTTTCTTTAAAACTTCCCGTTCGGTTCGCGTTATCCGGCTGATTTCTTTGATTTTTTGTTCGTCAATCTCGCGTAAATCTTTCGGCAGATAGATCAGATTAAAACCTTTTTCCCACGCTTCGAGTTTTCGCAGGACAGGTTTTAGAAATCCGTTCTGCTCGTCGGAAAATTCGAGTTCCGCGCCGCAATATAAACATTTCAGACGATTCGGCGGATTATTGCGCCCGCATTTACCGCAGACGATCATCTCATCGAAACCGTAGGCGATGTTTTCCGTCTGCACCGGCAAATCTTTTAACAGTTCTTCAGAGTTTTGATTTTCCGTTATGTCGTTCATAAAAAATTGAAACGCTTGACCTAAAGCGTTACGAAAAGGCACAATGTAAATTGTTTATATTTAACTGACTGCAAATAATATTTATCAGAAAAACGAAAACGAAATTATTTTAATAAAAATTTAATCAGCTATTTAACCGCCGCATTTTGAAAGCGGCAACCGATGTAAATTATACATTATAAATTGATTGATAAGGATAAATTAATAATCCAGATAACAGATCCGAATTCTCGTCTTTCCCGTCTTTCCTGTAAATATCAACGGCAGTCGGAAATTTTTATATTTTTCGATTAAAAGGGCTTTTTAAAAATGCAGTTTGATATGACCACCAATCCGTCGTGGCAATTCGGGCATCGCGGTCGAGTCGCCGTTTTTATAGACGGCAACAATCTTTTCCACGCGGCACGATTTCATAACGTAGATATTGATTACAATAAACTTTTGCGCGTTCTTTTAGGCGACGGTCGTCTGCTTCGCGCGTTTTTTTACACCGGAGTTGACGCGGGCGCGGAACGTCAGCAAGGTTTTCTGTTATGGATGCGGCGCAACGGTTTTCGCGTCGTCCAAAAAGAACTGAAAACTTTTTACGACGGCACACGCAAAGCCAATCTCGATGTCGAAATCGCGGTTGATATGCTCTCGCTTGCCGGACGTTATGACACGGCTGTTTTAGTTTCAGGCGATGAAGATTTTGTGTATGCCGTCAATGCGGTGGCGTATAAAGGTTGCCGCGTCGAAGTTGCCGGATTTCGCTCGAACACCGCGCCGCGTCTGATTGATGTTGCCGATTTTTTTATTGATCTCGGCGATATTGCCGAACTTGTCAGCAAAGACGCTTCGAGCAATGCGGATTATGAAATTCCGCCGTTTGTTCCGCCCGGCGCGGAAATTTTGACGGCTAAACAACACAAAGAAAATCATCCGCCGCGCGTCTCCGATACTATTCGTTTTGAAACGAATTTCAACGAAATCGAAGAATCGGAAACAGACCTTTCCGATTTTATCCGCGTCACTGACGACAGGTAAATTCTATCTTTATTTTATTATTTCAAACGGCACGAACTGTGAAACAGTCTGCTGTTTTTTCTTTGCCTGATTATCCGTGACGACGATTTGTAGAACGTAATCGCCTTCTTCCATATTAGTTCCCAAACTTAGCGAACCGGTCGCATTGATGCGCTTTAAGTCTTTCGCGCCGGACGATATTACAGGCTGAGATTTTCCTTCAAAGAGCAACTTTCCGTCCTTGAATACTCTGAGACGTGATGTCAGATCGGGCGCATTCGACGCGGATTTCGCGTTGTAAATGACTAAACCGTAATTAATAACAGTTCCGATCTTGAATTGTCTAAGTGCGGTATCTCCGACGGGATTTGAAAAAACTTCATATTTTTTCCCGTTCATCATTTTTTCCCATTCTTCAAACAATATATTTTCGACAACTATGCCGGAGAGCGTTAGACGATTTTTTTTGATATTGGGAACTTCGACAAATTGATTTGCCGAGCCGACTTTGCCGGATGTTCCGTCGTAAATTGCCACGCGAAGTTGATACGCGCCTGCCTTTTTTACCGGAAAAAGAAAATCGTAGATAAGTCCCTTTTCCTTTATCAATTTGTAAGTATCTTCATCAATATTAGCCGTAAAAGCCTTGCTGATAGTTTCAATCGGAATGCCGTTATCGCCAAAGCCGACCGCTAAAATGTCGAAAGTCGCTTTTTTCTTGCCGTCGGGCGCATCGGTAAATGTTATATTTTCCGCGTTAATGTGAAGAAATGAACGGATAAAAGAGCCTTGTTTTTCGTCATTGCCGAAGAGCGCGTTAAGCCGCAGCGGAATTTCATTGGCGGCAAACGGCGAAGTCAGGGCATTGGCAATTTTTTGTTTCGGCGTTAGATTGCTTTCCTTCGGTCTGGCGGCGATTTCCTCATCGCTGACACCGAAAAAGCCGCTCCGGTAGCGCACTTTTACGCCGTCGCGTTTGACCTTAACTTCGAGTTTGTTAAAACGCCTTTTTTGCGGATCGAAAACTTCGTCTTCGGGTTGATAACCGATCAGATAATAACTCTGATCGTCGAGCATTTTCCGTACGCCGCCGCTCAGATCGTTATTATTTATAATCGAAATTCCGCCCGTTTGTTTGGCGAGATAGGTCAAACCTTCCTGCGTATCGAAAAGTTTCGTTCGGCGGTCGGAAAGCGACTGTTCGATCTGATCGGCGGATTTTCCGCTGACATCATCCGCTGCCGTCAAACCTGTCACCTGCAAACCGCGTGCATCCATCGTGTAAATAACGACCGATGCACGATTTGCCGCGTCAACGAGTTTTTTAAGCGAATCCAAAACGCGTGCCGAATCAGTAAAACCATTGCTGTCTTTTGTAAAAAGCGCAAAACCGTCCGAAAAAAGCATCACGGATTTTCTGCCCGGAAGTTCCTGCATTCCTCGCACGACATAGTTGATCGCACCGAGCGTTCCGGTAGCGAAAACGCTTTCACGAAAACTATTCAGATCGGAAACCGGAGAATTAGCATCATCCTGATCGTCAGTTTCCGTGCCGGATTGATTTGCCGCATCGTCGAGCGAAGATTCAACCGGCGCAAATGCTCCGATGCCGCCGTTACCGATCGGATTCCAGCGCACTTTTTCAATCGCGGCGTAAAGTTGTCGTTTGTCGGTCGTAAACTGCTGGAGTGCGCCGATGCCCGCGCCGGTGCGAATAATAGCGACCAGATCGCCGTCGAGCATCTGTTCGTCAACAAATTTTTTCAAGGCGCGGCGCACATAATATGTGCTTTCAAATGAAAGCGTCAGATCGTCAACGACAAGCGCAATCGTCCGGCGGACTTGTTCGGGACGAACTTGCGGCGGCGGAATCGGAATATTTGTTTGTTCCTTGTTGTTTTTCGGAGTTTCGACGGTTTTTTCTCTGACGCTCGAAATAAACGAAAAATTTGAAATATCCTGCTTTTTACCGTTCTCATAAATCTCGATTTCTTCGGGTTTGAGGTCTCTCACCGGATTGCCTTTTTTGTCCGTAACCGTTACATCAATTTGAATTAGAGTGGTCGAAATTTTGACGACATCTTCGTCGAGCGGCGGCGGTGTCGGCAAAGTTTTTTGGGCAAACACAAAAGTCGAGAACAGAAAAACGAATGCGAGAGCGAGAATAATTTTTTTCATATATTTTTTTAAAAATCCGAAAGGTGAAAACTTTATTTGCTATCATATAATATAATTTCTTTCGGGAAAAGACTTTTTTCCGCAAAATATCGAATCGAAACTTATCTGTTTTAGACGCATCAAAAACCCTTGGAGTAAATAAATTATAAAATGTTTTATCTGAATAATTTTCGTCTTAATTTTAAATTCATCCTGACAATCTTTTTTTTCACCGCCGCGTTATCGCTCATTCCGTTTACATCGAGTTGTTCGGCTTTCGTAACGAAATTATCCGAAGACGATGCACTCAAGATTTTGCGAAATTTGACCAAAGACGGCAAATTGCCCGCCGAATCGGTCGTTTTGGACATTGAAAAACGCTATGCGAACACAAAAACGGGCGCGTTAGCAAAACTTTTGAGAGCGCGAATTCGCTTTGAATCGAACGATTTTCTCGGCGCGGCGCAGATTTTAAACACGGACGTTTTCAAACAAAAAACGAATCTCGGCGATTACGCTTTGTGGCTGCGCGGTCGCGCTCTGCAAGCGGCGGGAAATCACGCCGAAGCGATGCAGGTTTTCGCGCAGTCGGTCAAAGAATTTCCCGATTCGCTGCGGACGAAAGAATCGAAACTGCTCTGGGCAAATTCCGCGATGCAAAGCGGACAAGCGGCGCAAATTTCGAACCTTTTAGGCGATTTAAACGCCAAACATAACGCCGATTCGCTGTTGCTGACGGCGAAAAGCTACGAACTGCAAGGCGATCAGACGAACGCGGTAAAGTATTATCGGCAGACATATTTTTACAGCGCGGGAACTGACGCGGCAAAAGAAGCCGAAGCAAAATTAACGGCACTCGCGCAGGATTTAACGCCGCGCACCGAAGAGGAAATACGCACACGCGCCGACAAATTTTATAATGCTAGAAATTATTCCGAAGCCGCTAATGCTTACAACGATCTTTTGAAAAATTTCCCGACGGCGAGTTCGTCCGAAATGCAGTTAAAAAGATTGACGGCTTACGCTAATGCGCGAAGAATGACCGAAGCCGTCAGCGCATTTAACGCGATTCCGACATCGGCAAATGAAAAACCGGAAGCGTATTACCAGTTTGCGGTCGGCTACGCCAAAGCGCGTCAGTGGGAACAGGCTCGTTCGATAGTTGCCGAAATGCGCGAAAAACTGCCGAAAGATAAATGGACACCGAAAACCGTGATCGCCGTCGGCGACGCGGCGGGCGACGCGAAAAACCGCGCCGACGAAAGTTTCTTTCTGCAATCGGCACTCGCATCTTATCCGCAGGCAATCGAAGTCGCGCAGGCGCAATTTGAACTCGCGTGGATGCAGCACGAGAATAACAACTTTCAGGAATCTTCAAAAATGCTGACCGAACATCTTGCGCGTTATGTTGACGAAGACACGACCAATCGCGGCAAAGCCGGATATTGGGCGGCGCGTGATTCGGAAAAAGCGGGAAAAATAAACGAAGCCTGTGCGCTCTACGATGCAACCGTTTATCGCTACGGCGCAAATTGGTATGGTTACGTCGCTTTGCAAAGATTGACTTCTTTAAGAGGTCGCGGGCAATGTCAGTCGCCGCCGAATTTTCCCGCCGGTTCGCTGATTCCGAAAGCCGTCGCCAATTTGAAATTAATTACCGTCGCACCGGAAACAGCTACGCCGAAAGAACTTGCCCGCGCCGAAAAATCGGAAGAACTCTCGACCGTCGGACTTTTCGATTGGGCGATTGACGAACTTAAAGAAGCGAAAAAGACCGCCGACAACAGCCCGAAAATAAATCTCGCACTGGCAAAACATTACCGTCTGAAAGGCGATCAGGTGAACGCACTTCTTTCGCTGGCGAAAAGTTACCCGGATTACGCGCAGATGTTTCCCGAAGAAATGGGACGCGACGAATGGGACATTTTTTATCCTTTGACAAACTGGAACGACATCAAATATTGGGCAAATCAAAGAAATCTCGATCCATATCAAGTTGCGGGTTTGATTCGACAGGAAACGATCTTCAACCCGACCGCAAAATCCGGCGCGAACGCTTACGGCTTGATGCAGCTGCTAATTCCGACGGCGCAGACGATGGCGCGAAAATACGGTTCAAATACGAATTCGATTTCCGGCACTTCGCTTTTTAATCCGCAACTTAATATCGAACTCGGCACGGCTTATATGCGCGAGCAGTTATCGAAATACGGGCGCATCGAATATATGGCGGTTGCTTACAATGCAGGTCCCGGTCGCGTCGTTCAATGGTCGAAAATTCTGCCGTTCGAGATTGACGAATACGTCGAAGAAATTCCTTTTAGAGAAACCAAAGGCTACGTTCAAGGCGTGATTCGCAACGCGGCGCAGTATCGGAGGCTCTACGATGACAACGGAAATTTCAAACCGAACGTCGGCTCGCGCCCTCTGCGCGGCGAAATTGACTCGAAACCGCGCGAACAATTCGCGGCGGAATTTCCCGAAATAGTTTTGGACGAAAATAAAAACGGCGAATAAAAAAAACATACAAACCGCGAAATATGCGGAAAAACGCTAAATATGAAGATTAATGGATAGTGAATAGTGTTTAATTCAAATCCCGATTCTTATCCTTAAAATGTATTTTCAAATAGTCTTCATATTTAGTGTTTTCCGCATATTTCGTGGTTTAAAGTTTTCATTTCACTTCAAATTTTAACGGCGCGACGGTCGCTTTAGCTTCATCGTTATAATAATCATAAACTACGGAAGCCGGAGTTTGAGCGTTGATTCCGTAACGCGGACGGAATTTGAAATCGAACTTCGTGCCGTCGGGTTTTGACCACATATAAAAGATGATTCTGTCAGGCAAAATGTCGTAACGGCTCAAACTCCGGTCATTATCCAAAGCCGCTTGCAAAGATTCCCGCGAAACATCTGCTCCGGGCGGAATTCCGATTTCGGCGAGCAACATTCCGTAACCTTTAAAGCCGATTCGTTCGGTTTCGACCGCACAATTTATTTCCTGCATAATTTTCGCCGTTTGATTATCGCATTTGTAATCGAGACGAATCTGCCGCGATTCGTTGGTATTTTTATTTGAAACTTCCGCATCGCGCCAATCAATGTAATGACTTTGCACGACCTGCGCCATCACCGACGAATTTTGTGCGGACTGAATTTGCAGATTATTTGCCGCCGCGCTTAATTTGTCTTTCAATTCAATTGTGACCGGCGCGAGTTCATCCGATGAAATCGTCAAATTTTGCAGAGTCGCGCCGTTTAATAAAACCTGAATTGAATAATCAGAAACGCTTTCTGACGGTCTCGTTTCTGCCAAAGAAGCGAGAAAAGCATCCAAAACATTGATCGTCGTCTGCGTCGAATACCAAACGCCGTAGCGATCTTTGTTTTTGAGTAAAAACATCGTCGCTTTGGAAATTAAGTCTTCAGTTCTTTTTTCTTTTTGTCTGATGAAAAGTTGAACGACCAAGCCGTCGTTTCGATTCTTCCCGGCGTTCCCCAACCGTAAAACGGCGTGTTCATTTCGAGATTCCAGTAAACCGTTTCGCCTTCAATGATCGCCATTTTTTCGAGCTTTTCAGCGATTTTTTCCGCGTCGTCAAAATTTCCCGCGTCAAACGAAGCCAGACCGAACAGCGCAAGCGAATAAGGTTCGTCAATCTCGGCATTTTTCGTTATCAGATAAGCCAGAGATTTTTGCAATACGGTTTCGACATTTTGCGGACGTTCGCCGTCTGCATCTTTTGTCATCGCTAAAATCCGCGCGACATACGCCGTAAAAATTTTTGTCCGATTAGAATCTTCCGCCGTTTCGTAATAATATTTTTTGACAAAACTTCCGTCGGCACGTTGTTGAGAAATAAGCCAATTATTTGCTTTTTCAATGACGTTTTCATCAACTTCGATAAACTCTTTTGCATCGTTCAAAAATCGAATCGCATACGCCGTCAGCGCAATGTCGGCTTCGTCCTTTCCGCCCCAATACGAAATTCCGCCGCTCGAAACTTGATAACCGAGCAGACGTTCGTAGCCTTTCTGCAAATATTTCCGCGCCGTTTGACGAATTTTATTATCGTCTTTCGTAAATTTCAAGATCATCAGATTCGGATACGTCGAAGAGATCGTCTGTTCGCCGCAGCCATAAGGTCTTTCGAGCAAACCTTCGACCGATTCGGTAATGTGCGACATCAGATTCGGATAAATTTTCAGTTCAGCCGAAGGCGTTTTAACGATTGCATTTGCAGGAAAATTAATTTCAAAATTTGCCGAGTTTTTGAAAAGTTTCGATTCGGTTTTAAAGATTTCCCGTCCGTTCGGTTTCACCGTCACGGGTTTTTCAATCGCGTCGGAATCTTTCGCCGCGATTGCCGTCACGCGCTGTTTTCCGTCCTTGATGACGGCATTCGCTTTGAAACCGAACACGGCGTTTTCCGTTCCGTTTGAAGCAACTTCGATCTGCTGTTTTTCATTATTTAAAAAACTGAACCAGTTTGCTTTTGCCATCGAAACGCCGACTTTTTGTTCCTTGTCGGTGTAATTTCTAATCTGCGCGGGAAGAAAAATTTCGTCGCCGTCGGTTAAAAATTTCGGCGGTTCGAGATCAATGAAAAACGGCTGAAACGCTTTGAATTCCGCATCGGCAATGCCGATTTTGCCGCTCGCGTCCGAAGCAATCGCATACATTTTCCACGTCGTAATATTGTCGGCGGTTTTAAATTTGAGCTGCGCTTTTCCGTTTTTGTCGGTGATAAATTCGGGATTCCAGACGAGAGTTTCGGGAAAGTATTCACGCAGACGCGGCGTGGAATTTTGCAGTTTATTTTCGGACACATCTTTTTCTTCCCGACCGCCGCCGCCGCTGCTTCCGTTTCCGCTTCCGTTTCCGCTTCCGAAACCTATGCCGTTTCCTATCGTCGTCGAAGCGGTTTCAAGTGTCACCACGCCGTCTGATGAAACGCTGACCATTTCCGAAACTCCGCCGACCTGTAAAGTCATATTCGCTTCGGTCAAAAGTTTCGAGCGAACGGGAACATCGGTTAAAACTGCTTTGCTAAATCCCGGGGATTCGGCGGAAACTTCGTATTTTCCCGCCGGAAGATTTTCGATGATGTAAATTCCTTCGTCATTCGATTCGGCGGAAACTTCTTCTTCGTTTTCGATGTTTTTCGCCGTGACAACCGCGCCGATAACGACCGCGCCCATCGGATCAATTATCTTTCCGCGAATCGCGCCCGCCGCACCGTTTGTGACGGAAATTTTATTATTCGTTTTCGGCTTTTCGTCGGTTTTAATTTGTTCCGTAACAATGCCGGAAAATGTGGCGAGATCGAAATCGTCGGCGGTTGCTTCCATTAAATCCGCGCCTGCCGAACGAATTTTTATCGTGACGATTTGCTGCGTTATCGGTTCGAGCGTCGTTTTCTGCGTTTGTTTTTCGCCGAATTTTGCCGCACTTTCGATCTTTACTTTATCGGCATAACGCGCATATTTATTGATCGTCAGATAAGCATTTTGTTCGTATGCGTCTTTTACCGAATCGAAATTGAAATTATTTTCTCTCAAAATTTCTCGCAGTTCCGCTTCGGTTTGCGGAAATTGTCTTTTCGAATTAATTGATTCGCTCAAGATTTTCTGAATCATTTTTTCGGTTTCGGCGAAAGAATCAATCTCGCTCGTCCAGACGTTAAAATCGTCGTTGTAATATTCAACGTCTTCAAATTTTCCGTCTGCGCCCGCGCTGTGAAAAACGGTTTTAAGTTCACGACCGCTAACGCTGAATTCTATCTTGTAAGCGCGATTCCAGCGGTCTTTAAGATTGTCCAAGTCAATATCGAAACTTTTGAGTTGATCGCGCAGAGTCGCATAATCGCGGATAAATTTTCCGGTGCGTTTCGTGTATTCGAGATTGGCTTTATCAATGATTTTGCCGACGGTCAGAAAATATTCAAAACTCATTTTCAAAACCGTAAAATCGTCTTTCGTGCCGAATTTTTTATCCGCGCCCGGCGACCTTATATCAACGATGTCGTTTTCCTTTTCGGTCGAAAATTCGGCTCGGTAATTCATCTGCCACGGATCGCGCAGATTTTCAAAATTGATGTCATTTTCGCTTAAAATTCTTCTCAGCGAAACGTCATCTTTTGCGTGTGAATGATTTTTCGCGTAAGCATTTTTCAAAACGGTTTCAACGGGCGTAAGCTGCGCGTCAAAATATTTGGAAAAAACGCTTCGTGCCTGTATGTGATCGTCGCTTCGATAGATTTGCGGATAATAATAATTTTCGTAAAGCAAAACGTCAGCGGCAATTTGGAGATCGCCGGAAATCGGTTTTCGCAGATCAATTTCGTTCAAATCCGTCAGCGACAAACCGCCGAATGATTTGTTATAGCCGAGCAAGGAGCCAAAGCCGTCAAACATTCCGCGATACGCGCCGAATTCCGCATCGGTTCTGGCACGTTCCTCGATTGCTTTGTCGAAAATAACGATGCCGAGCGCACTTTCAACCGGAGTTTTTTCGGGCGACGAAACCGTGAAATTTACGCGACCTTCTTCGTTTGGACGATAGACGGTTTGCGAAAATCTCGCGTCGAGTTTCAGATTTGTCGGCGCGGGGAAAATAATGCCGCGTGAAGTTTTTATCAAACTCAAAGAATCGTTTTCCTTATCGAGATTTTCCATATACGCGGCGACCGTTAATTCGCCTTTAAATGCAGGCTGAAACGGAATTTTTATTTCGGCGCGAAAGTTTTTAAGTTCCGCGAAACCGGAATAAATGACCGACCGGTTTTTGACGAGATCAATATAAACCAAGCCGCTTTCTCTGGTCGAAAATATCTCGGCTTTGATCGTTTCGCCGTTGCGGAAGATCGTTTTTTCAGGTTTGATTTTCAGTTGATCGCCCGCGTCGAAATCAATTTTTTCGTCGAGCGTTCCGGTTTGATTGTTCGCGTCGGTCGCCGAAATTTTCAGTTGCAAATCCTTTTCGATGTCGGCGTTTTTCGGCGCGGTAAATTCGAGTTTACCTGCGCCGAACGAGTTTGTTTTGAGATGTGCGAACTTGTTTTCCGTCGTTTCTTTCTCAAATTTTCCCGTGATTTCAACATCGCACTTTGCGGGCGTACCGTCGGCGTAAAATGTCGAAACATAATAAGTTAAAGGAAATTTCGGGTTTTGATCGTAAGTTTCGCCGATAAAATATATGTGAATCGCTTCTTTCGTAAGGCGAATGTCAAAGCGTTTCTGCTCGGTTCGGTTCGTCGTCAAATCCGTGAAATATGCCGCGAAATTTAAATCTTTATAACGCTGCCAACTGCTTTTTTCGAGTTCGGCGTAATCTTCGCGCAAATCAATTTCGGCGATAAATTTTCCGTCCGCGTCCGCCGCGCCTTCGATTATTCTGCCTTCTCCGACCGACCATTTTTGACTGCGATAATCCCAACGGCGTTCGCTTTCTTCGACGATGCGAACTTTGCCTTTTGAGACGGGTTTGCCGAAAAGATAATCCGCGCCGACGGTGATTTTCGCCGTTTTGTTTTGCGCCAAATAAAAATCGCGGTCGGCTTTTGTATTGACCGTAAAATTCGGCAGATCGTAGCGCGTCACTTTGATCGTTTGCGAACCGATTTGAACGCCGTCTTCATTTTCGACTTCGATGCGATATTCGCCGAGTTTCGCATTTTCGGGAATCGTCCAACTGATCGCGGCGATGCCGAACCGTGAAGTTTTGACGGTTTCCTTGTAAAGCAGAGAATCGTCGCCGTCTTTGACGGAAAATTCGAGTTCGGCATCGCTGACAATCGTATTTGCAGCGGCGGCGTTTCGCATCAAAATTCCGCGCACATTCAGATTTTGTCCGGGCTGATATATCGGTTTGTCAGTATTGAGATAGACGGAACTGCTTTCGTTTTCGGCTTCGAGGTCTTCGGAAATTTCACGCACGAGTCCGTATTTCGAGCCGCTGATTTTTATTTCGTCGCCGTCTTCGATCTCGATATTTTCGGGAATCTTAAAGTCTAAAATCGCAAAACCGTTAGCATCGGTTTTGCCGTCTGCCGTAACTTTCAGTTCGTCTTCATCTTTGTGTATGTCGAGATCGAGCGAGATTTCGCCCGTGATTTTGACGTTTTTGACGGGCAGATTTGTAAACGGATGAACGGCGCGAACGCGGGCGCGAAAATTCATTCCGGCGAAAACATTTTCCGCCGCCGAGACGCGCAGTTCGAAAATATCTTTTAACAATTCTGAAAGCGAAACAATGCCTTCCGTTTGCAGCGAATTTTTTGCATCGAGAATTTTATAATTCAGACGAAACCAACCGATTTCGTCTTCCGATTTTTGCATCAGTTCGCCAAGCGGCAAGGAAATTTTATAAGCTGTTGAGCCGTTTCTTATCTTTTCGTTTGCCGAAAATTCAGCGCGGATTTTTCCGTCCGTGTCGAGTAATTCGAGCGAGATTCTGCCGTTGAAAGTTTTGCCCGGATTATTTATCTCGAATAAAATCTCCGCCGATTTTTCAAGTAAAACCGCTGTTGATTTTTCCTCGCTGACCGAAATTCCGGTTTGTGCATTTGTCGTTAAAATTAAAAACAGACACACGGAGACGAACGGGAAGAATTTTCCTTTCATTATCTTTAACCTCTGTATTTATTAAATTTGTTGAGTATTGTCGAAACTTATCGGCTGTGATGCGGCGAGATTTTCGTTTGGTTGCTTTTTGAGGAAAATTACTTTTTTTTAATTTTTCAGCGGAGAGAAAATCAGTTATTTGCCGTTTGTTTTGTTTATTTTTTAACGAAAGAGTAAAATGAGAAAGCGTCTAAAATCTTCGGACGTTTTATAAATCCGATAAAAGCAAAAATTAAACGAATTTAAAATCTCTATGGCAGAAATCGAAGATAAACTTCCCGAAAACACGAGCGGCAAATTTTATGTTGACCAGCAATGTATTGACTGCGACGTGTGCCGCGATACGTCGCCGAAAAATTTCACGCGCGACGACGAAAACGGTTATTCGTTTGTCTATAAACAACCCGAAACACCCGAAGAATTTGAACTCTGCGAAGAAGCTCTGACGGCTTGCCCGGTCGAAGCAATCGGCGATGACGGAAAATAATCAAAATTTTCAAATCAGGAATAATTTATCATTTCAAATCAGATTAAAATTTTTATCCAGCCGTCTTCGACAACAACTTCGTAAGGTTCGATTGAGCAGTCTTTTTTGGTAGAACATTTGCCGGTTCGCACATCGAAACGCCAGCCGTGCAAATCGCATTCGACCGCGTTGCCGTAAATCCGCGAATCGGCGAGCGGATAGGCTTTATGCGGACAAAAATTTTCGATAGCGTAAAAGTTGCCGCCGATATTAAACAGCGCGACTTCTTTGCCGTCTTTTAATTTGACCGTCGCGCCGCGTCCCGGCGGAACATCTTCCGGTTTGCCGACTTTTACCAATTTCCCCGTTCGTTCGGGTTTGCGTTTGTTATCTCGATATTTTCCCATTTTTCAAAACCTTTTCTTGTAATAGTTTGTCTTAAATAAGCTACAAATCGCAAATCGAAAAATCTTTGAGCTTGATTTATTTTTCTCAGGCAAGCAAAATTATAAATTGAACGAAAAGTTTTGGAGCAAAATGAAATGAGCGAAAAACAAGCAACAAATCCGCGTCAGAAGTGCCGCGATATTATGACGAAAAATCCGACCGCCGCAAATAAAGAAATGACTTTGCAGGAAGTTTCGCGTTTGATGCGCGACGGTGATTTCGGCGTTTTGCCCGTCGTTGAAAAAGAGACAAACAAACTCGTCGGCATTTTGACCGACCGCGATGTGGTTGTCCGTGCCGTCGCCGAAGGAAAAAATATTGTCGAATCAACCGTCGGCGAAGCGATGAGCGAAAAACTGTACACGGCAAAACCCGACGACTTCGTGTTTGAAGCCGTCCG
>CBDCJY010000016.1:0-13271 GCA_965217985.1 Pyrinomonadaceae bacterium
TTGCGGAAATTGAATTTTCGCCTGACGGACGAAATTTAATGCGTCGGCATAATTTTTCTGTTTCTCCGAATTTTTAATGAGACGAACAAAAACGTCGTAAACGTCCGCATTTTCCTTTGTAATTTCGGCAAAAAAATCCGCGCTCAGATATGTTTTCAGATCGTGCCGCTGTGCTGTTTCAATCAATTTTTCAAAAACGAAAGCGCGATTTTCCGGCGGCGAATTTTTCAGAATTTTATGTAAAATTTCCCCTTGCTCGTCAAAACGTCCGCGCCGTTCGTAAAACGCGCTCAGATCGTAAAATTTTGCATCGTCAATTTCCGCGAGATGTTTGAAAACTTTTTCCGCTTCGTCAAAGCGTTCGAGTTTTTCATTCGCATCGGCGAGTTTTTCTAAAATTAAAATATTGTCCGGCTGAATTTCGGCAAGTTTCAAAAGATTTTTCTTCGCTTCGGCGGTCGGCAAAGGCACATTCGCACTCGCGCCGAAAAATTCCTGTTTTGTAAAAGTTGCTTTTTCTAATTCATTAACTGCATCTTCAGCGGAGATTTTCCGGTTTGGGAAATTCAGGAAAAGAAAAAACAATAATCCACAGATAAATGCAGATGAAGACAGATTTTTAAATGTGAATTGACGATTACAAAAAATTATTTTCTTGCCCGCGAAAGGACGCGAAAGGACGCGAATAAAAGAAAGTGCGAAATTTGGTTCGCGCCTTTTCGCGCTTTTTCGCGGATAAATGTTTTTTGATTTGAAATTTGAAATTTCAAATTTCAAATTATCTTTTTTAATCCGCGTAAATCCGCGTAAATCTGTGGCTAAATACTTCTTTCTCATTTCTTCAAAAATTAATTTCCCAAAATTTCGATCATTGTTTCTTCCGTCGTCTGATTGTGCGCGAAATCTTCCGCTGAAACGGTTAATTTATATTTTCCCGAAACAATGTTTTCAGGAATTTTCAGTTTTCCAATGTTTGATTTTTCTTTGTTTGACCAGATTAGCGAAACAGGTTTCGCACCGTAAATGCGGGCGATCAAACGATTTGTGTCGGCATCGGCGGAAACTTTCAGATTGATTTCTTCGCCTGCTTTGTAACTTTTCGCATCCGTCGAAACGGAAACTTTCGGCGCACGGCTGTCAATGACGAAAGATTTTTCTTCCTCGTCAGCCGCACCGTTTCCGTCCGTCAAGATCAGACGGCATTTATAAGTTCCGTCGGTCATCCAGATGGGCGCGAGAAACCGCGCTTCCCAGATATTTTCATTTTTCAGAAACTTTAACGGAATGACTTCGCCGAACGGCAAAACGGCGGCGATTTCTTTGACCGATTCGTCCGCTTTGACGCGAATCACCGGATCGCCGGGCTGAATGAGGCGCGGACGTAAGAGCGCACGCGGCGCGGCGACGAACGCCGTATAAGGCGTAACGAATTTGTATTTTTCCGACAGCCGAATGATTTCCGAAATGTAATCTTCGCGCTCACCATCGCGATTCATCAAGGCGATCAGAAAATCAACTTTCGCCCGCGCCCAGACACGCGGCAAAAATCCGTGAGTTTCGTCCAGTTCGGGAAGCGCAACGGATTTTTCAAAATTCAAATTTTCCGCGCCGAAATTTCCCGTGAGCGTAAAGTTTTCCGTCTGCGCGTTTTTATATCGCCCGACAAAAGAAAAGTTCGAGCCGAAATACGAATGTTCATCGGTTGCGTAAACATCGTAAAAATTTTTGCTTTGGGCAAGTTGTAAATTCGAGATTTCAGGCGCGCCGATCTTGTCGAAAAATAGATTTAATTTGACGGCGATGTCTTCGGTTTCTCGCGCCGAATCGTAGAATCCGTGCGTCTTTTCGGTTAGAGATTTGAGCAGATTTTCGTCGGCGTTTACTCCGAGAGCAAAGGCGAACAGCCGCACATTTGCGCCGTCAAAAACTTTTTCGATCTGTTTTACATCGGTCGTTTCGAGCGTCGGATTCGCGTCGGAAATCAAAACGATCTGTTTTTCACCATTGGAGAAAAGTCTCGTTTGTTCGATTGTTTTTTCAAATGCTTTTTTCAGATTCGTACCGCCGGAGATGTAATGTTCTTTGACGAATTGCAGTGCGTTTTCGATTTTTTCGCTTGTCGCGGAAACAGGCTTCGGTGCGAAAGTATCAGTTTCACCGTTGAATAAAATCAGATTGAATTCGTCTTCCGGCGCGAGATTATGCAGAAAAAAATCGGCGGCTTCGACGGCGCGTGAGAGTTTGTCGCCATACATCGAAAGAGATGTGTCGAGCATTAAAATTACGCGCTTCGGCGGGCGTGCCTGATTTCGATTTCCGGCAAATAACGCACTCGTCTGAAAAAATCCGTCCGCCGATCTTTCCGCCAAATTCGGATCGCGCAGATCGTATGCGGAAATGCGTTCGGGCGCGCGGTAAGCGACAACGGAAAACTGATTTTCATTCGCCTTTATTTTGTAATCGAACGCAAAATCGTTTTCCAAATGTATATTCGCAGCGTGAAATTCAGCCGCGAAATCATTCTCGTCATTTTTCGTGATCTGCATTTGATACAACGGATTTTCGCCTTGTAGCGGCGCGAACGGAAAATCGTTCAGAACGCGAATCTTCAAATTAAATTCGCCGACCGTCTGTGATTCGCCGTAAGTCGGCTTCAGCGGAAAAGTAAAATGCGACGCGAGATTATCAACCGGCAAATCTTCCGTATATTCCATCTCCAGACGCTTTGTACCGTAGGAGTTTATCGGAAAAATCTTCGCCGAAAATCCGTTCGCGCTTTCCGTTTCGTCCGTTTCCTGCAAAATTCCGGGATCGGTCTGCGCCTGTTTTATTTCGCCGTAAACACGATTAGCGCGGCGGCGTTCCATCATCACGCCCGGAATCCGCGATTCATTTTCCCAAACGGCAAAATCGGAAATCGAAGACTTTTGCGGCAACGCGAAAACGTATTTTCCTTCGAGCGTTCTGTCCGTATGATTATCGAAGATCTGCATAACTTTAACGGTTGCGTGTTGATTGTCAATCGTGATTTCGACGTTCATCACGGCGAGCGAAAGCATTTTCGGATTCGGCTTTTTTTCATCGGTCGAAATCAAAACGCCGGATTGTGCGGAAACGAGCGAAATGATGAGAAAAATCTGAACCGCAGAAAAACTAAAACGCGAGACCATTTTTCTAACAAAGTTTGAATTTTGAATTTTGAATTTTGAATTTTCTATCATTCTGCAATCTTTCCCGTAAAATAATTTTTATTAAATTTTGCCAAGCCGTTCGTCGTGGCAAAATAGATATTTTCTTCGTCTGCAATAACGCTCATTACAGTTTCCGCCGGCAAAAATTTTCTAATCGTTTTCCATTGCCGGGTTTCGAGATCGAGAATTTTTACGCCGTCCAAAGTTCCGGCAAAAAGTCGTTTGCCGTCCGAGTAAAAAGCATTCGGATTAACGACGAATTTTCCCGCATCCGTTTCATAAGAACGGATTTCTCCCGACGGGAAAAGTTCGAAAATGCCGCCGCCGTATGTGCCGATAAAAATGCGTTCGTGTGTTTCGATCAAAGCCGTTATCCAATTCGTTTTAAGATCGGAATTCGAGTCTTTGTATGTGCGAACGACGCGGTCGTTTTCGATTTCAGCAAGTCCGCCGAGCGTTCCGGCATAGAGTTTTTGTTTGGTTTTGAGCGTCGTATAAACTGCATTATTAGGCAAATTATTGACGGCGGAAATAATTTTGAATCTGTTGTTTTCACGAAATGCCAAACCTTTTGCCGTAGCAATAAATTCGTTTGAAAAATGAGTGACGGAATCTGACGGCAAACCTTCGTTTTTTGTTATGTTTTCGTCTGAAAAATCAGGTTTGAATTTTATAAGTCCGGCGGAAGTCGCGGCGGAAATGTTCGTTTCGTTCGCCTGTAAAAAATTTATTTCCCGTGTTGTTTCGTCTTCGATGTGACGGAGTTTTTTGCCGTCCGCACTAAAAATATCTATGCCGCTGCGAAAAGTTCCGAGCCAGAGATTTCCGCGTTTGTCGAACGCGAGTGACGATGCGAAATTATCGGTCGGTTTGTCCTTTTCCGATTCGCTGAATTGTTTGAATTCGTTGTTTTTAAAACTTGAAATTCCTTTATCGGAAGCAAGCCAAAGTTGATTTTCGGTTGTGATTAGTCGGGCATTTTGTAGTTTTTTTTCGTCTGAAAAACTTTTCAAAGATTTGTTTAACGTGAAAGTTTTGCCGTTTGTTAATGTCAGGAAAAGTTGATTTTGAAATGAAACGATACTCGAAGTATTCGGCAAATCAGCAAGTTTCTGACATTTTTCACCGTCAAAAAAAACTAATCCGAGATCGGTTGCAACGTAAATTTGACCGTTGTTTTCGGCGATGCCGACGACGCGGTTCGACGGCAGATTTTCCGTCTTTGTAAATTGTTTCCAGATGCCGTTTTCTCTTATCCATAAGCCATTATCGAAAGTTCCGACGAAAAGTTTTTCACCCGATTTTGTCAGGCAATTTATCGCTTTGATTTGTTTCTCGTCGGCTTTGATTTCCGCAAATTCCGCGCCGTCGAATTCGATCAAGCCGCCGTCGAATGTTCCGATCAACAGTTTTCCGTCATCTTCCGAAAAAGATGTGACGCTCTGAATTTTTCTATCCGTGAAAGTGTAATTTTCAAAGTTTTTACCGTCGAATGCGGCGAGATTTTTCGTGCGTGTGCCGATAAAAAGTTTGTCCTGAAACACAGTCAACGCAGTCAGATCGCTTTCGGGTAAACCGTCCAAAACCGTAAAATGTTTTTTTATATTTCCATCTTCGTCATATTGAACGAGTCCGCCGCTCGTCGCCGCGAAAAATGAATTTTTGAAATTTACAAAGGCGCGAATGTCGTTCGTATTTTGTAAAATTTCGATTTGATTTGTGAGGTGAGGAGTGAGGAACTTTTTTTCAAAGCTAACGCGATTTTTCATATTTTGGCGGGCGCGTGTTTCGGCGAGCATTTGGCGGGTGAAATTGTAGAGACTGAAAATCCGATAAGCGGCAAAACTTAAAATTAGCGCAAAAACGCCGATGATTATTGACTTTTTGAAAGATAAACGCATAACTTGATGTGATTATCGGCGAAACTAATTTTGATTTGAACGCGCGTTTCAACGAAGCGATAAAAGGTTGTCGCGGTTTGTGGACTGTGGATTTCCACAGTCGTTTCGTTGTCTTCAGTCAAAGATTTTAATTAGCGGCTAAAAACATTTATAGAAAAAGACTCGACAGGCGATGCTTTTCAAAGCCTCTGGAATTGGCTAAAATAAACTTATTGTCTTAAAAAGTTTATAATTCACGTTTTATTCAAAAAAAAATAATGAAAGAAAAAGTAAGAGTTGCCGGCGGTCAGGGATTTTGGGGCGATTTGCTAACCGCGCCGGTCGAACAGGTGCGCGGCGGGCAGATTGATTATTTGATGCTCGATTATCTCGCCGAAGTGACGATGAGCATTATGCAGAAACAACGTGCGCGAAATCCCGAATCGGGTTTTGCGCGTGATTTCGTTTCGCTTTTGCAGGAAATTTTGCCCGATTGCGTCGAAAAAAATATCAAGGTTTTATCTAATGCAGGCGGCGTAAATGTCGAAGGCTGCGCCGAAGCGATCAGGAAAACCGCACAGGATTTGGGACTTTCAGGAAAAGTGAAAATCGGTGTCGTGACGGGCGACGACGTTCTGTCTCGACTTCAGGAATTTCTCGATCAGGGCATTGAAATCAACAATATGGAAACGGGCGAACCGCTTTCGGATATTTTAGATAAAGTGCAGTCCGCAAACGTCTATCTCGGCGCGGAACCGCTCGTCGAAGCGTTGGAAAAAGGCGCGCAGATCATCGTCGGCGGTCGTCTGACCGATACGGGTTTGACGCTCGCGCCTCTGATGTATGAATTCGGCTGGAAGTTCGGCGATTGGGATAAGGTGGCAACGGGGACGATTGCCGGACATATTATCGAATGCGGCGCGCAGTGTTCGGGCGGAAATTGCCAGTTCGACTGGCAGAATATTCCCGATCTGGCGAACGTCGGTTTTCCGATTGTCGAAGCGTATCCGAACGGTGATTTTGTGATTACGAAACACGAAGGCACGGGCGGACGCATCAATATTCCTTCGATCAAAGAACAGCTTTTGTATGAAATGGGCGATCCGCATTCGTATATCACGCCCGATGTCGTCGCCGATTTTACGACGATCAATTTAAAAGACGACGGCGAAAACCGCGTCCGCGTTTACGGTATCGAGGGAAAGGAAAATACGGAGTTTTACAAAGTTTCCATAGCGTATTCGGCAGGCTGGAAAGCGGTCGGAACGCTCGTGTATTCATATCCCGATGCGTATGAAAAAGCGAAAGCCGCTGACCAAATTCTTCGCGCAAGATTAGAAAAGTTAGGTTTGAAATTTGATGTGATCTTAACGGAATTTGTCGGTTGGAGCGCAACACACGGACATCTGTCTGGCGCACCGCCGAAAGATATTCCCGAAATCCAGCTTCGTTTCGGCGTGCGCGGTCAGAGCAGGGAAGACGTTGAAAGATTTACCAAAGAACTCGCACCGCTGATCCTGACAGGTCCGCCGGGCGTGACCGGATTTGCCGGCGGTCGTCCGAAAGTCGAGGAAATTATGGCGTATTTTCCCGCGCTGATTCCGAAAACTCTGATCGAAACTAAAGTTGAAGTCATCGAAGCGTAAATTTTTTGTTGAAAAAATTATTTGAAAATTTTATAATTATTTTTATGAGAAAATTCAATATAAGAAATATCTCCAAGAAATATTTTGCTATCTTAGCAATCACATTTTCTATGGTTATAGTAGGTTTGGCTTTTACACCAAATTATGCTTGCGGCTGTGGCGGAGAAATGCAAAATGGTACAAAATTGACCTATCTTATAAATGGATTTTCTAAAAATACTATCGGAAGAAAGCTATTGTAAATTCAATTTAAAATAATAGAAAAGAGGTTTTAAAATTAAAGCCTCTTTTCTATTTACAAGAACTAATTTCCGTCATCATCCAAAACTTCAATTTCGACATCTGTTTTCTTAAATTCCGAGTAATCAAATGTCATCTGCGCGTTTTTCGAGGTCGTGAAATTATTTTTGTCGGAACCTTTTTTTACGGAATAATCGGTGAAAACTATTTTTTTCGGGACGAAGATTTCGTATTGACTCGGCGCAAATTCGAAAATCGTTTCCTGCACGACGAGCGGCGTGTCAGCTTGGACGACGATTTGTCTTTCTTCACGGACAAGCTGAAAAGTTTCAGCGTCGAGCCATAATTTTCCCTGTAAAAACTTTTCCGATTTTTTTAGAGAGCCGGGAAGATTTACGTCAAAATCCGCCTTGAATGTCGCTTCATCCGATCTTTTTTCATTAATAGTAATATAAGGCGTTTTGCGCGTCTGGCGATAACCGACTTTATAAACATCTCTGCCTTTGTAATTTTCCAAACCGATCAGATTAAAATCGAAAGACGGACGAAGATTTTCCGCCAACGCGATGGCTTCAAAAATCGTTAAACCGGAAATTATAAAAGATTTGTCGTAGCGCAAACTTTCGTCCTGAATTTTTTCGAGTTCTTTTTCGACGGTTTTCGTTTTTTGCAGTTCACCGAGAAAACGATTTGCCCGCTCCTGACTGTTAGGAATAAGTTTGTCGTCAACTTTTACGATGTTGCGAAGCTCTGACGTTTGACGATTTTTGGATGATTGGTAAACAAAAAAGTTGGATTCGACCTTTTTCGTGTCATCGAGATTTCCATTTTTTTTATAGCTTACGAAAGTTTTTGTTTCGGTCGCCAACAGGTCTCTGAAAGCCTCACGGTAATTTTGGGTTTGTTTGGCGGCTTCGTTTAAAATCGTGTCCAAATTCGGCGGTGTCGGCGACGGCATCGTTTGCATTTCTTGGGCAAATACGGAAATAGCCGATAAAATAAAAATCACGAACAAAAGTTTTTTTGACATAAATCTCTCCTTAAATATTGTATAATTGAAACATATTTTCAACGGAAACCGAAATTATTTATGACCGAAACAGTCGAAATTTGGAAGCGAAAAAACTCGAAAGAGATTGCCGATTGTCGCGTTTTTAAGGTGCGCGAAGATTTTTGCGAGCGCGACGGCGATAAAATGGCGGGTTCGTTTTTCGTCATCGAAAATCCCGATTGGGTAAATATTATCGCTCTGACGAAAGATAAAAAAGTCGTTCTGATCGAACAATTCAGGCACGGTGCGGAAGAAATTATTCTGGAAATTCCCGGCGGAATGATTGACGGCGATGAAGAAAAACCGGAAACGGCGGCGCGGCGCGAACTGGTCGAAGAAACCGGATTTTCCGCCGAAAACTTTATCCTTTTGGGAAAAACTCTGCCGAATCCGGCAATCAGCAATAACACGATTTTTCATTTTCTCGCGCTCGATTGTGAGAAAACGCAGGAAACTTCGTTTGACGAACACGAATCTGTTTTAACAAAAATCGTTTCGCTTGAAGAAACGGAAAATCTGATCGCCGACGGCACGATTACACATTCGTTGGTCATTGCGGCGTTTTATTATTTTTCGATCTACAACCGCAATAATATAAACTGAGAAAAAATTATCGAAATAATTTTATAAAGTTGAAACATTTTGCCCGAAATTTGCGAATAACCTCAAAATAAAAGCAAACGACGAAAGAATTTTTTAATCAGAGTTTTTGGAGACATCTTACAAATTTTCAGGCGGCGAAAGCGGGAAATTTTGCACTTATAACAAAATAAAATTTCAGGAGAAAATATGAACTACAAATTTAGTTTTCGTTTTGTAACGACTTTGCTCGTTTTGTTGTCCGTTTGCGCGGCGACGATGGCGCAGAGCAAGGCGTTCGATATGAGCCGGATGAATAATTCGGTCGAGGCTTGCACGGATTTTTTTGAATACGCTAACGGCACTTGGCTGAAAAATACGGAAATTCCCGCCGCTTATTCGCGTTGGGGAAGTTTTAATGTTTTGGCGGAAAACAACCGCGATATTTTGAAATTGGTTTTAGACGATTCGCTTAAATGAAAGCCGCGCCGGGAAGCGATATGCAGCTGATCGGCGATTATTATGCGTCTTGTATGGACGAAGCGGCAATCGAAAAAGCCGGTGTGAAACCGTTACAGCCGTATTTCAAACAGATTGACAAGGTTAAAACCGTTCAGGATTTGCAAAAACAGATTGCGATGATGCACGCCACGGGAATTCCGGCTCTGTTCGGATTCGGCGGCGGTCCCGACATCAAAAACAGTTCGACGGTCATCGTCAATGCCGGACAAGGCGGTTTGACTTTGCCGAATCGTGATTACTACACGAAAACAGACGCGAAATCCGTAGAAACACGCGAAAAGTTTGCCGAATATATGACTAATATGTTCAAACTTTTAGGTGATGATGCGGATAAAGCGGCGATGAACGCAAAGACCGTAATGAGTATTCAAACGCGGCTTGCAAACGCCTCGCTTCCGCCCGTCGAACTCAGAAATCCCGACAACCGCTATAACAAAATCAAACTGACGGAAGCTAACGAAATTACGCCTAATTTTTCGTGGACAGGTTATATGGCGACGCGAGGCGTTCCGACGGTGACGGAAATAAATCTGGCGCAGCCGAATTTCTTCAAAGAAATGAACGCGATGCTCAAAGACGTTTCGATCAGCGACTGGAAAACTTATCTTCGCTGGATGACGGTAAATTCCGCTGCGCCGCTGCTTTCCAAAAAATTCGTTGATGAAAATTTCAACTTTTTCAGCGCGTATTTGCAGGGAACTAAGGAACAGCAGCCGCGTTGGAAACGCTGCGTTTCGGCAACTGACGGCGATCTCGGTGAAGCTCTCGGAACGGAATACGTCAAAAAAGCCTTTACGCCGCAGGCAAAAGCGCGAATGGACGAACTCATCACCAATCTTTTCGCGGCGATGAAAGAACGCATTAGCGGTTTGGATTGGATGAGCGGCGAAACGAAAGTTCAGGCGCAAAAGAAACTTTCGACATTCAAACGCAAGATCGGCTACCCGGACGTTTTACGAGGTTACAAAGGTTTGGCGATCAGTCGCAAATCTTATGTAGAAAATGCGATGAACTCGAACGTCTTTCAGATCAAACGCAATCTGCGCGACATCGGAAATCCGGTTGACCGCACACGTTGGGGAATGTCGCCTCCGACAGTCAACGCTTATTACAACGGTGTTTTCAACGAAATCGTTTTTCCCGCCGGAATCTTGCAGCCGCCGTTCTTTAATTTCGCGGCTGATGATGCAATTAACTACGGCGGAATCGGAGGTGTGATCGGACACGAAATCTCACACGGTTTCGACGATCAGGGAAGCAAATTCGACGCGGACGGAAACTTCAAATCGTGGTGGACGGACGAAGACCGCACGAAATTTGATGAACGCGCGGCGTGTGTCGTCAGACAATTTGATGGTTACGAAGTTCAGCCCGGATTATTTATGCAGGGCAAATTAACGCTCGGCGAAAATATCGGTGATCTCGGCGGTTTGACGATTGCTTACGATGCTTTCCAAAAATCAATGGAAGGAAAAGCTCGTCCGGCAAACATTGACGGATTTACGCCGGAACAGAGATTCTTTTTAGGTTGGGCGCAAGTTTGGGCGGCAAAAGCCCGCGCCGAAGCCGAACGTCTGCAAGTGCAAACCGATCCGCACGCACTTCCGCGCTGGCGCGTCAACGGTCCAATGTCGAATATGCCGCAATTTGCCAAAGCCTTTAACTGCAAAGACGGTCAACCGATGGTCAGAAAAGACAATTGTTTGATATGGTAGAGAAAATTACCATTTGAAATAAAAAAAACAAAAAAAGGAGTTGAAAGATTAATCTTTCAACTCCTTTTTTAATAATTGAAGGTAACGATTAAAAATCGTCTTCTTCGTCTATCATTTCCAGCGAATCGTCTTCGAGTTCCAAATCTTCATCCGAAGAAAATTCGTCTTCGAGTTCCAGATCGTCGTCAACTTCGATTTCGTCCGCATCATCGTGTTCGACGAGCGGAATGTCTGCGGGAGCAGGCAATAAGCCGCCGCGAAGCTGATCGTATTCGTCAAATTCGTCCTCTTCCTTCTGATTGACAGTCGGATCGTAATCAATCTTGACGTTACGATAATGCTTCATTCCGGTTCCCGCCGGAATCAATCGTCCCATAATGACGTTTTCCTTTAATCCGCGCAGATAATCCACACGACCGGAAATCGCCGCTTCGGTCAGCACGCGAGTCGTTTCCTGGAACGAAGCCGCCGAAATAAACGAATCGGTTGAAAGCGAAGCTTTCGTGATTCCGAGCAGCAGAGGTTCACCGACTGCCGATTGTCCGCCTTCTTCACGAACGCGGCGGTTTTCATCTTCGTAGCGGAAACGATCAACTTGTTCTTCAAGCAGAAAATCGGTGTCGCCGACTTCTCTGATCTTGACCCAGCGAAGCATCTGACGAACGATAACTTCGATGTGTTTGTCGTTAATGTTAACGCCCTGCAAACGGTAAACTTCCTGAATTTCATTGACGAGATACTCTTGCAAAGCACCCATACCCATAACTTTCAGAATGTCGTGCGGATTAAGCGGTCCGTCCATCAAAGGTTCGCCCGCTTTGACGCGGTCGCCTTCCTGCACGTTGATATGAGTTCCGCGCGGAATTTCATATTCGTGTTCCGAACCGTCGTCTCCCGTGATAATGAGTTTGCGTTTACCTCGCGTGATGCCGCCGAATTTAACCGCGCCGTCAATCTCCGACATAATCGCCGTTTCGCCCGGACGACGCGCTTCGAAAAGTTCGACAACGCGCGGCAGACCGCCGACGATGTCTTTCGTTTTCGTCGTTTCACGCGGGATTTTGGCAATCGTATCACCCGGCTGAACTTCTTGTCCGTCTTCCGCCAGAATGTTGGCACGAATCGGCATTTGATAAGTTTTCAAAGACTTGTTGCGGCTGCGGATTTCGAGACGAGGTTGTTTTTTCTCGTCCGAATCTTTAACGACCAGACGGCGTTGACCACTGATCTTATCAACTTCTTCCTCGACCGTTTTGCCTTCTTCCAAATCCTGGAATCTGACCGTTCCGCCGACTTCCGTCAAAATTGCGAAAGTAAACGGATCCCACGTTGCGAGCAGATCGTCTTCTTTGACTTTCTGACCGTCTTTAACGTGAACGTGCGCTCCGTAAACGATTTGATAACTCGCTACTTCACGTCCGCGATCATCGAGCAGGAATAATTCCGCCGGCTGACGTTTCATCGAGATAATTTCATCAGCACGGTTTTTGATGATACGCATATCTTCGGCGTATTTGACCGTTCCGTCCATCGAGGCTTCGTGTTTGGTTTCCTGTTCCAAACGCGCCGTTCCGCCGACGTGGAATGTTCTCATCGTCAGCTGCGTTCCCGGTTCACCGATGGATTGCGCGGCGATAACACCGACCGCTTCGCCGATTTCAACCGTTCTGCCGACTGCCAAGTTTCGACCGTAACATTTGACGCAGATTCCGCGACGTGCCTGACAGGTCAGCGGCGAGCGAATTTTGACCTGCTGGAGTCCTGAAAGCTGAACTGCGGCGGCTAAAGTTTCGTCAATTTCCTGTCCGGCTTCGACGATGATCGTGCTGTCAACCGGATCGTAGATGTCATCGAGCGATGTGCAGCCGACGATGCGGTCACGAAGCGATTCGACGACTTCACCGTTGCGGATAATCGCCTGCGCCCGGATTCCGCGAATCGTTCCGCAATCCTGCTCGGCGACGATTACGTCTTGCGCTACGTCCACCAAACGACGTGTCAAATAACCCGAATCAGCCGTTTTAAGTGCCGTATCAGCCAAACCTTTACGCGCACCGTGTGTTGAAATAAAGTATTGCAACACGTTCAGACCTTCGCGGAAATTAGCGACAATCGGCGTTTCGATAATTTCGCCCGACGGTTTAGCCATCAGTCCGCGCATACCGGCAAGCTGACGAATCTGCGCTTCCGAACCACGCGCTCCCGAATCCGCCATAATCAGGATCGGATTGAGTTCGTTGCGTTCTTTTTCGCGCACATCCATTGCTTTGAACATTTCTTTCGCTACTTTATCGGTAACGTCTGACCAGATCGCAGTCACTTTATTGACGCGTTCCATATTGGTCATCGTCGCATCTTCGTATTGCTGTTGAAGTTTGTTGACTTCTTCGTTCGCTGCCGCGATGATGTCCTTTTTGTTCGGCGGCGTGACCATATCGTCAATGCCG
>CBDCJY010000017.1:0-32099 GCA_965217985.1 Pyrinomonadaceae bacterium
AAGTGATGAGTATTATGATTCTTTTTCATCGTTCGGGTTTCCGTGATTTAAAAAGGTTTTATACGAAAGTAGTGTGCCAGTATTGGCAGCAAGATTTTCGTAACTTAGTCAGTTACAACAGGTTTGTCGAAGTGCAGAGAGATTCGCTCGTTTTGCTTGCTTCATTTATGCAGACGCGTTTGGGAGAATGTTCGGGCATCTCATTTATCGATTCGACCAAACTGGCAGTTTGTCATAGCTTGCGAATCAAACAGAACAAGGTTTTCAGAGATGTCGCAAAAAGAGGAAAGACTTCGACGGGTTGGTTTTACGGGTTCAAGCTACATTTAGTTGTGAGCGATTGCGGTGAGATATTGGCGTGGCAGATCACGTTGGGAAATGTTGATGACAGGAAGCCTGTGCCGAAGATGGCGAAGCGTCTGTGGGGCAAATTATTCGGAGATAAAGGCTATCTTTCAAGCAAGTTGAGCGACCTTTTAGGCGAGGCTAATGTGCAGCTCATTACAAAGCTGCGAAGGAATATGAAGAATCAGTTGATGCCATTATTTGACCGCTTATTATTGCGGAAAAGAGCGATCATTGAAACAGTCAATGACCAATTAAAGAACATCTCGCAAGTCGAACACACCCGCCATCGCTCGGTCTGGAACTTCTACGGCAATGTCGTCGCCGGATTGATCGCTTACACTTTTCAAGAAAGAAAACCAAATCTTCATTTGAGAAAAGATTTGGTTCTAAACTGATTCTTATGTCGAACTGACGTTAAACTTAGAAAGAATTTGCCCGCGAAAGTGCGCGAAAATCGCTAAAATGCGACTGAAATAACAGACTTCTCAACTCGTGCGGGCGAATCCGCATTGCAGCATATTATATTTCTCATTTTGAAAAAAAAATCTTGACAAATTTCCTTGATTTCTACTAATTTAACATTGAAATTACCAAAAATTTCATATCCCGATAATCTCAAGGAGAACTCCTTCTATGTCAGACACAGGACACGCTAAAAATGTAGCAAATTTTGCACAGTTGGTAACTATCGTCAGTAATCTCGGAGAAGCCTATCAGCCTTCTAATCCGTTGATAAAACTTTCCCATATGCAAATCAAATTAAAGGCGGCGCAAACCGCTTCGGAAGCAGTTACGCCCAAGGAATCGGCGGAAACGCTTGCCGTCAGCGCGCGACAGACGGCATTCGAGCCTCTGGGCAAACTCGTCACGCGCATCGGCAACGCCGCTGATGTCAGCGTCAATGATGAATCTTTTTCCGACGATCTGCGTTCGGTCACCCGCAAATTGCAGGGCAGACGCGCATCGGCAAAAATCAAAGACGATCCGAACACGCCCGAAGACGAATCCAAACAAAGCGGCTCGTCTTCGCAGATGAGCTATGACAATCAAGTCGGATTTTTCGCCGAACTGATTGATCTGCTCAAATCAAACACGGCTTACAACCCGAACGAAACGCCGTTGCAAACTGCATCGCTCGAAGCAATGCTCGCGGATTTGCAGGCAAAAACCAACGCCGTCATAACAACTTCCGTTGCCGCCAAAACCGCCCGCATCGCCCGCGACGAAGTGTTATACAACACCACGAACGGCATCAAAGAGCTAGCCGATCTCGTCAAAAAATACGTCAAATCCGTCTTCGGCTCGGACAGTCCGCAGTATAAACAACTAACGGCTCTTCAATTAAGAAGACCGACGAAATAGGCGAGATCGGACAGATTTTTACAGCTAAAGACTTCCCCGGTGCGGCGGAATAGTCGGATTGTATCATTTGACGGAAAGATACGAACGGTTAAAAAATAATGCCGTGAACTTTGAAATGCGGTGTGGTATGATAGTCGCATTTTACATCAATAAATTTCAAGATAATTAAGAGAATCATTATGAAACAATCGTCCGAAAAAAGGACTGAATTCAAGTTGGGCGAATTATTTTGCGGACCCGGCGGCATTGCGCTCGGCGCAAAAATGGCTTCGACAATTGCAAATCCGACCGATTACACAGTCTCTCACGTTTGGGCGACCGATTACGACAAAGATACTTGCGAAACTTATCGAACGAACATTTGTCCCGACAGTAAAAATTCGGTCGTTCACGCCGACATTCGCAAACTCGACATTAAAAAACTCGAAAAGATTTCCAAGATTAACGCACTCGCGTTCGGATTTCCGTGCAATGATTTTTCCATCGTCGGCGAACAGAAAGGCATTGACGGCGTTTTCGGTCCGCTTTATCAATACGGCATTGATGTTCTGGAACATTTTCAGCCCGATTGGTTTTTGGCGGAAAACGTCGGCGGCTTGCGAAATTCCAACGACGGAAACGCATTTCAGACGATTCTCTCCAAGATGGACAAAGCCGGATATGAAACCGTTCCGCATCTTTATAAGTTTGAAAAATACGGCGTTCCGCAGGCGAGACACCGCATTATTATCGTCGGCATCAGGAAAGATTTGAAAGTTAAATTTCGCGTTCCTTCGCCCGCGCCGTTTAAGGATTCGGACAACACCTGCCGCACGGCAATCGAAATTCCGCCGATTCCGAGCGATGCGCCGAATCACGAACTGACCAATCAATCGAAAGCCGTCGTCGAAAGATTGAAATTTATCAAACCCGGCGAAAACGCTTTCACGGCGAACATTCCCGAACATTTGCAGTTAAACGTCAAAGGCGCGAAGATCAGCCAGATTTACAAATGTCTCGACCCGCAAAAACCGTCTTACACCGTCACGGGAAGCGGCAAAAGAAATAAATTAACGAGAAACAAAATCAATAAGACTAAATCTAATTGCTATGTCATTACATCTAACATTGCTTCCAATAGGTGGCACTAATGAACTAATAACGAGTGGAAATAATTTTCTAACTTGCGAAAGAGATAATTATCTTTTTGAGCAAATTGATCAAATAACAGCTTCAACCGTTCCGCCTGACTTTAAAGGTTTTTATTCTACCGAAGATTGTCATTACGTTTATGGCTCAATAACGAAAGACGGTTTTGATACGGAATTAACTTTTGTTCTTGTCAAAGAATTAGTAAAACTTAAACCACATATGCAATCACAAACTAACAAAGCAATCTGGGCATACTTGAAACAATTGCCGCCCGAAAGAAAAATCGCACTCTATTGGAGTTAAACTTCTGATCGTATGGCAGACAACAAACACGAAAATTACGAGATTCTGAATTTAATCGGCTATGGATTGGCAAAATTCGATATGGATTTTGTGAAGCAGTTCGGCTATCAAACTAAAACTCAATTTTACGAAGAAATGGTCAGGCGCGAAGTCGGCGAAACCGTCGGCGTGATTAAGAATCGGCAGGATTTGTTCGACCCGTTTTTCGATAACGACAGAAAAGGCTGGTGGCAAAAAGGCGATACTTATATTCATCGCAAGCATTTTATAGATTCGCTGTTCGGCAATTATGACGCGAAAGGTTACGCCGACATCGTGAAACTTTATCTTGAAGATAAGTTTCAGATCACCGATTTTCAAATGGCGAAAGCCAGTCCGATTATTAAAAGTAGTTTTAAGCAATTACAATTAACCGGACAAGAAGCGGAATTGTATTTCAAGGAAAATTACGAACAAATCGAAATATTCAAAGGCGGTTTACTTGATGATGCGAGAATGTTAGGCGACGGTTACGATTTCCAAATCCAAATCGAAACGAATTATTTTCTAGCAGAAGTTAAAGGTATCCGTAAAAGCTACGGCGCATTTAGAATGACCGAACGAGAATTTGCCCGCGCCAATGAATATAAAAATGATTATGGTTTAATCATCATCAGCAATCTCGAAAACGTGCCGAAAATGACGGCGGTTTTTAATCCGATTGCAGAAATCGCTTTGGAAAAAAACGAAAGAACAACACAACAAATTTCTTATCACTCAAAATCAATGACTTGGTAACAAAGTTATAAATTTCTTAATAAATAAATTAATCTTGGCAAATAATTTCGATACGGGGCTGCTAGTCGGAATAATTTGTCATCTTTATTTGAAAGGAGTTTTATGATTTTTGTATCCAGACCAATCAACGGAATTTCAATTAACGGCGACGAGGTTTTGCTCGATGACAATAATGAATTGTTGCTTTTTGAAGATAAAACAGCCGCTATCAATTGGCTTCATGAACGCGGAGTTAGCAATGAAGAAATTGAAGGCTTCAATTTCAACGAAGAAGATGAATTAGAAGACGATTAATAAATAACCTCTCGTAAAAATTATCTCGCCTTTATCGCCTGTCATCACGAACGGTTTTTCTCGCTTTTCGATGCGGACGACGACCGCGCAACGAGTCGTTTTCTCGAAGAAATCTCGAACTTTGAAGCCGAGATTCTCGAAAACTGTTTTCGGCTCGATAAAGATTTGGAAAAGAATTTCGGCGGCTGGACGGGCGAACTCATCATCACGGGCGCGAATTCCGAAATCGTTCACCACGAACGTCCGGCGTAGAAAATGGCTGACAATCTCACTGCCGAACAGCGCAAACGGAATATGTCGGCGATCAAAAGCCGCCACACCAAACCCGAAATCGTCGTTCGCTCGATCATTCATCGTCTCGGCTTTCGTTTCCGTTTGCACGATGCGAAACTTCAAGGCAAACCCGACATCGTTCTTCCGCGACACAAAAAAATCATCCTCGTTCACGGCTGTTTCTGGCATATGCACGACTGCAAACGCGGAAACGTCACGCCGAAAACAAATGTTGATTACTGGCAGAACAAACGCCTTCGCAATGTCGAAAGAGATAGAGAAAATCTAAAGATTTATAAAAAAGAAGGATGGCGGTGCATAACAATCTGGGAGTGCGAAACAAAAGAGGTCGAAAAATTGCGGCGCGAAATTGGTTCGTTTCTAACAAGTTAGAAATATTTATCAAACTGCCGCCTTCAAAAGTGAATTCGATAACTGCAAATGTAAAGTTGTGACCTGCAAAACAAAAACGACCGTCTGCAATGATGAAACGACTTTCTGCAATGTTAAATCTGCCGACTGCAATATACATCTGCGACCTGCAAATGTGAAACTATGACCTGCAAATGGAAACCGCCCGCCTGTCAAAGTGAAATCGGTTTCCGCAGGATGTTTTCGGGTGAAGGGAAATAAAAAAGCCTCGCGGTAGATTGCAAGGCTTTTCTATTATTTGTTTCGGGTTGCTGTTTATGCTTTAAGTCCCGAATCTTTTTCTTTTTTCTCGCGTTTGATGCCGCCGATCTGGACGAGACTTTCGCCTTTGATCTGGTTTTTTTCGAGAACCATCTGCTGATACAGTTTTTTCATCATCTGCATTTCTTCAGCGGCGGTTTTCGGTCCTTCCATTTCCGGTTTATTCGGACGCGAAAGGTCAACTTCGTTCAGGTTGAGATTGTGCGTCGCGTCGCCCAATGTAACTTCCTTACCTTTGGCGAAAACTTCGTGACGACCGTGATCTTTATACCATTGGGCAACCGTCGCGTTTTGGTGCATATGTTCGATAATATTGCGCCAGCCGATGCCAGTGTTGTAAGCGCAGAACGAAATTTCGCCTTCCTGTGTGCCGTAGGGAATGATGCACATTTCGGTGCGGCGGAAATCGTAGTTGAACAAATCCTGAAACCACATTCCGGCGATGAACAGGAAGTTCCAAGGGTCTTGACGACGTTTTTCGATGTCTTCAATGGTGCGCGTTCCGTCAACTTTACCATAATCTTTACCGCTCAAACCGAACGATTTGTCGAATTTCTTCAAGATGC
This sequence comes from Pyrinomonadaceae bacterium, assembly GCA_965217985.1. Lineage (GTDB taxonomy): Bacteria > Acidobacteriota > Blastocatellia > Pyrinomonadales > Pyrinomonadaceae > DATHTS01. Next base: position 5,748 of record CBDCJY010000017.1, read on the forward strand.
CGCCGAGCGTCAGACTTTTCGGCGCGCCATACGGATTGTAGTTTTTCAGAAGAGCCAAGCCCATCATTATATTGGAAAACCATTTGCCGCGATTCGTGTCGGTGATGTGCTGCATATCCGTAACCAATCCCTGAATGTTCAGAAACTGCGGCACGGGAGCCATTTCTTTCGTTTCTTTGTTGACCATCACGGCAGTTCCGACACCGCAGTTCGGGTGACAGCCGCAGGAAACTTGTCCCCAATCGTTTTCCGGTCCGTGAACAACGTCCGCGAAATCCGCAAACGCGCCCATCAGAGAAAGCGGAAACCAATCGCGCGTCGGTTCGGTGATGCCGACTTGTTTTTGAACGTCAATCGCCAGATGCGACAACGTATAACGCTGCTGCAGTCTGCGCTGTTCGGTAATATGCTCGTCACGACCTGTAAATGAAACGGGTTGAAACGCGATAAATGAAATTTTCTTCGGATTTTCGAGCGCGAAACGAATGATCGTTCCAACTTGGTCATTGTTGACACCGTTGACCAATGTTGTAACGAGAATGATGTCAACGCCCGCTTCGTGCAGATTATTGATTGCGCGAAGTTTAACATCGAACAAGTTGCCGATTTGTCTGTGCGAGTTGGCATCGTTGCCGATTCCGTCAAATTGCAGATAAACGAAACGTAAACCGGCTTCGGCGGCTTCGCGGCAGAATTCTTTCGATTTGGCGAATTCGATTCCGTTCGTCGCGGCTTGCACCGAGTTATAACCGACTTTACGCGCATAACGAACTGCGTCTAAAAAGTAAGGCGAAAGTGTCGGCTCACCGCCCGAATACTGCACCGACATCTGACGGCGCGGTTTGATCTGAATCGCATTGTCGAGAATTTCGCTAACGTCTTCCATCGAAAGTTCGTGAACGAATCCGACCTGATTCGCATCCATAAAACACGGATCGCACATCATATTGCAGCGATTCGTCAAATCAACCGTCAAAACCGCGCCACGTCCGTATTTAATGGACGAAGTGCCGTGATTGTGCAATTTTTCATCGTTATGCGACTGCATATCGCGTCCCGGAAATAATGTTTCGATGTGTTTCAAGAAATTTGAATCAATCGCCATCAAATCTTCAAAATGTCCGTGTTCCGGGCAATCTTTTATCATCCAGACTTCACCGTCGCGTTCGATGATCTGCGCTTTGATCTCGCCGACATTTTCATTTACCAATGTTGCAACGTCGCGGTCGCCGCTTAAGATCTGCTCACGGGCTTCGATCACACAATTCGGGCAGAGCGAATCCGTCGAACGCGGGAAGCCGAGCGTCGGTTTCGTTTTTTCCCACGATTTCAGAATCGGTTTGTCAGCCCATTTCGGCGTGAAAGACGGATTCGGTTTATACTGATTAACTGATTTAATAGCGTTAAAGGCTCCTTTGGCAACATAGGTCAAGCCTTTTTCAAAATGTTTAACTGGTCTCATAATCCTCAAATTTCTCCGATAAAATTTTATAAATACGATTGTTTAAAAAATAGTCTTCTACTTCAGTGCTTAAAATTGTTTTATAAAAATGCGCGATCTAATCTAATTGATAAATCTGTAAAGACTAAAAACAACCGTAATCCTTATTAATAATGTAAGGCAATTGGTATGCCTTCATTATATATATTAGGAATATGTTAATGTTTCTATGCAGATAGGACTATTTCAGGATACTTTTGTTTGATTTTTGCGCGTGACAAGATGACTCACTAAAACCACCATATTCATAATGAGTGTTAATATGACACAAATGCAATTGTTTAATATGTTCAAATTTTCACAATCTGTAATTTCAATCAATGTTTAAGCTATTGTTTAAGTATTTTCCACAATAAGAACAGTTGCATACGATAGATTTGACATAATACATAGTAAATACGAGGGATTAAAATAATCGTGGATTTTCGTTCACTTGTTGTTCACGTTTAAGCACTAACTTTAACAATTACTTGAAGAAATATATATAAATCTATGAAAATAAATGTTTTATATGTCGAAAAATAAATCTTTACACACTATATTTTAGTGTGATAAATTCACTACACCTTTCAGAAAGTAGAAATACTTTTTACAGGATTTGCCGAAATCACAAAATAACAAAAACATATTTCAGATTTAAATTAACGGTATTTATGACTATTCGTTTCGGAACTTCCGGTTGGAGAGCAATTATCGCAGACGAGTTCACTTTTGAAAAGGTGAGAGCCGTTACCGAAGCGATTTGCAGATATTTGAAAGACAATTCGAGTGAAGACGCAAAGACTTTAATCATCGGACACGATTCGCGGTTTATGGGCGAAAAGTTTTCCGAAGTCGCTGCCGAAATTGCTAAAGCAAAAGGTTTTAAAGTTTTGCTTTGCAATCATCCGACACCGACACCGACTATTTCGCACGCGATCAGAGATCAAAAAGCGGTCGGCGCGTTAAATTTTACGGCTTCGCATAATCCGCCCGAATATCAGGGAATAAAATTTTCGACTGCCGACGGTGCCCCGGCATTGCCTGAAATTACCAAGCAGATTGAAGCGAATATTGAAAATGCCGTAAAATCCGAAGATGCCGAAGGCGGTTCGATAGAAGACTTCGATGCGTGTGCCGCGTATCTGGAAGATTTGAAAACCAAAATCCGCTTTGATGTCATTGCTGAAGCCAAAGGCAAATTCGCTTATGACGCACTCTGGGGAACAGGTCGCGGTTATTTGGATAAAATTTTACGCGACAACGGTTTAGAGGTCGAAACGATACACGATTGGCGCGATGTTACTTTCGGAGGACAATCGCCCGAACCCGGCGAAGAACATTTGGACGAACTCCGCGAAGCGGTTAGATCGAAAAGTTTGACGTTGGGAGTTTCGACCGACGGCGACGGTGACAGATTCGGAGTTATTGATGCAAACGGCGAATTTATACAGCCAAATGATTTGGTCGCAGTTTTAGCGGATTATTTAGCCGAAAGTCGCGGCTGGACGGAAGGTTTGGCGAGAAGCGTGGCGACATCGAATCTGATTGACAGAGTTGCCGAAAAACGCGGTTTGAAAATGTATGAAACGCCGGTCGGTTTTAAGTTTATCGGCGAATTGATAAATAAGGACGAGATAATTTTGGGCGGAGAGGAATCCGCCGGACTTTCGATCAAAGGTCATTTTCCCGAAAAAGACGGCATTTTAGCTTGCCTCTTGGCAATCGAAGCGGTTGCGTCACGCGGGAAAAGTTTGACCGAGCAGTTGAAAGACTTGACCGACGAAGTCGGAAAACTTTATTCGAAAAGAATCGGCGTAAAACTGACCGATGAAATTCAAAAAAGTTTGAAAGAAAAACTCGCTCAGGAACCGACAGAGATTGAAAAGAGAAAGATTGAAAAAATCAACAGAATGGATGGCGTGAAGTTCATTTTCGAGGACGGAAGCTGGATGCTGATGAGACCGTCGGGAACAGAACCGCTCGTGAGGATTTACGCCGAGAGCGAAAATAAAGAAGATTTGGAGGTGCTGATTGAACAAGGTCGCCGTTACTTACTGGGATAATTCGCAGACAATACCGATGCGAAAACAAACTCGCGCTGCTATTAATGTAAAGAGTAATATAAGCGCAAAAAACAGTTGGTTCGGCTTTGCCGCTATCGCATCTATCAGCTTTCTTTTATGTCTGGCAATCAATCTTCGTGCATTTTCGGAGATGCGTCAGGAAGTAAAAACGAATGAGCAGTTAAATCTGCAAATGGAAACATTGACAACTGAAAACACAGTATTGCAAGAAGATATACAGAATTTACGCAAGGACAAACGCGCCATCGAGCGCGAAGCCCGCAAAATCGGGATGAGTCGTCCGAACGAAAAGATTCTTGTGCCGGCGAACTAAAACTTTGCGGAAAGATTTAATTTGTCAGCCTTGATAGCAATAACCTGCCCGTAAACAATCTGCCTTTTGCCTATCCGCTCCGCTTTGCCTACAGGATGCCTTCCGCCAAAATTCGCGGCTTCTAGTCCCCCGAAACTAGAAGCCGCATACCTACCTTAAAAATTAAAAAGTAAAAGTTAAAAATTCGCATTTCAAATTTACAGCCGTTCGTTTACTATTTTATTAAATGAATGGTTTTCGTCTTTTCTACTCGCCTCATTACTACGCCGACATCGGTGAAGGTCACGTTTTCCCGATCAAAAAATTTGAACTCGTCCGCGACAGACTTCTTGATGAATGCACACTTTCGGAAGATGAAATTTTCGAGCCGCAACCGGCGAACATCGAAGACCTTTTGCTCGTTCATACGGAAGATTACATAGATCGTCTGATAAAAGGCGAATTGACGGCAAAAGAAGTTCGCAAACTAGGACTTCCTTGGTCAAAATCTCTCGTACGCCGGACTTTTCTCGCCGTTTCCGGCACAATCAACGCAGCGCGTTTTGCACTCGAATCGGGCATTGCATCAAATCTGGCGGGCGGAACGCATCATTCTTTTCCCGACAGAGGCGAAGGTTTCTGTGTTTTAAATGATGTCGCGGTCGCTGTCCGCGTTTTGCAAAAAGAAAATCTTGCCGACAGATTCTTAATTGTTGACTGCGACGTTCATCAAGGCAACGGCACGGCTTTTATTTTCAAAAACGATGAAAACGTCTTCACATTTTCGATGCACGGCGCGAAAAATTATCCGCTTCATAAAGAAATTTCAAATCTCGACATCGAACTTCCCGACAAAACGGGCGATAGGGAATATATCGAAACACTCGAACAAGCATTATCGCGCATTTCTCTGCACGATCCCGACATAATTTTCTATCTTGGCGGTGCAGACCCGTTTGAAAAAGACAAGCTCGGACGCTTAGGTTTGACGAAAGAAGGTTTGATGAAACGCGACGAAACCGTTTTGCGATTTGCTAAAGAAAATCACACACCGATTGTTACAGTAATGTCCGGCGGTTATGCTCTCGACATAAACGATACGGTTGAAATTCACGCTAATACGATTCGTGCGGTGAAAAAAGTGTTTTTTGAAACGGAAGAATTAAATTTTACGGCATAGACCTAAGAGAATGTTTTAAATATTTTAATTTGTATTCAAAACATTTGAATTCGTAACTCCGATTTATAGTTTATAACCGGACAAAAAATAAAAATCGAGCTGTATTTTTAGCTCGTGGTGCTGACCGATTAATAACGGCGAGAGCGTTTTGATCTCTCTCTATCTGCAACTTGAATTATGTTGAAAGCACATTAAACCGCGCTGTTATCGAATTATCGAACTTTAACCACATCCTATTGGGAAAATAAGCGAAAATATCCGATTTTCTTTTCGATGTCCTCGCACTAATAGCGATTGGGTGAACATTTCGAGCAATTGCCTCAATCCTTTCGCCGCAAATGTCGGAACAATTATCAATTGCATAAACACAATTAACGATTGTCATCAAACAATTAATAGAAAATTTGGAAAGATCGCTTACAACTTTTAAATAACAGACAATCTTTTGTGGGCGATGAAGAATCTCTTGTGGAAGATTTTTTATCGTCTGGAGAAGATTATCAAGGACGTTAGAAAAAAGTCCGGTAAAAGGTATATTGTGAACTTTTTTTACCTATAAAATAAATCCTTCCGCTCGAATTTTAAAGAACTTTTTCAATTTGAGTTTTTCTCGCTCAACTCATAATCTTTTTTATATTCGGTAACAAATTCAAAAATTATTCACAGTAAATAGAAACAGATGAAAATAATTGTAATCGGCAGCGGTTTCGGCGGACTTTCGGCGGCGATTCGTTTGCAGGCAAACGGTCATCAGGTAACGATTGTCGAAAAACGCGACAAACTCGGCGGTCGTGCTTATGTCTATGAACAGGACGGCTTTAAGTTCGACGGCGGACCGACGATCATTACCGCGCCGTGGCTGATTGACGAGATGTTTACGGTAGCGGGAAAAAAGACGGAAGATTACGTCAAACTCGTCAAACTCGATCCTTTCTACAATATCCGTTGGGAAGACGGCACGGTTTTTCATTATAACGACGACAAAGAAACGCTCTACGCGCAGATTGCCAAAATTGATCCGAAAGAGATAAAAAACTACAAGACGTTTGCCAAATCTCTAAGCGAAATCTATCGTGTCGGTTTCGAGTTGATTGACAAACCGTTCTCGACCGTTTGGGATATGGCAAAGGTCGTTCCCGAAATGATAAAACTGCGCTCTGATCGCTCGGTTTACAAGTTTGCATCGAAATATTTCAAAAACGAAAAGCTGCGCGAAGCATTTTCATTTCATCCTCTTTTGATCGGCGGAAACCCGTTTACGGCGACTTCGATCTACGCGATGATTCACGAACTCGAACAGAAATTCGGCGTGTGGTTCGCAATGGGCGGAACGGGCGCACTCGTCAAAGCTCTCGGCAAACTTTTTACGGACATCGGCGGCGAAATTTACACGGAAACGGAAGTTTCGGAACTTTTAATTGATGATAAAACGGGAAAGGCAAAAGGCGTAAAGACAAAATCGGATGAAGTTTTGGAAGCCGAAACGATTGTTGCTAATTCGGACTTTGCGCGAACTTATATGGATTTGATTCCATCGAAATATCGCAAAAAGTATAACGACGCGAAGATTAAAAAGATGACTTACTCGATGTCTTTATTCGTCATCTACTTCGGCACGAATCGCCGATACGAAAATATGGCGCATCACGAAATTATTCTCGGCAAAAGATACAAAGGGCTTTTGGATGAAATCTTCGTTGATAAAACTCTGGCGGAGGATTTTTCTTTATATTTACATCGCCCGACAGCGACCGATCCGAGCCTTGCGCCCGACGGTTGCGATTGTTGGTATGTGCTTTCGCCCGTGCCGAATCTCGAAGGCAAAACAGATTGGAAAACACAAGCCGAACCTTATAAACAAAAGATTTACGAGTATCTGGAAAAACATTATATGCCCGATCTGCGAAAGCATATTATTTCGGAAACTCATATTGATCCGCTTCACTTCGAGGACACTCTGAACAGTTATCTCGGAAATGCTTTCGGTGTCGAACCGACGCTGATGCAGTCGGCTTATCTGCGCCCGCACAACAAGAGCGAAGACATCCCGAATCTATATTTGGTCGGCGCGGGAACTCATCCGGGCGCGGGACTTCCGGGCGTGATGAGTTCGGGAAAAATCGTTGCCGAGATGATAAATAAATTTTAGATTCTGGATTTCGGATTTTGGATTATTGACTTGTTTGGAACATAATCGTTGAGGTTGGCGTAAATTTTTCGGAAATCCGAAATCGGCAATCTAAAATCAAAATGTGGTATTGGACAAAAGTTTTATTTACGGTTTTAATCGGCGCGGTTCTCGTCTGGCTGGTTTATGAATTAGTTACTTTCCCCGACTTTAAAAAACTCAAGACGGAAAATCCGACGACGACTTCATTGATCGAATATAGAATTTCAGAGGCAAGAGCCGACGGTAAAGAGCCGCAGAAAAATATGATCTGGATGCCGATCGAGCAAATCTCGCCGAATCTGCAAAAAGCCGTGTTAGCGGGCGAAGATTCGCACTTTTTCGAGCATCACGGTTTCGACTGGGACGCGATCAACAAGGCTTGGGACGAAGCGCAGAAGGAAGGCGAAAAAGAAGCGAAACAAGAAGGCGATTATGACCCGAACGACTGGATTCCGGCGATGCCGAGTTTTAAACGCGGCGCGTCAACCGTTTCACAACAACTTGCCAAAAATCTTTATTTGTCCGAAGAACGCTCGTTTTTTCGCAAAGGGCGCGAAGCCGTTTACACATATTTTCTCGAACGAAATCTTTCTAAAAAACGAATTCTCGAAGTTTATTTGAATGTCATCGAATGGGGCGACGGCATCTACGGCGCGGAAGCCGCCTCGCGTTATTACTTCAAAAAATCCGCATCAAATCTTACGCCGCAGGAAGCCGCATATCTTTCGGCGATGATCCCTTCGCCGCTCAACGTCTTTAATCCGAAGAAAAACCCGAAGCGCGTCGTGCGCCGGCAAAAGGTTGTTCTGCGCGGAATGAACTACATCAAACTCGCTTATTGAACTTTTCAGCCGATTGCTTATTGCGGTCTTAACCACTACAATATCGTTTTTAGTAAAAACCAATGAGTAAAGCGGGAAAAATTATTTCAGTAAATCCGCCGCGAGCGATTCCGGGCGGCGAAGTTCTCATCGAATGCGAAAATTTTGCGGTCGGCGATTATGGCAATTACGGTTGTCTGTTTAACGAAAAACCGGCGCGTCTGGTTGCCGTTTCAAAAGATCGTGTGATCGCCACCGTTCCCGAAGATTCGGATTCGACCGATGTTGAAATCACGCTCGAAAGCGGCGGCACGAGAAGCGATTCCTTTTCGATCAAAGTCGGAAAAAAAATTGCCGACGATCTGCACATCGTCGCAAATCCGGCGGTTGATCCGAATGACGATTCGATAATTTTAACGCGCTCCGGTTCGCGCGGTCAGGAACTTCCCGTAACGCTTTTTCGACTGGAAAAAAACGGTTTTCTGGACGAAATGCTCGCCAATGTGATGAATCCGACCGGCGTGGCTTTCGATGATGAGGGACAACTTTTCGTGACTAATCGCGCCGACGGTGAAGTTCTCCGCGTTTCAAAAGGCAGCGATGTTACGTCGTTTGCCAACGATCTCGGAATTGCGACGGGAATCGCTTTCGACGATGACGGCGTAATGTATGTCGGCGACCGGAGCGGCACGATCTACCGCGTCGAAGAATTTGCTAAAGCGCAGGTTTTTGCATCGCTCGAACCGTCGGTTGCGGCGTATCATTTGGCTTTCGGCAATGACGGCAGACTTTATGCGACTGCGCCGGGATTGGCGAGTTTCGATGCTGTTTATGCGATTGATAAAAGCGGTTACGATGAAGTTTTTTATCGTGGTTTGGGCAGACCTCAGGGTCTCGCTTTTGATCTTGAAGGCAATCTTTACGTCGCCGGATGTTTGGAGGGCAGACGCGGTTTGATAAAAATATCGCCTGACGGCGAAAATGCGGAAATGTTCGTTGCCGGAATGAGCATTGTAGGCGTTTGCTTTACCAGACAGGGCGAAATGATTTTGGCAAATAATGAAGCGGTTTATAATCTGCCGCTCGGAATTTACGGAAGAATTTTGAATTAGACAAAAAGCCGTCCGGCAAAAAAATCAAAATAAAAAGGTGAAAGTTTTTGCTTTCACCTTTTTTTGTATGTCATTTTAATTGTTTGGTGTCGGAGTCGTCTGAGGTTCCGGATTGTCGCGCCGTTTAAGTTGCGGCGGACCGTCTTTTTGTGTCGAACTCGAATCGCCGCCGTCGTTCGTTGTCGTCGAATCCGGCGCGGGTTCGCGGCGTTTCAGAGTCGGGCGACTGTCACCTTCGTCAATATCAACTCCGATTGTCGCTTTGGCGTTGGAAATTCTTTCAAGATGCTTTTTCACCTTTTGAAACTCGGATGTGCTGATGACGTATTCTTCGCGTTCTGGAAATCTGGCAACTAAAGCGATGCTCGAATCACGGCGGTCTAAAGATTGCGGATGTGTCGTGAAGAGTTTTGAAAACGATCCGGGCTTTTTCTTGTTTTTAGAAGCGAGTTTTTCAAACATCGTCGCCATTGCGGTCGGATCGTAGCCTGACGCATAGAGATACTGAACACCGAGATTGTCGGCTTCTTCTTCAGCACCGCGCGAAAATTTGAGCATTGCCAAACCGCTTAAAATGCCGCCGCCGTTTTGCAAAACGGTGCTGACAATCGGACCGCCGAAAATAATTCCGGCAAGAGCCGCATAATTGATAAATGTGCCTTTGCCCTGATTTTCCATCGCGTGTCGAGCCGCAACGTGAGCGATTTCGTGCGCCATCACGCCCGCGAGTTCCGACTCATTATCAGCAGCTAAAATCAAACCTTTGTTGACGTAGAAAAATCCGCCCGGCAGAGCGAAAGCATTTACCTCGTCGCTGTCAATAACCTTAATTGTAAAAGGAACTTTTGCGTCCGAATGAAGAACGATATTTTGACCGACGCGATTGACATATTCAGTAATGATCGGATCGTCAACCAGTTTTGCCTGCTGTTCGACTTCGAGTGAGAGTTGTCTGCCGATTTTCATTTCGGCATCCTGCGAACCGCCGAGCCAACCGAAAAATTTATCGCTGCCGCCGTTGATCTTTCGTTTGCCGATCATTTCGGGATTTTCTTTGTCCGAAAGAGGTTTGAGCGTAGAACTTTGCGTTTTTTCGTTTGTTTTTTGACTAACCTGATCTTTTTTATCCGTTTTGTCTGATTTCGGGCTTTGCTGTGCCGCAACACTTACCGGAGAAACGGCAATCGCGCCGACCCACATCGTCAAAAGCAGGAAAAACGCGCTTAATCTACGAATAGAATCTTTATACATAAACTTTTTTACTCCTAAAAATCTTTCTCGGCGATACCTGAGATTATAACTTTTTAATTATTTTTTAACAACGGTTTTTATGATGCGAAAAAAAGGAAAAAAGTTTATGGCATATATAAAAAAGATTGAAATCGCTGAAAAATTATTAAATTCCGCAAGAAAAGTGTTTTTTTTCAGCTGAAAAATTGATAAAGTAAAGGATGCCGAAAATCCGGTTCGGTATCTTCCGCCTTTCATATTCTATAGATGGATTTCCGCGATAATTCTTTCAAAAGCAATAAATGAAACGCATTCAAGAAAAAATCAAAGATTTGGTCGAGGTTCGGGCTTATAAAAATCTCTACGATTTTATTTCCGATCCTGCACAGACGCTCGCCGGTTATCATTTTACGGATGTCACGGCGGATATGATGTCGAAATGGCTCGATGCCGTTTCCGAAGTAAGCGAACAAAACGGCGGCGCGAAAGCTCTCGCCGGTTATCGCGGTGTCGGAAAAAGTCATTTTCTCGCCACGCTCGGCGCGATTGTCGCCAATCCCGAACTGCGTTCACGCATTACGCAGTCGCTGGTCGCCGCCGGAGCGCAGCGTCTGAAACGCCGTCGTCATCCGGTTGCTTATGTGCGGCGCGGAACATTCCCGACTCTGCTCGAAGAATTAAAAGAAGGAATTTCCAAAACACTGGAAATCGAAAAGGTGAATCTGAGCGATTCGATTCCCGAATTATTAGATTTTGCAACGCGGCAAGCGGGCGATCTGCCGTTTGTTTTAATAATTGATACGGCGTATGAAAGAGAATCGCGTGTCGCCCGTGATGACGGCGTGATGCTCGGTGAGATCGCCCGAATCGCCAAAAGTTTGAATTTGTTCGTTGCCGTTGCGCTCGATGATGACATTGCCGGAGCAGACGGCGTAAATGCCGCGATTGCCGCCAATTTTACTATTGATTATCTCGATCAGGAACATCTCTATAACATCGTTGACGCACACGTTTTTCCGAAACATCGCCAGACGCAACATTTGCTTCACGAAGTTTATACATATTTCCGGCAGGTTTTGCCCGACTTTCGTTGGAGCGAACAGAGATTTTCGGCACTTTATCCGCTTCATCCGATAATTTTGGAAAATGCGCCGTTCGTTCGGCTTTACGCGCCCGAATTTGCGCTTCTCGGATTCGCGTCGGTCGCCGGAGCGAAAATTCTCGGTCGTCCGGCGTATTCACTGGTCGCTCTGGACGAAGTTTTCGACAGTATGGAAGGCAGTCTCAGAAAAGTCGAAGAACTCGGTGAAACTTTTAAAATATACGATCAGATCAGTTCAAAAGTTATCGGTCAAATTCCCGTAATGCAGAGACTTCAGGCGAAATTGATTCTTAAAGCATTATTGCTCTTATCTTTAAATGGCGAAGGCACGACTGCCGGAGAAATCGCCGCCGCGATCTTAATCTATGACGAAAACGATCCGCCGAAAGCAGTCGGTGAAGTCGAAAATTTGCTCGATACATTTGCCGCGTCAACGCCCGAAGGCATTACGCGGAAAGCCGAAAACGAACGTGACAACCAGTATTTTCTAAAAGTCGGCAATAAAGACAACATAAATAATGCTTTGACCGAAGCGAGTAAAAAGATTTCGCCCGCCGTTATTCCGATGATTTTACGGCGAATGGCGCGTGAGAGATTTTCCGACTGGACGCTGACCGGCGAAGACGAATCATCCAATTGGATGGACTGCCAGATTAATTGGCGCGGCGGTTTGCGGCGCGGTCGCATTACCTGGAATTGGGGAAGTCAAACCGCCGATTTTTCATCGGCAAATGCTAATTCCGAAGTTTTGGACTGGGATTTGAAAATCGTCAATTCGCAAACCGAAACAGGTAATACGACTTCTGACGGCGATATGCCGCTTGTTTTCTGGAAGACGGCTGCGCTTAGAGATGACGAAGAGGAAACGATTCGGCGTTTTTACGTTTTGGTGACGGATGAAAATTTGCGTGCCGAATACGGCGATCAAATTCGCGCCGCCGGACACGCGCATACATTAGCGGTTGAAAAAATCTGGACGCGAATTTTCCTCAATGACGGCAAATTTTTGATAGACGCAACGGAGACCGGATTTTCGGACGATGCAAAATCGGCTTCGACGCTTTCGCAGATGTTTTCGCTAATGCTCGAACCTCTTTTTGAAGTGCGTTTTCCAAAACATCCGGTTTTTTCGCAACCGCTCGGAATGACCGAAGTTTCACTTTTGGTCAACGATCTTTTCAGCGGTGCGCGTTCAAACTTAGCAAATGTTCAGGAAATGGCGGCAAAATTCGCTCTGCCGCTCGGACTGGTTACAAAATACGGCGACACTTTGATTATCGAAAGCGAAGAAAAACTCGTCAAATTGCCGCTCGCCAGGGAAGTTTTAAATTTAGTCGAACGAAATAATCAAACCGTTTCGCTGAAAACGATTTACCAACATTTAAAACAACCGCCTTTCGGACTTGTCCGCGAAATACAGCATTTACTTTTAACCGCGCTCGTCGCCCAACGTCAGATCGAATTCGTAACTTCCAAAGGCGACCGCATCAATCGCCGTTCGCTCGATCTGAAAATCATCTGGGACGACATCGAAGGCATCGCCAAACCTTCGGGCAAGGTTTACAGCAATAAGCGTCTGACCGAATGGGCGAGACTTTTGACCGGCGAAGATGATTTTACGGCGATTGACACGCCCGAAGAACAGCAGAGCATTAAAATCGCGCTGGAAACTTGGCTTAATGATTGGCGTTTGGCGCGGATGCTCGAAAGATTCGACGAACTTCCCGACGAAATTTTAAATACGCGAATGTGGCGGCTTTCGGTCAATGCCGAAAAAACATTCGGCACGGTGGCTGAAACGATCAAGGCGTTTTTGGAGGATTTTATTCCGCTCGACGAGGCTTTGCACCGCATTGCCGATGCTTTTTTCGATTCGGAAGAAGAATTTTCAGAACGCACACAGGATTTGGTTATTCTCGAAGATTTTGTCAACGGCGCGAATCAACGTGAAAAAATCTGGTCTTATCTGGCGGTCAGCGAACCGACTCAGGACGAAAATATCGAAGCGATGCGCGAAAATCTTTTACAACTGCTCGATGAAACTTTTAATGATCCGAGCGACGCTTTAAACAGAGAAATGGAAAATCTGTGGCAGACTTTCCACGACCGTTTCGCCGGACATTTCGCCGTCAAACACGATCTGGTGATGAAATCTCATCATTTGCAGGAACAATTTGACGAGATTTTGAGAAGCGATGACTGGTGGGAATTTGAAAATCTTTCTCATTTTCAGCTATTTCATCAAAGATTTTGGACTGAAGCGGAAGCCGACTGCCGACAATTTCGTGAACTCGACTGTCATTTCGACGTGCGAAAGATTTTGGATACACATCCGTTTTGTGCGTGTTCGTTTAATCTGACGCAAATCCGCGAATGGGAAAAACTTCCGGCTCATCTGCGCGAAACCATTAAACTCGGACGCGCCAGTTATCGGCGCACCTTGACGACGGTGCGCGATTCGTTGATTCCGATTTTTGAAGAGTTTTCCAAATCAGAAGATGTTTTCTCCGAATCGGCGCAAAATCTTAAAAAAATTCTCAAAGAAGGAAAAGAATTGCCGCAGTTTTCCAATGACGAACTCATCGTTCTGCAAAAAGCACTCAAAGCGATTCCTCAAAATTCAACCGGACAAGTCGAGAACAATTAGAAACAGTAAACGGCGTTATATTGCCGGTTGTCGCTGCATACGGTCTTTGAATTTTCAGATTCTTTATGTTTAATTCGTAAAGTATGAAAATCTCGGTCATCGGCATCGGCAGATTGGGCGGCGCACTAGCTCTAACTTTAAATGAAAAGGGTTTTGAAGTTGAAAATTTTTTGGCGCGAAACCTCGAAACTGCCGGAAAAATCGCCGAAATCACAAATTCAAAAATTTTAACCGAAAAAGAATTTTCCGTCATTAATTCCGAATTGATTTTGATAACTACGCAAGATTCCGAAATCGAAAAAGTCGCGCAAAATCTCGCCGGAAAATTAAAATCCAAACCGATTGTTTTGCACACGAGCGGTTCTCTTTCTTCGGCTGTTTTGCAAAACTTAAAAGAAATCGGCTGCGCCGTCGGTTCGTTTCATCCGCTCGTTTCGATCAGCGATGCCTTTCTCGGAAAAAAACCGTTTCAGAAACGCATTTTTCTGCATCGAAGGCGATGCAAAAGCAGTTGAAGCAGCAAAAAAAATCGTTAAAAAACTCGGCGGAAAATCTTTTTCAATCGAAACGAAATATAAAGCCTTGTATCACGCTTCGGCGGTGACGGCGTGCGGTCATCTCGTTGCGGTCGTTGATACGGCAATCGAAATGCTTTCGAAATGCGGTTTGAGCGAAAAAGAATCACGAAAAATTTTTCTGCCCTTGATCGAAAGCACGGTTGATAATTTAAAAACTCAAACGACGGCAGAAGCTCTGACAGGAACTTTTGCGCGGACTGACACGGAAACTTTTGACAGACATCTGGAAGTTATCGAAAAAGAAGTTTCCGCCGAAGCGTTGAAAATTTATTTACTGCTCGGCGAAAGGTCGTTAAAGCTCGCCGAAAAGCAAGGCGCGAATTTTAAAGGGCTTGAAAATATCAGAAAAAAGATTTTGTTAGCGAAAAAGAAAGCGGAAATGTTAAAATGAAATCGACACGGAAAATATGGCTGAAAAGGAAAAAAAATTTAAGAAGGAAAAAGAAATTTTTCTCGAACATATTCAGACCGAAGGTTTGCGCCGGACGGCACAACGCGACTTGATTTTGGATATTTTTTTGCGGACGGAAGAACATTTGACGAGTGAAGATTTATACTGGCTCGTCCAAAAAGAAGATTCGTCGGTCGGACACACGACCGTTTACCGCACGATGAAACTTTTAACTGACGCAGGTTTGGCGCGTGAGGTCCGCTTCGGTGACAACAAAACTTATTACGAACATCATTACGATCACCAGCATCACGATCATATGATCTGCACGGAATGCGGCAAAGTAATCGAATTTTTCTCGCCCGCGCTCGAAGAAAAACAGGATGAAATGGCAGACAAATATAAGTTCAAGGCGACGCATCATAGTCTGCGTATCTGGGGCGTGTGCGAACAATGTCAGAAAAGCGAAGTTCACAGCGTTGCGTCCGGCGCACAGCCGCGTGTTCGCGTGATGAAAACTACAAATTTATAAACAGGAAAGTTATTATTAACCAAATGAGCGAAATAGAAATAAAATTTGAAAGAGAAAACCGCGACGGCATCGGCGTTGCACAGAGTTATTTGATTGATGCCGCAAGAAGGCTCGGCGTTGAAATCTCTTGTGAAAGACTCGGTTTGACCGACGATTGCGCCGTCACGATTACAAAAGGCGGCGAACTTCTGAGCAGTCCGACAAAAGCTGAAAAGGAAGTTTTAACCGACGAACGGCTCAAAAAAGGCGCACGGCTGGCGTGTCAGGCAAAACTCGAAAAAAACGGTGAGATCGTTGTTTTGACGACCGAGAAAAAGAAAGAAGAGAAAAGCGAAGCGGAGAAGTCGGAAGATTACCGCAAAGAATTTGCCGAACTTCCGCTCGAGAAAAAAATTGCCGATCTCGTTCGCCTCGAAGCTCTCGCACTAAGCGAAACTTTCAATTTTATTCTCAACTCTCCGTCGCATATCGTCAGCAAAGTGATGGACGTGTTGGCGGAATTCGGTTTGAAAATGGACGAAGAAGCCAAAGATGCGCGAACGCCGGAAGAACATAAAGTAAAAACGAACGGCAGCAGCAACGGCGAAAAAAAGACCGATAAAAAAGAAGAAAAATCGAAAGATGAACCCGTCGAAGCGGTCGAAGATAAAAAATCCAAGTCTGAAAAAGAAAAATCGGAAACGAAAAGTGAAAAATAATTTGAAAAGAGCGGGGAAATAAATATCCGCAGTGAGCGATCTGGAAATACTTCTCAGGCGGACTGAAAATTTATTTTGTCTTATTGAAAAGATTAAAAACTGATAACGGATATTTCTTCAAAAAATTTTATCCGCTGAAATATATTTGTGAGCGAAAACAAAATACAAAAAAAATCCAACGAATCTTTGAAAGAAAAGAGTCAATATATGCTTGCTTTCGGCGTGATTGCGACGATGTTGATGGTTGCCGGATTTCCGGTTTTCGTCATATTTTTCTTCGGCATTTTCGCATATTTTTTGTGGAAAACTTTTTCGTCTCCTTCGCCTTCCGAAACGCGTCGCATCTTTGAATTTTACCTTTCGGCAAACGAGATTTTGCGCGATGATGAACGCCGTTGGTTCGGTTTTGAAATGCAGGAAGTTTTGATTCGCGGCGAAAAGATTTTGCAGGCGACGGGCGGTGCGCCGCCGCTCGTGCATTTCACGCTCGGCGCACTGTATAACAAGATCGGCGATTATAAATCCGCCGTTAATCATCTCGGTTATGTCGTCGAAAACGAAAATTCCGACGAATCAATGTATCTCTATCCGACACCGGAATTGCGCGAATACGCGAAAACGCTGCGGAAAATCGAACGCGAACCGGCGGAAGCACCGCAGACTTCCGCCGCTGTCCGCGCTCTCGAACGCGCCCGCCGAAACCGCGCGAAAACGCTTTTAGAAGAAAGCCGCAGTCTTTTAACCGAATCGGAAAAAGCGAAACGCGAACAAGTTGCCGAACGAAAAGTTAAAAAACTCGAATTTTCCGCGCAGGAATCACAAATACAGCCTGTGTTTATGAAAAGCATTACCGAAGATGATGACTTGCCGGAAACGATTGCGCCCAAGGAAAACGGCGCACGAGAAATGTTTCAAAATGCGAGAAATGCGGAAAATCAAAACGGTTTCGAGCATTTAACTTCCGACAAAAAGAAAACTAAAAAAGTTAAAAAAGATGATGATCCGTTTGCCAACCGCAAGCCGATCACGGAAGTTCTTCACGACATCTACGATAAAAATATTCAATAAGTGAAATGGATAATTGATAGTTGATAATGGATAATAGTTTCTTTTATTATCCATTATCAACTATCAATTATCCATTAAAATATGCTTTCTGCTGAAATAATCGCCGTCGGTTCGGAACTTTTAACGCCGACGAAAACCGATACGAACAGTCTCTGGCTGACCGAAAAACTTAACGAAATCGGCATCGAAGTCAAATTAAAAACGATTGTCGGGGACGACGAACTTCGACTCGAAGAAACGATCCGCGATGCGACAAAGCGTTCGGATGTCGTGATTATGACGGGCGGTTTAGGTCCGACCGAAGATGACGTTTCGAGACAGGTTTCGGCGCGGGCAATCGGGCGCGAACTCATTTATCACGCGGACATCGAAACGGATTTGCGCGAGCGTTTCAAAAAATGGGGACGCGAAATGCCGGAAATTAATAAACGTCAGGCGTTTGTCATCGAAGGCGCGAAAATCCTGCCGAATCCGAACGGCTCGGCGGTCGGAATGTCGGTCGAAACGGACGGAAAGTTTCTCATCGTTCTGCCCGGACCGCCGCGCGAATTAAAGCCGATGTTTGAAAATCACGTTTTGCCCGAACTTTCGACAATTGCGGGCGAAGTCGTATTTAGAAAACGAATTTTAAAAGTGTCTGGAATGGGAGAATCGGCTTTGGACGAAGCGATTGCGCCGATTTATTCCGAATATAAAAATGTGCAGACGAGCGTTTTATTTAACAAATCGGAAGTTGAAGTCCACCTGACGACGCAAGCCGAAAATGAAACGGAAGCCGATAAAATAAATTCGGAACTCGCCGGAAAAATCGTCGAAAAATTAGGCATCGCCGTTTTCTCGACCGACGGCGAAGAGATGGAACAAGTTGTCGGAAAACTTTTAACGGAAAATAAAAAAACGCTGTCGGTCGCCGAGAGTTGCACCGGCGGACTCGTCGGCGAACGTCTGACCGATGTTTCCGGCGCGTCAAATTATTTTATCGAAGGCGTTGTCGCCTATGCCAACGAAGCGAAAATCAGAACCTTAAATATCGCGCCGGAATTAATCGAAACGCGCGGCGCAGTTTCGGCGGAAGTTGCCGAAGCGATGGCGAAAGGAATGCGCGAAAAAGCCGGAACGGATTATGCGATTTCCGTGACCGGAATTGCCGGACCGAGCGGCGGAACGGAAGAAAAACCCGTCGGCACGGTCTTTATTGGCTTTGCCGATGAAAGTCAAGTAAAATCCTTGAAATTAGTTTTGCCCGGCGACCGTTATCTGATTCGCTGGCGTTCGAGCCAAGCGGCACTCGATTATCTGCGCCGCCAAATTTTGAAACAAGGATAAATTTATGACAAACGAAACTTTACAAAAACTGAAAATTCCGGCAATCGGGTTGATCGTCGTCGGAATTTTGAACATTCTCTGCGGATTGTATTTTCTGATCTCAGCCGTCATCGTCAGTTACGCCGGAATAGAATATAAAAATTTTACCGAACACGACAAATTCGTTTTTAACATCGGCTTTTACGGAGTAATCGTTTTAGGCGTTCTAAGTTTGTTGATTGCGCCCGTGATAATTTCCGGTGCGATGAAAATGATGCGCGGCGAAAAGACCGGAGTGACAAAACTCGCGGCGATTCTCGCAATGATTCCTGTCACGTCTTTTCCTGCATTTATTATCGGAATTCCGTTCGGCGTTTGGGCGTTTAACACTTTGAAAAAAATAAATACGCCCGCAAAATATTAATGCAAACAAAGACGACATATACGTCAAAAAACGGGTTGATTAAAATTCGAGTTAAATCAAAAAAATGAGAAAAATAATATATTTTATAAGTATTTTTTTGCCGGTTTTTGCGATGCAAATTCAGGCGCAGACGGAAAATAAAATCTTCAGCGGCGCAATCGGCGAAAGCCGGATTCAGATGAATTTGGAAAGAAACGGCAATAATCTTTCGGGAACTTATTTTTATATAAAAATCGGTAAAGAATTGAAAATTTCCGGCACGATCAATAAAGACGGGAATTTTATTTTAACGGAGACTGCGCCGACAGGTGCAAAGACCGGCGAATTCAAAGGTTTATGGAGCAAAGACGCAGAAACCGATTCGCTGACCTTAAACGGAACTTGGACAAATCCGCAAGCCTCGAAAACTTTAGACTTTTATCTCGGCGAGCAGATGATTTACTTGACGAACGGCGCAAAATTGACACCGAAAGTTTTTACCGAAAATAACAAAGCGAAACTTTTTGAAATCACCGTCGAATATCCCGAATTATCCGGCGTTTCAATCCAAACAGCGTCAAAGTTTAATGAGATTGCGAAATCTCTGGCGATGAATGAAGCGGCAAAATTCAGAAAAGATTTGCTCGCGCAAACCGCCGAAGACTTAAAATTTATCAAAGAAACCGGCGGACAAAATACGGTTGACATCAGCTATAACATCACGCACGCCGATAATGAAATCATCAGCGTCGGTTTCGGCACATATTTCTACACGGGCGGAGCGCATCCGAACAGCTATTCTTACGCGCTGAATTTTGATCTCGAAAACGGACGTAAACTCAAACTCGCCGATCTTTTCAAACCGAATTCAAATTATCTGAAAGTTTTGTCCGATTACTGCATTAAAAATCTCAAACAACAGCTTGCCGAAAATGCGGACAACGATTGGATCGAAAAAGGCGCGGGCGCAACAGCCGAAAATTATAAAAGCTGGAATCTGACGACAAAGGGAATTACGATCACTTTCGATTCGTATCAGGTCGCGCCATACGCCGCCGGACCGCAGGAAGTAATCGTGCCGTTTGAACACATCGAGAGCATTTTGCGAGAAGATTTTGCCGGTATGAAATAGTTATGAAGATTTCAAAAATACTTTGTTTCTTGTTGCTGTTGTTTTCCTCCGTTCCGGTTTTTGCCCAACTCGAAGGCAATCCCGAAAATTTTTGCCGCAATGGATTTTTTCCGCGAGAAAGCGAAAATTATATGATCGGCACGGTCAAAGGAAAACAAGGCGAACGCGTTTATTTTTACGGCGACGATGAAAAAGATTGTCCAAATAGTGAAAAATGCCGCCAAAAAAGCTATGTAATTGTTGATGATGAGTTAATCGTTTCGCGCAAGTTCGGCAATTTTGCCTGCGCTTGGTTTCAACCGAAAAAAGGTTCGGAAACGGTCGGTTGGATTTCGCTCGACAAAATCGAATTTACGGCAATAACGAAAAACATCAGCAAACAAGCGTGGATCGGCGAATGGAGTTTTTACGACAATGAAATTAAAATTTCACCAACCGGAAAACCGTCGGTTTATAAAATTAGCGGCAACGCCGTCTGGAAAGGTTTGGGCGACAATGTTCATATCGGCGAACTCGATGGAAATGCAAAACTCGTCGAAACAAACTTAAAATACGGCGAAACAGATGACGATGAATTTGCCTGTAAAGTTACGATGAAATTGGTCGAAAAATTTCTAATTGTTTCCGATAATTTGAATTGCGGCGGCGCAAATGTAACTTTTTCCGGCGTTTACAGAAAATAGACCGATTAAAAAACGATCAAAATAAACAGGTGGATTTGAAAATAATCGAGCAAAAAGAATACATCTTTCCCGACCGTTTGAAACTGCCGTTCGCGTTTTCGCCTGACAAATTGGCAGACGATTTATCTGTCTTGGAAAAAAAAAATTGGACTGAACATTTTGTCCGGCAAAATTACGAAGGCGATTGGAGCGCGATTCCGCTGCGCGCACCAATCGGCGAAACTCATCCGATTCGGATGATTTATGCGGATCAAACCTGTAACGAATTTGTTGACACCGAATATTTGAAACAATGCGCGTATTTTCAGGAAGTTTTGTCGCAATTTAAATGCGATCTGACGTTGGTTCGTTTGATGAAACTCGCCGCCGGTTCGATTATTAAACGACATTCCGATTACGATCTGTGTTACGAAGACGGCGCGATTCGATTGCATATTCCGGTCGTGACAAACGCGCAAATCGAGTTTTACTTAAATGACGAAAGAATAAATATGAAGTCGGGCGAATGTTGGTATTTGCGTCTGAGCGATCCGCATCGCGTTAATAATTTCAGCACCGAAGACCGCGTTCATTTAGTCGTTGATGCGAAGGTTAATGATTGGATAACTGAAATGTTTACTCAAGCGTCAACAATTTAAGACTGCAAAATCTGCCGGTAAATTTCCGCATCAACATTTCCGCCGCTGACGACCGCGCAGATTTTTTTATCGGTAAAGTTTTCGGGGGTTTCTAAAATCGCTCCCAAACTCAACGCGCCTGTCGGTTCGACTTTAAGATTTGTCAGATTAAAATAAAGTTTTACGGCTTCGATAATTTTTTCTTCGGAAACTTCGATAATTTCGGAAATTCCGTTTTTGATGATTTCCCAGTTGTGTTTGCCGAGCGAAATCGTCCGTGCGCCGTCAGCCAGAGTTTGCGGCTCGCTTTCGTTTCTGACGATTTCGCCTTTTTCGAGCGAACGCGCCGCGTCATTTGCCATCAAAGGTTCTGCGCCGATCAGTTTTGATTGACTTCCATTTCGGCAAAGACCTTTTGAAATTCCCGAAATCAAACCGCCGCCGCCGATTGGAACAATTACGCAATCGAAATCTTTCGCCGAAAGTTCATCGCCGAGCGTCGAATTTCCGTCAATCACGAGCGGATCGTCATACGCGCTCGCTTTGTATGCGCCGGGAAATTCGTTCATTAATCGGTCAACTCTTTCCGCGCGTCCGATTTTTTTCGTGTCAATCAAATCTACCTTCGCGCCGTAATTTCTGACCGCTTCGACCTTGATTCGCGCCGAATTTTCCGGCATTACGACGTGACATCTTTTATTTAATAATTTACAGGCAAAAGCCAGAGCCTGACCGAAATTTCCTGATGAAGCCGTAATCAAATGATTTTGTCCGACATTTAAAGCCGTGTTGTAAGCCGCACGAAATTTGAAACTTCCGGTGTGCTGAAATGTTTCGGTCGCAATCGTCAGGTCAAGATTTAAAAAAGTTTTCAGTTTTTCCGATTCCAAAAAAAATGTCGGGCGAATCGCTTCAATTAAAGATTTCATTTGTTTAGAATCTATCGAAGACGATAAACTCGTCAAGACGATGCGTGATAATTTTATTAAAACTCTGCCGCCGAAATTTGTAGAAAATGTCTTGGATTTGTGCGGCATATCAGGTGAAAAATGGCTAAACGATTTGCCGCAGATTATCGGAGAAGTTTCCGGTAAATGGCAAATTAAAGCAGAAAAGTCATTTGAAAATTTATCTTATAATTTTGTCGCGCCCTGTAAATTTTCCGATGATAAAGAAGTTGTTTTAAAAATTGCTCTGCCGCTAAACAACCCGGAAATTTTCAACGAAGCAAAATATCTGCAAATTCAAAATGGAAAAGGTGCCGTAAAAGTTTTAAATTTTGATAAAAATTCCCGCGCGATTCTTTTGGAAAAACTGAGTCCGGGAAAACATCTGAAAGAAATCTTTGATAGAAATGAATCGCAGACGATTGAAATTGCTATCGGTTTGATAAAAAAACTGCAATGCAAACCACCTGCTAATTCAGAATTTATTTTGCTTGAAAATTGGTTTGAAAATTTTTTCAATCGCGCGGAAAATACAAAATTTCCTGAAGATTATTTGAAACCAACAAAAGAGATTTTTAGCGCATTCAATAATTCTTCTCAAAAATTTCTGCTTCACGGCGATCTGCATCACGAAAATATTTTATCGGCTGAGCGCGAACCGTTTTTGGTGATTGATCCGAAAGGTCTGATCGGTGAAATCGGTTATGAAATCGCGGTTTTTTTAAATAATCATTTGTGGTGGCTTTATACTGAAAACAATTACAAAGAAAAACTAGACTACGCTGTTAAAAGATTTTCCCGAGCGTTTGATATTTCTCAAACGGATTTGAAAAAATGGGCTTTTGCACAGATTGTTTTGTCGGCTTGGTGGACTTTTGAAGACAGCGGCGGAAATTGGAAAAGGGAATTAGCCTTTGCGGAATTTTGGAAAGTATAATCAATAAATTATGGAAAATGCACAATTCGGAATGATCGGACTCGGAACGATGGGCAGAAATTTTTTGCTCAATGTCGCGGAACACGGTTTTAGTTGCGTCGGTTATGATCTCGACGCGGAAAAGGTTGATCTTTTAAACAAAGAAGGCGCGGAATATACGGTCGAAGGCGTGGCGGATTTACCGAAATTTATAAAATCGCTCGAAACGCCGCGTAAAATTATGATGCTCGTTCCGGCGGGGAAAATCGTTGATTCGGTAATCGAAAACCTGATTCCGTTTCTTGAAAAAGGCGACATCGTGATTGACGGCGGTAATTCGCATTTTACCGATACGGAAACGCGAGAGAAATATCTTAACGAAAAAGGTTTTGAATTTATGGGTGTCGGCGTGTCCGGCGGCGAAGAGGGCGCACGTCACGGCGCGAGCATTATGCCGGGCGGAAACAAAGAATCTTACAAAGAAGTTGCGCCGATTCTCGAAGCCGCGAGCGCGAAAGTCGGCGGCGAACCTTGCGTAACTTATATCGGAAAAAGTTCGAGCGGTCATTTCGTCAAGATGGTGCATAACGGCATCGAATACGGCTTGATGCAGATTTTGGCGGAAACTTACGATTTTATGAACCGCGTTCTGAAAATGAGTTATGACGAAATGAGCCAAACTTTTGCCGCTTGGAACAACGCCGAACTCAATTCCTTTCTCGTCGAAATCACGGCGGAAGTTTTGAAAAAAGCGGACGATAAAACGAAAAATCCGCTCGTTGAAATGATTTTGGACAAAGCCGCGCAGAAGGGAACCGGCAAATGGACTTCACAGGCGGCGATGGATTTCGGTGTGCCGATTCCGACGATTGATTCGGCGGTTTCGATGCGCCAGATTTCCGCGCAAAAAGAGGCGCGAATGGTCATTGCTACAAAATACGGTGACGGCGAACCGGAAATCACGAATCCGCCGAAAGCCGATGCGGAAACCGTTTTGAGCCAAACCGAAGCCGATGCCGCCAAAGCCAAGCGCGAACAGCAAGCCGCCGAAACGACGATCAGCGAACATCACAAAGCGAATTTAGATGTAGAAAACGTCGGCGATAAAAAAGAAATCACGACTGACAAAGCGCACGATTCCGCCGTTCGCAAAGCTGTTGAAAAAAACAAGGACGAATTCCTCGAACTTTTAAAACACACGCTTTTGAGTTCGTTTATCGTCACCTACGCGCAAGGAATGTCTTTGTTGCAAACCGCTTCAAAAGAAAAAGATTACGATTTGAATTTGTCCGAAATCGCCAAAATCTGGCGCGGCGGCTGTATCATTCGCTCCGAACTTTTAGAAGAAATGCGCCGCGCTTACGACGAAAACCCCGAACTCGCCAATTTAATTTTAGACGACGAATTCGCCGAAATTTTAAGTAAAAACCGCGATTTCTGGTGTCATATCAACAACGAATTTTCCATCAGTCAAGTGCCTTCGCTGTGTTTATCGAGCGCACTTTCATATTTCGACGCATTCCGTTCGGCGCGTCTGCCCGCAAATTTGATTCAGGCACAACGCGACTTTTTCGGAGCGCACACATATCAAAGAATTGACGAAGAAGGAACTTTTCACACGCCGGATTGGAACGAATAAGAAATTGCGGTGTCTAAAAGAGCTATGAATTCAAAAATAAAATCTACTTTATATTTTCTCCCGAAGATAATTATTTTTGGTCTGGCTCTTTTTGATTTTTTCTATATTCATTCACATATTCAAAGTTCATTTGGAAATGGAACAAATATAACTTTTTACTCATATTCCACTTGGTATGAAAGATCAACGGCTGATTTGTGGCTTCTGCTGACGGCTTCGATTTGTTTACTGATTAGCAAACGCGGCAGTTATGTGATGAGTATTATTCTGAGCGGCTATGTCTTTGTTTACGGGTTGATTCTGTTTAATCGGAGAAATATAAGTTTATTGGAAGTTTGGAACTATGTTCGAGAACACGAATTGAATATTTGGCTGCAATGGGAAATCCAGTTCTTTTTTGCGGTAATTATGTTCACCGTGACAATTATTTATCTGATTAGAGATGAATTAATCAAGAAAGAAAGTAACTTTTCAAATTCACAGCTAATTAATCTTTCAAACAAATTTTAACCACTATGCCGATGCCGATTGCACACGGATTTCTCGGCGCGAGTATTGTCGCCGCGATTGTTCCGAAACCGTTTAAAAAGCGGTATTACATTTCGGTTTTGATCGGCGCGTTTTTGGCAAATCTGGCGGATTTTGATTTTCTGTTCGTTTTTGCCACGCACGATAAAGATTGGCATCGCGGATTTACGCATTCGATAATTTTTTCGCTAATCGTCGGTTTGTTGTTCTGCTTTTATTTCGGGCGAAACAAATGGCGCAAGTCGCTGTCGTTCGGTCTGGCTTTCGCTTCTCATTTTATTCTGGATTTTATTACAACCAAAGTCGGCGACGGTTTGGAATTGTTTTTTCCTTTGACCAATAAAAGATACGGTTTGCGTTGGTTCGGACTTTCCGAATATCCGTCAAAAATGTTGCAGTCGGAACTCGTGCAAGCGTTGATGCTCGAATTTCTGATATTTTCCGCGCTTTTCATTTTAGTCGTTGTTATCAAGATGATATTGAATAATAAACTCTATAAAAACCGATAAATCTATAGATTTACTTGCCGTTTTTTTTTGCTCAATCGGAATAAATTTCAGGGATTTTGCTATTACAAAGATGAAACTTAATGCAACTTACAAATATCTATCGAATCAAAGAATTATGAATTACAAAATTTTATTTGCTTTAAATGCCGTTTTATTTGCAGGATTTCTGATTATTTCCGGCTGCAGTTCGGTTGCGTCCGGTCAAAAAGGCGAATCGAAAACCGTCGCCGTCAGCGCTTCGTCTGTGAAAGTGTCTTCAACGCCGGAAAAACAAGGGGCGGTCGT
>CBDCJY010000018.1:0-95000 GCA_965217985.1 Pyrinomonadaceae bacterium
CATTTCGCGGATCGTGTCCGACATATCTAAAAGTTCGTGAATCGCCGTTCTGCCGCGATAACCCGTATGATTACACGCATCACAGCCGACGCTCATAAAAAATTGGTGTTTATCTTTTACTTCGAGCGGCAAACCGGATTCTAAAATTTCATCGTCGGTCGGAATGTATGCGCGTTTGCAGGTTTGGCAGAGAATTCTCACTAATCTTTGCGCCAAAACGCAGTTGAGCGCGGCGACGAAATTATACAAATCCACGTTCATATTCAAAAAACGCCCGATCACGTCAATCACGTTGTTAGCGTGAACCGTCGTGAAAACGAGGTGTCCGGTGAGTGCGGAGTTGATGGCGATCTGCGCCGTTTCTTCGTCACGAATTTCGCCGACCATCACTTTGTCGGGATCGTGTCGCAGAATCGAACGCAGACCGCGCGCAAACGTCAAACCTTTTTTCTCGTTGACCGGAATCTGCATAATTCCGTGAAGCTGATATTCCACCGGGTCTTCGATGGTGATGATTTTATCTTCTTCGTTGCGTATCTCATTTAACGCGCCGTAAAGCGTAGTCGTTTTACCCGAACCGGTCGGACCTGTGACGAGAACCATTCCGTATGGCTCTTTGATGTAAAGACGAAAACGCCGGATGTCTTCCTCGTCAAAACCGACGACATCGAGACTCAAATTTTTAAATTCTTCGGAAATCTGCTCTTTGTCCAAAATACGAATTACGCAGTTTTCGCCGTAAACCGCCGGCAGAATCGAAACACGAAAGTCAACCGTTCTGCCTTTGTAACGCACGCGAAACCTGCCGTCCTGCGGAATGCGGCGTTCGGCGATGTCGAGTTCGGACATAACTTTGATACGCGAAATCAGAGTCTGATGATAAGCGATGTCAATCGGATCAACTTTTTGATAAAGCGCGCCGTCAATTCTGAATTTAACGGCAACGTCGCGGTCGCGGGCTTCGATGTGGATGTCGGAAGCGCGTGATTCCATCGCGTTGTAAACGATTGTGTCAACAAGTTTGATGATCGGCGACATATCCGAATCGGTCGCCAGTCTGTCAAGGTCTAAAACTTCTTCGCCCTGTTCGGTTTCTTTTATCAGCGAAATTTTAAAAGTCGAAGCCGCTTCCTGCAAAACTCTCTGCGTCGCGTCGCCTTTTTTCAACACGACATCAATCGCGCCTTCGGTCGCCACATACGGCACGAGACGGACATTTAAAGCATTTTCAAGTTCGTCGAGGCGTTCGAGATTTGTTGGATCAGCCATCGCCGCGTGCAGATTTCTGCCTTCGCGTTTTAGCGGAACGAAATGATTGCGGAGCATCAGATCAACCGGAATTTTCGCCAGCTCTTCATAGTCAATCGGCGATTCCTTGTCAGGCGGCAAAAGATCAATATACGGCAGACGATACCGCCGCGCCAACGCTTTTGCTTCCGTCACTTCGGGCGGTTCGTTGTCGAAAAATTCCGAAGTGCTGATCGTCGGCGGAGCAACTGAGCCGTTGCCGTTTTTGTTCGATTGTATTTCCATTTTGATACTTTTATTAAATTTTTTGTTTTAATAGACATCTTTCCTAAATAAGTTACGGAGAAGCATAGTTGAGATGACGAGTTGAAAGTTTCAAATTGACAATCGCTGATACCAACTTCCAATTCTTCTCATAGTTTTGATGTTTCCCGCGATATTGGTCTTTGCAAATTCTGAATATCTTGCATTCCCGGTTACGATGTTCGACGATTGTCCGCTCTTTAGCTAATTGACGATTATACTGCTTTTGCTGTCTTGTCAACGGATGATGCTTTGACGCTTTGTGTGGAACTTCCGCCTGCGGATACAGTTTTTTGATTCCGAGAAAGCCTTTGTCAGTTTTGATATTGGCATTCTCATTGATCTCTAACTTACTGGTTTTCAATATCTTAAAGTCGTGCGTTGAACCTCTGGCACTTCTGACGGCGAGAATCAATCCGGTTAAAAAGCAAACGATCAGCAAAGTTTTTACGGTGTGTCGTTTTTTTTACCCGAATAATACGATTTCTGTTTTTTGACCGGGCGTTCGATCGGCTGTTCGCTGACATCGGCGACAACCTTTAAGTTCTCGGCAGTTAAAGCCTGATCGTTCGGCAGATCAAGGGCTTTCAAAAGGCGTTTGGAAATATATTGATAGCGTTTGAAAGCATAGCTTTCCGAGATCGAAAACATTTCGCCGAGTTGCAGAAAAGTATGATACTGACGTAAATAAATCAGCGTCAAAAGTAGTTGGTCTTCAATTGGCAAAGAACTTGTTAAGCCGCGCTGACGCATCGGTTTGGCTTGTTTATAGCTGATAATTTCAACTTTCAGTTTTTCCAAGATGATTTCAAATGTGCCGTAACCCACTCCGACCAAGCGGGTAAATTCAGCAGCTTTTTTCATCTTGTATTTATCATATACACTCATTCTTGCAAGTTTAGCAGAATGAATACTTATTTAGGAAAGATGTCTAATGTCTTTTTGAAAAGGTCCCGACGAAATTGACTGAATAATAGGCAGATAAATCGCCAGCAAAATCGAAACGACGATCAACGCCATAAAAACGAGGATTATCGGCTCCATCAGAGTCGTTAATTGATCGAGTTTGACTTCCGATTCGGCATCGTAAAAATTGGCAACTTCGTCGAGCATCTCCCGCAAACTTCCTGATTTTTCGCCGATTCCCGTCATATCGAGCGCGAGTGCCGGCAGCCAGCCGGTCGTCTCCAACGCTTCCGTAAACGAACGTCCTTCGCGGATCAAAGGCAAAACGGCTTGACTGCGGCGGCGAAGTTCCAGATTGTTAATTGACTGCGAAGAAATATCCCACGAATCGGGAACGGTAATTCCGCCGGCGAGCAAGGTCGAGAGCGAGCGCGACAACTGCGCCGTCGTCATCTGCCGGATGAGCGTTCCGATCAGCGGAAGTTTGAGCAAAATTTTGTGTATAATGAGTTTCCCGTTCGGCGTTCTGACCCATATATAGATCGCAAAAACCAAAACGAGAATCATCGGCAAAAGCCACCAGAAATTGCTTGCCAGAAAATTTGAAATAGCGAGAACGGCGAGCGTGATCGTCGGCAGACCTTGCGCGGAATTTAATCCTTTGAAGAGATCGGACATTTTCGGCACGACATACATCGTCAAAAATCCCATCATAAATCCGGCGGCGATCATCAAAAATGCCGGATACGCGAGTGCGCCGCGCAGTTTTCTCGAAACCGTCACGCTGCGTTTCAGATACTCGACATACCGCGCC
Organism: Pyrinomonadaceae bacterium; assembly: GCA_965217985.1. Taxonomy (GTDB): domain Bacteria; phylum Acidobacteriota; class Blastocatellia; order Pyrinomonadales; family Pyrinomonadaceae; genus DATHTS01. Next base: position 3,272 of record CBDCJY010000018.1, read on the forward strand.
AGAACATCGTCGAGCGCACCGCTGCGTTCGCCCGCGAGAATCGAAGCCGTGTAGATTTTCGGGAAAGTTCCCTGCGCTTCAAAGGCTTCGGAAAGCGATACGCCGCTTTTAATTTTTCCTTCGACATCAGCTAGAATCACGCGCAAGGTCGAAGACGCAGAACGATTTTTAAGCAGCGAAATTGACTGCAAAACCGGAATGCCGGCGCGCAGCAGAGCCGACAATTGCTGATTGAAAAGCAAAAAATCACGCTGTTTGACGCGCCCTTTGCCCGAAGATGAGCCGCCCGGTAAAACAGCCGACAAACCGCGTTCCGCATTGGAAACGGCAAACACGCGAAAGCCGTCTTTTTCGAGTTGCGATCTGGCATCTACGGCGGCGGTCGCTTCGACGATTCTCGTAACAATTTCGCCCGAAGGCGTTCCTAAACGACAGATGAATTCAGCCATTGGTTAAGGTTCAAAGTTTATAGATTTAAGGATTCATTTTTAATTGAAAATCGAATTCTTAAATCTTAAACCTTTTTGAAAATTATAACACGCTTTTGACGGACAAAAGGTTGCAAACAAAAAAATGCCGGGAATAAATTAGAGTAACCAACGCTATATCTGTAATGCACATCTGAGAAATATCTTGCTAAAAGTTTCCGGTGTAGCTACAATTAAACAAACTCGGGGGTTATATATGGCTGTAAAATATTTTCCAAAGGTTCGTAAGACGCAGTTTGCATTTTACGGCATTTTCCTTACATTGATCTTAACTTTTTTCACCTCATTTCTCGTTGCTCAGGAGCAACCGAAAACTCAACCGATTGAAGAGGAAGGCGAAGTAAGAGTTCAGGTTGATCTGGTCACTCTGACGCTGACCGTGACCGATAATTACGGAAGATATGTTTCCGGTTTGTCGAAAGACGCTTTTACAATTTTCGATGAAAATCAGGAACAGGAAATTACGTTTTTCAGCGATTCGGACGCGCCGGTTTCAATCGGAATTTTATTCGACATTTCCGGTTCGATGAGCGGCGAAAAAATCGCCAAGGCGCGTAATGCACTTGAAAGATTTATCAATACGAGTCATCCGAGCGACGAGTATTTTCTGATCGCTTTTAATTCCCGCGCACAGCTTTTGTTAGACAGAACGCGCGACGGCGAAGCGGTTTTACAAAAACTGACGCTGGTCGAGCCGAAAAATAATACCGCGCTCTACGATGCCTGTTATCTCGGTGTCGAACGCGTGACGCGCGGAACGCACAAGAAAAAAGCGATTCTCATTATCAGCGACGGTCAGGACAATTCTTCGCGTTATAATTTCAAGGAAGTTCGCCGTTTGATGAAAGAATCGGACGTAGTAATCTATTCGGTCGGAATAATGGACGGGAGAGATTCCGGTTCGATGGAAGGAATGCAGGGACAGGCTTTTCTCGATGAACTTTCGTCTGTCACGGGCGGAAAATCTTTCTATCCGCAAACCAATGTCGAACTCGACGAGATTTTTGAACGTATCGCGCTCGAACTTCGTCATCAATATACAATCGGATACACGCCGAAAAATTTCCAGCCCGACGGAAAATGGCACAAAGTGAAAGTTAAGGTCAAACCTCCGCGCGGACTTCCGCGTCTAACGGTTCGGAGTCGTGAAGGATATTATGCTACTCCTAATGTAAATAATCCGTAGTTTTTTTTTGATTAAAGATGAATAAAAGACATTTGAATTTTTTGTTGCCGATTTTTTGTTTCGCATTAATTGCCGGATTCGGTTTCTATAATTTTCAGCCGACCGAAGCGCAAACTCAAACAAATACGCAGCGTTCGCGTCAGGTGTCGGCAACGCCTTCGCCGAAACCGAAATCAATCGGAACTCTCGCGCCGCCGCCGCCGCTGCCGATTGTTGACGACAAAGAGATCGAAATCAAATCCGAACTCGTCAATCTGGACGTGCGCGTCGTTGACCGCAATAATCGCCCGATCAGCAATCTGAGTCAGAGTGATTTCAAAATTTTTGAAGATAACAGTCAGCAAAAAATAGAATTCTTTTCAAAATCCGAAGTTCCGACCAATTATTCGCTGGTGATTGATAATTCCGGTTCGCTTCGTTCGCAACTGGACAAAGTTATCGAAGCCGGAAAAATTATGGTCAATGCCAACCGCGCCGATGACGAAACGAGCGTCATCCGATTTATTGATTCGTCGAAGATCGAAGTCAAACAGGATTTTACTTCAAACAAAGAAGATATTTTTTATGCTCTCGACAATCTCTATATCGAAGGCGGACAGACGGCGATCATTGACGCTGTTTATCTGGCGGTCGAATCGGTGGACGATTACAAAAAAGTCAAAGCCGGAAACGACCGCAAACGCCGCGCGATCATTCTCGTCTCCGACGGCGAAGACCGCAACAGTTTTTACAACGAAACGCAGCTTTTCCAGCTTCTGCGCGAAGCCGATGTGCAGATTTACACCATCGGTTTTGTCAACGAACTCGACAAAGACGGCAGTTTAATCAGAAAAAGTCCGCAGAAAAAAGCCAAAACTTTTCTCGAACGTCTGGCACAGGAAACCGGCGGCAAATCTTATTTCCCGGAAAATGTCGGCGAGTTAAACGGAATCGCCCAATCAATCGCCAGCGAACTGCGAACGCAGTATTCAATCGGTTATACGCCGACCAATGACAACAAAGACGGAACTTTCCGAAGTATCAAGGTAATGATAACCGAAGGTCAGGACGGTAATCGAAGAATTCCGATCACGAGAAACGGCAGAACGGCGGAAAAACAGTGACAGACAGGCGAAAGTAAAAAGTAAAAAAGCAAAAGGCAAAAGAAGATTCGAGTTCTTACTTTTGCCTTTTGCTTTTTTTACTTTCGCATTATTATCGCTCCGGCACCGAGCCGCTGATCTTTTTGCGGTTTGTCTCGCCCGTTTCGATGACGGGAATGCCGTCGGCGACTTCGGAATGCGGACGCGGAATAACGTGAACCGCCGTCACCGTGCCGACGCGCCGTGCCGCCGCCGCACCTGCGTCAACCGCCGCTTTGACCGCGCCGACTTCGCCGCGCACGATTGCCGTCACCAATCCGGCATCAACTTTTTCATAACCGACGAGCGTGACATTAGCAGATTTGACCATTGCGTCCGCCGCTTCGATCATTGCGACCAATCCGAAACATTCAACCATTCCAAGTGCTTCCATAATTTTTTAAGACTTTTCCTCAAACGTAAAATCTTTCTTATCCGAATCAATTATATTTATGATCCGTTGTCAGTAAACTAAATTTCCGCCGCTGAAAATTGCCGGAGAAACGATGCCGATTGCAATTTCCATACTTTTCGAAGTTTTATTCGAGATAAGTTGACAATATCCAAATCGTAACCGCCAAAACTACTAAAATAACCGCGAAAAATATAAACCAACCGTTCGGCGCGTTATCGTGTTCTTCCCAGACGATTTCAACTTTTTTCTTCTGCACCGATTTTCCGCGACGACGCATACTGGCGGCGGATTTCATATTGCTCAAATCTCGTTTTTCCTGATTTTCGTTATCCGAAATCGTTTCTTCCGTTTGTAAATTTATCTTTTCGCCTATGTTTTCATTTACGGTTAAATCTTTTTCGCGTCCGTTTTTTTCAAATGATTTTTCTTTCAAATCTTTTTCGACCGGATTATCCGAAACCCATTTGTCATCTTTACTTTGATGATTGTTTTCGGCGAGCGGAATATCCGGCGCGACCGCCGAACCGCAGTTATAACAAAACCCTGCTTTCGGTCTGACTTCCGCGCCGCAAGCGTTACAAATTTTTTCTTTGACCGATGTTTGAGCCATTTTTAACTATTTGCTGAGGCTTTTATGAAAACGGCAGATTGCAAAAAACCGTTAAACCTTTGCAAAGATTTCTCTTTCTTCTCCCAAATCTTTTGCCGACGGCGTAATGATAGTTTTCGCCGTGACATAAATTTTTTCGCCCGCATTAAAAGCGCGACGCACATCGTCTTCGCTGACAAAATCAACCGCAATCGGTTTCGCGCCGTTTGCCGCATTCTGCGGTTTTAATTCGTGAATAATCGTTTTTACAGGCGAACCGTTTTGATTTTCGTTTTGCGCCTGCCGATTTTCAAAGTTCGGCGAAATCAAGGCTTCTGTTTTTTTCGGCTCAATCGGCTTCGGAATTTCAGACAATTTTCGGCTTAAAAACTTATCAACAATCGCCGCAATTTCTTCACGTTTCGGTCTTTGATTTTCAATTTTCTTTTGTGGCGAAACAAACGAATTTTGAATTTCGGACTTTGAACTTTGAACTTTTCCGCCGACAGGTTTAGTTTCAAAAGCGACGCGCTTGACATCCATCAGATGAATCGGCGAAACATTGTCCGACGTGACATTTCCGCCCCAACTGCCGCAGCCCAAAGTCATCGAAGGCGAAAGATCGGTCGAAAATCCGATTGCGCCGTGTGTCGTCGGCGAATTAATAATAATGCGCGACGCGGGCATTTTTGCGCCGTATAAAATCGCGGCATCACGATTTTGGGTGTGCATTCCGGCGGTATGTCCCATTCCGCCGAACTGCAAAATTTCCAGACATTTGGTTGCTCCGTTTTCGGTTCCGTCAACGACGAAAAATGCCAGCGTCGGCGAAAGTTTTTCGACCGACCACGGAAAATCGCGCCCGACTCCGCTGCAATCGGCGAGCAGACAGCGCGTTCCCGGCGGAATCGAAATTCCCGCAAGATTTGCAATAAAATCGGCGGATTTGCCGACGATCTTCGGATTTAAAGTTCGCTGATCGGTCAATAAAATTTTGCCGACCTTTTCCGCCTCGTCGCTATTAAGAAAATGTCCGCCCTGTTGTTTGAATTGTTCGCGGACTTCTCTCTCAATCGGCGCGTCAACGACAACCGATTGTTCAGACGCGCAGATCGTTCCGTTATCGAAACAGGTCGAAGTCAAAATATCGGAAACCGCCTTTTCGACATCTGCCGTTCGCTCGATAAAACACGGCACATTTCCCGGACCGACACCGAACGCCGGTTTGCCCGAAGAATATGCGGCGCGAACCAAGCCGATGCCGCCCGTCGCCAGAATCACAGCTGTTTTTCTGTGCTTCATCAAAGTTTCCGTGCCTTCGAGCGAAGCAGTCGTCAGACAATTTATCGCGTCCGGCGGCAAACCTTCTTTGATACCGACTTCTTTCATCACACGCGCCGTTTCCGCGATGCTTCTGATCGCCGACGGATGCGGCGAAAGCACGATAGTATTTCTCGATTTGATGGAAATAATGATTTTGAAAATCGCCGTCGAAGTCGGATTCGTCGAAGGAATAATCGCCGCGACGACTCCGCGCGGCGAAACTATTTCGACAATTTTTCCGTTGTCTGAAACAACGCCGACGGTTTTCAGGTTTTTGAAATAATTCCAAACGTCTTCCGCCGCAAAACGATTTTTTTCGCGTTTGTCATCCGCCTTGCCGAATCCGGTTTCGTCGCTTGCCATCGCGCCGAGACACGCCGATTCTGCAAGCGCGGCGTTTGCCATCGCTTCGCAAATGCGGTCGATTTTCTGCTGATCGAATTTCGCAACCGTGTGAAACGCCAGATGCGCGGCTTCTACCGCATCACTCGCCTGTTGTTGTGAAACTGAATCCTTGTCACTCATAATTACGAAATTAAAAATTACGAATCACGATTTTTTTACAATTTTTCAATTCGTAATTCGTAATTCGTAATTTTTAATTTATTTCGTTTTACTTTTGTTTCCCTGCGAAACATTTGAAGTCGCATCATTCGCGTTTCCTTCGCCTAATTGTCCGCGCGAACCGCCGCTGCCGAGAGCTTTTTCGTCCGGCGAATAACCGATATTTCCGCCTTTCGGCAGAACTCTCTCGACTTCGCCGTGCGGACGCGGAATGACGTGAACCGAAATCAGTTCGCCGACCCGCCGCGCCGCCGCCGCGCCTGCGTCCGTCGCCGCTTTGACCGCACCGACATCGCCGCGCACGAAAATCGTGACAAATCCTGCGCCGATATATTCTTTGCCCACAAGCGTTACATTTGCGGCTTTGACCATCGCGTCAGCGGCTTCGACTGCGCCGACGAAACCTTTTGTTTCAATCATTCCAAGAGCTTCTAAAGACATTTTTGATCCTCTCTAATTTTTTACAGATTTTAATACAAGAATAGAATAAAGCCTAAACGTAACACGCCGCTTTGCGTTAAATCAAGCGTGAAAAAGCGGTTAAAATTGACATTTCAGTTTTTACAAAGCTATATTCAACTATTAAAGTTGTTTCTAGTCAGCATCAGAAACTTAAAACGGTTTATAATATAAAAATGTCTTCAACTCTCGGTGAAAAATTACGACAGGCACGCGAAGAGCGCGGAATTACGATAATGGATGTGTCTGAACAGACACGAATTTCTCCGCTCTATCTCGAAGCCATCGAAAATGACGATTACTCGCCGCTTCCGGGCGGAATATTTAACAAAGGTTTTGTCAAATCATTTGCCAAACACGTCGGCATTGACGAAAGCGAAGCCTTGCAGGATTATACCCGTTTGATTACGCAACAGACCGGAAGCGAAAATAGTCTCGAACCGCAAACCTATCGTCCCGAAGTTTTAACGGACGACCGCGCTTCTTCGTCAAATCTTTTGACGATCATTTTCGCCATCGTGATTCTAGGTTTGATGACGTGGGGAATTCTTTCGCTCATCAGCTACATCCAAAATCAGCCAGCCGCGCCTGTCGCGGCAAACGCCAATAATTCAAACGCGAATGCAAATGTTTCAAATGCAAGCACGGCGAATGTCAATGCCGCTCAACCGATTACTGCACCGGATGAAATAAAGCTCGATTTCAAGACCACCGACGCGCCCGTTTCGGTAAGTTATAAAACTGACGGCAAAGCCGGAACAAAACTCGTGACCAAAGATTCGTCATTAAATCTGGAAGCTAAAGAATCTCTCGTTTTTGCCTATGCAAAATCGCTTTCTTCAAATGTGCAGGTTACTTTGAACGGAAAACAAATCAAACTCCCGTCCGAACCGGCGATTCCGAAGCGAATCCCTATCGAGATCGAGATTAACAAAAATAATATCGTGCAGATTTTGCAAAGCGGAGAAATCAATTTTAATAATCCGACTCCGGCAACGACTCCGGCGAGATAGATATTTATGAAATTTCCTTGGAAGGAAAAACCAAAGAATTTTACTTTTGCATAAATTTAAGCGATGACCGCGCCCGCAATAAAAGTGCGGGCTTTTTTATTAGATGAGACGGTTTTCGGCTTTCGGTTTTATAAAGTTACCGATTACCGATTATCGAATTACCGAATTACCAAAATTTTATGAAAATCGAAGAAATCAAAGAAGGCTTAACATTTGACGATGTTTTACTGATTCCGGCTTATTCCGACATTCTGCCGAGCGAAACCGATACCAAAACTAAATTTTCGCGCAACATAGATTTGCATATTCCGCTCTGTTCGTCGGCGATGGACACGGTAACGGAAGCCGCGCTCGCCATTGCGCTCGCCCAACAAGGCGGAATCGGCGTGATTCACAAAAACTTTTCCATCGAAGAACAAGCCGAAGAAGTTGACAAAGTAAAACGAAGCGAATCGGGAATGATCGTTGATCCGGTGACGATCCGCGATAACGCGCTCGTTTCCGAAGCCTTAAATATAATGGAGCGTTACAAGATCAGCGGCGTTCCGGTGTTGGATGAAAACGGCTTGCTCGTCGGCATTATTACCAACCGCGATCTGCGTTTTGAAACGCGCTTCGACATTCCGGTTTCCGACGTGATGACACCGCAGCCGCTCGTTACCGTTCCCGTCGGCACGACGCTCGAAGGCGCAAAAGTAAAACTGCAAAAACACCGCATCGAAAAACTTCTCGTCACCGACGACGACGGACATCTCAAAGGTTTGATTACGGTCAAAGATATTCAAAAAGCGATCAAATATCCGTTTGCGGCAAAGGACGATCTCGGCAGATTGCGCTGTGCGGCGGCAATCGGCGCGACCGGAGATTTTCTCGAACGCGCCGCCGCATTGATCGAATCGAGAGTTGACGCAATTGTTATAGACACGGCGCACGGACACAGTTCGCGCGTCATCGAAGCCGTCAAAAAAGTCAAAGTCAAATTTCCCGGTGTCGAAATCATCGCCGGCAACGTCGCCACGGGCGATGCCACGAAAGCTCTGATTGATGCCGGAGTTGATGCCGTCAAAGTCGGAATCGGTCCCGGCTCGATATGCACGACGCGCGTCGTCACGGGCGCGGGCGTTCCGCAGATTACGGCGGTTTTCGATTGCGTCGAAGCGGCGAAAGGTTCGGGCGTTCCGATCATTGCCGACGGCGGCGTGAAATATTCCGGCGATGTCATTAAAGCGATTGTCGCGGGCGCGGATTCGGTGATGATCGGATCCTTGTTTGCGGGAACTGAAGAAGCTCCGGGCGAAGTGATCTTGTTTCAGGGCAGAAATTTTAAAACCTATCGCGGAATGGGTTCGATCGGCGCGATGAAAAAAGGCTCAAGCGACCGATATTCGCAGGAAGGAACGGTTTCCGATTCCAAATATGTTCCCGAAGGCATCGAAGGCAGAGTCGCTTACAAAGGAACGCTTGCCGATATGGTCACGCAACTTGTCGGCGGTCTGCGTTCGGGAATGGGTTACACGGGTTGCAAAAATATCGAAGAATTGCAGGAAAAAGCGAAATTTATCCGCATTACAAATGCCGGACTTCGTGAATCTCACGTTCACGACGTGATTATTACGAAAGAAGCTCCGAATTACCGGATGGAAAGCTAGAGAGAACAAACCGCGAAATACACGAAAGACGCGAAAATTTTCAGAAATATTATTGAAAAAATTAAGTTTTTTTTTCGCCCTTTTCGTGTATTTCGCGGTTTGTAAATTTTTTACGGCACTTCATTTTCGTTTTTTTCAATCGGTTGCGCGTCCGCGTCCGCCAGATCGTTTCTGACCAGCAAAACCAGATCAACGCCCGGACGCAATGGATATTCGCCCGCGATTTTATAATGCGCGGCGTATTTTTGGCGCACATCCGCGTCCTGATCCGTTTTTTTGGCGACGATCATTTCCGCCGAATTTGCGTCAATCAATTTACCGAAAAAATTCGCGTTTTTATAATCGCGGAAATACCACGGCATTGACCAGTAATCGGGCGAAACTATTTCGATTGTCGCTTCGTTTCCCTTGCCGCTTTTTTCCGCGTAGTAATAAATTTTATTCACCAGATCGAGAAATCCGCGTTTGGTGTGCGCGTAAACATACGGCATCGCTTCATCGTCGTAGCGGACAAAATTTAAATTATAGGTTTGATAACCCAAAACTGCCGTCGCCGCCAGCGCGAGCAGACCGCCGATAAATTTTTGACTCAAATCTTTGCCGCGCAAAAGTTCGCCGATACCGTAACCGGCAATGATGCACATCGGCAGTAGAAATGAAACCGCCAGCCACGGCGTTTTATACGGAATCAACGTGTAAGCCAAAGCCAGACCGAACGCCCAGAAAGCCGTAAAAACCGCAAATCTGTGCCGCGCTTTGACGAGCGCGACGACACTGCCGAAGACCGACAAGATCATAATCGGCGATTCGACCTGTTTGAGCCATTCGTAATACGCCTTCATCCCGTTTTGCGTGTGGTCTTTGCTGCCGGTTTTCACCCACAGAGCGTAGGCTTCAAAGGCTCTTTTTACGCCTTCGGGAAAGGTAAAAAATGAAGAGAAAAATAAAATACCGAGATAGACGAAAATTGCGGAAACGGCGACGAGCAGTAAAACGATATTTGAATTATCGCCTAATTTTTTGCGGAAATCAGACCAGACGAGCGGCACGGGTTCATATTCGTTGTCGCTTAAGTTTCCGGTCATTCCGCCGTAAATTTTCCGCCAGACAAAGACGCAGAAACACGCGATGACAAAAGTTCCGAGCGTAATAAAAGCCGTCTCCTTCGTCGCAAAAAGCAATGCCGCCGAAGATGACGCGAGCAAAAGATAGATCGGTCTGCCTTCGTCCCAAGCGAGCAGCATTCGCATTACGAACACGATCAAAACGATTTCCAAAAGAAAAAATCCGATCCGCAACGACCAAACCGCCGCCGAACTGCCGCCGCCGATAGTATTTGCCAGATTGAAAACCGACGGCAAAAAGCAGATCAGCAAAATCAGACACATCCAGATTTGCGCGGAAATTCCGGCTTTGCGGCGTTCGATAAAGAGTATTACGGAAACGACAATCGCATAACTGAAAAAAACGAACGACATCTCGTGAATAAAATAACGCGAAATAAAAACCATTCCCGGCGACAGCGCGATAAACAGCGCAGCGAACAGCGCACCGAATTTGCCGATATAATTTTTTAAAAAGAACGTCAAAACGACGATCAAAACTCCGAAAATCGCCACGCTCCCGCGAATGCCGTAAGTGTTCAGACCGAAGATTTTCGTTACGGCAAGCGCAAAATAATAAAGGTCGGGACCGTGATAATTTGCCGGATCGTATTTATAAACGCCGTCGCGGAACAGCGTCGTCAGAAAAAATCCGTTTACGCCTTCGTCGTGATGCAGAGCGCGCAGATCGAGTTTGGCAAATCGCAGAGCAAACGCCAAAACCGTGATGACGGCGCAGCAGACAAACCACCGGACATCCGTTTTTTCCGTTCCGGTATTTCCGGCACGTTCTTCAGACGAGTTTCCGTCATTCGTTTCGATTTCTTTTTTATTTTTGCTCATCTCGACTAATTTGATTGAAAATGCCGGATATAAAATTTCGTTTTGTTTGCCCGCGAATAGACGCGAAAATGCACGAAATTTTATTTTATGTCTGATATTTTTCGCGTTCTTCAGTGTTTGTTCGCGGAGAAACAACTCTTAAAATTTAATCGCTCACTTTATAAACTTTATCTTCGCCGCTCTGCGCGATCAGTCTGAATTTTTCGAGATAATCTTCATTAACCGTCGTCCAGCGTTTTTCTTCCGGCGTGACGATAATATATTTGATCCCGTATTTCCGCATCAGAATTTCAGAGGTCGCGTTTCCCTCGTAGATTTTTCTCAGGTCGTCTTCGCGTTCGCCGTAGTCAATTCCGTAAGACGAGAGATGTCCGACGTAACGCATCAGGGAACGTCTGCCGCTCAAAACGACGGGCGAATTAAATGTCGGCGCGTTGGCAAACAGCGCGTCCGGTTCGGTCGTCTGTTTGATTCTTTCGGCGATTCGCACCGCATCGGCGTTAAACACATTATAATTTATCTGTCCCGAAACCACTCGCCAAACGTCCAACGCGCCCGACAAAATTAAAATTATAAAACAGCCGACCGCCAAGATTTTCAGCAATTTGTCCTTATTAAAAAGCCACACCAAACCGATTGCCGCAAATGGCAGCGAACCCGTAAACCAGTAGATCAAAACTTTGATATTATCCCATTGCCAAGGCGCGAGTTTCATCGTATTCGAGATGACGAAACAAAATAAAAACGGTATGTAAAACAATAATTGCCGGTTTCCGACTGACGTTTGAAAAGTTTTCTTTTTATTTTCCGGCTCGATTTTTGATTTTGAAAAAGCGAGATAAATTCCGAAAATCAAGAGCGCGAAGAAAATGCCCGTGTTTTTTATCCAGAACAGGAAAAAATTATTTTCGCCTGCGTCCCAACCGAAATGATATGAAATAAATTCTCTTGCATTCGTCGCGCTTCCCGTCATCGCCCACGCGATTTCAGGAACGGCGATAATCGAAACGCCCAAACCGAACGCCGTCCATTCGCGCCAGTTTTCCGGCTTCAAGATAAAAACCGCAACGCCGACGATAAATAAAACGATCAAACTGTGCAGATGAATCAAAGGCAGAGTTCCGGCGAGCAGACCGACGATAAAAACGGTAAATGGTAAATGGTAAATGGTAAATGGTTTTTTACTTGCAATTAAATCTTTTTCGCTTTTAATTTCTTCCTCTTTTTCCTCTGATTTTTCTGTGGCAAAAACTTCCCAAATCTTTTTGACGACGATGATCGTCAGCGGCATTCCGAGCAGAAGACTACGCTGCGTTATAAAAAGCGTGACGAGCGAATTTCCCCAACGAATTTTTTCGCCGATAGTGTAATCGCGCGAAACTTCGTAAAGAAAATCGAAAAAGCCTTTCGACTGTTCCTTAAAATCATTAAAGAACCATAAAAACCCGAAACCGCCGCTGAAAAATAACAGCGCGGGCGCAATTTTCCCGGCGAATTTATTGTTTGTAAATTTGAAAACGAATTTTTCTAAAATTACCAGCAGCGAAAACGCCCAACTTACATTTTGCAGGTGCATCGCGGCTTTGACATCCGCGCCGAATTTCATAATGCACGCCGTCAGAAAATCGGCGATAAACGGATATGAAAATTTCGCATCGGCAAAAGAAGGATTTTGCGGCGGAAAATTTTGTCCGTCGGTAAACGAAAAGATCGCGCCGAGATGAAACGGCAGATCGCCGAGATTTTGCGAGCCGCCCGTAAAAATTCCTTCGGCAGTTTCAAACATCGCGCGTTCAAAGAAAAACCAGAAAAGAACAAAGAAAAAAACGTAATAAATAAATCCGAGCGAACGCTTATAATTCGTATTCTGCAATTTCCCTTTCGCGCTGTCCCAATCACGTTTGAATTTTTTCCGAATATCTTTTTTCGCAAATAAAATTAAAGGCAAAGCTGAAATTAAAAGCGAAATCAAAACAACCGCAATCGAAAGTCCTGCAAAATCCGCGACGAGAAAACCGACCGTCCCGAAAATCGCCGCGCCGACAATATTTCCCGCCGAAAGCCGCCACAAAAAAGTTTCTTCAGCGGCAAACAGATACGTCAGCGCGAAACCGCTCAACGCGAGAATTAAAATAAAAATTAAAGAGATCAGCATTTATTTGGTCTTGCGAAAAATTTCAGGAAAATATATTCGTAATAACTTAAAGGTGCTAAGTAATAAATAAAAACTCGCAAATAATTTATCAACTATCACTTATCACCTATTCCGAATTTCATTAAACCATTTTTCAATTATTTTGACGCTCAACGATAATCGGGATGACCGTCCATCATTTTAATTTCGATTCCGGCATTTTCAACTTTGTCTTTTTCATCAAATTTGATGACCAGATTTTCTATATAAACAGGATCAACAACGCCTTCATCAACATCTACAGTATGAGAAACGGTTTTGCTTTTACCGTTCATTTCTTCTTCGCCAAGCAATTCTTGAACTTCCGTATAGCTTTTTCCGATTAAAAGTTTTCTATTTACTAAATCTCTCGCAAGTCCGGGACGAGTTTCCCATAAAGCCTCGACTCCGATTCTTCTGTCGTCAAACCATTTTTCTCTTTCAAAAGGAATCGGCTTAATGCGGCTTCGGCTTTCGACAATTTCCTCATAACTCGGATAATCTCGAAAACAAGCGTTTGCGGCAAATAGATTTATAAAAATAAAAAAAACAATGATGAGTTTTTTCCGCATAATTATTACACAAAATTAAGCCACAACTTTCGCATTTCTCAAAATCGTAATTCAAATGTAGAATAACTTCTTTTGACTTTGAACCTGAAATTTGAAATTTTGAACTAATTATTATGTTACAAGCTGGAATCGTTGGTTTGCCCAACGTAGGAAAATCTACTTTATTTAACGCTTTGACGGCGCAGGAATCTGCGCTCGCGGCGAACTACCCGTTTGCGACCATCGAACCGAACGTCGGTGTCGTCGCCGTGCCGGACGAACGGCTCGCCGTTATGGAAAAACTCGTGAAAGCTCAGAAAGTCGTTCCCGCAACGGTCGAATTTGTTGACATCGCAGGTCTCGTGCGCGGAGCGTCGAAGGGCGAAGGTTTGGGCAATCAATTTCTCGCCAATATCCGCGAAACCGATGCCGTGATTCAGGTCGTGCGCTGTTTCGAAGACGATAATATCATCCACGTCGAAGGCTCGGTTGATCCGATCCGCGACATCGAAACGATTCAACTGGAACTCGCTCTCGCCGATCTTGCATCGGTCGAAAAACGCCGCGATAAATCACAACGCAGTGCCAAAGCCGGCGACAAAGCTGCAAAAGCCGAAATGGAAGTTCTGGAAAAAATTCTGCCCGTTTTAGAAGAAGGTCGTCCGGCACGCGCCGCCGATCTGACCGACGAAGAAAAGAAAATCGCTAAAACATTTTTCCTTCTGACGACGAAACCGACGATCTACGCGGCAAATGTTGACGAAGAATCTTTAGCCGACCCGGACAAAAATCCGCACGTTCAGACCGTCAAAAAACACGCCGCGTCGGAAAACGCCGAAACGGTCGTCATCTGCGCCAAACTCGAAGCCGAACTCGTCGCGCTCGAAGAAGAAGAACGCAACGAATACCTGAAAGATTTAGGCGTTTCGTCGAGCGGTGTCGGCAATATGATCAAATCGGCGTATAAAATGCTCGGCTTGATGAGTTTTCTGACCGCCGGAGAAAAAGAAGTCCGCGCGTGGACGATTCCGGTCGGCACGAAAGCTCCGCGCGCCGCCGCCGAAATTCATTCCGACATCGAACGCGGTTTCATTCGCGCCGAAATCATTTCTTACGACGATCTCGTCAACTGCGGCACGCGCAAAGCCGCCGCCGAAAAAGGTCTGGCGCGACTCGAAGGCAAAGAATATATTATGCAGGAAGGCGATGTCGTTGATTTTCGATTTAATGTTTAGCGGTTTTCGTCTATAATGAACGCGATGTTTCGACGCATCTTTCACACGAAATTCACGGCTTTTATCATTTCCGCTTTTCTCTGTCTTAATCTGAGCGGCGCGTTTTGCGTTGCTTTTTGTCAGGCGAAAACCGTTTCGGCGGAAAGGCATCGTTGTCCGCTTGCAAAGTCGGACAGCGAACATTGTCCGATGCCGAAAAGCGCGGACAAACCGGAGTTGCAAGCAAAAGTTTTCAAAGGAAATTTGATTGCGTGTTGTAATCTGGCGATCAATGTTTTTGTCGCCAAACTCGAAAAGCATCAGGTTTCTTTTCAAACCGGAATAAAAACTGCAAGGCTAATCGAATTTTCAAAGTCTTTTACTTTTGAAAAGATAATTTATTTGCCCGATGTTTCGTATCGAAAACCGTTTTACGATTATCGTATCGCGCGTCTGAAAAATTGTGTCTTTCGGATTTAAAGAGTTGTTTTCGGAATTTAATCGCAAATTCACTTCAAACTGCAAAGTTTGGCAAACAATTTTTTTTAAATTAGAAAGGAATAATTATAAATATGAAAAAGAAATTTATCATCGCACTTTCGGCGATGCTCGTCTTCGGACTCGCGGCAGCGGCTTATGCTTTCAGCAATACGTCGGCGACGAATAAATCGGCGCATTCCTGCCCGATGAAATCGAGAAGCGAAATCGCCGCGACCGACAAAAAAGATTCGTGTTGCGGAATGGCTGATTGCTGTAAAGACGGCAAATGCTCGATGGACGGCGCGTGCTGCAAAGATCACGATTCGTGTCCGATGAAAAATAAACAAACGTCGGAAAAACAATCCGCCGATTATTCGGAAATCACGGTGTCGGACAATTCCGGCGAAAACTGCTGCGCTTCGGGCGCAAACTGCTGCAACGGCGGCGCGTGTTGTAAAGGCAAACACGGCTAAAACAAATTTTTAGCTAAAATAAAGAAAAGGCTGTCAATTTACGACAGCCTTTTCTTTATTAAAATTAAATACTTTACATATTTCAAGAATATGGAATTTGAAGAAGTTTTGAGGATTTGAAAAAGACTGCTCAAAAGTAAAGAGGTAAGTCAAAATAAACAGAAAACCAAGAAAATGAATAAACTCTTTTACGGCGACAATCTCGACATCTTACGCAAATTCGTGCGCGATGAAACAATTGATTTTTGTCATAGTTTGCCGCCGTGTAATTCAAAGCGCAATTACAATCAGATTTACAACAATATTTAATATATTCTTTGATATAATCGAGCAATTATGACAGACATTCAGTACATTTCCGACGCAAAAGGTAATCCGGTCGGAGTGATTGTGCCGATAGAGATTTGGCACGAAATCGAATCGGAACAGGAAACGGCTTATCTGACAAAAAGCGAAACGATGAAAAAGCGTTTATTGGAAGCTAAAGAACGCACAACGGGAATGAGTTTCGAGGAAGTCAATGAGAAACTTGGAATTTGATATGGCGGCGTTTGAAGATTTGGCGTGGTGGATCAAACAAGACCGCGCCAAAGCCTTACGCATCGTCAGCCTCATCAAAGAAATCGAGCGCGAACCGTTCGACGGCATCGGCAAACCCGAACCGCTCAAACACGAACTCAAAGGCTGTTGGTCGCGCCGCATTGATAAGGAACATCGAATTGTTTATCAGATAACGGACGACAAAATCAGAATTCTCGCGTGTCGTTATCACTATTAAATGCAAAAGCCCGCATAAATAAATGCGGAAGCCCGCACGAAGTAAGGGCGCAAGAACACACTTACTTCGTGGGTGTTTCTGCAAAAACATTATGAACAAACTCTTTTACGGCGACAATCTCGACATACTGCGGAAATTTATCCGCGATGAAACAATTGATCTTTGCTATATTGATCCGCCGTTTAACTCCAAGCGCAATTACAATCAGATTTACAACAATATCGGCGGCGAAGACCGCGCACAGGCGCAGGCGTTTGTTGACACTTGGACGTGGGACGACCACGCGAACGAGTGTTTCGACGAGATTCTGACGAATAAAAACGGCGTGCAGACCGCACAGTCAATCGCGCTCATCAACGGTCTGGAAAAAGTTCTCGGCAAGGGGGCGTTGTTCGCCTATCTGGTTTCGATGACCGTCCGCATCGCCGAGATTAACCTTAAAAAAGTATATAAAAATAAGAGAAATGATTGAAAACATAAAATCTATTAGTAATCCGCTAACGATAATCGCAATTTTCTCTGCAATTGCTGAAATTGCTGGAACAGTTTCGCTTAAACTGGTAAATACTGATTTACAATATATTTTTATATGGTTTGTAATATTGTTTCCGACTCTTCTGATATTACTTTTTTTTGGAACATTAAATTTTAATAACAAGGTTCTATATGCGCCAAGTGATTTTAAAGATGAGCAGAATTTCATAAATACTATGAGAGGCGTAAATGATGTTCCATTCAGTCTTGAAACCGCACAAGAACAATTAGAACAAGCAAAAATACAAATTGTTCAAGATGTTAGAAAAGAACTTGGAAGCACAAGTCAAGAAGAAGAAAATAAACTGATTCAAATTTTTGAAACAAGTCTTAAACCTTTTAGCGAAACAGTTGAAGCAGCGAAAGAATCAGCAGAACAAGCCGTAAACTTAACCAATCAATTAGCCCAAAGGTTGGATAAGGAAGCAACTAATAATAACAATCTAATAAATTATGTGAGACTTAATATAAATCTTAAAAGTTCTAAAATTCCTGAAGGAATTGATTTTGAAAGTTACATTATTTCCAGTGTAAAACAAACATTCAACATCAATCCAACAATATTGTTTAGAAATAAAGAAATATGTGCATTAGGAATTGGTCTTCCTGAGTGGGTTAAATTAGAAATTGCAAAAAATTATGTAAGTGCTTTCAGGAGTCAAACGAATTTAGCCGTAGTTGAAAGCTATTTTTCGGGAACACGCGAAGTGAGAATATAAACTAAAGGAGTTATAAAATGAAAATTGCAAGTCCTGTTATACCAAATGAAGAACACGAAGAAAGAATTATTGCAAAAGACCAACCTCAATACTTGCCTTTGCCTGTTATAGAATTAGGAAAAGGTGTAATGTTAGCCCGTTGGACGCTTAATGAAGCAGAAAGAAGAATTGTTGCCGAAACAGGTGATATTTTTATGCTTATGTGGACATTTAATACTCCTGTTATGCCTCATAGCCTTTTTGTTGAAAAACCAAATGTTGCTTTGTTAAAAGATAGATTCAAAAGTTGATGCGGTCGAACTGCACGGCATTCCGAAAGATATGGAATCGGTTGACGCGCTGATTCATAACAAGGACGACCGCGTTCGCAAAGAGTTTGAAAAATGGGCGATTTGGTCATCGAAGATGACGAACAATATAGCCTAGCGAGAATCGCTAGGAAAAGATGTAATAAAATAGACCGTCGCTGAAAGCGACGAACAAAAAGATGTTGCTCACTTTCAGCGAGCGTTGAATTTTTGATAAACGACGTAGGGTTTCGCTCATTGCATTTGCTTCACCCTACGCTATATTGTTGATCGCCTTTGGCGATGAAAACGGTTCAATTATTGAATTCGATCAAATCGAATAAAAATTTATGCCGCAATCTCTTTTCAAAATGCTGGCTCACGTTGTTTTCTCGACGAAGAATCGTGCCGATTTGATCGCGCCCGAAATTGAAAATGGTTTGTTCGGTTATATGTACGGGATTGTCGAAAACAATGGCGCGAAATTGATAATTGCGAACGGAACAGCGAATCACATTCATTTGTTGGTTTCTCTGCCCAAGAAAATTGATGTTCCCGAATTGATCGGTGATATAAAACGCGATAGTTCGAGTTGGGTAAAAAAGCAGAATGCAAATTTTAACAACTTCTACTGGCAAAAAGGCTATGGCGCGTTTTCCATTGGACAATCGCAGGTTGAAACCGTCGTCAATTACATCAAACGGCAAAAAGAACATCATAAAAAGCAGGATTTTAAGGATGAATATCGCGCATTGTTGAGTAAATACGAGATTGAATATGATGAACAGTATGTTTGGGATTGAGGTGTTCGTCGCTTTCAGCGACGTGTTGTTGTTTGATACGATTTCCTAGCGATTCTCGCTAGGCTATATTGTCGGTCGCCGTTGGCGACATTAAAATAATTTCACGGCGTTCCGCGTGATTTGGAATCGGTTGACGCGCTGATTCATAAAAAGGACGACCGCGTTCGCAAAGAGTTTGAAAAGTGGGCGATTCTCACTTATTCGGACAACCGCGCCGTGATTAACGAGAAAAAAGGCGCGGACAAAGGCATTGACGGCACAGCCTACACGCGCAAATCCAAAGACGAAGTTTTGCCTGTTCTGCTCTCGGTCAAATCGGGCAAGAACGTCGGCGTTTCGGAAATCCGCGATCTGTTCGGCACGGTCAAAGCGGAAGGCGCGGTGTGCGGCATCTACATCACGCGCGTTGAGCCGACCAAACCGATGATCGAATTTGCCAAACAGCAGGGACAATTCAAACCGGAAAATTCCGCCTCGTTCGACCGATTACAGATCGTTACCGTCCAGGAGATTTTAGACGGCAAGCGAATGAATCTGCCATTAATGGAAGAAGTAACAAAGAAAGCTCAGAAAGCCAGAACGAATAATCAACCGAGTCTCTTGGATTAAAAAAAATAATACGAATGTGTATAAATAATGGCGATCAAGAAGTTTTACAGTAATAAATCAAAAGCCGGTTGGCGTTTCGATCAGAAGCAAAATAAGTTCTGGTCTTACGGCTTCGACATTTATTTGAGTTCCGGCAAGCGCAAACGCGAATCGGGATTTGCGACGAAACAACTTGCCGAATCTGCGGCGGCGCGAATCAAACTTGGTGAAAAGAATAAAAAATACGATCTGATTGATACGGAAATTTTCCCGACGTGCGCGGAATTATTTCAAAAACGAGTTGATAATGTTTCGGAGCGCGGCGAAAAAATGCGCTCGAAAAGAGTTTTGCAGACGCTTATTGATTTATTTGCGACGCGCGATTTGAGCGATTTGAAAATCAACGAACTGACGACGAATCATATTGATCTCTACACGCAAGAGCAGACAAAAGGAAAAAGTCAAAGACGCGATGCTTAACAGAGATTTGCGCGTCGTTCGGGCAACGCTCAATCAGGCGAAAACTTTCTTCGATCTGGAAAATTTCACGCCGCCGAAAATCAGATTCTTAAAAGTCGAAAAGACGCGCCGCGAAAGACTTGTTTCGAGCGCGGAAATCAAATCAATTCTTTTCTATTTGCTCAAACCGCAGTTAAAAGACGAATCGGCGAAACTTTTCCTTTTGCGTCGTCGGTCCGGCTTGCTGTTTTTGTTGTCCGCTGTCACGGGTGCGCGTCAGGGCGAACTCGTCGCGCTGAAAGTTTCCGACATTCTCGAAGATATGCAGGTTTTGAAAATCACGGGGAAAAAAACGAGATTCAAAACGGCAAAAACCGTTCGTTATTTTCCGCTCGTCGCAGTCGTCAAAAGAATTCTCGGCGAAGTTGCCGAAATCCAGACGGGCGAATTTATTTTCTCTCAAAAAGCAACTCTGACCGAAACTTACTTATTACGCGCAAATCAAAGCCGCTTGCGCGTCCTGCGGCATCATTTACGGTCGCAAAAAAACGGTCTGATTCCCTACGATCTGCGCCACACAGCGACAACTTTAATGATGCACAACGGCGCGGCTTTGAAACGATCTCATCAATCCACCGGACAATCAAGGCATACTTTGTGGCATTACACACACGCCAACGAAAACTCGATCAACGCCGCCGTTTCCGTTCTCGAAAACTTCGCAGAAAACTCAATCGGCGATTTTCTCGGACTCGGTTTGGACACAAAAGAAAAACGCAAACTTCTAAAGTCTGCGTCCGCAACAAAATAAATAATAGATTAAATGCCCTCGGTAGGATTCGAACCTACAACCAACAGATTATGCTTACCGACTACGCTTTTCAACGCCTCTTTCGAGTTTGTGGTCTGGACTTTCTCTTCTCTTTACGAGTTTGCTGTCAAGTCTCTACACCTTCCGATTTTTATCGGCTTGGCTCGGGATTACCGTATTTTGAACACTTAGGCTTCCCCGAATTTAACAAATTCTACTAAAATGCTGTTTAAGAACAACAAAATAGCAACCCATTTTTTGAAAACCGTATGGAAAATAATCGTTTAGTTTGCAATTTAAGACTTACAGGCAGAAAGACAAAATTTTGTTCGATCAAATGCAAGCTAAATCACACAAATAACAAACATCAAAATTACGTCACTCAGCAACGCCGAGGTTCTGAACGCAAACTGAAACTAATTGAAATGAAAGGCGGATGTTGTGAATTTTGCGGATACAAGAAAAATCAATCCGCACTTTGCTTTCACCACATAGAACCAAAACTAAAATCATTTCAAATAGACATTCGGCATTGTTCAAATAACTCATGGGACAAACCGGTCAGGGAAGTTGATAAATGCCAACTTCTCCGTCTTAATTGTCACGCAGAACTCCATAATCCGACTTTTTCCACTTAGGTTTATTCAAACATCAAGTCTGCTGCTCTAACCGTTGAGCTACAAGGGCAAAAACTTTATTAGTTTAGATGAAACTCGCGCAGGCTTCAAGCGGCGCGAATTGTTATTGAAATAACGGTTTAAAAATAAAGGCGTTTTTTTAATTTGTTCAATTCGTTCGGGCGGAGTTTTGGCGATTTCCCTCGTATCGCCGTTCGCGGGAACGGCTTTCACTGATTCTATTAAAAATATTTCATAAAAGTTTAAAAGAAATTTTCGGGCGGTGCGGGCGGCGGCGTAAAAAGTTGTTCTTCGGGAACTTTCGACAGATATTTGAATATCAAAGAAACGGCAACGACACTTAAAATCAAACAGACAATACCGATAATTATTGACGGAATCGTAATTGCTTCCTGAATTTCTGCAATCGAACTTCCGTCGGCGGACATAATTACCGCAATGACAACGCCGAAAAGAAAAGGAATAACCAATTGTATGCCGAAGGTCACGGCAAAAGTAATCAACGCCCAGAGACCGGCATTTCGCCCGGAATTTTTTGCGGTTTTATAAGCCTGAATCGTAGCGACAATAATGACGATCAAACCGAAAATACTTAGCATAATTCGTATATAATAATCGCAAAATGATAATCCGTAAACAGTAAACGGTTTTGTTTTATAGCATTTATCTGCTATATTTTGCCCAATTCTTTAAAAAATCCAAATTATCAAAGGGGAAAATAACTAAATGAGTGTTTCAACATCAGCTTTAGAAGCTCAAGCCAATAAGGGCTTTTTCGGTCATCCATCCGGTTTGTCCACACTTTTTCTGACGGAAATGTGGGAGCGATTTTCTTATTACGGACTTCGACCGCTGTTAGTGCTTTTTATGTCTGCGGCATTATATGAAGGCGGTTTCGGGCTTGATCGGGGACAAGCATCTGCAATTGTCGGAATCTACGGCGCGTGTGTTTATCTTTCTAGCTTGCCCGGTGGTTGGATTGCCGACCGCTTGCTCGGTTTGCGAAGAGCAATTCTCTACGGCGCAATCTGTATTTCCGCCGGACATATTTCAATCGGTTTATCGGCATTTGCGGGGGGGAAAATAACATTTTTTCTCGGTTTGATTTTAATTGTTTTAGGCACAGGACTCTTAAAGCCGAACATTTCGGCAATTGTTGGTGATTTATATCCCGAAGGCGGCGCACGACGCGATGCCGGATTTTCGATCTTTTATATGGGAATCAATGTCGGAGCATTTGCTGGACAATTGGTTACAGGTTTTCTCGGTGAATCAGTAGGTTGGCACTGGGGATTCGGCGCAGCAGGAGTCGGTATGTTGATCGGTCTGGCTGTTTATACTTTGCGTTCAAAACCGACGCTTGGCGACATCGGAATGGAACCGACCAGAAATCCTGACCCAAAAATTCAGGCACGTCAGGAAACCAATGTAAAACTGATAACCGGAATTGGAGTCATTATTTTGGCAATTGTCTTCGTGCTTGCCGCCGCCGGAATAATTTCAATTGATCCGCAGATCATCGGTCAATATATGACTTATATTTTGGTCGGTCTTGCTTTTGCTTTTTTTATATATTTATTTGTTTTCGGAAATCTAAGCGGAGATGAAAAAAAAAGGGTGATCGTAATTGCCGTTTTATTTGTTGCCGCTGCAATTTTTTGGTCGGCATTTGAGCAAGCCCCGACTTCGCTAAATCTTTTTGCAAAGGATTTTACAGAACGCACCATCGGCAGTTTTGAAGTTCCGGCAACTTGGTTTCAGTCAATTAATTCTTTATTTGTCATAATTCTTGCACCTGTTTTTGCAGGCATCTGGACGTGGTTCGGCACACGCGGAATTGACTTGTCGAGTCCCGGAAAATTTGCGCTCGGTTTATTGTTTGCAGGATTAGGCTTCGGAGTTATGATTTTAGCTGCCAATATCGTTGTCGGCAGTAATGGAGCATTAAAAGTTTCAGCACTGTGGCTGACTTTCAGTTATCTTTTTCAAACAATCGGTGAACTTTGTTTAAGTCCGGTCGGTTTGTCATCAATGACCAAACTCAGTCCGCGCCGCTATGTCGGGCAAATGATGGGAATATGGTTTCTCGCATCGGCAGTCGGAAATCTAATCGGAGGTTTGGTCGGCGGTCACGTTGACCCCGAAAAACTGGAACAGATGCCGACACTTTTCACTTACACAACTGTATCGTTAGTTATTTCGGCGGCGGTTTTAGGACTTCTGGCAATTCCTATCAGTAAAATGATGAGAAATGTAAGCGATGAAGAAAAAGAAAAAATAGAAGAAGTCGGAACAACCTCTATTTAGTTTACAACTTGTTGTATTCACGGCAGATTTATCTTTTGAAAAGATAAATCTGCTTTTTTAGTTTTATGAACAGAAAAAAGTAATGATTTTTGTCTTGATATTGATTGGTTTACGCAGCATTTACACCCGAACTTTAGTTTATAATTTTACGGCTTTTACTTTTCCGTCTTTTTTGATTAACCTGCACAGCGGCGCGGCGGCATCGTGGTAAAAAAGACAAATCCAATCTTCTTCAATCGCTTTTGGAATTAGATATTTTTTCGCTTCTAAAGTTTCGGTCGGAAAAAGATCGTAACCCATAATCCACGCCGGAGAAATATGCGCCGTCGTCGGAATGAGATCGGCGAAGCCGTAAAGGATTTTTCCGCCGCGCTTTAAACAAACCGTCTGCATCGTTTCGGAATGACCGCGAATCGTCTGCATCGTCAAACCTTCGACGATTTCGTATTCGTCGGGCATCAATTCCATCCGTCCCGTTTCGATTAAAGATCGCCAATTTTCCGGCAGATAACTTGCGCGGTCGCGTTCGTGCGGATTTTCAGCGTGTTCGTATTCGGATTTTGAAACGAGATAACGCGCATTCGGAAATTGCGGAACGATTGATTTTGCATTCTGAATTTTGCATTCTGAATTTTCATCTAATTCGTCATTCGCCATTCGTAATTCGTCTTTAAAGACAGTATTTCCGCCCGCGTGGTCGAAATGAAGATGAGTATTGACGACGATGGTGATGTCTTCGGGTTTGCGGTTCGTCTTTTCAAACAGAGTTTGGGCGAAAGTTTTTTTGCGGAAAATGCCGTAGATTTCGCGTTGTTTTTCTGTCCATTTTTCGCCGATACCGGTTTCGACGAGAATTTTTTCCGTTGGCGTTTCAATGAACAGACAGTTCATATTCAGAGTGATTCTGTTTAATTTGTCGGGCGGACATTTCTTTTCCCACAAAACGCGCGGCACGACGCCGAACATTGCGCCGCCGTCTAAACAAAATTCGGTGTCGGGAATTATTTCCACGCGGTAATCGGCAAACTGCATAAATTCAATTTAAAAGAAAAAAGCGAAAAACGGAATGTTTAATTTTCCATTTTTCGCTCTTTACTGTTTATTTTAGCTTACTTACTGTTTATTTTAGCTTACTTTTTTTTCGGTTCAGCCGGTTTTGCCGGAACTTTCGGCGCATTTTTCGGCGCGTTTTTCGGGTTTGCATCTTCGACCTGCGCTCCCGGCGGCAGATCGTCCGGCATTTGCTGCGGCATCATTCCCGGCGGCAGCTGTTGCGGATCCATCGGCGGCGGCGCGGGAATATCGAAATTTTCCGCAACCTCAACCGGATTATTCGCTTTGATCTCGTCTAAAACCTTTTCTTCTTTTTCCTTTGCAAGAATTGATTTGACGTAATCTTCGACCGGCATTTCGCGTCCGGTCGGGTCTTTCGGGTCTTTGAACATCGTCGAAATCAAAATATGACGCGCATCGAAACTGCGTTTGTTTTGTCCGTCCGCACCTTTCGTTTCGCCGAGTTTTTCGAGTTTGATAATGTGATAACCGAATTTTGTCGGCACGAGTTCGGGATAAACTTCGCCGGGTTTCATCGAAAAAGCGACTTTTTCAAATTCGGGAACGAACGCGCCTTCCGTGATATTTTCGTAAAGTCCGCCTTTGTCTTTGCTGCCCGGGTCTTCGGAAAATTCTTTGGCTAAGGCGGCAAAATCTTCACCGTTCTTAGCTTTTTGCAAAAGTTCTTCGGCTTTGGCTTTCTTTTGTTCTTTGTTGTTGATCTCGGGATGTTCCGCGAGATATTTTGTCACGTCTTCGTCGGTTACTTTGACCTTTTCGGCTAATTCTTTAGCGGCATAAGTGCGGGCGAGAAACTGCGCTTTTTGCAGTTTGGTTTGCAGTTCGACCTTTTCAAAAAAATCTTCCGGCAAACCGTTGTCTTTTACGCCCTTTTTGCTTATCGCTTCATCGTAATAAATGCGGGTTTTGGCAAAGTATTCTTTCGCCTGTTTGAGTTCTTCTTCGGTTAACTCGCGGTCGGCGGGAAAACTGCCGCTCTCTTTCGCCAGCGCGATCTTTGCGTCGAGAAATCTCTGAAAAGCGGCTTCTCTCGATTTAGTATTGTTCGTGCCGAAACCGATTTTATCCATCAAAGTTCGGTCGCCGCCTTCGCCGTTCCAAAATTGATTCATCTGATCTTCGCTGATAAATCCGAACGGCGGCATCGAACCTTTATTATCTTTATTGATCGCTTTATCGTATGAAACCGCCATTATTTCGTAATTGATATTGTCGAGTTCGCGTTGGACGTTCGGATTGCTCGTCGCGCCTTCTTTTTCCGCCTGCGAAGAAATAGCGAAAAGTTCTTTGACGTTATTCGCCAGTTCTTTTTTCGCTTCCGGGTTTTGCGTCAGCTGGCGCAGCATCATCGGATTCATATCGGCGAGAATCATTTCCATATCTTTTTTGGTAATGTTTTCGTTCGAGCCGTGCGCTCCGACTTTATTTTTCCAGACGACGAGTCCCACGCCGATCAAAAGAAAAACTGCGAGCAGAGCCAGAATTTTCGGCAACGCGCCGGATTGTTTCGCGCCCGCCGAGGCAGAAGCCGCAGCCGTTTTCGGCGCGGATTTGACATCTTCGGTCGCGGTCTCATAAACCGTTTCGCCGCTCACCGGCGGAGTTTCTTCAACAATATTTTCTTCTGCAATCAAATTTTCCTTATTTTCATTTTCGGCATTACCGTTTGAATCACTATTCATTTAAATTTCCTCTTTTAATAAATTATTTTCTAATCTTAAACTTTTTCGCTTTGAACCAGTTCGAGCAAAACGCCGTTTGCCGACGCAGGATGAACGAACGCCACCAGACAGCCTTCCGCGCCGATGCGAGGTTTTTCGTCTATTAAACGCATTCCTTCGTTCTTTAGTTTCGCCAGAGACTCTTCGATATTATCAACTTCGACGGCGATATGATGAATTCCGCCGCCGCGCTTTTGCAAAAATTTTGAAATCGGCGAATCTTCCGATGTCGGTTCTAATAATTCGATCCGCGATTCGCCAATCGGCAGCATCGCCACGCGCACTTTCTGGTCTTCGACAACTTCGGTGTGAACATTTTCAAGTCCGAGCGCGTCAGACCAAAACTTTAACGCTTCGTCAATTCCCTTTGTCGCAATGCCGAGATGATTTATTTTCATTTAATGTTTTCGCTCCAAAATTCCGATCAAAATTTTCAAAAGTTCTTCGAGTTGGCGCGGAATAGTGTAGATATTCAAATCCTGTATGATTTGTTTGTTCTTCACGTCCAATTTGCCGAATTGCCAAGTATTTCCGGTCGAAACCGCGCCGTATATGAAGTTTAGTTCTTCATCTTTGAGCCATTCTTTCAAGGCGATCAGTTCAACGGACAATTGTTTGAAACCGCGATATAAATCTTCGTTTTTTGCTTCGACGACCAAAAAATCGGTTTTTGTATGCAATAAATAATCAAGCGAACCTTTTAACTGACGGCTGACATCGAGCGGAAATTCTATCTTTACTTTTGCTTCCGCAATTCTGGCAACTTCCAATAGAATCGGTGCGATCAATGTTTCCCGCCGCGCCATTTCGCTTTCTAAAGCAACTCTTGAAAAAACATCATTTAGGCGATTATTTAGTTCCGATAAATTTTCAACTTCTAGAATTGATGTCGGCAAAACCAATGTTTCTACATTGAAACCATAATTCCAGAATCCGACAATATCTTCAAAATCTGCATTGAGTTTGAAATAATCAAAGAATGTATAAGATTGCTCTATTGAAATAACATTTTTATTCATACGATGATTTATCTCTAAACTTTCTAAACTTCCCGATACAAATCGTTTTTTTCGGCAATTTCCTTTGCGAAATTATTTATTTTCCAAAATTCCGATTAAAATCCGCAAAATCTCTTCCAAATTGTTTGGCAATACAAAAACATTTACTCCTTGATGAAAGGTCTTGTTCGTTCTGTCGAGTTTTCCGAATTGCCATTCTTGTCCGGTTGAAACTGCGCCGTAAATAATTTTCTTGTCGGTTTCTTCCGCTTGATCTACCGCAACGAGTTCGACTGCAAGTTGGGCAAAGGCTCTCGTTAAATCAGCGTTTTTCGCTTCGACGACCAGTAAATCATTCTCTCGTCTTAAATAATAATCAAGCGAGCCTTTTAATTGATGCGACACCTCAAACCAGTATTCGGAATTTAATTTTGCCTGTGTCAAATGTCTGACAAACGACAAAATCGGAGCGATCAAAAACTCGCGGCGCGTGATTTCATTTTCCAAACCGATGTGAATCAAATGATCTTCGATCTGCGAACTCAGATAATCAAACATCGGCATCTCGATAATACTCGGCTGAAAATGCAAAAATTCATTTACTTTTTTGTAGCCGAAATATTCGAGAATTTCTTCAGTCCGCACACGAAGTTTGAAATAATCGGAAAAAGTTAAAGACTGTTCGGGAGATATTATCAACTTTTTCATAACTATTTTAAAATTTCCTCGACCGCCGAATACGGATTGGTTTTCTTTTCCGCGATTTCCTGCGCCAGTTTTTCCAACTTTTCATTCGTGCCGTTTTTATTCAAAACATCCGACAAAAGTTTTTCCTGCAAAAGTTCGAGAAGCCGCCATTTGGCAATCGCTTTTCTTCGTTCGAGATTCTCGCCCGATTTTTGAAATTCGTTGTAGCTTTCGATGGCTTTTGACAAATCTTCGATGCCTTTTGATTCGGTGGCGATAGTTTTGACAATCGGCGGCATCCAGAAATCAGGGCGATGCGCGAGATTTAATAAGGCTTCAAGTTCTTTTTCCGTTCGCAAAACGCCTTCGCGGTCGGCTTTGTTGATGACGAAAACATCGCCGATTTCCATAATTCCGGCTTTGATCGCCTGAATGTCGTCGCCCATTCCGGGAACGAGAACGACGACCGAAACGTCCGCCGCTTTGACGATTTCAACTTCGTCTTGTCCAACGCCGACGGTTTCGATAATTACTTTATCAAAACCCGCCGCATCTAAAATTGCAACTGCATCAACCGTAGCGCGTGAAAGTCCGCCGAGATTTCCGCGCGTCGCCATCGAGCGAATAAAAACATTCGGATCAAGTCCGAGCGTTTGCATTCTGATTCGGTCGCCCAAAATCGCGCCGCCCGAAAACGGACTCGACGGATCAACGCAAACGATACCGATTTTTTCACCTTTTTCCCGGTAAAACATTGCGAGTTTATCAACAAGCGAAGATTTGCCCGCGCCGGGCGAACCTGTAATTCCGATAATTAGTGCATTTCCCGTTTGCGGAAAAACGGATTTCATCAAAGCCGAAGCGTTTTCCGCGCCGTTTTCAACGCGCGTGATCGCCCGCGCGACAGCCCGCACGTTTCCTTGCAAAAGTTTTTCGATTAATTCTGAGGTCAGCATTTTAATCGTTAGAAGTATTGTCGTCAAAAATAAAATCCAGCGTTTCGCGTATTTCAGGAGCCGCATTGATGATTTTAATTTTTTTATAAGCCGCTAAACCAATTCTCTCAACCGGAGTTGCGAGCATCGCATTTAATAAACTATGCGGCGCAGAAACAATCTCGTCAAAATCAATTGTCAATGTTTTGTTTTCAGCCAAAGCAGGCAATAATTTTTCATCACGAATCTTTTTCGCCAAATCTTTATCTTCAGCGTAACGTCCGAAATAGTTTCTAATGTTGATATATAAATTTTTGCTTTCCTCATTTTTATCAACTTTCGGAATTGATTTTGTAATTTCAGAAAGCATTTTTTGTAAGTTCAAATCATCAACTAGACCGAGTTTTATTTTCACATAAACCAAAGTGCCTTTCCACTTATTCTCCAATTCTTTGCTAATAATTCTTGCGGGCGAAATATGAACAAAACCGTTTCCCGAAATGATAAACATATCCGCATCTAATCTTTGAGTGATATTACTCGAAATATACAAGCCGACACCGGCATTATTTTTTACTTCATATCCTGTTGACGATTTCCCGAAAGTTCCTGAAATCTGCGGTTTTATTGCGTGTAAAATTGCCTCGCTATCCGTTGCTAAATTTGGATAAGTTTGGCGTAAGTGCTTTTTTATGCCAACACCGACATCAGCAATTAAAAACGAGAGTTCATTAGATTCTTCCATCCAAACAAATTGTAAGAATGATGGAATATCGTGTCCGTTTCTGCCGTGTTCAAGAGTATTATAAAGAATTTCGTTAATTATATAACGAACAGTTTTTTCATACTGGACATCCAGAAATTTTGTAAATTTTTCAACGAATTTTAATGCTTTTGCCCTGTCTTTCGAATCAGTTATTACTATCGGTAGAATATTCTTTCCGATCAACTCACGCAATTCATTTTTCGAGTCGAATAATTTTTCAAAAGATTCGGCATTTGTTTTTCTTGGAACTGGCGACGCTTCTAATATAAACCCATTCTCATTTCCATCTATGATCTGGCAATTATCGAGTAAAAGATATTCACGATAAAGAATATACAAAATCAATAAGGATTTTTTTCTTGTAACATTAATGCTGTTATCAAACTCAATTCTTTTACCTTTCAAAGACCAGTCAAAAAAACTTAAAAATCTATCAAAATCATCCGAACTTAAATCGCCAAAATTAAAGGATTCGGGAATTTGAATTGTTATGAGTTCTCCTTCATCACTCACATTAAACTTCAATGTTACGATTGTTTTTTCATCACTCATATCAAACTGCTATCTTCCAAAAGTTTTTCGATTAATTCTTCCGTCGTCATCAGAGGAATTTTTTTATATTGTCAGCAAACAGGGCGATTTTAGCAAAAGGCGATTTTCTCATTTTTCCGCCCTTTTGCAAAGGAAAGCGTCTGAAAAGCCGTTTTTCATACATTTATCTCGTTTCGTTTTAATACAAAATGCCGTTCTTTTTTTTTGTTTCCGTCACATTTAACACATAAACAACTTAAAATAAAAGGTTTAACCAAATGGCACAGACTTTGCTTTTGCGAAATCTCGAGGAGATCAGTTGATTATGAAAAACATTAAATTTACGGCGACAAACTTTTTGGCGATTTTGCTTTTATCGGTTTCTGCAATTTATGCGGGTAATTTGACGGTCGAAAATGACAAAGCTCTCGAGTTGGTCGCAAAAAATCTGTCCGTAAAACTCAAAACCGATTTAGTATCAAATAATCTTTCCGTAAAATTCGTAACAATTGAAAGAAATAAGGTTTCAAATAATGAAATAGTTTTGAGCGGCGATGCTTTTGCGGTTTTACCGAATGAAAAAACCGAACTTCCTATCAAATTTGAAGCCACTGTCAATCCGGTCAAAGAAACCGTAAATACGGTCGAATATACTTTTATCGAAGATGCCGCGCCCGTAAATACAGAAGAAATTTTGATGAATAATCTTTTGAAAAAAATCGCCGCCGACTACAAAACTGAAAATGTCGTTATTTCGATTGACGGTTTTGCTACGGACGAATTAAAGGCAAGCGATAAACAATATAAAGGCGCGGCGGAAGTCAGAGTCGGTGAATTGGAATGGAAAAAAATTGATTTCGATATTGTTTTGAATGCGGAAAATAACGCCGAGAAAATCGAGTATAAAGTAAAAAATTAGTTTTTATTTCATAATCTGCAAAAAAAAAGGTGAGCGTCTAAATTAAACGATCACCTTTTTTCTTTATGATCACCTCACAACTTCTGTAATTATCTTACCCGGAAAATTTCTAAATCCTTTCTCATATAATTCGTGAGACGGCTTTCCGTCATCATCTAGTTTTCCCGTCAAAGCCAGAACTGTCGGCACCAAACTCAAACCGTCATAAGGTTTTTTAACGGTTAAGCCCTGCGGAATGCCGGTTTTTTCGCCGCCGGCAAACATCAGAGTCGAAATCGTCGAAACGCGGAAAAACGAACCGTGATTGCCGCCCGGATTAAAACCCCGGACATCGAAATTCCAGTGATTATTGGCTAAGACAAGCACATCGGTTTCGGTAAGTGCGCGTTGTCTCTGCCGGAAACGAACGAGCAGTTTCTCGTCGGCAGACAAATTTACTTCGTCTTCGTCTAAGATCGGATGCTGGTCCATCTGCTCATTTAATCCGATGACAGCGTTAGAATAAAAAGTTTTGTGTGTCGCGTTCAGCCATTCATCTTCGGTGTGCCACGAATCGAGCCATTTCGATCTGTCGGCGGACGGAACATTCAAGTTTTCATCTTCAAGGATTTTTAGCGGAAATCCGCTGCTCCAACGATTTATTTGAAATGAAAATTTGCCTGTGGAATCCTGCGTTAAACCTTTAATCGGCAAATATCTGTAACTCTGATTTCCGTTTTCGTCTTCACGAGTTAAAAGCAACGCCTGTTTTCCGTTTTCGCTCGAAAGCCAGACAGGTGATTCGTCCGGTTTCAATTCACTTGAAAACTCCGCTGCAATCAAATCGAGCGGAATGCGTGTCGCGGTAAAATCTATCGGACGATTGCTGATTTCCGGCTGGACATTATTGCGGACAGATTGGCTGTCGAGCAGTTTGAAATAATCTACGCGTCGAAAACTTTTCTCCAAGTCAATTTTATTATTTGCACCCAAAACAAAGCCGTTCGGAGATAACCCGGCGACGTAATTCTGCATTTGATAAACCGAATTATTTTCGCCCATCGCGCCTTTGGCGATATAATTTTCGATCTTGAGATTTTTCGGCTCGAAATTATCCTTTTCAAGCGCGAGCAGATTAGACAAAACTCTGATGTATTCGCGGTATTCCGTTTCCTGTCTCGCCGCAATATCATTCTGAACGGCGGTTCGGCGGTTTTCACGATTTAAGCCTTTTTCGTATTCTTCGGGCGTGTATTCTTTCGGAAACGTGCTGATAATTTTCGCCTGCGCCTCGATCCGGCGATGCAGCGCGTCCATTTCTGCGCCCGCTTCATTAACGGTTTTCGTCCAATCGGCGCGATGTTTTTCAATCGTTTCAAAAAACAAATCGTTTGCCGCAACTTTCATCTGCGCGGAAAATTTCCCTTTTTGAAATTGCTGAAAAAGAATATGTAAAATATTCAGATCGCTGTTGCGAAGATGAAAAGACGTGCGTTCATTGCCGTCAAAATCTACGAGTGCGGTCGGATATTCGTCTTCCTGACCTTTGAGATAAAAAGATTCTTTCGCCACGGTCGTGTTGAGCGGCACGAGCGGATAGATTCCTTTGACCGAATAATCGAGCATCAAACGACGTTTCGTTACGACGTGATGCGCTCCGCCTTGTGCGCCCGACAAAAGTTTTACGATATTAAATCCCTGACTGTAAACTTTTTCGTCGGAATTAAAACCGTGATCGGAAACGACGATTAGAACAGTTTTTTCGGCATCCGGCGAAGATTGAATCGCCGTCCAGATTCTGCCAATGGCGCGATCCAACTCCTGCAATGCGGCAAGTTGAGTTTTTACGTCGTTATTATTGTGCGATGCGTGATCAACAACGCCCGTGAAATAATCGAAGTATTCGACTTCGGGACGATTATTTAATTTGAAAACAATGTCGCGCTCGTTTTGATTTAAGATCATATTGCGGTAATCGAAACCGAGCGTCCATTCATCAATAAAATCCGCCGCTTTTTTGGGATAAAATTTTACAAAACTGTTTCCCATCACCTTCCAGCTCAAACCTTTCTGGAGGATTTGCGGACTCGTATATTTTTTATCGTAATCGAAAGCATCGCTGAGAAGCGGAATTCCCAGATCATTCATTACTTCAGCCGCCGGCATATCAGCCGTTTTGTTAAATCCGTAATCAATATAAAACGGAAAAATACTGAGATAATCGTAAGTATGCAGAGTAAAGCGGTCAAACTCTACATTTCCCTTTATTTGCAGATGCTGTCCGGTATCGAGCATACTCCAGGACGGACCGGAAAGACTCATTCCGCGAACGTAAAAATTTTCAAGGCGAGTTCCCTTTTTATAAAACACTTCTTCAAACCAAGGCAGAACGCTTTTGCCTGTCGCCGGATCGCGCTCTTTGACAAAACGGTCAACGAGATCGCCGGAAGTTCCGTCGGTTTTTATAATGACGACGCGCCTGACCTTTTGCGCCTGCACCTGAAAGACAAAAAGGCAGAAAGCAACGATTAGAAAATTAAACTTTAGAAAAATTGATTTGAAATTCATCGAGTAATGCTTGTATTTTATGCCGAAAAAACCACTTTATTTTGCTCCGGCTGAAGAAATTTGTTTTTCACCGACGGGCGCGAGTTTCAGATATTGAGCGGACATATTTCGCCATTGCGGTTCGATTTTCCGGTTTTCGTAAATAGCGAGTAGATTCTTTTTGGCAGCCGTATTTTTTATTCGGTCAAGACCGCTTAAAGCAAGCAGACGTATTTCACGGTCTTCGCTAATCATAAATATTTTTGAAACGGCGGCGGCGGTTTTTGCTCCGGCATTTTCACCGTTTTCGGCAATAAAAGCGAGCGATTTTTTGACTGCTTCAACGTCGCTGTCAATTTCCGGTCGGGCGGAATCACGCGCCGTTTCGCGCAGGAATCTTTCGTGAAATTCGAGTTGTCGGCGCAGGTCTAAACTTTCGTAAAGTTCGGGCGTAGCGGTTTCGCGGTGCGTATAAATACCGAATGAAAAAAGATGCGCCGCCGCATAGAGCATCCGGTCTTTGCCGCCGTGTCTGAGGCGAACCATTTCTTCGCGGCGGTCGTTTTCGATCTTTTTCGCCAAACCGTCGGGACGTTTCGCGTAAGCGATGAGATTTTCGTATTGCTTGCGGGCGATTCTTATTTCCGCATCGAAATCGTTTTCCAACGGATTGACGGCGACTTTTTCGAGCCGCGAATTTATCCGGTCTTTGAAATTTTCATCTATTGATTCGTTCAGCAACAGCAACAGTTTGAGCTGCGAATAAGAGTTCAGCCGCGAAGCCTGATTGTAATCAATCCCGCGCCGCGCGAGAACGAAATCGTAAACATAACGTCCGAAAAAATACGGCAGATTGCCGAACTTTGAAACCGAAAGAACATTTCGCGTCACGTCGTCCAAAACGCGTTTTGAAAGTTCGCGCATTCGCGGATTTTCATTACTGCGAAAATCAACCAGAATCGCCGGAATTTTCGGGTAATCGAGACCGTAAAGCGCGAGCGGAATTAGAGTTTTCGCCTTCGCATTCGGTGTTTCCGGCGCGACTTCGCGGTCGTTTTCGTCATAAAAACGAATTTCTTTATAACCTTTCCATTTCGTCAGACGTTTGTCTCTCCACGGATTTTTGAAATTTAAAAAACGCGAATCGAATTTTTTGTTTCGATTGTTTTTTAAGTCCGATTCGGCAACCCAGACGAGCGCGTGTGTCGCGCTGCCGTCAGGCATTTCAAGCGGCTCGAAATAAAGTCCCTGTTCTTCCGTATATTGACGAAGCAATTCCCAGTTGTGACCGCGATAATCGCGTGTTTTTTCGAGATTTTTGTGATAGACGCGGCTCAGATTTTCTTTCTGTAAAAACGATCCGGTGAAATTATCCGAAAGCATTACGCGCGCCTGTATGTCCTGAAGTTCGGTTTCGCTGAGAATCTTTTCGCCTTCGAGCGATTCGTAGAGCGTCAAAACGGCGAGCGCGCGCGTCATCGCCGCCTTTTGATAATTCATTTTGTTGCCGCTGTATTGAAGCGTCGAAGACCTGACAACCGCGTCGAACTGTGACAGAACGAGACTTTTAAAGGCGATCCAAAAAATCTTGTTCCACATATTTTTGTCCGACGGCTTCAAATCCATTACCGCCGGCGGCGGATCGTTGCCGACTTTGCCTTTGTTGGAAAGTTTTTTATAAAGAAACGGAACGCCGGAAACTAATTTCTGAGCAAAAGAAGGATCGGTGTAATTCAGCATCCAAACATAACGCAGACGGTCGTTTTCAGCAATTTCATCGCCGAGCGTATCACGCAAAACGCTGACCAGCGGAACATCCTTTCCGTTTTCACCGCTTGCCCGATTCGCTCTGCTTAAATCGGCGAAAATCGTGATGAGTTCCGCGCCGCCCGCCACGCGAAATTTTTCGACGCGAAAATCGCGCCCGACTTCAAAGGCTTCGACGATTTTCGAATCATCGCTTTTCACCTTTGCCGCGCCGTTTTGAGAATTTTTTAACGTCTGCTGTTCGGCGGTGTTCTGCGCCGGCGTTAAATATGGAAATATCGCCGTCATCAACAGACAATAAATTAACGCGAAACACGCCGGTTTCTTTTTGTATTTAAGGTTTATAAAATTCATAAACATTTTACAGATGAATAAAATAATGCAAATATTAATGTTATTCAAATTTTCCGTATCGGCTGTATTACAGATTTCAATTTTCGTTAATACGTTGTAAAGAAAGAATTTGTTTTTTCGGCTGAAACGGAAAAAGTAAAAAACAAATCGGTAAATAACTATCTTACCCGAAAGATTATTAATCACGACCGAAAGAATCCAAAGCAGAAAAACGGATGAACCTAAAAAATCTAACATTCATCCGTTATTTATTATACAGTTGTCTGATGTCTGTTTGACGCTTGCTTTTGCCGTTACAAACCGAACTTTTTAAGCCGATCAGCCTAAGAATTAATTTTTTCCCGCAGCTTTTTTGAACGCTTCTTTCACCAAGAGTTTGGGCGAATTCATCGTCGCCATATAAAACGGCACGACGCAGCCGCATTTGTCGCAGTCGGCGTTGTCGCCCATCATACATTTGCCTTTATCTTTGCCGTCCGCACTAAGCGTAAACGCCTTTTCCTTGAACAGGCAATTATCCGTAACTTTCTTAGAATTATGCGAACGCATCAGATCGAGCGTCGAATCGAGCATATTGATTTTGCGCTGATATTTCTTTTTAAGCTCGAAGATTTTATCAATCATCGCATCGCGCTCGTCCCAATCGAGCCACAATGCTTCGTCGAGTTTATTGACCGGCGTAAAGAAATCGAAAATAATTCCGCCGCTCGCCAGGTCTTTCCATTCTTCGACCAAATCTTCGATGCAGTCTTTCGTCAAACTCGTGATGACGCACGAAATCTGGATTCGCAAATTCGGATGACGTTTGATGTTTTCCTTGATCTTGTTGTAAATGCCCGGTGCGCGCATTTTCTCGAACGCTTCTTCCGTGCCGTCAATCGAGATCACCCAAGTAACGTCCGTCCAGTCCGGCAATTCCATCGTGCCGTTGGTGACGACCGTGTTATGTTTGAAATACTTGCGCCCGATGTCAATCAGAGGTTTTCGCACCATCGGTTCGCCGCCGACCCAAGTGCAGAGCAGCATCGGATCGCCCGCCGCTTTCATCGCTTCAAATTTTGCCGTCCATTCTTCGATGGTCAGTTCGCGCTCTTTATGTTCTTCGGCGAAAAAATAACAATGCTCGCACCGCAGATTACAGCGTTTCGTAACATCAATCGAACCGACGGCGTTATCCGGCATTCCGAAAGCCATCAACTTTGCGAGACTGCCGATATTATTTAAAGTTTTTTTAACTTTCATAAATTTTGATTCGATCTGAAAATTAATTTATTTATTTTTAAGAAAATTTCGAGTCGTATTTTCTAAATCGAATATTACTGCTCGTCGTCGTCATCGTCAGTTTCTTTTTCGTAAATTAAATTTCCGCTTTCATCAATCGCATCTTTATCAACGTGTTCCTGCGGCGTTTTTTTGCCCGCAATCGGCGCGTGTTCGGGGTGTTCGCCTTCGATCTCGGCGGTTATTCCCTGTTTTTCGTTCTGCTCCAACGCTTTTTTATCCTGAGCAATATCTCTCTCGTCCGGCATAATTTTCTGTCTCTCCCTTTGTCTATTTTTATAAAATTCAGCCGCAGATTTCGCGGATAAACGCAGATGATTTTTTAAATTCCAAATCCGCGTTCATCCGCCTTCATCCGCGGCTAAAAACTCTTTCAAATTTATTTACTAAACCCCGACTGTTTCGTTTTCTTCTTCTTCGATTAAATAAGGCGTAACC
The DNA here is from genome assembly GCA_965217985.1 of Pyrinomonadaceae bacterium. Lineage (GTDB taxonomy): Bacteria > Acidobacteriota > Blastocatellia > Pyrinomonadales > Pyrinomonadaceae > DATHTS01. The sequence continues at coordinate 40,837 of CBDCJY010000018.1, forward strand.
GTCGGTTTATCCAAATCTTCCTGCAAAACTTTGGCGATAATCGGAAGCGATAAACTGCGCGTTTTCGCAATGTTCGGAACTTCCTTGCCTTTCGCATAAACGTCGTGCCGACCGTTATCTTTATACCATTCGGCAAGCGACGCGGTTTTGTTCATTTCCTCGACAATCTGCCGCCAGCCGACTCCGGTATTATACGCGCAAAATGAAATCTCGCCTTCCTGCGTGCCGTATGGAATGACGCACATCTCTGTGCGGCGAAAATCGTAGTTGAATAAATCCTGAAACCACATTCCTTCGACGCACAGAACGCGCCATATATCATCGGTTTCGTTTTTCGGCTGTGCTTTCATTCGATCATTACGGTCAGAATTTGAATCAGCCGACGACGGTTTGAATAAGTTTAGAATCTGCGAAACGGGAAAGCCGTCGGGCGCGTTCGATGCGTCGTAATTACGCATAATCGCCATTCCCAACTGCGCCATCGTCAGCTTTTTGCCGCGAGCCGTGTCGGTAATCGTCGCCACGTCTCTCGTAAATTGCTCGTAGTTGAAAAAGTCGAACAAGGATGTCATCGCGCCCGTGTTTTTATTAACGACAATCAAGGTGAAAATTCCGCAGTTCGGATGACAGTTGCAAGACGACCAACCCCACGGAGCGTCCGCGCCTTGCAGCATATCCATCACGCTTGTAAAAGCCGAATAGGACGAAAGCGGAAACCAATCGCGCAGCGGTTGAAGCGTTCCATCCAATTGATCTTTCAAATCGTGCGTCATTCCGGCGAGCGTGTAGCGTTGCTGGATGCGGTCTTTGTCGGAAACGTCTTCGTCGCGTCCGGTGAACGAAACGGGTTGAAAAGCAATGGTCTGAACTTTATCAATGTTCTGCGCGGCAAATTTCACGATGTCGCCGATGGCATCGTTATTTATCGTATTAACAATCGTCGTCACGAGCGTAACTTTTATTCCAACGCTGGCAAGATTTTCAATCGCTTTTAATTTTACGTCGAACAAATTTCCAACGCCGCGATGTTTATTTTTCTCTTCCGATGTGCCGTCAAATTGCAGATAAACGCCGTGTTGTCCGGCTTCTTTTGCCGCTTTGCAAAACTCGATGTCTTCGGCGTAACGAATGCCGTTCGTTGCGGCTAAGATGCGGTAAAATCCGATCTTCTTCGCATATGCGACCGATTCCAAAAAATGCGGCGCAATCGTCGGTTCGCCGCCCGAAAACAAAATGATAATTTGTCGTCGCGGTTTGAACGAAATCGCGTTATCAAGAATTTGTTTCGTATCTTCAAACGTCGGTTCGTGAACGTAGCCGACTTGATTCGCGTCCATAAAACACGGGTTGCACATCATATTGCAGCGGTTCGTCAAATCAACCGTCAACACCGCGCCGCGTCCGAATTTGATGTCGGAAGTTCCGTGATGATGAACGTGCTTGTCTTCCGCCGCTTTGAAATCGCGCCCGTAAAAAAGCGATTCGATGCGTTCCAAAAACTTCGCATCGGTCGCCATCACGTCAACAAAATCGCCGTGCGTCGGGCAGGTTTTCTTCATCAGAACTTGCCCGTTTTCTTCGACAATCTGCGCTTTAATCTCGCCCGGATGCGAGTTCATCAAAATCTCCAGCGGAATCGTTTTATCAATTACGCCGTTGCGAACATTTTTCACGCACGTCGGGCAAAGCGAATCCGTTTCGCGCGGAAAACCGAGCGGCGGCGCAGTGCGTTCATACGATTTCAAAAGCGGTTCAGCCGCCCAATTCGGCGTAATCGATTCGCCTTCGGGCAGAGATTTATTAACGGCTTGAAACGCCTTCCAACCGATGTCGGCAAGTTTTGAAGCGGCTTTCGAGCCGGTTTTTCCTTTACCTTTTCCCTCACCGCGCCTGAAGTTATCACTAAACATAATGTTTTAATTTAAAATACTGAATAAAAATTTTCGTTCTTTGATGCAGAAAATCAACGTCAAGGCTAACAAATAATTACTTTTTTTCCAAGTTTTATATGCAAAAGATTTAATTTTGCAGTGAAAATTTTATTTCTCCGAAAATTTTCTAAAAACTATTCATATTATTTAGAAGTTATCGGCACGTTAAAATGTGGATTTTCACACAAGATGACAAAACTAAAAATTGAGAAAAATTGAGATTTTTTGAAGACTTTGCTTTTCGGTTCTTATACTTTATTAATGCCCAAGTAAAGAACTCGGAAATTATTATAATTACATTATTTCAATCTTGCGTTCTTAACTAATGTATCGTTCTATTCAGGCTGATTTCGCCAGATTGAAAGTGGTAAAGAAAAACGGCGTAATAAAATAAATTCGAGAAAATATCAAAGGAAAATTCACATAAATGAAAGAGAAATATTTCGTTAAAAGCATTATTAAAAACATCCCGACAATTTTAAGACGGATAATACCGTTAATGATTTTAGTGGTTTTATCAGCGATTGCTGCTGACGCGGCTATTCAGACCGCAATCATTACTAATTCGGGCGCGGCGCATCAGGTTAATGCAGTTGCCAATACGGATTTGTCGGTCTCAATTGCCGATTCGCCCGATCCGGCGATGCGCGGCGAAAATGTTACTTATACATTTACCGTGCTTAATCTGACCGGCGTTGACGCGCAAAATTTTACACTTACAGCTTATGTGTCAAATTATTCGAGTTTTGTTTCGTTTAGTGCGCCGAACGGCTTTAACTGCACGACACCGAATGTCGGGGAAACCGATCCGGTTAATTGTTCGGCGGCAACTGTCGCGGGAGGTTCGACAAATATTTTCACTTTGGTTTTAAAAATCGCCAATGACGCTCCGATTAATGCTTCTCTATATGAGCCGGTAAACATCGCCGCATCGAACGATACGAACGGACAAAATAATTCGGCGGCGGAAGTTACTGATCTGACCGGCGGTGTTTTTGTCTCGACCGTCAACGGCGATTACCAGACGACTAATATCAACACGCCGTTTGCGACAAACTTAAAAGTGCGGGTAACTGACGGCAACAATAATCCGCTGTCCGGTGTAACGGTAACTTTCACTGCGCCGACAAATGGAGCAAGCGGAACATTTACGGGCGGAGTAACCACCGTAGATGTTCAAACGGATCAGAACGGTTACGCGACCGCACCTGTTTTTACCGCAAACGGCATCGCCGGAAGTTATACGGTGACGGCGACGACGCAAAACGCAAACGGTTCGGCGAGTTTTAATCTGACTAACGTCGCGCCGATGACTTATACCGTTACCAATACGAACGACGACGGCGCAGGCAGTCTGCGGCAGGCGGTCGAAGATGCCAACGACAATTCGGGCAACGACACGATTGTTTTCGAGCAGGCGGTTTTCTCTACCAAGCAATCCATCTTTTTAACGAGCGGAGAAATAGAGATTTTCAACAATGGAAGTTTAACCGTTAATGGACCGGGCGCAAATCTATTAACGATTTTCGGCTCGACGCAACCGGGTAACGAAAGCCGCATTTTTAACATTCATTCTGCAAACAGCATACTAAACGATCTCAGTTTAGAAGGCGGATTTGCCAACGAAGATGTAGGCGGTGCGATACTCGCTTCCGGCGGAAAACTGCAAATAAATCGCTGTGTCTTTAACGGAAATACCGCAGACGACGGCGGCGGCGCGATTGGCTCTGTGGCAACAAATTTAACGATCAGCCAAAGCACTTTTTCAAATAATAATTCGTTAAACTCTGTCGGCGGCGCGATATTTATTTTTTCAGTCGAAGGTTTTTCGACAACGAAAATTATAAATTCGACTTTTAATCAAAATTCAGCCGCACAAGGCGGAGCGATTTACAAGGGCAGACCGATTTTCGGCGGCGATCCGCTTCAGTTGAATATGACAAGCGTCACAATTGCCGGAAATACGGCAAGCGGCACAGGCGGCGGCATTTTCGTCGAAGAAGGAAATTTTAACGTCATAAATACGATCATCGCCGGAAACACGGGCGGCGATATAAACGGTGAGGTAAATTCGCAGGGTTATAATCTGATTCAATCAACCGCCGGAACGACATTCAGCGGCGGACAGCCGAAGACGACCGACATCATCGGTCAATCTCCTCTGCTTGAACCGCTCGCCGACAACGGCGGCACAACTCGAACAATGAGACCGATGACGAACAGCCCTGTGATTGATAAAGGAACTGCGGCTGACATCCAGTTTAGTTTCGTCAAAAACGGGAAAATCTCAAAAAAATCTCAAACGGATATATCTAAAATCTCCAATATCGCCGCCGTAACAACCGACCAGCGCGGAGTAATGCGTCCGATTGACAATCCGAATGTGACAAACGCTGCCGACGGCGCGGACATCGGTGCATTTGAAACACTTTCGCCGACCGCCGCCGGAACGGAAATTTCCGGCAGAGTTTTGATAAACGGCGGCAGAGGTTTGAATAATGCCAAAGTTTATTTGACTGACGGAGCCGGACGCAATTTCGTCGTCATAACGAACGCCTTCGGCTATTTTCGATTCCCGGATATTGCAGCGGGACAAACCTGTATCTTGCAAGTCGGAGCAAAAAATTACCAATTTGCTCCTCAAGTCGTCAACATATCGGAAAACTTGACCGACTTGATAATTACTGCGATACGATAAATTCTAAAACATCGTTTTTTCTTTTTGGAAAAAAGCGGTGACAGATTTTCCAAACGCAAAAAAGAAGACGTGCGCCGAAGAGACATCGAACGCGCGTCTTTTTCCGTCTGCTTATCTGAGAGCAAACGTCGCCTGCCTCCGTCAGAACAACTCGTTGCAGTGCTTCTAGAAAAATCGCTGCAACGAAAATGGTTTGAAAAATCCGATTTTCGAGGGAATTAATTATCTCTTCAAAAGGAAAACGCGAAATTTACAAAATGTTGGACATTACTTTTTAATAATCGCTCTCTAACATTTGTTTTCAAATCAATTTGTCTAAACGGCTCTCAAACTGCGAAAATAAAAATAATGAAATTAAATCTCAAAGATACTTTCAACACTGAACTTCCCGCCGATCCGGTCGCGGAAAATTTCGTCCGCCAAGTTTCGAGTGCCGCTTTTTCTTACGCCGCGCCGACGAAACCGAAAAATCCGACGCTCGTGCATTATTCTCCGCAGATGCTCGAAGCGGTCGGTTTGACGGCAGAAGATGCGAAAAGCGCAGAATTTTTAAATGTCTTTTCGGGCGCGGCAATTTACGAAAATACGAAACCGTTTGCGATGTGTTACGCCGGACACCAGTTCGGCAATTTTGCCGGACAACTCGGCGACGGTCGCGCGATCAATTTATTTGAGGTTGAAAACGGCGGCGAGCATTGGGCATTGCAGTTAAAAGGCGCGGGCAAAACGCCGTATTCGCGCGGCGCGGACGGACTTGCGGTTTTGCGTTCTTCGGTTCGTGAATATCTCTGTTCGGAAGCGATGTTTCATCTCGGCGTTCCGACAACTCGCGCTCTGTCTTTGATTTTGACGGGCGACGATGTTTTGCGCGACGTGCTTTACAACGGAAACGCCGCGTATGAAAAAGGCGCAATCGTCTGCCGCGTTGCGCCGACATTCGTTCGTTTCGGCAATTTTCAGATATTTCTCGTGCGTCAGGATTTGGAGAATCTCAAAAAATTAACCGATTACACGATTCGACATTTTTATCCGCATTTGGGCGAACCTTCAAAAGAAACTTACGTCGAATTTTTCCGCGAAGTCTGCGAACGGACGCTCGACCTGATGATTCACTGGGAGCGCGTCGGCTTCGTTCACGGCGTGATGAACACCGATAATATGTCAATTTTGGGTTTGACGATTGATTACGGACCTTACGGCTGGCTCGAAAATTACGATCCGAACTGGACACCGAACACGACCGACGCGGGACAAAAACGCTATCGCTTCGGCAACCAATCGGCGGTCGGCGTGTGGAATCTGATGCAGTTGGGAAACGCGCTTTATCCGCTGATCGAAGATGCCGAACCGCTCGAAGAAATTCTCGAAAATTATCAAGTATCATATTTGCCGAAACACGTCCGAATGATGTCCGACAAACTCGGTTTTGTTGAATCAGCCGACGCGGAATTTGTCACCGAACTCGAACATCTGATGTTCAAAAGCGAAATGGATTTGACGCTGTTTTTCCGCAATTTGAGCAAGTTTGACCTAGAAAATCCGAACGAATTCTGGACGCTTTTGGAAGAATCGAGTTATTCCGAAACGCTCGAAAAATTCAAATCGGAATGGAACGTCTTTCTCGAAGATTACGCGGAAATTTTGAAATCTGAAAACCGCAAAACGTCCGAACGAATCGCCGCAATGAACGCCGCAAATCCAAAATACGTCCTGCGAAATTATATGGCACAAATCGCCATTGACGCGGCGGACGCGGGCGATTATTCAATCGTTGATGAGCTTTTCAACTTGCTTTTAAAACCTTACGACGAACAACCCGAATCTGAAAAATGGTTTGCAAAACGTCCCGATTGGGCGAAAACAAAAGTCGGCTGTTCGATGCTTTCGTGCAGTTCGTAAAAAAAGGACGAAGCCGAAACTTCGTCCTTGCTTGAAATAAAAATCACCAAAACTTCCACGACGGTTTTATTTCTTTGGGCGGGCTGTTTTTTATCTGCTCGTTATATTTTCTTTGTTCTTTCTCAAGCGTCCCCATATCTTCATAAATTTTCCAAATATCGGTGTCCTGACCAATATGAATTACTCTGTCCCGATGCGTCGTCACGACAAAACCGTGTTCAATGTCCCAAGCGCACTGGAAATGCCATTCGAGATATGCGATGTCATCCTTGTTCTTTTCGGTGAAACCAATGTTCAGAGGTTCAATAAAGGGTTTGAAATCAAAATCGGCTCGCGTTTCGGGCGTAATATTTGGAACAAATGAATCGTTCGGATCCAAGTATTGAGTGAACCTGTCAACTTCCTCGATCAAAGACTTAAGAATATTATCTCTAATTTCGTATTGATGTTGCAGCAAATAATGATAGGCATTTATCTCCGCCCGCCAATCATGGTGAATGCCTCTGTTATAACTGCCGAAATCTAATGTAATCTTTCCGTCCGCGATTTCTTTACCGTTTTCCCGATGCTTATAAAGGTAGCCGTCCCAGGCTTCTAAAAATGTCCGCGCCCGGATAAATTCCAGTAGATTGTATTTTGTTCCAAAATTTATGGTTGGGACGTTCGGGATTCCGCTCTCGAATATGTTCATTTTCAGACTTTCAGGTTAAAAATTTACACTTTGTAAATGTATGCGCCAATAAACGCGGATAAAAATCCAGTTTAATCACAAATCAACTCGAATGTTCTCTGATCTTTCGCGCCGTTAAAATATTTGTCCAAAACCTTTTGAAAAACCGGATTAGTTTTGTCCAACGCCGCAAACAAAGTCATCGAAGACTTCAGTTTCATATTATCAGGACTGCCGAAAATCTCGTGCGCCGTTTTGTCTTTGATTTGGAGCAGCGCGTTTGAGATTTCGATCAATCGTTCGCCCAAAATGGGATGTTCTAAATATTCTTCAGCTTCGGAAATATCTTTGATCGCGTAAAATTTCGATGTCGGACTAAATCCCAAACCGGCTATTTGCGGGAAAATATACCACATCCAATGACTGCGCTTTCTGCCCGCGCGGATTTCCGACAAAGCCTTTGCGTAATCATCTTCCTGCGCTTCTAAAAATCTATTTAAATTGTTCATCAATGTTAAGAATAACAAAAACGGCGAACGAAAATAATTCCGTTCGCCGTTTGAGTTTTCGGTGTTGCCAGACGATTTGAAATTATTTCAGATCAAAGCGGTCGAGATTCATCACTTTGTCCCAAGCCGCGACGAAATCATTAACAAATTTTTCCTGCGCGTCGTCGGTGGCGTAAACTTCGGCAAGAGCGCGGAGTTCCGAGTTTGAGCCGAAAATTAAGTCAACGCGCGTGGCTGTCCATTTGGATTCGCCGGTTTTGCGGTCGCTGCCTTCAAATTCGTTTTCGTTTTCGTCGGTCGCTTTCCAAGTCGTTCCGAGATCGAGCAGATTGACGAAAAAGTCGTTGGTCAGCGTTTCCGGTTTGTCGGTGAAAACGCCGTGTTGCGAGCCGTCATAATTGGCGTTCAAGACACGCAGACCGCCGACGAGAACCGTCATTTCGGGCGCGGTCAAGGTCAATAACTGCGCTTTGTCAACCAGCATTTCTTCCGCCGGAGTTTTGTGATGCGTCTTGCGAAAATTGCGGAAACCGTCCGCTAAAGGTTCGAGATGACGGAACATTGCGACATCGGTTTCTTCCTGCGAAGCGTCGGCGCGTCCCGCCGTGAAAGGAACTTCAACGTCGTGTCCGGCATCTTTCGCCGCTTTTTCGATTGCCGCGCAGCCGCCGAGAACAATCAAATCGGCGAGCGAAACTTGTTTGCCCGATTGCGCGTCGTTGAATTCTTTTTGAATTGTTTCGAGCGCGTTGACAACTTTCTGCAAGCGTTCGGGATTATTCGCTTCCCAAAATTTTTGCGGCGAAAGACGAATTCGCGCACCGTTCGCGCCGCCGCGTTTGTCCGAGCCGCGAAAAGTCGAAGCCGAAGCCCACGCGGTCGAAACGAGTTCGGCGACGGACAAACCGGAATTGAGAATTTTGCCTTTCAGAGCGGCGATGTCGTTTTCGTCAATCAATTCGTAATCAATTTCGGGAATCGGGTCTTGCCAGATCAGAGTTTCTTCGGGAACTTCCGCGCCGAGATAGCGCGTTTTCGGTCCCATATCGCGGTGCGTCAGTTTAAACCACGCGCGGGCGAAAGCGTCGGCGAATTCTTCCGGGTTTTCCAAGAAACGGCGCGAAATTTTTTCGTAATCGGGATCCATTCTGAGCGCGATGTCGGTCGTCAGCATAAACGGCTGATGAGTTTTTTCCGCGTCGTGTGCGTCCGGGATCAAGCCCGCGCCTTCTTCGCCCTTCGGTTTCCATTGATACGCGCCCGCCGGACTTTTCGTCAATTCCCATTCGTATTTGAACAAAAATTCAAAATAATCGTGACTCCATTTCGCCGGAGTGCTTGTCCACGCGCCTTCGATGCCGCTCGTAATCGTGTCGCCGGAATGTCCTTTGCCGAACGTATTTTTCCAGCCCATACTTTGCTCTAAAATGCCCGCGCCCGCCGGTTCCGCTTCGACAAATTTTTGCGGGTCAGCCGCGCCATGAGTTTTGCCGAAAGTATGTCCGCCCGCAATCAGCGCGACGGTTTCTTCATCATCCATCGCCATTCGCCCGAACGTCTGACGAATAAGCTGCGCCGAACCGATCGGATCGGGATTGCCGTTCGGACCTTCGGGATTAACGTAAATCAATCCCATATGGTCGGCGGCGAGCGGATTTTCGAGTTCCATATTTTCCGAATGACGTTCATCGCCCATCCATTCACCTTCCGCGCCCCAATAAACAGCTTCGTCCGGCTCCCAGGTGTCGGCGCGTCCGCCGCCGAAACCGAATGTTTTAAAACCCATTGATTCGAGCGCACAATTGCCCGTCAAAACCAGCAAATCAGCCCACGAAAGTTTTCTGCCGTATTTCTTTTTAACGGGCCAGAGTAAAAGGCGCGCTTTATCCAAATTGGCGTTGTCAGGCCAACTGTTGAGCGGTGCAAATCGCTGATCGCCCGCGCCCGCGCCGCCGCGTCCGTCCTGAACGCGATAAGTTCCCGCGCTGTGCCACGCCATCCGAATAAACAACGGACCGTAATGACCGTAATCAGCCGGCCACCAATCCTGCGAATCGGTCATCAGCGCGAAAATGTCTTGCTTGACGGCTTCCAGATCGAGTGTTTTGAATTCTTCCGCATAGTCAAAATTCTCGCCCATCGGGTCGGACAAATTAGAATGCTGACGCAGGATTTTCAAATCCAGCATATTCGGCCACCAATCGTTATTTGAACGCCGTGTGCTGGTCGTAAAATTGATTGCGCCGCCCGTGAACGGACAGCGGGTCGAATCGTTGGTTTCCCAAACCTTATGATTTTCGCCGTCTTTCAAATGTTCCGAGCCGCCCGGTTCGCCAGTTTCGACAGTTTCCCGGCTCGAATCGTTTGTTTCAAATGCCTTATGATTGTCTGTATTGTTTGCCATAATTTTTATTTTTTTAGATTTTTACAAGAATTGATTTGCGCTGTTTGTCGCAATTTATTTAGCTTCGATATTTCGACAGCCTACAATCGAAATATTTATTTCAACACGATTAATTTTTCGGAACTGTTTAATTTTTTCGATTTCAATTCCGGTATTTTTCAAATTTTCTGTTTACTGCATTCGGGACACAAACCGCGCAAAGTCAGTTCGATTGTTTCCGGCTGAAATTGCGAACGATTTGCCGCTTCTTCGAGCAGTTTTTTCGGAATAGATAATTCCAGATCAACCAGTTTTCCGCAGTTGTTGCAGATCGCGTGGTCGTGGCGCGTCAGTTTGCGGTCATACAAATTCGCGTCCGTGCCGAGTTTGATTTCGCCGATCAACCCTTCTTTTTTCAGATAACTCAGCGAATTGTAAACGGTCGCAAACGAAATTCCGGGCAGCAGCAAACGGGCATTATCAAAAACCTCGTTCGCCGTCAGATGTTTTTCCGACTCACGAATCACGCGCAAAACCGTTTCGCGCTGTTTCGTCAATCCTAAATCTTCTATATCTTTCATTCGTGTATTTTATTACTAAACTTCGATTTAGAATAATTCTAATTTGAACGAGTGTCAAGATTCGTTCAAATAATTTGAAACGAATAATTCCTTGCCGTTTTGGTCGGAATTTTCGGCGACGTTTCTCATGCCATATTTTAAATCAAATGGAACTATGCGGGCGAAGGAAAATAAATCTCGAACATAATCGCTGTCGTCGTAAGTGATGAGCCATTTGTGCCAACAGGTTTTCATAGTTTCCGCAAATTTGATGTGGTCGAATGATTTATGCAGATGTCCGTTTTTGCCGTAAAGCGCAGATTTTGTTGCGGAATGATACGGCGGATCGAGAAAAATGAAGACGTTTTCGCCGTCGCGTTTTACTAATTCTTTGTAGTCAAAATTTGTGATCGTCGTGCCGTTGACGACATCGGCGAATTCGTTTAATCGCTGAATACTGCTTTCGGTAAATCTTCCCGTAAACGCGCCTTCGCTGAAACCGCCGCTCAGACTTGTTCCCGAAAACGTGATGCGGTTGTAAATAAAAAATGCCGCCGCACGTTCTAAATCGTTAAAACCTTCAAGATTTTGATTTAGAAATTTGTGCAGTTCTTTTCCGATTGGGAATTGCTCGCGCCATTCATAGATTTTTTCGATGAGCGCGTCAACGTCTTTTTGCGTCATTTCCCAAAACTTATAAAGCTCAAAATAAAGATCATTCACCCAAAATTTTTTGTTCGGAAAACGCTGCTTCGCGTAAACGAAAACCGAACCGCCGCCGACAAACGGTTCTCTGTATTCGTCAAAATCGGGAATCAGCGCGGAAATAAATTTCACCGCCCGACTTTTTCCTCCGGGATAACGCAAAGGGCTTTTTATCATTTTGAAAATTTTAACTTGACGACGAATTTATTCTCAATCTTTTCGTTGAAAAGCAATAAAAAAGGACGAAGCCAAAACTTCATCCTTTTTATTTTTGCTATGAACGAATATGAATTTCCTCAGATGAGTCTTTTTAAGGTGTGCCAATATTTTCGATGAAATCAAACATTAGATGATATATCTTCAATTCGTCGCCGTTATTGTCTAAGTGAGTTGAATGATATTGGTAATCAAAGTTCGGTATGAAAGAATCTTTTGTTAAATATTTAGTTGTGACTGGCGTTCCAAAATCTTTTAATAACTTGTTTATTTTTTTTGTGTTTGAATGAATATCCATTTTCTCAACGATAAATCCGATCATACCGTTTACTCTGTAATGTGAAGCATAGTAATTTGTGGTAAATCGAGACATTCCGTGTTCGATATATTTTGCGTTTAATCCACTTGTGCCTTTTGTAGCTTTAATATCTAATCTTTTACATTCTATAATATAATATGCTTCTGTATTCTCAAATGTGTTGTGTGAAATCACTTTAATGTCAGTTCTTCCAACGGTTGAATCCTCTAAAGCTTCTCGTATGAAATACCAATGACTGAGTTGTAGTTGCTCCTTTAATTTATTGTTATTCAGATATTGTAAAAACATCACATCTCGGATTTTATTCTCATCATTTACTACAATGATATTGTCTGACTTCATTAGCCTATAGCAAAGTGTGATTTTTGAGAGCAAATCTTCAAAGCTCTCTTCGTAGAATACTACCGAATTACGATAAATTGTTGCGTCTAACTTATCAAACATATGCCTTGTGGGATTTACCTGCGGTCAGAATGGCATCCATAAATTCGCTTACGTCCAGATGTGCCATTGCCTTATGCCAAAGTTTTTGCTCATTTGGTCTGATAAGATAAAATCCATCTTGCTCAAACCCTCTAATGTCCTTTTGAACAAAGAGTCTGTCAGTAATTCTTTCAGTTCCGATTGAAATTAAGAAATTAAGAATAGATGCGCTTTCTTCTGTTTTTAGACGAAACGGAATTCTATCAAAATCGTAGGCGACTGTTTTAAAGAAGAGACCAATTATTTGTTCGGAGTATTGAATTTCAACTGTTAGCTTTTGATTCATTCTTTCAAAAATAGGATTTAGCTGGTTGAAAAATATGTTTACATATTCTCCAAGTTCCAAACTATTAGAGGCTAAAGGCTTGAACAAATCTTCATAGCTATCGTGTTTCATTATTATCGGAATCGTTACATTAACAGAATAATCGAGAATATCCTTTTCCATTTCAGAAAAAGAGAAAGCAGAAATTACGGCAGAATCTAATTCTTTAATTTTCCTATCAACTTCAAACAAAGTATTTGAAGCAAAAATCCGTAATTCAGAATGTTCTAATATCTTCAAATCATTGATAGAAGACACAACAGATGCTATTTCAATACTTTCAATAAATGGGACAGTAAATTTCTCAGAGTCATGTGATTCTTCACGTTCGATTCCTAACGAACTGAAAGTTTGCAACCCATAATATGAAAAAAATGAGGAATTCAATATTCCGCAAATTGATTTGAGTAGTCCAATATTATCTGAATAACTCTTTATTGCCGTTAAAGAACTTCTAAATACTGCGTCTTTCTCATTTACTGCTGATACTGAACGAAATGAGGTGTCATTTCCTCCAGTAATTAAGACAACGGGAGCTTCAAATATCTTTTTAACATCTTTCTTTGGTCTATGTGCTGTTTTTAGTTTCCACTTATTTTCAGGATTGGGATTTACCCAAAACGATTCAATATCTTTTCTGGTGTTAAGAAATGGTTTGCCAAGCAAATGAGCCGCGTCATTATTATCTCCGCCACCAACCATTACTCCTTGCTTAGCAAGAAATTCAGTTTCGTCGGCAATTATATCGCCGATAGTAAAATATGAATGCTTATCTTTTAACCGTTTTATTAAATTGAAGTCTAAATAACTACCGTAAACTAAAATTTTCCACAGATAATCATAATCTTTTAAATTTTTCTGAGATACTTTTTTATAGTCGCCTCGATTGATAGTAAATACCTTAAACATCGAAAAAAAACGGCTTGGCTTTAGCGTAATATGTTCGACAGTATTTTCATCAGTATTTTTATTTTCAGAGTATTGATAAAATAAAACCGCAGGTGGACCAATCGCTTTGTCATTCGATTTGTTAAAAACTTCTTTTCTTACAGGAGCAAGTTCAAGTATTTTCCTGATCGAAAATCTGTCCAACAAATACTGCCTAAATCTTTTAGCTTTATCACTTATATTGTAAAAAATCTTGCTTGTTACGATTAAACTAATGTTAGTTTTAGGCGATGAAAAGTCACTTGTTCTTAATACGAATGCTTGAGCAATCTCGGCATTGCTAATTTCAATTTTCTTCTCTCTGTTTTCCTTTGCCTCTAATTTTTTTCGGTTGTTAATATACTCGACAAACTGCGGCTTTTTATCTTTTCCTTTCCCTCGTTTCCACGGCGGATTTCCCAAAATAAAATCAAAATTTACTTCTTTAAAATGTTCATTGAATTTTGCGTCGGTATCAAAAAAGTCTGATACGAAAAAATTGTTCTCAAACAAAAAAGGAAACTTGAATGTTTCAATGTCAGAAGGTTTCTGATAATCCAAAAGCGTTAAATAAATGGAAAATATGGCTACGTTTACGGCACTTCTATCTTTATCTATTCCAAAGAGATTATTAAACGCAAGATTTTTTAATTCCTCTTTGTATTTAGCTTTGTTTTTTGAGTAGTTTGGGTTAGATTTTTGATATTGTTCTATAATTTTTCTGAGCGTTTCTACCAAAAAAACTCCTGATCCGCAGGCAGGATCAAGAACTTTGCAATCGAAACTTTCTTGCTGCTGAAATTTTTTCTCAACGGTTTCGGCAAGAATATAATCAACTAAAAACAGAGGTGTATAATAAGCACTTTGTTCTTCCTGTCCGACTTCACCGATGAAAAGCTCGTAAACATTGCTGATAAATTCAACCGGAATAATTGAAAAATCATAAAATTCAAACAAAGACTTTTGACCTGTAGATATGTAATCACCGGAAAGTAAATCTTTGATTACCGATAAACAATCATCGGATATTGAAGCAAATTGTTCTTCTGAAATCGGAAACAAATCTCCGTTGAATTTTCCCGTGAGATATTTGAAAAAATCTTCAAATTGCTCTTTATTGGCTAGAACTTCGCAAAATTCTTGATTTGTCCATTTTCTTGATTTGCCCTTTTGTTCAAAATCTAGTTTAACTTCTCGATCTATCAGGTATCGAACGAAAATTACTTTGCCGATGAGAGAATTCGCAAGTTCCGATGAGATTAACTTGTTAATAAGAACATCTCGTGTTGCTTTAATATTAGACAAAAGATGAAAGTCAATCCTATTTTCCGAATCGAAATCCGATTGATATTTCTCCCAAGTTTTACCTATTACCAAGTTGAAATAGTTAAAGTCGTTTAACTTTTCTTCTTTGCCCAAAAGCCGCAGAGTGTTTTGTTCAGTAAGGAATTGAAAACCGTTATAAATTTCTACCGAATCTTGTTGAACTATTATAACAATGGGTGATTCATTAAAATTCCAAATTTCTCTAAGTTTAGCTTTTTTGTTTCTTAAGTTTTCAAAAAAAAGGATAAATGGTTTGTTATCTATACAAAAAACTGCGTCCGGCTTAATGACGTTTGTTAATAGTTTTTCTATGCGGTTTGAGAAAAATCTTTTTCTGTTATCACCAGAAAAAAAGAGACCATTCTCCTTAGAAAGGTTCAATTTTTCCAGTATTTGATTCAGATGACTCAATAGTTTTCTCCTCTGTCGCATAATAATAACATTATTTTGCATGCAATTTCACAGATGAAACAAAAAAACTTTACCATAACTTGTTTTTTACTTTAAATTCAAGTAGACAGAGTTTGCACCCACTGAATTATAAATGTTCTCGCTTAGCTAACATCTGTAAATATTTTTACCATTCTAATTTACGTTTTAATCAAAGTTGACTAGAATAGCGTTAATTAACTATTGTCTTTAATTGATTTGTGTTTTAAACGCCAACTGTTATTCGGCGAGCAAAATTAATTCGATAAATATAATAATTCAAAATATGAACAAGCAATAATATGTCAAAAATTTACTACACTTTAACCGATGAAGCGCCACTGTTGGCGACGCATTCTTTTTTGTCTATCGTCAAGGCTTTTACGAAATCTGCCGATGTTGAAATTGAGATTCCCGATATTTCTTTGGCGGGGAGAATTTTAGCGAACTTTCCCGAATATTTGACGGACGAACAGAAAACGCCCGATGCGCTTGGGGAATTGGGCGAATTGGCGACGCAGCCGGACGCGAATATTATCAAATTGCCGAACATTTCGGCTTCTGTTCCGCAGTTGGAAGAGGCGATTGCCGAGCTGCAGAAACAAGGTTACGCGCTGCCGAATTATCCGAGCGAACCGAAAACGGACGAAGAAAAAGCGATCAACAAAAAGTATGCGAAGGCGTTGGGCAGCGCGGTCAATCCCGTGTTGCGCGAAGGCAATTCCGACCGTCGTGCGCCGAAAGCGGTGAAGAATTATGTCAAGGAAAATCCGCATCGAATGGGCGTTTGGAGCGCGAATTCTGAAACGTCGGTCGCGCATATGGAGTCGGGCGATTTTTACGGCACGGAGAATTCGACGACCGTTGAAACGGAAGGAAAATTCCGCATTGTTTTTGTTGGCGATGATAATTCCGAACAGGTTTTGAAGGATTTTGCGCCGTTAAAGAAAGGCGAAGTGATTGATTCGTCGGTGATGAATCTCGCCGCGCTCAAATCTTTTGTCGAAAAAGCGATTGCGGAAGCGAAGGAAAAAGACGTTCTGCTTTCCGCGCATTTGAAGGCGACGATGATGAAGGTTTCCGATCCGATCATTTTCGGCGCGATTGTCGAGACTTATTTCAAGGACGTTTTTGCAAAATATGCGGACGTTTTCAAAGAGTTGGACATCAATCCGAACTTCGGTTTGGCGACGCTCAACGAGAAAATCAGCGGACATCCGCAGGAATCCGAAATCAAGGCGGACATTGCCGAAACCATCGAAAATTCGGCTAAATTGGCGATGGTCAATTCGGACAAAGGCATCACGAATTTCCACGTTTCGTCGGACGTGATCGTAGACGCTTCGATGGCGGCACTCGTGCGCGGCGGCGGGAAAATGTGGAACACCGAAGGCAATGAAGAAGACACCGTGGCGATGATTCCCGACCGGACTTACGCCGGATTTTACGACGCGATTGTGCAAGATATGAAGCAAAACGGCGCGATTGATCCGAAAACTTTCGGCTCGGTTCCGAACGTCGGTTTGATGGCGCAAAAGGCGGAAGAATACGGCTCGCACGACAAGACTTTTCAGATTTCAGGTTTAGGAACGGTCAAAGTCGAAGACGAAAACGGCAATGTTTTGTTGGAGCAAAATGTTGAAAGCGGCGACATTTTCCGTATGTCGCAGACGAAAGACGCGCCGATTCAGGATTGGGTAAAACTCGCCGTCAATCGCGCTAGACTTTCCGACACGCCCGCGATTTTCTGGCTCGACCACGACCGCGCGCACGATTCGGAAATCATCAAAAAGGTCGAAAAATATCTGCAAGATCACGACACAAACGGTCTCGACATCAGAATTATGGATGTCAAAGACGCGATGCTCGAAACTTTGAAACGGGCGAGAGAAGGCAAAGATACTATTTCGGTTTCGGGCAATGTTTTGCGCGATTATCTGACGGATATGTTCCCGATTCTCGAACTCGGAACTTCAGCGAAAATGCTTTCCATCGTGCCTTTGATGAACGGCGGCGGATTGTTTGAAACCGGTGCGGGCGGTTCGGCTCCGAAACACGTCGAACAATTTACAAAAGAAGGTTATCTGCGTTGGGATTCGCTCGGTGAATTTCTGGCGTTGCAGGCGAGTTTGGAGCATCTGGCACAAACGCAAGACAATGAAAAAGCGCAAATTTTAGCCGACGCGCTCGATGAAGCGAATGCGAAATTTTTAGCGACGGACAAATCTCCGGCAAGAAAAGTCGGGCAGATTGACAATCGCGGTTCGCATTTTTACCTCGCAATGTATTGGGCGGAAGCGTTGGCAAATCAAACGGCAGATTCCGAAATCGCCGCCAAATTCGCGCCCGTCGCCAAAGCATTGCAGGAAAACGAAGCCAAAATCAACGAAGAATTGATCGCCGCACAGGGAAAATCACAAGATGTCGGCGGTTATTATCACCCGAATCCCGAAAAAACTTACGCCGCAATGCGACCTTCGGCGACGCTGAATGAAATTGTGGACGGAATTTAAGGTTGCTACCAAAGCAATTTTGCCGGATAAGCGGAAAACTCTGAATCGAGCGTGATAATCGTAAAATCTTCAACGATGCTTTGCGCGATTAGTAAGCGGTCAAACGGGTCTTTGTGATGAAAAGGCAGATTGTCTAAGGCTAAAATATGTTCTGTCTTGATGTGCAGAATTTCTACGTCATTGTCCCGCTTTTGGCTTTCGATCAAATCCGGCAGAGGCAGTTTTAATTTTATCTTGCCGAGATGAACTTTAATCTGCATTTCCCAAATGCCGGCATCGCTCAAATATAAACGATTGTCTTCGTCTTCCAACGCAACCAGTGCGGCAGGCGAAAGTTTTGCCGGTTCGTCCGCCCACCAGATAAAACTGTGCGTGTCGAAAAGCAAATCTAAACTCATTCTTTTCCAAGCCAAAACTCATCCGGCAGCGGTTCGTCAAAATCTTCGCTCGTCCAAATCATTCCGCGATTTAAACCGGCGATACGTTTCTTTTTCTGCGGCGTGACAGATTCCAAACGCGCCAGCGGCTTGCCGTTCTGAGCAATGACGACTTCGCCGTTATTTTCGACGATAGCCAGCAGTTCGGCTAACTGCTTTTCAACTTTATCGAGATTTACTGTCTGTGTCGGCATAATCATTCACCTTCAAAAAAAGTATAGCACGATGCACAAGTTGTTCTTGAAAAAATGAAATGTCGCTGTTTCGCGCTCAAGTCAATTGATATATTGAGTTAAGTTCCATTTGACCATTTGAACGAATCTAAGATTAAATCAATTTCCTTTTCAAATCTATCGGTGTGTAAGAAAACAATTACGACTGTTTTATTTCCAAAAGGACGATAATAAAAATCCAAATCTTCGCCTAACATAAAATCAGACCAAGAAGGCGCGTCCAAAATATCCAAGGTTTGCATCTTCCACTTTCCACGATTGTTAGATTTTACGGAGGTGCGTTCAAAAACTTCAGATGCTTTGTTAAGTCCTTGCTTATCCACTCTGGCGGCAACTTCTTCGGACGTTAAGTTTGTGACATAAACTCTGCCTTGCAAATCGTTCCATAGACCGTTTCCCCAACCTTTATCTCCGACGTGAGCCACACAATCTTCAAATGGAAGAACGGAATTTATGACTTGTGCTTCTTCTTCATCGAAACCATTATGTTCGCCGTCAATTCGATTTACTTCGTTCAATTCCTGCCAACTTAGAAAAAGATTTTTTATATGTTCATCAGGCGCGGGTTTAGGGGTAAGCCAACTTTCTGGTATTTCAAATGTTGCATTATAAGGTTTGATTCGGATGATTGTGTTTTCAAGAACAGAATGAGAGCTGTTGTTTTCGGCAGAATGAATAATTTGCTTATGAGAAGAAATTACTTGTGCGGGAATTGAAGTTTTTATAGAATCCCAAATCGAGAAATAGACAATCGTTGCGCCGATAAAGAATGCGAGAGTAGCAACCAATAAACGATATGTATATTTTCTCATTTCAAATTTTCCTGTAATCAAAATTTATAATTGTTATTCACTTAGACACCGAATAAACAAATTTGTTCCGAAAATTATCTATCAACTCCAACGCCGTTGATAAAACACGATTGCTAAAACTGATAATAGCTGAAATCTCATTGCTCGCTGGCGGCTTTGTTCTTTTGAATCATCTCGTTTATCGTGTCGGTTTCGCCGATTTCATAAAGACTGACCAGACCTTCTTCAATGGTAAAGATTTGCCGGACTTCCGTATCGGCAAGCACATTGCCCTCCAAATCTTTGATGATTTGATGAACGGTGACGACGCTGCGATTCTTTTCGTCCGTCTCGAATTTTAATGTTTCGAGTTCGGGTTGAATATCCTTAAATTGATTAGTCCAGTATTCGCGCACCGCGCCCTGTCCATAAACGAAACCGCCTTCCAAACCGTTCGCCCATTTCACATCGGGACGCATCAGCGAGATGATCGTTTCGATCTCGCGTTTGTTAAAGGCATCGTATAAATTTTGCAGAAACTCTTGATGTTTACTCATAATTATTCACTATACATTAGCAAATATCGTCAAAACAAGAAAACAACATAATTCCTGATTGGCTCTGACACCATTGCTCATAAGCGAAATACATATTCTGTTTATTATTTATAAAACACATCCGTTGGATATTGTCTTTCGGAATAAATTTCATAATCTTACAGTGATTCCCGATCAATCATTTGCACACCAGATTCGTTCGTATTGTAAGAAATGCGTGCCGACCATTCCTGAGAAGGACGTTCGACGTAACGATATAACAGATACGCGGCAAGCATTGAAATTGCTAAAGATACAACCACGCAAAGCAGATGCATCCATTGATGATCGGTTAATTCCGCGCCGCTTAAAAAGACAAATTTCTTGATCGGCAAATGGATCAGATACAACGAATAAGAAATCGCTCCGAGAAGAGATAACAGCCGCGTATTAATTTTCACATAAACAATTATCAGCGCGGCGGCAACGCCAACCAACGCCGCCGGAAAGCCGAGCGTGAAAAATGTTCCCAATCCAAGCACTAAAAGACCGGGCAAATACAGGCGGCGACCGACAATCCCGACATACATTTGGAATGTCCAGATGCCGAGCATAAAAAGGAACAGATAATGAAAGAGAAATGCGCCTGATTTGCTTGTAAAGGCGAGCAAGCCGAGCGCGACAAAAGCCGTATAGCGCATTAACGCTTTATTGCTGCTAATTACGGGAAACAGCAAACCCATTATCAGGTAATACTGAAATTCGACGGCTAACGTCCAAAAAACGCCGCTCAACCAGCGATATTCGAAAAAGACGTTCAGATAACCCAGATGTAAAATCAGTTGAACGAAAGAAAACGGAAAATATGAATCGTCGGTTCGGCTGATTAACGCGCTCAGGAAAGTAAGCAGAATAATTACGGCTATCGTGACGAAATACGGCGGATCGAGTCTGACGATTCGCTTGAGTAAAAAACGACCGTAATATTTTATTCGATAATCGGAGCGCGAGAGCGCATAAGGAATGATAAAGCCGGAGATAACAAAGAAAACCTGAACACCCAAATTGCCATAATCTCCGGTTTTTGCCAGAAACGGCACGGGCGCAAAATTATCGTAAGGTCTCGTCAGATGAAACCACACGACACTCAGCGCGGCAAAACCTCGCAAGGCATCTAAAGATTCGATTCGTTGTTGAGTCATCTTAAAGTTAATCCTGCTTCGATAATATGGAAACGGCAACCATAATATTTCGATAAACTTACTTATAAGATGCAACCGTTATCTAAAAATTATTAGTTTTAATTTTACGTTTAATGTCAAAATCTCCAGCGGTATTAACGGCTTGATTTTTGCTTTTTCAGAAATATTTCAAGTCAGCCTGCAAAAACATTTAAGTTTCAGCCAATTTCTCAAGTTTCATTCCTGCTTCTGTCGCGCCCATCATTTTCGCCATCGTTTCTGCCGTCGAACCGTCCATTGATTTGATTGAAATATCCGCACCTTTTTCCAAAAACAGATCAATTATTTCAAGCCGGTTAAACATCGCGGCAAACATCAGCGGCGTTTTGCCGTCCGGCATTTGCGCGTTGACATCCGCGCCATTTTCGATCAGTAGTTTTGCCATTTCGACGTTGCCTTTGAAAGCCGCGCCCGCGAGCGGGATTTGTCCCATATCGTTGGCAAGCTGCGGATCGCCGCCGTTTTCTAATAAAACACGAGTCATTTCGAGTTGTTCGTTATAACTCGCTAACATCAACAGCGTGTTGCCTTTGCCGTCGCGGATATTCGGCGCGTCGAAACCTTTGTCGAAAAGTCCGCGCATTCTGTCCGCGTCGCTCGAACGAACGAGTTGAAACAATTGCTGAATCATTTCATAAGTCTCGTCGCTCATTTTTGGTAAATCATTATTAACTGAATCCATATTTTTATCCGACATTTTTTATTTTCCCGAAAAATATTTCTTAGTCTGAAAGTTTTTCAATCGCTTTTGCCAGCGCAAAATCGAGTTTCGTCAAACCGCCGGCATCGTGAGTCGTGATTTCAAATTCCGCATAACCCCAACCCAATTTTACATCGGGATGATGATCCGTTTTGTCGGCGATCTCTCCGGTTTTATTTACAAACGAAAGCGCGTCCGCAAAATTTTCAAATGTGTAGCGTTTTGAAATTACTTTTTTTTCTTCACTCAACGCCCAAGTATTTATTTCGCTCAAATTTAATGCGATTTCTTCGTGCGATAATTTTTTTCTTTCCAATTGTTTTTAACTCCTTTGCTTTACGATATAATTTTTTCGTTCTAGTATAACGATTTGATTCGGCTTTATTCAAAAACGATGATGCTTTACCGTAAATTATTTGTTTATTTATTTTTGTTCGCACTTGCGGCGTGTTCGTCGTCTGCGCCGCAGCCGAAAACTCCGCTCGAAACTTTGCAGACTTACGCGGCGGCGTTTAAGAAAAAAGATTACACGACGATGAAACTCCTGCTTTCGGACGCGACGATCAAAATGCACCAACAGGCGGCAAAAGATCAGGGCGTAACTTTGGACGATATTGTCGAACGCGAAACACTTTTTCCGCCCGCTCGGAAAACCGCCGAATTTCGCAATCAGAAAATTGACGGCGATAAAGCGACGCTCGAAATGAAAGATTCGGGCGGAATCTGGAATACGGTTAATTTTGTCAGAGAAGAAGACATCTGGAAATTGGACAAACAAAGTTTCGCCGATCAGATGATCGAGCAAAACGATCTTGACAATAAAAAACTGGACGAACTGATAAATCAAGGCAAACAGCCGTGAAATATCTAAAAACGACGTTTCTTAAAAGAATTATTCGTAATAAGTTTGAGGTTTAGTTATGAAAACTCCGAAAATCACGTCTTTATTTTTAATTGTCTTAATGGCTGCGTGCAGTTCCGCGATAAGTCCGAGCAAAACATTACGCGAATATATTATTGCTTCGGAAAATAAAAATCCGGCAATGATGAAGCAGTTTCTATCGAAAGATTCGTTACAAATGCTCGAAAAATCCGCCAAAGCGCAAAATATTACTTTAGACGAATTGTTAATCAGAGAAGCCGAAGTTCAGCATCAAACCGTTCCCGACATCAGAAATGAAACAATCGAAAGCGATACGGCGACCGTCGAAGCGAAAAATTCTGTTACAGGTGAATTTGATATGAAAATACCTTTTGTAAAAGAAGATGGAACTTGGAAAATCGCCCGGGATAAATATATCGCCGATGAAATAAAAAAAATGAATGAACAGATGAATATTCCTGTAAACGCTTCGCCTTCGGATAAATCATTGACCAATTCAAATAGCAAGTAGAGATTTTAGAGGAGAAAAATTCAGTGTCAGTAATCAAACCTTTTCGCGCATTGCGTCCGGCGGCGGAAAAAGCAAAAAGCGTTTCCTGTATGCCTTACGATGTCGTTTACGAATCGGAAGCGCGCGAATTTATCAAAGAAAAACCGCTCAGTTTTTTGCGCGTCACGCGACCCGAAGCCGAATTTGCAAAGGATGAAAATCCGTCTAACGAGGAAATTTTAAATCGCGCTAAAGAAAATCTCGAATGGTTTATCAAAGAAAATATTCTGGCGCGCGAAGCCGAACCGTGTTTTTATATCTATCGCCTTTCGACCGAAACGCATTCGCAAACCGGAATTGTCGCGTGTTGCTCGCTCGACGAATACGAACTCGGATTGATAAAAAAACACGAGAAAACGCGCCCCGATAAAGTCGAAGACCGGACGGCGCACATAATCGCTCTGCAGGCGCAAACGGGTTTGATCTTTCTCGCTTTTCGCAACACGGAAAAAACGCGCGAACTTTTCGCCGAAGCCGTGCAAAACAAACCGATCTACGATTTCGTCTGCGGCGAAGGCGTAAAACACACGGTCTGGGAAATCACGCAAACCGAAAATTGGAGCGAAGCCTTTAAGGAAGTTCCCGCGATCTACGTCGCCGACGGTCATCACCGCATCGAAAGCGCAAACCTGACGCGAAAAAAAATGATGGAAAAAAATCCCGAACACACCGGCGCGGAAGATTACAACTTTGTCGTCGCCGGAGTTTTTCCGTCGGAAGATTTGCGGATTTTAGCTTATAATCGCGTCGTCGGAGATTTGAACGGTTTATCGGAAAAAGAATTTCTGCAAAAAATTTCCGAGAATTTTATCGTTTCCGAAACGACGGAAACAGAACCTTCGGAACGCGGAAATTTTTGTATGTATCTCGGCGGAAAGTGGTATCAATTGAGATTCGCCGTTGATTACGTCCGAAAACCCGATCCGATTGAAAATCTGGATGTGAGCATTCTGCAAAATTACGTTCTAAAGCCGATTCTCGGCATTGACGATCCGCGCACGAACGAGCGAATTTCATTTGTCGGCGGTTCGCGCGGGACGGCGGAACTCGAAAAAATGCTTGACGAAGGAAACGGGAAAGTCGCCTTTTCGATGTTTCCGACGACAATGGACGATCTGTTTACCGTCGCCGATATGAACGAAATTATGCCGCCGAAGTCAACGTGGTTCGAGCCGAAATTAAAAGACGGTCTGCTCGTTCATTTGATTTGATAAAGCCGAATATTGCGAACTCCGGTTAAGATCCCATCGGCATTTTTTTCGAGTTTTAAGATCGAATCGAAACCGCCTTTGCCGGAAAGTTGTTTCTGTTTAATCGCGGGCGTGATTAGCACGTCGCCGTCAAACCAAATGTCATCTATCCAATCTTCCTTGAAATTTTCGCCCGTGATCGTGTAATGAATATGCGCCGGTGTATCGAGATTCGGATATGGCGCAGGTTTGATCGTTTGAAATCCATATTTGCCGTTTTCATCCGTCAACATCCAGCCGTGATGTTTGCCGTGCGGATGTTCGCCGCCGCCTCTGCCGTAAAAACCTTTCGCGTTCGTATGATAAGCGTAAATTAAAATATTCGGCGCGGGCGTTATTCCGTCTTTTTGAAAAACCGTTCCCGAAATAATCAACTTTTCGCCCGCGTCATTTTCGTCAGCCAGATTTGTTTTCGACGGAACATTTTCGGGCGCACCGTTTGCTCCGCACCAATTGCAATCCGGCGAAATAACAGCATTCTTTTTAATTTTTTCCAGAATATTATTTTCCTTTTTTTGCGCCAGAGAAGTATTTCTGCAATTTAACAAAAGCGGCAGACTGATTGCGGAAATTGACATTTGTTTGAGAAATTGACGACGATTTTCGATTGATTTTTTCATAAGATTTTGTCCTTTGCGAAAATTTGGCGATAATAAAGAAAATAGTTCAGGTTCACTGAAAAATTCAGTATTCATATTTAACACACCGCCGGCGGCGAGTTTATAACAGGAAATTTGGAATTGATGCCGATAAGATTGGAAACCGAACGTCTGATTTTGCGCCCGATAAATGAAGAAGATATTAGCGGCGTTTTCGAGATGCGCCGCGATAGCGACGTGATGCGTTATATCCGCGAACCTGTTTTGAGCCGCCGCGAAGCCGAAGATTGGATCAAGCTGATTTCGAGTCGTTGGGAGAAAGACCGCATCGGTTTTTGCAGCGTGATCGAAAAACAGAGCGGAAAATTTGCCGGTTGGTGCGGACTTTGGCGGTTGAAGGAATCCGGCGAAACGGAAGTCGGTTACGCCGTCGCTAAAGAATTTTGGGGAAAAGGTTACGCTTCGGAATCCGCCGAAGCCTTTCTCGAATATGGTTTTAACAAATTGAATCTCGAAAAAATCGTCGCCGTCGCGCGACCGGAAAATATCGCTTCGCGCCGCGTGATGGAAAAGATCGGAATGAACTACGATTATACCGGAAAATTTTACGACCGCGATCTGGTTCATTATTCGATAAATAGAAAAGACTTTCTAACGCAAAGACGCGAAGACGCAGAAGCGCAAAGTTTTTATGAAAATGTTTGAAAAATCGAAAAATATATTGTTTGAAAATTTAGCCGATTTCCAAAGACGAGTTTTAGCAGTTAAACTAAAAAGATGAAAACTTCACTGATTACAGGCGCGTCGGGCGGAATCGGCGAAGCCTTTGCGCGGCGGCTCGCGGCGGAAAAACATAATCTCGTCCTTGTTGCAAGAAGTGAAGAAAAATTGCACCGAATCTGCGACGAACTGATGCTTAAACATAAAATCACCGCGCATTACGTTGCGATTGATCTGATTGATTATGAAGCGGACAAACGCCTTTTTGAAGAAACCGAACGGCACGGAATGGAAGTCGAATGGCTGATAAACAACGCCGGATTCGGTTCGATGGGCGATTTTGCCAATCTCGAACTCGACCGCGAACTCGATATGATCGGGTTGAATATTATGTCGCTCGTCGCGCTGACGCACAGATATTTGCAGAGAATGCGCGAGGGGAAAAAAGGCACGATTATCAACGTCGCCTCGACCGCGAGTTTTCAGCCTGTCCCGTTTTTTGCGACTTACGCGGCAACCAAAGCCTTCGTCAGATCATTTTCCGAAGCGATTGCCGAAGAAAATCGCCCGTTCGGAATCGGCGTGATGGCACTCTGTCCCGGACCGACCGAAACGGGATTTTTCGACGCGGCGAAAATCAATAAAGAAGTAAAAAGTTCGATGATGCAGAAGGGAATGCAAACGCCCGAGCAAGTCGTCGAAGCGGCGATGAACGCCGTCAAAAGCGGCAAATCACAGGCGATTTCCGGCTGGCTCAATTATTTTATCGCGCGTTCGGTAAATATAATTCCCGATTCTTTGATTACGAGAACAGTCGGCAGTCAGCTTCGCTCGAAATTTCAGGATACGAAAGAGTAATGTTTGAAAAATATTTGCCCGCGAATAACACGAATTATCACAAATCAGGAAATTTCCGAATCATATTCGTGCCAATTAGTGTTATTCGCGGGCAAAAAAATAAAAGATGAAAATTACGGTTCTCGGCAGCGGTTCGACCGGCAATGCGGTTTTGATCTGCACCGAAAAAACAAGAGTTTTAATTGACGCCGGACTCAGCGCGAAACAGCTTTTGACGCGACTTGCCGCCGTCGGTGAAGACTGCGAAAAGCTCGACGCGATTCTCGTCACGCACGAACATTCCGATCACGCGGGCGGTTTGCGCGTGCTTTTAAAATCGGTCAAATGTCCGGTTTTTATTTCCGAAGTTACCGAAGACGCTTATTACGGCACGCGCAAGGGAATTCAAAACGGCGAAAGCGAGGCGACCAAAAGACGCGACGTGCTGAAAAATCGCACGGAAAAAATCGCTTCGTCGCAGGATTTCCGCATCGGCGACATTGATTTCGAACCGTTTACAGTTCCGCACGACGCGGCGGATAATTTCGGTTTCGTGGCGAAAAATCGCGGTTACAAAGTTGCGACTCTAATGGATTTCGGCTGCGTGACGACCTTGATAAAAGAAAAACTGCGCGGCTGTGATGCCATCGTTATCGAATCGAATCACAGCATTGATATGCTGAAAACCTGCCCGATCTACAGTTGGGATTTGAAACAAAGAATCGCTTCGCGCAACGGTCATCTTTCCAACGAAGATTTATCGAACTGGCTGACCGACGATTTCGACGGCTCGGCGCGTGAAATAATTCTCGCTCATCTTTCCCAACGCGCCAACGAACCGCATCTCGCCAAATTAATGGCGGAAAGCGCAATCCAAATGCGTTCGCCGCTGTTCAAAGCCGAAACGAAAATTACGCTTTCAAGACATTCCGAACCGACCGAATGGATCGAGTTTTAAGAAAAAAAGCGCATTCCGAAAAATGCGCTTCTGCAATATTATCTAAAAATAGTGGTCGCGTAATGCGCCGTCGTATTTGCCCTTTCGCAGACAACATTTTTTGAAATCTGCGGTTTGAACCACACGGACATAAATCTTTTCGACCGAGTTTTTCAACTAACTCTTTGTCGCCGTGAACAATTCTCAAGCCGCGTTTAACCTACGTTTCCGACGGATAACCTTTGCGGCGTTGCTGGTTTTCTCAAAAGGAAAAATGTTCCTCTAAATTAAATTTCTTTGACATTGTTTTGTCCTCCACCGATATATCGAGATTTTCCGTTTAATAGGAAAAGAGATTCTAGCAAATAAAACTCGATTGTAAAATCTTTTCTTAACCGTTTCCGAATATCTTTTCAATTACCTTGTAACGATAATCGAAAATATATTTGAGTTCCTTTTTGACATACCAGTGCGCGAGATCGCCGAGCGGTTCGAGCGGCAAACGATAGCGAACGCGGTCTTTCATAATCGTTTCGCCGTTTTTTCCTTCTTCGAAAGTGTGCAGGTGAATCCATCGTTTATAAGGACTTTTCAGAGCCGTATCAACAAAATCGTGCGGCGGATTCCATTGCGTGATTTCGGTTTTCCATCTGATCGGAATGCGGCGCAGTTTCAATTGATATTCGATCAGCGTTCCTTTTTTTATATCAATCGGCTCGCTCGTCGTGATCTGAAAATTGAGTTCCGGCGGCGTGATTCGTTCGAGATTTCCGGCATCGGCGAAAAAATCGAAAACCTCTTTGATCGGACGTTTGATAATTTGTTCTCTTTCTAAAATATGCTCTGACATTCGTTTGAAATTTTCCCTTTACTCGACTTTAATCAAGTTTTGCATATTTCTGAATTTTTTGTCACTGATACCTTCGACCAGCATTATATTTTCTATGCGGCGAAATTTTCCGTATTTTTCGCGGAAATTGATTATATTTTCAGCGGTTTTCGCACCGACGTTCGGGAGTTTTTCGAGTTCTTCGTGTGCTGCGGAATTGATATTTACCGCGTTTTCGGCTGGAAAAATTCGATTGTCTGTTGATAAAAAATGTTTTTCCGCGTTTTGCTTACAATTTACCGTTAAAAAACACAAAACGGTTAAAAGAAAAAGATTAACCGAAAAACGGTAAATGCGGTAATAAAGGGAGTTAGTAAAAAACATATAATTTATGCAACAAATATGTGCAGAATGTTAAAAGTTCGTTAAATTTCAACATTTAGAGATGTGGAAAAGCACTTTTCCACAGCATTTTTCCACAGCTTTTGTGGAAAACTTCGGACGATCAAACCGGCAATAGAAAAAGTAAATGATAGCATAAAAATCAGTATGTTCGATTCTAAAAAATGTTCGGGAAAATGCTTTTTAAATCAATAGATTTTCATTATTTTCGCCAAAAATAAGATATTCGGGGAAGTAAAATAAAAAAGTTCTGGACAGCAAGCCTGTAAATTAACTAAAATTCAAAGAGGGCAACCGCCGCACAATTAAATCTCACTAACCGAAATATACTTTCCATAAATGCGAAACCGAATCTTTAATAAAAGCCGAAAACCGAAAATGCCGCCGAAATACTGGCGCGACCAACACGGCAAGCAGGTTTACAAAGCACCGCCGCCGACACTTTTTCGCCGGATTTCACGTTTGATTTTCAATCCTCTGACCATCGGAATTTTTCTTTTTACGATTCTCGGCGCATTTTTGACGGCGACTTATTTCTGGTTCGAGTATTCCGACAAAGTTGATCTGTTGCTTAAAGGCGAAATTTTTACCAATACGGCGGGCGTTTATTCCGCGCCGAAGATTCTGCGAAAAAATGAGGAAATTTCCGCCGAAGATTTAGCCGTTTATCTCAAATCCGCCGGATACATCGAGAAAAACGATCAAGCCGACCAATCGCGCAGTCGTTATCAATTAAAAGAAAACGTCATTGAAATCGAGCCGGGAAACACGGCGATGATTGACGCTCAAAAGGCTTTTCCCGATTTGACGGTCAACTTTAAAAAGGATGGAAAATCAGTCGTTTCGATCACGGATAAAGACGCAGACAAAGATGTCGAAACCGCTAAACTCGAACCGAAAATTTTAAGTTCTATCGCGGCGGAAGGTGACGGAAGACGCAAAGCCGTAACTTTTAAAGACTTGCCGCCGAATCTTATTAAGGCGATTACGGCGACCGAAGACCGCGCGTTTTTCGAGCATTACGGCGTAAATTTTCGCGGCATCGCCCGCGCTGCGTATCGCCGTTATGAAAAAGAAGACGATAATTCGCCGCTTGCCAATCAAGGCGGATCGAGTATTACGCAGCAACTCGTCAAAAATCTTCTGCTGACGCGCGAGCAGACGCTCGAAAGAAAATTAAAAGAAGCGTATATGTCCGTTATTCTCGAAACGCGGCTGACGAAGGAAGAAATTTTCACGCTATACGCGAATCAGATTTATCTCGGACAGCAAACGGGCGGCATCTCGATCTACGGTGTCGGCGAAGCGGCGAACGTCTATTTCGGCAAAGACGTTTCGCAGCTTTCTTTGCCGGAATGCGCGTTTATCGCCGGAATTATTCGCAGTCCGAATCGCTATAATCCATTTAAAAATCTCGAAAAAGTGACCGAACGCCGTAATCAGGTTTTGGATTCGATGGTCGAAGCCGCCGTCATTTCAAAAGAAGAAAGCGAAAACGCGAAGAAAACCGAACTCGTTCTGCGAAAAGTTTCGCCGCAGAGAGATTTACAGGGAATGCCGTATTTTTCGCAGTATGCGACCGAGCAACTGCCGAACATCGTCAGCGACCCGGAAGCCTTGCAGCATCTGCGCGTTTATACGACGATTGATCCCGATTTGCAGAAGATCGCCTATGATGTCGTCAATAAACGGCTCGCCAAACTGGATAAATATTTCCCGAAACAGACGAAGGGAAATCTGAACGCCGCGCTCGTGGCGATTCGTCCGAAAACCGGCGAAATCGTCGCAATGGTCGGCGGCAGAAATTATCTGGAAAATCAATTTAACCGCGCTACAAACGCACAGCGTCAACCGGGTTCGGTTTTCAAACCGTTCGTTTACGCGACGGCGATCAATTCGGCTTACGAATCTAATTCTTACGTTTTTACGGCGGCGACAATCGTTAAAGACGAGAAAAAAGTATTTAATTTCGGCACGGATACATACGCGCCGAACAATTACGGCGATACGTTCAGCAATCACGAAATGACTTTGCGCGACGCGCTCGTCAAAAGCAAAAATACGATCACGGTTGATCTCGGAATGCGCGTCAATATCGGCAAAGTAATGGCTCTCGCGCACAAAGCCGGACTGCCGAAAGTCGAAAAATCTTATCCTTCGATGGCACTCGGCACAGCCGAAGCCACGCCTTTGCAGGTCGCCGCCGGTTACACGACTTTTGCCAATCTCGGCGAAGCGACCTCGCCGCTTGCCATTAACCGCGTAACGACCGGCGACGGCAGAACGGTCGTCGAACCGAAAGCCGAAAAGAAAACCGTTCTGCGTCCCGATGTCGCATTTATTATGGACGACATTATGAAGGACGTGATAAATCGCGGCACAGCCGCCGGAGCGCAGGCTTGGGGTTTTAAAAACGTCGCCGGAAAACGTGCTTTTGCCGGAAAAACCGGAACTTCGCGCGACGGTTGGTTTGCCGGATTTACGCCCGATCTGGTGACGGTAGTTTACGTCGGTTTTGACGACAATGACGATCTCGGAATGAAAGGTTCGGATTCGGCGATGCCGATCTGGGCTGATTTTATGCACGAAGCGTTGGATTTGCACCCGGATTGGAGCAGCGATTGGCAGATGCCGGAAAACGTCCGCGAGGCGGAAATTGACACGCGCGACGGGAAATTGATTCGTGAATTAAACGCGGCGGAAGCCGATTCGGTCAAAGCGCAGCAGACGACGATAAAAAACGCCGATACGAACAATAATTCAAATACGAACACAACTATTGCCAATATTTCCGCGCCGCAAGAACTTCCAGTTGTAAACATTCCGCAGGAATTTCGGCGCATCGAGTATTTTGTCGGCGGAACAGTTCCGCCGCCGCCTCTGTTGCCTGTAAAAGAAACTGATCTGTCCGTAAATCCTGAACCTGAAGCGACTGCTACGCCTTTTACGACGTGGCAGGAACAGCAGATGGAAAAAGGAAATTCAAATTCGGCAAGAGAACCGACTCAACTGGAAAAAACCGGCGTTCAGAAGAACATAACGCTGATGATCTGTCCGACTTCGGGAATGCGTGCGACGATTTATTGTCCGGTGAAAAAGCCGGAAACATTCGTCGAAGGCAGCCAGCCGAAAGAATATTGTCCGCTTCATTCCAAGCCGCCGAATTAATTTAATTTTCGGTTGAAAAAAAGCGGCTTGCTTTCGTTCCAACCCTTTATTTTTTCGGCATATTCAGCGCAAGTAATTGACCTTTATAGACGAAATAAACTTTATTTTCCGTTTCGTCCATCCACATATTCATACTGTCGAAAGAGATTTGCGGAATTGTCAAAAGCGTTCTGAATGTTAAAGTTTTCGCGTTGTAGATACCGACCTGAGTTGCTTTTTTATTAGGAATCGCCGCCCAGAATTCGTCGGTCGAGGATGCTTTTTGCAGAGCGCGAAAAGTTTGTTGGGCGAGCGGTCTGATCTCGCCTTTCGTTTTTTCAATCGCGCCGGTTGCGACATCGAGAACAAGAAAATTGCCGCCTTTAGAATTGACAAATTCATTCGGCTCTTCGCCATATTCGTCATAATCTTCGACGCGAACGATGATCTGTCTGCCCGAAGGCATTACGGCAACAGGATAGATCATCGGAGTTTGATTATTGATTTGAATTTCCTTATTTGTTATCAGATTAATGCGGTAAATTCCGTAATTTTCGCCGTATTTGGAGACAACCGCCCAACGACCGTCGGGCGTAATGACCGCTTTATCATAATAGCCTTCGCGGATTTTCTTAATCGTTCCGCCGCTGATTTTATAAAGTCCGGTTTCGTCTGTTCTGATTTCGACATTTGCCGCGCGTGATTTCCAACCGTCGGTTGCGGCGCGAACCGGAAAAGCGTCACGAGCAGTCGGCAAATCGAAAACAGTCGGCGCGGCGGTCAGTTCGTTGAAATTTTCGCCAACCGATTTTCGCCACGACAAATGCTCGAATTCTCTCTGTCGGCGGCGTTCGATATTGGCTTTTTCGACTTGTCCGTAATCAGTATTTTCATTATATTTGACCTGCGTTTCCTGTTTCGATAAATCCTCGTCTATTTGTTCGCGCAATTTCGTATCGGCAGTCAAGACGCGCAGATCGCCGCCGTTTTTCCAGACCGTAAGTGCCTGCAAATTTTGATCGGCGAATAAAATTTGCAGTCCGGCGACATTTTTTTCGAGTTCATAATGAAGTTTCGCGGGCGGTATTCGCATTTGTTCAAACATCGTGTCGAGTCCGGCGAAAAAATCTTCGGGCTGTTCGCCGCGCATATATACGCGCCGTCCGCCTTGCCGACCGAGCATCAAAAGTTCTTTTTCTGCACATTCTTCGCAATATGATAAAAACGGCACGAGTTCGTCAACGCGATTGGCGGCGAGGTAATTTTTAAGATTATTAAATTCCGCTTCGGTCAGATACCTTTCGCGGTAACGCGATTCGTCTTCGGCAAAACTGAACATCACTTTATCGCCGTAAATACGGACAAAATTATTGTTATAAGCGTAAACGCCGAGCAGATCGGGAGTTTCCAAAATTTCCTTCTGAAGTTTTTTCTCTTTACGACGAATATTTTCCGATTCGCCGTAAAAAAAATCATACGGCGAAACCGCCTGAACATTTATCACGCTTCGAAAGAGAGCGGTCATTACTTCATCATTGAAAATTTCTCTGTTTTCACCGAAATACGTCGTCGCGCCTAGAATCTTCGCCTGATTCGGATATTTAGCCAAAATTATTTGCCGCGCTTCGGGCGAATCTTCCGATTCGAGATAGCGTTCGGCGGCGAGCGCGACCGTTTTATTCGGACTGTTAAAGTTTTGCGCGACGATTTTCACCGGCAGCGCGGCGCGAATCAGACGCGCACAACCGAACATCGCCGCTTTCGCATCGGCATTTTCGCTGACCAAAAGCGCGTTAAAATCCGATTGATTTTCAAGCAGACACGCCGAAATTCCGAGCGCAACCGAACTTCCGCCGCTACGGAGCGCGTAAACGTCATTCGGTTGATTTTCGCGCAGTTCCCTTCTGATGCTCAAA
This sequence comes from Pyrinomonadaceae bacterium, assembly GCA_965217985.1. GTDB lineage: Bacteria > Acidobacteriota > Blastocatellia > Pyrinomonadales > Pyrinomonadaceae > DATHTS01. The sequence goes on from CBDCJY010000018.1 coordinate 74,738, forward strand.
AGTTTAATGATTTCGTTGATGTCGGCTTTGTCGTTTTTCAGGTCGTTCAGCAAAATTTGATTGACCGCCGCGCCGCGCCATCCGAGCATAATCTTCCGCAAAGCGGCGGCAATCGGCGGATCGGTGCGGTCTAAAATATTTATTCGTGTGATGAGTGCCGTCAGCAACTCCGCTGACGGTTCGGCGTTAGTAATGATATTTTGTCCGAGCAGCAGACTTATTTCAGCGGCGGTAATCTGTTTATTTCGTTCCGGCTGATATTCTTCGGAAACTGCCGAATCAGTAGTTTCCGCGTCGGAATCCGGGCGTAAGGTTTCCGTCGCTTCACTATCGGAATCATCTTCCGCAATGCGAGTTTTTTTCAAGCCGATTTCCAAATCCATTTCCGTTTTGACGATTTGCGCGGCGGTTTCGAGAGCTTCGATTTGTTCTTTGACCGAAAATCCGTTTGAAAGATAGAGCGCACGAATAACGGTTGTTCGCTCGTATTGTTCGGCTTCGGGCAAAATGCGGCGCAGAGCCGGAACCGCCTGCGGATTTTTTTGATTGGCGAGAGCCGTAATTGCCGCGCTGCGAAGCGGAAAATATTCTTCCGATCTTATTTTGCCGGGAGAAACTACGGCGACATTCGAGAGCGTCCGCGAAGTCATAACATTAGTGTTCATCATTACATTCGCGTTTCCGCTCGAATAATCAGGCACATCACGAGTCGCTTTTTCGTCGAGCAGTGCGATCAAACCGGGAACACTTTCGGGCAGTTCGTAATTTTGCAAAGCAGTCACTAATTTTTGTCGTTCGCCGCTTGTCTCTTTCGCCCAATTCGCATTTTCGAGCCACGGAAGCAACGCTTTGACGACTTCGATATTTTTGCTGTCGAGCAGAACGGAAAGATTTCTGACCGCCGCGTTTCTGACCGACGGAGTGCTGGTTTTGACGAGTTCGAGCATTTTATCGTTATATTTTTCCGGCGGCGCGGTCATAACGAGCGTCGTCAAACCCGTGTAAGTTTGTTCGCCGACTTTCAAATCAGAAAGCGTTTCATCTTCGAGCAGAGAAAAATACCAGTCGTCGCGCCCGTTCCATTCTTTTTCTTTGACGAGCGCGTCCATCGCCAGATCGCGCTGACCGTCTGAAACTTTTTTATTTTCGACGACGGTTTTGAGTTCGTCGCGGTAGCGTTCGATGTCGCCGAGCGAATCCGTGGCAATCGCGCGACGATAAAAAGCCCAACGCGCCAAAGTTTGCGAAACAGGCTGCGTCGAATCGTTATACATCCGGTCTAAAATCGGTTTCGCTTTGTCCCAATCAACCCGCGCCAACGCGAGCAATTCCGTCTGACCGGAAACATAACCTTCGGGCGTGTCTTTGATATTCTGCGCTTCATTTAACAATTCGTCGGAAAAATACCGGCTGTGAGTCGTGAGCCAGCTTTTGATCTGATTTTTAAGATAATCTTCATCTTCACCGTTGATGCTCGAAGAAGTTCTCCGGTCGTAAATTCGTTTAACGAAATCGGCAACTTCCGGCGTGTCCGGTAAAACATTGAGATATTCCGTAATTTTGTCCGGCGTTTTTTCTATCTCGCCGAGAACGCGGTCGAGATTTCTGCCGGAGAGTTCGAGATTATAAGCGAGATCGGCATATTGCTGATTTTGAAATTTCCAGTAATCGAGCAGTTCTTCGGTCGAAGCACTTTCGGCGGGCGGATTTTTCTTGCTGTAAAATTCTTCCGAATGTTCGCGTTCTTCATTCGCCGTCAGAGGATTCGGCGGCGGCGGCGCGGGAAGTTCCAGAAGGACAGGCAAAATATTCGTTTTTTGCGCTTCTGTCGAGCGCGTAAAAACAAAAGCGCCGAAAACGAGTAAGGACACAAATAGCGTTAGAGAAATTAGTAAATTTTTCATTTTTTCAAACTCCGAAAGCGATACAGTTTTGATAGCTTATTTCGCGCAAAAAATCAAGAATTTTTTTTCAACCTTTCGTATTTGATCGAAAGTTCGGCAAATAACTTTAGCGATAATAATTTGACCGTTTCTTTGCAGTAAATTTTCGCCGGCTTTTTGTTAAAAATTCCGCGCATTATTAAAGCTATTCTGGAACGCTCAAAACGGTTTTAATTGCGATTTTTTTCGTGGTTTATTCGTATTTTATTTTCGCTTTGCGAGTCTGTTTTCCGGCGAGGTTGTCGAACAAATCCGTAAATTAATTTCGGTAAGGCTAAATTATGAAAAATAAGTAATTAACCCAAATTGCTAGTTAAAAAAGGTTTGAAGAAATTACCCGCGAAATACGCAAACTGCGCTAAAAAAATGACAAAACCAATTAAATTTATCTCTTTTTTCGTGTCTTTTCGTGTTTTTCGCGGGCAAAACATCTTAAATTGTCTATAACTAGCAACTTGGGTTATTAACGTCAGTATGGGATAAAAATATTTGCCCGCGAAATGCACGAAAGGAACGAAAATCAAAACCTTTCTAGTCGGTTTTTAATTTGCGTTTTTTTCTTTTTTCGCTTGTTTCGTGTATTTCGCGGGCAAATATTCTTTTCTTTAGCTTTTCGTTTTATTATCCGAAACTGACGTTAATTAGTTTTTTATCAAAACAGAAGACAAGAGATAAAAATAAGACCGAAACCGGCAGTTCTTATTTTTATTTCTTGTCTTTACGAATTTTAACTTTGTCTGATCCATTTCCAAACTTCGGGAATCGTCGCGCGCTTGCCATACATCAGCATTCCGACGCGATAGACGCGCGAGGCGATCCAGATCAAACCGGCAATGGCAGTTAAATTTACCAAAATCGAAAGTGCGATCTGCCAGAACGGAGGCATTTCCGACATAATGCGAATCGGCATCGTCATCGGAGCGACGAAAGGCAAAATCGAAACCCAAATCGAAAGCGACGAATTAGGATCGCGGATCACCGCAAAACTGAAGTAAAATCCGGCGAGCATCAACATCACGGGCAAAAGAGCAAATTGTCCGCCTTCTTGCACGCTCGTCACCATCGAACCGATGAAAGCAAAAATCGAAGCGTAGAGGAAAAATCCGAGCAGAAAATATATTAAAAAATATAAAATCGCCGAAATCGTAATGGCGGGAACAACGAAATCAAAACCGGATGCCAACGCAAAAGGCAGAATAAAGGCGACGACCAGAGCCGCCGAAATAACCCAGATCGCAAACTGCGTCAAACCTGCCAGACCGACACCGACGAGTTTTCCCAACATCAACTCGAAAGGTTTCGCCGAAGAAAATAAGATTTCCGCGACGCGTGTTTCTTTTTCTTCGACGACGGTTGACATAATCGTCTGTCCGTAAATCGCCAGATTCAGATAGATCATAAAAGCGATGACGAAACCGGCGAAAAATCCCGTATCGTTATCGGTTTTCGCGCCCGTCTCGTCAATTTTTTTGATCGTTAGATTTACTTTGCTGCCGAGTTGTTCCAATTTTTCTTCGCTGATATTTGCATCGGCAAGACGCTGCGAGCGAACGGCTGTATTGAGTGCGTCTTTTAAAGTCGAATTTGAAATAATATCGCCGGATTTCCGCGAAAAAATTTGATATTCGGCATTTTCAGTTGCGTAATTTTCGGGAACGATCAGATATGCGTCAAATTCACCGTCGCGGATTTTGCCGCCGAGTTCGCTTTCGGTCTGTTCGATTGTTTTGCCCGCCGAATCATATTGCGAAATGATAAAACTGTCCTCGAACTGCGCCATATCGTTCTGCACTTTTTGATTTTGCGGCACGGAAATATTTTTTAACGCTTCTTTGGCGGCTTTAGCTGATCTTTCGCGCATTTTTTCCGCTGACAAGTTTTCTTTTAAACGCGGCGTAATTTTTCCCGTTCGGTCAACAACGGCAATTCGCGTCGGTTCGCCTTTGATTGAAAAAATAATCGCCGGAATCACGGAAAATCCGGTGGCAATCAGAGGAAAAAGCAAAGTTCCGATCAAAAAAGCCCATCTGAAAACGACTTTTTTATATTCGTGTTTTACGACCGCTAAAAATTTTTGCATAAAATTATTTTTGAGCTGGCAAGTAAAAATCGGGAAATAAAAACAAACAATTTCTATTTCCCGATTCGCAGTTATTATCTGCTAACCGCTTATTTTTTCGATAAAAATATCATTCAGGCTCGGCTCGATTTCTTCAAATTTCGTAATTTTTGCGCCTGATTCGATCAATCTTTTCAGCAATTCCTGCGAATCGGCATTTTCCGCCAACTGGATTTCCCTTTCATCGGAATGCTCCGTGATTTTTTCGACGAGCATTTTATTTTCCAAAACGATTTCTCCGCCGACGGCGCGAAGTGCGATCAAATTTTTACCGTAACTTTGTTTTACTTCGCGGATTGTTCCCGAAACCACTTTCTTGGATTTATTGATAAGCATTATGTCATTGCACAGCCGCTCGGCGGTTGACATCAGATGCGTCGAGAAAATAATCGTCTTGTCGGCGGACTTAAGTTCATCAATCATCTGTATCATAAACTCGACATTGACCGGATCGAGACCGGAAAACGGTTCGTCTAAAATCAACAAATCGGGATCGTGCAGAACGGTCGCAATAAATTGTATCTTCTGCTGCATTCCCTTTGAAAGATCGGTCGTTTTCTTCATTTTCCACTCGGAAAGTTTCATTCTGTCGAGCCAAAAATCAATTCGTTTGTCGGCTTCGGCAGTCGAAATGCCCTTGAGTGCCGCAAAATATCTGAGCTGTTCCTGCACTTTGATTTTTTTATAAAGTCCTCGTTCTTCCGGCAGATAACCGATACGATTCTGCATCCGATTGGAAGCCTTTTCGCCGAAAAGTTCGATCTTGCCTTCATCCGGCGCGGTAATCCCGACGATCATCCGAATCGTCGTCGTCTTCCCTGCTCCGTTCGGACCGAGAAAACCGAAGACGCGCCCCGATTCGATATTAAAACTCAAATCCTTGACCGCCGTAAATTCCCCGAAGCGTTTCGTCACATTTTCCACGCGCAGCGTTACATTTTGTTCGCTCATAAAGTTTGTAAATTAAGATAACACGAGTAAATACGAATCTAAAAATTTTATGTTCTGTTTCAGTAAGAACTATTGTTGAAACTTTTGTATTTTAAAAACTTGTTATATTTTATCAATTATAAAAAATTTGAATTGAAAATAAGGAGCAAAACGAATGAAGATTATTTTTTGGATTGTAACCGGACTTTTATGTCTGATGATGCTCGGTTCGGCGGGAATGTATATTTTCAAACACGCGGAAATAGCCGAAATTTTTGAAAAACTGCATTATCCGGCATATATCATTTACCCGTTGGCGATTGCGAAAATTCTCGGCGTGATCGCCATTTTGACGAATTACTCGAGAATCCTCAAAGAATGGGCTTATGCCGGATTTTTCTTCGATTTTCTGCTGGCGGCTTCGGCGCATTATTTCGCCGGAGTTCCGAGTCCGCTGACAGCACTCGTCGCGCTCGTTCTGTTGATCGCCTCATATATTCTCGACAAGAAAAACAGCCGATAGTTTTCGCGCAGATTTGTTTAATTTCCGCCGCGCCGAACCGATTTTTTGGTGCGACTTTTCGTTTGTTTCAACACATTCGGCTTTCCCGAAAATTATTCTTGCAATCATTTTTAAATGGTGTTATATTCTTCGCACTAAACGCAAACAGCTAGCCATTCCCGGCTTTTTGAGCTTTATTTACAAGGCTTTTACGGTTATGCAATAGTTTTTTGCACCTGAAAACTGCTCTTTGACATATAAGTTTTAGCCTTTATTCCCTAAACAATTGACTTTTTCACTCAAACATTCGGTTTTGTCTGTCAAACAATTGATTTTGTCGGTTAAACAATCGAGTTTTGCGGTCAAACAATTGGCTTCAAACATTAAACAATTGAATTTGTCGGTCAAGCAATTTATTTTGTCGGTCAGACAATCAGATTTGTTTATCAAACAATCGAGTTTATCGGTCAAACAATGGAATGTGGCAGTCAAACAATTGCCTTTTCTAACGAGCAATGGACTTTACGCTATAAACAGTTGCCCGCACTACCGGAGCAATTGGCATTATCTTCAAAGAAAACGCCGTTTTTACCCGAACGACAAACTAAGCAGGCGCGACTTTGCACAAAACCCATAGATTTATTAACCACAGAATAAACAGGAGAAGATAAATGAACAATGAACGCCAAACAAAACGCTAAACTTAATATGTATCGGGCAACCGAAAAGCACATTGAAGACAATTCGGAAATCATCGCTTCGACTCCTGCTTTTCAAACGGCATTTAATAAATTCAAGGCACGAATCGCCGCCATCAGCAGCACCGCGCAGCAAAAGAGCGCGGCGTTGACGGGCATCGCCGCCGATAAAAAGAACTCGAAGCAAATTCTCTGCAAACTGGCAGCGGACATCGCGGGCGTAATCTACGCCTACGCCTCGGCGACAAATAACGAGACGCTGAAACAGGAAATGAATCTCCCGGTCACGACGTTGCTGCGAACGCGCGACGAAGCACTCGCCCCGCGCTGTCAAAACATCCACGACCGCGCCCAATCAAACGCCCGCGCACTAAATGAATACGGCATCAAACCCGACCAATTAACCGATCTGCAAACCGCGATAGACAACTATTCCGCCGAAACAATGAAACCGCGCACCGCCGTCAGCAACCGCAAAACCGCCACCGCCAACCTCGCCGCGCTGTTCAAAGAAACCGACGACATCCTAAAAAATCAAATGGACAAACTAATCGAACTCTACCGCGCCGACCACCCCGATTTCGTCAATACTTATTTTGAAACCCGAATAATCGTTGACCCGCCAACGCGAGCTAGAAAGACGGAAGAGGATAAAGCTGATAATTCTGGTGATATTCCTAAATAATAAAGCAAGCAATATTTTGTGTAAGTTACTAAAATTTAGTAAGAGAAATAAGGAGAAATTATGGATTCAAATGAAATGGGGAAGAGATTTTTAGATGCTTCAATTAAAGTAATGGAGAGAAATTGAACTCTCTTATTTACTATAAACATTATTGCCGCAATAGTGCTGGTAACTGTTTATCTGGAACGAATGAGCTTTGATACAGAACAACATCGTGAATACTTGATTCCGTATTCCGATGCCTGTAAAGATTTGAAAAATAATTTGTCAAAATTAAGCTTCACTACAGAAGAAAATAACACTATTACCAAATGCGCTGATTTAACTCAAATAGACGGCATAATAGCTTCAAAAGAAATTGCTTCGGATATTTTGAACCAAGTAAGTACCGATTTATATCGCTTAAATAGAATTCAGAATGAAATGAAAACGGTTAAATTAGAGTCCGTATCAATATCTCCTTTAGTATTCGGTTTTCCTATTCCTAGAAATGATTTAACGATAATTTGCGGAGTTTTGTTGGTTTTGCTTTATATCTGGTTAGCGTTTTCATTTAAACAACACGTGAGAATTATTAATGAAGTTAAAAATGAACTAAAAAAAGATACAAATGATTCAAAATCAAATGTTCTGGACATATTTGAAAGAGTAGTTCAAATCAATTTTCTATTTTCAACAGAAGAGAAAACCTTAGAGTCTTTCTTTGTTTACTTACTGTATTTAGCTGCGCCATTAGCAATGACAATTGCATTAATTAATGACATCTCTATTTCAGTAGTTGGAAATTATGAAAATATCGCAAAAATAATTTCTATAGGTCCTGATCTTATTGAAGTGTCAGTCGTTATTATTTTATGGGGAATCGGATACAACATCATTCAATCTGATAGAAAAAGCAATCAAGTTGCTGTTACAAACGAATAAAACCAACAAAACTCATTAATCTTTTGTAGGGATATAACTAATTTGAACTTATATTACTGATACTAAAAGCTCATTCGCAATTAATTCAAATATTGATGAATGTCTCATCAATACTTTCAAGAAATATATGGATACTAACTCAGACAATTTTTTAAATACTGAAATAAGTGTTTCCAATAAATCAAACTACAGTATTGAAGCTGTTTTAGTTTGTATTACTAAGTTGCTGGAAATTGATCCTGCAAAAATTGGGAAAACAGAATCTGTTCGGTTAATTATTAATAGCATCTCTTGTTTAATGAATTGCGAGGAAGTTCAGGTTTTAGAAGTTATTGATAGTAATTCGGATTCAACAAAATTTCTTAAATACCATATTGAAAATAAAAAGCCGGAAGAAATAATTACTAAAAAAGGCATTAACAGATATTGTGTTGATAGCAAACGCTTTTTTTTAGCTAAAACTTTAAATCACGACAAGAAAATCGCTTCCGGTCTATCAGGTGAAGTTAGTGGAAAACCAGATATTCGTGAAGAGCAAATCTCCTATATTATGATGCCACCGGATAAAGACGAGGAAAGTGCGCTCTTTTATCCTCTGATAAGTGGTAAAGAATGTATTGGGACAATAAAGCTTTGTAATTTTACTAAACCTAACAGTTTTACATTAGATGATCTTTATTTTTTCAGACCAGTTGCAGATGTAATTTCAAATTTACTACACCTTTATGCCGTAATTGATGACCTTGATAAGAAGAATCAAGAATATGAAACCTTAGCAGCAGAAACGGATAAAGTGCTGACTAAACTCCAAGTTGGGGAAAAGCTAACGTATCAATTTCTTACGGCAACATCTCATCTTCATGATCTTGCAGGACTATTAGCAGGGATGGCATCTGACCGTGAAGAATTTTTATCAGTAATAGATTCTTCAACTATTTCTCAAAAAGAGAAGTCCGAGATTATAGAAGTTATTGAAAGATATAGTAAACACCGAAAGGATGCTCATAAGAAAGTCAGGGAACTTCTAAGGGATAGACCAAAACGTGAACAGTTATTTATAAAACCCAATAATATTAAGGACTTAATTAATGAACAGCTTGAGATTTATCAAGCTCAATTTAAAAATGCAGAAATGAGAATCAAAAAATCATTAAATGTAGCAGATAGATTAGTTCCTGTAGATGCCTCTGCATTTAAGTATGTTTTACGAATATTACTCAACAATGCGATTAGAGCAGTATGCGATGGACAAAACCGCCCCAGAACAATAGAAATTCATCCTTCTTTGGAAAGGCAGAATTTAGTTATTAGAATTTCGGACAATGGAGTTGGAGTTAAGCCGGGAACTCAAAAAAGAATTTTTGAAGCATTTTACACAACTAAAAATGATGGTAGTGGAATAGGTTTATTTTGGGCAAAAAAAAGTATAGAGGAAGATCACGGCGGAGAGTTAATTTTAGAGCGTTCTTATCCTAAAAGTGGATCGGTTTTTAAAATTTCTCTACCGCTACAAAATTAAAGGAAAAAACTATGTCATTAGGAACTGCAACTGCAAAAAGCGCGAATATAATTTGGGTAGAAGATAATCCCGATATCATTCAAGGTTGGGTAAATGCAATCAAAAGAAAAACCAAACAACGCCTAAACATAAAAATAGCTGAAAATTCACAAGTCTTGGAAACAGTTCTTAATGAAAATTCAGTTAAGGCATTTGTGTTTGATATTAAATTAGGGAAAGGGGCTGACGGAATCACATTAGCGAGACGCATCCGTCAAAAAAACAAGATAATACCTATAAGATTTGTTTCTACATATTTGGATGAATATAAAGAGCGCATTGAAGAGGTAGATAATTTATCTGGGATTCATGATCGTAACGAGCTAGAAGACGAGAATTTCTCCCAATTTTGGCAAGGACTAGCTCAGGATACATATTCATATCAAACATATATTGATAAAAATGTTGCAAATATGGATTGGAGTGAATTTCTTAATTCTAATAGTCAAAAAGAACAAGAAGAAATTGTCTATGCTCATACAAAACTTTTTACAAGGTTTGCAATGTCGACCATGAAAGCCCGTGAATGGTCTTGGGTTGCTTTTTGCGGAGAGCGAATAGTTGCAGGTTCAAAGTTAATGAGCAAATATCCTACGCTGGAAGAGAAAAAGGAGTTGTCTAATAAAAACGGAGGATTTGTATTTGTTTATGCTCAACCCATTGTTTCAGAAGAAGGAGGCGAGGGGGGAAAGTTATTAAACTATTATCCTAAAATTCAAATAAAAATTGATGATAAAGTTTCTCTTGCAGATTTTGATACTGGAACAAGTCGAACATTATTATCTGATCGCTTAACAACTCCTGATCCTGGTTCAATACCAACATCGCAAAGCCACTTGGGACGGCTTTACGAATATTTCACTAATCAACGTTCTTTATCTTTTCATTCTCATAGCGACTCAGATGAGTTTATTGGTCCAGTAAATATGCCCGTAGCAATAGTAAAAAACTGGGATGGAGATAATTCACCTTGGAAAATAATTAATCCTGATAGAGAAGCTTTGATAGGAAGAGATATATTTTCAATTGATAAAATTATTATTCAGATAATTTCCACATCAGAATTAAATGTTGCGACAACAATAGCCAAACATAAAAAATAGGAGAAAAGAAGATGCTCTCTAACATAATAATCCTGATTCCATTATTACTGGTAGTTACTTATCTTGGGTTTTATTTAAGGAACCTACTAATGAAAAATTCTGATTCTCCTCCTTCAACAATATTATTAATAGAAAATCAAACTATTTTTTCTGAAGAAGTAGATATCAATCCTAACCAAATAGTTGTAGAGGAACAGAAAAAAGTAAGCATAAACAAATCAATAAGTCGTGGTTTTGGAAAGCTAAAATTTCCAGTTTTGATAGTTGCATATTTATCACTCTTGCTGGGGATGCTCTCAATAATTGTATATAGAGACTTAAAAAAACAAGGGTTTATTGATGTTAGCAAGTTCCGAGTTGACATTTTTCTCTCAGTTTTAGTTAGTCCAATTGTATTTCAAGGAATGTTGGGAAATTATCCAGATATACATAAACTCCGTTGGTATTATCTTTTATTAAACGGCTATCAAAGTGGCTTTTTTTGGCAAACAATTTTTGGGGAAATAGCTGCTAAATTATAATAATCCTTCAATCGGTTGCGGTAAGGTTTCGGCGAGTTGTAAGAATTGTTACGCCGAAGTGATGGCGAAGCGGTTGCAGGCGATGGGGACGGCGGGTTATGAAGAGGCGTTTAAGTTTAAGATTTTGCCTGAGCGTTTGGATGCGCCGGCGCGTGTGAAAAAGGCGACGAAGTTTTTTGTTGATTCGATGTCGGATTTGTTTCACGAGGAAATGCCGTTCGAGTTTTTGGATCGGGTTTTCGAGACGATTCGGGAAACGCCGCGGCATACTTATCAGATTTTGACGAAGCGCGAGCGGATTTTGGAGAAGTATTTTCAGACGAGAAAAGTTCCCGACAATGTTTGGCTCGGCGTGACGGTGGAGATGAAAAGTCGGAAGAAACGGATTGATGCGCTGAGAAATGTTGACGCGAAAATCAGGTTTCTTTCCGTCGAACCGCTGATTGAAAGTCTCGGCGAAGTTGATCTGAAGAATATTCATTGGGTTATTGTCGGCGGCGAAAGCGGACACAGAGCGCAACCGATGAAAGAAGAATGGGTTCTTGATATTCAGCGGCAGTGTGAAGAACAATCGGTATCGTTTTTCTTCAAACAATGGGGCGTGTGCGGCGCGGACGGCGTGAAACGAAGCAAAAAAAGGAAAAGAAAAACCGGATTGATGTTTTGCGGCGGATTGGCGCGAAAATCAGACGGCTTTAATACGAAAAGATAAGAGTCCCGACAATATTAAAGTCAACCGAAGAAGAAGAATTATTTTATTTACTGACCTGTCGAAAAATTTGATCTCTTAAAGATCGGACAAATGAAAAAGAATATGTCGAAGGCGCGTATTTTATTCGTCAATGCAGATCGCAATTTTCCGGTTTTGTTTCAAAGCAAATCCGTCGGTTGATTAAATCAATCCTCATTAAATCTTTCACAAGCAAACGGTGCAACCGAAATTTTCTGCTTTCCGAATGAGAAAAATCCCATTAATTAGAATTCAGATGTTCCGTTTTCGATGAATGTTAAACCGGAGAAAAAACATTCTCGACAATTTCGGTTGTTAAGTAATTCGATGTTTTTCTTCGCGTTATCTTTTTATCTGCGAGTGGTCTGCTTGCGTTGCGTTTTCGATGAAAACATAATATGAACAATGCTGAACAATGCGGATGAATTTTTATGAATGAGAAGCCGGAAAATACAGATGAGACGCTTTTGCATCGTCAGTGGCGGAATTTGAGTGCGCGTGAGAAAAAGGTTATCGAATATTTTGTTAATCGGAGCCATTTGAGTCACGATGTCAACACGGAATTTGATAATGAACTGACGTTTGGCGAACGGATTGCGGATAAGGTGGCAACTTTTGGCGGTTCGTGGACTTTTATTATTATTTTCGGGGCGATTTTATCGAGTTGGGTTTTTATAAATTCCTTTTTACTCTTAAATCGCGCGTTTGATCCGTATCCGTATATTCTGCTCAATCTTTTTCTTTCGATGATCGCCGCGCTGCAAGCACCGATCATAATGATGTCGCAAAACCGGCAATCGGCGCGTGATCGTCTCGACGCGGCGCACGATTACGAAATAAATCTGAAAGCCGAACTCGAAATTCGTTCGCTGCACGAAAAACTCGACGTTCTGCGCGAACAAAAGTGGCTCGAACTGCTCGAAATTCAGCAGAAACAAATCGAACTGCTCGAAAGAATCTTGTCGGAAAAAAAATAATTTCAAACCCGGATATTCTTTGACCGGAACGCAAAGCAAATCGCTTTGCGTTCCGGTCGCTTTTAAAAATAGTTTTTCTTTTTTTCGCGTCTTTCGTGTGTTTCGCGGGCAAATGTTTTAAAGTCTATTTATTGCGATTTGAGCTAAATTAAAACAATTTATTTTCGGAATTTATGGAAATTTTCGTTTACAAAAAAGATGCAGGTTTTATCGAAGAAGGATTTGCCGTCAAAGATTTGCCCGCACTTTTGGCTGATAAAACGAATGTCGTCTGGGTTGATTTTGAAGCTGAAGAAGCCGACGAAATCAAAGAAGCAGAAAGCGTTTTGTTAAAGATATTCAAGTTTCATCATCTGACGGTCGAAGATTGTCTGGAAACGCGCAATCAGCCGAAGGTCGAATCTTTTCCCGATTATATTTATTTCATAATGCACGGCGTAAAAAATGAAACCAATTCGGCAAACTTCGTAACTAAAGAACTTGACGGTTATCTCGGCGACAATTACGTCGTGACGTTTCGTAACGAACCTTTCCGTAGTATTGATAACGTCAAACGCCAGATTCGCTCGACACCGCTTTCCTGTCGGCGCGGCGCGGCGTATCTTTTGCACCAGATTCTCGACCAACTCGTTGATCTTTATATGCCGGTCGTTGACGATTTCGATTCGGCAATCAATATTCTCGAAGATCGCGTTTTTATGATGACGCAGGGCAACAACAAAGTTTTGGAAGAAATTATGGATTTGCGCCGTGCGGTCGCACGTTTGAAAAGAATTTCGTCGCGCCAATTAGATGTTCTATATCGCATTTCGCACGGCGAATTTTCACAGATTTCCGAAAATAATCTGCCGTTTTACCGCGATGTTCACGATCATCTTTTACGGATTTCGGATCTGTCGGAAAATTACAGAGATTTGGTCAGCAGCCTTTTCGACATCCACTTTGCGGTGACGGCGAATAAAACCAACGAAGTAATGAAAGTTCTCGCCGTTTTTTCGACCATTATGCTGCCGCTTTCGCTGATCGCCGGAATTTACGGAATGAACACGAATCTGCCGGATTCGGAAAATCCGAACAGTTTCTGGCACGTTATCGGAGTAATGTTTTTTTTCTTGATAATTATGATGATCTATTTCTGGCGTAAAGGTTGGATTTTTGAAACCGAAGACAGTAATACAAAAAAAGCGTGATTTTTTCAAACAAACTTCGATCAAACCGCTAAATAAATCGCGTAAATTACACTCAAACAAATGCCGCCGAAAACTCCCGCTAAAATATCGTCGGCACAAATGCCCAGTCCGCCGGGAAGTTTTTCGAGCAAATTTATCGGATAAGGTTTCCAGATGTCGAACAGGCGAAATAAAATAAATCCGGTCAAGATAATTTTCCAGGAAACTTCGAGCGGGACAAAGAAAAAAACGATGATCTGACCTATAACTTCATCAACTACGGCTTCGGACGGATCTTTTTTGTTGAAAAGCAGAGCCGCACGACTTGCCGCCCAAATTCCGAGATAACAGAAAAGTAAAAATATTACGGCATTAAAACTGTAAATCGAAACTGCCGTCTGCCCGATTGTCCGACCATAAGCGGCAGAATCAACAAAAGCTGTAATTTCAAATCCGGCAACAAAATAATAAATCAAAACGCCGACCATCGAACCCCAAGTTCCCGGCGCGAGCGGCAGATAACCGACTCCGAAAGTCGTCACGGCAAGCGAAAAATAATCAAGAAGACCTTTCTTTTCAGATATTTTTTTTTTCAGGATTTCATTTCCAATCACATTCGATTGCAAATTTATTTCTTCGTGTTCGGACATTGAAACTGATTTTATAATATCTCGCCGATCAAATCATATTCGTGCGCTTCGTTAATTTGAACATTGTAGATTTCACCGATTTTCGGCTCTAAATCTTCGGGCATATCGTTGATTAAAATATAGCCGTCAATTTCCTGCGCTTGTCCTTCGAGGCGACCTTGAAAAAGTAAATCACTTTCCTGAGATAAACCTTCGAAAAGCACTTTGTAAATTTTGCCGATTTTCGCTTTGTTTTTGCGTTTGGAAATTTTCGCCTGCGCTTTCATCAGGCGCGAACGGCGTTGTTTGGCGATTTTCGGTTCGACTTTGTTCGGCAAAAGATACGCCGCAGTTCCTTCTTCGTCGGAATATGTGAAAACGCCGACGTTATCGAATTCGCAATTTTTTACGAACGACATCAATTCTTCAAAATCCGCGTCGGTTTCGCCGGGAAATCCGGCGATAAACGTCGTGCGAATCGTAATTCCGGGAACTTTTTCACGAACGCGCCGAATTAATTTTTCTAAAGATTCACGAGTTCCGCCGCGTTTCATCAATTTCAAAACATTACGCGAACCGTGTTGGAGCGGCATATCGAGATATTTGACGGCTTTCGGCGTTTCAGCGATTGCCGCGAGAAATGCGTCGGAAATATGCGTCGGGTAAGCATACATCACGCGAATCCATTCCAAATCTTCGACTTCTCCGAGTGCGCGAATCAATTTGGCAAGCGCGTCAACTTCGCCCAAATCTTCGCCGAAGCGCGACGAATCCTGTGCGATTAAAACGACTTCTTTGACACCTTGTTTCGCCAAATCTTCGGCTTCTTTTAAGATCGAACCGAAACGACGCGACCGAAAAGAACCACGCATTCCGGGAATCGAACAAAACGCGCACGGACGATCACAACCTTCGGCGATTTTGATAAACGCCGTGTGCGATTCGGTCGCACGAAATCGCGGCGTGTCGAAATCGTAAAGATACGTCGCGGTTTTGTTGCCGATCTGCATTAGCGGCAATTTTTTGAAATTCGTTTCTTCGTTTGCCGCTTCTAAAATTCTGCCGATTTCATTCGTGCCGATAAATGCGTCAACTTCCGGCAATTCCTTCATCAAATCGTCGCGGTAACGCTCGACCAGACAACCGGCGACGATCACCCGTTTCGCTTGCCCGTTTGCCTTTGCATTTGTCGCTTCGAGAATCGCTTCGATAGATTCGGCTTTCGCTGATTCGATAAATCCGCAAGTATTGACCACGAGCGTTTCCGCCTGCGACGCATCATTCGTAATTTCATAGCCAGCCGCTTGAAGCTGTCCCATCATTACTTCCGAATCAACAAGATTCTTCGGACAACCGAGACTGACAAACCCAACTTTTTTCATTAACTTTTATTAAACCTTTTTTCTGCTTTTGATAAATAAAAATAAACTTATTAACCAAGCAATTATTCCAAAAATCAAAAATTTGACAATTCCATATTTCAAATCAAAAATAGTTTTTGCAACTTTTTCGCTCAAATACAAATTTTCATCGCTGATTCCATAGTAAGCAAATGTCTCGTAAAAATTCTGCAAAGTCATATAAACATAGCCAGAAATTCCAAAACAAACTAAACCGACAAACAGTAACAAAAATCCGATTTTTTTCATTGATTTTAACTTTTTCTAACGGCTAAAAATCAAAAATAGAACTAAAATAGTTAGTATTGGCGTAACGATTGCAAATCTACCAAGCCATTTAACTTTATCCGCAAAATTTGATATAAGTTCTAATTTATCTGCAAAAAATAAAACTGCTGTCCCAATAAAAAAGCCATAAAATACTGAAAATAAAATCAAAAGCTGATTTAATCTTCCAACACCTTCAAAACCGATAAATCCTAATATATACGTTACTAACAATCCAAAAGGTAAAAGAAACATCGCTGACATTGGTGCAAAAAACCAAAATGGCTTCCAAAATTTTGGTGCAATTCTTTCTTTCATTGCCACAACTAAATTTGAATTATCAATCATATTAATTTTCGATAGTTTTATTTTCTAAATTGTGCAACCAATTTTCAATTTCTTCCGCTTCATCATTCGACAAATCTTTTTCGCCGAAACGAACGCGGTTGTATTTTTCGGTGATCGAAACGGCTTCCGGCATTTGAAGAGCAAAGGCAAATTCAAGCGGTGTTTGATGCTCGGCGCGGACGAAACCTTTGCTTGCTAAAACTTTTTGCATTCGCTCGTAAAATTCGATGATCGTCACATCGTTTTTATTTTTCAGCCAATTTACAAACTTTAGCCAGAAATTAGATTTAATAATTTTGCGGAAAAGCCAAATTAGAAAAATCATTCCCAACACTAATGCACTGACGTAGCCGATGGCATAACCGACGGCGATCAAGCTCTGCTGATAACCTTTGTCGCCGCGCACTTCTTTCCACCATTCGATAAATTTTTCCTGTGCATTATTGAGCCAGAAAGTTGATTTTGCCTGATATTGATTGAAACCGCTTTTGATCGAACTGAATAGTGAACGCTGTTCCTGACTGTCGTAAGCAACGAAATACTGGATCCAAAATGTTTCGAGCGCGACGAGATATGTATTAAATTTTCCAACGAAACCGTTTGAAGCGGCGGCATTTGCCGCATCGGTTCTCCCGGAAAAAGGTGTCGGATCAAAAGGAATCCAAATATTTTCTTTTGGAAAATAAACTTCAACCCACGAATGCGCGTCTTTTTGTTTGACGACGTAAACTCCTGCCGCCGCATTATACTCGCCTGTTTGAAAACCATTGACAATGCGTGTCGCTATTCCCTGTGTTCGCAACATAATCGCCATCGCCGACGCGAAATATTCGCAATGACCTTCGCGGACATTAAACAAAAAATCCGACAAAGGCTGATTGCCTCCGGCTTTTAATTGCAAAGTATAACCGAAATTATTTTGCAGATAGCCTTCGACTGCTTTTGCTTTTTCGTAACGATCTGTTTTTCCGTCTGTAATCTGCGCGGCGAATTGTGAAATTTGTTTATCTAAATTTTCCGGCAACTGAAGATAACGATCAAATTGCGGAGAATAATTTGAATTGTCGTCTTTTAGTTTTTCGACCGCAGGTTGCGAAACATCAGAAACAACCGAATACGCCGTTCGGTCAAAACCGTTTCGCGTGACTTTTATCGAACCTTCATCATCTTTCCTGACTTCCAGAAAATTTCCTCTGGAAATAACAATCGGTTTTGCCATTGCAAACAAAACTGACGTTTCGAGCGGTTCTAAATAAACCGTATATTTAACCAGATTTTTGTCTTCACGCGGAAAATCAACAAGGTAAAAACCGCTTTCGGTTTTAGCAAATTTTTCTAAATTTGTATAAGAAGTTTTCGACCAACTTTTATTATCGAATTTGTCGAGCGCGACACCTCGCCATCTCGGTTGCGGTAAATTTTGCAAGTTGCTCTGTTCAAAGCCGACTCGCATTACGATCTCATCATTTTGTAAAAGATTACCGATTTCGCCGAGTTTAACTGAATCGGAAAATCCCGTAACTCGGTTTCCCGCAGCCGAATTTCCAAATCCCGCACCACTGACACGCGGAAAAGCAAAAAATAACGGAAGTGCAAAAAGCATTGTTGCAATAAGTAAGACAACAGCCGTTACAGGTAATCTTTTGACAGAAAAACTTTCTATCTTTTCAAGATTTGTTGGAGAAATAACTTTCGTTTTCTCGTTAATTTGTCGAAATGTTTTTCTGATCTCAAAAAGAATTACGGCACAAATAGATGAAAGCAAAAAAAGGATCAGCGAAATAATATAAAATGAACTAATACTGACCGAAGCCGCAAGTAGTATTTCAAAAAACGAAATCAAATAAATAAAAATCCAGTCACGATCAGATTTTCGTTGTAACAGTTTAATTACGCAAAGAAACAGTATGAGTCGAGCCAGGCTGCCAATCGCCGCAAAACCGATTCCAATTGCTCCGAAAATTTGAAATTTCCAGTCAATATAAAATAACGGAATTGCTGATAAAATTAAAACCAACCCGATCCTTTCTTTAATCTGCCAACGCGAATTTTCCAAAAACCACGCCAAAATAAATGCGAAAACAGCTAATGTGGCTATTAAAATTCCAACTCCGCCGGAAACAAAAAGCGCAAAAACTCCGCTAAAAGCAACAGTATAGGAAACTATCTTAAAAATATGCTCGAAATTTTGCGAGTTATTTTTCATTAGTTGATTTAAAAGACAACAAAACCCGTTCACATTATAACAAAATGAACGGGTTTTGAGATATTAAATCCGGCGACTTCCTACTTTCCCACACCTGAAAGATGCAGTATCATCGGCTCGAGTAGGCTTAACTTCCGTGTTCGGGATGGGAACGGGTGTTGCCCTACCGACAATATCACCGGAAAACTTAAAAAGTTTTCAAAATGTTTTGACAACTGTTAGATATAAATAAAACTTCATTTTATAAAATTTGCTTGTCAGCAAATTTTATGGTCAAGCCTTGGGACAATTAGTACTAGTCAACTAAATACATTACTGCACTTACATCTCTAGCCTATCAACGTGGTGGTCTTCCACGAGTCTCACTGGCAGAACTAATCTTAGGTCTGGCTTCACGCTTAGATGCATTCAGCGTTTATCCATGCTCCACATAGCTACCGTGCGATACCACTGGCGTGATAACACGTACACTAGAGGTGGATCCATCCCGGTCCTCTCGTACTAAGGACAGATTCCTTCAATTCTGCTGCGCCCACACCAGATAGGGACCGAACTGTCTCGCGACGTTCTGAACCCAGCTCACGTACCTCTTTAATTGGCGAACAGCCAAACCCTTGGGACCTTCTTCAGCCCCAGGATGAGATGAGCCGACATCGAGGTGCCAAACCCTGCCGTCGATGTGAACTCTTGGGCAGGATCAGCCTGTTATCCCCGGCGTACCTTTTATCCGTTGAGCGACGGCACTTCCATAAGCGACCGCCGGATCACTAACTCCTACTTTCGTACCTGCTCGACGTGTATGTCTCGCAGTTAAGCTGGCTTATGCGTTTACACTCTACGGCTGATTTCCAAACAGCCTGAGCCAACCTTCGAGCGCCTCCGTTACTCTTTGGGAGGCGACCGCCCCAGTCAAACTACCCGCCTGATAATGTCCCTGAACCGGATAACGGTTCGAGGTTAGAGTCCAAACAAACAAAGGGTGGTATCTCAACGATGGCTCCGCCAAGCCCAAAAGCCTGACATCAAAGCCTCCCACCTATTCTGCGCATTGTTTGCCCGAAATCACTATCAAGTTATAGTCAAGGTGCACGGGGTCTTTCCGTCTAGATGCGGGAAACCGGCATCTTCACCGGTACTACAAGTTCGCTGTGTCCCTCGTTAAGACAGCTCTCAGATCGTTACGCCATTCGTGCAGGTCGGAACTTACCCGACAAGGAATTTCGCTACCTTAGGACCGTTATAGTTACGGCCGCCATTCACTGGGGCTTCGATTCCGAGCTTCGCCTTGCGGCTAACAAGTCCTCTTAACCTTCCAGCATTGGGCAGGCGTCAGCCCCCATACGTTGTCTTTACAACTTTGCGGAGACCTGTGTTTTTGCTAAACAGTCGCCTGAGACATTTCACTGCGACCATGTTCTTGGTGAACACGGCTATCCTTCTCCCGAAGTTACGGATACATTTTGCCGAGTTCCTGAACGAGGGTTCTCACAAGCACCTTAGAATTCTCATCCCACCTACCTGTGTCGGTTTGCGGTACGGTTGATAATAGTTAAG
>CBDCJY010000018.1:100000-256629 GCA_965217985.1 Pyrinomonadaceae bacterium
GCGCCGTATTCGGCATCGGTTTTAATCGCGTTATCAAAAAATTTATTGCCGTTTTGTCCTGATTTCAGGGCAATTTCGCCAAGTCCGACATTTGCCCAAGCCAAACTTCTCGCCGTCGTAAGTTTTTCATCCAAAACGGTTTTAAATTCCTTTTCGGCTTCGGCGTTTTTGTTTTGCGCCAAAAGCGAACGCGCCAGTAAAACTCTCACATCATCAAATCGCGGAAATTCCTCTAAAACGGAACGGGCGTTTTTCTCCGCCGAAGGATAATTTTGTTTATCGAATTCGCGCTTTACCACCAAAAGCAGATCGCTGTCGGAAAATTCGCGCGGCGCAACATCATCCGTGTAATCTATCTGCGGATAAAGTTTTTCGCTGTCTATTTCAATCTGCTTGATTTTATTCGGAGTTTTAAATGAAACCTCGCCGAAACTTTTCGGTTTTAAAACAACATTTGTCGGAATTCTTTCGTTACTCGCCGTTGTTGCCAAAACGCTGATATTTGCCTCGACCGAACCCGTGTTTCGCAGTGCGACCTTTGTTTCACCGCCGATTGTTTGAGGCAAACCGACGAGCAGATTCATATCTGTAACTTGCGTTAATTCGTAATCGAGAAACTCGCTCTGCGCTGAAAAAGCCGAACGCAGTTTTGCCAAATCCAAATTTTTGTCTTGCGCGTTTCTTTTAATCGTCTCGTAAAATTCGTTTTCTCCGACTCGTCTCGAAAGCAAACGCCAGATCATCGCGCCTTTATTCGCCGTCGAAACAAAAAAGTAATCGTCAATCGGAGAAATTATCGTTAGCGGAGCATCGCGTTTAATCACCGACGCATAAGCCGTGCGCTGACGCAATCGTTCGAGATCGGCAACATCTTTGCCGTATTTCCGCTCTAAAAACTGTGTAGCGATAAAACGCGACAGACCGTTTTGAATCACGCCGAAACCGTCGCCGCTGACCGAATTTATATTTCCAATCCAGACTTTCGCCATCGCTTCGGCAATATTCATCGCCGTCTGCGAATCAATTTTCGATCTTCTGAAGACGCTATCATCAACAAAAATAGTTCCGCCGCTCGAAAATCCCGCGCCTCGTTTTGCCGAAACAATTTTAACCGGAAAATCCGGCGCAGTTCCCAAAACACTCGACACAAAACTTTTCGCTTCCGATGTCAAGACGGCAAGTTCAGCGGCGCGTTTTTGTTCATCCGCGCCCGCGCCTTTCGGCATATAAACGGAGATTCCGCTCGCATCGGACTTGTCCCAATTGCCCGCAATAAAAAACGGCTGACCGAATAATTTCTGATCGAAACCGTTCGCGCTTTCCGCGCCCGAAGCTAAAACAGTCAAACCGTTTGCCGAATTTATTTTGATCGAATACGGCGCAAAATCGCCGCCGCGCGCGTAAAACCAACTCGTCGGTGTCGGATACCAATATGAAAGCGGCAAAAATTGCGAGCCGACCGGCGAAAGTGTCTCTAAACCTGAGTTTGATTTAACATTTAATTTATAATCAACCGTCGCCGTCAGATTTCCATTTGACTGAACCGACGGAACGCGAACCGAAATCTTTTGCAGACTGCTCGTATCGCTTACTTTTTCTTCGCGCTTGCTGAAATCAACCGCCGCGCCGTTGATCGTAATTGCCGAAACGATTGCATTCTGATTGATTCGCAAAGTCAAAGAACTCGCCGGAGTTGCCGAAACATTTTTCAGATTCAAAACGGCTTTCGCCGTGAGATTTCTGTCCGCATCGGTCTGAGGCAAGGTCGCCGTAATGTCATATTTCTGCACCTGCCAAGTCAGCAAACTGCGGCTGTCGTCTTGTGCAAAAACTGCGAGTGAAAATATTAAAAATGAAAAGGTAAAAACAAATGTCGAAAATTTATTCATTTGATTATGCGTCTAATCTCGGTTTATTAATTCGTGAATGTCTTTTAATTTAGAAAGTAATTTTTCCAAACGATTTAATGGCAATTGATTCGGACCGTCGCTCGGAGCTTTCGCGGGATTGTCGTGAACTTCCATAAAAACCGCGTCCACACCGCACGCGACACCGGCACGAGCGAAATGTTCGATGTATTCGGCTTGCCCGTCCGTTGCCTTGCCAAGTCCGCCCGGAAGTTGGAGTGAATGCGTCACGTCGAAAACGACGGGAACATCGAAACTTCGCATAATCGGAAAACTTCTCAGATCAACAACCAGATTGTTATAACCGAAACTCGCGCCGCGTTCGGTCAAAAGAATTTTTTCGCTTCCCGCTTGCTGCAATTTATCCACAATATTCTTCGCATCCCACGGCGCGAGAAACTGTCCTTTTTTAACATTCACGGCGCGTCCCGATTTTGCCGATTCAATTAACAAATCGGTTTGACGACAAAGAAACGCCGGAATCTGTAAAATGTCGGCGACTTCGGCAGTTTTTTCAACCTGCCAAGTTTCGTGAACATCGGTTATCACGGGAACGCCGATTTCTTCTTTTACTTTCCCCAGAATTTCCAAACCGAATTCCATCCCGCCGCCGCGAAAACTTTCAATCGAACTCCGGTTCGCTTTATCGAACGAAGATTTATATACAAAATCCACGCCGACTGATTTGCAAATATCATTAATCTCCTGCGCCATAAAAAGTGCGTGTTGTTCTGATTCGACAACACACGGACCGAGAATAAACGACAAATTACCATTACCGAAATTTACATTCTCTACATTAAAAAAATTCATATTGGTTATCTTGTTTGTAATACGCGATAATATCTTTTCGTGTGAAATACCACCAGCAAAGACCGAACAAAAATAGAGGCTTCAATAAACTAAAACCGAATAAAAATATGTTGCTGTCATAATATCCGTTCTCCTTGGGTATCGCATAAGCAATCGTCATTATCAAAACGAAGATTGACCAAAGCATATTCAAAGAAACAAAAAACAGCAACGAAATTCTGCCATAATTATCTCCGAAAAAAGCCCAAATCGCCGAAGCCGCCGAAAAGACATCAAAACTAATTAAAAGAACCGCGATCAACAAAGGCGTTTCATTTTCGGTCTGCCGCATTGCTAAAAAATCGTAATAAAATTGATAGACTCCGAAATTCAGAAACATTAAAAGGCATAAAATGAAAACGCCTTCTGGTTTGCGAATCTTATTTCTTCGACTATTTTCCATAATTTTATTCATCGCTCGCAACCGCCGCGCGTTCGGGCATTTCGATTTGTTTGTCGCTGGTTACATCGTCCTTTAAATTTTCACTATTTAAACGGTTTTGCCAAGCGGCTTTGACGAACGAATGAAAAAGCGGATGCGCGTTTAAAGGTTTCGATTTGTATTCGGGATGAAACTGACAGGCGACGAAATACGGATGCGTTTCTTTCGGCAATTCGATCATCTCGACAAATTTTCTGTTCGGCGAAATGCCGCTGAAAATCAGACCTTTTTCTTCGAGCATTTGGACATATTCAGGATTGAATTCGTATCGGTGACGATGGCGTTCGCTGATCTGTTCCGCGTTATGATAAATTTCACGCGCCAGCGTTCCTTCTTTCAAATTGCAATCACACGCGCCGAGACGCATCGTGCCGCCGAATTCTTCGACATCAACTAAATCTCTTAATTTAAAAATAATCGGAAAAGGCGTTTCGTCATTAAACTCGGTCGAGTCGGCATCTTTCAAACCGACGACATTTCGCGCAAATTCGATGCACGCCGTCTGCATTCCGAGACAGATTCCGAAATACGGCGTTTTCGATTTTCGCGCGTATTTAATGGCGCGAAGCATTCCCGAAATTCCGCGTTTGCCGAAACCGCCGGGAACGAGAATCGCGTCGAAATCCTGCAAACGAGTTTCGTAATTTTCATCGTCAATCAAACTTTCCGATTCGACCCACGCGACATTTACTTTGACATTGTTCGCAACTCCGGCGTGAGTTAAAGCCTCGCGCAGAGATTTGTAACTGTCTTCGAGTTCCACATATTTTCCGACAATGCCGATTTTTACAGAATCACTCGATTCTTTAATAACGGACACGAGTTTGCGCCATTCTCTCAAATCGGCGTACGGATAATTTTCTTCGAGATGTAGATTTTTAACGATTAAATCGTCCAAACCTTGTTCGTGAAACGCCAGCGGAACTTCATAAATCGTCGGAACGTCCAAAGCGGAAATTACGGCATTTTCCTGAACATTACAAAACAGAGCAATTTTCCGGCGCAAATCTAAAGACAAAGTATGTTCCGAACGGCACAGCAAAATGTCCGGCGCAATTCCGATTTCGCGCAGTTCACGAACTGAATGTTGTGTCGGTTTTGTTTTGAGTTCTCCGGCAGCGGCGATATACGGCACGAGCGTAACGTGAACGAAAAGTGCATTATTTCTGCCTTCTTCATTCCCGAGTTGGCGAATCGCTTCCATAAACGGCAAACTTTCGATGTCGCCGACCGTTCCGCCGATCTCGACGATCAAAACATCAGGATTTTCATTATTGGCAACAACGCGAACCGCCATTTTTATTTCATCTGTAATATGCGGAATAACCTGAATCGTTTTCCCCAGATAATCGCCGCGCCGTTCTTTTTCGATCACCGAAAGATAAATTCGTCCGCTCGTCCAATTGTTCGCCTGCGACAATTTCGCGTGTGTAAATCTTTCATAATGTCCCAAATCCAAATCGGTTTCCGCGCCGTCGTCAGTCACGAAAACTTCGCCGTGCTGAAACGGCGACATCGTTCCCGGATCAACATTGATATACGGATCGAGTTTCATCATCTGAACTTTGAGTCCGCGAGTTTCCAATAGACAGCCAATCGAAGCCGCCGCCAAACCTTTCCCCAAACTCGAAACCACGCCGCCCGTTACGAAAATATATTTTGTCATTTCTTTTCCCTTAAAAATTAAATGCTAGTTGTTCCGTTTGAATTATTTTGTTTTCTACTAAATCTGTTTTGTATTCCCTAATGCAATTAGCAACGTATTCAGCTAATTTGACAGGAACAGCATTTCCAATCATTTGTTCTAAGTCCGATTTGTTGCCCAAAAATTTGAAGTCTTTCGGAAAAGTTTGCAGATAGCTTCTTTCAATCGTTGTTAAAGGTCGGACTTCATCATTTGGGTCACAAACATCTCCCGAATGTTTTTTATAAGTCTTCGGTATCGGACGATTGACTCCGCGAACTGTCGGGCTAGGTTCGTGTATACTAAAAATCCCGCGTCTTTTGTAGCTTCTGGGATGACGGTAATAAAATATTGTATCTAAACTCTCGCCTAAATAATCAAAGACAGTCATCGGCTGAGATGCCAGATTTTTCTCCAGATAAATATCTAAAAAACTTTCCGGTGATTTTAAATGTCCGACTAAAAAGAATCTTTTTCTATTTTGCGGAACATTACAATAGCTGGCATTCAAAACCTTTTCTGTTAGACCATATCCGCTTCTCTTAAATATTTTTTTTGCATCGTATAATATTTTGCTTTTTTCAATACGCGGAACATTTTCCATTACAAACCATTCAGGCTGAATTTCCGCAATAATTTCAGCAAACTTTATAGTTAAATCAGCTCTTCCAAGCGTCTCATCACGCTTTCCCGCGCTCGAAAAATCCTGACACGGAGGACCACCAATAATTATTTGCGGTGAGAAATATCTCAGTATGTCTATTGCTGTATTTTCGGCTAAATTTAAATCAAAAATTTTATGAGTAAAATTAGCTTTATAAACATTAATAGCTGGTTTCCAATTATCAAACGCGGCTTTAATATCAAAGTCTGCATTTTGAAAACCGAGCGATAAACCGCCACAACCTGAAAATAAATCTATTGTGTTCATTTTTAAAATAAATCCGGCGAATTAAAAATTATCGCATCAAATCGCCGTTCGGGACTCAAAAGATTTTGTCCGCCGCCTAAAATAATATGTTTGATTTCATCCTTTGTAATGCGCGGTTTTATCAAAATTTCACCTTTCATAAATTGATGCGTTATTCTACCGCTCAAAGCAAAGGCTTTGTCATTTTTTGTATTGTAAGAAAGCGAATCAATGATTCGAGCGTGATTGACTTGCCCGTCTTTGCTGAAATCATACAGCATTTTAAATAACCAAATCAGCGTCCGCAACTGGCGGGTGATTCTGTTTTCCCGCATTTCCGTTTCGGCAACTTTGGCAAACAGACGAATGAATGCCAGATTACTCCAAACAAAAATATCTAAACAATTTTCAGCTAACTTTGGCGTTTTACCGAGAGTTTTCCAGATCGGCTGCATTACGAGCGGAGATTGAAAATCAATTATTAAAAGTGACATTTCATCAATTATCCGAATCATATTCCCAAGATACGGAATAACGACTTCCGGCTCTGTCCAATCAACAATTCCTTCAAAATCCTCGCCAATTATGTTTTCCAAATCAGTTCTTCGATTCTCAAAAAATGAAAATAAACTACAAGCCAGATAAACAATTGTGTCTGGACGAACGACGATTTCACAACCATAAAATTTTTCGGACAAATTACAAGTAGAATTATCAGGTAAGGCAGTGAGTTTTATTTCCAAATCCCGCAAAACTTCGCCATCCGGCAATTTCTGAGTAACCAAATCAACACGAGGAATATTTCCGATCAAATATTTTTGATATGGCAGATATTGCGACTTAAACGAATAAAATAAATTATTCGAGAGCGGCGATAAACCATACAAACTTTCTGTATTGATCGAATCGTGATAAGTTTCGAGATTTTCGTTTAACTTAATGTAAACATTTTCAATATTTTTATATGCCAAATACGCCGACAAAGCTGCCGGAAAAGAAGAATTAAACTGGTTTTTACCCCAAGTATCTTGATCGGAAAAATCTCTGTTAGAGTGATTAATGCCAAAAAGTGCAGGTTTTATATTTTCAGTCATATTCTTCCTCGCTCCAATCTTCTCCTTCAGCTTTTCCTTCGCGTTTCTTTTTATTATAGCTTCCCTGTTTCATCTGCGTTTTGACTTCTTTTGCACGCGCTTCCGCCGGATCGAGAATTTCCTGTAAAGCGTTCATACTCGCGCCGAGCAGAGACGAACTTTCCGCCGCGCCGCGTTCAAATTCTTCTTCGGTGCGCTTTGTCGGTTTTGAAAGCATTTTCAAACCGGCGAACGCGCCGACGATCAATAGAACAAAAAATAATAATCCGAGCCAATCCTGCATAATTTTAGATTTGCGATTTTAGATTTTCTAAAATCATTCTGACGTTTTCCAAATCTTCTTTTGTATCAACACCTATCGAACTTTCAGTTGTTTCGACGACTTTTATTTTCGCGCCGTTTTCGAGTGCGCGAAGTTGTTCGAGCATTTCCGTTTTTTCTAATTTCGTCTGCGCGAGTTTCGTAAATTTTAATAAATATTCGCGGCGATAAACATAAAGTCCGGTGTGTTTGCGATACAAAGAAATCAATTGCGAATCGTTTTGCAAAGCATTTTCAATCGAACCGAAATTATTAACCGCATCGCGCGGAAACGGAATCGGCGAACGGGAAAAATAAAGCGCGTAATCGTTTTCGTCCGTGACGACTTTGACGATATTCGGATTTAAAATATCTTCCGCAGTTTTGATTTTTTCGCACGTTGTCGCAATATCGGCGTTTTCGTCATTTAAAATCGCTTCGATTGCCGCGTCAATCGTTTTCGGCGAAATCAAAGGTTCATCGCCTTGGACATTGACGATGATCGAATTTTCCGGCAAAGTTTCGGCAACTTCGGCGATTCTGTCCGAACCGCTCTGATGGTTTTGAGAAGTCAAAACCGCTTCATTTCCGCTTTTATTTATAATATTTAAAATCTCTTTGCTGTCGGTCGCCACGATAACTCTATTAACATTTTGCGCTTTTTTCGCCTGTTCGAGCGTGTGCAAAATCAAAGGTTTTCCGTTTAACGCCAACAGCAATTTTCCTTCCAGACGAGTCGAAGCCAGACGCGCCGGAATGATTGCAATGATATTTTTTAGTTGATTTTTTCCGTGTTGCTCCACGGAATTTTAGGTTATATTGATTTCAGATAAATTTCAAACTTGGAACTGCTAAACATTTTCGCTACACTCGAATTCGTGGAAAACGAAAATTTACAGGATTACAACCAACCGCTTCGCAACGAACTGAAAAAACTTCGGGAAACAGCACTTGAACCGTCTCCGAACAATCCGCCGTGGAACAGCGGAATTGCGGTTCTCGTCTGGTTTATCAGCGTCGTCCTGATCGTTGTTCTGCCTTTAATCGCCATCGGCATTTATATCGTGTCCAAAGGTTTGCAGTTTACCGATCAGGAGCAATTAGTCAACCTTTTGAAAACGGATGTCAACGCGAGTATCTTGCAAATTGCGGCAATTATTCCGGCGCATATTCTGACGCTTTTGATGGCTTGGGCGGTCATTACTAAATTTAATAAATTTTCCTTTCGTGAAATGCTCGGCTGGAAATTTAATAATTTCAGAATCTGGCACATCGCGGCGATAATAATCGTTATTTTTGTTATTGCGGGCAGTTTATCTGCGTATTTCGGCGAACAAGATAATGAACTTTTGAGGATTTTGCGAAGTTCGAGAACTGCCGTTATTCTGGTGGCGATTCTGGCGACGTTTACCGCGCCGATTGTCGAAGAAGTAATCTATCGCGGCATTTTGTATTCGGCACTTCAAAGAACGGTCGGCGTTTGGTTTGCCGTTTTTGCGGTGACGATGTTATTCGCAATCGTTCACGTTCCGCAATATCTCGGCGATTTCGTTTCGATTTCGATGATTTGCCTTTTGAGTCTGATCTTGACTTTAGTGCGCGTTTGGACGAAAAATCTTTTGCCCTGCATTATTCTGCACTTTGTATTCAACGGAATCCAATCTCTCATTTTGATCTTAGAACCTTATATTAACGTGAGTTCGACGTAAGGAAAATGTAACTCATTGAAAATAAACACTTTTTATTTTAAGCAAAAACTTTTGACGAGATTTTGTAACCAAATCAATCAAAAAATTTACAAATCCACTCAAAAAGTATAAAAAATGTTGTCAAACATATTTCAATTACCGATAATTCTTTATTTTTCAATAACTCTTACGTCGAACTCACGTTATATTACGAAAAACACGCAATAAAAAAGAGAGAAGATTTTTTTATCTTCTCTCTTTTTGTAAAATACTTAACAAATTTCAATTGTCATCGCCCGACGTTTTTCGGCTTGCGCCTCTCGTAGTCGGAACACTTGCCGGAGTTACCGTTCTCGTCGGTTGCGGCATATCTATACTCGGCATTGTCGGCATACTCGGCATCGGATCGGACTGACGACGAACTCCCGGACTTACTCTCTCGAAAGGCGGCGTTCGGTTTCTTTCGCGGCGTTCGACATTCGTATTCGTTCGCGGCGTTCCCGGATTTGTCGAACCGGTCGTATTAGTATTGCCCGGATTTTGCGACGGATTATAAATATAAACCTGTTGCGGCAGACGAAAATACCAAAGATCGCGTCCGTAATAATAACCATAGGGCGATCCCCAACCGTAACCGAACGGGACGAAACAGTATTGTCCTGAAAAACGGTCAAATGCCCAAACGCCGAAACTGTCGTTTAACCCCCAACCGCGACGATTATAGGAATTCATCAGTGAATTTCTCAAGTCATTGCGCTGCAATTTAGAATTGACTTTGGCAAGTTCTTTAGCTCTCGATTTGCTCCACAAATCGAGTTCGCCTTTCTCATCGCGGTCAAATTTTTCGACCGAAACATTTGTGCCGTTAATTGTTGCCGTTTTGCCTTTTTTGACAACAGCGGCGGTCGCATCGTTGATTTTGGCTTTGCCGTTATAGACGAAGATCTTTCCGCTTCCGTCGTTTAGAACATCAACGCGATAAACTCCCGATTCGACAGCGTTAAAGCCGCCTTTCGGTGTCTCAATCGAAACGGCAAACTCATCGTCGGCGATCAATTCGAATACTGCACTGCCGCGCGTCAATTTGATTTTCAAATTGTCGAGTGAAGTTGAAATAAACTGAAATTCGGTATCCGCGCCGAGACGAACGAAAGAACCCGGATTAAGAAGAATTTCGGCGCGTCCGCTTTTTCCGGTCGAAACCTTTTCACCGATTTCCAGCCGATCACCTTTTAACAGATAGCCGCTCCGCGAATCGTTTCGCGTAATCGCCACTTCGCCCTGCGTAAAATTTACGCCCCCCGCTTTTGCCGAGATAACGTAAAGATCACCGACCGCCGAAGCGTTGCGCTCATTTTGTCCAAAACCGAAGACCGACATTAAAAGACCGAGAAAAACGACTGCAATAAAACTAAATTTCTTTCTTTTCATTTATAAACTCCTTGTCCGAATGGAATAATCCGTAAAAAATGTTTGAGCGACGTGTAAGTCAATAATAACGGATTAAAGCAAAAACAGCAATTTTTTTAGTCAATGGTTAAGATATAAGACGATTCAGCAACAAAAAAAAGCCGAACAACCTTTCCGAATGTTTCGTTATCTAAACAATTGCTTGTGAAAACAGGTGAGTTAGATAGCTAGTTGAAAAAAATTATGGCAACTTTTAAAGACCCAATCAAATGTTTCGCGCCAATCGAAGTTGTCGAACGTCTTATCGAAATCCGTATCGAATATGGTTACGCGCCGGCGGTTTTTGTTCCGAATACGAGTGAACTTGCAAATTTACTCGATGCTTTCGGATTCGACAGTTACGCTTTTTCCACCAAAAATAAAATAATTAATTACGGCGATTATCGTGCGCCGATTGTTCCGGGCGGAGATTCCGTTCATTGCTCGATAACGGCGCATTAAAAAAGTTTTACAATTTCCAATCAACTGAGGGAACGCGACGAAAGGTAAAATCCTAAATCGCGTTCTTTCTTTTTTACAAGCATTTGACGATAAAGAGCGTTCCGTCGTCATCGAGAAATTTCCTCTCGGTAAAATCCGCCACGCCCAATCTTATAAAATCAATCAATTGTTTCGCCGGCAGATGAATTCCCTGCCAAACGCGCTCGGCTAATCTTTCCTGTCCGTATTCTTCACCTTTCGAGTTGGCGGCTTCGGTGATTCCGTCCGTGTAAAGCACAAGGATTTGCCCCGATTCAAATTTTATAAAATGCTGATGATAACGAACGCCTTCAAACATTCCGAGCGGCAGATCGCCGTATTCGACAAAGCGATGATCGCCGTCGGGTTTTATCAAAAGCGGCGGATTATGTCCGGCATTGGAAAAAACGAAAGTTTTATTTGTCACGTCCAGAATGCCGTAAATCGCCGTCACGAATTGATTTTCATCAACCGAATCCCAGAGCAAATCGCCGACATTTGAAAACGCGCTGTTCGGTGCGTAACCGATTTGCGCGACGGCTCTTAGAGAAGCACGCAAAAATGCGATCAGAAGTGCGGCGGGAATTCCTTTGCCGACGGCATCGGCGACAACGATGCCGATTTGATCGTCGAAGATTTTTACCCAATCGTAGTAATCGCCGGAGATTTCTTCCGCCGGAAAAATATACGCGCTAATTTCAAAATTATTGATTTTCGGATCATCTCCGGGAAGTAATGAAAGCTGAACTTGCCGCGCAATTTCAAGTTGCGCCTGAAGACGTTTTTTTTCAACGACCTGCTCGTGCAGTTCTACTTTCTCGATAATTATCGCCACCTGCGAGGCGAGCAGATGCAAAATTTGCAGATCGTCTTCGGTATAAGCATCCAATTGATCGCTTTCGAGATCGAAAACGCCGATTACTTCATCATTTGTGATAATCGGCGCAACCATTTCCGAGCGTGTTCGACTGCGAGCGTGAAAATAGCGCGGGTCTTGGCTGACATCGTGCGAAATAATCGCTTTTCCGGTTTGCGCGACGTAACCGATAAAACCTTCGCCGAGTTTCAGACGCGGCTCGACTAATGCAAAACCTATTTCATAACCGCGCAGAGCTTTCGATTTGAAAATATACGGATCATTTCCGGTCTTATCTTTTTCTAAAATGTAAATTCCGGCGGCATCGTATGGAATCAGCGAACCGAGCGTATCCATCACGAGCGTCAAAACTTCTTCCGAATCGAGCGAACGACTGATCTTTTTCGTAATGTCGAGAAGCAGACGCAGTTTGTCTTCAATAGATAAACTTCTGAAAATCGGAGAATTTTGTTGTTGATGATGATTGTCGGGCATTCTTTCTGTCTGATGTTAAAGGGATTTTGCGGAAATGTAAATTATCGGCTTGAAATTATCCGC
This sequence comes from Pyrinomonadaceae bacterium, assembly GCA_965217985.1. Lineage (GTDB taxonomy): Bacteria > Acidobacteriota > Blastocatellia > Pyrinomonadales > Pyrinomonadaceae > DATHTS01. The sequence goes on from CBDCJY010000018.1 coordinate 112,221, forward strand.
TGACGACCTTTTGTTTATAATCGTTCCAGAGCCGCGAAACTTTTATCCGGTATTCGACAAGTTCGCGGCTGACTTTGAAATGTTCGGCGATTTCGCGCGAAGTTTTCCCCTGATTGACCTTTCGCCGTAAAGCCGAATACGGCACGAGTGCCGCCGCGCCGATTGAATAGGCTTCTTCTTCGATCTCGGCGTGATAATCTCTGGCAATCGTCTGACCGTCCTTGTTTTTATTTTCTATCGCCAGACGACTCGGTTTATGTCCCATAAAAACGTGACAGATTTCCTCCATTAAAGTAGCATTCTGACGATTTTTTCCGTGCGTCGGATTTAAAATAATCAATCTTCGACCGTCCGGCAAGCTCTGCGAACACGCACCGCCCGACCATTTATCACTTCCTGCGCCAAGCAGATGCAGTTTTGTTTCTTCGGTTAAAAAAGGCTCGATTTGGTCGAATGAAGCCACCAGAAGTTTCGCGTAATGCGCCAGATCGAAAGGATTAAGCGGCAAATCGTCGCGTTCGAGACCGGCAAAATCGCGCAGACCGATTGCTCTGATTTCATAATGTCTGCCTTTTTGCGTCGTCGGTAATTGATCCAAATCCATTTTTTTAGAATTGCCGTGTCGAGAATTTTCTCTAAAATTCTATTATCAAACAAAAAAAACAGCAAGACTTTCGCCTTGCTGTTTTTAGATTAATCACACTTAAACTATTTAGTCGGTATTCTGATCTCACGACCGTTATTAAGTTTTGACGTAACGTAAAGACCGTTAAACTTGGCAACTTCCAACGCATTTGCGCCGTGACGTTTTGCCAGAGTTTCGACCGTATCGCCGGATTGTGCTTTGACGACCATCACATTGCTTTGTGCAACAGTCACATTTGTCGGGCGCGAATACGCTATCGTATTCACGAGATTTTTCATCGGCACGAAAACTTTGCCAACCGGATACGGCGAATCACCGTTTGCCGCTTTTAATTCGGCGACGCTGACACCTGTGCGATTTGAAATATTTTCCCAAGTTTCGCCTTTGACCGAATTTGTTAAACCGGCATTGTTATCGTTTTTGACTCCGCGAGATTTTTTGAAGACGGCAACGACACCATTCGATTTTCCAGCCGGAATGTTAACGATGTAAGGTTCCGGCGGCGTGATATTCGTTCTCAGATGCGGATTAAGATAACGAAGATATTCGACGCTCGTATCCGAAGCCTGTGCCAAAAGACCGAGACTCGTCGAAGCCGGAACGCGGATTTGATCGTAACGAAGCGGCGCGGCGGGACGAATATGTCCAAAGCCGTATTGATTCGGATTATTGGCGATCAAAATCGTCGCTAGAATATTCGGCACATAATTGCGCGTTTCCTGCGGCAGATACGGATATGCCGCCCAAAAATTTGAAACTCCGGCGCGACGGATAGCGCGATCAATATTTCCTTCGCCGCAATTATACGCGCCCATCGCCAATTCCCAGTTGCCGCCGTAACGATTTGCCAAAAATTTCAAATATCTCGCTGACGCGCGTGTTGCATCTTCAAAACTGTTGCGTTCATCAACATAAGCCGTGCGTTTGAGACCGAAACGTGCGCCCGTTCCCGGAATAAACTGCCACAGACCGGAAGCCGCCGCCCACGACATCGCCGTCGGTTTCCACGCACTTTCGACCTGTCCGAGCCACGCGACGTTTTCGGGAACGCCTTCTTCGCGGAAAATTCTCCGCGCCATCAGCATAAACATTCCCGAACGATACAAACCGACTTCCATCGTTTTACGTCCGCGTCCGCGATAATAATTGATAAACTGCTGAATCATCGGATGAACCTGAAAATTGAATCCGAGTGATTTATTGGCAACCGCGACCATCGCATACTGAAGTTGCTGTTGTGCTTCGGGAGTTTCGACGTTGACTTCTTCCTGATTTAATTCGAGTTTTGCCAGTTCGTCGAGCGACGAAGCTTCAAAAGTTTGTTCGGTAAATCCGTTTTGCGCGTCATTCGATTGATTTTGATTTCCCGCAACCGAAGCAGTCGTTGCGTTATTCGCATTTACCTGATTGATCGGAACGCTCTGTGAAAGTTTAGCAATATCGTCGGCTAATTTCGTATCAATGTTCCAACCGCACGTTCCCGAAAGACTTCTGATTTGCGGAACTTGATTGTTCGGAAATTCCATCCGGTAAACCGTTTCAATCAATTGGCTGTAACATTCCCGCAAAGTTTGATTTCTCTGCACGTCAACACCGGAAATCAGAAAAACCTCAACCGATTTATCAAAATCTTCGCGCGCCTCGCTTCTGCGATTATCCTGCAAATGAAACAAACCTTGTTTGAAAAATCTGCCCGCATCTACGGTAATTTTCACGACCTGTGCTTCAGCCTGCTGAACCTGTTGAGTTTCGCTCGAATTTCTTCCGCTCGAAACGGAACTCGTTACTTGTGCTTGAATTAAAGAACTGAAAGCAAAAATTATGATTGCAATTATATTAAAAAACCTTGCCAGGTTATTTTTCATCTGTTCGTCTATACTCCTATGATATTTTTCAGGGTTAGGGCGAATCGTTAAAACGACCTAAATATATGAATTTATAAAATTTTTAACGCCGATAATGTTGAAAAGTTTCAGAATTTGTCTCATACGACAAAACCTTCTCAAAGTAACACACGATTTATCTTTATGTCAATGTTTCAAAAGCCGATGAATGTTGGCTTTTATTCAATTTACCGATTAATAACTTATAGTTACGCAACTTTCTTGATAGCTTTCGGTTGTTCATTTTTCGCTTTGTTATCCGGCGTTATCGTCTCTCTTAACGCCTCGCGGAAAACCTCGAGCACATTCTCTACAAATATAAAGTTCAAATCGTCGCGTATTTCCTGCGGCAAATCTTCCAAATCGCGTTCGTTCGGTGCGGGCAAAATAACCGTTTTAATATGCGCCCGTCTTGCCGCTAAAAGTTTTTCTTTGACTCCGCCGATGGGCAAGACGTTGCCTCTTAAAGTGATCTCGCCCGTCATCGCCACTTCCTTTCTCACCGGACGTTGCGCGAGAACGGAAACCATCGCCGTTGCCAGCGTAATTCCCGCGCTCGGTCCGTCTTTCGGAATCGCGCCTTCGGGAATATGAATGTGGATGTCGTATTTGTCGAAAATTTCTTCGTCAATGTCGAGTTCGCCCGCTCTCGCTTTGGCATACGAAAACGCGGCTTGCGCCGATTCCTGCATCACTTCGCCGAGTTGTCCGGTCAAAACGAGTTTGCCTTTGCCGCGCGTTTTAAGTGCTTCGATAAACAAAATATCACCGCCGACCGCCGTCCAAGCAAGACCTGTCACGATGCCGATTTGATCTTTTTTCAACGCTTCTTCGGGGAAAATTTTCGGCGCACGAAGATAATCTTTGACGGTTTGCGCCGTAACTTTTACAGCTTTGAAATCGTCTTCCTGTTCGGCTTTTTGACGCGCGACTTTACGGCAGATTTTACCGATTTCGCGCTCCAATTGCCGCAACCCGGCTTCCTGTGTATATTGTCCGACGACGACCTGCAACGCTTTTTTATCGAATTTTATATCCGATTTTTCCAAACCGTTTTCTTCGACTTGTTTCGGAATCAGATGCCGTTTAGCGATTTCATATTTTTCTTCTTCCGTATAACCGGACAGCCGGATAATTTCCATTCTGTCGCGCAATGCCGGCTGAATCGTGTCGAGAACATTCGCCGTCGTCATAAACATCGCGTTTGAAAGATCGAAGGTTACGCCGAGGTAATTGTCACGAAAAGTCGAATTTTGTTCCGGGTCGAGAACTTCGAGAAGTGCCGACGACGGATCGCCGCGAAAATCCGCGCCTACTTTGTCAATTTCGTCGAGCATTATCAAAGGATTGTTCGTTTCCGCCTGTTGAACCGCCTGAATAAGTCGTCCGGGCATTGCGCCGACATAAGTGCGGCGATGACCGCGAATTTCGGCTTCGTCGTGAACGCCGCCTAGACTGAGGCGGACGAACTTACGATTTAAAGCACGAGCGACGGAACGACCGAGCGAAGTTTTCCCGACTCCCGGCGGTCCGACTAAACACAAAATCGAACCTTTCGGTTTTTCGCGCAATTTTCTGACGGCTAAGGCTTCGACAATTCTTTCTTTGACTCTTTCCAAACCGTAATGGTCTTCGTCCAAAATCTTTTCGGCTTTTTTTAGATTCAGATTATCTTTCGACGCTTTCGACCACGGAAGTTCGGTCATAACGTCGAGCCAATTTCGCAATGTCGCCGTTTCCGCCGTGTCCGGGTGAAGTCTTTCCAGTTTTTTCAATTGGCGAAGCGTTTCTTCTTCAACCGTTTCGGGCATTTTTGCTTTTAAGATTTTCTCCCGATATTGTTCGATTTCCTCGAAAAGTTCGTTGCCTTCGCCGAGTTCGCCCTGAATCGCTTTTAATTGCTGGCGCAGAAAATATTCGCGTTGTGAACGATCAATATCGGCGCGCGCCTGCGTATTGATTTCCGCCTGAACCGTCAAAACTTCGATCTCCTTATTTAAAAGTTCATTGACGCGACGCAGACGACCGACCGGATCGTCAACATCTAAAACGCTTTGTGCATCTTCGACCTTTAATTCGAGATTTGAAGCCGACAGATCGGCTAATCTTCCCGCGTCATCGAGATTTGCAATGATCGCCAAAACTTCGGGCGAAATATTTTTTCCGAGATTAGCGGAAGTTTCCATCGAACCGCGCACATTTCTGACGAGTGCTTCGACTTCCAAAGAATCAGGCTGCACAATCGGTTCGGCAATCGGCGTAATCGTCGCTTTGACAAATTCACCGTCAGTCGTGACGCTTTCGAGTTTGGCGCGTGAAAGTCCTTGGATCAAAATCCTGATTCGACCGTCGGGCAATTTCAACATTCGCATAATTACCGCGACCGTTCCGACCGTATAGAGATCGTCTTTCGTCGGGTCTTCCTTGTCCATATCCTTTTGTGAAACAAGAAAAATCATTCGATTCTGACTCAGAGCTTCGTTGACCGCCGCGATTGATTTATCGCGCGCGACGAACAACGGCACGATCATAAACGGATAAATAACAATATCGCGCAGAGGCAAAACAGGCAGTTCCGAAGGAATCTGAAGCATCGTGTCAACGCTTTCCGATTCTCCGAAATCATTTGTAAATTCAGCAGTTTCTTCCATAAACATTATATGTTAGGAAATATGAACCAAAAGGGCAAAGGCGTAAAGTCCGCATTTTCCGATTGCTTATGTTTTTCGATTTGCATATTATTGTTTTACCAATCTTAAAACGAATTGTCGTCTCAAATAGTATTACGACCTTAAAGCGTTATTTAGTCTGTCTGTGCGGCAAATGTCATTTCAAAAAGGAGTTTAATATGAAATCAAAATTATTTCTGTTTTCCGTTATTTTATTTGTCGCTTCGCTGAATATTTTCGGTCAGACGACTTTTCCGAGAGCATCGCAGCGTTCGGCACTTTCCCAAACGCTCGGCGACACCGATATTTCCGTCGTCTATAACCGCCCGAATGCAAAAGGTCGCGCGATTTTCGGTTGTCAGACAAATGATGTGTTACCGAAAGGCAGCGTAAATTACGATTGTCTCGTGCCGAGCGGACAAGTCTGGCGAACCGGCGCAAATGAAGCTACGACTTTTGAAGTCAGCAACGACGTAATGATTAACGGGCAAAAACTGCCGAAAGGAAAATACAGTCTGCATACGATTCCAAATGCAAACGAGTGGACGATTATTTTTAATAAAATATGGGATCAATGGGGCAGCTTCAATTATGATGAAAAACAGGATGCACTTCGCGTAATGTCAAAACCTTTAGCTGGAGAATCAAAGGAAACGATGACACTCGGAATCGAAGATGTTTCGGACAATACGGCAAAGGTCGTGATTTCTTGGGAGAAACTTCGCATTCCGTTCACGATTGACATCGGCGATGTCAATAAAAGATTGGTTGCCAAAGCGCAGCGTCAGATCGTCGGCGAACAGATCAGCACGGCAAATTTTATTTTTTCATCGAAAATGACCGCTCAATATCCCGATGCGATTGAAATGCTCGACCGCTCGATTTCGGCAATGGAAACATTTTCCGCTTTGAGTTTAAAAGCCAGAATCTTAGCCGCAACAGGCAAAAAAGACGAAGCCATCAAAGTTGGCGAACGCGCCGTCGAAGTCGGCAAAAAAGCGACTCCGGCAGCAAACACTTCCGGTTTCGAGCAAACATTGAATGATTGGAAAAAAGGAAAATAGTATTTCTCAATAGCAAAGGAGAACGCGAAAATTTTTCGTGTTCTCCTTTCTGTTTAATAATTGCGAAAATTTTTAAGTAACCGCGCCGCCGTCAACGATGACGATCTCGCCCTGCATAAAACTGTTGCGGTCGCTCGTCATAAAAGCGGCGATTTCCGCCAGTTCGGCTGGTTTTCCCAACCTTCCTTTTGAAACCCAAAAATCGTGCATTTGCAAAAGTCTTTCCGGCAGAGTATGACCTAAATCCGTATCAAAAATTCCGGCGGCAATCGCATTGACCGAGATTCCGAAATTTGCGGCTTCGCGTGAGAGACATTTGGTAAATCCGATCATCGCGGCTTTCGATGTCGCATAATGAACCGATGTCGGCAAACTGCGAATCGCGCCGACTGACGTAATATTCAGGATCGAACCGGCACGTTGACGAATCATCTGTTTGTAAAAAGGTTTCGTGACGGCAAATAAACTGCCCACATTCGTGTCAACAACCCAATCCCAACTTTTATCGGTCGTCGTCGCAAAATTATCCGGTTTATTAACGGCGGCGTTATTAACCAGAACATTTATTCCGCCCCAAACTTCTTTAATTTCGCGCGCGATTTGTTTCATTCCGAGACGGTCGGTGACGGAAACTTTAAACGACAGTGCTTTTCGACCGTGTGCTTCGATCTTCTTTTTTACCTCTTCGGCGAGATCGTCGCTCGAATGATAATTAAAAGCGACATCTGCACCTTCACGCGCAAAAATTTCGCAAATCGCCGCTCCGATTCCGCGCGTACCGCCCGATACAAAAGCGCGTTTTCCTTCAAGTAATAAACTCAAAATGTTTTCTCCAAATGTTAAAACTATTATTAAATCAAAGTGAAAGGTTAATGAAATTGATTGAAACTGACAAGTAGAAACGGAAAAATTATTTATGCAACGACGGCTTGAATAACTTTTTCGTCTTCTATTTTCGGAAGCAAAGCCGCAATTTCCCGAATAATATTATGCGTCGAATTCGGAATCGTCATTCCGGCGGTCGCAGCTTTCATATCGGCATATTTTTTTGAATCGGCAAGCAAACCCTGAATCGTCGGCACGATGTCGGACGCTTTGTTGAGCAAAATTCCCGCGCCGCGCTTGGCAAGCAGATTAACCGTTCCGGCTTCCTGCGGCATCGGCGGCGTAGTCGTGTCGGCAATGATCGGTAGATGACACGCGAGAGCTTCAAACGTCGTCAAACCGCCGAGTTTGGAAATCATCACGTTTGCCGACTGCATAAGTTTTTCGATTTCGTCCGAATAACCGATGACTTTGACCGGAAACTTGGCAGTCTTGGCGAGTTCTTCGGCTTGCTTTCGCAAGTCTTCATTTTTTCCGGCGAGAAAAATCGTTTGAATGTCTAACTCACCGCGCGTTAATTCTTTGAAAATCTGCGGAATATTTCCGCCGCCAACCCAACCGGCGTTGACAAAAACCGTAAATTTTTCTGGATTCAAACCGAAAGCTCGGCGTGCTTCCTGCGCGTCTGTCTCGTCAACTTCGTGAAATTTCGGATTGATCGGCATTCCCGAAATTTTAATTTTTTCCGGCAAAATTCCGTAATCAATTAGTTGATCCCGCGCATCTTCGTTCGCCACTAAATAAAGCGAAACATCGTTACACGCCCAGCCTTTCCAAAACCCGTAACACGGATCGGTGACGACCGTGACGAGCGGAATTTGTTCGGAAAGTTTCAACTCTTTCAAGATGCGGGCGAAAATATGCTGTGTCAAAGGATGAACGCTGACGACGATATGCGGACACCATTTTTCAAAAATTTCCTTACAAAAACCGATACAGCGGCGCATAAAAAATTCGCGCGTTTCCGGTCGGACTTTGTTGACAAACCAGTAGAGATATTTCATCCAATGCTGTTTGTTCCGCAAAATCCAATTGTAGGAATTAACGAGTTTATCGGTTACGCGATGCGATTCTTCGACGGCTTTGATAATGCGGACGACGGCTGATTCGCCTTTCCAAAATTTTTCGACACCATCGGAAATCGCCTGCGCCGCCGAACGATGTCCGCCGCCCGTATCGGATGAAATGATTAAAATTTTCGGATTATTTTGTGACATTTTCAGATTAAACCGGCTAAAGTTTCCAAGTTAATTTGCTCGTCAAAAACCGCTTGAATCGGAATACTGAAGTTAGAAATGACAACGCTTTCGATCTTTCCGTCTTTTGCTTTTAACAAAAGTTCATACGAATCGTTTTGCAGAAAATATTGCTCAATCACTTCTTTTTCCGCATCAACGATCCAATATTCCTGTACGCCGTGCGCCGCGTAATCCTGAAATTTCGTTTCGCGGTCATATTTCTCGGTCGAATTAGATAAAACCTCGACAACAAAATCCGGTTCAGGAAATTGCATCTGACTTTTCTTAAAACTTTTAGCCTTTTCATTACCGAAGAAGCAAATATCCGGTTCGTAATCGTTGCGTGTCAACGAAACCATTATTTTTTCGATTCCAACAAAACCGAATTTGTGTTTTGCTACAAATGTTTGCAGCAAAACATAAAGTAATTTTGTCGCTGAATTGCGTTGTTTTTTGACAGGTGAATGAAAAATAATTTCGCCGTTAATAAATTCCATTTTTTTATTTTCCTCGACGATCTCGTAGAAATGCCGACGCTTTTTTTGTTCGGCTTTCAGGGCAGAATCCAACTTCTGCGCGAAAAGAACCGCGTCGGGCATTTCAAGAGCTTGTTCGATAGAAATTTGCATATTTGTCAAGGCAACGAAATTTCCAATTGTTTGCAAATGGCATTTGCCGTAAATTCTATAATTTCCCTGTGTCGCGGTATGGCAGTTCTTTTCCGTTTTTCGGATTTTCCCAGATCGAATGACTTGCGCCTTCACGAAGCAGACAACAATCGTTAGCTTCCAGATGCCGAATCAAATCACGCCGCTTCATAACTTAATTCGGGAACGACTTTTACTTTATAAGAAGCATTCAAAATCAGATGAATCGGTTCTTCCAAATCCGAATCCTTATTTTCAAGATTCGGATTTGGAATCGGCAAAGATTCGCCCAAAAGTAAATTCGTTTCCGCCATATCAACCAAAGCATCGGCAAGCATTCGGCGCGTTTCGTCCAAAGTTCTTCCGCAACTTATTACACCCGCAAAATCCAGAACTTCTCCGTGAACGCCTTCGTCCGAAAATTTATACATTGCTTTGTAGGTCAACATATTTTTTACGCTTTGATCGCTACGCTTTCGGTTTGCGGCTGATTGGTGTTCATATTTTTTGCCGCTTTTTTCATCTGACCTTCGAGTTTTTTGATCTGAATCAGATGTTTCGGATTTAAAGGCAAACTCGGATAAAAGCAGTTCGATTCGTGTGTGCAGAAACAGCCTGCGCCCGCTTCTTTGCGTCGCGCTTTCATCAGATCGGTTTTCCACGCCGCTTGAAAATCCCAGTCGTAATCGCGCAGATTCAAAACGTCCGGTTTGTTTTCGCACGACGAAAGCACGCCGTTATCATAAATCACCGCGCCCGCGCTGCCCGCGTAACATTTCAGCAGAGCTTTGTTTTCTTCTTTCGTTTTCGCAATGATGTCGTGCATATAAATATCCACGGCGGCTTTGAAAAAGCCCGATTTTCCGCCGTAATTATTTTTGAGAACAGCATTTTTCGTGTCTTCCAAAATCTGATGCGACAACTTCTGATACATCGTGTGATCGAAGTTCAGTTCGTTCGGGTCTTTTGACGGCGGACGAATATAATTGATATTGATTTTGTCCGGTTTGAGATCGTATTTCAGAAAATCATACCACTCGAAAATCGTGTCTTGATTGGAATTCATTACGCAAGTGCAGGTTTGAATGTCGAGTTTCGGAAACTGTTCGCGTTTCATCTGCTGCAAAGTTCGCGCCGTGTGAATCGCTTTATCCCAACTTCCTTCTTTCTGACGAATTTTTTCGTGCGGCTCTTTCACGCCGTCAATGCCGAGCGCGACCGTCACATTCAGATTCGGACATTCTTCCATAATGCGCGTTACGTCGGGGAAAATTCGCTGATGAATCTGCCCGTTCGACATTAAGTAAACCGAATCGAGTTTATTATTTTCATAAAAGGAGCGAACGATTTCCGGCAAATCCTTGCGCGTAAACGGTTCTCCGCCCGCGAGAACTAAAACGCCCAAATTGCCGCCCAAAGTTTCAGAAATTTTATTGATTTCGTCAGCTTTCATCTGCAATTTTTTGCGCGGACGATCGTCGAGTTCTTCCGTAAAAAAACAATGCGTGCAGCGCATATCGCAGACGCTCGTCACTAAAATATTAAGAAACACGGGAGAAATCGGTCTGCCGACCAAAATGCTCGCGTATCTTTTGAAAATCTCTTTTGTTGCAAAATCCATTTTTATTATTCCTTTTCTAGAAAAACTTACGGCGTTTTGATGCGTGAAGTTTCCGCTACGTTTTAATTTATCTTACACGGACGTTTTCAGCAAGAAACTTTTATTTTACAGAGCCGTTTTAATGTAATTTGAATGTAATAATTTACCGCGCATTTCGCCGCGAAACTTTTTAAGCTAAAATCAAAATTATGTTTCGCAGAGTTTATTTAGATAATTCCGCCACCACGCCGATTGATGAAAAAGTCGTCGAAGCGATGCTTCCGTTTTTAAGCAAAAAATTCGGCAACGCTTCGAGCATTCACTTTTTCGGTCAGGAAGCGCGCGCCGCGATTGATAAAGCACGTCATCAAGTCGCCGAATTAATTAATGCGCGTCCGAATGAAATCGTTTTTACTTCCGGCGGAACTGAAAGCAATAATTTGGCGATTCGCGGACTTGTCGAGGCGAATGACAAATACGGAAAACACATAATTACTTCCGAAATAGAACATTCCGCCATTAAAGAAGTCTGCGAAGATTTGGCGAAACGCGGCTACGAGATTACATATTTGCCGGTTTATGAAAACGGCATAGTGAAAATCGAAGACGTGCAAAATGCGATTCGTGAAGATACGATTTTGATTTCGATTATGACGGCAAACAATGAAATCGGCACAATTCAGCCGGTTTCAGAAATCGGGAAATTAGTTCGCAAGTTAAAAGAATCGGGCAAAAAGATTTGGTTTCACACGGACGCAGTGCAAGCGGTCGGCAAAGTCCCGGTTGATGTCGAAGAAATCGGCTGTGATCTGCTATCGATTTCGGCTCACAAAATCTACGCTCCGAAAGGTATTGGCGCACTTTACGTCCGGCGCGGCGTTCGTCTGCACAAACAAAATATCGGCGGACATCAAGAACGCGAACGACGCGGCGGAACTGAAAATATCCCGTATATTGCCGCCTTCGGAAAGGCTTCTGAACTTGCGAAAAAGGATTTGATTGAAAATTCAAACAAATTGCAAATTTTGCGTGATAAATTTGAGCAGGGCGTGACGGAAATAATTGACGAAATAATTTTCAATGGCGAACGCGAAAATCGTCTGCCGAATATTTCAAATATTTCATTTCGTTTTATCGAAGGCGAAGGACTTTTAATAAATCTCGATATGCAGGGAATCGCCGTTTCGACCGGTTCGGCGTGTTCGTCGGGAAGTCTCGAACCGTCGCCCGTTATTCGTTCTTTAGGCAGAAATGACGAACTCGCACGCGGCGCGATTCGTTTTAGTTTCGGTAAAGATAATACTTTGGAAGATGTCGAATATGCTTTAGAAATTTTGCCGAAAGCGGTACAAAACTTGCGAAAACTTGCGCCGCCTCGTCTAAATTAATTTGCCTTTAAAGAAAACATCAATAAAATTCAAAAGATCGAAAGTCTTCGGTACAAATAGAGTAAACCAACAAATTCATATCGTAATGAGTATTTTTTTCATCGTATCTCAAACGAATTTTTTCGATTACAAAACGTGAAGCGATATTCTCAGGGTCGGTTGCCGCATAAATTTTATTAAATCCCAGATTTTCAAACCCGTATTTTACTGAGGCTTTTGCCGCTTCGGTAGCCAAACCCTTTCGCCAATTTTCTTTTAAAATACCGAATATTATTTCAATATTTTCAGTTTTATCGAAATACTGAAATCCGCAGTAACCAAGCATCTGATCGGAGATTTTGTCAACGACACACCAAATACTGAAACCTCTTTCAGACCAATTCCGATTAATTTTTATAAGTAGATTTTCTAACTGTTGCCGATCTTTTTTGTTGCGGGGCGAAAGATATTTCTGCACATCGGGATCATTGATGAACAAAAACATACTTCCAAAATCTTTTTCTCTAAAAGCTCTTAATCTAAGTCTTTCGGTTTCAATAACCGGACAAAAAATCAAACCTTTTTCTGTCAGAGTTTCCATTTGATACTATAAACTAAAAACAGCCTGTTGAATTTTCAACAAGCTGTTTTATTGGGAGTTTTAGATCTGTCATTTTATATTGACAGAATAACTTTTATCGGCAACTTACTATTGATTTTCAATTACTAACTGTTTGCTTTTAGTCGGTCTCTATTCCGACTGCCCCCAATCCTTTAACGATTTTCTTCTAACTCTTTCTTTATCTGATTCAAAATCACTTCAAATCAGGTTTAATTATCGTCTTACTAACTTATGCAACTATGATAATTCCTTTCATTTCTTTTCTCTCCTTTGTTCGTTCGTAGATTTCAACAATACCTACCTTTCAATTTCTGTTCACTTAGTCGCTCAACAGTAATCCTTTCATTGTTTTTCTCCTTTTATTTTTGTCGTTTAACCGATTATTTCTAACTTCCGTATCATTTTTTGCTTAGTCACTTATCATTAATCCTTTCATTGTTTTTCTCCTTATGTTTGTCGTTTAACCAAAAGTTCAGAATGGTTGCGTTGTTTTTTAATTATCCTGCGATTAAAATTCCTTTCATTTATTTATCCTCCTTATTTTGTTTTTATTTCTCTAACTTGCTTTTTCTCTATAAACAAGAGTCGTGCCAAAGTCGCACAATCTCTTTTGATGCCAATAAACCACATATTTAGAACGGTTTAGAAAGTATAGAAAAGAGATTTTATTTTGTGAGTTACTTTAAAATTTTATGGATACCTGATAACCAACCGCACTTTTTTTTCCATTTTTGCCCATTGTTTGCGTGGATTTTTACAATGCGTTTCAAAGTAGGAACCGTGCATACCTGATAAACACTGGCAATCTGATATACACCGTCAAATTTATTTTCCCGGAATAATTAAATAGTTGTGGCTTTTTTGCGGTTAAGAATGTTATTATTTTTTCGGCAGATACTTTTCTTCCAGATAAAACCTATATACCACTGTCAATTTACTTAAAATCATTTCTCTGAAATCGAAAAATTTATAAAAGAAATCCCCAAATACTTTTATAATTTAAGACCTTTCCTTTTATGACTCAGCAAAAGATCGCTAAATTTTTTAAAACTGCAATTATTATTTTGGGCTGTTTTTGTTTTACTGTCGCAATTTTGGGTTTGGATACCAAGATTATTGACTTGCGTTTTCTCGCTCTTTTTATCTTCACACTTTTAGTAAGCACCAGATTGAGCTTAATGCTTCCGCATTCAAACTTCGGCATCAGTTTTTCAGACGCTGCCATTTTTATCGCATTTCTTTTCTTCGGTGGTGAAACAGCAATAATTTTGGCTACACTAGAAGTAATTTTTAGCTGCTACTATCTAAAGTTCTCTAAGCCAATAATACTGTTAAATTTTGGAGTGACGGCGGTTTCGACAACGATAACTTATTTAGCGTGGAAGTTACTAACAATCATTTTAGGAATTAACTCGATTGCCGATAATAATTCTCATCTGATTACGGCATTAGGTATTCTTGCAATTTTCCAATTTCTCTCGACATCATCTTTCGCTTCGATTTTTTATTCGCTCAACAGCAACGCGACTACTTGGGAAACTTGGAAACAGCGTTGTTTTTCGAGTTCGATGACACAGATTGCCGGCGCGAGTCTGGCGGGCATTATTTTCAAACTCATCACGACTGCCGATGTTGCCGCAACTGCTGTGGCACTTTGCATCGTTTCAATTACTTATATCAGTTACCGTCATATCATCGGTGAGATTAACGAATCAATCGTGCAAACCGAACAAGCCGAACGCGACAAAGCCGAAGCGGAAAGAGAACGCGCCGAAGAAGCCGAAGCGAACTTCGAGAAGTTGAGCATTCTTTTCGACGAACAGGAACAGATCAGCCGCGATCTTAAACAAAGCAAGGAAGCATTGGAGAAAACCGTCTATTTCGATGCTTTGACGCAAATTCCCAATCGTAATTACTTAATCGAACGGCTCGAACTGTTAATTGACCTGAGAATTGATATTGCACATAAATATCACGTTTTGTTTATCGATCTGCACCGCTTTAAAAATATTAATGACAGCCTCGGTCATCCGGTCGGTGATAAAGTTCTTGCGTTGGTTGCCAAACGACTGAAACACGTTTTGCGCGATGAAGACACGATTGCGCGGCTCGGCGGCGATGAATTTGCCGTGATTTTGAACGATCTTTCTTCGGTCAGCGAAGCCGAATCTTACGCGCGGAAAATTCATAAAAAACTTTCACAGCCTTTTAATATTGACGGGCATAATATTTATTCGAGTCTGCACATCGGCATTTCGCCGCTCGAAACCGATCACCTGAAACCCGAAGATGTTCTGCGCGATGCCGACATTGCGATGCACCACGCGAAAGATCAGAGATTGCCGGTCGGAGTTTTCAACAAAGATATGCGTAACCATTTTTTGGAACGCATCAAACTCGAAACCGATTTGCGATTTGCGGTTAAACGTAACGAACTCGTTCTGCATTATCAGCCTTTGATTTCTCTGAACACCGGAGAACTCGCCGGTTTTGAAGCTCTCGTTCGCTGGCAGCATCCGAAATACGGTTTTATTTCACCCGTTCAGTTTATTCCGATCGCCGAAGAATCAGGTTTGATCATTCCGATGACGCGCTGGATTTTGCGCGAAGCGTGTTTTCAACTCGCCGAATGGCAAAAGATTTCACCGACTTATGCAAATTTAAAGGTCAGCGTCAATATTTCCGGCAAACATCTGGCAGTCGAAGATTTGCCCACGCAAGTCAAAAGATGCGTAAATTCAGCGGGAATTGATCCGGCGACTCTAAATTTGGAAATTACTGAAAGTTCGGCAATGGAAAACGCCGAACACACGATTGATATTCTCGGCAAAGTTCGTAAACTCGGTGTAGTTCTTTCGATTGATGATTTCGGAACGGGTTATTCTTCGCTCAGTTATCTCCATCGCCTGCCGTTCGATTCGCTCAAAATTGACCGTTCGTTCGTAATGGAAGCCGACAAACACGCAGAAAATAAACAAATCTTGTTGACAATTATGTCCTTGGCGAACAATCTTCATCTGAGAGTTGTCGCCGAAGGAATCGAAACCGAAGATCAACTCAAACTTTTACAGGACTTGAAATGTGATTTCGGACAAGGTTATTTGTTCTCGAAACCTTTGCCGAAAGATGAAATAGAAAATCTTCTATACAAGAAAACCGATTGGATGCCGCGATCTCAGCGGACATTTGAAGAAGACGAGGTAACGCAGGATATTTCCGAAGAAAATATCCACGTTTTTTAATTAAAACATCGAATCACAGTTTAGCGAGCCGGATTATGTAGATTTTATTTGCGTTTACATAATCCGGCTTCTCCTTTTTAATCGCGCGAGACAAGATTATTTTGTATAATTGCCAAAAACTTGCAGCAAAAGGAGAAAGTTCAAAAGATGTTGTATAAAATGTTTCTTTTATTTATTGTTTTTATGTTTATCACCGCAGAAAGTTTCGCGCAGACAAAAATTGATTATCCGCAAACCAGAAAAGTCGAGCAGACTGATGATTACAACGGAACAAAAGTTTCCGATCCGTATCGTTGGCTCGAAGACGACAATTCAGCCGAAACGAAGGCTTGGGTCGAAGCGCAGAACAAAGTTACGTTCGATTATCTGAAAACGATCCCTCAACGCGAAATGTTGAAAAAGCGTCTGACCGAATTGTGGAATTACGAAAAATACTCCGCTCCGTTTAAGGAAGGCGCGAATTATTTTTACTATAAAAACGACGGTTTGCAGAATCAGTCCGTAATGTATGTCACGAGTTCGGTCGGTGATGCGGGAAAAGTTTTGCTCGATCCGAACAAACTTTCGACCGACGGCACGGTCGCGCTTTCGGGAATGAGCGTTTCCGACGACGGCAAAATTTTGGCTTACGGTTTGGCTGCGTCGGGTTCCGATTGGCAGGAATGGCATTTCCGCGACGTGGCGACGGGAAAAGATTTGACCGATATTTTAACCGACATCAAATTTTCGGGCGCGTCTTGGTCGAAAGATAATAAAGGCATTTATTATTCGCGCTTTCCGCGCACCGATGAAAAGGCGAAACTGACTTCGCTTAATTACGATCAAAAAATTTATTATCACAAAATCGGCACACCGCAAACAGAAGATCAAGTAATTTACGCGCGTCCCGACGACAAGGAATTAAGCGTCGGCGGCGGCGTTTCCGAAGACGGCAGATGGCTGATTATCAACGTCAGTAAAGGCACTTCAAACAACAATATGGTTTATTTCAAAGATTTGAAAAAAACCGATTCCGCGATTATGCCTTTGATTGACAAACTCGAAAATAATTACGGTTTCATCGGCAGCGACGGCTCGACGTTTTATTTTCAAACCGACAAAAACGCGACACGCAGCCGAGTCGTCGCGGTTGACGTTTCGACAAAAGATAAAATGTGGAAAGAAATCATTCCCGAAGCCGCCGAAACTTTGCAGAGCGTGAGTTTTATCAACAATCAATTCGTCGCCGATTATCTGAAGGACGCATACACGCAATTTAAGATTTACGATAAAAATGGAAAATATGTCCGCAATGTCGCGCTTCCCGGCATCGGCACGGCTGGCGGTTTCGGCGGAAAACACACCGATTCGGAAACTTTTTATACTTATTCGAGTTTCAATACGCCGCCGACGATTTACCGTTACGATATGAAAAGCGGCAAATCGGAAATCTTCAAAAAGTCCGACGTAAAATTCAATCCGAACGATTACGAAGTCAGACAGGTAAAATATAAAAGCAAAGACGGCACGATGATTCCGATGTTTATCACCTACAAAAAAGGTTTGAAACTCGACGGAACGAATCCGACTCTGCTTTACGGTTACGGCGGTTTTAACATTTCTCTGACACCGAATTTTTCGGTTTCGCGTGTTGTCTGGATGGAAAACGGCGGCGTTTACGCGATGGCAAATCTGCGCGGCGGCAACGAATACGGCGAAGCGTGGCACGAAGCCGGAACGAAACTGAAAAAACAAAACGTCTTTGATGATTTCATCGGCGCGGCTGAATATTTAATTAAAGAGAAATACACTCAACCGTCAAAACTGGCGATTCAAGGCGGCTCGAACGGCGGACTTTTGGTCGGCGCGGTGTTAAATCAGCGTCCCGAACTTTTCGGCGCGGCACTTCCGGCAGTCGGCGTGATGGATATGCTTCGCTTTAATCAATTTACCGCCGGACGTTACTGGACTTCCGATTACGGTTCGCCGCAAAACGCGGACGAATTCAAAGCACTTTACGCATATTCGCCTTTGCACAATATCAAACCCGGAACGAAATATCCGGCGACATTGATAACAACGGCAGATCACGACGACCGCGTTGTTCCGGCGCACAGTTTCAAATACGCCGCGACGATTCAGCAAGCGCAAGCCGGCGATGCACCCGTTTTAATTCGTATCGAAACCAAAGCCGGACACGGCGCAGGCAAACCGACGGCAAAAGTCATCGAAGAACAAGCCGATCTTTACGGCTTTCTGATGAAAAATTTGGGGATGAACTAACGCTTCGGGAAATTTTCAGATTAAAAAAAACTTAATCAGAGTTCAATTTTGAAAATTGAACTCTGATTTTTTTGTTTTCCGAACCTTACTTTGAGTTGCGCCGTAAAAATCATAAAATGATATTCGCACTGAAAATAATTTGTTTGCATCAAAAGTTTGAAAATCCATTTTCAGTTCTAAAAAAATTATGAAAAAAATGCGCCTTCTATTATCGCTGATCTTAACGGTTTTGGTTTGTCAGATTTTAGTTTTTGCTCAAAACCAAAACGAACTCGCCGAATACATCAAAAACAATTACACCAAACGCGAAGTTTCGATACCGATGCGCGACGGCGTAAAACTTTTTACTTCCGTTTATGAGCCGAAGAACAAATCCGACAAATATCCGATCTTGATGAGCCGCACGCCGTATTCGGTTGCACCTTACGGCGCGGATAAATTTAAAACTTCATTAGGTCCGAACGAACTTTTTGCTAAAGAAGGTTACATTTTCGTTTATCAGGACGTGCGCGGACGTTTGATGAGCGAAGGCGAATTTGTGGACGTTCGCCCTGACATTGCAAATACGGACAAAACCAAAATTGACGAATCAACCGACACATACGACACGATTGATTGGCTGATTAAAAACGTCGAAAATAATAACGGCAAAGTCGGAACTTACGGCATTTCGTATCCGGGATTTTATACTTCGGCAGGTTCGATCGATTCGCATCCCGCGCTCAAAGCGTGTTCGCCGCAAGCACCTGTTTCCGATTGGTATCACGGCGACGATATGCACCACAACGGCGCATTATTTTTAGCGCAAAATTACAACTTTTTCGCTTTTTTCGGTCCGCCGCGTCCCGGTCCGGTAAACGGTTATCAATATCTCAAACCTTATAAATGGGAAACTTCGGACGGCTATAAATTTTATATGGAAATGGGCGGACTCGGAAATTCCGATGATCTTTACCGCAAAAACATCAGCACGGACGTAAAATTCTGGAACGAAATGCAGGCGCATCCGAATTACGATCAGTTTTGGAAAGACCGCAATATTTTGCCGAAACTCAAAAATATCAAATGCGCGACGATGACCGTCGGCGGCTGGTATGACAACGAAGATTTATACGGCGCACTGCAAACTTATCAGCATATCGAACGCCAGAATCCGGGAATTTTCAATGTTCTCGTGATGGGACCTTGGTTTCACGGCGGTTGGGAACGCTCCGAAGGCGATTGGCTCGGCACGGCTTATTTCGGACAAAAGACGAGTCTGTATTACCGCGAAAAAATCGAGCTTCCGTTTTTCGATCATTTCCTGAAAGACAAAGGCGATATTTCAAATATCAAAGAAACAAATTTATTTGATACAGGCGCGAACGAATGGCGCAATTACGAAACTTACAATCCGACCGAAGGCATTGACACCGCGCTCTATTTAACCGAAAACGGCGGTCTGACATTTTCCACTGACGCGCTCAAAGCAAGCGGCGGTTTTAACGAATACGTTTCAGATCCGGCGCATCCTGTTCCATACACACAGAAAGTAACGCTCAATTATCCGCGCGATTTTATGACCGAAGATCAGCGTTTTGCGTCAAATCGTCCCGATGTTCTGACTTATCAAACCGCGCCTTTGACCGAAGATATGACGGTCGCAGGCGACATCAAACCTTACCTTTTCATCTCGTCGAGCGGCACGGATTCGGATTTTGTCGTTAAATTAATTGACGTTTTTCCCGACGATTATCAATATCCCGAAACCGGAAACAAATTGCCGAACGGCGAAACCGAACGAGTAAAACCGCCGCAAAACTCTGCGTTTTCAGTTTTTGAACCGGGCGGTTATCAAATGCTTCTACGCGGCGAACCGATGCCTGCGCGATTTAGAAACAGTTTTGAAAAACCCGAACCACTCGTGCCGAATCAGGTGACAAAACTCGAATATACGATGCCGGGAATTGTTCATACATTCAAAAAAGGTCATCGCATAATGATTCAGATTCAAAGCACTTGGTTTCCGCTCGTAGCGAGAAATCCGCAGAAATATGTGGAAAATTATATGCTCGGCACAAACGCGGATTTTCAAAAAGCGAATGAAAAAGTTTATTTCGGCGGCAAAAATAATTCGATGATCGTTTTGCCGATAATGAATAAACAAACTTCTTTTTTAGAAAAAATGACGGATAAAACGACGGATTTAATGAGCGGTAATTTCTTTTCTCGTAATTAGAAAACATAAAACAGATTACCGTAACCATTTAAAAGCGATGACGAATTGCTGTAAAATTCGTCATCGCTTTTGAATGAAAAGAACAAAATTTGTAATCGTTTCCGGTTGATTTTATTTATTTTTCCGAAAATTTATAACCGAATCCGTGAACGGTTTGGATAAACTGCGGATGTTTCGGATTATTTTCTAATTTTTGTCTCAGCCACGCGATATGAACGTCAACCGTCCGCGTCGAAGGCATCGCGTTATAACCCCAAACTTCGTCTAAAAGTTCGTTGCGCGTATGAACGCGACCGCGATTTTCGATCAAAAACTGCAAAAGTTTAAATTCCATCGCCGAAAGCTCGACCGTTTGATTATCTTTGAAAACTTCCGCGCGTCTGAAATCAACAGCCGTGTCACCGAAACGAAAAATCTCGGCAGAATTGGTCTGATTAGTTTGCGGCGAACGTCTCAGCAACGCTTCGATTCGCGCCATCAATTCGATAACTTCAAACGGTTTCGTCAAATAATCATCCGCGCCGAGTTTCAGACCGAGAACTTTATCAATCGTTTCGCCTTTTGCCGTCAGCATTAAAACGGGCGTGTCAATTCCCTTTTGACGCAAATCGCGGCATACGTCGTAACCGTTTTTTTTCGGCAACATTACGTCTAAAATTATCAGATCGAATTTTTCCGCCAGCGCAATTTCAAAACCGCGTTCGCCGTCCGCCGCGCTGACGACTTCAAAATCTTCGCTTTGCAAACGGTCGGTCAAAGTCAGAATCAAACCTTTTTCATCTTCGACTAATAAAATTTTCATTGTTTTTTTTCACCGCAGAGACGCAAAGACGCGGAGTTTATAGAAAAAAGTGAAAAAATAGTATAGCGAACGATATTGAGCGACTTTATATAAAATCAAGTTACTTAATCATCGAACTACTCGCTGCCGCTCGCTATACTGATTTTTTACTTTTCTCTCTCTCTCTCTCTGCGTCTCCGCATCTTTGCGGTTTATTTTCTTGCGGCAATTCAAGCATAAAACGACTTCCCTTTCCGCTTTCGCTTTCGACGAAAATCTTTCCGCCGTGTGCTTCGACGATTTGTTTTACCAAACTCAAACCCAAACCGTTGCCGTGAATCTGCGCGTCAACGACTTTTTTCGAGCGGTAAAAAGGCTCGAAAATTTTATTGATTTCCGATTTTTCAATTCCCAAGCCTTTGTCTTCGACCGTGATTGTTATTTTATTATTCCCATTTTGCGCCGAGATTTTTATAAATTTCTCATCGCCCGAATATTTGATGGAATTAGCAATCAAATTTTGAACCGTCTGCGTCAGAGCGCGTTTATCAACGGAAATGTCGGGCAGGTTTTCCGTAATTTCTTTTTCGATTTCAAAACCGTTTTCATTAATTAAAGCCTGACATTCGGCAATCGCGTCTTCGATGATTTTTTTAACTTCGACTCTTTGGAAATCAAACTTTCGACCGCCCGATTTTGCTCCGGCAAATTCGAGAATTTGTTCGACCATCACTGAAAGTTTTTTGCCTTCGCGTTTGATGAGATTTCCGTAATTGGCAATTTTACTTTCGTCGCGGATTACACCGTCGCTTAGATTTTCGCCCGCCGAATAAATTACGGCAAGCGGTGTGCGAAATTCGTGCGACACGCTGGAAACAAAATCAACCTGACGTTGGGCGAAAATTTTGGCGCGTTGCGACGAGATGAAAATCAAAATAATACTTGCGGCGAGCAGAGACAAAATACTAAAACTAATCGCCAGATTTTTATTGCGCGTATTAGTGATAAATTGTTCCAGCGAGCCAGCCGAATGCTGAACTTTCAGCGTCCAGATGCCTTCATTTTCGAGATTTTCATTATCGGAAATGCGGACGCGTGGTTTTTCATCCTTTGAATTTTGCGTTTGATTAAAAATCTGAACATTAACTTTTTCCACGCCTTTTTTGACGGAAAACTGCGTGTTCGAACTTGTTTGAATTTTGCTGATAATCGTATTTTCTCTTTTTTCGCCGACTCCGATATTCTGCCGCGCATTGCCGTTTGTATAAATTACAAATCGGTCGGGCGAAAGATTGAAAAGTTTCGTTGTCGCGTCCGCCGAACGAACTTCGGCGGTTTGAAAAATCTTTTGATCGTTTTTATCGACGACCGATATTTTATAATCCGTGCTTTCGTTTTCGCTGAAGTATTTTTTCGTCAGATCGGGAAAAATGCTGTTTTCGATTACATCACGGTCGAGTTCGATAACGAGAACGCCGAATTTTTTCAGTAAATTCGGCGGCAAACCTTTAATATCTTCCGTGTTTTTCGTGCGGAAAATTACTTTTTCGATCTTTTCCGGCGCATCGTGAACAGGAATCAAAAGCGCGGGAATTTCGCCGTTGATCGAAGCCGGACTTTCATTTTCCAGATTCGGTTTCAGTTTATTCAGGTCGTCCGTCCAATCGGCGGAAACAAATTCGCGCGTTTCTTTCTGATATTTCAACAGCGCAGTTTTTTTGCCCGTTTCGATAAAATAAAAATTCTTTATCAAATTCGGATAAACAGTTTTGCCTTTGTAAAAATCGTAACGGTCGTTAAATTCGTTCCATTTTTTTTCGCGCCAAACGTCGCTGTTCGTTTGAAAATTAAGATATGCGTTTTGAATTTCGGCGTTAAAATCTTCGGCAAATCGTTCGCTGTCGCTCTTTACCGTTCGCGTCAGCCGTTCGCGCTCGCCGACGCTGATCTGACCGAGCCATTGATACTGCAAAAACGCCAGCAAACCGAGCAGGGCGAGTAAAACGCCGATGATTAAAATTGGAAACCGCGAATTTTTCATTGTTGATCGTAAATCGTTCGAATAAATCAAACAAGCGTATTATTAGCCGATTGATAACCAACAATCAACAACTAAACATTACGAGTCAAAGATTTTACATTCTTAACAAATTCTTTTCCTTTTCTTAACCATTGACGCAGAATTTCAAATAATAATCGAAACTGTCAGCAAATGACTTAATTCAAAAATTTTCGGAGGCACAAATGAAAAAATTTATAATCTCGGTTCTCTGCGTTTCGATCTTCTTTATCGGTCTCGGAGGCTTGGCAGAAAAAGCGGGCGCGAAATTCAAATCCGACGCGAAAGCATTGGAACTCGTCAGATTGGCGCGAATCGCTATCGGCGGTGATGCAAATATCAACAACGTCCGCAGTATGACGATCAGCGGAACGACCGCGCAGACTTTTAACAACGGCGGAACGGCGCAAGCGAAACAGGGAAATGTGGAAATCAATTTCGAATTTCCCGGCAAATTCAGCAAAATGGTTCGCATCGGAGGTCCCGGCAGCGAAGCGGCAAATGCCGGTTTCAACACACAGCCTGATGTCTTCGTAGTAAAACAGGAGACGCAAACCGCCGAATTAACAGATTCGGGCGACGGCAAAAAGATCGTCATCATTAAAAAAGGCGACGGAACGGTTTTGACCGAAGACGTAAAACCCGTAGAAGGCGAACGCCGGATTATTTTCAAAAATGAAGACGGAACAATTCGGGAAATAACGCCGGACGACAAAAACACCGTGATTTTTGAAAAAAAATCCGGCGACGAAAACGCGGCATTGAGAACAGAAAGCGGTAAAAAAATCGTTATCGAAACCAATGCAAAAGTTTTCGGCGCAGGTGAAATCCGAAGTGCGGTAAGCCGAAATGAACTGCTTCGCACGACGCTCGCGCTTCTTTTAACTGCGCCCGAAGGAACTGATGTCGGCTACACATTTGCCGGTGAATCGTCGGTTGACGGAACAGCGGCGAACATTATTGATGTCGAATCAAACGGCTCGAAATTTAAACTTTTTCTCGACAAAACAACTAATTTACCGTTAATGGTCAGCTATTCGGGAATGCCTTTGCGGATAAAATTAGACAAAGCCGTCTCAACGGAAGACGAGACGCAAAAAGATGTAAGAGTCTTTGTCAACAAGAACGTGCCGTCTGCAACAATCGAACATCAGGTAAAATTCTCCGATTTTCGCAGCGTTAATGGTTTGCTTTTGCCGTATAAATGGACGGAAACCGTCGGCGGAAACGCCGGCGAAACCGTTGACATTACGAGTTATGAAATCAATCCGGCAAATATCGCCGATAAATTTCAAAACGAAAAGATTTTAATTAGAACGCAAAAACCTTAGGAAAGTGAAAAAGGTTAAAAGGTTAAAAGTGAAAAAGTTTTGTTTATTATTTACAAAAACCTTTTCACTTTTAACCTTTTATCTTCCGGCGGCGCGACCGATTCGCATAAAATCGGCGATTACGGCGCGGATTTCGCCGTAGGAAAAATCTTCGCCCAAGTATTCTTTAATCGGTCCGATTCCCTGTTCGGCATTTAATTCGAGAATCGCGTTTTTAATAGTTTCGATTTTTTCTTCCGGCACGATTTCCGTTAATTTCACTTCGCCCGTCGGAATAAATTTGATCAGATGAGTTTCGACCGTATTGGCTGAAATGCCGCGTTCGTCGGCGATTTCTTCGACCGACAAACCTTCGCCGAACATTCGCAGCGAAATATCGTTCGTATTTTCGCCGCTCGCGTTTCGTTTCGTCCGCTGTTTCGATTCGCGTTTGACGACCTTCAGATCAATGCGCGATTGTTCGTTATTTTTGCGGCAGTATTCTTTGACGGTTTGCAAAAAATCCAGACCGTATTTGTCCATTTTGACATCGCCGATACCGGAAATTTTCAGCATTTCGCTCGTGTTCTGCGGCAGATAAGTCGCCATTTCGATCAAGGTCGCGTCGGAAAAAACGACATACGGCGGCACGCCTTCGTTGCGCGCAAATTCGGTGCGGACGTTCTTCAATTCGTCGAAAAGTTCTTTGATATACGGATGCGAAAGATTTGAAACGAGCGAAGATTTTTTATCTTCTTTCTGCGTTACTTTAAAAAGTTCGATGGCGATGTTTCCTTTTAAAACATCGAAACTTTTTTCCGTCAACGCGACGGTCATAAATTGTCCTTGTTCTTTTTGTTCGAGAAATCCCTGCGCGATCAAATCTTTGAAATAGGCGAGCCATTCGTCTTTGGAAACGTCCGCGCCGATGCCGTAAGTTTTCAGGTTTTTATGCGAATCCCAAATCTTCTGCGATTTCGAGCCGCGCAGAAAATCAACGAGATAAGTTACGCCCATTCGCTGATCGGTTCTTGCAACTGCGCTCAGAGCTTTCTGCGCTAAAATCGTGCCGTCAAATTTTTCAAACGTCGTGTTGCAGTTGTCGCAATTGCCGCAGTTTTCGTCAAATTCTTCGTCGAAATAATTTAAAAGATATTTGCGCCGACAGATTTTCGTTTCGCCGAAATCTCCCATTGTCTGCAATTTTCTGAGCATTATTTCCGACTGCCGCTGATTATTTTCGACTGCCGCGAAATCCTTTAATTTTTTGACATCAGCCCAACTGAAAAATAAAAGTGCGTTGCTTTCCAGACCGTCGCGTCCGGCGCGTCCGGTTTCCTGATAAAAACTTTCGACGTTTTTCGGCAAATCCATATGCACGACAAAACGCACGTTCGATTTATCAATTCCCATTCCGAACGCGATTGTCGCCACGATGATTTTTACATCGTCGTTGAGAAAAAGTTCCTGATTTTTCTGGCGCGTTTCCTGCGCTAAACCGGCGTGATACGGCAAAGCGTTAAAACCTTCGTCACGCAAATCCATCGCCAAACTTTCCGTCGCGGCGCGGCTCAGACAATAAATAATTCCGCTTTCATCTTTTCTTTCTTCGAGAAAATCCAAAAGCTGATCGTAACTTTTGCGCTTCTGTTTTACTTCGTAATAAATGTTCGGACGATTAAAACTCGACACGAAAAGTTCATAATCCGTTAGATTCAAACGCTCGATAATGTCTTTGCGGACGAGTTTGTCAGCCGTCGCCGTCAGCGCGATGACGGGAATTTCGGGAAAGTATTTTTTGAGTTTTCCGAGCTGAATATATTCCGGTCTGAAATCGTGTCCCCAACTCGAAATACAATGCGCTTCGTCAATCGCAAACAGCGCGACATTGATGTTTTTGAGAAAATCGAGAAACTGTTCGCCCGACTGCAAAAGTCGTTCGGGCGCGACATAGAGAATTTTTATTTCGCCCGATTTTACCTTCTGAAAAACTTCCGTCTGTTCGCGGTTCGTCTGTGAAGAATTTAAAAACGCGGCATTTACGCCGTTGCTGACGAGCGCGTCAACCTGATCTTTCATCAACGCGATCAGCGGCGAAACAACGAGCGTCAAACCGTCCGCCATCAATGCCGGAATCTGATAACACAAAGATTTTCCGCCGCCCGTCGGCATCAAAACCACGCAGTCTTTTTTACTTAAAACAGTTTCAATCGCCGCCGCTTGATTCATCCGAAAAGAATCGTAGCCGAACTGATGTTTGAGAATTTCCTGTGCGCGTTCGATGTTCATAAATCTATTTGCCTGCGAAATATGCGGAAGATTTGCCTACGAAATAAAGGAACGAAAAAAAGAGAAGGGAAAATAAAAAAACATAAAAAAACATAAAAGAAAATTAAATATAAACAATTTTATTCTTGCAGATGTAAATTTAAATTTTCTTTTTGTATTCGTCTTAATTTTTCGTTTCTTTCGTATGTTTCGTAGGCAATAATTCTTACTTTTTCCAACCGTCTATTTCGTCTTTCAAACTTTGATTTTCTTTTTTATTGCCGAATCTTTCATATTCGATTTTCGGGTAATGTCCGAAATTTACGAGTAAGCCCAATTCGTAATCTGTCGCGTTCAGATAATTTATCGTTTGCGCCCGATGCTCGTCAATATTTTTAAAACGGCTTTCAGTTCGACAATTATTTTATTGTAACAAACAAAATCCGGTTTGAAATACTGTTCCAGAAGTTCGCCTTTGTATTCGAGTTGAATCTTCGGTTCATAAACAAACGGAATACTTTGCAGAGCAAATTCGATTTTCAAACATTCGTGATAAACCAACTCGGTAAAACCGCAGCCTTTTTGCTTGTAAACTTCAAAACACGCGCCGATAATCTTATAGCTTTCTTCTCTGTAAATTATTTCAGCCATATTTTTATTGCCTACGGATTTTTTATTTGCCTACGAAATACACGAAAGGAACGAAAAATTAAGACTATAAAAATTTAACGGTTAAATATTATTTTATGGTATTTCTTTCTTAGTTAATGAGTTTCTTTTTTTAAATTTTTTCTTCTCTTTTGTATTTTATTTTGCTCTTTTTGTTCCTGTCTTTTTTTCGTCCCTTTCGTATATTTCGTAGGCAAATCTTTCCCCCAATTTCGGAATTATCTTTTTCGGCACTTCGATTGCGCCGGCGATGTGGCGCGCTTCGGTGAAATGTCCGACGACGTAAACGCCGGAAATATTCGTTTCAAAAGTATCCTGATCGTAAACCGGAACTTCGCCGTATTTGGAATCGTGTGTTTTCACGCCGAGATTTTTGAGCATTGTCAGATCAGCGTCCGAACCGATCAAAATAAACACGACATCATTCGGAAAAGTTTCGATCACGCCGTTTTCGTTTTCGAGAATTATTTCTTTTTCTTTTATTTCAACGACGCGATTGAAAAAATAGACGTTCAGACAATCTTT
Organism: Pyrinomonadaceae bacterium; assembly: GCA_965217985.1. Taxonomy (GTDB): domain Bacteria; phylum Acidobacteriota; class Blastocatellia; order Pyrinomonadales; family Pyrinomonadaceae; genus DATHTS01. The sequence goes on from CBDCJY010000018.1 coordinate 140,176, forward strand.
GGAAAGTTCGTTTTCGAGCGGCTGTTTCACCCAATATTTGATACAGCCTTGTTTCGGATCGTTGTTTTCCCAGTCTTTACGGTAAATGCAGAGAATCGCGTTCGCACCTTCCTGCGCCAGAAAAAGCGCAGCTTCGCCCGCCGAATTTCCGCCGCCGATGACCATCGCGTTTTTTCTGACATACGGATAAGTTTCGCGGAACAGGTGATGAACCTTCGGCAAATCTTCGCCCTTCGCGCCGAGATGTCGCGGATATTCCATTGCGCCGACTGCAAATAAAACCGTCCGCGCTTCGTATTCGCCTTTCGTCGTAATGACGCGAAAATGATTTTCGCCGAGTTTTTCGACCTTCAAAACTTCCTCTTCCCACTGCACATTCAGATTATTTTCCAAAACAAACCGCGTGTAATACGAAAGAAGTTCCTCCCGAGTCGGCTTTTCCCGCGCCGGAAAAAGCGTGCCGGGAATCATTTCCAATTCATTAACCGTCGAAAAAACGGTCAAGCCAACCGGATAATTATAAATCGTATTCCCGATCAGATTTTTCTCGATGACGAGATAATTTAGGTTTAGTTTTTGCGCTTCATACGCGGCAGAAATTCCCGCCGGTCCCGCGCCAATTATCAATAAATCTTTCATAACGGATAATGGATAACGGATAGTGGATAATAAAAAGAAACTATTATCCGTTATCTATTTTAGATTTTATTCTTTGCTGTCTTAATAGAAGTTGTTAATATCTTTTGTAATTCGTTGCAGTCAATAATCAAAGATTCGGCTTGTTTTTCAGTAATAAATTCTCCGTCGCGCAACAAACAAAGCCAATATTCAGTTTCAAATGCTTCTTTGTGAGCAATTGACATTTTGTGAATGAAATCCGGCTTCGATTGTGCCTGTCCGCCTTCCGCAACATTTGCGCCTATCGAAGTTCCAGAACGCAAAATCTGCTTCGATAAAATAAATTCTTTTTTTCCTTCCATCAAATGCCTACAAAGTTTCACAATCCGCAGAGCGAATTTATAAGATTTATCTTTCAAAACATTTTCTTTATTATCCATTATCCACTATCCGTTATCCATTTTCTTAAGCTCTTCGGTGAATTTTTCGATCTGGAATTTCGTATTGTCGAGTTCGCGCTTGGCTTCGAGATATTTTTCCCATTCGTTCGTGTTAGTCAGAGCCTTTGCCACATCTTCGTCCAGAGCGTGCGCCATCAGCGCGAGCAGATCGCTCAACGCTTCCTGATTTTTCAGCAAACTTTGAATAATCGTATAAGCGAGCTTCGCGTTCGGGTAATCAATGTCTAATTCGTTCATATTTATTTGGGCGGGCGTTAATTTGAAAATTACTGTTCGTCGGTTTCTTCTTCAACAACTCTCACTTCGGGTTTTGGCACGGGAAATTCACCATTTTCAGGCATTACATAAAATTCCATCTCAACAAAACTACGATAACCGCCGTAAAGAACCTGAATTTTGTCAGGTGCGAGATTCGCTTGTTTTGAAATTTTCCGTTTTCCTTCTTCTACTAAATTCAAGAGTTTTCCGGTGTCAAACTCTAAATTATCGGCATAAAAAATTATTACGCCTTTCATTTTTTTATTCTTCTTCAAAAACTCTCCGAATCTCTCGCTCGTCCATTGAAATTTGTCTGTTTCAATTTCTTTGTCGGACGGCTTTTCAATTTCGTAATTTTCAGCATTTGTTCCGTCTGCTTTTAGCTCTTCATTGAATCGTTTGTTTTCTTGATCTATCTCGGCTTTTTTCTCTGGTAAAAGAAACTCATCTTGAAGATAGGAATATTCTGTATAAAGATAACCTTTATCATAAAGAAATGTCTTGACGAGCGAGATCTTCGGTTTAGGAATTGTGTCGGTTGGAATCGGCGGTTTGGTGTTTTCGGGAACGATCCATAATTCCGTCGCCGTTTCTTTACGATATGAGTTTATCAGCACAATTCTGTTTGGATCGAAACCTCTCCCTGACGTTATGTAATCCAGATATAACTTTTTCGCACGTGACGGATTTTCTATCTCGGACGGCAAAAAATCTTCGCCCTGATAAAAAATAATGTAACCTTTTGCTTTCGGTTGCTTTTGTAATTCAGTTAATAAATAATCAATCCGCGCTCCGCGATCACAATCAGCAAGCATCGGAAACTCATCAATTTTTTGAGCCACGGGTTTAGCAGTTTCAGCATCTTGAGCAAAAACTGCCGAACTCATTACGGCTAAAATTAAAAATAAAATTCTGAACATAAAAACTCCTTTACCAGATTTCCGTCAAATCCAATTCAAAACCATTCAAAACATTTTCGCCCGAAACCTTCGCGGGATTTTCCAAAATCTCGATCTCGCCGTTGGCACGGTAGATGTGAACTTTTTTTTGAAACGGATCAATCATCCAGCCGAGACGCACTTCATTTTCGATATATTCGCGCATTTTTTTCTTGAGAATCGGCAGACGATCCGATTTCGAGCGAAGTTCGATGACAAAATCCGGCGCAATCGAGGTGAAACTTTGGGTGCGTTCTTTTTCCGAATGTGTGAAATATCTTTCTTTCAAAATCCAAGCCGCGTCAGGCATTCTTTTCGCGCCGTTCGGCAGAGTGAATTTGGCTGAAGATTCAAAACAAACTCCGGTTTTGTCTTTGTTTGCCCAAATCCAAAGTTGTGCGTCAATTGCCATATTTTTTCTGCTTGTTTCGGGAAACGGCGGCGGCATAATTTCTAAATCTCCTTCTGAGTTTGTTTCGATTCGCAAGTCTTCATTTGCCGCGTCAATCGCGTAAAGTTCCTGATCGGTAAACTTGCGTCCCGGAACTTTGACGATAAAGAAAAACGGTTCGGGAAATTCGAGCGTGTGTTCTTCCGAGATTTTGAAAAATTGTTTTTCCTTGACTGAATCAATTACTGCTGTCATAACTTTTCACCTGCGCTTATTTTAACTCATTCGCCGTATTTCGATAAATTTATTTCAAACGCCGCATTTTCGCCGCTTCGACGGTGTTTTTCATCAGCATTGCGACTGTTAAAAGTCCGACTCCGCCGGGAACGGGCGTGAAGTTTGCGGCTTTTTCTTTCGCTTCTTTCGGGTTTACGTCGCCGACGATGGTTGCGCCGCGTTTTTCGATGACGCTCAGACGTTTTTCTAATTCGTCTTCTCCGAAAAGTTCGTGCGCTTTTTCTTTGTCCATAAAACTGTTGATGCCGACATCAATGACGGTTGCGCCGCTCTTTATAAAATCGGCGCGGACAAATCCGGCGCGTCCGACAGCGGCGACTAAAATATCGCCACGCGAACAAATTTCGGCGATGTTTTCCGTGCGCGAATGGCAGATCGTAACGGTCGCGTTTTCTTGTAACAATAGCTGCGCCATCGGTTTACCGACGATGTTGCTTCTGCCGATGACGACGGCGTGTTTTCCCGCAATCGGGATTTCATAAAATTTCAAAATCTCGATCACGCCCGCCGGTGTGCAAGGCACGAGCGCGGAAATTCCCTGCGAAAGTTTGCCGACGTTGATCGCGTGAAAACCGTCAACGTCTTTTTGCGGATCGATGTTTTCCAGAATCAGGTTTTCGTCAATATGTTTCGGCAAAGGAAGCTGCACGAGAATTCCGTCAACCTCGTCGCGTTCGTTTAATTGTTTGACTATTTTCAAGAGTTCTTCCTGCGTCGTATTTTCAGGCAAATGTTTATGTTCGGAAATCAAACCGAGTTCTTCGCTCGTCTTGACTTTATTGCCGACGTAAACCGCCGAAGCCGCGTCTTCGCCGACGCGGACGGCGACGAGACACGGACGAAAACCGTGTTCGGCTTCGAGATTTTTAACTTCTTCCGCAACTTTCCGCTTGATCGAATCGGCAACTTCCTTGCCGCTTAAAATTTTTGCTGTCATATATGTTTAGAATTTTACAGATTTTGCCGCAGTTTGTCAGTGCGGTCGGTTTGAAGATTTCTCCGTTTGATTCGAGCGCGATTCGAGATTTATTTTTGAAGATATTCCAAATTGTGCAATATAAAAAGTCGCATCTTTAGTAAATCGTCATAAAATATCGCCCTGATAATTTTGCAAAGAAGCGATTAAACATTTCGCATCTTAAACAAACCGAAAAGACAAAATTTATTTGAATAAGCAGTCGGACAATTTTATTTCATTAACAGATATTGGAATAAAAACCATTTTGAACGACATTTTTCTAACGAATGCTTTTCATATCAAGACAAAATTTTTAGAATAGAATAAAGACTAAGAGATAAGGAGAAAGATTTATGACACCTGAAACACAAAAAAAAGGAAGAAAAATTTCCGAAAGCGGTTACGATATTACGCCGATCAGCGCGGAAACGCGCGAACATTTGGCGCAAAATTTGGACGGCGAAGCGTATCGCGTGTTGCTCGAACACGGCACGGAACCGGCGTTTTGCGGCAATTTGACCGATAATAAACAAGAAGGCGCGTATGCCTGCAAACTCTGCGGTCTGCCGCTTTTCCGTTCGGACGAAAAATTTAATTCGGGAACGGGTTGGGCTTCGTTTTACGCGCCGTTCGACGCGGAACATTTAACAATTTACCGCGACACGAAATTCGGAATGGTGCGCGAAGAAATTCGCTGTGCCCGCTGCGACGGTCATCAGGGTCACGTTTTCCCCGACGGTCCGCCGCCGACCGGACAGCGTTATTGCTTAAATTCCGCTTCGCTCGAATTTTTCCCCGAAGGCGAAGAAATTCCGCAAAAACAATAATTATTCAAAAAACTGAAAACGGATAACAAAGAAAGTTCTTTAGTTATCCGTTTTCAGTTTTCTGTTATTCGTTTTTTATTTTCGATCTTTGAAAGCGTCGAAAAGTTCCGTGTGGCGGCTTGTCAGCGGGATTAATCTGCCGTTGATGAACATATATTTGATGTTCGTTCGCGGATCGAGAATATCGCCGTCGGCGACGACGATGTTTGCCGTTTTACCGACTTCGACAGAGCCGTATTTGTCGGCGATTCCCAAGATTTGCGCCGGATAAAGCGTCACGGCTTTTAACGCTTCGTCGTGTCCGAGTCCGAATGCGCCGGCGATTCCGGCGTGATACGGCAGATCGCGGACTTCTGCGCCGTCGTTGCCGGTCGAAACCGCAAATTTTACTCCGGCTTTCTGCAATTTTGACGGACCTTCGTAGAAATAATCATACGGATCGTCTTCGTCTGCGGGCAGATTATAAATATTTGTAAAGATAACCGGAATGTTATTTTTCTTGAGTCCGTCGGCAACTTTCCAAGCATCTCCGCCGCCCATAATAATTCCTTTAATCTTCATATCTTCGACGAATTTCACCACGCTGCGAATATCGCGCTCACGTTCGGCGGTGAAAATAATCGGTTTTTCGCCGCGAATATACGAAATCATCGCTTCCATTTTTATATCTTTCGGCGGATAAGGAAGAGTTTTGTCTTTCGCGTATGCGTCCTGAACTCTGGCGTAAGATTCTGCGTCGGCAAACAGTTTTTTCAAATCTTCGAGACTTTTATCGCGTCGTTTGATCGCCTCGCTGAAATCAACCGTTTCCCGTCCGAAACCCGAATTGAAACCGCCGAAGGTTGAAATACGCGGAAAATTTATAACCAGACCGAATTCAGGAACAATCGCCATTTCCGTCTGCGTCGCGCCGTTCAGATTTATAACCGCCGCCTGACCGGAAATTACGCCGCCGATTGGCATCGAAAGCACACTGGTAATTCCGTTGACGCGCGTGACATTAATATGCGAAGTGTGCGGATTGATGCCTTTAAATGCTTTGGCATTGGCGTTCATACTGCCGGTTTCGGCGATGTCCACCGTTCCCGCCGCACCGCCGCTGATTTCCGACAATCCCATATTCGTTCCTGCGTCAATCATTCCCGGAAAAACGGTTAAACCGTTGCCGTTAATTCTTTCCGCGCCGGACGGAACGGAAGCAGTTGCACCGACGGCGACGATTTTGCCGTTTTGGATAACGACCGTACCGTTGTCAATCACCGCACCGGAAACCGTAACGATTCGCGCTCCGGTAATGGCGAAAGTTCCGGCTTTGCCCGTCAGATTCTGCTCCGAACCGTCATTCTGTGAGAAAACGGAAGACAGAAGACAGAAGATGGAGACGATGAAAAAAATTAATTTGAATGATTTTGAATTTCGAACTTTGAACTTTGAACTCATTATCGGTTTCCTCCGTCTTCGGCATTGTCGTGATGTTCGTCGCCTTTTTCGCGCGGAATGCGCGGCTGAGTGGTCGCCGCACCGCTTCCGGTCGGTTTGTTGGCATCCATTTTTTCAAGTTGTTCGCGTTCGCGGGCAAATTCCTGTCTTCTGAGCAAATCTCTCGATCTTTCAAAAAATAATTCGCCGTCAATCATCGTCTGTTCGACCATCGAAAGCGGACTGAACGGATGTCCCGACCAGACAACGATGTCCGCGTCTTTGCCGACTTCAATCGAGCCGGTGCGTTTGCCGATGCCGAGTTGAATCGCCGGATTGAGCGTAATCATTTTCAGAGCGTCTTCTTCCGGCACGCCGCCGTATTTCATAACTTTTGCCGCGTCCAGATTAAGCCGGCGAATGCGTTCCGCCGAATCGGAATTGATCGAAACATTGACACCGTTTTTCCAGAGAATATATGCGTTATACGGAATCGCATCGTAGGCTTCTATCTTGTAACTCCAACTGTCCGTAAAGATCGAAACGCCCGTTCCGCGTTTGGCAATTTCCGGCGCGATTTTGTAGGCTTCGAGTCCGTGCTGAATCGTGGCGACCTTAAATCCGAATTCGTCCGCCAGAAGCAATAAATTTAAAAGTTCGTCCGAGCGATAACCGTGCGAATGAACGAGACGTTTGCCTTCGAGAATTTCAGCCAACGGTTCCAGTTCCAAATCTCTGCGCGGCATTATTTTCGTTTTTTTCGCGCGGTAATCATCCCACGCCTGTTTGTAATCACGCGCCCGCAAAAAAGCGTCGCGCATCGTTTCAATCGTTCCCATACGAGTCGCCGGATAACGTCTTTGCTGTCCGCCGGTCGGATTGAAATTCGAGCGTTTGACGTTTTCGCCGAGCGCGAATTTTATTCCGGGCGGCGCATCGGGAATCAAAAAATCATCAATAGAGCGACCGTATTTGTTTTTGACGACCGTATTTTGTCCGCCAATCGGGTTTGCCGAACCGTGCAGAAGATTCTGTGCGGTTACGCCGCCGGCAAGTGCGCGATAAATCGCAACATCGGTCGGATCGAGAATGTCTCTCGTGCGAGCCATCGAAGTAACCGCATAAGAAAATTCGTTTACGCTGCCGTCCATCATCGCGTGCGAGTGACAATCAATGATTCCGGGCGTAACGTATTTTCCGGTCGCATCAATCGTTTTCGCGTTTGCGCCCGCGCTCAGATTTTTTCCGATGCGCGATATTTTCCCGTCGCGGATCAAAATGTCCGTGTTTTGCAGTGTGCCGTTGGCGGCGGTCATCACGGTCGCGTTTTTAATTAAAACTTCCTGTTTGTTTTGAGCGGAGACGGTGGCGTTAAGTCCTGTCAACCACAAAATATTCAGCAGAATAAAAGCCGTTATTTTTCTCATATTTTTATTTGAACTAAATTTCAATCGCGGTAATCGTCGTTAGTCGGACGATTACCGTTAAATTTTCTTACGGAGTTTTTGTTCCCGAAAAAGGAATCGCACCCTGCGGCGAATCAATCGTGCCGCTGATTTGGTTTCCCGTCACCGTACCTTTAACGAAAATTTCCAGCGATTGTCCCTGAAAATCAACCGTCGCGTTATAGCTGAAACCTTCGGATGTAATTTTTCCTTCCTTAAATGGCGTAGTTCCGAATTGCGTCTGCAAACTTCCGGTCAGCGTTGCGCCCTGTTGCGTGAGAACCATCGTTGCCGGAAGCGGCTGTCCGGGAATTTCGATTGTCACCGCGTAAGTTCCGCCGACATTTGCCGTCGCTCCGGGTTGTGTCGTCGCTCCGGCTGGCGTTTTCGGTTTTTCTTTCTGCTCGAAAAGTTTGCCGTCAACAAAAACGTGCGTGATCGTTTTTTCCTTGCCGAAAACATCTCCGCGCAACACGACCAAGTTGGCGATCTTGCCTTCATCAATCGAACCGAGTTGATTATCCACGCCGAGAATTTCAGCCGACGAAAGCGTCATCGCACGAATCGCCGCATCTTTCGCCAGACCATTTTCGACGGCTTTTCCCGCGTTGACGCTGAAATCGCCGATGTTTTTCATCGCGCCTGACTGAAATGCGAATCTTACGCCCGCTTTTTGCAGACGCACTGCGCCGCTCGGCGTTTCAGCGCGAAGACGAAGAAGCGAAAGCGGTTCGGGATCGGCTTCGGCGGAAGCGGCGGTCGTGCGTTTCGGAAAATCGAGCGATAACAAAACCGGCACGTTTTCGGCTTTCAGACGGTCGGCAACTTTCCACGCTTCCTGTCCGCCGGCGATGATCGGTTTTAATTTGAATTCTTTCGCCAGATCGAGCGCACGAACGATTTCTCTTTCGAGATTGGCGTTAAAAACAATCGGCATCTGACCGGACAACACCGGAAGCAGAGCTTCGAGCGAAGCGTCGGCTTCGGGACGTTTCATTCCGCGCGGATTTGTCGCATACATTTTTTTCATCTCCGAAAGTCTCTGCGCGTCGAGAAACATCTGGCGCAGAGCCGCAAATGTTCCCATCAACGCCGTCGGAAATTCGCCGGTTCGCAAAGTATTAAAAGAAACGTGTTGGGCAAACGGTGATTTGACGATCATCGCGGAAACGGAATCTCCCGCCAGATCAATAACCGCCGATTGACCGTTAAAAATGCCGTCGTCGCTGACCGTCAAAACAGTCGTAAATCCGGCGTTGCGCTGTGATTCAAACTGCGTTTCGCCCGCTTTTAATTCTTCTTCGGCAGTCGTCTCCGGCTGTAAACCGTCGGGATAATTTGAATTCGTCTGCGGTTGCTGCGCTCCGGGTTGAGTTTGCCCGCCGCGTCTTCCGCCCTGAGCGGCTTGCGCGGTTTGCGCGGGCAGACCGAGTTTTGTCAAAGTGTCGAAAAATCCCGGATAAACGGTCAAACCGCTGCCGTCAATGACACGCGCATCGGCGGGAACTTTCGCCGCCGCGCCGACCGATTCGATCAAACCGTTGCGAACGACGACCGTGCCGCGATCAATCGTTTTGCCGGAAACGGTGACGATCTGTGCGTTGGTTATCGCGTAAACATCCGTGCGCGTTTGAGCGGAAATCGAAAAAGCGGAAAACAGGAAAGTAGCCAAAAATGCGAACGAAAAGCGCAAAATTTGTTTTTTCATAAAATTTTATGCGGAAAATAAAAATCGGAACTGCTTTGGATTTATTTCTACGCAGTATAAAACAAAAGGTTTCACAATATCAATTTCGAGCGGTTCGATTTACGAATCTTTACGAAAGCGTCTATTATAAATTTTAATGAGTGTAATTCTTTTATTCGACGGCGTGTGTAATTTCTGTAACGGTTCGGTAAATTTTATTATCGAACACGACAAGAAAAAATATTTCAAATTCGCGCCGCTGCAATCCGAAATCGGACAACAGCTTTTAGAAAAACACGGCATTGACAAAGCCGAAACAGATTCGGTAGTTTTGATCGAAAACGAAAAGGCTTACACGCATTCGACCGCCGCTTTGAAAGTCGCCCGAAAGCTCGACGGCGCGTGGTCTTGGTTTTATGCTTTTATCATAATTCCGAAACCGATCCGAGATTTTTTCTACAAACTTTTCGCTCGTAACCGTTATAAATTATTCGGCAAACAAGATGCGTGTATGATGCCGACACCGGAAATCCGCGCCAGATTTTTGAGCTGATTTTATTTTTATAACCGCGAAACACAAAAAAAACGCGGAAAAAGAAAAATTATTCTTAAATTTGTATCAATAAATACAATCGTTTAATTGTTACAGATATTTTACGAGCATCAAAAATAACTTCCCGTATTTTATATTTTTCGCATTTTCCGCGTGTTTCGCGGGTTAAATTCTCTTTTTAAAACTCCAAAACGACTTTGCCGAAACTTTCATTCGATTCGACGTATTCGTGCGCTTTTCTGATCTCTTCCGACGGGAAAACCTTATCAATATTCGGTTTAACTTTTCCGCTTTCGAGCAGAGGCAAAACGTCGGCGATGAAATTTACGGTCGCTTCGGCTTTTTCTTCGGTCGAGCGCGACCGCAAAACCGTTCCGATAATTTTTAATCTTTTCGTCAAAGCCGTTCCGAGATTAAATTCCGCCGTTCTGCCGCTGACCAAACCGACCAAAATCAAACGACCTTTTAAGGCGAGACTTTCCAGATTTGCCGCGAAATAATCCGCGCCGACCAAATCCAAAATTACATTAACGCCTTTGCCGCCGGTAAAATGTTCGGTTAATTCGGCAAAAATTTTCGGATTATCTTTGATCGTGTCGCCGTCTGTAACGATTCCGTGATCGAGTCCGAACGCATCGCATTTTTTTAATTTATCGGCAGTCCGCGAAGTTCCGAAAACTTTCGCGCCGTTCGCTTTCGCCAATTGCAAAGCGGCAAGTCCGACACCGGAACCGACGGCGTGAATCAAAAGCGTTTCGCCTTTCTGCAAATTTCCCTGCGTAAAAACCGCGTCCGTAGCAGTAATAAACGCTTCGGGAATCGCGGCGGCTTCGATAAACGAAAGATTGTCGGGAATTTCGGCGAGCAGAGATTCTTCCGTCAATAAAAATTCCGCCTGCGCCGCGCCCGAAGATATTCCGAAAATGCGGTCGCCGATCTTAAAATTTTTAACATTTTCACCGATTTCGGCAACTTCGCCCGCAAATTCCAAACCTAAAATTTCGTTTGAAACGCCGTTCGGCGCGGCATACAAACCTTTACGCTGTAAAATGTCGGCGCGATTGATCGCCGACGCTCTGACGTTGACGAGAACTTGTTTATCTCTCGGCTTTTCGGGATTTTCGACTTCGCGGATTTCGAGATTTTCCGCGCCGCCAAATTCTTTAATATAAACTGCTTTCATAAGATATTAGCCACGAACAGACACAAAAAAACACGAAAGATTTGTTTTTATTTTCGTGAACTTTCGTGTTTGTTCGTGGCTCAAAATTATTATTTCACCGCGCGTTTTGCCATATTCATCAAATCTTCGGGCATCCATTTTTCCATATTTTTCGCTTCGGCTTCGGCGATGCCTTTGTGACGATTGCGCCATTCTTTTTCCGGTGCGTCTTCTCTGCCCGAATCTTTCGGGTAGTTTTCGACCTGTTCCAAACTGATAATTATTCCGTGTGCGATTTCCGCCCAGTTTTCGGTTTGAATGCCGCGCAGAACGACCGGCAAACCTGCCGTCCAGTCTTCTTCCGGCGCGATATTATCATATTCGGGAATCGTCAAATAAGCCGAAGACGGAAGCGGTTTGCCGTCAAATTCGCTGATGAGCGCGTTTTTTACATCATTAAAAGAACCGTTCGGATTAGACTTTCTGATGTCCAAAGCGCGGCGAAAAAGGTCTGAAACTGTTGTTTGATTGCTCATTATTTTTTATCTGCTGCTCCTGCAATTTGTCTGTCTATAAATTACACGAATTTGCCGGAGCAGTAAAATTTACCCGAAAATAAGATTTTTCAGAGCAGAGTTTTGTTAGTAATAAAAGTCGGGTTTGAAAACATTAGGGATTTTAGTGAAAAGGCTCTGTGTCGCCGCGTTTCTATTATTTGAAGTGCATTAAATGCGCGTTCCGTTTTTCCAGACGATCAAAGGACAATCGAAATGCGGATGCGGAATGACGCTCACTTCGACATCGAAAGTTTCGGCAATCGCCGTTTCATTTAAAACTTTTTCCGGCGTTCCGTAAGCCGTAATTTTGCCGTTTTTGAGCATTAAAATTTTATCGGAATACTGCGCGGCGAGATTTAAATCGTGCAATATCACGAGAACTCCGGCGTTTTCGCGGGCGAATTTTTCGGCGATTTGCAAGGTTTGATGTTGATGCGCGAGATCGAGATTCGATGTCGGTTCATCTAAAATCAGATAACGCGGCTTGTCGGTTTTCTCCCAGATTTGCGCGAGAACGCGGGCGAGTTGGACGCGCTGGCGTTCGCCGCCGGAAAGCGTCGTGTAAAGTCTTTCGGTCAGATGCGTGGATTTAACCGCTTTAAGCGCGTCTCCGGCGATACAGTAATCATTTGCGCTTTCCGCGCCTTTAATATGCGGCGCACGACCGAGCAAAACGACTTCCAAAACGGTAAAAGGAAAATTCAAGGTCGAATCCTGCGGCAAAATTGCCCGAACTTCGGCGCGTTCGGACAAAGTCCATTCGGCTAAAAGTTTTCCGTTCATCGAAACTTTTCCGCTCGTCGGCAGCAAGTCGCCGCACAAAACTTTTCGCAGAGTTGATTTTCCCGCGCCGTTCGCGCCGACGACGGCGAGAATCTCGCCGCATCGCAATTCGAGTGAAGCTGCGTCGAGCAATTTTTTCTCGTGAATTTCAACGGTAATATTTTCGGCTTTTATCAATATTTTATTTTCACCGCAGAGACGCGGAGACGCGGAGTTTTGTGTATTTCAGAGAAAATATACGTTGGTTATTTTTACTCAATTAATCAAAAATCCTCTGCGTCTCGACGATTAATTTTTTAATGCACAATACGCCATTTGCGATCACGCAAAAGAAGCCACAAAAAAAACGGCGCGCCGACGATTGCCGTCAAAACACCAATCGGCATTTCGGCGGGCGCAACCAGAGTTCGCGCCGCAAAATCAGCCGCGAGCAAAAGACACGCTCCCAAAATCGCCGAACACGGCAAAAGATAACGATGATCCGCGCCGATAACGAGCCGCAAAAGATGCGGCACGATTAAACCGACAAACGAAATCAGCCCGGTAAAAGCGACGCTCGCGCCGACTGACAAAGCAACCAGAACAACGACGATTTTTTTCGTTTTTTCGATGTCGAAACCGATATGTCCGGCTTCGGCATCGCCTAAAAGCAGAGCGTTTAAAGGACGCGCCAGTTTCAGAAAAAATATCATCGGTAATAAAACGAACGGCGCGATTACCAAAACCGCCGACCAATTTCCGCCGCCGAGACTTCCCAGTTTCCAAAATGTGATCGTGCGAAGCTGTGTGTCGGTCGAGTAAAATGTCAAAAAACCCGAAAACGCCTGCGCGAGCGCATTAATCGCAATTCCGGCTAAAAGCAGAGTTGCAACGGCGGTTTGTCCGGCGTAAGTCGCCAGACGATAAATAATTACGGTTGTTATTAAAGCTCCGGCAAAGGCAGCCAGCGGAAACGAAAAAAGTTGAAAAATTCCGGTAACGGAAAAAGAAACTATGTCGCCGATAATGACGAAAGCAGTTGCCGCGAGTGCCGCGCCGCTCGAAATTCCGATCAAACTCGGATCAGCCAGAGGATTACGAAAAAGTCCCTGCATCGCCGCGCCGGAAATCCCCAAAGCCGCGCCGACTAATGCGCCGAGCGCGATACGCGGCAGACGAATTTCAAAAAGCGTCGTTTCCTGCTGAATCGTAAAACTCGCCGCTGACGAAACACCGATTTTTTTTAAAATAATGGCGAAAATTTGCGATTGCGATATTTCGACCGCGCCTTTATCGGCGGAAATTAAAACGATAAAAATCAGCAGTAAAATCAGAGAAACCATTACGACGCGCCCGCGTTTCGATTTTAATTTCGTCCGCCATTCGGGAAAAATTCGTGTTGTAGTATTTTCTTTAACTGCGTTCATTTGAAAGAAATTTTCATCACAGAAACACCGAGAATAATCAAGTAAAACCGTAAATTTCAACGACTCGATTTTTTCTCTGGAAACGTAAAAATTTCCGCGTCTCCGCGTCTCTGCGTCGAAAAAATTAATTGTCTGTTTTTGCCGACAGTTCGGGATAAAACTTCAAGACGAGTTCACGGACGGCTTTACCGACTCCGGGACCGAAACCTTGAAAATACATATCCGAAACAGCGACGATGCGTTTGTTTTTGCCCGCCGGAGTCAGCGCGACACCGGGAAATTTCAAAACGCCTTCGACACCGCCGCTGCGCTCGAAACTTTTTTCCGTCATCAAAATAATGTCCGGTTGCGCGGCAACGACCGCTTCATCGGTCATTTCGCGGAAGCCCGTAAAATCCGACATCGGATTCGTGCCGCCCGCGAGTTTTATCATTTCATCAATCGTCGTTCCCGCGCCTGACATCGTTGCGTTCGGCATATTCGGACCGCGCCCGACGAACATCACTTTCGGTTTTTCTTTGATATTTTGCAAAAGTTTCTGAGATTCGGCAATTTCCTTATCAATTTCTTTGTTCATCTCGACGGCTTTTGCTTCGGCGTTTAACGCTTTGGCGATAGTTTCAACTTTCGATTTCACCGCTTCGACCGTGTAATCCGGCGATAAAATCAAAACATCAATGCCCGCACTTTTCAACTGCTCTAAAACCTGCGGCGGTTTTGCATCTTCGGTCGTAATAAGAAGCGTCGGTTTTAAAGACAAAATTCCTTCGGCGTTTAGAGCCGCACGCGAACCGACTTTCGGTTTATCTTTGGCTTCGGCGATATATTCCGTGCTTGGATTGTCAACGCCGACGACCTTTTCGCCCGCACCGAGCGCGAAAACCATTTCCGTGATCGCCGTGCCGACGGTTACGATGCGCGAACGGTCGTTGACGATTTTACTGCCCGTATTATTTATTGCATTTTTATTTTCCGGCGAATTACACGCGCTGAAAATCACAGTAATAAAAAGTAAAAATGCGGTGATGTTTTTTTGAATTCTCATAATTTTTCAAATAAAAAACCGGGCGGAAACGCTTCCGCCCGAATGTTCTTCTACAGTTTGAGGAGGAGTGAAGATTAATATCTGAATCTGACTTGAAACTGTATTTCGCGGCTCGGATCAACGCTGGCGATTCCCGATGTCGCACTGCCGAGTATTGCTGACGGCGTTCCCAAAAGTGCATTGCCGTAATTTCCGTTACGACCATAAATATTTCTGTGGTTAAAAATATTGAAAACTTCGGCGCGAAATTCCAGACTCATTTTTTCTCTGAATGAAAATGCTTTCTGCGCGAACAAATCCGTCGAATAGGTCGGTGTGCCGCGTCCCGAATTGCGTTCCAGATAAGTTCCGGTCGTTAAATCAAACGGACGATCCGCCGTCGAAGCGTCGCCGTTTGAATCGCTTCCGGTCGTAATGGCATACGGTCTTCCCGAAGCCAGCGTCGTTACGCCGCCGAAACTGAACTTATACGGAAGTTGATAAAAACCGCTTAAAACAAATCGGTGACGCTGATCCAACAGACTACGACCGCGCTCGAATTCGCCGAGTTGATTGACATCGAGCGGATCACCGTTTCCGGCATCAGGCTCGACCGTATTTGTCGTCTTTGAAAGTGTGTAGCTTGCCAGAAAAGACAGTCTGTTGCTCAGACGTTTTTCCAGATTTACCTGCAATCCGTTGTAATCGCTCACGCCTTCATTGCTGACAACTTGGATTCTGCGATAACCGTTATTGACCGGAATAATCGGTCGCGTCAGATTTGCCGCCGCAACCGAACGTGTTGATAAAGCGGTTGTAGTGCCGGTCGGCGTAAATGTCGCGGGCGCATTCAGATCGAGCAGACGGTCAATGTCCTGAGTATGCGAATAGACGTAATCAACTTTCAGGAAATAATTATTTCCGAGATCGCGCTCGACTCCGATTGTCGCCTGATGTGTAAAAGGATTTAAAAGTTTGGCGGGATAACCGCGTAGTTTGGAAACGTCGAAAAATTGGCTGTAAAAATCGGCGCGTCCGGGACGAATTACAATATCACGCGCCGGAAGTGCCGCGCCTGCCGGAAATGATGGCAGCGAACTTAAAGATGTGGGAAAACCTAATTGTCCGGGCGTTGCCGTAAAGGTAAAAACTCCGGTCGGTCCGCCGAGATTAAATTGCGCTCCGAGATTGGCGCGAAGCTGTGAATAATAAATTCCGTAACTTCCGCGCACGACCGTTTTATTATCGCCTAAAATATTGTAGGCAAAACCGATGCGCGGCGCGAAATTATTCGTATCGTCGGTAAATGTCTGACGTTCGTAACGCAAACCTAAGTTAAGCGTTAAATCCTGAGTCACGCGAACATCATCCTGCGCGAAAAGTGACCACAGATATTCGCGGACGTTATAACTCGCGTTGCCGAAACTTTGCGTAAACGTCGCGGCATCGGCAATCGTTAAAGCCGATGTCGGAATGCTCGCATCTCTCGATCTGGCATTGGTAAAAGTAAATCGTCCGAGAACGTAACCGCTGCCAAATTCTTGACCGTTTCCGCCGGACGAAGAAAATTCGACATCGCCGCCGACTTTGATTGACTGTTTGCCGAAAATCATCGAAAGAGTATCGGCAAATTGGTATTGATGGTTTTGCAGAAATGCGGCGCGTGATTCGCCTTCGACCGAGATCGGACGAGACAACTGCGTACTTGGACTCAAAGGCGTAAACTTCGTAATCGGCGAACCGAGATTAAATTCAAAACGCGCTTCGTTGACGATTTTTTCATTGATGACGGCTGATTCGGAAAGCTGTGCCGAATAAGTATTGCGCTCGAAAACGCGACCTGCGCTCGGAAGATTCAAACCGCCGACGGCATCGTTGGCGTTGCTGTCGGTAAATCTTTCGAGATTAAAACGTCCCGTCAAAGTATTATTTTCGTTGATTTGATGATCGAGCCGACCAAAAAATAATGCCTGTCTATATTTGCCGTCGAAAATCGTTCCCGGCGCGAGCAGTGACGAAACGACCGTCGAACGTCTTTGACGATTGCCTTCAACTCCGATCAAAAAATGTGTTTTGTCTTCGACAATCGCGCCGGAAACCAGACTGCTAAACTGAAAAAGTTCGTCGCGTGTGCGCGAACCGGCTAGCGGCTGTTTAGCTTGCAGACCGCTCGGACGAACCATAAAAAGCAGATCGGTATGAAAATCGTTCGTGCCGGATTTCGTGACGATGTTGACGACGTTTCCGGCTGTGCGACCGAATTCCGCCGAGATCGGATTCGTGATGACGTTTAATTCCTGAATGGTCGAAAGCGGAATATTCGTAAAAATAGATTGTCTTCCCCAATCGTCGTTTCCGGTGCTTCCGTCGAGACTGAAATTCGTCTGGCGGCGACCGTTGCCGTTGACGACGAACAGGAAATTATTCAAAAACAGATCGCCTGTGCCGCGCGCCGGACGAACGGCGGAATTAAGTTGAAAAAGATTAGTCAACTTGCGACCGACAATCGGCGTGTTGTCAATTTTTTCCAGATCGAGCCGTGTGCCGAGTTGCGACGAATCGGACTGCACACCTTCGGTCGTGCCGAAAACGGTTACTTCACTTAGCGCATCAACGCCGGAAACTGCCAGAACAAAATCGAACGACGCGGATTCGTTTGCCCGCAGTTCGATATTGTCTTTTACCGCATCGGCAAAACCGTTGTTTGAAGCGGTAATTTTATATTTTCCGGTCAGAGGTAAATTTGCCGCCGAAAAATTTCCGTCGCCGTCGGTCGTAACGCTGCGATTTAATCCTGTTGATTCGTTTGTAATTGTAATTGCCGCTCCGACAATTACGGCGCGGTTTTGATCGGTTATATGTCCGCGCACGGTTGCAGTATTTATTGTCTGCGCCGTTGCTAAAAGACTTAGCGAAAAAGCTAAAGCTGTCGTCGTAAAAATATTTTTCAAAAATGATTTTTTTCGTCTGTGTGAGAGATTAAAAAGACTGATACTGTGCATATAATTTGCCCATCTAGTTTCTAATTTTTGTTTGGATTGAACTTTGTTGAGTTAGGTTAGCGACAATAGCCAACTACTACCAACGCTCGTAGATATTTCCGCGACATTTCCGCAAAAAATTTCACCTGATTATTTTTCAGAGTTTATATTCGAGAGCAAAACCGATTCGATGATCGCCGTGTTAAAGATTATTATTAACGTGAGTTCGAGATAAGAGTTAGGATAAACCAGTTCTTTTCTCAACCGCAAATTGGGTTTTCTCTCTTGATAACTGAGATGGTATAAGAAAACGATACAGAAAACTCTCTGATAAAATAATCAGGTGAGAAAATACGATCAGGAATTTAAGAAAACAACGGTCAAGAAATATTTGGACGGTCAATCGGTGGCTTCGACTGCACGGGAAATCGGGGTTAATGAGAATACGATTGACAAGTGGAAGTCGGAAATAATCCAAAAAGACGGCGAACCGGACGAGGAAAAGTTATTGATGCGGAAGCGGATCATCGAGCTTGAAATGGAGAATGAGATCCTAAAAAAGGCAGCGATCATCTTCGGTCGAGGAAGTTAGAAAGATATAAGTTTATAGACTCGGAAAAGGCGCATTAGCCGATTCGTGCATTGTGCCGGGTAATGCAGGTAAAAAGTTGCAGTTATTATGCTTACAGACGCGGAAAGACATATAAAGAAAGTTCTTTGACAGCTAAAATCAAAGAATGTTTCATTCTTTGATTTCTCGCCGATACGGTTCGAGAAGAATCGCCGTCGCATTGAAAGTCGGACGCAATACGGTCAGAAAAGTATTCAAGCGTGAAGGCTTAAAGGCGATTCAGCCGAAAAGTTTCAAACCGAAAACGACGGATTCCAAACACGGCTTCGGATACAACGAAAATTTGTTGAAAGATTCGCAAAATCAGCCAAACAACAAAGGCGAAGTTTTTATCGGCGACATCACTTATCTGCGATCGCAGAGCGGAATATTTTGTTATTTGGCGATGTTACAGGATAAATTTACGCGGCGCATTGTCGGATGGAAAGTGGCGGAGCGGATGACGGCGCAGCTTGTCATAGATGATCTTTAATCAAGCAAGAAATCGGTTTGTGATGAAGAAACGGGCGATCATTCATACGGACAGAGGCAGCCAATATGCGTCGGTCGAATACCGCAGGTGGTTGTATCTCAATGGTTTCCGCCAATCAATGAGCGGCAAGGGCAACTGTTACGACAACGCCCGAGCGGAAAGTTTCTTCTCCAGATTTAAGGCGGAATTACTTGAAAACGGAAAGTTTGAAAGTATCGAGCAAGCAAAATCTGAAATCTTCAGTTACATCGAAGGTTATTATAACCGGACAAGAATCCATTCGAGTTTAGGAAAAAGTCCGGCAGAATTTGAACAAGAGTTGAAAATCAAAACTAAACAAAGGAGTGCAGAAGAGAGTTTTGTGTATCGCTAAACTTGCCCACCTCAAACTATAAGCAATCAACCCGGCGACGATATTTGTGTAAAAGTTCCACACTGACCGATGCCGCGTATGTTCGATCTACGAGATATTCTTTAACTGATCGTTGACACTCTCGATGATCGCTCTTTTTCGCCGCATCAGCTTATCAAAATGATTGACGAATTTGTTCTTCATCTTCTTTTTGATCTTCGTGATTAATTGAGTGTTTTCTTCGCCCAAAAGTCTGGTTAATGTCTGCGAAATGTAACCTTTGTCGCCAAATAACTTGCCCCACATCTGTTTGCTCATTAATGACACCGGCTTTCGGTCATCGACATTGCCAAGCGTGATCCGCCACGCCAGAATCTCACCCATATCACTAACCATTAGATGAACTTTGAACCCGTAAAACCAACCTGTCGAGGTCCTTCCACGCTTGGCTACGTCCTTGAATACTTTGTTCTGTCTTCATAGACTTCCGAGTTCTTTTGTTTTTTGTCCGGTGTGCAAATAATCACTCCGTTGTCCGCCCATCTTTGTGCGGTTGTTTGGTCTTGACAGGCTTTATCGGCGAATAAATTTCCCGCCGTTTTACCTGCAAAGCCTTGCAGCACCGGCAGGTCGTGTTCGCTTGCTTTGGTCACTGTCAGGATTTCCGGGAGCGGCAAACTCCCGTTTTGTTTTCGCGCTAAAATGTGCAGTTTCACCCCGTGATAATAAATATCTTTGCTCGCGCAATAACCGCCATTGGCGTGGTCGGAGGCAACTTTCGCCTGACCGGAACGCGCCCGCACCGCCAGCATAATCGGCAGCGAATCAATCACACAATCCTGCTCGGCAGAGAATTCATTGTCGGAGGCAAACTTTGCCATTAATTCAAAAACCAAGATTTTCAAAGGCTCGCCCGGTTCATTGAGTCGCCGATTAAACGCCTGATAAGACGGCACATCGGGAAACCAATCCGCAAGTGCTTTATTTTCAAAAATGATAATTTTCAACTCTTGATTCGCATTAAAAATATTTTTTAACTTTGTATCGAAAAAACTATGGAAACAGCCGGAAACGGTAATTTATAATTGTTCGGGTTTTTATGGAAACGATTTTATGTGAGTTAAAATTAAAAATCAAGAGAAAAGTTCATATTTAGATCTTTTTAATTCGACCTAATTCATCTTAAAAATTAGATTTGTCAATGAAAGAGGTGCTTTATAATCTGATATTACATTTTTCATACATCACTGTTTTGTGATGCTTTTAATAACTCTCACCATTATATTTCAACACTTGCAAAATTAAGTAATACCAAAGCAAATAAAATATTTGTATAAGAGTAATCAAAATTGATTACTCTTGATCTGCTTGTGGTGCTAGGGTTAAGCTACATTGCATCAGCGTATAGGAATATCAAAAACGAATTTTGTTTATTAGTCTCACGCGAGAGACTAATAGCTAACATCCGAGCGCGTAATAAAGCTGATTACAAATAAAACACAGCAACTTGAATCGTTTCGATAATTTAGTTTACAAAAGCCTTGAAAATAAATTAGCGAGCTTAATTGAAACACATCAACCTGATTCTTATTTTTACTTTTCAGAACTCATTCGCCGAATTTTCTCAAAAACACATCTTTATTGACTGATGCCGGATTGCCGATGACGATGAAGCGGATGTTTTTCATATATTTTTGCGAGACGGCGCGCACTTGTTCCGGCGTTACTTCTTTTACTTTGTCGAGGAACGTAAAAGCATTTTTCCAACCGCCGCCGATCAATTCGTATTTGGCGAGTTCGCGCGCCTGCGCCGCGTTTGTTTCCTGATCCATATAATACAAGGTCAGAAAATGTCCGGCGATGCCGGAAACGGCTTTGTCGTTGATAAGCTGCGTCCGCATATTTTTGATTTCGTCGAGCATTACCTCAACCGATTGATTTGCGTCTTCGGTCGTAACGTAGATGTTCGCCGTGTTCGCGCCGTTTGAATCCAGTTCGGCATTCGGCGCGTAGGAAAGTTGGCGTTTGAGCCGCACTTCGGAATAAACACGGCTTTGCAAAACCGCAATGGCGACGCGCATCGCGTAATAATCGGGACTGCTTAACGACGGCGCATTGAAAACGCCTCTGATGTAATTGGTCGGCAAGGCGCGTTCGGTAATATCAACCGTCGGCTTTGAAAAATCCAACGCGGGAAAAGGTGTTTCCTTGTAATTTCCGCGCGGAAGTTTACCTAATGTAGCCGCAACTTTTTTCTGCAATTCGTTTGCGTCAATATCGCCGACGATAACGAGCAGAAGCCGCGATGTTTCCATTATCTTTTTATGATATGCCTCTAAGTCTGCCGGTTTAAATGCGGCGATGTTTTCCAAAGTTCCGTTGACATCGTTGGCATACGGATGATTTGCGTAAATAATTCTGTCCTGCAAAATGTCGAGAAAGTTGTCGTTGCTCGTTTCCTGTTCTCTCAAACCCGTCGAAATTCGGGCGCGTGTGCGTTCGACATCTTCAGGCGCAAAAGTCGGATTTAGCGCGACATCCGTGAAAATTTCCCACATTTTGTCAAAATCCTTGCGCGTCGAAGCGAGACTTAAAACGCTGAAATCGGTATTCGATCCTGCGCCGATGCCGCCGCCCGAACTTGATGTTTCGCGGCGCAAAACTTCGCGCGGATACTTTTTACTGCCTTCGGTCGCGGCTTCGAGCGTGAAACTTTCGATTCCGGCAGTTTTCGGAGTCAGATTTCTCGCGCCTCCGCGCAGAAATAATCCGCCCGAAACCGTCGCCATATTCGGACGGCGTTTGACGAGAACTTTCAAACCGTCAACGTCAAATTCGGAAACGAGCGCGATTTGATCGGCAAGACTCGCTTTCTTCTCCGTTTCCTGTGCAAATCCCGTAAAAGCAAACGATAAAATCAATAAAACCGGAAGCCAAAAATCAATAAAAACAATTTTCCGCTCATTTTTCATTTTCAATTTTCCATTTTCAATTTTCTTCATACTATTTACTTCCGATCAAATCTCCTTCGGTCAAAGCAGATTCGGTTTTCGCGCCTGTTGAAAGCAAGGCGATAGCGACGTGCGGTTTGCCCTGAATGTATGTATCAATATATTTGTTAATCTCTACGCGCGTCGTCGCCCGCAAATTTCGATGATAGCCGCGAAAATATTCGATGCCGGTCGAAGACCACCAAAACGAAAGCGTATGCGCGTATTCGCTGAGTTGTTCGCGGTCAAAAAGGTCTCTCGATTCCAAAATCGTTTTCGCGCTTTCGAGTTCTTCGTCGGTAAAATAATTCGGCGTATCGAACTGCGCGATTTCAGCATAGACAGCTTTCATCGCCGCTTTCGCCTTGTCCGGCGTTGTCACGACAACAACCGAAATCGGTCCGACATTTCTCTGCGTGTAATAATTTATCTGCGCGTCAGCCGCAACGCCCGAATCAACCATCGCACGTTGAAAACGCGAATTAGGCTGAGTGAGAATATATGAAAAAACGTCCGCCGCATAAGTCGCCGCATCGTCTTTGCCGATTGAAGGTCCGTGCCAGCCGATGTTTATCAAAACATTCTGAACGGGCTGTTCGACAAAATACCCCGCGCTTTTTCCGAGCGGCGGATGTTCGACGAGAGACGTTTCCTTGTCGGTAAAAGGCGCAGGATCGCGTTTTGACCAACTGCCGAAAATTTTTTCGCTCTTTTCAAAAACCTGTTGCGGATCAACATCGCCTGTCACGACGAGTGCGGTATTATTCGGCACATAATAGCGCGACTGGATCAGTTTCATCTTTTCGACGGTCGCGCTCATCACGGTTTCGCGCGTTCCGAGAGGTTGTTTGCGCGTCGGATATTTATAGAAAAGTTTTTCGTTTAATTCCTTTTGAAGATAAAAAAACGGATTCGATTCGTTGCGGTCAATCTCGCCGATGACGACCTTGATCTCGTCTTTGAGTTCGTTGTCGTCAAAGGTCGGATAACGAATCGCGTCGTTGATATATTTCATCGCCGATTCGAGATACGGTGATGTCGTCGTGAAGTAATAATTGACTACTTCTTCGCGCGTCGAAGCGTTTTTGATACTCAATTGATCGTCGTCATTGAGATAGACGACATCGCCGATTGACGAACGCAGTTTGAATGTATCGCTGCAATTTGCCTGTTTCAGATAATCGGTGTAATTGTTTTGCTGCGCGATTTCACAGCGATATAAAAGTTCGCCCTTGTGCGGTTTGAAAAACATATGTTCGTAGAGATGCGATAAACCGTTAAGATCGGGCGATTCGGTAAACGAGCCGTTACGGGCGGCGATTTCGACCGTCACGAGCGGCACGGATTTATCCGGCAACACGATAATTTCAAAACCGTTGGACAAAGTTTTGCTGACAAACGGAACTTCGATTCCGGCTTGTTTAGCCGGCGCAGTCGCGGCGGAAGTCGTGTTTTTTACCGATGATTGCTTAGGATTTGTTGTCTGTGCAAAACTCGGGAAAGTTAGGATTGATAAACTTAAAAGAAAGCTAAGGAAAGTTTTTTTCACAAAGAAACTCCAATAATTTAATATGTCGGAAATCAGATGTCGGATTTTGACAGCGAGTTGTTTCAACTATCGTTCTGCGATTCAAAATCAAACTGCTACAATTTGTTTTACGCAATTTTATAAAATAAAGTTATAACCGAAAAAGTTTAACACACGGAGAATATATGGAACGAGATAACTTAATGCACGGCGCACGAACGGCGATGAACACGAATCAGGAAATCCGCGATTGGGTCGAACAGTTTTTGAAAAACAAAACGCGAAGCGAACAGGAAAATCTGGACGACGAAGAGTTTGAAAAACACTGGAAATATCACAAACCGGAAATTATGCACGCGGGCGCGGCGGAAGCGATGCAGGCTTATAAAGAAAGAAATATCGAAAATTAAAATCGGAGGGCGAGGCGATTTGTCTGCGCTCCGTCTGATTATTTTTTCGTAATATCGTCGAACGTAAAATATGCGACCGCCGCGTCGTGATCTGAAAAGCGTTCGACGCGCGTATCGTCGTTTCGATAAACTTCAGGAAAATCGGCGTTAAGGCGAACATAACCGAAACCGTTGATATGTTTTTTCATCGCTTCGTTGATTAAAACGTGATCGAGAACCTGCGCGTTTCCGTCAAATGAATACGAATAACGCTGTTCCGGTTTTATCGCATTTACGAGGTCTGTCAAATCGGGATTTACGAGGTCTGCCGACGGATTCATCACTTCGTCTTTTCCCGCAGGTTTTCCCGTAATCGTGCCGATAACGTCCAAAATGCCGTCGCTGAACTGATAAGCGTTAAAATCGCCGAGCAAAACTATCCGCTCGTCAGGATTTTTCGTCTGACGAGCCTGAACCCATTTTGCAAGAAATTCGGCTTGTAGTTTTTTCTTTAAACGAACATTATCCTGCTGATTCGGATCGTCATAGCCGCGAAGAGATTTCAGATGATTGACGACGACCGTAAACTCGAACGGCTGATTAGTTGCCGGATCGTCAATCGAAGCGCGAATCATCAGCGGCGGTCGGTCGTTTAAAAATCTGTCGTCTTTGCCGTTCGGATTTTTATATTCTTCATCCTTACCGAATTGTTGCACTTCGATTTTTTTAACACGCGAAGTTTTAACCAGAAATCCCGAATCAATTCCGCGCCCGTCGTTTCCGTCAATCAGAAACGCTTCGTATTTCGGATCGGGTTTTCCGGCGGCAATCGCGTCTTTGTTGATTCGCTCGGCAAGACGCTGCAAAGCAGTCTGATTTTCAACCTCGATTGTGCCGATAACGTCGGGCATCATCATATATTCACGAATCGCCCGCGAAATTTTTTTCAGCCGCCGCTCAAAAGTTTCGGTCGTGACGATGTCTTCTTTGATCGAAGGATCGTCCTGATCGTCAAAGAAATTTTCGAGATTCATTCCGGCGACGGAAAATTGACGCGCGTTCGGCGCAGACAAGGGCGAGGCTTTGACAAAACCGGAAATTTCCGGCTTATTGTCCGCATCAACCAAAATCGTATAAGCGCGATAAGCGTAGTGCATTACGCCCGTCAGATTTTTAATTTCCGCCAAAGATGTCGTATCAATCGCCTGTCCGCCGAGCTGCGCCGTGCTTTCGATGCGGAGACGTTCGGGATTATTGTCGAAAAGCGGGATTTTCGGATAATCTTTTTTCATTTTGTCCTTATCCTTGTCGGACAAAAGTATGTAATCGTAGAGTTCGTAACCGACTTCACGAAAAGGACGCGGAAAACCTCTTAAAACTCCGTAAAATGTTCCGTTAGAATCCGCCGTGCCGTTTTTATCGTCAACTCTTCCGCCGGTCGGCGCAACGACCGTTAATTCTTTGACTTCGACGCGCATTCCTTCATACCGTTCGAGCGCGTCAATCACGCCGGACTTAAAATCTTCTGCCTTTAAAATAACTGGTTTCGGCAAAACATTCGCCTTCGATTCGACCGACATCGAATCTTTGTCTTTGTAGAACGAAAGTTCGGTAACCGGCAAACTCATCGGCTCGGATTTCGGAACATATTCGGTAATCGTTCCCGTTACCGAAACGAGGTTGCCGATTGCCGCTTCGCCGCCGGGTTCGGTTTTCGTAAAAACGAAAATTCCCTCGCTCGTCGCCGGATTATTATCGGTTTTATCATCAGGCGACTGGAGAAAAAAACCGGAGCGTGTTCGCGCCGTCACAATACCCTTTAGGCGCACCTGTTCGCCCGCATAAGGCGAAGCGTTTTTATCGCCCTGCACTTCACTAATCAGACGATTTTTCTGCGCGTTTACCGTCAAAGAAAGACAGGCAAACGCGCAGAAAAAAGTCAACGCCTTAAATTTTTCAACCATAGACATCAAATTTATCTACTGTAAATCTCTTCTTCTTTCTATAATTTCCTGCGTGATTTTAGGAACATTTGAAAAGAAATTATATCCGGTCAAAGCCTCGATCTGGTCAACCGTTTTTCTAAAATCACGCCACGGCGCACTCTGGCTGACCGGCGGCTGATTCGGAATCAAAATAGCGATTGTCCGGGTTTGTTTGGTGATACGCTCCAGATCGTTATTGCCGTTCGGCAAAACAATCACGACCTTCCATGTATATTTAGGCACGACTATTCGACCTTGTGAGATTGTGCCGATATTTCCCGCGACACCCGAAACTATATACATCTCGTTTCCGTTCTGTGCCAGCGACCGCAGATAGCTTTCAAAATCTTCCCACGGACCTTGATTGTTAGCGGCAAGTTGGGGAACGATGTTGGTCATCAAAAACGTCGCCGAATTATCGGCAATCGAGCGCGTCCGGTCGCCCGACGGTGTCATATGTCCGCGATCATAGCCCGAACCCGTATAATCGGATGTCTGGACATGATACCAACTGGCGGGCAGAGCCGGATCGGGACGAAAATCGTCCTGTCGCGGCGCACTGCCGATCCAAGTGCTGTCTAAACGCCACGCGACCCAATTTGCCGTCGCCCGGCTGCGATTATACGAAAGCGAATACTGCGGCTTGAACATCAAATAATTATTTTCGTTAGCAACGTCCGGCGTGGCGTTTGATGGATTGCCGAGCAATAGCGGATCGTCATCGCCGAAAGGAGCGTTGACATTTAGGACGATGACGGCATTTGCCGTCCGAGCTTGAGCGTCCGTAATGGTTGCCGTAATATTTCTAACACCGCCGGCGATACCGGACGGAATCAGATAGGCAAACGAGAAAACATTGTCGTTCGGCGTTATATCACCGTTTGTGCCGTCATCGAAAAACATCTGGTTCGACGGTCCTTCGACGGACGTAAGATCCGCCGATACGCCGATGCCCGTGCTGGGCGGCGTATCGGCGGGCGTAACATTGACCGTGAATAAAACCGTCTGGTTCGGCGCGGCGGTGTTCGGATTTACCGAACCCGAACCGGATAGCGGAACGGCTATCGTGCCGCAACTGGTGGTCGCGCTCGCCGTATTGCGTGGAGCCGGAGAAGCGACGGTAAAATCGCTCGCGTTCTGGTCGGTGTCGAAACATCCCATACCGTTACGCACAGCAGCAACGGTAATGCTCATTCCGTTTACCTGCGACGAGCCTTCAAAACAGCCGCCCGTGCCGTAACCGAGAAAATCAACGATTGACGGATCGGTGATCGGACACGCGCCGGACAGCGCGGTAGTCGAGTTGACGACAGCCGCTTTACCGTTGATCGGGTGCATATTGGTCGAGCCGGTCGCATCAGGTGTCGGCAAAGCCGCACCGCTTCCGTTGGCACTCTGGGCAAATTGAATTAAAAAGTATTGTCCCGGCGCGAGCGTGACATTCGGCAGCGTCGTTACCTGCCAAGTCGAATCACCGGCGAAAGAATACTGAACCGACATACCGTTAAGACTGACAGGCGAACCGCCTCGGTTAAACAGTTCGACAAAATCGTTGCGATAAGGCGAAGCCGAAGCCACGCCGCCACCGCCGAAAAATTGGCTGATAACGATATTCGGCGAAACCGCCGGTTGATTTGTCGTGTTTTCTCCCTGATTTTGTGCTTCGGAAGTAAAACCGGAATTCAAGCACAAGACACCAATAAAAATAGTTAAGAAAATCGCGTAAAGTTTTTTCATTTTATGATATTTCGTCTGTTAAAATTATTTTTGTCAAAATTTAGTGGGAAAAGAAATTTGTAACACAAAAGCCGCGCATAATACAGCTGACATAAAGCCGACTCGGAAAATTTACGAAGAATTAAGATGCTCGAAATCGGAAAAGTATGTCCGTCTTTTTTCTCACAGCATCAATTCAATCGCACGATTCGATCAATGATAAAAAGAAAATTAAAAAAGTTTTTATTGATTTTCGACTTCGGACTTTTGATCTTTGATTTCTCCAAAAGTTTTTATTACGGATATTTCAGTTTTAACAAATAAGTTTTTCTTCGCAAAGCAACCAAATCAAAATTTCGGTGCATCTTTTCAAACATTAAAAAGTTTTACAAGTCTAAGAATTTCAAAAATTAGGAACATTTTATACGTCGGAAATCTCTTTTTGCCCGTTCCCTTTCAACCTGTTTTTTGATTATGTTTTTTTCGACTGTCTCATCTTCTCAAAGTGAACCGTCCGATGAAGGTTTTCTGAGTCTCTCGGATGAAAAAGGAAATTTGCGCGGTTTTTATCTGCCCGGAAAGACGGAAACAAAGACGGAAATTTCCGGTTTGACTTCACGGATTACGATTACGCAAAATTTTCAAAATCCTTTCGCTGAAAATGTCGAAGCGTTTTATACATTTAAATTGCCGGATGATGCGGCGATTGAAGATTTCACGATTCAAATCGGCGAACGCACATTTAAAGGCGAAAACGCCGCGCCGTTTGAGCAGCCGCAAACAGATTTCCGGCGGCGAAAAATTGCCGTAATCGAGCCGAACTCTGAAATAAAAATTACTGTCAGTTATCTTAAAACCTTAAAAATTTCCGACATTTCCGAAAGCACGGTTAGAGAAAAATCATCGGCTATTGACTACGGAAACGGAGTTCAGACGGTGCTTTCGACCGCGACCGGAATCACGCAGATCAACGAAAGCCGTTCGCTCGAAAAACGCGGAATAGTTTCGTCAAACGGTCAGCGTCCGACTTCAAATAATTTTTCGGTCGAAACAAAATCGGTCGGCGTTTTTCGGCTGATAATTTCGGCGGCGCAAATGTTCCGAATAATTTTTTCGATACGGATTCGGATTTCTTAAAATTCGATCTGAACGGGAAAAATTCGTCACTCGCCGAAGGCAAATCAATCCGAACCGTTATCAAACAATTTCAGCCAAACGGCAGTGCCGCTTGGGTTTTAGATAGTCACGTTTTTGCTCTCGGCGCGGATTTGCGGCGAATTTCTTTCGACATCGGCGCGAGTCCGACGGAAAGAAGCGTTTTGTTTTCCGGCGTTGATCTAAGCGGAACGGCGGCGCGAATCAATGAAATCTCGCGGCTGAAATCCGGCAACCGAACGCTTTACAATTTCTCGCTTTTTGCACAGGACGAATGGCGGATTTTGCCGAAAGTCAATCTGAATTTAGGCTTGCGTCGGGATGCCGATTTCGCGCCGAAACTTCAAGATGCGAATGTGAATTTTCAAAATTCTTCGCCGCAGATGCCGGACGGATATAATAATTTCGCGCTGCGCGGATTCGGGCTTTTCCAACTCGACGCGAGTTTGCAGAGACGGATCAAATTTACAAACGAATTTGCGCTGAATTTATCGCTAAATGCCTATAATTTGCTGAACAATACGAACTTTGCGGATATGAGCGGGAATCTCGGAACTTTCGATTCAACCGGCAAATTTCAAACGAATTCGTTTTTCGGAAAGACGACCTCGACATTCGGAAGCGGCAATTTCACACCGTTTTATCTCTACGGCGGACAAAGAACGATTCAATTTTCGGCGAAACTCGTCTTCTGATTTTTGAACCGCGAAAAACGCGAAATGACGCGAAAAAAGATAAATCTATTTGAAACCGATAAAAGATTCGCCAGATTCTTTAATTAATTTCCGCGTATTCCGCATTTTTCGCGGTTGAAATACTTTCCTAAAAAACGCCTTCGCCGAGAAAGTTTTCGCGCAGATACTTAATTGTTTCCTGTAAAGTTTGGTTCGGTTCGCGTGTCGTGAAATTCAGTTCTTCGGCGGCTTTTGACGAATCGAAATACCAGAAATATTCGCCCATTTCGACTTCCGACGCTTCAAACGGCGCGGTTTTATTGAAATTTTTATAGAGCGACGAAATAAAGTTGGAACCGGCGACGGCGATTGATTTCGGAACTCTCAGCATCGGCGCGGACACGCCGGAAAGTCTTTCGAGACGACCGAAAAATTCCGCAACCGTCCAATTTGCCGCGCCCAATAAATATCTTTCGCCGTGTCTGCCTTTATCCAGAGCGTTGACGAACGCCGCCGCCGCGTCCGCCGTATCAACGAAACTCATTCCGCCCGACGGCGTATATGGAAATTTTCGCGCCATAAAATCCAAGACGATCTTCGTCGAACTCAGACGCTCGTCGCCCGTTCCCAAAAGCAGCGACGGATTTAAGATTACGAGCCGTTCGCCTTTGTCGCTAAAGGCTTTGAGTGCGGTTTTTTCCTGATAATACTTCGACGCGTAATAAGCCCACTTCGTCAGAATGCTGATCGGCTGCGGATAAGTTTCGTCGAGTATTTCCGCCGTTTCCGAAACCGCCGAAGTTCCCGACGACGAAGCGAGAATAAAATTCTTTACTTTATTTTCCTTCGCCGCTTCGCACAGAAGACGAGTTCCTTCGACGTGCAGCCGATTCATCTGCGCCGCGCCGTCGTAATCGAACGAAACCTTTCCGGCGAGATGATAAATCGCCTCACAATCTTTCGTCGCCGCGCCGACGTGTTCACGATTCGTCACCGAACCGGCAAACGCTTCAACGCCCGCATCGGTCATCCATTCGGGAACAGATGATGCCATCACGCGCAGATTCTTCGCGCCCGCATCGAGAAATTGTTTGACCAAATGAGTTCCGAGAAAACCTGTTCCGCCGGTAATTAAAATTTTCTTTGCCGCTTTTTTCGCCAATGTTTTTGTTTTTTTCTCTGCCATTTTCGCTGTTTTAGCTTTGCCGAACTGATCGTCTTTATTTCTGAAAAGCGATTTTATCACAAAGTTTCAATCAAAATCCTCTCCGCATTTATTCGGGCAAAGCCTTCGGCGCATTCCCGACGTTTTCAATTTCATTTAATTTGATGAGATTCAATTCGTCGGCGGGAATAATCTTTCTCAATATGCCGATAATTCCTTCGGGCGTGATTTCCTTCGAGCGTTTCCATTCCTGTTCAAACTCGAAACTGAATCCCGTCAATTCTTTGATAATTCCGCTTAAAGGATAAGTCCATTTGATTTTCGCTTTCGTGTCGCTGCTGTATTTCGCCTTGTTAAATTCCGCAACCGCTTCATCCGAAAACTCATTCGCTTTCAGACGGCTTTCGTCTATCTTTTCAAACAGCGTGTCAACGAGCGCGTCTATTTCCGCCGATTGTGTTTCGTTTATTTCGAGTTCGTCTATTTTCTTTTCGAGTTCGGGCGCGTTTTTATAAATGTTCTGCGTAATCGAAACATTGTCTTTCGCTTCTTTGATGAATTGTGTTTCGCCGTTAAAATTATATGTGTCGCTCATAATTATTCGTGTGTAAATAAATCTCATTTGAACCGCGTTAGCGGTTGTCCGAATTTAGCCGTGTCTTTTAAGGCACGGGAGATTAAGGCAAAAAGTTCGCGTCGCGTCGGCGACGACTGAATCAAATGATATGCGTTTTCAATCGTCGCTGACGCGACGCGATTTAATCATTGTTGTTAACCGTGCCTTAAAAGACACGGCTAAATTCATTTTGTCGCTATGCGACGATTTTTGCCCGCTTTTAAGCTATATGTCTCCTCTTTTTGCGCGTTTTGCGTCGAATCTTTGTCTTATCGAAACATTATCGCTCGCATCTTTGATAAACTGCGTAGTTTCATTGAAATTATATGTATCACCGAATAAACCGAATAAATCTTCTCTATTTGTTTTTCTAACGAAAACTCCATCCAGCAATTGACGAATTTCTACCTTTTGCAAATTACCTGCTTCCGCGCTTTTAGCACAAATTATTTTTTCTTCGTTTTCCCGCAAATAACTGACTAAAGTTTTGCGCGTATAGAATTGTTTGTTTTCATCTCTTTTGATTTCCCTGCAAACCTCGCAATTGCACGGAATGATTTCATCGAATTTGAGATTGTCTTTAAACCAATCGTGATTGATCTGATAAATGCGGTTGACGATTTGATCTAAAAACCTTTTATTTTCCGAGACGTTTGTGCCGGCAACCCTTATTTTGATTTCTTTCTGAGCTTGTTCCCTGTCGTCCGATTCGATGACTTCGGCGAAAGCGTCGTTTTCGGATTTCAAAAGCATTCCTTTTTTCCAGACGATTTGTTTTTCCGTTCCCTCGACGTTCTGCACTTCGATATAATTATTTAATTGAACGATCAATCTGGAAAAAACGCCGTATGGCATAAAGACAAATCTGATAATCAGCGTAATCGCGTTTCCCGGCTCGAAATCGTATTTCAAAGCAATATCCGGCAAAAGCATCGGGATAACAAAATCATCCTGTTTTCCTTCGACCTTGTAAGCAATCTCGAATCTATCCTTGAGCATTAGATTCAAAAGGATTTGATAATCTTCGGTGCTGTATCGTTTCTTTTCCCAGAGCTTTTGAATTTGCGGACTCGTAAATTTTCCGCTTTGTTCATCTTTGATGTTTTTATCTTCCAAAGCCATATATAACGATTTGGTCAGCCACTTCGGATCGAGAATCAGGTAATTACGCAGGAAAGCATCTTCAAAATTAATGACCGTTCCGAGATTGTGCAAAAATCTGAGTAAAACGCCTTGTGATGTAGTTTCATCTTTTTTCTTCGGCTTTTGGTATGTTCCGGCTTCTTTGCACATCTTTTCGTAATCGGAAAGTTTGATATATTTGTTTTCCTGCGCCGATTCTTCCAGTCTTTGCCGGACTTCGACCCATTTCTTCGGCAAACCTTTTCCGATTTTTTTGGCTTTGTCTTCGGCGGTTTCTTCGCCGATATGCGACAAGTTGGAGATTTTACATTTTATCGCTTCGAGCAGATGATTCCATTTATAATCGCTTTTGGCGAAATCCACATCTATCTTTTCTATTTCGCCGAGATTCGCGCCGAACTGTTCGATGTATTTGGTTATCTCGAAAGTGTTTGCCGAACGATCATTTCTTTCATTAAGAACGACCAAAACAGGACAGTCTTCGCCGAAAGAGGAAATAACCCTAAACCAGTAATCCGCTTTATGAATCTTTTCGTTATCGCCGACGCGGTTACTGATTAGAAAAATATAGAAAGAACTTTTCGTCAGGAAATATTGATGCAGAGTGTATTGAATTTCCTGACCGCCGAAATCCCATAAATGCGCTTTTATTTCCTTTTCGGGATTATTCGTATATGGAAAGCTCCACGTTTTGATATTGATGCCGACGGTTGATTCAATATCTTTCTCGTTTCCTTTTTGCGGCAGATACGCCGGATCGAGAAGTCTCTTAAATAAAGTGGTTTTCCCCGTGTCCGTTTCACCGACGATTAAAACTTTTGCTTCGTAAACATATTCAGTCGTTTGATTTTCTTCGTCTTCAAAATATTTTCTGATTGCTTCGATTCCCTGTTCGATAATCGCGCGCGGAGGATTTTCAATCGGATTGCCTTCAAGATAAACATACCTGAGTTTTTTTAATTCTTTGAGAACGGCGATGTCGCTGATTTGATTGACGCTTAAATAAAGTGTCGTTAATCCGGTCAATTGTGCGAGAACGGTGATGTCGCTGATTTGATTGCCGATCAAATAAAGTGTCGTCAATCCGCTCAATTGTCCGAGAACGGCGATGTCGCTGATTTGATTGCCGCTTAAATTAAGTTTCGTTAATCCGCTCAATTGTCCGAGAACGGCGATGTCGCTGATTTGATTGCCGCTTAAATCAAGTGTCGTTAATCCGGTTAATTGTTTTATTTCAGGCAGTAATTCGATTAAATCTTTCGAGGTTAATTTTTCTTTATCGAATCCAGCATTAACACGATATGAAGAAAGATAGAGTTCGGTCGAATTTTCGGCTTTGGCTTTTTTGATTGCGGCTCGCGCTTGTTGAATGTTCATAGAGTCGGGAATTTTTATCTGAAGTTCGTTCGTTTTCGGATTATTATTGACCGGATTTGTTCTAAATCCGGTCGGAATCGGGCAAAAACCGATACTATCCGGCGCAAAATTGACCGGAATTGGATCAAAACTGACCGTTTTCGCTTTAAAAACGACCGTTTTCGGTTTGGAAACAGTCGCTTTTGCTCTGAAAATGACCGGAATCGGTTTAAAAACGACCGTTTTTACTTTAAATTCGACCGATTTTGCTTTGGAAACGACCGTTTTTACTTTAAATTCGCTCGTTGTTACGTTGAATCCGGTCGCTTTTAAAACAAAATCGGTCGCTGACGGATTAAATTCGGTTCGGTTTATTCCGTTTTCGAACTTTTTCTCTTTGTTTTCCGGCTGATCGTGCTGCGGATTCGCGCGGCTTCTTTGG
Source organism: Pyrinomonadaceae bacterium (assembly GCA_965217985.1). Taxonomy (GTDB): domain Bacteria; phylum Acidobacteriota; class Blastocatellia; order Pyrinomonadales; family Pyrinomonadaceae; genus DATHTS01. Next base: position 174,555 of record CBDCJY010000018.1, read on the forward strand.
CAAGCGGCGTGTTTTTGCCGAGAACCGCGATTGCCGCGTCCAGTTTGGTCGAAGCCGTGTCGTATGCGTCTTTGAATGCGGCATTGGCTTCGGCGGTTTTCGCTTTGATCTGCGCTTTCAGATCGTCCTGTTCGGCATTTTTGGAAATCGCCAAGTCTCTTTTGGCGTTAATGCTTTTTTCCCAATCTGCAACATCCAAACCGAGAGCTTGTAGATTGGCTTTATTATCTTCGAGAAATTGAGCGGTTTGACTGCAAAAACCGATGGTTTCGTTCTGAGTCATTGACATAACAAAAAATCCTCCGTGGTAGTTAAAGATTATTGAGTTTCCCGGACATTTTATGCCTGTTTGAAGATAAGGTCAACAGTTTATTTTCAACGCCGGTATGAAAATAAAGCGATCCGGCAGAGAGCAAAAAAGTTTTACCGCAGAGACGCGAGGACGCAGGGTTTTTCAGCAAATAATTAACCCAAGTTGCCGATTATCAAAGCCGGAAAGAACTTGCCCGCCAAAGTGCGCGAAGGTCGCTAACATATTAGCGAAATAATATACTTCTCTCTTTTTTTCGTGTTTTTTAGCGAATTTTGGCGGGCAGAGAATCTCTGAGTTTTATTACCGGCAGCTTGGGTCGATTTAACAGAACGCGGCTAATCCTTCTGATTTTGTCTGCGTCTCCGCGTCTCTCTGCGGTGAAAAATTAGTAACGAACAAATCAGACAAGTGAATGGACAGAATAATTTTTAAGAATGTTTTAGCCACAGATGTTCACATATTAACCCGGATGTTTTTTGATAACTATTGATCCTGATTTTTGATCCTTCTTAATCCCGTGTTTATCTGTGTCAATCTGTGGCTAAATTATCGTTTTATTTTGTCCACCTATTTACCGATCAAAAAACTATTTTTAATTTTCCAATATTCTGAAAAGTGTTTCTATATGAGCAAATTACGAAATAATCCGGGATTAATTTTGATGAGTTGCGAATATCGGCTTTATTTTTCCTGTCTCAAATTATAAAGAAAGAATACTCCGAACAACAAATCAGGCAAACCGGCAACCGCACCGAGCGTCGAGACATCGCCCAAAGCCCAATAAACAAACGCTAAAACCGTAAAAGAAATCTTTCCGGCAGAAGCAATCATAAGAAAAAGTATTTCACGGCGTTCGGTGATTCCGAGCCAGAGATAACACAGTCCAAAAAAGAAAATCCAACTTGAAATCAGCCATAAATACAGCGGATGAGCGTTGTTCGGAAATCCGTAAAATTGACGAATACCTTCACCGAACGGCGAAAAAATTATCGCCCCGAAAACATTCATAAAAGCCGTTGCCAAAAGAGCATATTTTAAAGGTTTAGTCATAAATATTACCACATTTTACGAATCGGATGCGCTTCGGTATTGTAAACGACTTTGTTCAAACCGTAATTTTTCTGCGGCGCGAATAAAAGGTAATAATATTTGAAGGTTTCGGCAAAGAGAAAGCTGTGCATATAGTCGTTTTTCTCTTTCGTTTTGACGCTTTTGAGTCCCGTGTAAGCGACATCGGTGCGGCAGTATTTCACTAAATCGTCGAAAAAGGTTTTGCCCATTCGGAGATATTTCTCGTCGCCCGTGTAGTGATAGAGATAATACGCCGATTCGACGATTTCGGGGCGCAGAGCGTAGCCCGCGTCTTTGATCTCGCCGGTTTTGTAATCGTATTCTTCGGGTTCGATGCCGCTCGTAATCCACATTTTATAACCCGAATCCTGCAAGCGTTTGGCGCGGTCGAGATCGCCGCCGAGCGCGAGAACTGCCGGGAAAAATGCGTCCAACGCGCCGTAAGTCGTCGCTTTGCGCTTGCCGGTGAACATATCGTTGTGTCCATACCAAAGCTCGCCGTTCTGTTCGTCGGCGTGATATTTATTGATCGCGGCGATGGAATCGTCATACATTTTTCGCAATTCCTGATCGTCAAAAAGAATCGCGCATTTCAGCAAATATTCGTAATAAGAATCAATCCCCGAACCGATAAAACTGTCCGTGTCCGTCCATTCGCCCGTCTCGGCGTTGATGCTTTCGCCGACCAGACCGATGGGCGAACGGCGTTTGTAAACTTCTACCAAAGCGCGTTTTGCTTTCTCGAAATAGATTGGTTTGCCCGTCAACTTTGAAAGCGTGCCGAACTCGATTAACAAAGTTCCCGCTTCCGCCGGACCTGTGACAGGATCGCGCGTTTTTCCCGTTTTCAGATTAACGAAACGATACGGCAAACCCGTCGGCGAATCGAAAACAGGAAGCAGCCTCGTTCCCAAATCATCAGCCAGCGCGAGTAGTTTTTTATCTTTCGTAATTTGATAGGATGAAAGCAATCCGCCCAAAATCCGAATCGTAATCTCGAAATTCTGCACCGTAATATTTTTATCAAACGACAGATTCGCCGTAATATATTTGCGTGTCTCATCGGCTTCCTTTTTAAAACCCAACAAATAAAGCGAATCGAGCGAATCAACCGGAGTCATCAAAATCGTCTGCCCATACCAATCGCGGTAAGTTTTAGAAACCGGCTTCAAATCATCGTGTCCCCACGCATATTTTTTGTAACCATTCCAGGCGTGTAGAAATTCGGCTTTAACCTGCGCCGCCATCTGTTTTTTATCAACTTTTTGCTGGCTGAAAGCGGTCGAAACAAAGATCAACAGCAATAAACTTGCGACGGCGAATTTGAGTTTTTTCATCAATTTCCAATTCCTCTCAGATTTATTTAAATTGTTTTGGTTGAACGATTCGATTTTTAGACTTTAACAGATGCCGTCGAATAATTGAATTTTGAATTTCTAAACACACAAAAAAGATTCGGCGAGAATAAAGATTTATTTTCGCCGAATCAAGTTCATTTATAAAAAAGCACAAAGACTATTCTTTTTCGAGTTCAAAGGCGTGAACTTTCGTCGCCAGACCGATCTTTTCGAGAAATTTTATCTGTATCCAATTGATGTCAACTTCTTTCCAAGTCAAACCGTGACGCGCCGAGCGCGGGTGCGCGTGGTGATTATTGTGCCAGCCTTCGCCCCACGTCAAAGCGGCGATCAGACTGTTGTTGCGCGAATCGTCGTGCGTTTCAAAACGGCGCGTTCCCCACAGATGCGTCGCCGAATTAACCAGAAAAGTCATATGCCAGCCGAAAACCTGCCGCAGAAAAATTCCCCACAAAACCATTGACCAGCCACCGAGAAAATATAGCGCGACACCGGCGATCAAAGTCGTCACATAAAAGTATTTCGAGATAAAAATGAGAACTTTGTCTTTGAGCAAATCCGGCGCGTAGCGTCTGATCGTCGCGTCGTCGTGCGAGAGTGCAGTGCCGCGCATCAGCCAGCCGATGTGTGACCAGAAAGTTCCGTCGCGCGGCGAATGCGGATCGTTTTCCGTTTCGGTGTAAGCGTGATGTATGCGGTGTGTCGTCACCCATTGAATCGGTCCCGACTGCAAAGCAAGCGTTCCGCAGACCGCTAAAAAATACTCGATCACTTTCGGCGTTTTAAACCCGCCGTGCGTCAGCAGACGATGATAACCAAGTCCGATGCCCAAACTTCCCGTCATCCACCAAATAACGACCGCCGCCAACATATTCTGCCAGCTAAACGTAAAAAAAGCCCCAATCGCCAAAATATGAAATCCGATGATGACAATCGAAGTATCCCAATGAATACCCTTCGTTTCCGCCCGTTTTAACTCGATAATATTTTGCAAAACTTTATTAAAAACCCCTTTTGATCTATAAAAATAAAACAACCGCAAACCCCTTCTCGATTTACGGTTTCTATGATGTAAGTTTAACCAATTTTCAGACAGTCTGATTGTAAGAGTTTCGTAATAAGTGGTAAATGTTATTTTCTTTGGGCGTGAGTTTTATTTTCTATCTCACAATCGCACTTAAAACACCGAAAACTTATCGGGTAATTTTATTTTGAAAGTTTTTATATTTTGATCTTACTGCTTGAATTCGCAAACAAAAGGAAAATCAAAAACTATTTGAAGCCGACAATAAATTGGTCTGAATCCAAAACATATTTCATGATTTGAAAACCTTCGGGAAAATCTCCGTAACCGGATAATTTCTTCGCCCGTTCAATCGCTTCCTGCGCTGATTCTTCCGAAGTATAAATGCCGATAACTCGCGGTTCTTCGATGTAATCATCTTCGATATTTTCGTGTTGGACAAAATAAATTGTTTTCATATTACGCTCAACTTATTCAGTGACTTTCAAAAACTTTTGTAATTTACGCTCAAGTTTATCCAAATCTTTGATTTCACATTCCCAAATCGTCAGAACACGCCAACCTGCCTGTGTTAAATCTTTAGTATGTTTTTTATCTCTAACTACGTTTTTGCCTAACTTTGTTTCCCAAAATTCGACATTGCTTTTGGGAATATGTGATTTGACGCAATTCGTATGCTGATGCCAAAAACAGCCGTGAACGAACACAACAGTTTTATATTTTGGTAAAACAATATCGGGAACTCCGGGCAGATTGTTGACGTTTTTTCTAAATCGAAATCCTTTTGCGTGAAGCATTGAACGGACTTTTATTTCGGGTTTCGTGTCTTTTGCTCTGACACGCGACATATTCCAACTTCGATGTTTTGGTGAAATCGTATCAGCCATATTAACAAATTATATCAATTTGTTAATTTTTCAGCATAGGCGAATAGAGGTAATTCGCTGTATTCAGGAACGCGGAAATACGGAGTTTCGCGGATTTCATAAACGGAATTATCAAGCGATTTTATAACTTCTTTTGTCAAACGCCACATCAGAACGGGGGGAATTGCATTTCCGATTTGTTTGTAAGTTTGAAATTCGCTAACAGGAAAACTAAAGTTGTCAGGAAAAGATTGAATACGCGCCGCTTCCAAAGGCGTGAAACGACGGTAAATATCTTTTTCGGCATCAACCAATAAAACAGGATCGGTTCCGTTCAAACTGACTTTTGCCAAATGCGAGCTAACTGTATTGCAAGGTATTTCGACATCCTGAAAACGTCCTTTATTAAAAGCCTTGTTCGCGTTTTTCATTCCTTCGACAGCACGTTCGGAAAAAATAAACCGTTTATCGTAATCATTCTGCAAAACTGATTTTAGCGGAACAAGTTTATTAAGCGGTTGCGGAAAGTTAAATTTTACTTTCAAGTCTTTTCGGAAACCGACGATAAAAATACGTTCTCTTTTTTGGGGTATTCCGAAGTTGGAAGCATTAAGAACTTTGTAAAACAAATTGTAGCCGGAATTTTCAAACTCGCGGAGAATAATTTCAAAGACTTTTCCTTTTTGAAGATTTAACAAACCTTTGACGTTTTCTGCAATAAACGCCGCAGGTTGCTTATCTCCTAAAATTCGCGCCATTTGCATATAAAGTTGTCCGCGAATGTCGCTCAAACCTTTCCGCTGTCCGACAATGCTAAACGCCTGACACGGAAAACCGCCGACCAAAATATCGTGTTCGGGAATATCATCTGAAGGAATTTCAGTTATGCTTTTACAAACAAAATTATGTTTGAAATTCACTCTATATGTTTCTGCGGCATATTTGTCTATATCATTGGCAAAATCAATTTTGATTTAGCCGCTTTCAAGCGGCTTTCCCGAAGGGCAATTAGCCGCGTCCGTTTACGGCGCGGGATTAATTGCAAAACAGCCAACAGCCCGTTTTAACGGGCTTTTCATTCGGCTTAAGCCAAATGAAAAAGGACGTTAAAACGCCCTTTCGTTTTTCGTTTTAATTCTGCCACGCGCTAAAGCATCGTGGCTAATTGCCGCGAAACGCGGAAAGCCTGTTGAAACAGGCTGAAAAATTATTTTTGCGTAAGCAAAATCATTAATTAATTATTTTTGAGATTTTGGAATTTGATTTCTTTTCTCAAAAACAACGTCATTGTGATATTTGAGAAAGTCTAGATCAAGCGCAACTTTTCGCGGTTGTGTGATTTCCTTTCCTTCGTAAGATTGAAAATGTTCTTTGTAGAATTGCTTATCGGAATAAACTTTCAGATGTGCAGAAAAGATTACTTTGTAGTCTGAATCAATCGTTATCAAACCATTATCAAATGCTTTATCGAAAGTGCTTGAAAGAGAAATTCCGTTTGCCGGATTGAGCCGTTCGTTTTTGTCTTTTGACCAAGGTTTGATATGACTTGCAACCAATAATTCTGAAATACCGATTTCAGTGATGGCGCACTTATAATCAAAATTCGTCAAAATCATTCGTCTAAACAATTCTTGATTGACGCGGGTTTTCACCGTTCGCAGTTTTTCTTCGCCTTGTTTATATCGAAATTCTTCGATGACATCTTTATATTTTACTTCAACAGTTGTGTTCTGTTTTTCGGCTAAGATTTTCTCGCTTTCAAATAACAAATCTTCCCAATTATTTCTAAACTCGTTGAAAATTTCAATATCTAACTTGCCGACATTGACCGCGCCTTTTCTTCCTAATTCTTTATGTTTTGGATCAAGACTCACGAAATTGACAAGTTTATATGCGACCGCGCCCGGAGTGCGTCCCAAAATTTCGCCTAATTCAATAACTTCTTTATTACGATTATTAAATTGACCGTAAGGAATTTTGAAGTATAAATTAAATGCAAGAATTAATTCTTCTCTTGTCCAATTGTTTCTCATATTTTCACGAAAGGATTTTGATAGCTTTCGCCGAACAGACTTGTTTCCAAAAGATAAATACAGCCGGAAATTTGTTTGCTTTCCTGTTCTGTCTGGCAATTTTCTAAAACTTCGTAAAGATTATTTACCGTTACTTTAGCCGATGCTACTAATTTCTCTTTTGAAACTTCATTAAAGTCAATTTCTCTTGTAATTGCATTTGTCATAATTTAATTGTCCTCAGTTGAATTGATTGAAGAAACGGCATTGCCGATTTGTCTGTATTGACTTGTTTTATTGCCTAAAAAAATAAACGAATCGGGAAAAGACTGAATTCTTGCGCTTTCCCGAACCGTCGGAATACGATTAAATTCATAGTGAAAATGATGTCTGTGTCCCGTGTCAATTGTAAGGCTTGGCTTTTGGCTGTTCAAGCGCGTCCACGCGATATTTACTTTTCTTGTATCACGAAATTCAGGCGGAAGACTTTTATAAGTGCCGCCGTCGGGAACAAGTGAAATTATCTGCGCTGTCCGCTCTTTGTGATTAGTAATTTCGTGATTGAAAATACCTTTCGAGCCTTTTCGCATCAGTTTTTGATATTCACTCGAAGCAATCGAAACATATTTGTCCGCATTTTCAACGCTGTATTCAGGCAGATCGGACAGTGCTTCAAAACAAGTTACGGGGTTTTCAGTCATTACATCGGGAAACTCAAACTTTTCACCTTTTTTCAAACCGACAAAAAAAACTCTTTTGCGTGTTTGCGGAACTCCGTAATGATCGGCTCTCAAAATCTTATACGAAACTTCGTAACCGTATTCAGCAAATTTTTCGAGCAAAATATCTTTAAGTTCACCGTTAAATAAGCCGATTAAACCCGGAACATTTTCCATTACAAAGGCTTCGGGTTTCAACTCGGAAAGAATCCGCAAATACGACGAAAACAATTCATTTCGAGCATCTTCTTTGAGTCTGTGTCCCGAAATTGAAACGCCCTGACAAGGCGGACCACCGATTAACACATCAATTTTTCGTTTTCCGGTAATTGCCTTTATTTCTTTTTTCCCGATTTTACTAATATCGCCGCAAATTACCGACGAATTTTTATGATTTTTTTTGAATGTTTCGAGTGCTTTCGGTTCATTATCTACGCCCAATAAAACTTCATAATCTGCATTTATAAATCCGTAAGACAAACCGCCGCAACCGCAAAACAAATCAACAACTGTTTTTTTATTCATTGTAAAATTATCAACTTATATTTATTTCAACTCAGCCTATCCAAATTAATAATTTACTCATCAATCACAGGCTCCTGCTTCCGAGTTTTGCGGCGTTCAGCTTTCCACTTCTTCCTGACAGCGGTGACATCGAATTTGTCGCGTTTGTTGTCGCGCATATTTTCGATTTCGTGTTGGACTCTGGCGGCGATCAGGCGATAGGCTTCGGTGTTTGGAACACCTTTGACCATTTCCGCGAGTTCGTCGTATTCCAAAAACCTGCCGACTCTTGCGCCGACTTTTGCGCCGATAGATTTTTGCGCCGGAATCGTCATTCCTTTCGGGAAGGCTTCGAAAGTTCCCCAGATGTAGATCGGCAGAATTCCGATCTTTTCGTTGAGCGCGAGATAGCCGATGATCGGTTTGAATTCGTGGATTTCGCCGTCCAAAGTGCGCGTGCCTTCGGGGAAAATCAGCGTGTTGTAGCCTTCTTTTAAGATTTCGGTAACGTGGCGCAGAGATTGGCGCAGACTTCCGGTGCGCTCGATGGGAATGAGCGTCGTGAAGTTGTTCATATAGGCGCGTTTGTATTTCGTGTCGAACCAGTAGTCGGCGGCGGCGACGGCGACGGTTTGTTCGGCGACATCTTTGCCGAGTGCTTTTTTCACTAATCCGGTGTCAATGTGCGAAGCGTGATTCGGTGCAACGATGAAATTCGTGTGCATCGGCACATTCGATTCGCCTTCAATGCGCGTATCTAAAACATTGTCGTAGAGGCGTTCCTGCGCGAAATCAATCACGCGGTTTCCGACTTGGCGGACGATTGACGGAATGAAAATTTCGTCTGTCGTGCGTTCTTCTTTTTTCGGTTCGTCAGCGAGTTTTTTCGATTTATCAACTCTTTGAACCGCCGTCAAAAGTTCGCGGACGGTTTGGACTTCGTTCAAAGTATCGGGCGAAATAATGCGACCGCCCGCATCTTCAACCGCCGCTTGTAACTCGACGAACATTAATGAATCAAAGCCTAAATCGGCGAGTTTGTCAGCCATTGCGACTTCCGAAAGTGCGCGATTGGAAACCGACGCGACGATTTTGCGAATCCAGATCGCGGTGTCGTCGCCTTTGGTTTCGGCGATTTGTTTTGTTTTCTTTTTCGCGCGTTCTTCCAGAGTTTGCAGCATCTCGACGACTTCGGGACGTTTTACTTTTCTGGTCGCCGTGCGCGGCAATTCAAACGGCGTGATGTGGAGAACTTTGACACGCTTGAAAAACGGAATTCCGGCGGAAAATTCTCGGAAATGTTCTTCGATTTTTTTGTTCGTGTCGGAACGCGAAAGCGCGATGTCGTGTTCGTAATCCGGCACGATGAGCGACGCGATTTTTTCGCCGCCGTCTTCGTCGGGCAAACCGACGACCGATAATTCTTTGATGAACGCGGATTTTCCGTAAAGGTCTTCGATCTCATCCGGGTAAATGTTTTTGCCGTTCGAATCAATAATGACATCTTTCGAGCGTCCGACGATATACAGATTTCCGTCATCGTCAAGCCGCCCTAAATCGCCGGTTTTCAGCCAGCGGTCTTGCAGCACGGCTTCGGTCGCTTCGTCGTTATTGTAATAACCGAGCATCACGTTTTGACCTCGCGCGAGAACTTCGCCGACACCATTTTCGTCCGGTGATTCGATTTTCACTTCGACTCCGGGCAAAGGTTTTCCGACGCTGCCGCGAATCAGTTTATTTTCCGGTCGCGTCACGGTCAAAACGGGCGAAGATTCGGTCAAACCATAACCTTCTAAAACCGTAAAACCTAATCCGTGCAAATCTTTCTGCACTTTTTCGCTTAACGCCGAACCGCCCGAAATCAGGTAACGCATTCGTCCGCCCATTCCCTGATGAATCGGGAAAAAGATGATCGGACCCAAGTTAAACGGCGTGTTGTCGCGCACCCAAGCGTTAAATTCGATGACGTTATCGGCGAGATCGGCGAACCAATCGCCGCGTTCGCGCATACGGGTTTTAATGCGCCGATGCAGCATTTCCCACAACGCGGGAACTCCGACCATTCCGGTAACGTGATTGTTTTCAATCGCTCGTGCGAGTTCTTCGCCGCTCAATTCGTTCAAATATGTAATCTGCGTTCCGTTGGAAAACGGAGTCAAAAACCCAGCGGAAAACTCGAAAGTATGGTGCATCGGCAAAACCGACAAAACGCCGTCGGTAATGTCCATATCCAAAACGCTCGACAACATCGAAATCATATTGACGAAATTTTTATGCGAGAGCATCACCGCTTTCGGCGTTCCCGTCGTTCCCGATGTAAAAATCAGCGACGCGACCGAACCCGACAGTATTTTCGGCGGCAGCAGCGCGATGCGTTTCGCTTCTTCGATTTCCGACTGCATCTCGAAAACTTCGTCAAAAGTGAACACATTCAGATTCAAATTCGCCGCTTTCAGACGTTCGGCTAAATCCGTATTTTCGTCCGCGAGTTTCGGCGAAATCATAATCGCTGACGCTTCGCCGGCTTTCGCAAACGCAATTATTTCGTCAATCGAACTCGCCGGATCAATCGGAATCGCAGTCGCGCCGGTTTTCAAAATGGCGAAATAAGAAATTCCCCATTCGGGCATATTGTTGGAAAACAAAATCACGCGGTCGTTGTGCTTGATGCCTTTTTCGGCGAGAAATCCGGCGGCGCGAAAAGTTAATTCTTTGACATCGGCAAACGTGTATTGCTCTTTGCGCCCGTTGCGCTCGATCTTCATCGCAATTCGGGTCGGAAATCTTTTGACCGAAGTGTCGAATAAATCAAGCAAATCTTTGTATGTATATGAACGCTTTTCGATTTTCTTTAAATCTTCTTCGAGCTGCGGCAAAACCCATTTCCGCATTCCGGGAAAATGAACTTTCAGCCAATAATCATACCAATCCAATTTTTCGGGATACCAGGGCAAGAGATTCTTCTCTTTTTCTTTGACGAGTGACATCAAAGCGCGGACGTTATCCGAGCGATATTCGTAAGCGTTATCAATCATAAACGGCTTGAACATCGCAAAAGCGTCCATCGTTTCCTGCGTCGTCTGCTCGAAAGATTCGACCGATTTTTTCAAGTCCGAAACGATATTTGAAAGTCGTCCGCCAGCCCACGTCGGCGCGGCTTTATCCAATAAATCGTTGGCGCGTTGCGCCAGCTTATTAAACATCGGCGCGGAAAAACGGTCATAAGTTTTCTGCGTCGTCGGCGAAGTTTCAATCATCGCCGCGACGCTGTTCAAAAGTTTGCTGCCCGTTTCTTTTTCCTTGTAGTATTCGCGTTTGTAAAGCCCGACGAGTCCGACCATCCGCTTCATATCGTTCGGATTCGAGTCGCCCGACGAAGCCTGAAAAACGAGCGGCGGATTGTCGTCAACCAGCGCGTTCATCGCCGCCGCCAAAATCGCGCCCGCGACCATATCAACCGGAATTATGTCGAGAACAAGTTTTTCATTAACCGGAATAATCGGCTGTCCGCGCAGAGCGATTAACAAAAGCGGCGCGGTCGTCGTGAAACCTTCGTTCCAACCGGGAAACGGAAATTCGTTCGCCGATTCGACAACCGACGGACGCACCAAAATTTTCACAATATCGTCCTGTTTCGCAATGATCTGCTCCGCCAGAGATTTTGAATAAGTATAGATATTCGTCCAGCCCCAATACTCCGCGCGTTCCGCACCGAGTTCGGTCGTGCGCTCCCGAATCCACATTTTGCGCTCGCGGAAAATCGCCGATTTGAGTTCTGATTCGTCATCAGGATCGCGTCCTTCTTCCTCAAATCTCGTTCTGGCTTGCTCACGAAACTTCGCCGCCTGCACCGCGTCGTCCGCTTCCTGTCTGGCTTGTTCGCTCAATCTCGCGCAATCTTCGATCTCTTTATCAACATCGAAATTCGTGCCGATAAGTTCATTTTTACGCGGAAAATAACCGACGACCGGCTCGTTTTCCCAAATCGCGCCGCTGCGTTTGCCCGCGACAAAACACGTCGAAACGTGAACGACCGCCGGACGCTTCATCATTCGCGCAAGCTGCAAAATATTATGCGACCCGACAACATTCGTGCGAAGCGCAGATTCGAGCGGCGGATTAAACGTCACATTTCCCGCGCCGTTGATAATCACGTCCGTATCCTGCATAATCGCCCGCGCTTCTTCTTCGTCCATCCCGAGAAATTCATTTCCGACATCGCCGTTCACCGGCACGACCTTCGCCCGAATAAAATCCTCAAACCCGTCGCCGTATTTCTCCCGCAGCGGATCAAAAGTCGGCGAAGTCACGATACTCGCCCAAAAACGATTATTCGACTCCTCCAAATTCCGAGCGCGAACCGTCGCATAAACTTTCCCGACATCAGGAAAATTACATAACAGCATCGAAAGCGTCACCTTGCCCACAAAGCCCGTGCCGCCGATAAAAAAAATTTTTTTGTTATTAAAAACTTCTGTTGGTGATAATTTCATATATCTAAGACTTTTTAATGTCTATCGGATAAAACTGGCAGAGGTCGGTTTGTCTTCACTTAAACCGAACTGAAATGCGCTAAATCTGGCAGTACTCTGTTGTAAATACCACACTCTACTGCTCGGTCTCCAAACCGCTATGTCAGCTTTACCATCACCATCATAGTCGCCAGCAACCGGAATATCTTCACTTAATCCGAAAGAATAAATAAATAATCCGTTCGCACTTTGCAAGAGATACCAAACTCCCGTTGAAGGACGGAAAACTGCAATGTCGGTTTTGCCGTCACCGTCAAAATCAGCCGGTGTCGGAATATCTTCAGACAAACCGAATTGGATTGATTGATAGCCGAAAGTCACTAAATTAAGTGAATACCATACTCCTGTCGAAGGTCGAAAAAGAACAAGTTCTCCTTTGCCATCATTATCAAAATCCCCAATTAACGGTCTGTCGCCGTTTTGACCGAATTGAATTGCTCCAAATCCGTCGTGACTTTTGAGTAGATACCAAACACCGTTAGACGGTCGAAAAACCGCCAAATCAGCATTACCGTCTCCATCAAAATCACCTGGAACAGGAATATCATTCTGTATTCCGAATTGCTCAATTCGAACTGAAGAATTGCCACTGTTGATTATGTACCAAACTCCGTCGCGGAAAATAGCAATATCTGTTCTGCCATCGCCGTCGTAATCCGCCGGAGCGAGTTTATCTTGCGATAAACCAAATTGAATTGCGTTAAAAGAATTGTTCTGGCTATTTAAGCGATACCAAACACCATTTGATGGTCGGAAAACCGAAATATCAGCCTTCGTATCACCGTCGAAATCAAAAAACGGCTGTCGGAATGAACCGCTTATTAAAAGTCGGGCAATTCCGCTACGAGGAATATTATTAACCTGCGAAAATGAGCCGCCGACAACCAGATTGCCGTCCGCTTGAACCAACATTGCCGATATTGACTTTGAAAGATTTTGCGGATCAAAGGCATAATCAAGAGACCCGTTACTGATTAGTCTGGCGACATTACGCCTGACGACACCGTTGATCGAAGAAAATTGTCCGCCAATTAAAATCCTTCCATTTGGCAAAGAAATAATTGAAAAGACTCCTTCCGATGAACTACCAAATCCGATTTTGCCCGAATTGAATGTCGAATCCTGTGTGCCGTTAGCATTTAAACGGTAAAGCAAAGGAGCTTGATTATTGGAAACGCCCCAACCGCCAACCAGTAGTTTTCCGTCCGGTTGTAACGCCAAACTTCGAATGGAAGCCGAAATACCGCTCGGAATCGGCGGTGTAAAAGTCAAATCCAAACTGCCGTCCGAATTTAATTTGGCAATATTGTTAATGCTTGTGCCATTAACACTTAAAAAAGAACCGCCGATGAATATTTTTCCATTTGCATCAACCAGTATGGCTTCGACATCGGCGGCATTGGAAATACCACTGTTCAAATTGCCAAGAAAAGATGTATCAAGAGAGCCATCGGCATTGAGCCGGGCAAAGGCTTTGCGTTCAACGCCGTTATATAGACTGAAAGTGCCGCCAATAAGGATTTTACCATCCGCCAACGCGGCGATTTCCAAGGTAAAAGTGTTATTTGGTCCGGTGCCGGCATCAAAAGTCGAATCAAGTGAGCCGTCCGAATTTAACCGGGCAAGAGCAATTCGTGAAACACCGTTAATCGTGTTGAAATTACCGCCGATAATAATTTTTCCGTCCGGCTGAATTTCCGTTTCGACGATTGATGAAGTCCCTAGCCCACCCGAAACAACAGTAGTTACCGAATTTACCGAAAATGCGCTATCAACCATTCCGTTTTGGTTGATTTTTGCAATTTTATCGGTAAAAAATCCGTTTACGCGGTCGAAAGATCCGGCAACTAAAATCTTCCCGTCGGAAGTTTTGGCAACATCATTAACAAGACCGAATCCGGCAAAATTCTGTTGAAATGTGGTATCCAAATTTCCTGCCGCATCGAGTCTTGCCAAATTATCTCTTGAATTCCCATTAACGGCAGTAAAATCACCGCCAATCAAAAGACTTCCGTCAATCTGCTGAAAAATTCTTCGCACGTTGGCATTGTTACTAAATGAAGCACCGAAAGTGTTATCTAAAGTGCCGTCCAGATTAAGCAATGCCAAATTATTTTTAGTTACGCCGTTAATTTTTTTGAAAGGACCGCCAATTATAATTTTGTTATCCGGTCTTATTGATATTGATTGAATGCTTTCGTTTATATCAGCGGTCGCTACAAAAGACGTATCAACAGTTCCGTCAGTATTTAATCGTGCAATACCTCTCGGAGCTGTTCCTGTGTTGGAAGAGAATATTCCGCCAATTAAAACTTTTCCATCAGACTGAACGGCAAAAGTTTCAACAATAAGATTGTTGAAACCTGATACTTCACTAAAACCGTTATCCCGCGAACCATCGGCATTAAGCCTGACAATGCCGCGGTGGTTTACACCGTTAATTTGACTAAACCAACCGGAAACATAAATCTGACCATTTGGTTGAACTTCTATCTGCGTAATCGGTGATACAAAAAATTCCAAAACATTTGTGTTATAGGATAAATCGAGGCTGCCATCGGAATTTAATCTTGCAAGGTTAGTTCGCCCTGTCCCGTTTATCGAACTAAAATTTCCGCCGATTATGACTCTGCCGTCAGGCTGTAGGCTGAGTGTCGAAACATCATCATTCGCTCCCGCTCCGACATTAAAAGTATTATCAAAACTGCCGTCGGAATTTAATCGCGCAATCCGGTTACTGTTGTTGCCGTTAACTTGTGTAAAACTTCCGACGACGATAATCTTACCATCCGGCTGAATGGCAAAATCGCCCGCCCCCGTGCCGGAATCAAACGTCGTATTAAAAGTATTATCAATAGTTCCATTCACATTTAATCGAACAATACCGGTTTTCAGTTGACCGCCGACAACCGTAAAATTTCCGCCGATTAGTATCTTTCCGTCGTTTTGAACTCTGAATCTGCCAATAGTGCCGTTCGCGTCGAGCGATACAATTGGAGCAAAAGCATTATCCAGTAAACCGTCTCTTTGCGGTGGAGGAAAGGGACTGGACATCATAATATCTGAGATGTTTGAAATATTAACTTGTCCAAAAATTAAATTTTGAGTGCTGAACAAGACTATAAGGATAAAAAATATATATTTGATCATTTTAGTTAAAACCTCTTTGAGTTACTGATTTTTGATATTAAGGTAATCCCTTTTTTATACTTTTCGTTATTACCTAATCCGTCACATTACACAATCCGATGATCGGCTGATGCAACATCGTGATTTCCGCATTTCTATTTGTGTAGCTTCGCGCCATTGCGATTGCTTCGGTTAAATTATCCGCGCGTTCCCAGCCGAGCATGGCGGGGACGTGCGCGTTTTCTGCGCCGGCGACGATTACTTTGCCGACGTGCTGGCGACCGTTTTCGCCCCAATACCACATAAAAAACGGGTGCGCGCCGTGATAGGCGTTGCCGCGGCGATACATTTCTATGTAGGCGGGATTTTCGGCGAATTCGCGTTCGTATTTTTCGCGCAAATAAAATGCGTCGCGTGATTCAGGCAAAAGGCGATGAAAAAATTCGATATAACTCGGATGAAATTTCGGGTCGAATTCGTCGAAACACGGGTGTGTGATAATCATCACGCCGCCGTCGCGCAGAATCGGTTTGTTGCGATACATATTGAAATGATAGCCGAGTGCCATCACTTGCACGAGCAGCGGATTGAGCGCGGAATAAACATTATACGGCGAAATGTCGGGAATGCCGGAAATCAAAATGTCGCATTGACCTTTGACCGGAATTTCGTATTGCTGGTAATTTTTCTCCAGAATTTTCTCGTGAACGGGTTCGGTTTTTCCGGCGTAACAGGCGATCAGTTCATACTGTGCCGGAATCGCGTGCAGCATTTTTCGTCTCGCGCCGCGCGGCAATTTTGAAAACGTGCGCTTCATCGCTTCCCATTTCATTCTGTCCATAAACGAAAATTCGTCCTCGTTTTTAGTCAAAATGTCGTAACCGTCGGCGAACATTTTATTATTCAGCGCGGTTTCGATGTGAAAAACCTTGCAGTGTTCATCAACGAGTTTGCCGAGTTTGATGACCTTGTGATTCAAGACCGAACGCGGCGGATCCATATACGAATTCGAGTCGCGGATCGTCTGCGGTTCGTGATGCTGGCGCAGAGATTCGTAATCGC
Organism: Pyrinomonadaceae bacterium; assembly: GCA_965217985.1. GTDB lineage: Bacteria > Acidobacteriota > Blastocatellia > Pyrinomonadales > Pyrinomonadaceae > DATHTS01. Next base: position 191,145 of record CBDCJY010000018.1, read on the forward strand.
ACAGCCCGACGGCGACCGATTTATGTCCGCCGTCCATCGGCACGAGATTGATATTTAAATAGATCAAAAGATCGCTCTCGATGGCGCGTTTGTTGACACGAAGCGGTTCGTCGTGGCGCGTGTGTCCGATGGTGATTAAATTTTCGTCGTCTTCCGCGTCGTGATTGTAATAGCGTTCGGGATAAAATTCGTTAAAGATCGTCGAGCCGACCATTCGCTCCATTTCCCACGCCGTCATCTTGCGGTGCAGCGAATTGGCGATAATCAGATGCACATCGTCCACGCCATTCGCCGCGCACATGTCGAGGACGACTTCGAGCATCGTCTGCCGCAAATCCGGCGTTGCCATCGGCGGCAAGGGCAGCGAAATATCGTCCATCGCAATCGTCACGCGCATTCCCGGCTCGAGCAGCGCGTAAAGCGGCTCCATCTCAAGCGGATGATTAACCGCATAACGAATCGCCGCCTCGCGGTTCGGCAAACCCTTGATCGGCGGATTCGGATAAATAACTCTCGTGCCAATCGGCAAATCTTCAAGAATAAAATCCTCGCCCATCGGCATAATGCGCGGCGCACTGTCGCGGTCAATGTAAATAATAGATTCGTGTGTTTTTCTGCGTAATTGCAATGCCATATTTTAAATCTCGTCTAAAATCTTGTGTCTGCCTTCGTCGAATTCCTGTTCGTTAATTAATTTTAATTCTCTCAACTCTTCCAATTTTGCAAGACGATCCTTAACTGTTGGACTAAATATAGTATTTTCAGATTTAAAAGCACTTGATCCGGCACAAGCCGCATTAATATCGTTCATCAAAGCCACTTCGTCAAAAAGAGTTACTCCAACAATTCCTTGATACTTTCCAGTTATTTCAGCAAAATCTCTTCCATAAGACAAAGCCTGCTGTTTGAGATTTGCGTCCGTTGGATTTATTTTTAAGTAGGAAAGTGCTTTCAAATAGTGATCTTGAGCGGTTTTAAAAATTCTTTTTTTCTCTTCGTTTCGCGCTATCCTTGCAGGACCTGTTATTTTAATTTCGTACCAAATTAGAAATGTAATAATTACTGCTGGAACACTCAAGCAAATGAAAATGGGAAGTATTTTAAGTATTTCAGTCATATCTTATTATTTGTTTTTCAATTTCCTTTATTTCTATTTATTGTAAGCACTCAAAAGCAATTTGCCTTCATAATCAATCAAACCGAGTTTCACGCGGTCAAGCCAGCCTTGCCTGCCCAAAATATTCAGATAAAAACTTTCTTCCGCCGCGAAATAAACTGTTGATTCGGTTTCGATGCCGAGAACGGAAAGATTTATTGTATGTCCGAAAGTGTCAAATGGCGCAGTTGCTGTTGACATTCGCAAAGGTGTTCCGCTTTCGATGTCCAAGCCGAGAGTTTCGCCGTGAATTCTTCTGAAAACGCAAAATTGCGCTCCGGTGTCAACTTTTGCTTCAAAATCAACAATCATCTCATCCAACCGCAAAAAAACCGGCAGCGTAATCCCGGATTCGAGAGTGTTGTAAAAATAAGAATGTGCAAACTCGATTGTTTCCGAACTCATAACCACGCCCCGACAAAATTTTCCCGTTCTTCGATAATTTGATGAATAAACGGTATTTCAATTCCGGCTTCTTTACCTTTTTGAAAAACCTCGCGCCCGTCTTCACCGACGGCAATCAATTTATCGCCTTCCAGACAAACCCATTTGTTCAGATATTTTTCCCGATTCTCAGCAATCCATTTCTTAGCTTTCTTATAACGCTCGAGTTGATATTTCAAAAGTGCATCTTTTTCTTCATCCTTTAATTTCCTATGTTTTTCCGTTTCATACCATTCGTCAAATTTTTCAAATTCTTCATTCGGTAAATGTAAAACGGCTTGTTTAACTTGTTCCAAATTCGTCTGCATAAAATTTCTCCTATTCATTATAATTACTCAACAAAAGTTTGCCTTCGTAATCAATCAAACCGAGTTTCACGCGGTCGAGCCAGCCTTGTCTGCCGAGAACGCTTCTTCGCATAGATTCGTCTTCAGCGAAATAAATTTTCGTGTAAAGTTCAATATCTAAAAATCGAATTGTCAATTCGTGTCCGAAAACGCGAAAACTTTCTCTGACCGTGCCGACATTTAAAGTTTCGCCGCTTTTAATATCAAGACCAAGATTTTCGCCGTGAATTCTCGCAAAAATCGAATGACTCGCGCCCGTATCTACTTTTGCTTCAACGGTAGTTTCAAATTCACCGGAAACTAACAACACCGGCAAAGTAATGCCTGTTTTCAATGTGTCGTAATTGAAAAGTTTGTCAAACTCCAAAGAATGCGCTGATTTCATAACCAACCGCTCCAAAACGCTTCGGGTTCTTTTTCGATAAAATGAATAAACGGCGATTTGATTCCGGCTTCGAGAGCCTTCTGATAAACCGCCCGCCCGTCGTCGTCAAACGCAATCAGTTTATCGCCTTCCAGACAAACCCATTTATTCAGATACTTTTCGCCGTTTTCCGCAATCCAGCTTTTAGCTTTTGCGTAATCATCCAGTTGTTTTTTTAGTTCTGTAGTCTTCGTGCCTTTCGCTCTTTTTTCTTCGGCAATCACTTCGCTTAATTTGTCTAAATCTTCAATCGGCAACGCACGAATAATATTCGTAACTTGTTCCAGATTAGTTTGCATAAAATTTTCTCCTATTTACCGTTAAGCACTTAAAAGCAGTTTGCCTTCGTAATCAATCAAACCGAGTTTCACGCGGTCGAGCCAGCCTTGTCTGCCGAGAACATTGCGCGTGAACCACTCTTCTTTGGCAAAATAAACTTTCGCGTAGCTTTCGATGCCTAAAACGGAAAGTGTCAATTCGTGTCCGTAAGCCGTAAAAGGACTTGTCGCGGTGCTGATTCGGATTTCTTCGCCGCTTTCAATATCGAGTCCGAGAAATTCACCGCTTTTTCTTTCAAAAATGCAGAAACTCGAACCCGTATCAATTTTCGCTTTGAACTCGACGGTTTTTTGCCCGTCAAACAAAAATACAGGAACAGTAATGCCGACGAGCCGAGTGTCGTAATCGTAAGTTTCCGCAAATTCGACAATTTCCATTACCAACCGCCCCAATCTGATTCTTCGACGATGTGTTCGAGATAAGGAATTTCAATTCCCACTTCGACGGCTTTTTGATGAACCTCTAAAGCGTCGCTGCCGTGCGCGATAAGTTTGTCGCCAACCAGACAAACCCATTCATTCATATATTTCTCGCGGTTTTCACGAACCCATTTCTGCGCCTTTTTAAAACGCTCAAACTGGTCTTTAGTTTTTTCCCGATTCTGCGATTTTCCGACTAATTCTCGCTTTTCTTCATCAAGCCACTCATAAACTTTCACTTTCTCCTGAATCGGCAAAGTCCTGATCGTTTCAATTACTTCGTTCGCGGTGTGTTGCATAAAAACCTCCAAATTACTTTAAATTCAAAATCGCCCAATCGTGCTGTAATGCCGTTTGTTTGAGGCGAAAATCTGGATTGACGGCGACCGGATGACCGACGATGGACAGCATCGGCAGATCGGAAATCGAATCGGAATAAGAATAAGACTGACTCAGATTGATATTTTCGCGTTCGGCGTATTCGCGCATCCATTTCGCTTTGGTCGCCGAAGCCATTATTGGAGGCAAAATTCTGCCGGTCGAATAGCCGTTGACGAATTCCATCCGGTTGGCTTTATATTCGTCAATGCCGAGATGTTTGCACAGATGGTCAATCGTAAAATCGAGTGCGCCGGTGATGACGATTTGCCGCTGACCGAGTTTTTTCGATTGGTTTATCAATTCCTGCGTTCCGGGAAAAATCGCGGGTTTTAAGACTTCTTCAAAAAGCTCTTCGCTGAAATAACGAAGGCGGTCTTCTGATTCGCCTTCGTAAGATTTAAAGAAAAACTCGTTGAAAACATTGCGCGAATAAAGATCGGTAATGCCGAACGCCGGAAGTTTGACGAGTGTGCCGACCGAGCGTTTGATCGTTTTAAAAAGTCCCTGTTGCCGGCGCGAATAAAAGGCGAGCGTATGCACGAGATTCGTGCTGACCAAAGTTCCTTCGAGATCGTAAAATGCCGCCGACTGTCCGTTTTTTTTCATATCCGCTCTGTTTGTGATACTTTTATTAGAATTAGCCATCAGAAAGACATAGAATATACCAAAATTTTAGCATTTTAGATAATTTGAGCGAATGACGAAATACAAGTTTTACAGTTTAATTACAATCGTTTTAACCGCTGTTTTGTTTGCTTCGTGTGCTTCTCACGCCGAAACGGAAGAACCGCAACCGCAAATTCCCGCCGAACAAATTGCACAGACTTTGAAAAAATCCGACGAACTTTTTACGCAGCGCGAAGATACCGCCAAACTGCGCGAAGCCGTGCAGATGCTCGCCAAAGTCCGTGATCCGAACAAACGAAATTACGAAATCGAATGGAAATACGCCAGAGATAATTATTTTTTGAGTAAACAGATCGAATCCGAAGAAGAAGCTGAAAAACTTTTAAAAGACGGTGTAAGTTCGGGCATAATCGCTTCAAGAATCGAACCTGACAAACCGGACGGACATTTTTGGTATGGCGCAAATCTCGGCGAACAGGCGAAACGAAGTCCGGTGACGGTCGGTTTGAAATCGGTTGACGACATCCGCGACGAGATGAATAAAGTCATCGAAATTGATCCGTCGTATCAAGGCGCGAGTGCTTATGACGCGCTCGCGCAGGTCGAACTTTCGACCGGACTGATCGGCGGAAAACCCGAAAAAGCCGTCGAATATCTCGAAAAAGCCGTCGAGATCGAACCGAATAATACATACATCCGTCTGCATCTCGCCGAAGCGTATCTCGCCGTCGGGAAAAAACCGGAAGCAAAAAAACAACTCGATTATCTGTTGCAGATGAAACCGAAAGAAGGTTACGAAGTCGAATATAAAGAAACTGTTACAGATGCCAAAAACTTGTTGGAAAGAAGATTTTGAAAATGGTAAAAGGTAAGTGATAAGTGGTAAATTTCAATAACTTTTCATTTACCACTTATCACTTACCTTTTACCACTTAAACTATGTGTCGTGCTATTTTTCCCGGTTCATTCGATCCGCTAACGAACGGTCATCTCGATATTATCAAGCGCAGTCTGCCGCTGTTTGACGAGATAATTATTGCCGTTCTTAATAATCCGGAAAAAAATCCGATGTTTTCCGTCGAAGAAAGATGCGCGATGATTCGTGAAATTTTGCCGCTTATCGAAAACGGTAAATGCAAACTCGTCGTTGACAGTTTTTCGGGTTTAACTGCCGATTTTGCCCGCGAGAAAAATGCGGCGGCAATCGTGCGCGGCATTCGCGCCGTCGCCGATTACGAATACGAATTGCGAATGGCTCTGATGAACCGTCGTTTAGAACCGGAAATCGAGACGGTTTTTCTCGTCGCGGCGGAAGAATTTTCCTACGTTTCCTCAAGTCTGATGAAACAGGTTTTTACGCTCGGCGGCAGAGTCGAAGGTCTCGTGCCGGAATTAGTGGAAAAGAAAATGAGGGAGAAAATCAGCCGCGAATAACGCGAATTGTTTCTCTTTTTATTCGTCTTATTCGCGGCTAAAATTTATGATTCTTAAAGTTCAACATACGCAAATCACGATTCCGAAAGGCGAAGAAAATCAAGCGCGTGAATTTTACTGTGAGTTTCTGGGAATGTTGGAAATTCCGAAACCCGAATCTTTGAGCGGACGCGGCGGATTTTGGATGCAGTTAAACGATTTTCAGATTCATATCGGCACGGAACAAGATTTCGACCGCTCGCAAACAAAAGCGCATATCGCTTACGAAGTTGAAGATTTGTCAGGCTGGCGCAAAAAATTGGAAGAACGAAATATAAAAATTCTCGACGGTGTAAAAATTCCGAACTACGAGCGTTTCGAGTTTCGTGATCCGTTCGGCAACCGCGTCGAATTTCTCGAAAAAATTTGATAAAACAAATTTAAAATTTCGCATTTACCATTTACCATTAACAAATATGAGCTTTCCTGTTTCCGAATCCGTCGCCCGAATGAAAAGTTCTTCCACTTTTAAAGCAATGCAAGCCGCCGCGAGTCTGCGCGAACAAGGTTTCGACGTAATTGATCTGACGGTCGGCGAACCCGATTTTCCGACACCCGAATTTATCAAAAATCTGGCAATCGAAGGTCTGGAGAAAGGCTACACGAAATATACCGCCGCCGCCGGGATGAAACCTTTTGTCGAAGCCGTTCCGCATTTTTACGCCGCGCAATTCGGCGCGGAAATTTCGCCGAAGGAAGTTGCCGCAAGTTGCGGCGGAAAACAGGCACTTTTTAACGCCGCCTGCACGATTTTAAATGAAGGCGACGAATGTTTGATCCCGAAACCGTATTGGGTAACTTTTCCTGAAATCGTCACATTTACTGGCGCAAAAAGCGTTTTCATCGAAACCGAAGAAACAGATTTCGTGTTGACCGCCGAACAGGTCAAAGACGCGATTACCGATAAAACGAAACTTTTAATTATCAATTCGCCGAGCAATCCTTCGGGGCGCGTCGTGCCTTCGGATGAAATGATAAAAATTATCGAAGTCTGCGCCGAACGCAATGTTTACGTTCTGACCGACGAATGTTATCTGTTTTTCGTTTACGCTCCCGGCGAAGTTTTCACGTCGGCGGTTTTGCCGAAAGAACTGCGCGATTTTGTCTGCGTTGCGGGCAGTTTTTCAAAAACTTACGCGATGACGGGCTGGCGCATCGGCTACACGATTGCGAGCGAAGACTGGACGAAAGCGATCATCAAACTGCAAAGTCATTCGGCGACGCATCCGACATCTTTCGTCCAATACGCCTGCGCGCGCGCGATGGAACGCCGCGAAGAATCAATGAACGCCGTGCAGGAAATGCTTTCGGAATATAAACGGCGGCGCGATTGGCTGATTCCCGAACTCAACAAAATCAACGGTTTCAAATGCGAAATGCCCGAAGGTGCGTTTTACGCATTTCTCGACGTGAGAGATTTGTTAGGCGAAAAATTTGCCAAATCCGAAGATGTTGCCGATTATCTTTTAACCGAATCGCAGGTCGTCACGACCGACGGCGCGGGTTTCGGCGCGGACGGATTTCTGCGACTGTCTTACGCAACTTCGATGGAAAACCTGCACACCGCAATCGAAAGAATGAATAAACTTTTTACTAAAAATTTATAAACCATATCAGATATTAACCGCGAAAAAGCACGAAAGTTTTAAAACGGATTTCATCTAATCGAAAAGCAAGTTTCGAACAAGTAAAATGTGGCAGGTGAAGAGTAAAATAACTACCTTTTACTTTTCACTTGTCACTTATTCTGAATTATTTCATAGTTCGATTAAGTGGAAATTCCCGTAAATTTTATTTCGTATCTTTTCGTGTTTATTGATAGTTAAAAAATTACTTTCCGCCCGTCATCATTAAACCGATGTCTTCGGTCGAAGTCGTTTTCGGATCAACTTCGCCGACGAATTTTCCTTTATTTATTACCAAAAGTCTGTCAGCGAGAGCAGTCACTTCTTCGAGTTCGGCGGACACGAGCAAAATCGCGCTTCCCGAATCACGCAGAGCAATTAATTTGCGGTGAATAAATTCAATCGCGCCGATGTCAACGCCGCGCGTCGGCTGTGAAACTAAAAGCAGTTTCGGATTAAGTTCAAATTCCCTGCCGATAATCAATTTTTGCTGATTTCCGCCCGACAAAGATTTTGCCGCCAAATTCGGATTCGGCGGTCGCACATCGAAATTTTCGATGATTTCCTTCGTGCGTTTTTCGATCACGGCGGAATTAAGCAAACCGTTTGCCGCAACCGGAGCGCGATAATGAACGCCCAAAATCGCATTTTCTTCCAAGTCGGAATCAAGCAGAAGTCCGCGTTTGTGGCGGTCTTCGGGAATATGTCCGATGCCGAGTTCGGTTCGTTTGCGAACGGAAGCGGACGTGATGTTTTCGCCCGACAAAGTAATTCTCCCGTTTGAAACGCGCAGTAAACCGGCAATCGCTTCGATCAATTCGGTCTGCCCGTTGCCTTCGATGCCGGCGATGCCGACGATTTCTCCGGCGCGAACATTTAACGAAATATTTTTTAACGCCTCGCCGTGTTTGCCGACGACCGACAGATTTTCAACATTCAAAACCGTATCTCGCGGTTCGGAATTCGTCTTTTCAACTCGCAAAAGCACATCACGCCCGACGATCATTCGCGCCAATTCCTTCGCGTTCGTGTCCTTCGTTTTGACGTTGCCGACGACTTTGCCGTCGCGCATCACGGTCACGTCGTCCGAAATCGCCAGAACTTCTTCGAGTTTGTGCGTGATGATGACGATGGTTTTTCCCGCTTCGCGCATTCGTCGCAGAATATTGAAAAAATCTTCGACTTCCTGCGGCGTTAAAACGGCGGTCGGTTCGTCCAAAATAAGCAGTTCGGCTTTGCGGTAGAGAGCTTTTAAAAGCTCGACGCGCTGCTGTGCGCCGACCGACAAATCTTCGATGATCGCTTTCGGTGAAACTCCGAGACGCAATTCGTTCGACAACGCAAGCACATCGGCGTTCGCTTTTTTCCAATCAATCGCCGCCGGATTTCCGCCTTCTGCGCCCAAGATTATATTTTCGCCGACGCTCATCGTGTCAACGAGCATAAAATGCTGATGAACCATTCCGATGCCGAGATTGATCGCGTCCTGCGGCGTTTTGATCGAAACGGGTTTGTTATCCACGAGAATCTCGCCCGAATCGGCTTTGTAAAAACCGTAAGCGATTCGCATAATCGTCGATTTTCCCGCGCCGTTTTCGCCGACAATCGCGTGAATCGTGCCTTTTTCGATCTTGATCGAAACGTCGTTATTGGCAACAACATTGCCGAATGTTTTGGTTATGTTTTTTAATTCAAGCATTTATTCAAAATATCTACCATATTCTTAAATAAAATAAAATTCCGATAATTATTATTACAAATAAATAAATCCAATTTACGACTTGGTATTTTTTCGATTGATTATTTTTATAAACTGAAAATCCGCCGCCAAGCAATACCGAAAATAACCCAAGTATAAGTAAATAATCGCTGTGTATTCGTTCTAAAGATAAAAGTTTTGCAACAACGCCGATGACGCTACAAATAACACCTAAAATAAGTAAAATGTTTTTTTGCAATTTCATTTCAATTCTCTTCTATAGATTTTATTACTTCGCCATCGCGTCCGTAACTTTGATTTCGCCGCTGCCGATTTTCGTTTTCGCTTCTTCGACTTTTTGAATGACATCGGGCGGAATCAGCATTTTGTTATTATCGTCCATCGCATAAGCCACGCCGTCTTTATCCAGACCGAAAACGTGAAAACCGCCTTCAAATTTTCCGCCGAGAACTTCTTTGACGACATCGTAAACGGCATTGTCAACTCGTTTAACCATCGAAGTTAGAACGAATCCGGGTTTGACGCCGTTTTGATTCGAATCAACGCCGATGACGAATTTATTGGCTTCGCCGTTCGTTTTGCCGTATTGCTCGACCGCATCGAACGCGCCGAGACCGGAATTTCCGGCGGCGGTAAAAATCACGTCCGCGCCTTTTTCGATCTGCGAGAGCGCAAGTTCTTTGCCTTTGCCCGGATTGTTCCACGCCGAATCTGTTACGCCGACATAGTTGTCGAAAACTTCGATATTCGGATTAACGGATTTCGCGCCTTCTACATAGCCGGTTTCAAATTTATGAATCAGCGGAATGTCCATTCCTCCGACGAAGCCGAGTTTGCCCGTTTTCGATTTCGCCGCCGCGATCATTCCGACGAGATACGACCCTTCGTGTTCGCGGAACACCAAAGATGCGACATTTTTCTTCGGCGTTTTGCCGTCCGCTTCAAATATCACTCCGTCAACAATCGCAAATTTGATGTTCGGATAATCGTCGGCGACCTTTTGCATAATCGGACCTTGCGCGAAACCGATGCCGATAATCAGATCGAAATCTTTTTCGGCAAACGCCCGCATCGCCGGTTCGATAGAAGTCGGATTTCCCGGTTCGACATCATACAAACAAATCGGCAAATCCTTTTCCGCGCGCTGAACGCCTTCCCACGCCGCCGCGTTAAACGAACGGTCATTTTTCCCGCCGATGTCGAAAACGATGCCGACCTTGATCTGACATTGTTTGTTCTGAGCTTCAGCGTTTCCGCCGCACGAACTTGCGACCAAAGCCAATATAAAAATTGATAAAATAATTAAATAATTTCTCATCATTCACCTTTGAAAATAATTTCTATTTGTTTGTTTCTGACAACTTTTCCATCAACATATTCAGCAGGAATCTGAAAGTTTATTTGTGAATCGGTTACTTCCATTTTTACAGAGTATCGTGAGTGATACTCGCCACCATAGTAATCGCCGCGCTGACCGCATTCCGCCTGTATTAAATATGTGGAGAAAAATAATTCATGACAATCCGCAATTGGAACTCGCACATCTTTTCTTTCTTTATCAATAACTAAAACATAGATTCCCGAACCGACAATCTTAGGAGAAACCATATAAAGTTTTCCATCTTTTTCAAACAATTCAACTTCGCTTTTTTCTATTCCATCTTCTTTTACGATGGCATTTAATTTTGTCTTAATTACTTTGCCTTTTCCTTCCATTCCTATTTCACCGGCAAAATATTTGAGAGCTACAAGATTGTTTCCGTTTATGAAACTCAGAAGCAAAACAAAAGAAACACCTAGAATAACAAATAAAGGTAGATAATATTTGAGAAGTTTTTTCATACTTTTACGAAACGATTTCTTTAATCAATTCAAAATCTTGCGGTTTTTCAACGCTTATTTTATATGCATTTCGCAGTTTTTCGCTAATTTGATGCGCCTGATTTTCATCGCGGCTGTATAAAATTCCTAAAGTTTCGTTCTGTTTGATTTCTTCGCCGATTTTCTTTTCGCAGGCAAAACCGACCGCGTGGTCAATCGAATCTTCGGCTTTCATTCTGCCGCCGCCGATTTCGACGATTGAATTGCCGATTGCCAGCGTGTCAATTTCAGAAACAAAGCCGCTTTCGTTAGCTTTGATCTCAAATTCAAAAAGATTTTTATCGAATAATTTTTCGGGATTATCGCAAACGCTCGCATCGCCGTTTTGACACGCGATGTTTTCACGAAATTTTTTCAACGCCGCGCCCGAACTTAAATGAGTTTGAATTTTAGATTTTGAATCTTCAATCGAATCGGCAACACCGCATAAAACGAGCATTCTAGCGGCGAGTTCGATGGAAAGTTCCAAAGTTGAAAGCATTTGCGCGTCCGACTCGTTTCGCAAGATTTTTATACATTCGTAAACTTCCAGAGAATTTCCGACGAATTTGCCGAGCGGCTGATTCATATCGGAAATGACGGCGACGGTTTTTACGCCGAAATTGTTTCCCGTTTCGATTAATGCTTTTGCGAGCTTTTTTGAATCTTCAAATTCGCGCATAAACGCGCCGCTTCCGGTTTTGACATCTAAAACGAGCGCGTCCAAACCTTCCGCCAATTTTTTCGACATAATCGAAGCGACGATCAAAGGAATCAGCGGAACAGTCGCCGTCGCATCTCTCAGCGCGTAAATCTTTTTGTCGGCGGGCGCGATTTCCGCCGTCTGTCCGCTCATCGCAAAGCCGCATTTTTTTATAATTTCCTTAAACTTTTCGGTCGAAAGATTGACGTTATAACCGGAAATCGCTTCGAGTTTATCCAAAGTTCCGCCGGTATGACCGAGACCGCGACCGGAAATCATCGGCACGGAAACGCCGCAACAGGCGACAATCGGCGCGATTATCAAAGAAGTTTTATCGCCGACACCGCCGGTCGAATGTTTGTCGGCAACCGGCGTTTCAAGTTCCGAAAAATCCAGAACTTCGCCCGAACGCAGCATTTCAAACGTCAGAGCGTTCTGCTCGTCTGAATCAAGTCCGCGAATAAACATCGCCATCAGCAGCGCGGACGTTTGATAATCCGCCCAATCGCCGTTCGTCACGCCGACAATAAACGATTTTATTGCGTCATTTGATAGTTTTTCGCCGTCGCGTTTTTTTTCGATTACGTCTTGCGCTCGCATTTTCATCTAACTTTAGCAAAAAACTTTATTTTCGACACGATTTCTTTAAAAATAATTTTCCCTTTTGCGTTAAATTAAGTCATAATAGATTTTGCTATGAGAAGTAAAAACATTATATCAACCGTCGCATTCGTTTCAGCTTTTGTTTTCTCCGCCGCCTTTGCCAGCCTCTTTATCAACGAAAGCCAACCCGCAAGTTTCGAATCTTACGCAATCAGCAATGTCCGCACGGCAAGCTGCTCCGCTGATGACAAAACCTGCACGGACATTACCGCTCTTTTAATTCAGGATATACGGAACGGCGACCGGCGAAACAGCCGCTACGATTATTCGTTCGATGATGAAGATGCCAATGTTTCCGTCAGGCGAGCCGAATCGGTTGTCTTGTATTCGGCGGCTTCGAGAGATATGGAAGACTCGCATCTGCCGTCTGATTTCCGGGCGGCGTGGCGCGATCATATGAAAGCGTGGCGCGTCTATTCGGAATTTCTGACAAAAGTCAGTCAAACGAAAATCGAAGACGACAAATTTGAAAATCTCGAAAGCGAATATGTTTACGACATCAATAAAACGTGGGCGAAAGTGTTAAAAATCGGTCGCGGCTACGGCGCAGAAAGTCAATATATTTACTAATTGCGGGTTTTCACACGAAACATTTTTCGCGGCGCGAATATTCTATTTTACGCCGCGATTTCACGATGCGCTAAATGCCTTTTTCACATAATGGAGTAGATTATGAAAAAACACATCTTTGGAATTTTCACTTATTTCGCAACATTTTTCTTGTCGTTTCTTCTCGTTGCCTCACTCACGGAAAAACCGCAAGTCAAAGCGACGAGTTGTTTTCCGCACAGAAGTTTTACAAATTCGAGAGATGTAAAACTTAAAACCGGACAGGAAACAGAAATCAGAAATCTTCTCACGCTTGACCGGGATTTCGGGTTCTCATATTTTGCCGGAGATCAAACTGCCGACGATACCGATAAATTAGTCGAAAATATGCAGTCGCTTCTCGATAATGAAAATTTGCCGATACCTTTCGTTAAAGCATACGCCGCGCACACCGAAGCGTGGAATAATTACGCGAAACATCTGGGCAAATCGAAAAATCACAGAGATTCGGATGCCGAATGTAAAATTCTTAATCGCCGCATAAACGAAACTTACGATACACTTTTATTGACGGCGCAAAGTTTCGATGTTGATTTTTCTAACTAATTTTTTTGTAAAAGCACGACGGCTTCCGTTTTAACGGCTAAACTTTGACCGACGGCATCAACTTTTTCGCCCGTTTTTGCTTTGACCGAAACACAATTTAATTCGATTTCCAAAATGTGTGCTATCGCAGCGCGCATTTTTTCTATATGCGGTCGAAGTTTCGGTTTTTCGAGATTTACAACCGTATCAACATTTGCAACTTTGTAATTTTCAGACTTCATCAAACGCACGACTTCCGACAAAAAAAGCGTGCTGTCGGCATTTTTCCAACGCTCGTCTTTATCGGAAAAATGCGAACCGATGTCGCCCAATGCCAATGCGCCGAGAATCGCGTCCGTAATCGCGTGAAGCAGAGCGTCCGCGTCTGAATGCCCGACTGCGCCGATTTCCGATTCGATTTGAACGCCGCCCAAGATCATTTTTTTTCCCGGTTCGAGCCGGTGAATATCATTGCCAAAGCCGATTCTAAACATTTTCGATTCGTAATTTTCGATTTTCTATTTCAGATAAAAAGACTTCAGCGATCTGAAAATCTTCGTGTGTCGTAATTTTAATATTCTTCGCTGCGCCGTCAACAAAAGTGATTTTATAACCTGTTTTTTCGACGAGAAAGCATTCATCGGTCGCAACTTCGCTCAAATCCGCATCTTTAAATGCCGAGCGCAGAATTTCAGCCTTAAAACACTGCGGAGTTAAAGCGCGGCGTAATTGGTCGCGGTCAATCGTTTCGATTATATTATCGCCGGAGATTTTTTTAATCGTGTCGGTAATTTTTGCAACTAAACAAGCCGCGCCGGTTTCGGTCGCTTTTACAATCGTCGCCGCAATTTCTTCAACTGAAACGAGCGGACGTGCGCCGTCGTGAACGGCAACGATTTTGCATTTTTCGTCAACTGCCTTCAATCCGTTATAAACCGATTCGGCTCGTGTTTTACCGCCGGAGATTATTTTATTTATTTTTTTCAGATTTTGATTTGCAGAAATTTTGCGGAAATTTTCTATCTCGTGTTCCGATAAAACGAGAATGATTTCGTCAATCGCGGCGCAGTTTTCAAATCGTTCGAGCGTGTGAAAAATCAAGGATTTTCCGGCGATCTCGACAAATTGTTTCGGTCGCGCCGCGCCGAAACGCTTTCCGCTTCCGGCGGCAACGATGATGGCGCAGTTCATTTTTTCTTTTTGGCAGTCAATCTCGCGGCAGCTTCATCGGTAATGATACATAAACCGGAAACTTTTTCGGTTTTTAACTTTCCGAGTTTTTCCGACGCTTCCTGATAACTCAAACCGCTCGCCGCGCAATTTTCAAAGGTTACGACCGACCAGATCGGCGCGTCGAGTTCGCTTTTAAAGTCTTCTCCGGCGGCAGAGATTTCGTCCGAATTTTCCGCTTTTTTGTTTTTCATAAATGTTTGATTTTCCTGTTCAAACTTTTACTAAAGTTATTGTATATCAAAACTTTAGCTTTTATGTAAAAGGTTTAACGGTTTTATAATTTCAAAAAACCGTTCGGTATTTGGAATTATAATTCGGAAATCGCTCTCGCGTCTTTTCAAACAGGTGCGAATTTTGGTTAAATTTAAGATGTGAATTTTAACAAAACGATTTTTTTAACGGGTTTTCCGGGCTTTATCGCCGAACGACTTGTCAAACATCTGGCAAACCCCGACACTCAGTTTTTTCTGCTCGTGCAACAACCGTTTGTCGAAAAAGCGATGAACGCCGTCGAGCGAATTTCTAAAGAAACTGCTGTGCCGCTCGAAAATTTTGCGATTCTCGAAGGCGATATTACGCGGAAAAATCTCGGCATCGGCGTTGACGATCTGGCAACCGTGCGCGTCGAAACGACCGATGTTTTCCATCTCGCCGCCGTTTATGATCTCGATGTTAAAAAGGATTTGGCTTTTTCCGTTAATGTCGAAGGCACGAAAAACGTCAACGATTTTGTCGGATCGCTCTGGAATTTGCGCCGCTATAATTATATTTCGACGTGTTACGTTGCCGGAAAACGCAAAGGCAAAATTCTTGAAACCGAACTCGAACACAAAGTCGGTTTTCGCAATTTTTACGAGGAAACCAAATATCTGGCGGAAGTTTCGGTCGAAGAGATGAAAGCCGAATTTCCCGTGACGGTTTTTCGTCCGTCGGTCGTCGTCGGCGATTCCGAAACGGGTGAGACGGCAAAGTATGACGGCATTTATTATTTGATAAAATACCTTCAGAAATCGCCCGCTTTACTGCGCTTATTAAATGTCGGAAATAAAAACGTCCGGCTTAATCTCGTTCCCGTAGACTTTGTCGTCGAAAGTATCGCCGCACTTTCCAAAGACGATGAAACAATCGGAAAAACTATCGCGCTCGCCGATCCGAATCCTTTGACGACCGAACAACTTTTCGATACTATTGCTAAAATTTTGACGGGAAAGGAATCGGTCATCAAACCGCCGTCATTCATCACGGAAAAATCTTTATATCTGCCGTTTTCGCCTCCTTTGACAGGTTTGCCGCATTCGGGTGTGCCGTATTTTTTCCTGTCGCAAACTTATGACACGAGCATTTCGGAAAATTTACTGCAAAATCATAAAATCGCCTGTCCGAACTTTAAAACTTACGCGGAAAATCTCATCAAATTTGTCGAAAAACATCCTGAAATTTAATTGATGAACTTTCAAATTAAAAATGCCAAAAAAAAACATATTCCGGCGATTATCGAGTTGATGCGCGAATTCGCCGCATACGAAAATCTGCTCGATTTTTTAGAAATCACGGAAGAAAACCTCGACGCGGCGATTTTCGGCGCAAACGGTTTCGTCAAGTGCCTGATCGTGACAAGCGAAGAAACACCGATTGCCTACGCGATTTACTATCCGGCTTTTTCGAGTTTTCGCGGACAAAAAAGCGTCTATCTCGAAGATATTTTCATCAAAAAAGATTTCCGCAAAAACGGCATCGGCGAATTGATACTCAAAGAAATCGCCCGCGCCGGAAAAGCCGACGGAGCGCAGAGAATGGATTTTCAGGTTTTAGACTGGAACGCTTCGGCGATAAATTTCTACAAAAAACACGGCGCGATAATGGACGAATCCGAACGTCATTTCAAATTTACCGACGAAGCGTTTGAAAATTTAGCTTCATAATTTTGTCACAAAAATTCTCTTCGCGGTGTCTTCTGTTTGTTAGTTCAATTTTTTTCAAATTTCAGGAGATTCCAAAATGTCAACAAATTTTCAAACACTTATTCGCTCTTTTTTTAGTTTCATCATTATCATTCTGGTCGTCGGCTCATACGTTATCGTCGCGCAGGACGTGATTACGGGAACGTGGAAAGCAGGCGATAACGATTGGATTTCAAAACGCACAGACAACGATAACGAGTTCATCGAAAAGTCGAAAAACAAAGTTCATCTGAACTTTCGCTTTGAAAAACCGAATGGCAATACGAACAATTTCGGATCGGGTTTCGATTACAGCGAACTGCGCGGACTTTCAAAAGCGCAGGTCGAAAGCGCAAATGCGCCCGTTAATTTCAGTATCGCCCGCGAAGCCGGAACGATTGATATGCAGGGCGATTTTCAAAACGGAAAAGGCGCGGGAACATTTCGCTTTACGCCGAACCGAAGTTTCGCTTCGGCGATGCAGACACGCGGGTTTGCGTTTGATAATGAAAAACTTTTTTCTGCAACCGCGCTCGATTTAAGCATCGCTTTTGTTGATGATTTACTTACGGCAGGTTTTCAAAATCTGAAAACCGACGGTCTTTTCAAAGCCAAAATTTTCAAAGTCACGCCGCAGTTTATGTCGGAAATGGCGGCAATCGGTTTTCCCGATCTCGATATGGAAGACCTCGTAAAGGCGCGAATTTTCAAAATTGATGCCGATTACGCAAGACAAATTGCCGGAATGGGATTTAAAAACGATTCGCTCGAAGGATTGGTAAAATTCCGCATCTTCAAAGTCACGCCCGAATTTTTAACCGAAGTTCAAAATGAAGGATTACGAAATCTTTCCGCCGAGCAAGTCGTCAAACTGAGGATTTTTAAAATTGACGGCGCATTTATCCGTCAGGCGCGCGCGGCAAATGTGCCGATTAATGTTGAAGATTTGGTTCGCAAAAAAATCGGTGTTTGGAGCAGATAACTGATGATAAAGACGTGTAAAATCTACGGCTGGTGAAAAGGAGAAAGAATTTTCTTTCTCCTTTTTCAGTTTAATAAATCTAATCAAATTGTTTCTTAAATTCCGCAAACGATTCACGAAACAGGTTAAATTCGTTTCGCAGATTTTCGATCTCACGTTCGAGTTCGGCAATGCGGTCGGCTCGCGGCAACTGTGCGTTCGCAGATTCGCGGACGTAAGATTCGATGTCAATCGCGCCGGAAAGCAGGTGCGCGTAACGACCTTCTTTTTGTCCGGGTTGGCGTTCGAGTTTGAAAACAAGCGGTTCTTCTCTTTTCGCCAAACCGTCGAGCGTTTCGCTGATTTCATTTAAACCGGAAAATTCGTAAAGTCTGCCCGTTCGCTGATTGAGTTCGCCGACGGTTTGTGCGCCGCGCAGCATCAAAACGGAAACAATTGCCGTTTCGCGTTCGTCGAGTTCGAACACCTGCGGCAGCATATGCTTATATTTCGGCACGCGCGACGAACTGCCGTAAAAAACATAAACCAGATTTTTATCGCGCAAAACGCCCAAAGCGCGTTCAATCGTCGTTTCGTCGTAGTTTGTCACCGGCTCACGATTCGTTTTCTGATTACACGCCGCGACGAGCGCGTTCATCGTCAAAGGATAATATTCCGGCGTGGTCAGATGTTTTTCAACCAAACAACCGACGATCCGCGTTTCGATTTCATTCATTTCGGTTAACATACGCCTTTTATTCTAACTCAAATTTTATTTGCCCGCGAAAACCGCGAAAAGAAGCAAAAGTTTTTAAGAATATTTGCCCGCGAATTACACGAAAGAACACGAATCTTTATCCTTGTAAATCAGAATTTTAATTGTTTCATATTTCTTAAATTCGCGCCGATTCGCGTTCATTCGCGGGCAAAAGTTTCTCTAATTTTCTCTCAATTTTCCCGTGCATATCCGCGCATTCAGTGCGTCAACGATCTTTTCTTTGTTTAGCATTTTTCATTTCGCATTTTTCGCGCATTTCGCAGGCAAAAATCTCTTCGAGTTTCCACACATTGATTAAGTCGGTTAAAATCGAATCAGTGAATATTTTAGTTGCGCGAACGCCGCGCGAAATCGAAACGGCTTATGAAAAAACTCTCACACGCCAAAATTCTCGGATGCGATACGGAAACGTCTTCGCTCTCGGCGCGCAACGGCAGACTTTTCAGCGTCCAGTTTTCCGACGGCGATTTCAATGTTTTAATTCCGACATCCGAAGGCGTTTCGCTCGGCAAACTCGAAGAAATTTTAACGAATCCGAATATCACGAAAATCTTTCACAACGCCAGATTCGACCTAGATTTTCTGCGCGAAAACGGTTTTGAAACCCGAAATATTTTCTGCACGATGATCGCCGAAAAAGTCTTAACAAAAGGCGCGGGACAATCGGTGAGTTTAGCCGAAACGCTCTACCGCTATTTCGCCGTTGACCTCGACAAATCCCAACGTGCCAAATTCACAAAAAACTGGAACGGCATCTGGACTGACGAATTGGTTGACTACGCGCTGTCGGATGTCACTTACTTACCCGAACTCCAAACCCAACAAATCCTCTGGCTCGAAAGATTAGGATTAATCGCAGAGTTTGAAAAAAATGATGCAAAAGATTTTTTAACAGATTTTATGATCCGGCTTATATTAGACCTCTTGCATAAGTTATTTGACAATGAAAGCATTTTCGCTCATCAATAATCTGATGAGTTTTGAACAAATTAAATCGCTTTCGCCTGAACTTTTCAAACGATATTGCGGTGTCAAACCCGACACCTTTGCCAAACTTTGTGAGTTTGTCCGAGAGCAGCGAACACGAGTGCATAAAAAGTCGGGCAGACCTTGCCGGTTATCGGTTGAAGACCAGGTTTTGTTGACGCTCGAATATTGGCGCGAATATCCGACGCAGTTCCATATTGCCAAGCGTTGGCAGTTATCGGAAGCGACGGTTTCGCGCACCATTGTCAAGATCGAAAACTTGCTCAAGCATTGCGCGGATTTAAGATTGCCGGGCAAGAAAGCTCTGCAGGAGAGCGAGAATACTTTTGAGTTTGTCATCGTTGATGTGACGGAAACATCAATCGAGCGTCCGAAAAAAAAACAAAAGCGATACTATTCGGGCAAGAAAAAAACGACACACGATAAAAACGCAGATTGTCATCGAGAAGGAGCGGCGAAAAGTCATTTGCACCAAACAGGCGACGGGCAAAACGCACGATTTTGCGCTGTTCAAGGACACGAAATTTTGCGCTTGCCGAAAACATTTGTCTGCTCGCCGATTCCGGTTATCAAGGTTTGCACAAGGAACACAAGAACTCGCAAACGCCGACTAAAAAGCCGAAAGGCGGTCAGTTGAGTGCCGCCGCGCGGCGCGCCAACCGCGAGTTGTCGCGGCAACGAATACTGGTCGAGAACGTGATTCGGCATTTGAAAATCTTTCGCATCATCTCGGAGCGGTAATCGCAACCGCCGCCGCCGATTTGGACTGCGGTTCAACTTGATCGCCGGATTGTATAATTACGAAATCGGTCATTAAATTACTTATGCAAGAGGTCTATTATGAGAGATTAAAATATGATGGGCGTCAATTCAACAAAATTAATGTTCGCATCATTTACAACATATTAGTTTTATTGGCTTTTAACCCAGAGATGTAATCTTAGCTTGATATATTTTTGACCTTTTTCGGAACTTAATCGTTTCCAAATGTCTTCTCCCCAACGTTCGGAATTTTTTAAATAAGTTAAATTGAAAAGACGCATCGCTTCTTCCAAAGATAACTCTTTAACTTTTGACTTGAATGCTCCGAAACAACCTTGCAAACTCATTCTAAATTCCCGATTATTTTCAAAAATAAAATCTTCTAAATCTCTTATAGATTCTTCAGTCAATTTTTTAAGTCCGTCTTCTTCGTGAACAATTTGCAAAAAAATAGTTTTTGTATCTAAATATGGATTTTCAATAATAGAGGCGACGATTACATCACTTTGTTCCTCTCTGTGAATTCTTGCTGGATTTGGAGAAACTTCTAAACATCCGGTTAATAATTTTTGTGCAAGTTCAGGACTCATCCAAACTGTTTCCGACCACTGCCATTTGAAATTATTGTTTTCGTAAAATAATACCAATCCGTCTTTCAAACCCAAATCTAGCGCAAAAGATGCGAGTCTTCTGGCAACAAATAATTCTGATACCTTTGCTTTCTTTGCAATTTTTTTGATTACCGTTGAGGTGATAGGAATTTCTGGAATAAAACTTTTGATTTTTTTCTGCGGAAGAAGAAGTTTAGCGGCAAGATAATTTACTATTTTTTCTTCTTCATTCGTGGAATGTTGAATTTCTGATGTTGATTCTCCGACAACCGTAGGAATTCCGCAAATCAAATGTCCGAGTTCGTGAGCGAGCGTAAAGCGTTGTCTAACTTCGGGAGTATTATTATTAATTCTAATTATTGAGCGATTATTAATTTGCAGACACCAGCCATCACAATTTAAAGGACTTCGCCGAATTTCAATTTTTAGAAGTTCGGCGAGTTTTTCAGGAGCGTTTGGAAAATTTTCTTCGGCAAATTCTAATGCGTCAGCAATTGAGATTTTATCCATTGTGAAGAGGAGTTACTCCAAGAATATCTTGTATGTCTTGGAGCAATGCTTCTTTTGTTTCAGCATCAAGACTGGCTAAATTATTATTTCTAAATTTAACTTGTAATTCCGGGTGAAGAGTTAATAATTTTGCCAGTCGTTTATCTAGTGCGCTGGAAACAATTAAATCTTCCGGCTCGGAAATATCTGCTCTGACATTTTTCTTTAGTAAATTTCTCCCACCGATAACTCCGTCAAAAATTTCATTTTCTTGCATCATAATAAATCTCCCTGCTTTTTAAGCCATAAAACAGCGGCTGATTTAGGTAATTCGTAATCAATCAAACCTGTGAGCGGTTGTGTTAAATCAGTCCGAACAAATCCTTTATGCTCGTAAAACTGAATGGTGTTTGGACTTGGTAAAGATTGTAACGAAATTCGCCCTTCAAGCCCTGATTGATAACTTTCAATAACTGCCTGATATAGTAGCACAGTCCCTATGCCTTTATAAAAAGGTGCATTTGTCAGCCAATTCCTATTTCGAGGGGCGGTTGCTAACCAACCGACATAAACGCTTCCTTTGCTGATTTCGAGTTTTGATTTTGCGTTCAATTGATAAGCGATTGCTCCTTCCAAATAATTTTCTTTAGATAAAATAGCAACACATTCGTGTAAAATATCTTGGCTGTAATCGCTCGCAATATCTTTCCAAATCCAATGAGCATCTTGTTCACTTTTATATAAAAGAGTTGATCCTGTATCATTCCACCAAATAGCATCAATCATTTTTTGAGCCAAATCAGTTGTAAGAGTAACTATGTCAGCATCAACATTTTGATTGTTTTCAGCCTTTGAGATTTGTATGTGTCTTAAGATGCTCACAGATTTCTTGCGTTGATAAATGGATAAAAGTGTTGAAATTAAATTTCTCAAAATATGTTGCTAAAATCAATTTGTTCTATAAAATTCAACTTCGGTTTGCAAATAGTATCAATATACAGCAGTTTTGCGCGTTTGGCTTTATGCAGATTTCTTTTCGATGACGGCGAAATAGTTGTAATTTTCCGGCGCGATGAATTGTTTGATTTGCCACGCGGTATTTTTGAGTATTTCGGTCATTTCGGCGGGTGAAACGAAAAGGTAATCGAACCAATTTCCGACGGCTTGATTATAGATTATGCGGATTTTGGCTTGTCCGGGTAAGCGTCCGCGTTGGCGGTTTAGTTCGTGATATTCGAGATGCGCGGCGTTGTCGGTTTTGTATGGATCGAGCGTTCCGGCGATGATTCGGGCGTTTGGAGTCGTAATATCGGCGAATTTTTCGAGAATCTTTTCCGCATTTTCCGCGCTGCCGAACAAGCCGAAATTGTTGCCGAACATTATGATCGTATCGAAGTTTTTTTCCGCGAGTTTTTCGACATTTTCAATCGGCAAAACCTCGGCTTTTTTCAAACCGCGCAGTTTACAGACTTCGATTGCGCCGGGCGAATTGTCAATTCCCGTCACGTCAAAATCCTCTTCCTGCAAATAGAGCGAATGTCGTCCCGCGCCGCAGCCGATGTCTAAAATTTTGCCTTTGACGAGCGCAATCGCTTCGCGTTCGACGGGCGACCAATCGGCGTATTCGGTGAAATATATTCCGGCTTCCGAACCGATATCAATATAATGATCGTCGCGTTCGATTGTTTCGACGGTCGGTTTTTTGCCGTGAAATTGCGCGAGAAGCTGTGCGCCGTAAGCATCTTCGGACGGGTTCATATTTTATATAAAATTTTTCAAAATAAATTTTTACGCATCATAATACGTCTCTGACAAAACGCGATGGAAGTTACAAATCCGACGGGTTTGAAATTTTGGTCATTGCCGAGAAAACTTTCAGATGTTCGGGCGTGAATATAAATTCGGAATTGCCGATTTTTATTTTCGCTTCGTTGGATTTGCCGATTTTTTCGATGACTTCGCGCGGAAACTTGAAATTCAGATATTCCATATTTTCATTCGGTTTGGCGGCGTAACGCGCGTCACCCAAATCAAGCGTTTCAGTTCCGGCGTAAATCGTCAGATGATGCGCTTCGGCAAATTGCGGTTTTTTGGTTTTCACCCAAAATGTCAGGTTGATCGGATCGGGCGCAACGGACAAAGTTTTTCCCTGAAAGAAAAAAGCCATTCCGAAACTAAAACCCTGAACTTTGGCGCGTTTGTCCTGTTCGCCGCCGAAATCTTCGGCAAACGCCATAATTTTCGACATATCGGATTCGGAATTGTATGTGAGTCTGAAAGTTTGAGCGAGCCGCAGATTTTTTATCTGACGTTCAATTGCATCATTATTTTTTGTCTGCCCGAAAATATGTGCCGTAAAGAGAAGCATAAAAATCGAAAGAAAGATGAGTTTTTTCATAAGTTATCTCTTGCATTATAAAATTTTACCAGCGATGATACGCCGGATGACCTTCTTTAACGATAACAAATAAACCTCTGCAAGTCGCACAAATTTTGTCGCCCGCGATCATTTCGGCTTCGACGGTCGCGGTCGTATCGGTTGATTCGGTAACTTTTGATTTTAAATAAATCGTTTCGTCGAAAGGTGTCGGTCGAAGAAGTTTTACATTATAATTTGCCGTCACGGTGCAGTCAGGTTCGGTTTTGCCGAGTTTTTTCATCAAGAAATGTGCCGCCGTCCAATTGGAATGACAATCCAAAAGCGAGCCGATAATGCCGCCCGAAAGCATTCCGGGAAACGCCTGATGGTGCGGTTCGGCTTTCCATTCGGCGACGTATTCGCCCGACTCATTTTCAAAACTTCTGATTTGCAGACCTTTTTCATTGGTCACGCCGCAACCGAAACAGATGCCGTCTGGCGAGTAGAGTTCCTGTAAAGATTTTTCGTTATTCATAAAATTATTATCTACGAAAAAGTCGGAAAAAGAAATTTGCCCGCGAAATACGCAGAAGAAGGCGAAAAAGGTTTTAAGAATTTGTCTGAGAAATATGCGAATCTTCACAAATATTTAAGAAAAAACTTGTGGGTTTCTTTTTTATTCGCGTTCATCAGCGTTATTCGCGGGCAAATTTCTTCATTCTTATTTCCGCACACTTTCGGGTATTTCGCGGGCAAAAACTTGTCTTTTGATATGAAACTGACGTAAATTTATTGAGCTTCAAAACTTTTTCAAAACGCAAAATTTATGGAATCAGCTGCAGAACGGAAACGCACGTTTCTCGATATGAACGGTTATCAATGGACGGTGATTTTTGCCGCGTGGCTCGGTTGGGGATTCGATGTTTTCGACGGTTTACTGTTTAATTACGTCGCGCCGAATTGTGTACCGACGCTTTTGGGTTTGACCATCGGTTCGGCGGAAGCAAAAGCGGCGACTCTGCAATGGACGGGAATTTTAACTTCCGTCTTGCTCATCGGCTGGGCAATCGGCGGAATTATTTTCGGGAAGGTCGCCGACAAGATCGGACGGACGAAAACGCTTTTACTGACGATGATTCTTTACGCGTTCGGAACTGCCGCTTGCGCGTTTGCGCCGAACATCTGGTTTCTGGCGGTTTGCCGAATTATTGCGAGTTTGGGAATCGGCGGCGAATGGGCGGCGGGCGCGGCGATGGTCGCCGAAGTCGTGCCGGAAAATCGCCGCGTCGAAGCCGGCGCACTGCTTTATACTTCCGCGCCGATGGGTTTGTTCTTAGCGACGTTTCTGACATTTCAGATCACCGGCGTTTATTTTAATGATCCGGCGACTTCGTGGCGTTACGTTTTTTTGTGCGGTCTGATTCCGGCGGCGGTTGCATTTGTCGTGCGCGTTTTCGTCAAAGAACCGGAACGCTGGAAACGAGTTGCGAATGAACAGACGGCGAAAATTTCCGAACTTTTCTCGCCGCAATTTATTCGCCTGACGATCAGCGGTTTTTGTATGGCGATCACGGCTCTGATTATGTGGTGGAGCTGCAACGCATTTATTCCGGTCGTGGCAAAAGGTCTCGCGGCGCGTGAAGCGATTTTAAATAATCTCGATCTGAAAGCCGCCGAACTGCTCGGTCAGCAATGGATCAAAACGGCGACGAACAGTTTTAATCTCGGCGGTTTGCTCGGCACACTTTTAACGATTCCGGCGGCGAAATTCTTAGGTCGCAAGAAAATGTTTTTTATCTATTTTCTGCTTTCGGCGGCGGCGATTATGGCGGCGTTCGGTTTAGATTTAGAACCGCACACCAGACTTTATATGTATTTCCCGATTGGTCTGACGGTCTTCGGCGTGTTCGGCAGTTTTACATATTATCTGCCCGAACTTTTTCCGACGAGAATGCGCGGAACCGGCGCGGGTTTTACATATAATGTCGGCAGAATCATCGCGGCACTCGGACCGTTTCTCGTCGGCAGTATCGCGGCTCGCGGCGCAAACGCGCTCGACAGCGCGATGAATGTTTTGTTTTGGGTCGGCATCGTGCCGATCATCGGACTGTTGACTTTGCCGTTCGTCATCGAAACGAAAGGACGCGAATTGGCTGATTAAATATAAAACGAGCGTGAATACTTTTCTTATATTTTATAAAATTTTCGTATTCTCTGTGTTTCTCTGTGAACTTTGTGTTTAAGAGATTCTTAACACGGAGTTCACAGAGATTTCACAGAGTTGTTTGAGAGTTTTGTTTTTCTATTGACTTACATTTACTGTTACAATTTCGATATGCCCGAACGAATGGTCGAATTAAAAAATGTAGATTTTGCGGTCGGCGATTTGCAAATTTTGTCCGATTTGAATTTACAGATTTACAAAGGCGAGATTTTAATTCTGCTCGGCGAATCGGGCTGCGGCAAGACGACGACTTTGAAATTGATAAATCGTCTGATCGAACCGACGAGCGGCGAAGTTTTGGTTGAAAATAAAAAAACGACCGATTGGGACGCGATTCGGCTGCGAAGAAAGATCGGTTACGTTTTGCAGGAAGGCGGACTTTTTCCTCATTTTACAGTTGAGAAAAATGTTGCGCTCGTTCCCGAACTCGAAAATTGGGAAACGCAAAAAACCGCGTCGAGAGTTTCCGAACTGCTCGAACTCGTCGGTTTGAATCCGAACAAATTTTCAAACCGTTTCCCGCACGAACTTTCCGGCGGTCAGCGTCAAAGAGTCGGCGTGGCGCGCGCACTCGCGGCTGATCCCGATTTATTACTTTTGGACGAACCGTTCGGCGCACTCGACGCGATCACGCGGACAAATCTGCAAAAAGAATTTGCCGCGCTTGTCAAAAATTTGGGCAAAACCGCCGTTTTCGTCACGCACGATCTGCACGAAGCGTTTATTCTCGGAACGCGAATCTGTCTGATGGACAAAGGCAAAATCGCGCTCGTCGAAACGCCGGAAAATTTCAGAAACAGCGATTTACCGTTGGTCAGAGAATATTTGGAAACGATAAATACTTAGTCGCGAACAAACACGAAAAAGCACGAAATGAAGAAAAGAAAATTTTTAGCCACAGATGAACACTAATTTACACAGATTTAAGATAGATAAAGAAAATAAAAGGAATAAAATCAAATTGATTTATTCTGATTTTATCCGTGTCTGTCTGTGAAAATCTGTGGCTAAATTTCCTTCTTTTTTCGTGTTTTTTTCGTGTCTGTTCGTGGCAAAAATAAATGAACTTTCTCGAATTCGTCAAACAAAATTGGGCTGAGATTTTCGCTTTAACGCGCGAGCATATTTTTCTCGTGTTTGTTTCGACCGCGCTTGCCGTCATTATCGGCGTTCCGCTCGGCGTTTTGTTGACGCGAAAAAAATCTCTGCAAACGCCGGTTTTGGGAATTGCGAATATTTTGCAGACTGTTCCGTCGCTCGCTTTGTTCGGTTTGCTGATTCCGATTTCGTTTATCGGCATCGGCGCGAAAGCCGCGATTATTGCGCTGACACTTTATTCGTTTTTGCCGATTATCAGAAATACGGTGACGGGAATTTCCGGCGTTGATGCGAAGGTCAAAGAAGCGGCGACGGCGATGGGAATGACCGATTGGCAGATTTTGAAAATGGTCGAACTGCCGCTCGCCGCGCCCGTGATTTTAACCGGAATCCGCGTCGCCGTCGTCATCGCCGTCGGCGTGGCGACAATCGCGGCGGCAGTCGGCGCGGGCGGACTGGGAACTTATATTTTCAGAGGCTTGCGGCAAAACGATAATAATTTACTTCTGGCAGGCGCGATATTTTCCGCGATTTTGGCTTTGCTGGCGGATTTCGCGCTCGGACAAATCGAGAAAATTTATTCGCTAAAAAATATTGAAAATCAAGCGTCGGTAAAAACGAGAAAATTTGTCACCATCGGCGCGGTCGGATTGATTTTGCTTGCGCTTGTTTTTCCTTTTATTTCAAATTTCAAATCTGAAAATTCAACTTCCGTAAATTCAAATCAGACGATTCGCGTCGGCTCGAAAGATTTTACGGAATCGGTAATTTTGGCGGAAATTTTGGCGCAGATTCTCGAAAAGCGCGGCGTAAATGTCGAACGCAATCTCGAACTCGGCGGCAATCTCGCGCACGACGCGCTTGTGGGAAATCAACTCGACGTTTATCCCGAATACACGGGAACGGCTTACACGGCGATCTTGAAAAAACCGCCGATTACCGACACACGACGAGTTTACGACGAAACGAAAAACGAATACGCCGAAAAATTTAATTTGGAGTTAAGTCCGCCGCTCGGATTTTCCAACGATTTTGCGATTTTGATTCGCGGCGACGAAGCGCGGAAAAATAATCTGAAAACGATTTCCGAAGCCGTGCCGCTATCTAAAAACTGGCAAGCCGGATTCGGTCAGGATTTTATGTCGCGCAAAGACGGTTACGAAGGTTTTGCCAAAGTGTATAATTTCAATTTCGCCAAACAGCCGCGCGAAATGGATTTGGCGTTGACATATCAGGCGTTGAAATCCGGCGGGCTTGACATCATCGCCGGAAACTCGACCGACGGTTTGATCTCGGCTCTCGATCTTTTTCAACTGGAAGACGATAAAAAATACTTTCCGCCGTATCAGGCAGTTTACATCGCGCGTGAAGACAAAACGGAAATTTTAAGCGAAGTTTTCGGGAAATTAACCAACGCGATCACAACCGAAGAAATGCGACAAATGAATTACGAAGTTGACGGCAAAAACAAAACGCCGAAAGACGCGGCGGCGGAATGGATAAAAAGTAAAAACTTCTGAAAATATTTTATGGAATCGGCGGAGTCGCGTCTGAAGGGGCAAGATAAATTCTCGTTCGTTCTTCCGCAGCATCGCCGCCGTCAATTACAACGACTTTCTCCGGTGCAATTCCTCTTTCTTTAATCAGATGATTTCTAATTCGCGCAACTCGATTTTCATACGACTTTTTACCTTTTTTCGATGGGTAATAAATAATGAAGTAAGCAATAACATCTTTTATAGCGGTTATTTCTACAGCAAGCGCATCTAATCTAGCTTTTTCATCGTTTTTAGAAAGTTTTCCATATTCCTCCGCAGGAGGAATATAACCACAACCGATTGATACTATTCCCGTTTCAGATTCTGAATTGGGGCAAACGCTTGCTAGACCTTTAATTTCTATAGCGGCTGTAACCGTTCTATCGGCAAGTCCTTGTGTGCTGACATTAATTAATGAAGTTCCCTGACCTTCGATAATCGTGCCTTTATCAACCGACCATTGATATTCGATTTTATTCAAATCAACTCCGCTGACATTTGCCGTAAACGTCATCGTTTCGCCGGCTCGAACGACCGAATCAGGTCCTGTTATTTTTATTTCGGGACAATTTGGATTTTGCCCGAAAGAAAAAATGCAAAACGTCAGGACGAAAATTGAAATTGGAAGAATTTTTCTCATAGCCGTCAAAATAATTTAATTTGCGGAAAAAGTAAAGTTTTTCAGTTTTTATTTTCCTTTTCGACAACGAGTTTGCGGCGCGATAAAACCTGCAAACCGGCGCGTTTTGAAGAGACTTCGATATTGCGGATTTCGCCGGGTTTCGATTCGCTCAGAGGACGTTTCGGCGTGTATGTGACGACGTAGTTCGAATCAATCACACTCGAGACAAGTGCGGTTTTTTCGATCATTTCGTCGGGCGTTGACGGCAAAACGAATTGTCCGCTCGTATCTTCGGCTAAACCGGCGAGATATTGTTCGCTTTCGACGAGCGATTCTTTGCGTTCGCGCATTTTCCTGAGCATTGCGCGATCCATATTGATCGTCGGTCCGATTTTCGGCGCGGTCATAATGTCGCGCACACCGTTCGGCATCTGCGCGGCGATTTCCGGCGGCATCGCTTTCGGCGGCGGCGAATTTGAAATTCCCTTTGTCTTCGGCTCGACTTTTTCGCGTTCCATCAATGTATAGCTGATGATGTGAACGCTGACGCTGCCTTCGAGTAATTCTTTAAAAACTTCGTTGCGTTCTTGCGGTTTATCGAGCGAATCCGTGCCGTCCGTAACCAAAACGAGATGCTGATTTTCAACCTTCGATTTTCGCAGAAATTCGTTGGCGAGTTTCATCGCGTCAATAAAACTCGAACGTCTGCCGAAATTTAGTTTGTCTTTTAATATTTGTCTGAGAGCGGTTTTGTCAGTCGTCCATTCGGCTAAAATTTCGGCTTTATCGCTGTATTCGATGACGGCGACCGAATCTTCCGGTCTTAAATTGTCAATCAAACCGAGCGCGGTTTTGCGCGTCTGATCGATGCTTTTCGCCATCCGCATTTCGCCGCCGGTATCTAAAACCAATAAAACATTTGCCGGAATCCGGCGAATCGTATCGGCTTGATGTAAAACATTATCTTCGTTGATAACGAGGTCTTCGGCTTTGACGTTCGGCGTAAATTTTCCCGCGCTGTTGACGGCGGCGACATTGAGTTTTATTTCTTCCGTGAAAATTCTTTCCTCGTCATCTTTCGGCGGCGGATTTTGCGAAAGCGCGATTGCGGCAAGAGCGAAGATAAAAAATATGGAAAGCGCGAATTTTGTTTTCAGCATAAAAACCTCTCAAATCGAACGATTTGTTTTTATGATGCAATCCGGCGCGTTTGATATGCTCTGCGGCTCGAAGAAAAAAATCGGACAAAATACTTTTTATCGGATTTGCTTTCAGATTTCGATTTACAGAATCATATCAGGACTCAAAGAGGAAAAACACCTGAAAATTGCCGGAATATTAAATTTTCACTACTGTTTAGTTTATATTTTGCCAAAGCATTGACAGTTATATATGCTTGGAATTATAGTTAGGCGAATCCGTATATTTTTATCACAAAAATTCCCGTTTATTATTTTTTGATAAATAAGTTTTTAATTGAAACAAGATATAATCCCCGAAAATGACAGGAAAAAAAATTTCCCAGTATCTTATTCTCGAAAAACTCGGTGAAGGCGGTATGGGCGTTGTTTACCTTGCCGAAGATACGGTTTTGGGCAGACGCGTCGCGGTCAAGACGCTGAAAAATTCCGTCGCCGGTCATAATCAATTTAAAACTCGTTTTCTCCGCGAAGCTCGTCTCGCCTCGAATCTCAATCATCCGAATATCGTTTCGATCTATGACTACGGCGAAACCGACGACGGTTTGCCGTATCTCGTGATGGAATACGTCAAAGGCAAAAATCTCTCGGAAATTTTGCGGCAGGAACATTTGACCGTCAGCCAATGCGTCGAAATCATCAAACAAATCGCCAAAGCTCTGTCGGTCGCGCACGAACACGGCATCGTTCACCGCGATTTGAAACCGTCGAATATTTTCATCAATGAACGCAGCGAAGTAAAAGTTTTGGATTTCGGTCTGGCAAAACTGCTCGATGCCGACAGTTACAACAGCAAAAGTCTTTCGTCAGCAACTTCCGATATGTTTACGCAAACACGCGATGGCGTGTTTATGGGTACGCCGTCGTATTCGTCGCCCGAACAACTGCTCGGCTCGTCGGTTGACCGGCGCAGCGATATTTTCTCGCTCGGCGCGGTTTTTTACGAATGTCTTTCGGGTCAGCCGGCTTTTGCGGGAAAAAATTTCGCGGCGATCTGCGCTCAGGTTATCAAAGACGATCCGCTTCCGCCGTCAAAAGTAAATTTGTCCGTCTCACCCGAATACGATGAAGTCGCGCTCAAAGCTCTTTCCAAAAAAGCTGAAAATCGTTATCAAACCATTGACGAACTGATCGAAGATTTGGAAACCGTCCGCCACGCTTTGCCGACGCGAAAAATCAAATCCGAAACGGGAATTTTATCGGTCGAATCGAAAACCGCGCAAAATACGGCTTCGTCATCAGCCGTTAATTTTTTTAAAAGCCGTGCGGCGATGGCGGTTTTAATAATTCTTATAACCGCCATCGCCGCATTTTTCGTATCGCAAAAATTTCTGCCGAATCAAAACGCGACTGTTGTGCCGACGACGTTTTACGAAGGAGTTGACGCGCTTCGCAACGGAAATTATTACAAGGCGAAAAAACTGCTCGAAACGGCAATCGGACAAAACGATCGATTTCCGCTCGCCCACGCACGACTCGCCGAAGCCTTGGAAGAATTGGGTTACGAAGACGGCGCGACGAAGGAAATTTTGAAAGTGACGGAACTTACGCCGACTTTTTCCGGTCTTTCCGAAATTGATAAACTCAATCTACAAGCGATTGCCGCAACCGTTCGACGCAATTATCAGGGCGCGATAGAAAATTACCGCGAAATCGCTGAAAAAACTTCCGAAGAAAACAAAAAATTCGCTTATTTCGATCTCGGACGCGCGTTTGAAGAAAACGATCAAACCGACGAGGCGATTGAAAATTTCGACAAAGCCGCCGCACTCGACGAAAATTTCGCCGCCGCATTTCTGCGGCTCGGAATGCTGCAAAGTCGCAAACAGGAAACCGAAAAAGCGAACGACGCATTTCAAAAAGCCGAAAATATTTACAATGCACAGAGCGATTATGACGGCGCGGCGGAAGTTTTTTATCAGCGCGGAAGACTTTTCAACATTCAGGATAAACTTCCGGCGGCGAGCGAACAAACGAAGCACGCTTATGAAATCGCATCGTTCAGCAAGAATCCGTCGCTGCTCGTGCGAATTTTACTGCAAATGTGCAGCATCGCTTACAGTCTCGACGATCATTCAAATGCCAAACAATATGCCGATCAAGCGATTGAGTTGGCGCGAACAGAACAACTCGAAAATCTGGCGACCGGCGGTTTGATTGATATCGGAAATATTTCTTTCCTGCGCGGCGAACTCGTCGAAGCGGAAAATAAATTTCAAATCGCACTCCAACGCGCCGTCGCCAACGATTGGCATCGCGTCGCAGCGCAGGCAAATCTTTCTCTCGGAAGTTTATATTTACAGCAGACGAAAAGCGGCGAAGCGATTCGCTTTATCGAACCCGCACTCGAATTTTACCGTCAAAATAATTTTCAAAAAGAAACTTTACAGGCGCAACTCGCGCTCGGTTATGCCAACGATCACGCCGGAAATTACGACGCGGCGATCAAAGTATTTAACGATCAACTGCAATCCGCCGAGAAAAACGATGATAAATCTATGATGATTTACGCTCACGGCGGCATCGGCTTGGCATTGATTCATCAGGAAAATTTTTTGCAATCTCTGGCGCATTACGATAAAGTTTTGGGTTTGAGCAAATCGCTCGGAATGCAATCGAAGTCAGGTTACAGCCTTTTAAATCGCGGTCAGGCGTTATGGCAAATCGGACGATATAAAGAATCGGCTGAAGCAATTGAAGCGACAATGAAAATTGCCGAAAATTCCGAAAACGGCGATAAACAATTGCTTGCGTGGGCGCACCTTATCAGAGCGGAAAGCGATCTGAGCGAGGGAAATTATCAAACCGCTTTAAGCGAAAGTCAGAAGGCGATTGAGATAAGCGGCATTCAAACGGGCGAGATTTTCGTGCGGGCGAGTTTTACAAAAGCTCTGGCAAATGTGCGTTCGGGAAATAAAACGACGGCAATGGAATTATGCCGGAAAGCATTTGAAGAAGCGGCTAAGATCGGTATGGCGCATCTGATTATAAAAGCCCGATTCGCTTTGGCGGAAGCATTATTATTAAACAACGAGCCGCAGGAAGCGTTAAAATTATCTCTCGAAACAGCAAATGATAACGCCGCTTCGGGAACTGTTCACACGAGATGGCGAAGCTGTAAAATCGCATCCGAAGCAAGTTTAATGCTCAATGAAGAAGCTAAATCGCGCGAATATCTCGCCCGATCCAACCGACTTTTATCCGAATTAGAAACGGATTTAGGCACGGAAAATTTCAACAGTTACATCTCCCGCCCGGACGTTAAAAACTATCGAAAATGACCTTTGGTTTTTAATCTTTACTTAACAAAAAACAGGAGAAAAAATTATGTCCCCAGATATGCCACAACAGTCTATTCCTATTATCATCAAAAGCGGCGGCGGCGGCGGCGGCGAAATAGATCAAGCAAAAACTCCGATTGATATTAACGCCAACAGCATTTTTAAGGTAACGGAAGAATACAATTCGCAACCGACCGATTGGCTCAAATCCGATTCCCATTTTACGGTAAGCTATGTCGAATCAATAGCAATCGGAGAAAACGGCAAAAATATGCAGTTTTGCCAAACCTCAAGGATGTCGCATCCGCTGACATTTGCCTTCAAAGATGCCAAAGGCAAAGCGATTTTTACAATCGTCGAAACTGCCGATGACAAAAATTTCAGTCTGCAATTTTCAGTAGATTATCCGGATTGTTATTTTCAAGTTTCTGACACATCAAAAACAGCGAGCAAGGGATTTTGGTCTGACAGCATTTTTAGTATGAGCGGTATGAACATTCATATAATCGAAGTTATAGACAGCAATAACATTCCGGTCTGCCAACTTTTAAGATTCGACAACGCAGAAATCTTTCTAAATCTCGAACCACCTGTCTAAGTGGACTTTTAAAAAATTAAATCGGCAACATTCCCCAAGAAATGCTGCCGATGCCGACTGGGAGTTAGTGAGGTAATTTTGACAACCAAAACAGGTTTTTAACTCAATAAAAACTAAGACTTTTTTTAGAAACAGTCGTTTAGGACGCAGCACCAATCCAATCAACTTCGCCACCTACTACATAGGCTAGTTGATCGGTTGGTGTGACGGGGGAAACATTGCCGACCGGAGTCATCGTTACGGTTACGGTCTGTGAACTTGATTCATAAGACGTTTCGCACGAATAATATGACTGCGAACCGCCGCCGAGCGGAATTCCTAAAAATGAAACTCCCCAGCTCGATTGCTCCTGAAATGTTTTTTCATAAGCCGAATAGTTGCTGGTATTGTAAGTCAGCGTCAACACGGGTTGCTGACTGATTAGAAGTCTCGACAAAAATCCGAAATCTCCGTCGGTTGCGAAATTATAAGGCGGTTCGGGCGTAAACTGATAACCACTCTGGCTGCTGCTGTCATTAGCCGCATTCTGTACCGGTTCGGGATTCCACCAACCTTTGCCGCTCGTGATCGAATACGGATAAGGTTTCGGCGTGACGGTCGTTACGCCGTTAAACTGCATTCCGACTTCGACCGACTCCTGACTAGAATCCGCTGAAAATATGTTGAGCGAAGAACTCGCCGAACCCGACAAAGTAATAAAGAAATCGAGATCGCCGACCGCGCCGCCGCCGACAGAAGCCGTTACATCGACGGTATTGGAACTTCCCTGCGCGGCTGTAAAACTCGCCGTAAAACTCTTGCCTGTGCCGCTTTTTGGAAGCAGATTGTTTTGAATGACTGCCGTTGATTCGTCAACGTCTATTTCCGGCACGATCAGCATATTGCCTTTGTCATCTGAAGTCTGCATCCAACCTTCGACCGGCAATGTCGTCGGTGCAGGCGAAATAGCCAATTTCGTCTGTGCCAACTGATTGTTAGCCGAAAGAACCGATGCCTGAATGTTGGCAACCGAACTGGTATTCGCCAGATAGGTCATTAAATCATTGACGATCTGATTTGCACCTAATGGAATGTTCGGCAAAAGCGATGTCGGATTCGTGCTGTTGCGAAGTTGCCCGAGAGTCAGTCCGGGCGTTCCCCACGTTAAAACCTGCGTCATAACATAATTTAATTCGCCGATCTGTGTGCTTGGAGTTCCTGCCGGAAATGCGCCCATCGTCGTCGTCCAATCGCTGATAACCGTGTTGACGACCGCCGCATTTGCGTCGTTGGCGTTATTATACGCCGACGCATCAGCGGAATCTAAAACATAAGCCGTATCCTGCAATACGTTAAAATAAGCCGTCGTATATGCTTCACCGCTGGTTTGTAAATAACCGTCTTGATTATAAGCAAAAACATTATTAATCCAACCGAATGTTTTCTCGTTAAAATTTGTTCCATTTTGCCAATACCAAGGGAAATCGCCCAATAAACCTTCGTCAATCGCTACCATATTGGGCATACCTAATGCGGCGGCGACGGGTGCCGCGCCTTCCTGAATTTCTTTATAAACCAATTGCTGTAAATCGTCGTTTGCTGTTGCTGCTGCTACTTCTGCCATTTTTTTATCGTCTCCTTAATTCTAGTATTTGTATCGGGGGCTACCTGAGACGGTAATCTTTTCGGGGGACTACTTTAAATCAGGTTGTCACGCATAATTGCTTAGTGCGACTCTCGTGCCAAACTCATTGTTTTTATATTTTGCCCGATAATACGCCTGTTTGCTTGCCGATTAGCGACAGCAGAAATCTTTAAACAAACGCAGATATGTCAAAACCGACACACCGAAAGTATCGGTTTTGACAATCCCGAAATAGAAAGATGTGGTAAATTATTCATCAGCCGATATTTTTCCAATTAAACCGACTTTGTATATGAACACCAGATTGCTTGCCATTTCCGGCGCATTCAAAGGACAAATTTTTCCTTTGAACGGCGGCGAAATTTCAATCGGACGCGATAGAAATAACGATATTCGTGTGCGCGACCGTTCTATTTCGCGCCGTCATTGTCTGATAAAACAAGATGGCGAAATCTTTGAAATCAATGATTTTGAAAGTTTTAACGGCACATTCGTCAACGGCGCGGCGGTCAAAAATCAAATCATCAAACACGGCGACCGCATCGCGCTCGGCGATGTTCATTTTTTGTTCTTTGAATATGAAACCGAAGATGATTCGGCTTTTGATTTTATCGAATTAAACAGCAAAATCTACGGCGGCTCGACGGTTCAGATTGAAAGTAAAGATGCGATTTATTTAAATCCGTCGAAGTTTCTACAATCGTTTTCAAATGACGATCAAACGGCGCAAAATCTGAGTGCGCTGCTCGAATTAAATATCGAACTCGGCAAACTTCGTAGTTTGGAATCATTACAAAAAGCAGTTTTCAAAACGATCTTCGACGCGATTCCGGCTGAACGCGGAGCGGTCTTATTAGTCGAAGAAGATTTAGAACATATCACGGCGACTTTTACCAAAACGCGGAATAACGACTTACCGCAAAAGATAAAAATCAGCCAAACGATTGCCGAACAGGTTATCAAAGAAAAAACGGCGATTTTGTGCTGCGATATTGAAACACATCGGATTTATAAACAGGCGGAAAGTCTGATCGCGGCAAAAACGAGTTCGCTTATTTGCGTGCCTTTGACGATTGACGAAAATATTGTCGGAATAATTTATCTTGACACGGAAAATCCGGTAAAAAATTTTGACGAAGATCATCTACATTTTTTAACCGCCGTCGCCGGAATCGTTTCGATTGTGCTGGAAAATATCAGAAACCTCGAAAATCTCGAAAACGAAAATCAAAGACTGCGGCAGGAAATAAATCTCGAACATAATATGATCGGCGAAAGCGAGCCGATGCGAAAAGTTTTCCGCTTTATCGAAAAAGCCGCGCCGACCGATGCGACCGTTTTAATTCGCGGCGAAAGCGGAACCGGCAAAGAACTCGTCGCCCGCGCCGTTCACGAAAACAGCGAGCGCGATCTGAAACCGTTTATCGCAATCAATTGTGCCGTTTTGTCGGAAAATCTCTTGGAATCGGAACTTTTCGGACACGAAAAAGGCGCGTTTACGACTGCCGTAGTTCAGAAAAAAGGCAAGATCGAACTAGCCGACGGCGGAACGCTTTTTTTAGATGAAATCGGTGAAATTTCTCCGGCGATACAGGCGAAACTTCTTCGTGTTTTGCAGGAACGCGAATTCGAGCGCGTCGGCGGCGTGCGAACGATCAAAGTTGACGTGCGCGTTGTCGCCGCGACCAACCGCAATCTGGAAAACGAAATTAAATCGGGAAATTTCCGCGAAGATTTATATTATCGTCTGAACGTCGTTTCGCTGACGATGCCGCCTTTGCGCGAACGGCGCACAGACATTCTGCCGCTCGCCGAACATTTTGTTTCCAAATTGAGCCGGAAATGTAACCGAAAGATTTCGGGAATTTCCAAACACGCGCAAACTTTATTAAAAAATTACGATTTTCCGGGCAATGTCCGCGAACTCGAAAACGCCGTCGAACGCGCCGTTGTGCTTGGCAATTCCGATTTAATTTTGCCGGAAGATTTGCCCGAATCAATTCTTGAAGTCAGCACTTCTCCAGAAATTCAAGTCACGAATTACCAATCGGCAGTCAACGAAATGAAGAAAAATCTGATCGTCAAAACTCTCGAACAGACCGGCGGCAGCTACACCGAAGCCGCCGGACTTCTCGGACTGCATCCGACAAATCTTCATCGCATAATTCGGACAATGAATATTAAAAATCTGTTAAAAGAATTACATTAAATATCAATTGTTGCAGAGAGTTTTTCAACCGATTAACCGGCGGTTTTGAAACTAATCGAACAGAGACATTTGACCGTCGTTGTTGGAAATTTTATTTTTACTTTTTTCTAATTTCTGATTCTGGATTTTCGCCTCGCGTTTTTCCCAACGCTCGCGTTTCGCCTGCGGATTGAGCGAATTATAAAAACATTTTATACCGCGCGCTTCAAATGCTTCGCGTGTTTCGCGCATTGCTTTTTCGACCGCTTTTTCGTCGAGCCATTCAGGAAAATGTTTTTTGAATAAATCCTGCGTCAGTGGTTTGTGATTCATCGAAGCGATCCAGACTCTTTTTGTAATTAGAGGCGCAAATCTTTCGGCGTATTTTTCGGGATTCAAAGGCAAAATCGGCATACACGACAGTCGCGTTTCAATTCCGGCTTCGTGATAAAGCCGAAGACCGCGTTCACGTTCGATCAGCGACGGTGCTTTCGGTTCAAAGATTTTCTTCACATCGTCGCGGTCGGTGTGAATCGAATAGCTGACCAGAACGCTCGTCTTTTTCGCCAATTCCTGTAACAGCGGAATATCACGCGCCACATCGCGCGAAGTCCCGCGCGTCTGCACTTCGAGTTCGAGCGGCGGATTGTCCAGAAAAAATTCCAAAATCGGCGGCACGAGTTTTAATTTCCGCTCAATCGGCATATAAATATCGGTCGCATTGCCGAAATATATTTTCGATTTGCGAACTTTTTCGCGTTCCTTATGCAGCAGTTCGACGAGATTCGTTTTGTAATCAACCCATTCGCCCCAACCGGTTTTGTCCCATTTTTCCTTCGTCCGTCCGGTGAAAAAATTCATCTTGATCGCCGAACAAAATTCGCAGGCGAAAACACAACCTTGATAAGGATTGATCGCAATATTTTTGCCGTAAGTCGAACTTAGAGCGTTTCGGGCGAGAATCGGTTTGAGCGTAAAGGACATTATTCGATTAAAGAGAATTAATATAATGGCGAAATGTTTGACTGTTTTATTTCGATGATGGATGAAATTTCAGCGGATCAGCAACACTCCCAAAAGTTTTGTTGCCCAAAGATTTTACGATTTCCGATAAATAATCGGTTTTTGCCGTGTCGCGTTCGAGATGCGGAAAGCGTTCGCCGCCGTTGTAGTTGATTTTGTAAGTTTCTGTTTCGCCGCTGAATTCTATTTCAAATTCGAGCGGTTGATTGTTTTTCGTCGCCGCAACCGCCGCGTGAAGATTTTCCGATTTAAATTCTTCGCCGTTGATTTTCGTGATTCTCATTCCCGGCACGATTCCGGCTTTTGCCGCCGCGAGATCGGGATTGATGTCGGCGATTTCGCCGTTACCGCCGACCGTAATTCCGATTGAATATGACAAATCCGTAAATTCGTAGATGCTTTCATACATCTGTTTTTGAAAATTCGGCGTGTCGTTATAGACGAGTTTCCAGCCGCCGTTCGTGATACCGCCCATCGGCGCGTTTTTCTGGATTTTGTAAATGCGGTCTTCAAAAAATGTCTTCCAATCATAAGGAACGATGCTGTTTAAAGTCGTGACGATTTCATTAAAATCATAAGGTTTTATCATTGCGCCCGTATTTTGTCCGCCGTGAAATTTCCGCAAAAAGTCGTTGAGCGAAAGTTTGCCGTTCGATTTTTGACGAATCAAAACATCGGCTTCCATCCAGATCAACGCGCCTTCGTCGTAATAATCAACGCTGCGCCGCTGGTTGCGCCACACGCGCGGACTGCCGTATGTAAACTGCACCGCAACTGCCGTGTCAACCAGAGTTCGCCAGCGTCTGCCCGTCTGATGATCCAAACCGGCGGCAGTATCAGCCATCACGTCGCGGAAAATTTCCGGTGTCCAGAGACCGCTGCGCGTCGGCAGAACTTTGCCGAGATATTGCGTCAAACCTTCATAAACCCAAAGCAATTCGGCTTTTTGCGGCGTTTCATAATCGCCCGTCGCCAAGCCGACCGGACGGCGATATTTTCCGTTCCAAGAATGCGCGTATTCGTGTCCGAGCAGATCGCCGAGATCAATCAGCCGATATTGCTCGCTCAAAGATTTTTCGCCAACGCCGTCTTCGCTCGATTCATTGTGTTCCAAACCTTCGCTGCCGCCGACATCGCTCAAAGTCAGAAGAAATTTGTAACCGTTGTAATGCCGCGCACCGAATGTCGCGTTTGCCTGACGCACGAGATTTTTCCAGCCTTCGAGCGTTTCCGGCTTGTATTCCAGTGCTTCGGCGGAATCGGCGGCGATGTCCATTTCGTGCGAAACGCCGTTGTCATCAACGAGTTTTACTTTCTTAAAATATTTCCCGATAATCGCGGGCGAATCTATAAAGCGTTCGAGTGCAACGGTTTTAAATCGCACCGTGTTCGCGTTCGCATCCGCCGCTTCGATGTCCGTCTGCAACGCCGTCGCGTATTGCCAATTTAACGGAATTTTCAGCGAACCCGTGACATTGACCGACGTGTCCTTCGCGTCTTGCGGATACAGCAGAAGCCGATTCCATTTGATACGCGAAAGATTCGCGCTCGCAATCGTTCCCGGCTGCGAAACATCGTCGAACGCGATTTCGATTTCCTTTACGCCTTCGGGAATCGTCAGATGAAACGCAAACATTTCAACGTCATCGCGCCGCCAATTTATCGGTTTCCCATTTGCAGTGACAAACAGATTGACCATATCGTTGAGCGTTCCGGTCGGCGCGTGTTCGCCCGGAATCCATTTCGGAAAATAAAGCGTAAATTCGCCGGTTTTGGCAACGCTCATCTTTTCTTTGACGCGCAGAATATTTTTCCCCGCATCGGTCGCATCAACGTCCAATCTGATCGCCGTTTGAGATAATGCAAACGAAATCTGAAACATCAACAAGATAAATAAAAACCCGATTTTTTGAAGACTGAAATTTCTCATATATTTCTTCGTGTAAATACTAAAATTAGTCATAGATTAACATAAAAAAATGCGGAATATATTAAAAGTGATTCCGCGTTTATTCTTTTTAAATACAACTTTGCAAAAGTTAAAAACTAATTGTTATTAGCATTTTTATCTATTGAATTTAGTTTTCGTAAATCTTCGCCTTCCAATTTTTCAGTATCGAATAATTCATTAACCGAAGTTTGCACGGGCGGCAATTGTTTATTTGAGTCTGCCGATTCCAAAAAACTTTTAGCGTCGCCTTGCATATATTGCAGAGTTTGTTCGACGGCTTCGCGGGCGAGTTCGTAATCTTCGCGTTTGATGCTGAGTTTTACTTTGCCGTCTTTATTCGGAAGTTTGCTGATCTTTCGATAATTTTGCAGACGAAACTCGATTTTTGCAAAAGATTTATAAAAACCTTTGCGAAATCTGATGTTGAAAATCTCGTCCAGCGCGATCTGCACTTCTTTGATTTCACCGCCGATCAAACCGAGAAATTTCGATTCGTATTCGATCACAATTCCGGCAAA
The DNA here is from genome assembly GCA_965217985.1 of Pyrinomonadaceae bacterium. Taxonomy (GTDB): domain Bacteria; phylum Acidobacteriota; class Blastocatellia; order Pyrinomonadales; family Pyrinomonadaceae; genus DATHTS01. The sequence continues at coordinate 232,444 of CBDCJY010000018.1, forward strand.
GGAAAACTTTGCAATGCCGTGATAATGTGTTATCCCGTTCGGACTTTCGGCTTTGAACGGAACGGTGATAAATTTCGGTTTTATTTTTTCATCGCTCATAAAATTCAAAAATTACAAATTTAATTTCGTCACGATGCGACCGACCGGATAAAGACCGATGCGTTTGTCAAAATACGGCGAGCGTTCGTAGAAAAATGTCAGACGTGCGCGTGCGCTTTTGGCGAAATTTTCGTCTTTTAATTTTTCTTCAAATTCCTTTTTCAATCCAGCATCTTTTTCGAGCATTTTACGGGCGAGTTTTTCTAAAACGTAGGCTTCGCCGTATTCTTTCTGCTCGAAGATCGCGCTGAAAAATCCCCAATACATAAACGAATCCTGCGATGCAGGTTCAAATAAATGGACGATGACATTTCCCGTTTCCTGTGCGAGCGGAATGATGATCGAATTTGCAGGAAACGTGCGCGTTTCTTTGAGTGGATTTATTTTATACGAAACGACATTGTGCGATTCAAACGGCATCGGCGCAAATTTCGGTTCGATTAAGCGATAACTTTCGACTTCGATGGTCAGAGGTTTTGTGATCGTTTGAAATTTGATTCCGTGCGCTTTGACGACTTCGATGACATTTTGCCATTGCGCCGGAACGATGTAATAAAGAGGCGGCGCGACGGACGCGGTAACTTTTGCCGTGTCGAATTTCGGAATCGTGATGTTCAAAGGTTTCGTGCCGTATTTAATCATCTCAACGCCGGAAATATCGCTTTTTTCTTTGGTGTATTCCGTGCCTTTAAATTCGAGCGGTTCACTTTTTTCCGTGATTTCCATCTGGAGCGGAAATTGACGGTTGGCATCGTAAGTTTTGCCGCGTTCGATGGTTTCCTCTGTCGCTTTTTTGTTCGCTTCAAACAGACTTTTTTTCGATTGATTGATTTCATCAATCGTGTAGCGCAAAATGTCGTAAGTTCCGCGCACACGCGATTTGTAGTTTTTATAACTGTGCGTTTCGATCAATAATCCGGCGCGGTTTCTGAGCGGAACATAACCGGTCGCAAAGCGCGGCGTGGCGATAAATGTCGCAATTCCTTTGGTTACTTCGCGTCCGGCAAATTCGACGTAATGCGTCAAAAGATTACCTTCGGATTCGACTTTCGGCACGATTTTGCCGTCGAAATGTTCGTCCATCCAATTTTTTATTTCGGGCGAAACTTCGTCGAAATGCGCGTATTCGTAAGTCACGTTATATTGAAATTCCGCGCCGTCGGTGACGTGGCAATCAATAAAAAAGTCGGGTTTCCAATCATTCCACAATCCAAGCCACGCTCGTGTTTCCGGCGCATCGGCTTTCATATAATCGCGGTTGAGATTGAGGTTTGTCGAAGTTCCGCGAAAACCCATTTCGTCGGGACCGTTTTGATTGATGCGGTTATACGGCGAGACGAGTTCGTGTCCGTCAACATTATAGATCGGCGTGAAAATTATGATCGAATTTTTTAATAAATCGGGAACGGTTTTCGTAATCGCAACATCACGAATAAGCGCAAATCCCGCGTCTTTACCGTCAATCTCGCCCGAATGAATTCCGGCTTGAATAAAGATAATCGCCTTGCCGCTTTTCTTCGCTTGTTCGGGCGTAAAATCTTTATTTTCCGCGACGATCAAAAGCGGCATTTCTCTGCCTTCGCCGGATTTCCCGTAAGATTTGTATTCGATCAGCGGCGACGCTTTTGCCAGTTTTCGGGCAAAAGCAATCGTGTCGGCATAGTTCCAACTTTTTCGATAATCGGTCTGTTCGGCTAAAGTCTGCCATTCTTGCGGCACATTTTTCGATTCGCTTTGTGATTTTGTATTCATAGAAAAAAATAAAATTATGCTCAGACAAATAAACGGCAATATAATATTTCGCCGTTTATTTGCAGATTGGATTTGGTTATTCATATTGAATTTTTTAACGATTATTTTCTAATTCTTTTGTTTCGGATTCATCTTCATTATCTTCAAATAGACGGCTAACGGGCGTGTGCGCGGGCGGAAGATTTTCCTGATATTCGGTAACGTCTTTTTGCAGTTTTGCAACGGCTTCTTCGGCGCGTTCGATGTCATCTTTTTCGATCTTTAAAGTTATTTTTCCGTCGCGGTTCGGAACTTCCGAAAGTTTTGCAAATGTTTTTGTTCTGATTTCGATTTTCGCGCCGCGTTTTAAGAAACCTTTTTTAAATTTCACATCTAAAATTTCATCCGTCGAAATACGCGATTCCTTAACGCCGCTTTTGATGATGCCGAAAATTTTGCCTTCGTATTCGAGAACGATTCCGGCAGGCGAAAATTTTCCGATGCCCGCGACTTGAGAGAAACTGTCGTCAATCTTAAACGGCACGCTGATAAAATTTTGGTTCATTTCAATTTATAAAACTGTCGGACGGTTTCAATATGTCCATTTTTCGCCGGCAGCGTTCGATACTTTCTTTATACTTATCGAGTTTCGCAATGTCGAGTGTAACGATTGCCGCTTTTTGATAAAAATCAATCGCTTCCTGCAAATTTCCCTGCATTTCATACATTATCGCGTATTCGTTGGCAATCGTATCTCTCGCAATTCCGGGAATTTTTGAAATTTTGTCGAGATGATTTTTCACCTCGTCAAAACGTCCGAGATTCGACAGAAAATAACTGTAATTCAGATACGCGGCATTATAATGCGGCGCATACTGCATCGCGGCTTTATAATATTCTTCGGCGCGTTCGGTATTTTTGTATTTCGTTTCGTAAACCCAGCCGAGATGATTATACGCTTTGCCGAAACGCGGATTTCTTTTGAGAATCTGCGTAAGTTTTTCGACCGCTTCCATTATCACGCCGTCGTTGAGAAGTTTGTCGGCTTGGGCAAACATTTCCTCAGATTCGAGTTCGGCGCGGTCGGGAACGAGATTGCCGAATTCGTTCGGCACATTGAAATCATTTTCGAAATCCATTTTTAAAACCTCCGAAATAGTTGATACGAAAATTTTAAGACATTTCGATTTTTTTTTCACCGCAGAGACGCAAAGACGCAAATATTATGAAAAAAACGATTGAAACATAGCATCAAGTTTTCAAAAACTTTCTATTATTTTTTTAAATTTCGCGTCTCTGCGTCTCTGCGGTGAAAAGTTTTTCAATCATCTTCTTCAAATTCCATCGCGTCCAGATCATCATCTGTTTCTTTCGGTTGACCGAAAAATTTAAGCCAGACAAAACCTATAATTCCGGCGATCAGCGAAGCGAGAAGAATCGCCATTTTCGAGGCATTGATTGTTCCGGCATTTTCGGTAAAAGCGAGATTCGTGATAAAAATTGACATCGTAAATCCGATGCCGCCGAGAAAACCTGCGCCGAGAATATGTTTCCAGTTCAGATCGAGCGGCAGACGGCAGATGCCGACCGCAACGGCGATAAAACTGACTATCGTGATTCCCAGAGGTTTGCCCAAAACCAAACCGCCGATAATTCCGAAACTGTTCTCGGTTGTCAAACTGTTTGCCCAATCCGCACCGATAATTATTCCCGTATTGGCAAACGCAAAAATCGGCAAAATCACGAAACCGACCGGTTTATGAAGAAAATGTTCGAGTTTGTAAGACGGTGAATTTTCGTCGTCTTCGATGTGCGTAAATGGAATTGTAAATGCCAGTAAAACGCCCGCAATCGTCGCGTGAACGCCCGATTCCAACATAAAAAACCACATCACCGCGCCGCCGATCAAATACGGAATCAGCGACATTACTTTAGCTTTGTTTAAGAAAAACAAAAGTCCGAAAACCAGCATCGCGGAAAACAAAAATCCGGTCGAAAGTTTCGCCGTGTAAAAAACCGCGATGACGATGATCGCACCGAGATCGTCCATCACGGCGAGCGCGGTCAGAAAAATTTTCAACGAAGCCGGAACACGTTTTCCCAAAAGCGCGAGAACGCCGAGCGCAAACGCGATGTCGGTCGCCATCGGAATTCCGAGTCCGGCTTGCGTGTCGGTGCTGCGATTAAAGAGAAAATGAATCAAAGCCGGAGTTGCGAGTCCGCCCGCCGCCGCAAAGATCGGCAACATCGCGTTTCTGAAATTAGACAGTTCGCCTTTGTAGAGTTCGCGCTTTAATTCAAGACCGATCAGCAGAAAAAACACCGCCATCAAACCGTCATTGATCCAATGCTCGAGGCTCAAACCGCCGAGATAAATGTGCCAGAAATCAAGATATTTTTCGCCGACAAAAATATTTGCGAGCAGTAGTGAAATAATCGTGCAGACAAACAAAACAATACCGCTCGATTTTTCCGACTCAAAAAATTCGTTATAGGATTTGGTTAATTTTCTTTTGACTATGCTCATAAATTACAGGGAGAAAGTATTAAAACCGAAAAGAGGAAAGTTTTTCTGTATTTTGTTCTAATGTATAGCTTCACTTTTTTCCCGACACGAATTTGCATCGAGTTTGGCTAAAAAAACTAACCCGAAACGATAAGCAAAGTAAACGCTGCCAATATTTATTTTGCTTAATTTGTCGTTACTTGAATGAAGAATGTTTTGCCAATTGCCATCCAAACCGCTCAATGTTATCGCCGGAATTTCACGGGATTTAAATGAACTAGAATCCGCATCGGCATTACTAATAGAAACTTCGCTCATTTTAAATTTATTGTCATCGGCGATCTTTTTTACGATTTTAATCAAGTTCGAAGTCGAAGCATTTTGCAGAATAAACGGCGCGGAAAATCCAAAACTGTCAAAATTTACCATCGAACAATATGTCTGACGATTTTCTTTCGGAATATTTTTCGCCATTGCGTCCGAACCGAGCAAACCTTTTTCTTCCTGATCGAAGGCAACGAAAACATATGTTTTCCGAGTTTCGACATTTCTCACACTTTTATAAAGATGTGCAATAATGGAAATTCCTGTCCAATTATCAACTGCGCCGCAGCCGTCGGCAGTTTTATCGTAATGCGCTCCGACAATTACTTTCTCGTCAGTTTTTCCTTTTTTCGTCACGACGAGGTTTGAAATTCTGTCTTTGTTGAATTTTTCAATAACGACATCTTCCGGTTTTGCGCCCATTTCAACAAAAAGATTTTTCACGCCGTTGAGTCTTTCATCGCTTTTACACGAGACTGACTTTACGGATTTTTCCAAATCTTCCTGAGTTGAAATAACTACCTTTGTGTTTTGTGCAGACGAATTACTTATAAAACACAAAAGAAAAAGAGTTTTTGTTAATAAGAGATATTTGACTTTCATAATCCTTTATCTTGAAAAATTAATTTAAAACCATTTAATAGTAAGTTCGATCAGTTTGCGTTTGAAATCAGTGTAAGGCGGCATCATAAGCTGTAAACCGCTCGGCAGATTTTGTTTTAAGATGCCGCGCGCGTTAGAAAACGCTTCGAAGCCGAATTTGCCGTGACCTTTGCCGATGCCGCTGTTATTCACGCCGCCGAACGGCAGATGATGATTGAAAAACTGTACATCATTGTTGTTGATGCACGTTCCGCCGGCGCGTGTGTTGTCAATGATTTTGTTGATGTTTTTCGAGTTTTTGCTGTAAACGTAAAGTGCGAGCGGCGTTTCGTTTTCGCGGATAAATTTGATCGGTTCGTCGAGATTTTTATAACTGTAAAGCGGCAGAACCGGACCGAAAATTTCGTTTTTCATCAATTCCGAATCGAGCGGCGCGTCTTCAATAATCGTCGGCGCAATGTATTTTTTATCTTTTTCGCCCGTTCCGCCCGCAATGATTTTTGCACCTTTTTTTACCGCGTCGTCAATCAGATTTTTCACGCGGTCGAAATGTTTTTCGTTGACGATTCGCGCGTAGCTTTCGGATTTTTCGGGCGCGTCGCCGTAAAATTCGGTCAGTTGATTTTTCAGTTTATCGGCAAATTCTTTTTGTCTGCTTTCGTGAACGAAAACGTAATCGGGCGCGATACAGATTTGACCGTTGTTGGCAAATTTTCCCCACGCGATCATTTTCGCCGCCGTTTTGATGTCGGCGGTTTCGTCAACGATCGTCGGCGATTTGCCGCCGAGTTCGAGCGTGACGGACGCGAGATTTTTCGCCGCCGCCGTCATTACGATCTTGCCGACCGACGGCGCGCCCGTGAAAAAAATGTGATTAAACGGCAATTCCAAAAGCGCGGTCGAAGTTTCCACGCCGCCTTCGACGAGCGCGATTTCCTTTTCGTCAAACAATTTTCCGACGATTTCGCGCATCAATTTTGAAGAATGCGGAGTCATTTCCGAAGGTTTGATAATTACGCAATTTCCCGCCGCAATCGCCGAAACGAGCGGACCGAAAGTTAAATTAAACGGAAAATTCCACGGCGAAATAATCAGACAAACGCCTTTCGGCTCGTATTTGATCCACGAAGACGAACCGATCAGCGAAAGCGGCGTGGCGACTTTGTGCGGTTTTGTCCATTTGCGAACATTTTTCATCGCGTGTTTCGCTTCGGAGACGACGGGAAAAATTTCGGTCAGATCGGCTTCGGCGGACGATTTTCCGAGGTCTGCAAAACACGCTTCACGAATCCGTTCGCGGTATTCGATTTCAACGGCATATCGCAAAGCCTTGATTTTCGCCTTTCGTTCGCTTGCCGCCGTGTTGCCGATGTTGTATTGATTTTCAATTTGAGAATCGAAAATCTTTTGATACTCGTTTAAACTCATCTGTTTTGAAGCCGTATTCATCGTATTTCTCCGTTTTAATTTCAGTAAAAAATCGCTGAAATTTTACATTTTGAGTTTACCGACCAAACCTTTTGCGCCGACCGCCCAAATTGCATTTTTACCTTTGGCGCGAACCGCGTTGTAGTTTTCCTTGTCGAGATTTTTCCAAGTTTTTCCGCCGTCAGTTGATAAATCAGAACCGGACGACCCGACAGCGATGAGCGTTTTTTTGTCAATAAATTCGACCGCCGAGCGATAACCGCTTAAACCTTTTCCGAGTTTCCAGTTTTTTCCGCCGTCGTTTGTAAAGGCGAGATTGTCATTTATTTCGTCCGGTTTTTCATAATTTCCGCCGACGATTGCGCCGCGTTTTGCGTCATACATCGCAATCGAAAAAATCCCGCTGCCCGACGTTCCTTTCGTAATCGGCGTAGCGAAAACCGTCCAATTCAAGCCGCGATTTTCCGAACGAAAAACCCGCGCATCGTTTCCGCCGGAAACCAGAAAAACTGTTGATGCGCCGTTTGATAAAAGACAAGTTCCGCTCGCCGCAAACGCCGCTTCGCCCGTTTTCGCATTTGCGCCGACAGGTTTTACAAATTCCGTCGCGCTTTTTCTGCCGAGAGGTTCCCAATTTTCGCCGTCATTCGTCGCGTAAAAAAAGTATTCGCCATTGACCGGATCGCTCATTGCAATTCCGTTTTTCGCGTCCCAGAAAGCGAGCGCGTCGAAAAACGCTTTCTCATTCGTATTTTGAAATTGCAGTTTCCAATTTTTTCCGCCGTCAATAGTTTTGTAAATCCGGGAATTTTCGCCGTCGCCGATGCTCAAAATGTAAGCCGTATTTTCGTCAAACGCTTCGATGTCGCGGAAATCGAGTTTTTCAGCATCGGGAACTTTCAAAACCGACCAATTTTTTCCGCCGTCAGAAGTTTTTATGACAGTTCCGCCGGTTCCGCTCGCCCAAATTATGTTTTCATTAACGACCGAAAGACCGCGAAAACTTGCGTCGGTTTCAACTGTCTGTTTTTGCCATTGCGCGTTTGCAGTTGAAAATAAAATCATTAGAAAAGCAGTTATTATTAAGGTTTTCATAATTCAAAATATCGTCTAGAGAGTTTCTTCTATTGTAAATTATCTGAAATAAAATTGATATTTGAGCAATTTAAAACAGGTCGGAAATTTTCTATGAATATCTTTTCGATTTTGATAATTTCGATATTGTTTCTACGATAAAAACTGAAACAATTTTCAGAACTTCGCGTTCTAAATGAACATAATATCAGTGTCTTAAATTATTTTGGAGAAAAGAGAATGCAGAAGAAAATCGCCGTTTTAATCATTACATTATTAACTTGTGTAAATTTGTTTGCACAAGAACTTTATATGCCGCGCAATGTATCGAAAGCCTTTAACAACGACAAGCGCAATGCGAACGGAAAACCGGGAAAAAATTACTGGCAAAACGCGGCGAATTACGATATTAAAATAACGGTCGCACCGCCGAACAGAACGATTTCCGGCACGGAAGAAATCACTTATTTCAACAACAGCCCGAACGAACTCGGAAGTCTGGTTTTCCGGCTCGAACTCAATTCGCATCAACCGGAATCGCCGCGCGAGGATGCTGTTTCGACCGATTATCTGACTTCCGGCGTTCAGATTGATGAATATGCGGAAAACGGCAAAACAAAAAAATGGCAGTCGCAGAAAGGAAGCACTTGGCAAGCGGTCAAACTCGATCAAAAACTCGCACCGCATTCTTCCGTGAAACTTTCCTTTAAATGGCATTACGACGTTTCGGTCGAAACCAACAGAGAAGGCGCGATTGATAAGACGACATTTTTTCTCGCGTATTTTTATCCGCGCGTGGCGGTTTACGACGACATTGACGGCTGGGACACGATGAATTTTATCGAATCGCACGAATTTTATAATGATTTCAACAACTACAATTTGGAAATCACCGCGCCGAAAAATTTTGTCGTTTGGGCGACGGGCGATCTTTTAAATGCGGACGAAGTTTTGCAGCCTAAACCAGCCGCGCGTCTGAAAGATTCGATGACGAGCGACAAAATCTTTCACATTGCGACCGAAGACGAGTTGAAAAAGGATCAGGTGACGGCGCAGAAAGATTCGCTGATCTGGAAATGGAAAGCCGAAAATATTACAGATATAGCGGCAAATGTCAGCGATCATTATTTGTGGGACGCGGGAAGCGTCGTCGTTGATAAAACTACGAATCGCCGCGCGAGTGTTCAATCTGCTTACAACAAAGAATCGAAAGATTTTGAAAAAATGGTCGAATACGGGAAACACACGCTCGATTGGAGTTCGAACAATTATCCGGGCGTTCCGTATCCGTTTTCAAAAACGACTATCGTGCGCGGTTTTGCCGATATGGAATATCCGATGATGGTCAACGACAGTTCGCAGGAAAGTCCGGTTTTCGCGCGTTTTGTCGCCGAACACGAAATCCTGCATTCGTGGTTTCCGTTTTATATGGGAATCAACGAACAGCGTTACGGTTTTATGGACGAAGGCTGGACGACCGCGTTTGAACTTTTAATCGCAAGAACCGATCTCGGCGAAGAACAGGCGGACAATTTTTTCAAACAATTTCGCATCGCGCGTTGGATAAAAACCGACACCGCCGACGGAGATTTGCCGATTATTACGCCCGGCGATGCGATGATCGGCATCGGTTTCAGAAACAACGAATACGGCAAAGCCGCGCTCGGTTATCTGGCGATCAAAGATTTATTGGGCGATGCGGAATTTACAAAAGTCCTGCAAGAATTTATGAACCGCTGGCACGGAAAACATCCTTTGCCGTGGGATATGTTCAATAGTTTTAACGACGCTTCGGGCAAAGATTTAAATTGGTTTTTCAACAATTGGTATTTCAGCAACGGTTATATTGATATGGCTCTGCAAAGCGCAACGCCAACCAATAACGGTTATGAGATAAAAATTAAAAACATCGGCGGTTTCGCCGCGCCCGTTGATGTCGTCGTAACTTACACGGACAATAAAACGGAAAGTTTTCATCAAACGCCGGAAATCTGGAAACAAAACACAAAAGAAACAACCGTAAATATTTCGACGAAAAAGAAAGTAAAATCAATAAAACTCGACGGCGGAATTTATCTCGACGCGGACGAATCTAATAACAGTTTTAATAGTTTATCGAATTAGACATCGCCAGAAGATTGGTATTATCAGCTTCGTAGGAGCGAAATGTTTATAGTTCAAGAAGTTTAGAAGTTTTTTAGAGTTTCGTAGGAACGACATATAGAATATGTCGTTCCTACGAAACTCCGAAGATTAAACTATTTCAATCTATAAATATATCGTTCCTAACGGAACTTTTTTGTCCGGCAAATTATTTCTTTTTAATAAAATTCATTCTCACAATTGTTCCGAATTTATATCTTTTTATTATTGATTAAAACTAAAATTTGAATTTGTCCGGTAAGCGAAGTAAAATTGCGGCAAATTCTTTCCGAAATTTTAAAAAGGACATTTTAAAAATTTATGGCTTTTCTACCGATTCCGAGTATGCTTTTGCGGCAGCTTTACACCAATAACAGTCTGAAAAATGTTGACGGCGGCATACAATTTTCGCTGAAAAATCGCCTCAGCGATGCCGAGATCGGCGAACTTAACGGAATAAAAATTGACGGCAAGGAAATCGCGCCCGACAAAATTTCGGTTGATCTCGGCGACGGTAATTTTATCGCGGCGGAAAATTTGAAAAATATCGCGTTTCCGCTGAAAAAAACTCTAAACGTCAGAGCGGCGGTCGGAAATCTCGAACACGGAAAATATAAAATCGGCATCGCGTTTAAGGCGAAACCGTTCGGCAATTTAAAGTTTGAGGTCGAAGATGCGATTGCCGAGACGGAAAATCTCGAAGTTCGCATTCCGCGCGATGATGACGACGATTACTCGGAAAACGCCGTCAAAAATCGTCAAAAATTTGTCGAAGATTACGCGAAAGTAAGTCTCGAACACATCAAAAATTATTCATTCGACGCGCATACTTTAGAGGGAAATTGCGAAAATTTTACGGGCGTGGCGCAGATTCCGATCGGTTTTGCCGGACCGCTCAAGGTCAACGGCGAATTCGCGCAGGGCGATTTTCTGATTCCGCTGGCGACGACCGAAGGAACTCTGATCGCGTCATATAATCGCGGCATAAAAGTTTTGAATCTGTCGGGCGGCGTAAAATCAACGGTCGTCGCCGATGCGATGCAGCGCGCGCCGGTTTTCGTTTTTGAAGACGCGCGGCAGGGCAGAAAATTTGTCACATGGGTAATGGAAAATTTCGACAAAATCCGCGAGGAAGCCGAAGCGACTTCTTCGATTGCGAAACTCAAAGACATTGACGCATACACTTCGAACAAATTCGCTTACCTGCGTTTCAATTACACGACGGGCGACGCGGCGGGGCAAAATATGGTCGGACGCGCGACGTTTGCGGCGTGCAGTTGGATCATAGATGTTTACGAAAAGAGCGCGATCAAACATTTCTATCTCGAATCGAATTTTGCAACCGACAAAAAGGCTTCGCAGGTCAATATTATGCGAACGCGCGGCAAACGCGTGACTGCCGAATGCACGATTCCGCGAAACGTCCTGATCGAACATATGCGCGTCGAACCCGAATCGCTCGTCTATCATTCGGGCGTGGCAAATATCGGCTCGTTTCTATCAGGCGCAAACAACAACGGCGCACATTCGGCAAACGGAATTACAGCGATGTTTATTGCGACCGGACAAGACGTGGCGAATGTTTCGGAAAGTTCGGCGGGAATAATTTATTCGGAGATCACGCCGGAAAAAGATTTATATATTTCGATCACGATTCCGTCTCTGATCGTCGCCACATACGGCGGCGGAACAGGTCTGGCAACGCAGAAAGAATGTCTCGAAGTTTTGGGCTGTTACGGTCGCGGCGGCGTGATGAAACTCGCCGAAATCATCGCCGGAGTCGTTCTCGCCGGAGAAATTTCGCTCGGTTCGGCAATCTCGTCGAGCGATTGGGTTTCATCACACGAAAAATACGGGCGTAATCGTTAAGAAATAATTTATCCACAGATGGACACAAATAAACACAGATAGTTTTCAATTTATAAAATGAACAAAACTATTTTCTCAAAAAATCTGTGTCCATCAGTGTTTATCTGTGGGCAATTTTTCTTATTCCTCATCTTGTCGCAGTTTTTCCAAAACCGAAATATCTTCGAGCGTCGTCGTATCTCCAGCAATGTTTCCACCTGATGCCAATTCGCGCAAAAGTCGGCGCATAATTTTGCCCGAACGAGTTTTCGGTAAAGCATCGGTGAATCGCAGATCGTCGGGTTTTGCCAGACTTCCGATTTCCTTTGCGACGTGATTTCTTAATTCCTGTTTTAATTCTTCGCTTCCCTTTCGTCCGCCTTCCAAAGTTACAAAAGCGGCGATTGCCTGACCTTTGATCTCGTCGGGTTTTCCGACAACGGCTGCTTCGGCGACGGCTTCGTGTGAAACGAGTGCGCTTTCGATTTCGGCTGTTCCCAATCTGTGACCGGAAACATTTATTACATCGTCAACTCTGCCCATAATCCAAAAATAACCGCGTTCGTCGCGCCGTGCGCCGTCGCCGGCGAAATAGACGTTCGGGATTTCCGAAAAATACGTTTTTTTAAATCGTTCGTCATCGCCCCAGATCGTGCGAAGCATCGAAGGAAATGGTTTTTTGATGACCAGATAACCGCCTTCATTTACACCAACAGGTTCGCCGTCTTTGCCGACGACATCAATAATAATTCCCGGAAAAGGTCGCGTCGCCGTGCCGGGAACGGTCGGCGTTGCGCCCGGAAGCGGGGAAATCATAATGCCGCCGGTTTCGGTCTGCCACCAGGTATCAACAATCGGACATTTCTTTTTGCCGATGATCGTGTGATACCACATCCACGCTTCTGGATTGATCGGTTCGCCGACCGTTCCGAGAAGTCTTAAACTCGAAAGATCGTGTTTGAGCGGATATTGTTCGCCCCATTTGATAAAGGCGCGAATCGCGGTCGGCGCGGTGTAAAAGATATTGATCTTATGGCGTTCGATAATTTTCCAAAATCTGTCCGGTTCTGGATGATTTGGCGCGCCTTCATACATAAAAACCGTCGCGCCGTTGGCAAGCGGTCCGTAAACGACGTAACTGTGTCCGGTGATCCAGCCGATGTCCGCCGTACACCAATATGTGTCTTCGTCGTGCAGATCGAAAACCCATTTCGACGAAATAAAAGCGTGCGTCAGATAGCCGCCCGTCGTGTGCAGAATGCCTTTCGGTTTTCCGGTCGTTCCCGAAGTGTACAGAATAAAAAGCGGATGTTCCGAATCCAATTCTTCCGCCGGACAATTATCATCTACGGTTTCCATCAATTCGTGCCACCAGTAATCTCGTCCGAGTTCCATATGGATTTTCGAACCCGTTCTTTTGAACACGATGACATTTTCAACAATCGGAGTTTGAGCGACGGCTTCATCAACGATTTCTTTTAATTTGATTTCCTTGCCGCGCCGAAAACCGCCGTCCGCCGTGACGACCATTTTACAGCCGCCGTCAATTACGCGGTCACGAATCGCGTCCGCCGAAAATCCGCCGAAAATCACCGTGTGCGTCGCGCCGATTCGCGCACACGCGAGCATCGCAATGGCGAGTTCGGGAACGAGCGGCATATAGAGCGCGATTCTATCACCCGTTTTAATTCCCGATTTTTTCAGAACATTAGCAAATTTTGAAACTTGACGATGAAGCTGCTGATAAGTCAGAGTGCGAACCTCGCCGGGTTCGCCTTCCCAGATGATCGCGGCTTTGTTTTTGCGGAAAGTTTCGAGATGACGGTCGAGACAATTATACGAAGCGTTTATTTTCCCGCCGACAAACCATTTCGCAAACGGCTCGTTCCATTCTAAAATCGTGTCCCATTTTTTGAACCAATGCAGATTTTCCGCCGCCGATGCCCAAAATTCTTCGGGATTTTCGGCGGCGGCGTTATAAATCTGTTCGTATTCTTCAAAACTTTTGATATGCGCCAGTTCGGAAAATTCGGTCGGCGGCGGAAAAACTCTCGTTTCCTGCAAAGTTGATTCGATATTTGTCTGCGTATTTTCTGACATAGTTTTTCGATTATACAACTCTAATTCCCGGTTGTTAAAACTCGTGATATTTGCCCGCTGAATGCGCGGAAAGACGCGAAAATTTTAAGATAAATTGTTTACAGACAAACCCGGATTTTTAAATCTTTTAGAGAATCGGAGCAAATTTCAGAAAATTTATAAATAAAATGAATTCGGAATAGATTCGAGATGAAAACTGATAGATAAAAGATAAAACCTATCCGTTATTATCTATCAGCTTTCATCTATTTTGAGTGATATATTTCAATTTACTGAAAACTGCTCTGAAATCTTAAAAATCCGTGTTTATCTGTGTCTATACCGTGGACAATTTTCTTATTTTTCTTCCTGTTTTAATTCTTCCCAAATGCGGTGTCCGTGTGTTTCGCGCATCAGCAGAGAGCCGATAATAAATGTGATTCCGGCGACGATCATCGGGTAATAAAGTCCGGCGTAGATGTTGCCCGTCGAAGCGATAATCGAAACGCCGATCAGCGGAAGAAGTCCGCCGAACACGCCGTTGCCGATGTGATACGGCAGCGAAAGCGCGGTGTAGCGGATTTTCGCGGGAAATGCTTCGACCAAATAGGCGGCAATCGGACCGTAAACCATCGTTACCCAGAGAACTTGAATAAAAACTAAAAATATCAGTTTCCAAGCCGCCGAATTATTCAAAAAATTACTAAAATTCGTGTAGGACAAAACTTTCGGCGCGTCAATTAATGCGCCGCCCGCGTCCTGAGTTTTCGGAATCAATTTGATCGCGCCCGTTACTTTGTTAGCTTCCGAACTGGCGGTGACGACATTTGAACCGGCAGCTTTTTGCATCGCGTGATAGATCGGCATCCACGTCAGAACGGCTAAAAGCAAACCTGCCATAATGATCCATTTGCGCCCGATGCGGTCGGAAAGCCAGCCGAAAAAGACGAAAAACGGCATCGCAAATAATAAAGCGATGGCAATGATGTAATTCGATGAAGTGCCGTCAACATTCAAAATTGACTGCATAAAAAACAGAGCGTAAAACTGTCCCGTGTACCAAACAACGCCTTGTCCGGCGGTTGCGCCAAACAACGAAATCAAAACGCGCTTTAAATTTTCCCACTTCGTAAACGCTTCGACGAGTGGATTTGCCGAAGTCATTCCCGAAGATTTAACGTGTTGGAAAATCGGCGATTCCTTCATTCGCAAGCGTATATAAAGCGAAATCCCGACGAGAAAAATCGAGATTAAAAACGGAATTCGCCAACCTGCAAAACCTGTGGATTTTCCGGCAAATTGTTCGGCACTCATCGTATTCTGCACGACCAAAATCACGGCGAGCGAAATAAATAATCCGAGCGTTGCCGTAATTTGAATAAACGAAGTGTAAAATCCGCGCCGATTGTCGGGAACGTGTTCGGCGACATAAACCGCCGCGCCGCCGTATTCGCCGCCGAGCGCGAGACCTTGCAGAATGCGAATCAAAAGCAGAATAATCGGCGCGGCAATCCCGATCTGCGCGTAAGTCGGCAAAATTCCGATGACAGCGGTCGCGCCGCCCATAATCAAAAGCGTCACTAAAAAAGCGTATTTCCGTCCGACCAGATCGCCGATGCGTCCGAAAAATAATGCGCCGAAAGGTCTAACCACAAAACCGACGGCAAATGTCGCCAAATACGCGATGTATGCAAAAGTATCATTTCCCGGCGGATAAAAAAGCGGCGAAATAACAAAGGCGAGCGAACCGAATATATAAAAATCATACCATTCGATCATCGTCCCGACCGCCGACGCGCCGATCACTTGCCAGATTTTGCTCTGCGTAATATTGTTGTCGTAAAAAGTTCCCAAATCGTCCGACGTTTCTGTCATTGATGGCTCCTTAAATTGTGTTTGGAATTTTTGGAATACTTTAACTTTTATTTGCCGGTTTTGGAAATTGGTAAGACTGCAAAATTATTTTGACTGTAAATCGTTCTTCAGGAATATCTAAATAAAAGCAAAAAAGATTTTGAAATTATCCACTATCAATTATCAATTATCCATTATTCATCGTCTTTTTTCTTCTTTTTGCCTGTCAAAACTTCGCGCATCACTTCCGCACCGGGAATCAGTTTTTCCCACATCTGCGGTGCGGAGGTCGCCATTTCGAGCATCGTGCGGAAACGATTGTCGAATTCTTCTTTGGTTTTCATATAAGCATTAAAACTCGCGGCGAGATGATTTTTGAAAAAATCCTGCATCGAGCCTTCGCGCGAACGCAGAAGCTGAAAAAGAAATTCGGTCGGCAAAACGGTTTTGTTATTTTTCTCTTCTTCTAAAATAACCTGAATTAAAACCGCTTTCGTTACATCTTCGCCGCTTGTCGAATCCACAACGCGCACATCATTGCCGTCGCGGACGATTTTCGCCAGATCGCCGTAATTGACATACGATTTCGCGTCCGTGTTATAAAGCCGGCGATTGCCGTAGCGTTTGATAATTAAACCTTCAAAATCTACGGCTGATGCGGCTTTTTTTGTCTGTGTTTTCTTCGGCATATTGGAAACGATTTTATCATAGATGCGAAAAAAATTAAGCAGAAGCCCGCGCGTAAGCAAGGGCGCAATATCAAGTCACGCCCTTGCTTACGCGCGGGCTTCTGCTTAAAACTTGATATTATGTTATATTTGCGAAAACTTTATTTGTTAAAATAATACGATTTATCTTTGTTATTGAAATTTTATTTCGCAAATGCGAAATTTTTACTTGACAAGACTTTTCTAATTTTATAATCTTCAAACTGTCAGGCGAAAAAAGAGCCGGAAAATTTTTGAGAGCAGAAGATAAAATAAGGAGATTTATAAAAATTATGACAGCCAAGAAATCATTAGTAAACGACACGATTGACAGCGCAGTGAACTTAACCGAAAAATCAGCGACCGTCGCTTTGGACACAGTTGTTAAAACAGCCGAAGTTACCGAAGGACTTGTCCAAGGAGTTTATGTTGCCGGTTACAACGCCAATGTTGATGCGCTGAAAGTTGCGAAAAATTATTGGGATGCAACGAGCGAAATCCGTCAGGACTGGATCAATCTTTTTGCCAAAACCAGCGAAAAATTCATCAAAGCAGCGGCAAATATGGAATTGCCTTTGCAGAAAGAAATCAATGATGTTGCGAAAAATGTTATCAGCAACGTCGAAGAAACAGTTCAAAACTTAAGCAAACAGGCGAAAGCGGCAACCAAATAATTACATTGAATTTTAGAAAAGTCTGTGGTTGAATAAATCACGGACTTTTTTTAATTTCAAAAAAATCAGTATAGTGAGCAGTAGCAAACACCGTAATTGATATTGGCTGTTTAGAAATCGAACGCGCTCATTACCGTTCGTTATACGGATCAGGAGTTTATAAAACGATGGCAGAAGCAAAAAAGACAACCAAAACGACGAAGGCAAAACCGGCGGCGACGAAAAAAACCGCTCCCAAAAGAGTGGCGGCACCGAAAGCGAAAATGCAGGATGCAGGCACGGCACAGGAATCCAAACGGACTTCGGAAAACAAACGAGCGACCGCACCTAAATCAGCACCAAAAGCGTCTAACGCAGATGCGAAACAAACTAACGCGTCGAGTGCCGCCAATCAGCCTTTAGAATTTGCACAACAGATCGTCAATCAAATGCTCGAAGCACAGAGAATGTGGTTAGAGATCACGATGCAGCAGACTGCTCTGGTCGTCAAAACCGTTTCGGACGTGATGAATCTGTCAAACAATGCACCGTCGGAAGCCCTTTCCGGTTGGGCAAAAGACAGCGCAAAGAGTTTTATCGAAGCCCAGCGTCAGTGGTCGCAAATCGCTCTCGAGCAAAGCGGCGAACTGATAAAAGCCGTCCAATCGGGCGCGGATTTCAGAAATCCGAATGTTCTCGGCAGTCTGCAAGAAACAGCAAGTCAAGGTTTGGAAACTATGGTGCAAATGCGAAAGGCGTGGCTCGATTTTGCAAATAGTCAAAATACGCGCACGATTGACGCGCTCAAACAAGGTTTGGATTTAGACAAAAACTCGCCCGTCAACGCACTTGCCGATTTCGCGCAGAACGCGATGAACAGTTATGTCGAGATTCAAAAACGCTGGCTCGATATGGCAACACAAATTCCTTTGCTCAATACACAGGACAAAAAGTAATTTTTTGCCGACGGAAAATGCAAAAAAACAGGCAAGAATTTTTAACCACAGATGAACGCAGATTTTTCGGATTTTTGAAGAATAGAAAACTTTTCAAAACGTATTTTCTCATCCGCGTTTATCCGTGTCTATCTGTGATTAATTTTTCTCTTTTTCTCCCCCATTCGCGCATTTTGCGGGCAAATTGTGTTAAATTAAATTTCGATGGCAACACAGACAACCAAGAAAAGAACTTATCCGTGGAAGACCGAAATTGACGGCAAAACCGTTACTTTGCGCCTGATGACTGCTGATGATAAGCAAGCGGTTTTGGATTTTGCGCGTTCTTTGCCGGAAGACGATTTATTGTTTTTGTCCTTTGATATTACGGACGAAGATTTTGTAAATGTTTGGGCAAAGCGCGTTGAAAAAGAAAAATGGCACACTATTTTGGTCGAGATTGACGGCAAACTCGTCGGTCACGGCAGTCTGATGCGAACCGATCAGGTCTGGTCGCGGCATCTCGGCGAAATCATTTTGCTTTTATCGCCGGAAGTGCGCGGCAAAGGTTTGGGAAATGTTTTGGCGGGCGAAATTTTCGCTAAAGCCGGAGAATTAAATCTGCAAAAAGTCGTTGCACGAATGGCTTCGGAACAAAAAGGCGCGATTCAGGTTTTTGAAAAACTCGGTTTCAACGCCGAAGCACTTTTAACCGATTACGTCATTGACCGCTTTGATAAAACACACGATCTGATCGCAATGAGTTATGACGTGAACGGATTAACTTTAGAATAAGAAAAATTGTCCACAGATAAACATAGATGGATATAGATGTTTTGAAAATAATTTCTTAGAATCTTTCCTATCTGTGTGAATCTGTGTTCATCTGTGGACGAAATCAAACATGAAACAACCCGAATTAAATCGTCGTCTGACATCGCTCGATGCGGCATTTCTTAATCTCGAGAGAAAGGAATGTCCGATGCACATCGGTTCGACGAGCGTTTTTGCGGGCAAAATTGACCTCGCCAATCTCAAAAAACATATCGAAGACCGTCTGCATTTAGTTCCGCGATTTTTGCAAAAAGTCGTTCCCGATCCTTTTAATATCGCTCATCCGACTTGGGAATTTGACGAAGATTTCGACATCGAACAGCACGTTTTCGAATTAACATCCGAAGACAAAATTACCGCGAAAACCTTACCGGACATCGCCGGAAAATGTATGACGAGTGTTTTAAAACGTCACAAACCGCTCTGGGAAATGTTCGTCATCAACGATTACGAAGGCGACGAATCGGCGTTGATCGTCAAAGTTCATCACTGTATGGCGGACGGCATTTCGGGCGTTGATCTCGTCAAAATCATCTTCGACATTTCGCCCGAGCCTGCCAAAGTCGAAAAACAGGAAATTGAAAAACCCGAAGTCGAAACCGATCCGACGCGCAAATTTTTCGATTCATTGCTCGGCGCGATGCAGGAAGGAATGAACCGGATGGTCGAAGCGCAGGGCGGTTTGATGTATATGGTTTCGTCGCTCGCCAAACCGGAAGCGGCGGAAACCGTTCCCGATCTAGCGTCGGTTTTTCCGGCGATTTCCACGCCGCCGCCGACTCTGCCGTTCAACGGCGAATGTTCGGGCGAACGCCGTCTCGCGTGGAGCGAACTTTCATATACGGACGCGCGCGCGATTCGCACGGTTTTAGGCGGCACGGTCAACGATGTCGTGCTGACGGTTTTAAGCGAAACGGCGGCGCGTTATACGAAATTTCACGACGAATCAATCGCCGAAAAAAACATCCGTTTTATGGTTCCGGTCAGTCTGCGGCAAAAGGAACAGCGCGGCGCGTTGGGAAACATTATTTCGATTCTGCCGGTCGAAATTCCGCTCGACATCACAGATTTGACCGAACGATTTCACCACGTCAATCAAAAAACCGGCGTGATGAAATCGGCAAAATTAGCCGAAGGTTTACTGACGGTCGGCGCGGCGTTTTCGATGATGCCCGCGCCGATGCAGTCGTTTTTAGGCGCGCTCGCCCAACTGCCGTTCGCGCCGTTTAATATGGTCGCCACCAATGTTCCCGGACCGCAGATTCCGCTTTATATGTGCGGCGTGAAAATGGTGAAATATTATCCTTATGTTCCAATCGGCTATCGTCTCGGTTTAGGCTGCGCGATTTTAAGTTATAATCAAACTCTCTACTTCGGTCTGTCATCTGATGCAAAGGCGATGAAAGACATCGAAAAATTCAACGAAATATTGCAGGAAGTTTTTGCCGATTTGAAAACGACGGCGGAAACTTTGAACAGTCAATCAACGAGCGCGAAAGCCTGATAATTGATAATTGATAGTTGATAATTGATAATTATATTGTCTTTATTATCAACTATCCATTATCCGTTATCCATTGATTTTATGGATATTTTAGAAAGTGAAATTCAAGTATTAACGGGATTCGACAAAGATATGCGCGAGTCGGCTTTGCCGATCTGGTTTGAATCGCTCGTCGGAGTTGATTGGACATTGCTTCATCTTTCTCCCGTTTATTACGGTTTCGGTGTGCCGAAAGGCGACGGCGCGGCGGCGATTGTCGTTCCCGGTTTTCTCGGTTCGGACGTTTATCTTTACGAATTATATCTGTGGCTCGGTCGCATCGGCTACAAACCTTATCTTTCAAACATCGGCTGGAACGCCGATTGTTTAAATACGCTTTCCGAAAAACTTATCGAAACCATCAAAACGGCGCACACAGAAACCGGCAAAAAAGTCCATTTGATCGGACACAGTTTAGGCGGAGTTTTATTGCGTTCGGCGGCGATTCAAAATCCCGATCTCGTCGAATCGGTCATCACGCTCGCATCGCCTTTTCGCGGCGTGGCTTCGCATCCGAAAGTTCTGGAAATGTCGAAACGCATCCGCAACCGTATTTTCCGCAACAACGACAAATCCGATTTTCCAAACTGTTACACCGGACATTGCCATTGCAGAGCCGTGACCGCGCTGCAAAATTTCCTGCCGAAACAAATCAAAAAAACTGCCATTTACACCAAAAGTGACGGCATCGTTGACTGGCACAATTGTATGTCGCGTTTCGACGAAAACAACTTTGAAGTTTCGGGAACGCACATCGGACTTGTTTACAATTTTCAGGTTTATAAATTAATTGCCGAACGCCTTTCTAAAAATCAATAGGAGGCAGTATATATTTGTTGTAAAATCCTTTTCAGTAAACAACTGAAAACAATTAAACGGAGATTTAAAAATGAGTAAGACAATAATTCTTCTGTTAGTATTAGCTTCATGCGTATCCGTTTTCGGTCAAACGAAAACATTTTACGATAATGTTTTAGGCTCTTCTTGCTGGGGTTGTTTTGTTGCTCTGAATGTTGAATCTGATTTTTTTTCAGGTCGAGTCGTAATAGAAAATGCTGAACTTTTTAATTACTTGAAAAATACTGAAAATCTTGATGAGAAAAAGTACAAATCGTTTATCTCTGAATTAATTGAGAATAAGCGCGCGTTAAAAATGACAGGAACCAGAAAGGACGATAGCGGTTTTTTTCTTGTTGGTAATAAAGTAAAAAGTCATACTTTCAGAATAATTATCGCCTCGAAGGATTTTGAAACAATAGCCGCTAAAGGATGTGACGCTTTACTCGATAACTACTTTTCTATTCTTTCGAAAAATAAACCACAGGAAAAATCAGGTTGTCGGGAGAGAATTAAACGAAACGGTGATGATCTTTTCATGTATCCAAAATTTGATATGACTGAAGAAAACAATGTCATTGCAAAACTTTTTGAGTTAGAAATTCCTGTTAATTTGGATGATATTTCAGGCTCTTTGAAGATAGCTCATTCCAGAATAAATCAGTGATAAAAGATTTTGATTTCGACAAATCATTAAACCAACCGCCGATTTTAGAAAATTACAATCTTTTCGCGTCCGATCTGCCTTTGCAAAATGCCGTCGAAAAAAACGGCGGCGCGTGGAATAATAAACGCGCTCACGCATTCGGCGAAATTCTCGGAAAATCCGAAACGCTCGAACTCGGAAATCTTGCCAATAAAAACACTCCGCAACTGAAAACTTTTGACCGTTTCGGCAATCGTCTTGATATTGTCGAATTTCATCCGTCGTATCACGAACTGATGCGAATTTCGATGGAAAATGAAACGCATTCGCTGGCTTGGACAAATAACAAATCGGGAAAATATGTTGCGCGTTCGGTTTTGGCTTTTCTAAAACAGCAGGTTGATGAAGGCACGAGTTGCTCGGTGACGATGACTTTTGCGGTCGTCCCGAGTTTGAAAATTTCCAAGGAGATTGCAGATTTTTGGCTGCCGAAAGTTTTATCTAATGAATACGACGCGCGATTTTTGCCCGCATCGGAAAAACGCGGCGCGACATTTGGAATGGCGATGACCGAACCTCAGGGCGGAAGCGACGTTCGTGCAAATATTACTTTTGCGGAAAAATTAAATGACGCGGGCGAATATAAAATCACGGGCAGAAAATGGTTTTGCAGTGCGCCGATGTCGGATGCTTTTTTGGTTTTGGCGCAGACGGAAAAGGGAATTTCGTGTTTTCTAATGCCGCGTTTTACGCCCGAAAATAAAGTCAACAAATTATATTTTCAGCGTTTGAAAGACAAACTCGGCAATCGTTCAAATGCTTCATCGGAAGTCGAATTTCACGGCGCATACGCGAAAATTATCGGTGAAGAAGGTCGCGGCGTGGCGAATATTATGGAAATGGTGCGCCACACGCGGCTTGATTGCGCGGTCGGCTCGGCAGCGACTCTGCGACGTGCGGTTGCCGAAAGCATTCATCATTGCACATATCGCAAAGCGTTCGGAAAATTTTTGATTGCACAACCTTTGATGCAAAATTTGCTCGCTGATTTAGCTTTGGAATCCGAAGCCGCGACTGCGCTCGGTTTTCGTCTCGCTCGCGGTTTTGACGAATCCGAAACCGACGAAACTTCAAAACTTTTTACACGCGCGGCGACGGCAATCGGAAAATTCTGGAACTGCAAACGCGCCGTTTTTGCGGTCGGCGAAGCGTTGGAAATTCTCGGCGGCAACGGTTATGTCGAAGATTCGGTTTTGCCGAGACTTTACCGCGATATTCCCGTCAATTCGATCTGGGAAGGTTCGGGAAATGTGCAATGTCTCGATGTTTTGCGCTCGATGCAAAAAGAGCCTGAATCAATCGAAGCCGTTTTTGCAGAATTAGAATCAGCGAAAAACAGAAATGAAGTTTACGATAGATTTTTGTTAAAATTAAAAGACGAATTTTCAAATTTAGAAAATTTAGAGTTTCGCGCCCGCATTATTGTCGAAAAATTCGCGCTCTGTTTGCAGGCAAAAGTTTTGCTCGAAACTGCACGCGATTTTGTTGCGGAAGCGTTTTGTTTGTCGCGTCTGTCGGAAAATAAAAATCTGAATTTCGGAACTCTGCCCGTTGGAGTTGACGTAAAAAAAATAATCGAACGAGCGAGCGTCGAGGGAAAATAATTAAAATAAAAAAAATGACTATATTGCTTTATTTACACGGCGGCGATTTACCGGAATGGCTAATAAATCTTATATTCTTTTTATTTTATTTTGTGCCATTTGCTATCATTTTTGCGTTAGGTTTAATAGTTTACAAATTGGCAGAAAGAGCAGAAAAGAAATTCAAAAGTCAAAAGGATCAAGAAGAAATCAGCACTTGATTTTTAATCCTAATAGGTAAAACTATTCTTGTATAATAATTTCCATTTTCTATTTTCTATTATTTGTTTTCCGTTTTACATTAGACCTCTTGCATAAGTAATTTAATGACCGATTTCGTAATTATACAATCCGGCGATCAAGTTGAACCGCAGTCCAAATCGGCGGCGGCGGTTGCGATACCGCTCCGAGATGATGCGAAAGATTTTCAAATGCCGAATCACGTTCTCGACCAGTATTCGTTGCCGCGACAACTCGCGGTTGGCGCGCCGCGCGGCGGCACTCAACTGACCGCCTTTCGGCTTTTTAGTCGGCGTTTGCGAGTTCTTGTGTTCCTTGTGCAAACCTTGATAACCGGAATCGGCGAGCAGAGAAATGTTTTCGGCAAGCGCAAATTTCGTGTCCTTGAACAGCGCAAAATCGTGCGTTTTGCCCGTCGCCTGTTTGGTGCAAATGACTTTTCGCCGCTCCTTCTCGATGA
>CBDCJY010000019.1:0-288629 GCA_965217985.1 Pyrinomonadaceae bacterium
GGAACTCCACTACCACCCCAATCATCTGGCCGCTAGCCTGCGCACCGGGCGCAGGCCGGCTGCTGGGCGTACTCGTGCCCCACATCGAGGGCACGTTCTTCGCCTCCGTCGTGCAACGGCATCGAAACGGTAGCTACCCAGGCCGGTTTCAAGGTGATGATCTGTCAGTCGAACGAGGACGTGCAGCACGAGAAGCGCAACATCGACACCCTGATTAATGCCCAGGTGGAGGGCATTCTCGTGTCGGTTTCGCGCACCACCCACGACACCCGCCACTTCGAGAAAGTGCGCAAGCGAGGTCTGCCGCTGGTATTTTTTGACCGGATGTTGGACACGCCCGACGTGAGTGCGGTGGTGCTCGACGACTACCAGGGCGCCTACCAGGCTACCACCCACCTCATCGAGCAGGGCTGCCGGCGCATCGCCCACTTTGCCGGCCCCCAGCACCTCAACATTTACCGCAACCGCCTGCTGGGCTACCAGGCCGCCCTGCGCACCTACGGCTTGCCCAACGACCCGGCCCTGCTCATCACCTCCGACATGACGCTGGCCGACGGCACGGCCGGCATGGAGCAGCTGCTGGCCCTGCCCCCCCGCCCAACGCCCCGACGGCCTGTTCTCGGCCAGCGACTTTTCTTTGGTGGGCGCTTTGCAAACCCTCAAGGCCCACGGCCTGCAAGTGCCCCGCGACATGCTGCTGGCCGGCTTCAGCAACGAAATCTTCACCTCCTTCACCGAGCCCCCGCCTGACCTCCGTGGACCAGTGCTGCGAGCAGATGGGCCAGGAAAACGGTGGCGCCTGTTCCTGGAAATCCTGGAAGTGGGAGCCGCCGATTTTCAGGCCCGCCGCGTGGTGCTGCCGCCCCGGTTGCTGCCCCGCGAGTCGTCGGTGCGGCCGTAGCCGGGCAGTTTGGCAATGCCTTCAGCGCCCCCTTAACGCCAACGGCTCTGCCACTACGGCCGCACGCCGAACTGGTATTCGGTGGTGGACGTGAATGTCTGGCCCGGCTCCAGAATGGTATTCGGGAAAGTGGGCTGGTTGGGTGAATCGGGAAAATGCTGGGTTTCGAGGCACAGGCCGGCGTGCGGACCGTAGGTTACCCCGGCTTTGCCGGTCAGGGAACCGTCGAGGAAATTGCCGGTGTAGAGCTGCACGCCGGGCTCGGTGGTGCGCACGCTCAGGGTGCGGCCGGTGGTGGGCTCGTACACCGTGGCCGCCAGCGCCGCTCCGGCCGGCTGGCGGAGCACCCCAGTTGTGGTCGTAGCCGCCCCGGTACCTGCCCGATTCGCTCCCCAAGGGCGTGGGGCTGGCGGAAAATCGAAGGGTGTGCCCGCCACCGTACGTAGCTCGCCGGTCGGCAGCTGGTCCTCCGCTACCACGGTGTAGCAGTCGGCCGCCAGGGTCAGCTCGTGGCCCCAGCACGTCCGGCTGCTGGCCCAGCGCCAGGTTGAAATACGTGTGATTGGTCAGGTTGAGGGGCGTGGCCTGGTCGGTGGTGGCCGAATACGCGATGCGCAGGGCGGTTTTCGGCCGTGAGCGTGTAGACCACGATTACGTCCAGATTGCCGGGGTAGCCTTCTTCGCCGGCCGCGCTCCGGTAGCGGAGCGTGAGGGTCGGGCCGTGCGGGGCCGGAACCGGGGTTCCCGCCTCCCAAAGCACCTTATCGAACCCCTGGGTGCCCCCGTGCAGGGCGTTGCCGTGGTTGTTGCGGGCCAGCGTGTAGGTCTGGCCCCGCAGCGTGAACCGGCCGTCCCGGATGCGGTTGGCATAGCGCCCGATCAGGGCCCCGAAATAGGGCCCGGCCTGCCGATAAGCCGCGCTCTGGTAACCGGCCAGCTGCTCGAAGCCCAGCACCACGTCGCCGAAGCGGCCGTGGCGGTCGGGCACCAGTAGCCGCGCGACGATACCGCCGTAGTTGGTGATGCTTACCTGCACGCCGTGGGCGTTGCGGAGCGTGTAGAGCTGTGCGGTTTTGCCGTCGGCGGTCGAGCCGAAATCGGCCACCGGCCAGGGCGGGCGAGCCATGGCGTCGTAGCCGGGGCCGATGCGTTATCAGCAGAAGAAAAAGCCATTACAAAGAGGAGGTAGAAGGTGAGAGCGGCTGCCCTGGCCCGCCTTGAAACGGGTTTGCGGCTGGCCGGCGAACCACGGAACCAGACGGGGAATTGGCCAGCCAGCCGGGACGTAAGCAACCAGTGGAAATCGCGGGCTATCGGCCCACCCGCGAAGCAGCGGGGTAAAATAGGCACTACGCGGAGCTATTGCAATCGTTTGCAAAAAAACCAGCCCTCTCCTCTCGCACCGGGCAGCTGAAACCGCGCATCTTTTCCCGGCAACCCAGTGCCACGGGCGTTTTGCTATTGCCTTCTCATGGTCCACACGTTGCGGCCAGCAGTGGCAGCGCTGCGGAGGCCCGCCCCCTGCGCGAAACCCTGCAACTCACGGCTGCCTACTTGGCTATGCCCTGGGCCGGCTACCTGCTCGGCAACGGCTCCCGCCCCGGCGACGTGCTCCGGGACGCGGCGGCATGTCGGGCGGCGCAATCTTTTTGGGGCGATTAAAACAACCACTCACTTTATCGCACCATATACCGCATCTCCTATTTTTTCCAGGTCGCCGGTGTCAGTATTGCAAAGAATGATGACAGCCGTAGTGAAATCGGGGGTTGTTAGCAGCACCGAGTTGAAGCCGTCGATGGCTGCCGCGGCCGCTCCAGCACAGGGCGGGAAAACGTTTTATCGTTGTAATAAAAGCCGATGGTGGGGCGGCCGCGGGCGTAGTCGAGAAAGTCGGGCTGCTGGGGGCGGGTCAGGAGTTGTTGGGTTGGTCTGGGGCCGGAGCAGGGCGGTTATCGTGCAGGGCCTGCACCAGCTTGGCCAGGTCGGCCACGGTGGAATATACGGCTCCCGCCACCGGCGTAATTCGATAGCTCCCGCGAGTCGTTCTGCAGCGGCTCGTTTGGGTTTCCCTCCCCAAAAGTATAGTTGTGGTAGCCGTAGGCTAGGTTTGGAATTACACGATTCTCGGCTAGCACACCCGTGTTTTTCATTCCCAGCGGCGCGAGAACGGCTTTCTGCAAAAGTGCCGCGAACGACTCGCCGGCAACAACCTCCAGCACGCGGGTCAGCAGGATATAATCAACATTATTGTAGTTGAAGCTTGGCACTTTTATATCCTCTTTCCGCCCCACATAAGCCCGTACGAAATCCGCCGCTGAAAGCCGGGCCGCGTAGGCCTGTACGGGCTCGTTTTTCAGCCCTGAATAATGCGTCAGCAAATCCAGCAGCGTGATATCCTGGCAGCCGGGCGGCAGTTCGGGCAGGTAGGCCGCGGCTTTATCTGTGAGTTTGAGCCGGCCCTGCTCCTGCAACTGCAGCACTAGCAGCGCGGTAAACGTCTTGGTCATCGACGCAATCGGAAACCGGGTGCTGTCGGTAATTGGCACCGAAAATTGCCGGTTGGCGAAGCCTTGGTTCACCAGGGTCACCACCCGCCCGTGCCGCATCACCAGGGCCGCCCCGCTGAAACGCCCGGCCGCAGCCTCGGCCGCCAGGATCGTTTCCACCGGATGTTGGGCAGCGGCGGACCAGGGAAGTAATAATAAAATCAGGAACAGATAGCGCATCAGGTCCCGAAAGTACGGCAGACATTCCAGTTCACCCCCGACCGCTGGGCGCGGGCTACGCGGCCCTACTTACCGAGCAGCTTGGCCACATACTTGCCCACGATGTTGAATTCCAGGTTTACCCAAAATTGTCAGGGCGTGGAGCTGGAAATCGTACGCACGGAGGCAAAAAGGTAACGATGGTTACGGAGAAGCTGGCATTGAGGCCGGTAAAGTTGCTATCGGTGATACTCTTCAAAACCTGCTTCCATTTGATGGTAAATGCTTATTTGTTTAGCTGAGGCCTTGGCTATTTCCACAATTTCTACCTAACGTTTATCAGCAGTACTTTTTTTTCAACCACTACCTTGCATAACAAGGTTCTATTTATAAATTTACAGCACCAACCTTTGTCCTTCCGGCCTTTGAGGTGGAGGACACCCCAGATCAAACGACCACCTGGTAGCACGCACGTGGTCGAGTACATGCCCCCCTCTCCTATCCATTTTCTGTTTTTTCACGCATCAACGATGAAGAGCTCCCGGTTTCCCTTCTGGCTGCGTACTGCTGGCGTCGCCCTGTTTATTCTGCTTAACAGCGCCTCCCGTAGCCAGGCCCAATCGGCTTCCGACAGCGTGGATTTGCTGGTGCGCCAGGCCATGCACCAGTTGCGCATACCGGGCCTGCAACTGGCAGTGGTACGCCACGGTCGGATCGAAAAGCTGGCCCAGTACGGCCTGGCCAATATTCAGGATTCGGTGGCAGTGACGGAGCAGACGCGCTTTCCCATCAACTCCATCACCAAGGCTTTCGTGGGCGTGGCGGCGATGCAACTCGTGGAGGCCGGCCAGCTCGATTTAACCGCGCCCGTGGGTCGGTACCTGCCCGAGCTGCCCGCTGCCTGGCACCCGATAACCGTGCGCCAGCTACTCACGCACACCTCGGGCCTGCCCGATATTATGGCCGACGATGCCCAGGTGACGGAAGACGAGGAATTGAAGGCCTGGGAACAAGTGCAAACCCAGCCGCTGGACTTTGCCGCCGGCCAGAAGTTCGCCTACAACCAAACCAATTACCTGCTGCTCGGCCGCATCATCACGAAACTCAGCGGTCAGCCGTTCACCGATTTTATCCAGCAGCGGCAACTCAACGTGGTGGGAATGCCCCGCACGTCTTCAGGCGACGCTCATACCGTGCTGCCCCATGGGGCGCGCGGCTACACCTTCTATCATAGCGTCAACGGGCAGCTGAGCCGCAATGGCAAGGAGCTGCGCAACGTTTTTGAGGTATTTCCGCCTTCCCTGCGCACGGCGGCGGGCATGAGCTCTACGGCCGGGGAAATGGCCCGCTGGCTGATGGCGCTGCAAAAAGGCCAGCTGCTGCAACCCGCCAGCCTGACTACGCTCTGGGCCGCGGGCCGCCTCAACGACGGTTCCGTGCGCGGCTTCGGGGGCAAGCTGACGGGCTATGCCCTGGGGTGGCCTACCGTAAACCGGCCCGAGCACCCGGCCGTAGCGCCCGTTGGGGGAGGCCGTTCCGCCGTATTTCTCTATCCCGAAGACGACCTGGCCATTGTAGTACTAACGAATTTGCAGGGTGCCCAGCCCGAGCGTTTCGTGGAAGAGCTGGCCGCCTGCTACCTGCCCGACATGCGGACCACCGACGGCTTTGGGCTGCCACCCACCGTGCGCGCGCTGCACCGGACCCTGCGCCAGCGCGGGTTCGCCCAGCTCGACCAGGAAGTAAAGAAAGCGCGTCGGCAGAACCCGGCCTACCAGCTCCCCGAAGACGCGGTCAACGCCTGGGGTTACCTGCTGGTGGGGCAGCACCAATTGACCGATGCATTGGCCGTGTTTCAGCTCAACGTGCGCCTCTACCCTGCCAGCGCGAATACCTATGACAGCCTGGCGGAAACCTACGCCGCCCTGGGCAACAAAAAACTGGCCGCCCAAAATTATGCCCGCGCCCTGCAGCTGAATCCGCAGAACCGCGCGGCAGCCGAGTACCTGAAATAGCCTTAATCCGTCGCCCGCTGGTAGCGTAATCGCCCGCTGGAACCTGGCCCCATCCCTTCGCGGGAAAGGCCCGGTACCAGCGGGCGATGCAGTGAGTAGGTGTTAACTCATTCCTGTCTCTCAGCAGCAGGTGCTGTATGGGTCACGCGCCTCCTACTTGCCCAGCAGCTTGGCCACGTACTTGCCCACGATATCGAACTCCAGGTTCACCCGGTCGCCGGGGCGTAGGTCCTGGAAGGTGGTGTGGGCGTAGGTGTAGGGGATGATGGCCACCGAGAAGCCATCGTCGGTGCTATTGAAGCAGGTGAGGCTGGTGCCGTTGATGCAGATGGAGCCCTTTTCCACCGTCACGCGGTCGGGGCCGGCTTCGTGGCGGAAGCGGTAAAGCCAGCTGCCGTTCTGGTCTTCTACCGACTCGCAGGTAGCCGTCAGGTCGACATGGCCCTGCACAATGTGGCCGTCGAAGCGGCCGTTGGCGGCCAGGCAGCGCTCCAAATTCACGCGGCGGCCGGGCGCCCAGTTGCTCAGGTTGGTTTTTGCAGCGTCTCATCGATGGCCGTGACGACGTGGGTGCCGGCCGAGCCGTCGAGGGATACCACCGTCAGGCACACGCCGTCGTGGGCCACGCTCTGGTCGATTTTCAGCTCCGAAGCGAAGTCCGATTCAACCGTGAAATGGATGTTGGTACCCTCGCGCCGCACGGCCGAGATGGTACCCAGGGTTTCAATGATGCCGGTGAACATGGGGTTGATGTGCTGATTTTTGATGTGCTGGTGTGCTAATATCTGTTTTTAATATGCTGGTGTATTTGACATATTGGTTCAACTATTATTGAATAGTATGAAGATACCGGAGACAGATAACCTGATTGTGCGGCTGACGTTTGAATTCCGCGCTGGATATTATCCGATTTGCGGAGCAATTAGATACGCAGCGTCGGTTTGTTATTGCTAATCAGTTGTTGAAAAGTGGCACCTCAATCGGTGCGAATGTACGGAGGCGCAAAGCGCTGAAAGCCGGGCTGATTTCATTCACAAGTGTAAGGTAGCCGCCAAGGAAGCCGAAGAAACCGACTATTGGCTTCTGCTCTGCCACCATTCCAGCGGCTATGGTGAAACTAGCGCCTTGCGGGAAAAATTATTGAGCATTCGCAAGATTCTTTCTAAAATTATTTCCACTTCTCGCGCCGCTTAGCAAGCTAGCCGACAAACGAATTAGCACACCAGCACATCGAAACATCAGCATATCACTTACCCCGGCCCTCCATAATAATTTTGAGCGTATAGAGCAGCACCGGAAGTCCATGGCCAAACTCATATTTTCGATGTAGAGGATGTCGAACTTGAGGCGTTCGACCATCTGGGCCACGGTTTCGGCGTAGCCGTACTTCACCTGGCCGAGGCTGGTGAGACCGGGGCGCACGCGGTGCAGGTGGCGGTAGTGGGGCGCTAGCTGCACGATCTGGTCGATGAAGAAGCGGCGCTCCGGGCGCGGCCCCACGATGCTCATGTCGCCCTTGATGACGTTCCAGAACTGGGGCACTCGTCGAGGCGGACCTTGCGCATGAAGCGGCCCCACTTGGTAATGCGCGGGTCGTGGTCGGAGCTTAGAGCGGGGCCCTGCTGCTCGGCATCGACAAACATGGAGCGGAACTTATAGATGCGGAAGGGCCGCGCGTACCGCCCGATGCGCTCCTGGGAATAGAAAATCGGGCCGGGCGACGAGAGCTTTACCATCACGGCCGTAGCCGCGTACACCGGCCAGGCAAGCAGCAGAAACAGGCTGGACGCCACCACATCAATCAGGCGCTTGACCACCTTCTGCCAGAGCGGCAGCAGATCCTGCTTGATTTCGATAAGCGGCGTGCCGAACACGTGGCTCACCTTCACCGAGCCCAGCAGCAGCTGGTAGAGGTCGGGCAGGATGCTCACGCGGGGCCCGGCGTGCCTTCCAGTAGCGTCAGGATCTGCTCAATCACGGCGGTGCTCATTCGGCTCGATGGCGATAATGATCTGCTCGATGTTGAGGGCCGGAATCAGGGCCGGCAGCTGGTGGAAGGAGCCGCGGGCGGGCAGTTCGGCGGCCAGCTGCTCGTCCACCACATCGGTCAGGGGCGTGAAGCCCACCAGTTGCAGGCCCAGGTTGGCGGCCGGTGCGGCGCAGCTCCCGAAACGTGTCGCGGGCCACTGCGCCCGAGCCCACCAGCAGCGTGTTGAAGGTGATGACGCCCCCCGCGCACCAGCCCCTGAATGCTGCTCACGGCCCAGAGCCGGCAGGACCGCCGTCAGGCTGAAATGCAGCAGGAAGTAGGCCGAAATGGTTTTGTAGTAGCTCCGGTAGTTTCTGCACGGCCCTGGTCGTCGAGCAGCAGCACGAAGAAAATAATGATGGCTCCCAGAAACGAAACCTGCCCCAGCCGAATCACTTCGCCCAGGCGCGACTTGCGGAAAATGTCGTTGTATTCGCCCAGCAGCGCGTAGAGGCCGGTCCAGAAGGCGGCAATCATCAGGGCCGAGCCCGGCCAGGAAAGCCGCATCGGCGGCGAAGTGGTACTCGGGGCTGATTTCGCGCAGCAGGTACTTGCGCACCAGAAAAAACATACCCACGCCAGCAGGGCCGCCCCAAAGTCGGCGGTTATCAGCTTCAGTTTTTGGAGAGTACGAATCAAGAGCGGAAGAACTAAACGCCACCAGCCGGCGGCCGGGAAGTTTTTTTGGGTTGAAACCGTAGTTTTGTGCTTCAGCCGGGCTGCAGGCGGGCACCGGCGGCCTTTTTGACGGGCTGCGCAAAGGTTAGGGATTACCCGCTATCGGCCCGGCAACCCGATGCCGCCGCGCCAAGCCCGCCCCGTTCAGGCTCCGGCGCGGCCCCGCAGCCTGCTTTCGCGGCCGGCCGCGGCGGGCTGTTCCCCTGCTTTGGTTCGGGCCATTTTGCTGCCCGCCGGGCCGAATGCCTACCTCCCCCACCCACTTTCGCCGTTTATGCACGCCGCCGACACCTACCGACACCGAGGAATGCGCCGCGCGCTGGTAGAGGAGCTGCGCGGCAAGGGCATCCGCGACGAGCGGGTGCTGGCCGCCCTGGGCACGGTACCGCGCCACCAGTTTTTTGCCTCCGCCTTCCAGCCCCACGCCTACCAGGATAAGGCCTTCCCCATCGGCGAGGGCCAGACGATTTCGCAGCCCTACACCGTGGCCTACCAGACCGAGCTGCTGGGCATCGGCCCCCAGGATCGGGTGCTCGAAATCGGGACGGGCTCGGGCTACCAGTGCTGCGTGCTGCTGGAACTCACGCCCCACGTGTTCAGCATCGAGTACAACCCGGTGCTGTACGAGCGCACCGCCCGCCGCTTGGCGTCCATGCCGCGCCAGGCCCACCTGTTCTGCGGCGACGGCTCGCTGGGCCTGCCCCAGCACGCACCCTTCGACAAGATTCTGGTGACGGCCGGCGCCCCTGCCCTGCCCCGCCCCCTACTCCGGCAGCTGCGGGTGGGCGGCGCACTGGTGATTCCGGTAGGCGACGCCACCAGCCAGCGCATGATGCGCGTGGTGCGCGAAAGCGAAGAAGAGTTTGCGCGCCAGGCGCTGGAAGAATTCCGCTTCGTGCCGCTGCTGGGCAAAGCCGGCTGGGGCGGTGGTGAATGAGTGAGGTGGTGAAATGGTGAGTTTGATGTTTGGTTGGTCATGACTGCTCCACTTGCGCTAACAGTGCATTTTGCGCCAGCTAAACATCCACTCACCATTTCACTATCTCACCACCTCGCCTTGCCTACCTTTGCACTTTCTTAGTTGATTTCAACTCCGTTTATGATTCGCAAACAGAAGCCCGTGAAAGACTCGTTCGTTCGGATGACCGAGCTGGTGCTGCCCAACGATACCAACACGCTCAACAACCTGATGGGTGGCCGCATGATGCACCTGATGGATGTGGCCGCCGCTATTTCGGCCCAGCGCCACTCCAACCGCATCGTCGTCACGGCGTCCGTCGATAACGTCTCGTTTCGCGAAGGCATCAAGCTCGGCAGTGTGGTTACGCTCGAAGCCCAGGTCACGCGCTCGTTCAGCTCCAGCATGGAAGTGCACATCGACGTGTGGTCGGAGGATATCCCGAGCGGCACCAAGGTAAAATCCAACGAGGCCTTCTTCACCTTCGTGGCCGTCGATCAGTCGGGCCGCCCGATCGACGTGCCGGACGCCACCCCCGAAACCGCCGAAGAAACGGCCCTCTACGAAGGCGCCCTGCGCCGCCGCCAGCTGCGTCTGGTGCTGGGAGGCCGCATGGCTCCCCAGGACGCGACCGAGCTCAAAGCCCTCTTCGACCTGGTAGCCCAGGCCGCCGAAGACGAGCCGGTGAGTTAGTAGTTGGAAGTTGGAAGTTGGAAAAAGAACGTCATGCTGAGCTTGCCGAAGCATCTCGCGTGCTGTTCCTAGCTCCTAAACACCCGGCTGATAATGCGTAGTTTGCCCCTACGTCCCCCATTTGTCCTTTTTCATGGATAACGCCGCCACGCTCGCCTTCTTTCAGAACTTCTACACCGAAGCTTCCCTCTACGTAGTGGCGGAGCCAGCAGCAACCGCCAGCCCGACTCCGGCGGCGGCCGAAATGCCCGGTGGAGCGGCCGGAGCGGCGGGTAGCACGCCAGCAACCCAATCGGTTCCCGTTGACGCGACCCCGCAGCCACCCAAGTCCGAACCGCCCCCCTTGCCGCCGCTGCCGCCGGCAGTAGTGCCCGTGGCTCCGCTACCCGCTCCGACAGTGGCCGCCGCCCCCGACAGTCGTGCCCCCAGTAGCCGTACCACTGCCACCGCCCGAAACCGCCCCGGCCGCTTCAGCCCGGGCCGCTTCAGCCCGGGCCGCCGTGACGCTCCCGCTGGGCCCACTGCCAGCGGCTCCGGCCGCGCCGCCCTCGCAGCCGGGGCGGGTGCAGCCCACGCCCACGCAGTCGCCGGTGGCGCACGTGCCGTTTTCCACGCTGGGCAGCAATGCCAATGGCCTGGTTATTCTGGTGCGCGTGTCGGCCGACCAGTTCCGAAAGCTGCCGCGCAACGTGTTTCTCAACAACCTGCTCAAGGCCCTGCGCCTGATTGTGGAGGATGTGGTGTTGGTGAACGTGGAGCACGAAACCTACCCGGTGGCCCTGTGCAGCCTGCGCCAGCACCTGGCGGCCCGGCAGTTTCTGGCGTTCGGCAAAAACCTGCTCGACGTGGCCGTGTACACCACCCAGCCCTACGAACCCGTGCTGCTCTACGGCGACACGGCCTTCCTCGGAGCCAGCGAAATCGAAATGCTCGAATACGATGCCGGTCGTAAAAAGAAGCTCTGGCAGGCCGTACAGCGGATGTTTGGGGTGTAGTTCCGGAATATTCTGGCTGTTAAACCAGCAGGGGGTAGAAACGCAAAATCCTGCGTTCTACCCCCTGCTCTAGTTTTGCGGAGACCCCAGAACTCATACGCCACATGCCTTTTTCAGACGTACACACCGCCTCGCAACCGGCTATTCTTCCGGCTCCGGCTTAGGCTGGGCGGCAGCTAATTGCGCCCGCAGGCGCTGGCGGGCCTCGTCGGACAGCGTGGCCGAGGCAGCGCGGTGGGCGGCGGCCACTTTGGCCAAGTGGTTGAGCAGAGCCGTTTGCTTACCGTAGCGGTGGCAGTAGGGGCAGTAGCGCAGGTGCAGCCAGAGGCTGTTGCGCTCGGTCGCGGACAGCGCCATGTCGGTCCGTTGTTCGATGAGGAGCGTGGCCCGCTGGCAGGAGATGAATCGGAGCATAGCAGAAGAATCAACTAAGGTAATCGGCCAAAAAAGCGGAAATATCAGGCGCCGGGCGCCAGGCCATGCTTTTCCAGGCAGCGCCGCAGTTGCAGCTTGGCTCGGTGCACGATAACCCAATAATTGGACGCAGAAAGGTGGAGTTCCTTGCAGATTTCTTCGGCCGTGAGCTCCTCCACGAACCGTAGCGCAAACACGGTCGCGTGCTGGGGCGGCAATTTCTGCTGGCAACCGCGCAGGGCCGCACCCAGCTCCCGCTGCTCCAGGGCCGCGTCGGCGCTGGGCCAGCTGGCCGGATACTGCTCCCGCCGCCAGTGGCCGTTGCCGGTTTTCAAAAAAATCGGCTTCCGTGGGGCCGGCGGGCGTTACCTCGGCCAGCGACACGTGCGGGTGGCGGGCCTGCCGACGGTAGTGGTCGATGATTTTGCGGCGCAGAATCAGAAACAACCAGGTCCGCTCGGAGGCCTCGCCCCGAAACGAATTTAGGCCCTGGAGGGCGCTGAGCAGCGTTTCCTGCACTAGCTCTTCGGCCCCGACCTCGTCGTTGGCCACCCGGCCCAGCGCGAAACGATAGAGTTCATCGCCGTAGCGCTCAATCCACAGCGCGGGTTCAGGCTTGGGTAAGACGACCGACATGGCACTTGCTAAAAGAAACGTGGAAAACCGGAGGCAAAGGTATTCCCGTCATCTTTCGCCTGTATCACGATTTTGTAACATGTGAGTTGCCGCAGCTTAGTGGCCGGCGTGCCAGTCGTAGCCCCGGGCGGCCCAGTAGTCGGGCGGGCGGGCGGCCACGAAGGCCAGCGTACCGATGCGCTTGATTTGCTTGATGCCGTACTTGAGGGGCGTTACCAACCGGAGCGGGGCCCCGTGTTCGAGGGTCAGCGGCTGGCCATTCATCTCGTAGCAGAGTAGCGTTTGGGGGTGCAGGGCGGCGGCTATTTCCAGGCCCACGTAATACTGGTCGTCGGGCGTGGTGAGGGCCACGTAGGGCGCCACGTTGGCGGGCAGCTGGCGCAAATCGGCCAGGGGCTGGCCCGAGGTCGTAGCCAGCGGGTAGGCAGCCAGAAAATCGGAGAGGCGCACGCCGGCCCAGTTGACGATGGTGCTCCAGCCCTCGACGCACTTGAACTCGGTGGTCATTTCGGTGCGGGGCAAAGCGCGCAGCTCGGCCAGGCGCAGCTCCCGGACGTGGGGCGCGGTTCCGGCCGGGGCGTAGCCGCGCACCGTCAGGCGCCAGGTTTCGGGGTCGAATTCGCCCCCGCAACCCCACCTTGCCGTTCGGACGCAGCCGCCGCACCCGCGAGCGGGCGAATTCCGGGGCCAGCCGCACGTCGTCGGCCGAGGCGTCGAACACCCGGTGGTCGAATTCGAGCACCTTGCGCAAAGGCCCCGGAACGCCATCGACGGCGGGTTGCGAGGTAAGCCAGTTCCAACCCAGCAAGCCCGCCGCCCCGGCCAGCCCCAGCCCGATAAAAGAGCGGCGGGAGCGCAGGGCGGCGGCCCGGAGAGCGGCGGCTTCCTCGGCGGCTTGGGCAGGCGTGGGCGCGGGCGTAGTTTCGTCGGACATACAACAGGTGGGCGAAGCGGTGGGAAAAGCGAGTGGGGTCAGGACTGCGGCGGGGCGGGAGTCAGCGAGGCGGTGGCGGCGGGCAGGGCCGTGGGGCCGGCCAGCACTTGGTGGGTGCGCGGGTCCACTTCCTCAATTTCAAAGCCCGCCACCATCGCCCGGAAATTGTTCCAGCCGGCGCGCACCACCTGAGCAATATGGACGACGAAAAACAGCACGTAGCCGATGGTGAGGGCGAAATGCAGCAGGCGGGCAAAGGCGTAGCCGCCGAGCAGCGTAGTCAGCCAGGCCAGCTGGGTAGGCTTATAAATAGCCAGCCCGGTGAGCACCGAGCCCAGCCCCATCAGAATAACGGCGGTGTAGGCCAGCTGCTGGGCCCCGTTGAACTTGCGAATGGGCGGGTGTACCTTGCGGATGCCCAAATCGAAGAGCGTTACCTGGAGAGCTTCCCGAAACGAGTGGCGGGTGGGCAGCAGGTAGCGCCACTCGCCCGAAAACGCGGTGTAGAGCACGTAGAGCAAGCCGTTGAGGGAAAAAGCCCACATCAGCACGAAATGCCAGCTCATGCCCTGGCCCAGCTTGTGGTCGAGGTCGAGGGCCTGGTTGAAAGAAGCAGGGAAGAATTTGAGCAGCGTAGTGTCGCCCCAGCCGAGGCGGTACACGTCGTTGGCCCAGTAAATCCAGAGGCCGCTCCAGATCATCAGGCTCAGCACCGGAAAATTGAACCAATGAAACCAGCGAATGGCCAGCGGATGCTTTTCGACAACTTTTTTCATGTCGTTGGGGGCTTCTTTATCAGTAGGTAGTCCGGCGTAACTACCGCGGCGGTAGACGCCCGCTTTGGGCTCACCTTACGAACCATCCGCAAAAAAGAGAATATTTTACTGCTTCCTGAAAATCAATCAACTAAACGACTCCCTGCGGCAACGGAACGCGCGCCTACGCGGACGGGTTGCTAAAGGAGCTGTTGCGTTCAAGCAGTTGCACGCGGCTGGCTTGGGGCCGTGTAAGGTTTGGTCGCCCGGGTCGTCTACCCTCTCAAAGCGCGCTTGTTTTTACCTCATCATAAACCGCCTATGAAACCCACCACCCTCCTGCCGCTCACGCCGCTGCTTGCCGTCGCGGCGGCGGCGGTCCTGATGAGCTCCCGGCCCACTTCGCAACCCGCCGGCCCCGGGGCCGCTCCGCTGGTACCCGTGGTGGTGGAGCTGTTCACCTCGGAGGGCTGCTCCAGCTGCCCGGCCGCCGACGCGGCCCTGCGCGAACTCGAAACCAGCCAGTCGGTGAGCGGCGTGGAAGTCATTGCCCTGGGCCAGCACGTGGATTACTGGAACCGTTTGGGCTGGAAAGACCCGTTCTCGTCGGCTCAGTTCACCCAACGCCAGCGCGCCTACGCTACGGGGTTCGGCACGGGTTCCTACACGCCCCAGGCCGTGGTGAACGGCCGCTACGAGTTCGTGGGCAGCCGCCGCCAGGAGCTGGCCGAAACCATCGGGCGGGCCGCCAAAGCGCCCCGCGCCACAGTGCAGCTTACCCGGGCTGCCAACGGAGCCCTGGCCGTACACGTGGCCAATCTGCCGGCCGGCATCGCCCCCACCGAAGTCGCGCTGGCCATCACCGAATCGGGCCTGGCCACCCAGGTAGGCCGGGGCGAAAACGCGGGCCGGCGGCTGCGCCACGCGGCCGTGGTACGGGAGCTGCGGACGCTGGGCGCGCCGGCCGCCAACGGCACGTTCAGCGCCACTGTGCCGCTACGGCTGGCTTCGGGCTGGAAGCCAGCCAACCTGCGGGCCGTGGTGCTGGTGCAGGAAAAGGAGTCGCGCCACATCGTGGGGGCGGCCAGCCTGCCGCTGGGCGAACGGGGCACGGCGGTTCGCTAAACTAGCTTCGGATATTGCTTCTACGCAGCCGAAGGGCCGCTCCTGACAGGAACGGCCCTTCGGCTGATTTACGCCAATCGGCACATCGTGTTCCGATTTACAAGCGACCGTGCAGGCGTGGCAGCCGATACATTTGCGGTTATCAATGATGAAACCAAAATTCATATTAATTATTTATAGTGACTCGGATTGTTAAAGATATTTTGTGTTCGATGAAAATTTTAACACTTTAAAATTTTATCTAAAAAGTGAGTTTGTTAAATTTATTTTTCGCCCGTTTGAACGTCGAGTGCTTCGCGGATGCCGTCGGCGACCAGAAACCACGCGAGCATTGTCAGCGCGAGAACGATTGACGGGAAAAGCGTTAAGTGCCACGCCGTGCGAATATACGGCTGATACATTCCGATCATCTGTCCCCACGATGCGGCAGGCGCGGGAATTCCTAAGCCTAGAAAACTCAAACCGGCTTCGGCAAACATCGCGTTTGGAATCCCGATTGCCATTGCGACTATTACCTGCGACAAAACATTTCTGAGCAGATGTTTGCGTAAAATATAAAAATTATTCGCGCCCATCGAACGCGATGCGCGGACAAAATCCGTCTTTTTGAGCGATAAAACCTGACCGCGAACTAATCTGGCAATTCCGATCCAACCCGTCAAAGTCATCGCCAGAATCAAATTCCAAAATCCCGCACCGAGCGCAACCATCAGCAAAATGTAAAAAAGAATCGTCGGCAAAGACGATAAAACGTCAATCACGCGCATTATAAAATAATCGAACCGACCGCCTTTGAGTCCCGCAATCGCGCCGACCGGAACGCCGACAAACGCCGTCGCCAACTGACTCAAAATCCCGACGCTGATCGAAATCCGCGCGCCGTATAAAAGACGCGATAGAACATCACGCCCGAGATCGTCAGTTCCTAACCAATGAAAATAATTCGGCGTTTCCCAAGTTGCGAGAAAATCGCCTTTATACGGATTGTATGGCGCAAGTTGTGAAGCGAAAACGGCAAGAATTATTTGAAAAATGATAAATGCAAAAGCGACCGCCGCGAGTTTATTACGCGCAAAACGCCGCCAGAAACGCAGAAGTTTATGCGTTCGCGGTTTCGCGGGAATATTTTTTACTGTCGCTTCAATTGCTGCCATTTTTTATTGCTCGCGAAATACGCGAAAGGACGCGAAAAAAAGAAAAAGAAAAAAGAAATTAAAAATACAAAAAATAAAACGAAAGATAGAAGATTTATCAAAAAATTCACAAAAATTGTTTTAAAAATTTCGCGCCTTTTTGCGTATTTCGCGGGCAAATAAATCTTACTCTTTCACCAAACTAACACGCGGATCAACGAGCGCGTAAAGCAAATCTGTAATCAAATACGCAAAGCTGATGATAAAAGTCCAGATCACGGTCGTCGCCATAATCAGCGGGTAATCGCGCGAAGAAATCGCGGTGACGAAATAAAAACCGATGCCCGGAATGCGGAAGATGCTTTCGACGAAAAACGAGCCGACGATCAAACCCGCCGCAAGCGGTCCGCCGACCGTTAGAATCGGAATCAAAGCGTTTTTGAAAACGTGGACGAGCAAAATACGCATTCTGCTCAAGCCTTTTGCCCGCGCCGTGCGGACGTAGTTCGCGAGAAGCGCGTCCTGCATACTCGCCCGCGTATGACGCTGTAAAACGAGAATCGGCGCGAGTGAATTCGCCAGCGTCGGCATAATCCAATGCCACGGCGTGCGCCAACCGCCCGTCGGCAGCCAGCCGAGCCAGACGCTGAAGATTACCTGCAAAAGAATCGCAAAAACAAAACTCGGCACGACCAGACACAGAATCGAAACCGACGTGCCGAAATAATCGAAGATCGAATTCGGTTTGACCGCCGCGAGAATTCCCAGACCGACACCGACAATGCCTGAAAAAACGAGCGTCAAAAGTCCCAATTCGAGCGAATAAATCCATTGCTGACGAAAAATGCTCGTCACGGTTCTGCTCGGATACGTCATCGAATAACCGAAATCGAGCATCGCGGCGTTTCGCACGAAAAGCAGATATTGTTTCCAGACAGGTTCGTTCAAACCGTATTTTTCGTTAAGCTGCTGCTTGATCGCTTCGGGAATCATCTGCTGTTTTTCCAACGCCCGCGCGTCAAACGGTCCGCCCGGAACAGTGTGCATCAAGGCAAACGTCAGCACGGAAACGATGATTAAAACGCCGAAAAGCCCGGCGATTCTGGTCAAGATATATCGAAGCATTTTAGTTTTTATGAAATTTACTCTTCAAGATAATTTTCTCTTTCATCAACCAATGCAAAATCAGTTACCAAACTTGT
Organism: Pyrinomonadaceae bacterium; assembly: GCA_965217985.1. Taxonomy (GTDB): domain Bacteria; phylum Acidobacteriota; class Blastocatellia; order Pyrinomonadales; family Pyrinomonadaceae; genus DATHTS01. Next base: position 17,174 of record CBDCJY010000019.1, read on the forward strand.
AGTTTCGTTATTTTCATCAAAGCCGAAATATGAACCATAAACACCATCGCCAAAACCTGATTTAAAAGTGATTAAGTTTCCCGACGTTTCTTCAAATTTGAAATTTGCCCAATCCCAAGTGTGAACATAATTTTTCTCCATTTCCTTAATCATAAAATCAGTAAAATCTTCATCGGCTCTGTCAGTAAAAATCTTCGCTGTTTCCGCATCCATAAAACAACCCGTTCCAGCATCAACGGGATAACCGAAAATTTCATCTTCTTATAAGAGAATTTACATCTTGATTAGGAAGTAAAGCTAATTCCCATCGGACAGCAGATTTGTTACTTATTTGCAGTTTAGCGTAAGCTACTCTTTGATCGTCGCCAAAATCTGCCACACTTAAAACAACAGGAAAAGTTCCAGTTGGTATTTGCATGGTAAAAGGCTGTGAATTGTAATTAATAAAGGGATCACAAGCAATAACAAAACCAGTAGGAATAACTAAATCACCAATTTCGTGAATTTTGAGGATCTGCATTCCGTATTCTGTTTCGATTTTTTTATCATCTTCAAAGAATTTATCAAAATCTAATTTCATAGTGTTTCTGTTTTAGGACTTACGCAGTTGGCAGAAGCAAATAACGCGGATTCGCTAAATAGGCTCTGACCGCATCCCGAATAATACTGGTTTTCGCTTCGATCCAACTGATGTTTTCTCGATAACAATGGTTTTCAATTCGCACAAATGCTCTGATACACAGTCCGATGTGATTCAACACCGGGCGCAGGCGACGGCATTGCGCTCGTTCAATCAAACACTGTTGTTTCAGAGCGCGATGATACATCTCGATCCGCCACGCGCTTTTGGCTGCGGTTTCCCGCTCGGCTTCAGTCATCCGGTTAAAGCTCGTCGCCCGGTATTCCGATGTGCCGTCCGTAGCACGAACCCGAAATACTTTGATTTCTCCGAAACCTTTGAGCCACACAACCGTGCCGCCGCCGCCGCCGCACAGTCCGGCTTCGGAGACGGCTTGCAAACCGCTCCGGTTGACGTTGATTTGCCGATTCGCTTTCAAGCGGGTCAAAAAATGCCAGCCAAAAGAGCGCACCAGTTTCAAGTTTTCAATCGAGCCATACCAACTGTCGAAGCAAACCAGCGACGGATTAAATCCGCGCTCGAAAGCCTGCATCAGCATATCCTGAAAATGATCGTTTTTGGTTTTACCGTCGCGGTCTTTATCAAACACGCGATAATCAATCGGCACACAGCGCACGCCGTCCGTCCAGAGCAAAGTAATCAGGTTGATTCCATTGACGACCGCTTTTTGTTTTCCCGACCAATGCCGATAAACAAGGGCGTTTCTCTCCGAATACGGTTTCTCGAGCGTCGAATCGTCCAGAACGAGGATGCCGCTGTTCACATCAATTTGCGTGCTTGCTTCCGCCCAAAGCGTTTCGGCATTGGGTTCGAGGCGCGACAAAAGGCGAGTAAAAGCGTCGTGCGCGGGAGCGTCTTTGCTCTCCGGCTGCACGCGCCCGGCTTCGGTTGCCGTCACCTCGCGCGGCGTGGCGATAATAAAGTTAATGTAATCGTCGTCGGTAACTTTCGGCGGATTCATTCTTTATTTTTATCAAATATCTATTCAACTGCGTAAGTCCTATGTTTCTAAACTTTAATTTGCAAAATGACACGCAACCCGCACATTTTCCTCAATCTCACGAAGTTGCGGTTCTTCTTTCAGACAAATTTCTTCGGCAATCGGACAGCGTTTGTAAAAAACAGAGAATGAATTAAAAATGGCTTTGAGTTTAATGCTGTTTAGTGAAACTTTAAATTTTAATTCCTAACGTGAATAAAACGCAGTTTTCAATCTTTTCAAGTGTTTCGTCGCCGACTTCGCCTAATTTTTTCGTTAATCTCGTTTTGTCCAAAACGCGCAGTTGATGACATAGCGCGACTGAATCACTCGACAAACCGCCTTCGCCAGCCGAAATTTTTACGCAGGACGGCAAAGCGGCGCGGCGCAGATTTGTTGTGAACGGAATCGTTAAAACGGTCGTCGTAAAACGATTGATGGCGTTTGTCTGCAATACCATAACCGGACGCTTTCCGGCTTGTTCCGAACCGCGCACCGGATCGAGTTCAGCCAGCCAAATCTCACTGCGATTAACAGTCATCGCGCCGAATCCTCACGCTTGAGATTTTCGGCATATTCGGCTAAACCGTTTTCCGCAAGTTCGCGGTCTTCGTCGGCAAATTCCGCGTATAAAGCGGCAAGTTCGGTTTCGTCAATGTTTGGTTCGTTTTTACTTCGTCCGCGAAATTTCAAAAACTCTAAATATTCTGCAACTTGTGCAAGTTGCGATTCATTAAGATCAGCAAGCGTCGTCAAAACTTGTTCTTTCGTTGAAATCATAATGTTTTCATTTTACACCCATTTAATTTTAATCAGCAAAATGACACGCAACTCGCCCCTTTTCCTCAATCTCACGAAGTTGCGGTTCTTCTTTCAGGCAAATTTCTTCGGCAATCGGACAGCGTTTGTAGAAAACACAGCCCGGCGGTTTTTCATCATCAATTTCGTCCGCGTCGGTTTTTATTTCAGCCGTTTCGGATGTTTGTTTTGTCGGGTCGGGTTCGGGAATCGCGGCGAGCAAATCTTTTGTGTATGGATGGCGCGGCGCGTTTGTGATCTGCTCGCTCGTGCCGATTTCGACGAGTTTGCCGCGATACATCACACCGATTCGACGGCTCATAAACGCGGTCACGGCGATGTTGTGTGAGATGAAAAGATACGCCAGCCCGAATTCGTCCTGCAAATCGCGCAGGAGATTCAAAATCTGCGCCTGCACGGAAACGTCGAGCGCGGAAACGGGTTCGTCGCAGATGACGAGTTTCGGCTTGAGCGCGAGCGCGCGGGCGATGCCGATTCGCTGTTGCTGTCCGCCGGAAAATTCCGACGGGAAACGGTATAAATCTTCCCCCGATAAACCGACTTTTTCGAGCAGTTCGGCAGACAATTTAGCGCGTTTGGCTTTCGTTCCGATATTGTGAATCTCAAGCGGTTCGCCGATGATCTGCTCAATCGTCAAACGCGAATCAAGCGCGGCGAACGGGTCTTGAAAAATCATCTGCAACTGCCCGCGAATCGGTTTTAATTGCTTTTCATCTAAATTAGTAATATCGCGCCCGTTAAAAATAATCCGTCCGCCGTCCGCTTCGTAAAGTTGCAAAATCGTCAAACCGAGCGTAGATTTCCCGCAACCCGATTCGCCGACGAGTCCGAGAGTTTCGCCCGCTTCGAGATGAAAACTCACGCCGTCAACCGCCCGCGTTACAATTTTTTCCACACCGAAAACGCCGCGCCGCGCGGTAAATATTTTGGTCAATTCGATTGTTTCTAAAATCGTTTCGGGCATTTTATATTTTATTTCACCGCAGAGACGCAGAGACGCGGAGTTTTTTATTTTATTATTGCCCGCGAAATACGCGAAAAACGCTAAAAAAAGAAAATAGAGAAATAGAAAAAGAAATCTTTTTCAATTTTGTTTTAAGATTTTCTTTCGCGCCTTTTCGCGTATTTCGCGGGCAATAAAATTTCTCAATTAACTGATTCAACCATTTTCAAATCTCTCTGCGACTCCGCGTCTCGGCGGTGAATCTTTTCCTGAGCGACAAAACACGCCGCCGATTGTGAGGGGAAAATCTCTTTTAATTCCGGCGTTTCGTTGGCGCACTTTTCGATTCTGAAATCACAGCGCGGGTAGAATGAGCAGCCTGCAAAATCTCCGGCAAAACGCGGCGGTGCGCCTTTGATCGTCGGCAATCTTTCGCCGGAAAAACCGAGTTTCGGAATCGAAGCGACGAGTGCTTTTGTGTATGGATGCTGCGGTTTGTGAAAAATATTTCTGACCGTCGCCGTTTCGACGATTTTTCCGGCATACATCACGGCGATTCGGTCGGCAAACTGCGCGACCACGCCGAGATCGTGCGTGATAATTATCACCGACATTCCGAGTTCGGTTTTTAATTTCCGCAAAAGATTAAGAATCTGCGCCTGAATCGTTACGTCAAGCGCGGTCGTCGGTTCGTCAGCAATTAAAAGTTTCGGTTCGCAGGCAATCGCCATTGCGATCATCACGCGCTGGCGCATCCCGCCGGAAAATTCGTGCGGGTAATCGTTAAAACGGTTCGCGGCGTTTTTAATTCCGACTTTATTTAACAGATCGAGAGTTTTTCCCTTCGCTTCTTTTTTAGAAAACCCGCGATGAACGCGCAGAGTTTCGGCGATTTGAAAACCGATGCTCAAAACCGGATTGAGCGAAGTCATCGGGTCTTGAAAAATCATCGAAATTTTGTTTCCCAGAATATTTTCGAGTTCTTTGTCGGACAATTTCAAAAGATCAATTTCATCATCGAAAACCACACTTCCGCCGACAATCTCACCGGGCGATTCGATCAGGCGCATAATCGAGAGCGACGTTACACTTTTTCCGCTTCCCGATTCGCCGACAATTCCCAAAACTTCGCCTTCCGCAATCTCGAACGAAATGCCATCCACGGCGCGAATCGTTTCCTTTCCGAGCCTGAAATGCGTTTGTAGGTTTTTTATTTCAAGCAAAGTTTTGGACATTTTTTATTTTTGCCCGCGAAATACGCGAAATGACGCGAAAAATTTTAAAGCTATTTTGTCCAGCTTTCTATTTCATCTTTTAAGCTGATGTTTGTTTTCTTATGATTGTTGGCGATTCGTTTGTATTCAATTTTTGGAAAATGTCCGAAATTAACGAGCAGTGCCAAATCAAAATTTGTGGCGTTTAGATAATTTAAAGTTTGTGATTTGTTTATCTCAATTATTGCAGGCAAGGCTTTTATTTCGACAATTATTTTTCCATAACAAACAAAATCCGGCTGAAAATATTGGTCTAAAATTCTGCCTTTATATTCAAGTTGAATTTTTGGCTGCTCGACGAACGGAATTTTCTGCAATTCAAATTCTATCGCCAAACATTCCTGATAAACAGCCTCAGTAAATCCACAGTCTTTCTGTTTATAAACTTCAAAACAAGCCCCGATTATTTTGTAACTTTCTTCTTTATAAACAATATCTTCCATATTTTTACATTGTAGTTTTTTCTCTTTTTTCGCGTCCTTTCGCGTATTTCGCGGGCAAAATATTCTTCAATCACGCCATTCGTCAACATCGTTCCTGATATACATCTGAAAACGCGAAATATCGAGATAGCGAAAGACGACGTTGCCGTTTTTATCAGGCGGAAATCCTGTCAGATAAGGATACCAGACTTGATGCGTGACTTGGTGCGAAAGGAAAACTCCGCCGACATTTTCGACCAGAACGCGCTCGGCTTGGTTGTATAAATCCAGACGTTTCTGCTCGTCAACTTCGCGCCCCGCAAGTGATACAAAATCATCAAAAGAATCGTTTTTCCATGCGTGGCGCGGCGAACCGTTTGCGCCGGAACTTCGCCAGAGCCGCGTCAGCATATTTGCCGGATCGAGATAATCGTATTCGTATTCGCCGAGATAGACGGGCATTTCGTGCCGCGCCCGTCGCGCCGACCAAACCGCGCCTTCGAGGATTTGCAGATCAACCGCGATATTTAAATATCTCTCCCATTGGTCTTTGACGAATTCCATCGCAATGTCGCGCCCGCGCGAGAAGATAGGCAAAACTAACTGGTTGCCCTGCGCGTCAAAACCGTTCGGAAAACCGGCTTCGGCTAACAGCGCACGCGCTTTTTCGACGTTGAAATCCTGAATGTTTTTCAATTCGGGATTGTGCGCCGGAAAATCGGGCGGCAGCATCGAAAACGCCGGAATTCGTGTTTTCAACATCACTTTTTCGCAAAACGGAACGCGGTCAATCGAATGCGAAAGGGCGCGGCGCAAAAGCAAATTATCAAACGGCGGACGCAAGGTGTCGAACGACAAATACGAAGTCTGAAAATTATTATACGAATGCAGATATTGATTCAGTTCGTTGTCGTTGACTACCTGCGCGAGTTCCTGCGGCTGTAAATTCGGGATGTAATCAATTTCCTTGTTGAGCCACGAATTAAACCAACCGACCGACGGCGCACCGACGAGTTGAATCAAATGCTGAATTCCGGGTTTGTGAAAACCGTTGTAAAAAGGATTCACATCCCATTCCAATCTTTCGTTATGTTCCCAACTCAGCAGACGCATCGGACCCGACGAGACAAAACCTTCCGCCGTGTCCGCCCAATGTTCGGGATTCGCTTCGGCGCGGTGGCGCGGCGCGGGAACTGCCGCCATATACGCCATCATCGCCGGAAGATGCGGAATCGCGCCGTTTTCGCCGTAAATCCGAACTGTCCGCGCGTCCAACGCCTCAACGCCGATCTCGTCCGCGCCCGCTTTACCTTCCTTGTATTTTTGGATTCCCTTGATGTCGTAATAAAACCAAGTCCACGCATTATCGAGCGTCGGCGAAGCAAGATGCCGGAACGTAAAAACCCAATCGTCCGCCGTGATCGGCACGCCGTCGCTCCATTTCGCGCCTTCACGAATCGTAAAATCCCAATATTCCGCGCCGCTTCCGGCTTCCCATTTTTCCGCCAACGCCGGAACAAGATTCTGATTCACATCGCGCCGCAAAAGCGGTTCGCCGCCCCAATTGATCGCCACGCCCGCGCCGTAAATATCCCGCGCAATATCCAGATGACGCGGTTCGGCGGCGGCTTCATAAAGAATTTGACTGTCTAAAGGCGCGGCATCAAACGGCAAAATCCGACCTTGCGGAGTTATTTCGGATTCATCGGTTTTCTTAAATAATTTATTCGTCGAGGTCTTTGCCGGTGAAATTCCGCAATTTAAAAGGACATTTCCGGCAATTGCCGCGCCGCCGAGTTTTAAAATATCTCTGCGGTTGATTTTTATCATTTGTTGTTTTAAGAACAATTAATTTATCAGAGAAATCAAAAAAACTAAAAGCAAAACGACATTTTTCAATTTTTCAACCTTCACGCGACGATACTTTTTAGACATCTGATTTAACTTCGTTACAAATAAAATATGTTTTGAACTTCGACTATTTTCATTCAGTCAGCGTCTAAAACCCGGACGCATAGTTTTGTGTCGTGAGAAGCGCGTTGGGTAAAATTCTCGTGCTAAACTGCTTAAACACGAGTTTGATGTTGACTAATTTAACGGATGAGCAATTGGTCGAGTTGGCGGTTTCGGAAAATCCTGAGGCTTTCGGCGAGATCGTAAATCGTTGGGAGCGCAAGATTTTCGCGCTTTGTTACGGTATGCTCGGACGCGAAGACGAAGCGAAAGATGCGGCGCAGGAAGCATTTATCAACGCTTACCGCAGTTTGTCGAAGTTTCGCGGCGACGCGAAAGTTTCATCGTGGCTGCACCGCATCGCCGTCAATCAGTGCTTGACAAAGAAACGCCGCGAAAAAACGCGCTCGGAAACTTTTCTCGACGATGAAAAAAACGAGGAAGAAAAATTTTTCGTCGCGCCGCTTAATAAAACGCCGTCGCGTGAATATGAATCGAATGAAAAAACGCGCGCCGTCAGGCAGGTGATAAGTTCTTTGCCCGAAGATTTGCGGCAGATCGTCGTGATGAAGGAATTTGAAGAAATGACGTTTCAGGAAATTTCAGACGCGCTCGAACTTCCTTTAAGCACCGTCAAAAGCCGACTTTATACGGCTTTGAAACAAATGCGTATGAAATTGGAAAGAACTGCTCTGGAGATAGTTTGAAGTGATGAAAAAGAATAGTCCACAAAATTTTGATTGCGAATTTGCGCCGGAAGTCGTTGATTTTCTATACGGCGAAATGAACGGTGACAGAAAAAATAGTTTCGGTCTGCATTTGAGCGAATGTTCAAATTGTGCCGCCGAAGTCGAAGATTTTTCCGGTTTGAGGTTTTCGATTCAGGATTGGAAAATCGCCGAATTTGACAAAATTCCGACACCGGAGATTTCGATTCCTTATGAAATTGCGGCGATAACCGATTTAAAACCCGAAAAATCGGTTTCGTGGTTCGACGTTTTGAAAAATTATTTGACGATTTCGCCTGTTATGTCAGGCACGGCGGCGGTTTTGGTTTTGGCTTTCCTTTTCGGTTTCGGATTTTTCGCGCTTAAAGATAATGAAAAAACTTTGACGGCGGAAACAAATGTAAAACCGAAGAGTAAAGATAAAAACGAAGTGGTTACGCAAAAAACCGACGAGACGGAAATTGCCGAAACAATACCAAAACCGGAAAATTTTGAAAACGGTAAGCAGTCGGATATTAATGAAACTAAAGAAAAAAAACATCGAGTCGAAAAGACCGCGCCGAGTTATGCAAACAGCAAAAATATTAGCAAACCCAAAATCCAATCGGTTAAGACGAGCGAAAGAAATCCGGTTCCGAATGTTTCATTGATCGCAACTAAAAATACCAAAACCGTGACAAATAAAAATAAACCGCGATTAAACGAATTGCCGGAAGAAAACGAAGACAACAGTTTGCGGCTCACCGACTTATTTGCCGAACTCGATAGCAGAAAATGATTTTCAAGGGAAAATTTATGACGAAACTTAAATTAATTTTCACATTTTTACTTTTTATTTCCTGTATCGGAATCGCGTCGGGACAGGAAAACTTTGATGATCCGAATACGTCGCCGCCGGAAAATCAACAAAGAAGACCGAGTCTTTTGCGCGAACTCGATTTGACGAAAGAGCAGATTCAGGAAATTCGCCGCATCAACCAATCTAATGTTCAAAATATCCGTCCGGCGCAGGAAAGAGTCGCCGAAGCGCGGCGCAATCTCGACGATGCCATTTATGACGAAAATATGAACGAGGCAACGGTTAAATTGAAATTGAGAGAATTTCAGGAAGCGCAGGCGGAAGTTGCCAAAATCCGGGCGCATACCGAATTTTCGATCAGAAAAGTTTTAACGCCCGAACAATTGACGCGATTTCGTGAACTTCGTCAAAGATTCGATCAGGTTAGACGCGACCGACAGCAAAATCAAAAACCGCTTCGTATGAGAAATCAAATGAAAAATCAGCGGCGAAATAATTCTCAAACTTCGCCGCCAAACAGATAAACACTCTATTTTTGAAAATTTATAAATCAAAACAGCCGGAAGAAATATGTTTTTCGGCTGTTTCTTTGTTTGTCGTTTTCACAACTTCATTGTAACCTTTTAGCAATTAAGATTTTATAATTGCTATCCAATGAGCCTTTTCAAAAAATTCCTTTTCGAATTACAGGAAATGTCCTATATGATCTACCGGATTTTTTTCGGGATTGTAAAAGGACCGAGATATTATTCGGAAATAATCCGGCAAATGGATTACATCGGTGTCGGTTCATTGGCGATTATTATCCTGACGGGATTTTTTACGGGCGGCGTGTTGATCTTGCAGGCTTATCCGACCTTTGCATATTACGGTGTGCAGAATGAAACCGGACGCGGCGTGGCGACGACTTTGATTCGGGAATTAGGTCCGGTTTTATCCGCTTTGATGATTAGCGGCAGAGTCGGTTCTTCGATTTCCGCCGAACTCGGTTCGATGGTCGTTTCGCAGCAAATCGAAGCAATGCGCGCACTCGGAACATCGCCGGTTCGCAAACTCGTCACGCCGCGCATTACGGCTTTGCTGGTCAGTTTACCGCTTTTAACGGTTGTTGCGGATATTCTCGGAATTATCGGCGGCGGCATCGTTGCCACGACCGTTTTCGGTCTGGACAGCGATACATATTTTTCATCCGTCAGAGCCGGTGTCAGCGTCCGCGACATCATCGGCGGCGCGATCAAACCGATATTTTTCGCTCTGATTATCGGCATCGTCGCCTGTCACAGAGGATTAAATACGGAAGGCGGAACGGTCGGTGTCGGACGTTCGACGACGAGCGCGGTTGTAACGGCTTCAATCGCCATAATCATCGCCGACTTTTTTCTCTCGAAACTTTTGCAGACGCTTTTGGGAATCAGTTCGATTTAAATAGTGAAAAGATGAAAAACTTTTTCATCTTTCAGTTCGGATAATTTTAGTAGAATAAAATTACTTATTTTTAATTTGAGTAATTAACTTTTTCACTTTTCGCCTTTCACCTTTTTTTTTATGAGTTTAGATCAGGAAAATCAAGTCGAAGAAATAAATCAATCGGAAGGTTACGAAGACCACGAAGAGGTTTCGCTCGAACAACCGACCGACGACATCGAGCGCATTACGCCGGCGATTGAATTTAAAGACGTGCATTTGTCATTCGGCGACAAAATTATTCTCAAAGGCGTAGATTTTACGGTCAGACAAGGTGAAACCAAAATCGTTCTCGGCGGTTCGGGCGGCGGAAAATCTACGATTATCAAACTGATTCTCGGTTTGATCCAGCCTGATTCGGGAAGTATTTTGATTGACGGCGAAGATATTACGCAATTCGGCGAAACCGAATTGATGGAAGTTCGTAAAAAGATCGGAATGGTTTTTCAGGAAGGCGCGTTGTTCGATTCGCTTTCGGTTTATGATAATGTCGCGTATCGGCTGCACGAAAAAAATGTCGAAGAAGAAGAAGTCGAACACGAAGTTCGCCGAATGCTCAGATTTGTCGGTTTGGAAGACGCGATTGATAAAATGCCGGTCGAACTTTCCGGCGGAATGCGCCGCCGCGTCGGAATTGCGCGGGCTTTGATCGGCAATCCGCAAATCATTTTGTTTGACGAACCGACCGCCGGACTCGATCCGCCGACAGCGCGGACAATTTGCGAACTGGCGATAAAACTACGCGATTTGGAAGATGCGTCTTCTATTTTCGTCACGCACGAGATGAATAACCTCGATTATCTTTGCTCGGAATACGCGACGATCAACGATCAGGGCGAAGTAAGTTTTGAAGAAGAAGGTCAAAAACTTTGTCTGATAAACACAGAAGTAATTATGCTGCGCGAAGGAAAAATTATTTTCAGCGGAAAGGATGAAGAACTCAAAGAGTCGGAAGACCCGTATATTCACCGTTTTATTCGCGGTAAATAAACGGACAAAATTTTATGCCGAAAACACAGAGATATTTAGGATTCAGCCAACTTAAAGTCGGGATTTTCGTATTCGTCGGATTACTCGTCTTCGGATTTTTAATTTTAAATGCGAGCGGCGATTTTAATCCGTTTGAAAAACAATTGTCGCTCAAAGCGCGGTTCGCAAGTGCCGACGGTTTGCGCGAAGGCGCGGAAGTGCAACTCGCGGGCGTTCGCATCGGAAAAGTCGAAAAAGTAAGATTCTTGCCGCCCGATAGTCCCGAAGACGAAAAAGTCGAAGCAGTTTTCAAAGTTGCCGAAGAACTCGACGGCAGACCGATTTCCGACAGAATCCGAACCGATTCGACCGCGCAACTCGTCGCCACATCCGTTCTCGGCAACGATAAAATGATTAATATTTCGCCCGGAACGGTCAAAGGCGAGCCGGTTGCGGAAAATCACGTTTTAAATTCCAGCACGGCGATTTCGATCAACCAATTGACTTCGACCGGAAACGATCTTTTACAGCAAATTAATAAAATCGCCATTCCAGCCAATGAAATTTTGACCAAAGCCAATCGCGGCGAAGGAACTCTCGGCAGAGTTATCAACGACGATGCACTTTATAATAATCTCGATTCGACCGTCGGCGAAGCGAAAGTTACGATGCTTCGTTTGCAGAATGTTTTAGAACAGGTTCGTTCGGGCAACGGAACAGCCGGAAAACTTTTAAACGACCCGGAACTTTACAACAATCTCAACAGCACGATCACGCAGCTCGAATCAATTTCCACGGATTTGCGAAACGGCAAAGGTTCGGCGGGAAAATTTCTGACCGACGATCAGCTTTACAACGAAACACGCGGCGCGATTCAGGATTTGCGTTCTTCGATAAACGAACTCAAGCCGACCTTTGAAAAATTAAATTCGACGGTTGCCGACATAAATGTAATTACTTCCGATTTGAACGCCGGAAAAGGGACAGCCGGAAAATTATTAAAAGACGAACAGCTTTATGAAGATGCGCGAAACACGCTGGCAAGATTTAATTCGACCGCCGCAAAACTCGACGTGATTTTAGGCGACGCGCAAAGCGGCAAAGGCACGGTCGGCAAACTTTTGACCGACGAAACACTTTACAATAACATCAATCAGACATCTTCAAACATCAATCAACTTTCGAGCGAAGGCACAAAACTCATTTACGATTTTCGCCAAAATCCGAAAAAGTTTTTGCGAATCAAATTAAGTATTTTTTAAAACCAAAAAGACAGGCATTCAAGCCTGTCTTTTTGTTAAATTTTTGGTGGGGACGGAGAGACTCGAACTCTCAAGGGTTGCCCCACAGCGACCTCAACACTGCGCGTATACCAATTCCGCCACGTCCCCAAAAACTTTAATTTTCAATATATTTCGGCAGTATATTTGCGTTTTTTAATACGCTATACACTGACTGAGACAACAAATTCGAAATCTCTATTTATTCGCCGCAGTATTTGCGGGTGCAGTATTTGTTTGAGTCATATTAGCCGGTGAAGTATTTCCGACAACGGCATTCGTATTAACGGTGACATTCGGTTCGAGTGCTGAGTTGGTCGCTACATTTGCAATATTTGCGTTGGCATCCGTTTCCGTAATAGCCGGAGCGGTTTCAGTCGGCTCGGCACTGCTGGTCTGCATAACCGAAATATTGCCGTTTAAGGCAGGCATTGCCAAAAATAAAGCCGATAACATAAAGACAATCGCCGCAACGATACTGATTTTCGCCAGAATCGTCTGCGTTCCGCGTTGTTGAAAAGCCGAACTCGAAATATTACTGGTAAAAAGTGCGCCCGCGTCGGTTTTTCCCGGCTGTAACAAAACAGACGCGATCAGAACGATGCAGGAAATAAAAAATAATGCGTATAAAAAATAAGCCATTTGGTTAATGGTTAATGGTTAATGGTTAATGGTTAATAAAACTGTTTTCAATTAACGATTAACTATTTACAATCAACTAATTTTTGTAATTAACAATCTTTGCAAAACTGTCGGCATTCAAACTTGCGCCGCCGACCAATGCGCCGTCAATATCCGTTTCGTTCATCAATTCAGCGATGTTTTCCGGTTTGACCGAACCGCCGTAAAGAATTCTTGTTTCGTCTGCCGTTTCTTTTCCGTGTGAATCTGAAACGGTATTTCGGATAAAAGCGTGCATTTCCTGAGCCTGTTCGGGCGTGGCGGTTTTACCCGTTCCGATTGCCCAGACCGGTTCGTAAGCGATAATAATACGTTTCATATCCGAAACTGTCAAACCGTCAAGTCCGCCTTGCAATTGACTTTTTACAATCGTTTCGGCTTCGCCCGCTTCCCTTTCATCCAGCATCTCGCCGATGCAGACAATCGCCGTCAAATCAGCCGCCAAAGCCGCTTTCGTCTTTTTATTGACCGACGAATCCGTCTCGCCGTAAAACTGCCGACGCTCGGAATGACCGACAATGACAAATTTACAGCCGACATCTTCGAGCATTTCGGCGGAAATTTCGCCCGTATTCGCGCTCTGTTCGGCAACGGGCGCACAATTTTGCGCCGCGACCGAAACATTCGAGCCTTCCAAGCGGTCGGCGACAGTTTTCAAAGCCGTAAAAACCGGCGCGATGACGACTTCGCAATGATTCGCATTCGCTACCAAAGATTTCAATTCCAACGCCGTATTGACTGCTTCGTCGTGCAGTTTATACATTTTCCAATTTCCCGCGATAACAGGTTTTCTCATTATTCTTCAATCCATCCCATAATTTCCGGCGACCATTTTATTTCAAATGAAATCCAATCATTTTTTAAATTGTTCCAGACACTTATTCCTTTCGGAGAACCTAAACTTTCGGGTTTGCCGTCACAACTATATGCAACAGCAATAAAATTTTTATTTATATTTATATCCGAAGTCCAATAACTACCTATCTGTTTATCTAAATAATAATATTCATTTTGATGATTTGACGGATAAGTCGGCTCACTTAATCCGGTTTTGACTATAAACTCCCCAAAATCTTCTAATTCTAAAAGTTTATAATTTTTTCTGTCTAAATCTATTAAATATTCTTGACCTATATCGTAAATAATTTGACCTCTGACATTTCGGTAAAAAACAGGTGAGATATATGGACTGTTTTTGACAGGGATTCGTAACAACGGAGTTAATTTTCCTTGAGTGTTCACAATAACAATATCGCCATTTGAACGCTGTGTCAGAAATCTGTCATTATCAATCCAAAATATCGGCAATTTTCCAAACTCATTTGCGACCTCATCCAACTCGACACCAAAACTGCCTTTAACTTTTGTTTTCTTTTTGTTTTCAAATTGCTCAATAACTAAACCTTGTAAAAAAATATAATAGGCAAATTTTGCTTTGTCCGGCGACACAGCACCTTCAACTTCATAAATATTTGGCGAATTTAATTTTGTGTATTTTCGAGTTTTTAAATTAAACTTGAAAATACCTTCTTTATCCACACGATCTACTTTAATTATTACATCATCGCCATTTATTTCAATTAACTCACCTTCACTTTTATGAAGAATCGAATTGCTCTTTAAGTCAATTATATCTCCCCAATTAGTTATAATATATCTGTTTTGATAAATTCGATTTTCTCCCAAATCAAATCTTAAATCAAGAGTTTTTACAGTAAGAATACTTTCTTTTCCAACGAAATTCCCATCAAGAAAGTTATATTTAACCAAGTGTTGTGTATCACAAATTGATTCTGTTTCTTCACAATTTTTAATAATCAAAGATACTTTAATAAAACTTTGAGCTGCAAAAGATGAAACTAGAAACATTGTAAGCAAAACTAAAATCAGGGATTTTCCCATATAATTTTTCTCTGTGTTTATCCTAAACAGATGTTATTTAGAAAGATAAAGTTTATTTAAGCTAAATTATTTATCGTCCAAAGCCGCTACGCCCGAAAGTTCGTCGCCGACGAGAAACATAATTATTTGTTTAATTAATCCAATTTTCGACATTCAAACTCGGAAATTGCTTGAAATGTTTGACGTTTCGCGTAACCAATACGGCGCGGTTTGCCAGACAAATACTTGCAATTAATAAATCCGCCCGACCAATTTTACGGAATTTACTGTTTTGTCTGAATTCGTCAAATTTCTTTAACGAATCATCATCAAAGGCAACTATCGGAATTTGCTCCAGCAATTTTTCACTTTCAATTAAGAATCTTTGAGCTTTTTCCAACGCAATCGAATCTTCCGCTTTTAGTAAAAACTCGATTCGTCCGCGCAAAATCTCCGCTTTTGTAATAATCGTTGTGGCAAATTCATAATCATTCGCACTTTCCAAACGCGCTTTGACCTTTTCATTTCCTTTTTGCAGATGCGTGAGAGTGTCGGTGTCGAGAATGTGCATTTTTTATTTTTCGGAGCGACCGCGTTCACGATAAATACTTTCGAGCAAATCATCCGAATTGTCGTCACCGGCTAAAGCACCGAACTGATTCAACAAAATCGCGCGGCTGTCCTGTGTTCTCAGCCAATCGTCAATCGCATCTTTCAGAAAACGCCAAGTATCCGCGATCTTTCTGCCGGGAAGATGTCCGTGCGCTGCTTCCTGCAAAACGACTTCTTCCGGCAAACGCAAATAAACGGCGACTTCTTCGATTGTTAAAACTTGTGTCTGCATTATTCGATTTTAATTTATTTCCGATATTTCTCAAAGAAATTATTTATCATCCAAAGCCGCCACGCCCGGAAGTTCGTCGCCTGCTAAGAATTCGAGAGTTGCGCCGCCGCCGGTCGAGATGTGCGAGATTTTGTCGGCGAGTCCGATTTCATTGACTGCCGCGACCGAATCGCCGCCGCCGACAATCGAAGTCGCGCCGTTTTCCGTCGCTTCGGTAACCGCTTTGGCAATCTCGATTGTTCCGTAGTCGAACGGTTTTTCTTCAAACATTCCCATCGGACCGTTCCAGACGATGGTTTTCGCGCCTTCGAGTGCGTGTTTGAATATCTCGACGGTTTCCGCGCCGATGTCCAAACCGACAAGTCCCGTATTTGTAAAATCTATCGGAATCGTTTTGCACGATGTTAAAGGTTCGTATGAATCAACGACCTGATGATCGGTCGGCAGAATCAATTCGACTCCGGCTTTGTTAGCCATTTTTTCGACTTCGAGCGCGGTCGGCATCATTTCGTCTTCGACCAGAGATTTTCCGATTGTGTAACCTTTCGCTTTGAAAAATGTATAAGCCATCGCGCCGCCGATCAGAAGTTTGTCAACTTTTCTTTCGATCAAAGATTTGATGACGGGAATTTTATCGGAAACTTTCGCGCCGCCGAGAATTGCAATGAACGGGCGTTCGGGATTATTCAGAGCGCGACCGAGAAATTCGAGTTCTTTTTCCATCAAAAGTCCCGCAACGCAATCGTCAACGAAATGCGTAATGCCTTCGGTCGAAGCGTGTGCGCGATGCGCCGTTCCAAAAGCGTCGTTGACATAAACATCGCAGAGTTCGGCAAGTTGTTTGGCAAATTCAGGATCGTTTTTTTCTTCTCCGGCGTAAAGGCGCAGATTTTCAAGTAATAAAACTTCGCCTTCTTTGAGATTATTGACTTTTTCTGTAACTTCATCGCCGATACAATCATTGGCAAATTCGATTTTCAAGCCCGACAAGTCGGAAAGTTTTTCCGCGACGGGTTTCAGGGAATATTTGCTCTCGTCATACGGCATTCCTTTTTCTTCGGCTTTCTTTTTGTCTTTCAAAGGTCTGCCGAGATGCGAGGCGAGAATGACTTTCGCGCCGTGTTCGACGGCATATTTAATGGTCGGAAGTGCGCCTTTGATGCGCGTGTCGTCTTCGATTACGCCGTTTTTGACCGGCACGTTGAAATCAACGCGGATGAAAACTCTTTTGCCTTTTATATCAATGTCTTTGATCGTCTTTTTGTTCATAAATACAGTTTGCTTAACTTGAGTTGCTTTGAATAAATTTTTCACCGCAGAGACGCGGAGACGCAGAGTTTTTTAAGTAAACTAAGTGAACTTTAAATGGTTTCTGTAAATTTCAGCCATTTTTTTTTGATTTTTCTCTGCGTCTCCGCGTCTTTGCGGTTCAATTTCTTTTTAACCGGCAACCGAATTATTTAATCATCTAATTTTAATCTATTTTATCAAAACAACTGGTTTTTCGCGTAAACGAGATGTCGTCAATTTTCTCGTTGATTTTAACGGAATCCAATTCTATTTCAACCAAACCGGCTTGCGACATTTTAAACGGAAACAAATAATCGCCGACTTTCCGGTAATCGCCGAATGAAACGTCGGTTGCAATTCCGGTGCGCTGGACGAGCAGATTCGTTTTCGCGTCAAAGGCGAGAACGAATCCGCTGCCGTCCGCGTTTTTTACATCTATCAGATTAACGCGTCCGCCGAGCCGCTCGAAATTTCCGAGAAATGCCACGCTTCTGTAAACACTTTTGACATTGACGAGTTCGAGAAAATCTTTTTCGAGTTTTAATTCCGCGATTTTCACCGGAAGTTCGACGTTCTGGATGCCGTTGACCTGCGTCTGGACGAAAAACTTTTCGCCGTCGAAAATTTCGCTGACATCGCCGACACCATCGAACATATATGTGTCCGAATTTTTCCCCGAAGAATTGCGAATCTGGCGAAAACCGCCGGAAATCTGCGCTCCGGCGCGCGTGATAACCGAACTGCCTTCGGATTTTAATGTTTCGATCTTTCGCAGATTTTCCGCGCCGCCAATCGCCGCGACGTAATTTTCGATTATTTCCAACGCTTTCGGATCGTATTTTTCCTTGACCGCAGTTTTCCTGACGATATTCGGTGCGGCGATCTTCGCAGGCGGATTTTTAGAAGTTTCAGCCGTTTTCGGCACGTCGGTTTTGGCATTCGCCGCCGGAAGTTTTTCTAGTTTTTCGATATACGAAATTGCGCGGTCGAGTTGATTGTCCGTGCCTCCGAGCAGTTGATTTTTGTCGAGCGCGACCGTCACGTCCGGCGTTACGCCTTTTCCTTCGAGAATTTTTCCTTTGGCAGTCTTGAAATTGGAAACCGGATATTGAAAAACCGCGCCGGTCGGCAGCAGTTTGACAATCGAGGGCAAAGCCTGACCGCCGGAAGTTTCGCCGATCAGTACGGCGCGTCCGCTTTCCTGAAGTCCGGCGGACAGAATTTCGGCGGCTGACAAACTCGTGTTGTCAATCAAAACAGCGACTTTGCCTTTGAAATTTTTAACGTGCGGCTCGATCATTCGCTGTTCTTGCGTATCAATCGAAATTTCCGTCCCGAGAAAAAGTTTTTCCTGAACGAGCAGTCCGGCGATGCCGAATAATGCGCCGAACGAGCCGCCGATATTTCCGCGCAGATCAATTATCAGATTTTTTTTGTCTTTCAACTGCGTGATCGCCGAGCAAAATTTTTCGACCGACTTGACCGTAAAAACATTAAATTTGATGTAGCCGGTTTCGTCATCGAGACTTTTCGTTTCGAATTCCAAAAACTGGCGCGGCATATTTGAAATGATTTTTATCAATTCGCCGTCGAGCTTTTCCCGCTTTATCAATACGTCTTTGTTTTGTCCCGAACCGTCGTCGTAAGTGACAACAACCGCCGAATCTTTTTCGCCGTTAAACAGAAAACTTTTGATGTAAACCGGAATTTCCGTCAACAATCTGTTTTCCGAAGACTCGAATTTGAGCAGACGCGCGATGAAATCATCGAGCGAAACGCCGTTGATTTTCTTGACCGCGTAACCGATTTTCAAACCGGCTTTTTCCGCCGCCGAATTTTTGCTGATGTGCGTAATAATGATTTCACGATTTAAAATCTTGACTTCCGCGCCGATGCCGTAACGCGAATCGTATTCTTCGAGCGACTTGGCAAGTTCGTCGTCATCGCCGCTTTCATCTTCATCTTCGTCCGCGTCTTTTTTTTCTTTATCGCCGTCTTCTATTTTCTTTTCAGCCGCTTTCGCCTCTTTTTTGACGTTTTCGATTTCCCTGATATATTCCGGCGGAACTATCGCAAAATGCGACGCGTTGAGGCGACCGACGAGATTATTTAATAACGCGTAAAGTTCGAAATCGGTTTTGAGCGCGACGACCTGCAATTCGGTTTCGTATTTCAATTTGTGCCAGTTAAGACCGTTGAAAGTCCGGTCGAAATAAAAATCGTCAATGATTTTCCAAACCGTTCGAAAAGTTTCGAGTCTGAGTTTTTGCGCTTCGGAAAGATTGGCGGTCGAAACTTCGGGTTCGGGTTTGGCTTTAACAATAACGCTGATTATTTCTTTGCGCGTGACCGTTTTCGGACGTTTTTTCTGTGCGAAATTTGACTGATTAAAAGATAAGACTAAAATGAAGATGAGAAAAATGAGGCGTGTCTTGAACATAAATCAAAAATATATTTTACGCAAAACCTTGAAAATCAAGATTTTGCATAAATAAATAAAAGTAATTCAAAGTTGTTTCGGCAGCGATAAATTTTGCGCGACAAAAATAATTAAACTGCCGCTTGTGACAATTTCTGCCGGAAAACACATTTTCAGTAAATCTTTTAAAACAAATCAGCGTCAAAACTCTTCGGAAATAGATTTAACTTTGCTGTCCTGAAAAATAAGCGTAACCGATTTTGAACCATAAAACGACCATTGATATGTATCGCCTTTAACACCATTTTTTGTGGTTTCACCGATACTTTTGCCTTTGCCGAGAAATTTTTCGACTTCATCTTTACTCAAACCGAGTTTGATATTGTCATACTGCTGCGGAGTAATTTGCGGAATATCCGGCAGCGCGGAGTTTGCGGCAGAAGATTGCGAGTTTTCATTCGCCGCCGACGCATTAGTTACTGTTTTATTGTTTTGGTTTTCTTTCGTGGCGCAGCCGCTAATAAGAAAACTCACTATAATTGTAAAAAAAACTATTTTAATTATCTTCATATTTCATATTCGGAAATAGAATACTTTTTATTTGGCTCAAATAATTTTAGTGGAAAGCAAAAAAAAGACCGGCAGTTATTAGTTTATTAAACTCGTTTACGCCGGTCTTCGCGCACAAATTATAATCCTTTGTCGGCGATAAATTTTATCAAATCACGAACGCGGCACGAATAACCCCATTCGTT
The DNA here is from genome assembly GCA_965217985.1 of Pyrinomonadaceae bacterium. Lineage (GTDB taxonomy): Bacteria > Acidobacteriota > Blastocatellia > Pyrinomonadales > Pyrinomonadaceae > DATHTS01. Next base: position 37,314 of record CBDCJY010000019.1, read on the forward strand.
GTCATACCACGAAAGAATTTTGACGCACGTTCCGCCGATGACTTTCGTGTTTTCCGCGTCAACGATTGACGAATTCGGGTTGCCGCGAAAATCAATCGAGACGAGCGGTTCTTCGCTAAATGCGAGAATTCCTTTTAATTCGTTTTCCGCCGCATCTTTCAAAACCTGATTTACTTCTTCGGTCGTCGTTTCTTTTTCGAGATTCATCACGACATCTACGAGCGACACGTTCGGAGTCGGAACGCGGACGGAAATGCCGTCGAATTTGCCTTTCAAATCGGGAATCACGAGCGCGACGGCTTTTGCCGCGCCGGTCGAAGTCGGAATCATCGAAAGCGCGGCGGCACGCGCACGGCGCAAGTCTTTGTGCGGCAAATCCAAAAGATTCTGGTCGTTCGTATAACTGTGAATCGTGTTCATCAGCGCGTTTTTGATGCCGAATTTGTCGTGAATTACCTTCGCAACCGGCGCGAGGCAATTTGTCGTGCAGGAAGCGTTGGAAATAATATTATGTTTTGAAGCGTCGTAAACTTCTTCGTTGACACCTAAAACGATGGTCACGTCTTCGCCTTTTGCCGGTGCGGAAATGATGACTTTTTTGACCGTTCCGCGCAAGTGTTTGCCCGCGTCTTCGGCTTTTGTAAAACGTCCGGTTGATTCGATGACGATCTCCGCGCCGACCGATTCCCAATCAATTTTTTCGGGGTCTTTCTCGCTGAAAACCTTAAAACTTTCGCCTTCGACCTTGATCGTATCGCCGTCGGCGGAAATGTCGTGATCGAGATTTCCCATCACCGAATCGTATTTCAAAAGATGCGCCAGCGTTTTCGTGTCGGTCAGATCGTTGACCGCGACGAAATCAATATCCGCATCGCCGAGCGCGGTTCGCATCACGTTTCGACCGATGCGTCCGAAACCGTTTATACCAACTTTGATTGCCATTTTTAAAACTTTCCTCCAAAATCAATTTGTATTAAAAGATTGAAGATAACTTAATTTCGCCCAAAACTCAAAGGATTGAAATTTCCCGGTTTTTTGTAAAATTCGGCACGACAAAATCCAAAAATATGAAACTATAAAAAAAATTTTGTCGTAGTAAACGGTTGAGTTTGCCAAGTTCCAAATAATTCAGAATTAAAAACTCGGAGTCATTTATAATGAAAAATTTACGGTTTCTTTTTGTATTCTCTATTTTTTCGGCTGGTTTGATTTTAACCGGAAGTCGAAGTATTTCGGCGCAGGAAACGCAAATCGCCAAAAACGCGACCGAAAAAGAGGAGATTTCGGTCGAAGAAAATATAAAATCCAACGAAACAGCCGCAACTAAAACAGAACAACTTACAGTTTCGACAAATCCGCAAAACGCTTCGCTAACCAACGCTTTAAAGCGCGTCGGCGTTCAGACGGCGCAGTCAATTCCGCTGACGCTCAACGATGCGATCAGAAAAGCGCTCGAAAATAATAACGCCATCGAAATTTCCCGAACCGACGTTCGCTATCAGGAAACACAGCTTCGTTCGCTTTTGGGAACTTACGATCCGGTTTTCAATTTCACGCCGACTTTTACGCGAAATTCGACGACCGGTTCGGCGGCGACCAATGATTTTGTCGTCAATTCAAATGTGACGCAATTGATTCGTCCGGGCGGCGGCAACGTGCAGGCTTTCTTTAACAACAGCCGGACGGAAAATCGTTTCGCCCAGGCGCAACTGAGTTCGGGCAGCGATCTCGCCGGAGCTTCGACGAGCGCGATCTATTCGTCGAGAGCCGGTTTTCAATATACTCAGCCGCTTTTCAGAAATTTCAGAATTGATAATACGCGCCGCTTGATAAAAGTGCAGAAAAAGATATTGCAACAGTCCGATGCGGAATTTCGCCGCCAGACGATTGACATTATTTCGCAGGTTCAGCGTGCTTACTGGGATTTGGTTTTTTCTCTGCGTGACCAGCAAAACCGCACGGCAAATCTGAATTTGTCAAAGGAAAATCTGCGCCGCATCGAAGCGCAGATCGAAGCCGGAGCCGCCGCGCCGCTTGCCCGCGCCGAAGTTGCAACCGAACTCGCCAATCGTGAAGGCGACGTTCTGCTCGCCACACAGCAGGTTTCGGTAACGGAAAACATTCTGAAAACTTTAATATTAAGAGACGCGACCGCCGCCGAATGGAGTTCGTCATTAGTTCCGACCGACAGCCCTGTTTTTAACACCGATTCGATAAATCTCGAAAATGCAATGAAAGATGCGGTAGATAATCGTCCCGAATTGAGAAGACTTCGATTGCAGAGGGAAATTAACGGAATTGACATTGATTATTATAAAAATCAAACCAAACCGCGAATTGATCTCGTATCGAATTTTTCGCTCGACGGACTTTCGCAATCCGGCAGCGGCAATTCGACCGACGCGATAAATATTCCGCAATTTAGCGGAAATTCCGATATTCTGCGCCAGCGCGTCAACACTCTTCTGGGAATTCACAATCTAACCCAGATTGATAATCCGATTGTCACTGTTGCCGGAACGCCGAGTTATCTGGTCGGCGGTTACACACAGTCGTTGGTGAATATTTTTCGCGGCGACGCGCCTAATTATTCGGTCGGCGTAACGATTCAGTTTCCCTTAAAAAACAGAACCGCCGAAGCGAATCTTGCCGGAGCGCGTGTAATCGAAGAACAAATTCAGGCGCAAACCCGTTCGCAGGAACAAACCGTCGTTGCCGAAGTTCGCAACGCCGTGCAAGCCGTCGAAACAGCGCGTGAAAGAGTTTTGACGGCGCGACGTGCGCGGGAAAATGCCGAGATTCAACTCGAAGGCGAACGAAAACTTTTCGATGCCGGACGCTCGACGACGTTTTTGCTTTTCCAGCGTGAAAACGCACTGACCAATGCGCGAAACTCGGAGATTCGCGCCGAAACCGACTACAATAAATCTCTGGCTGACTTGCAGCGTGCGACTTCAACGACATTTCGCGCTAACGGTGTCGAAGTTGATTCGCCGATGAACGATCAATAAAAAAGCAAAAGGTAAAAATGACAGATTTAACTTTTTACCTTTTGTTTTTCACTTTTCACTTACTCGGAAAGTTATTTTTCGAGCATCACTTTTTAAGCATTACCAAATTTTTTATTAAAGAGTCGCCGCGCCGACTCTTTATGTTTTTAAATAAGTTTGCGACAATCGTTTCGTGAAAATTTCCGCCGTCATCATCGCTTTTAATGAACAAGACAAGATCGCCGACGCGATTAATTCGGTCAAATGGGCAGATGAAATTTTGCTCGTTGATTCGGAAAGCGCAGACCGGACGAGAGAAATCGCAAAAGAATCCGGCGCGAGAATCATCACGCAAAAGTGGCTCGGTTTTTCAAAACAAAAACAATTTGCCGTTGACAACGCGGCGCACGAATGGATTTTCAGCCTCGATGCGGACGAAATCGTTTCCGAAAAATTACGCGATGAAATTTTGAAACTGAAAAATCACGCCGCGCCCGCCAACGGTTATAAAATTCCGCGTCTTTCGTTTTATATGAATCGCCCGATTCGTCACGGCGGTTGGTATCCCGATTGGCAGATTCGTTTTTTTAATCGCCGTCAGGGAAAATGGAAAGATGTCGTCATTCACGAATCGGTCGAAATTAACGGCAATATCGAAAAACTTTCCGGCGACATTCTGCATTACAGCGTCGAAAACGCGGCGCATCATCACAAAATGATCGGCGAAAGATACGCGCCGCTCGCCGCCGAACAGATGTTCGGGCGCGGCAGAAAAACGTCGCCGCTAAAAATCGCAGCCGCCGGAATAACGGCGTTTTTACAGACATATATCTTGAAAGCCGGATTTCTCGACGGTCTCGCCGGATTCTGCATTGCGCGTTTTGCCGCTCATCACGCCTTTCTCAAACATCTGCTGCTGTGGGAAAAACAAAACCGACGCTAGATGCCGTCACGCGATACAACTTCAAAATTTCTATGCACATCAAACCTTTCAATCAGATAAAATTTACGTTATATTTTATTTGGAAAGTTTATGAAAAAAATTCTATTTACAATTTTGCTGCTCGCGTTTTCGGTTTCCGTATTTGCCCAGAAAGGCATTGATCCGCAAACGAAACAAATCCGCGAAGACAGCAATAAAACGAACAAAGGTAACGATGTCAACCGCTCTTTCGATTGGGGAAGCGGAAAAACGAAAACGCGCGAAAGACTGTCGAATCCGTATAAATTAAACGCGCGGCGCGATTATCTGGTTAAAACGATTCTCGATGTTTTAAAGGAAAAGCAAATTTTGATTGACGATTCGGCTTCGCGTCTGAATGAAGGAATAATCATCACGCAGCCGTTCGTTTTCGTCAAAGGTTCGGTTACTTCGCGCAGTCAACTAAATCGCTATGCCGAACTTCCCGGCGTTGATTCGGTCTGGACGCGCGGACGTTTTACCCTGACGATTGAAGTTCAGTCAATTGACGGCATTCAAAATAATGTTTCGGCTCTGGCGAAAGTCGAAGGCAGACAGGAAAACGGTCTTTTTTCGGAATGGTCTTCGCTGCCGAGCAACGGCACGGCGGAAGACGAATTTTTAGCCAAACTCGTCGAAGCGATAACCGGCGTTACGCCCGAGCCGATTGTTACGAAAAATCCGTAATTAAAGTTGATGAGCAAGTTTTTTTACACATTTTTATTTTTAATTCTCACGTTCGGATTAACGGCGGTTTCGATTTCAGCTCAAGCCGACGCATCTAATCCTTTCAGCGGATCACGACCGGAAGAACCTCTGCCGACTAATATTCGTGAATCTTTGAAAAAACAGGAAATCGAGCGTTTGAAAAAAGATTATGACGAACTGCTCGAAAACGGCGAGCAAGCCGTAAAATTATCCGAAGAAGTCGAATTTTCTTTTACGAAAAATAATAAACTGACTTCCGGCGACATCGAGAAACTCGACAAAATCGAAAAGTTATTAAAAAAAATCCGTAAAGAATTAGGCGGCGATGATGAAAATGAAGATAAAGTAAAAAAACCTTCTTCGATAAAAAACGCGGTTTCGACGCTCAAAGAATCGGCGGAAAATTTATTCGGCGAATTGAAAAAAACTTCGCGTTACAGCATTTCCGTCGTTGCTATTCAAAGTTCCAATTCACTTTTGGACATCGTTCGTTATATCAAATTTTGGAAAAAATAAATGAGTTATCCGTGTAAATTTTCGCGTCGTATTTTTTTCTTATTTTTGCTTGTCACGCTTTTTCTTCAATTATTTACAACTCACTTATTAGCGCAAAATGACGACGACGAAATCAGCGTCGAATCTTCGCTCGTCGTTTTAAACGCGCTCGTTACCGATAAAAACGGCAAAACTTTACGCGGCTTGAAAAAAAACGAATTTAAAGTTTTTGAAGACGGACAAGAGCAAACTTTAGACTTTTTTGAAGCGCAGGAATCGCCGTTTGCCGCCGTAATTTTGATGGATACGTCGGGCAGTATGGAACAGAGAGTTTCGTTGGCGCGTTCGGCGGCGATCAATTTTCTCGACGGTTTGCGCTCGGATGACAAGGCGGCGATTTACAATTTCGATTCGAAAGTTTCGCTCGTTCAAGGTTTTTCAAATTCGAGAGACATCACCGAAAAGGCTTTCGATCTAAAGGCGGACGGAATGACGGTTTTAAATGACGCGATTTATCAAGCCGCACTCGAACTGGAAAAACGTCCCGAAAAACGACGCGCGATTATCATACTTTCCGACGGCGCGGACACCAAGAGCGAACGCTCGAACGGTAAAGCCCTGAAAGCCGCTCTAAAAGCAAATGCGACGATTTACACGGTTGATATGTCCGCAGTCGTTGGAAACGGCAGAGACAGAATGCAAAATCAAGGTGTTCTGAAAAATTTCTCGGAAAAAACAGGCGGAAAATTTGTTGCTACGCCCGGCGGCATCGAACTGAGAAACGCCTTTAAAAATATCGTCGAGGAATTAGGCAATCAATACACTTTCGGATACGAACCGGAAAACACAAAAAAAGATGGAAAATGGCATTCCGTCGAAGTAAAAATCTCGCGTCCTAATCTCAATATCAGAACGCGAGAAGGTTATAATGCGGCAAAAGGAAAATAAATTTCTCTTTGGCTTTTTATAAAATTAATTTCTATTCGTCAACTTCTTCGCCGCCGTCCAAAACGAACGTCACGATCATATCAACCTGATATTCGCTGACTTTTCCGTCGTTGATTTTTATCTTCTGTTCCTTGATCCACGCGCCGCGAACATTTTTAATCGTTTTCGATGCACGTTGAATTCCGCTGTTGATCGCGTCTTCAAAACTTTCCGTTGATGTTGATGTAAGTTCGATATTTTTTGCTACTGACATATTTTTTTACTCCTCGTGTTTTATATTGTTGTTTTATTTTTCGCCTTATCATTATATCTTTCCAAGGCGTATTCGACCAATCGGTCTAAAATGTCGGAAAAATCTTTTCCCGAACCAGCCCACATTTTCGGAAAACCCGAAGCGTCGGTCAGTCCCGGAATCGTGTTGATTTCATTGACGAGCAACGCGCCCGTATCGTTTCGCAGAAAAAAATCAACCCGCGCAAAACCCGCGCCGTCAACTGCTTTAAAAGCGCGAACCGACATTTCCTGAATTTTTTTGGAAAGTTCTTCGCTGATTAAAGCCGGAACGATAAACTCGTTGTTTCCCGTTCCCGAATACTTTTCCGTGTAATCGAGAAATTTTTTATCGTCCGCGTTGATAATATATTCGCCCGGAAAACTCGCCTGCGGTGTGTCGTTGCCGATCACCGCGCATTCGATTTCGCGCATATCGAGACATTCTTCGATAACGATCTTACGGTCATATCCGGCGGCGAGTTCGACGGCTTTTCTCAAAGATTCTCGGTCATCGGCTTTTGAAACGCCGACCGATGAACCGAGATTTGCCGGTTTGACGAAACACGGGAAACCGAGTTTCGCTTCCGTGTGAGTTAAAACGGCTTCATTGTCATTTTCCCATTCGCTCCGCAAAAACCAGACGTATTTACAAATCGGCAGATCGGCATCGCGGAAAAGAGTTTTCATCACGACTTTGTCCATTCCGCACGACGAGGCGAGAACGCCGCAGCCGATATACGGAATTCCAGCCATTTCGAGAAGTCCCTGAATCGTGCCGTCTTCGCCGTATGTGCCGTGCATCACGGGGAAAACTACATCGAGCGGAAAATTTTTTTCATCCGAATTTTCATCATTTTCGTTCGATATTTTCGTCAGACCTTTGTATCTCGTGTCGCCTAAAAGAGCGATTTCGTCTTCCGAAAAATTCACGTTCGTTTCGTGCAAAACATTCTGCGCCGATTCGGGTAACATTTTCAAAGATGCCGCCGGAGAAAGCCATTTTCCGGCATTTGAAATGGCAATCGGCAGCACGTCGTATTTTTCCTTGTCGAGTTTTTCGATTACGGTTTTCGCCGAACGAATCGAAATTTCGTGTTCGCCGGAACGTCCGCCAAAAATCACACCAATTTTTGTTTTCATATTTTAAGAAGATTTGCCCGCGAAAGACGCAAAAAGGCGCGAAAAATCAACCGATTTTTTGTTTTCGCTTTTCCAAACAACAGATAATTCAATCATCTGATAAGTCGAATTTATTTAAATAATAGTTTTACCTAACGCGGATAAAATAAGTTCTCCGGCGAGTTTGACCGTAATATTTTTTTCGTCAAGCATCGGATTGACTTCGACAATTTCAAACGAACGCATTCCGCCCTTTTCGGCAATTAATTCGAGCGCGAAATGCGATTCGCGGTAAGTCATTCCGCCGCGCACGAGCGTTCCCGAACCGGGAGCAAATCGCGGATCAATCACGTCAACATCAAAAGTTACGGCATAACCGCCGGCGGCTTGCGAAGCGATTGCGACGGCTTCTTCGACGCATTTGGCGATTCCTTTGCGGTCAATATCACTCATCGTAAAAAATTGCTCGCGCATTCCGAGATCGCGGATGATTTTTTTTTCGCCCGCGTCCAAATCCCGTGCGCCGATGTGAGCGCAAAATTTCGGATTGATTTTCGGCGAAAAACCTTCGAGATTGACCATTTCATCATTACCGAAACCGAGCGTCGCCGAAAGAGGCATTCCGTGAATATTTCCCGACGGCGAAGTTTCCGAAGTATTCATATCGGCGTGCGCGTCAAACCAGATTAAGCCGATTTCTTTTTCTTCCGAACGAAAATGAGAAGAAATTCCCGCAAGCGTTCCAGCCGCAATCGAATGATCGCCGCCGATAATAACGGGAATTTCGCCGCTCGCTAAAATGTTTTTGACAGCTTCGGACATATTTTTGCACGAAGCCAGATATTCTTTTAAGTATTTCGGATTTTCATTTTCGGCGGCGATATAATCCGGTTTGGCGATTTCGACATCGCCGTAATCTTTGACTTTATAGCCGAGATTTTCGATATGTTCGCTCAATGGAAGTCCGTGAAGTTTTGCCAGACGAATCGCCGTCGCGCCGAGTTCGCTGCCGGTTTCGCCAGCCGCGTAACCGAGCGGAACGCCGATGATTCCGATTTTTTTATCTTTTCCGGGAAAGTCTCTTTCTGTATAATTCATAAATAAAATTTACAATTCCCAGAAGCCGTTTGCAAAAAGTGTTTTTATTTCTTCAAAGGCTTCCGGTTCGTCTTCACCTTCGACTTGCAAAATCAATCTCGTTTTTTTCGCCGCCGCTAAAGTCAGAAGGCTTAAAATAGATTTGGCATCGGCGACCAGATTATTATCCGCTCTTTTGATAATTACGGTGCTGGAAAATTTTCCTGCCAGACGAACCAGTTGTGCGGCGGCGCGGGCGTGAAGTCCGAGCGGATTAATGACTTTGATTTCTGTTTCGAGCATTCGTTTATTTGTGCGGCGCGAGAAGTTGTCCGGCACGATAGATCGCCTGTTTGCCTTGCGATTCGACTTCTTCCGCCATTTCGTGCAAAGTCATTTCCTTGTTTTGTGAAGCGAGTTTAACGACCATCGGAAGATTTACGCCGGTAATGACTTCGACCTCGTTTTCCTTGATGAACATCGCCGAAATATTTGTCGGAGTACCGCCGAACATATCGGTCAAAAGCAAAACGCCTTTGCCACCGGAAACTTTTTTGATCGAGCGCGCAATTTCTCCTTTGGCAACCTCGACATCATCGTGCCAGCCGATAGAAACCGCCGAAATATGCGACAGATGACCGACGACCGTTTCCGCCGCCGTCAAAAGCTCGTTTGCTACGCGACCGTGCGAAACTATCACGCCGCCGATTTTTTTCATTTCACTCATAATTATTTTTGAACGTCCCGATGCGAAATCGTCGTTTCGTAACCTTCGTTTTTCATATCTTCAAATAATTTATTCGCCACCATTACCGAACGATGGCGACCGCCCGTGCAGCCGATTCCGATTGTCAGATACGACTTTCCTTCTTTTTTATAAAGCGGCAGAAGATATTTCAAAAGATCGGAAAATCGCCGGACGGTTTCGCCGACTTCCGCTTGTTTTTCCAAAAAATCAATTACCTTTTTGTCAGTTCCGGGCAGATGTTTTAAATTTTTCTCGAAATACGGATTCGGTAAATGGCGCACATCGAACAACAAATCAACGGCGTGCGGAACACCGTATTTATGACCGAAACTGATGAATTGGACATTGAGCGGCACGCCGATTTCCGTCTGCCCGAATCTTTGCACGAGATACCGCCGCAGAGTGTGAACCGTGTGCGCGGTCGTATCAATTATCAAATCCGCCGTGTCGCGCACGTTTTGCATCGCCTGTTTTTCTTCGCGGATCGCTTCGAGCAAACCTTCGCCGCGATCCGCCGGATGAGGTCGCCGCGTTTCGGAAAATCTGCGCTGCAAAACCGCGTCGGAGGTTTCAAAAAAAATCACGAACGGCTCGATCTTTCTTTTGCTTAATTTCTTCAGTTCGCTCGAAAACTCCGATAAAAAATGCCGTTCGCGGATATTGATAACGAGTGCCGCTTTCTCAATCGCCACGACTTCTTCTTCGTTCGGCTGTAAAAGTCTGGCAAAGGTCGAGAGCATCGTAACGGGCAGATTATCAACGCAGAAATATCCTAAATCCTCGAAAGCATTCGTCGCCGAACTCATTCCCGAACCGCTCAAACCGGTAACAATTACAAAATGCGGAACCGTTAAGTTTTTCTGCTCCTTTTTTTTTGGCATAGTTTAATTTGGTTGACCGCCGACAATTGCCGAATGTTTTTCGATCAGTTTTTGCGCGGCATCGAAACCGGCGGATTTTAAGAGATACATTCGGACGGCAGTTTCTACTAAAGTCGAAATATTTCTGCCCGAACTGACTGGCAAAACGAATTTCGGGATTTTGATTTCCAAAATTTCTTCCGTTCGCGTTTCCAAACCCAAACGCTCGATTTCTTCGACATCAGACCATTTTCTAAGTTCGACGCACAAATCTATTTTTCGGTTCGGTTCGACCGATGAAACGCCGAACAGATCACGAATACTTATTATTCCGAGACCGCGAATCTCGATATGTCCGGCGGTCAGTTCCGGCGCGAAACCTTCGAGTTTTTTTCCGATCTTTTTAACGATTACCGTGTCATCGGAAATCAGGCGATGTCCGCGCGTTATCAAATCGAGAGCGCATTCGGATTTACCGATGCCCGATTTGCCGAGCAGTAAAATACCGAGTCCATACATTCCGAGCAAAACGCTGTGCAGAGATGTCGAAGGAGCGAGTTTTTCCTGCAAAAAACCTGAAATCGTGCCGATTGCCGTCGAACTGATGCTGGTCGTTTTTATGACCGGAAGATTTATTTTGTCGGCGATCTCTATTAATTCCGGCGGCGCGTCGAGATTTTTAGTAATCAAAAGGCAACTGATTTTTTCGAGCGAAAGATTATTTATCGCATCTTTTTTTTTTTCTGTAGAGAGTTGTCTGAGATAGGAAATCTCGCTCTGACCGACGAGTTGGACGCGACCTTGATGAATATAATGCGTAAATCCGGCAAGCGCCAAACCGAGTTTTTGGATTCTGGGAGACGAAATTATTCTTTTATTGATGCCGCCCGCGCCGGTAATAACAGTTAAATTTAATTCTTCCGGCGCGGACGAAACGAATTCTTCGATAGAAATAAAAGAATTTTCGTTTTTATGATTTGATTGCATTTATAAGATTCGATCTAAGGTTCGATCAGACCGTAATTCCCGTCTTTCCGTTTGTAAATAATCGAAATTTTCTCGTTTTTCGCGTTTCTGAAAACGAGAAACTGATCTTCCTGAGCGTCCAAAGCCAAAGCGGCTTCGTCCGATCTCATCGGTTTTATCGCATAACGGCGTGAATTGATAATACGCGGCTTATTCGGCGACGGTTCGACGGCTTGATCGTCAACGGCTACTTCGCTGACTTTTTTGGCTTTATGCGATTTATCAATGACTTTTTTACGCAGACGATTTGCCTGTTTCTCGATTTTATCAATTGATTTCGACAGCGATTGATACATATCGTCAAGCGTCGTTGCCGCCGTCAAAACTTCCTTGCGCCATTTGACGATAATTTCCGAGCGGTGACGACCGCGTTCGACTTCGATAATGACGTGCGCCGTAGAATTATTTCCGTCAAAAAGATGATCCAAACGTCCGAAATGCTCTTCGACGTGGGAACGCAGTGCCGGAGTTACTTCGATGTGTCTTCCAGTATATTCAAATTTCATAACTCAATTTATTTTCGGTTTTATACAAATTTCGATAAAACAATTTTTTTAAGAAATTTTGTAATTATTCAGATTTAATGCAGACTTGATTTTCAGTTTGTATATTTCGGAACAGGTCAATATTAAAAAGTAATTTCTTATCGCTTTTCAGCTGTCACTTATCAATTATTCCGAACATTTTTTTCAAATATAAATCCAGAAACATTTACAAAATTTTCAATGATTCAAATAACGGTTTTTCTTTCGCGCGAACCGGGAATCTGCATCTGGTCGCGGTATTTGGCGACCGTCCGGCGCGAAAGTTTTACGCCTTCTTTAATCAGTATTTTGGCGATTTTATCGTCGGTCAGAGGTTTTTTGGTGTCCTCGTCTTCGACCATTTTTTTGATTCGCAATTTCAAAATGCGCGTCGAAACTTCTTCGCCGTCTTCGTTCATCATTCCTTCGGAGAAAAATCTGCGAAGTTCGATCACGCCCTGCGGCGTGTGCGCGTATTTTCTGTTGACGACGCGCGAAATCGTCGAAAGGTGCATTCCGATGTCTTCGGCAACATCTTTGAGCATCATCGGTTTGATGTGCTGAACGCCGTGATCGAGGAAATCGCGCTGTTTCTGCACGATACATTCGACAACGCGATAGATCGTCTGTTTGCGGTGTTCGATATTTCGCAAAAGATCAACCGCCGAACGAACTTTATCTTTAATAAAATCTTTTTCTTCTTTAGTAGTTTTTTCCTGTCCGAGCATCTGCTGATAAGTCTGGCTGATTCGCAGACGCGGACTTCCGTCGTCGGTAAAATAAATTACATATTCGTCTTCGATTTTTTCGATATAAACTTCCGGCGAAACATAGATCGGCTCTTCCGAAGAATATCGTCTGCCCGGATACGGGTCTAAAATGCGAACTTTATTGATTTCTTCATTTAAAACACGAAGTTCGATTCCCGTATGTTTCGATAAATGCTGAAGTCTGTGCGGCTGTAAATCTTCGAGATGATCGCGGACGAGTTCGTAAGCCAAACTTTTACCTTCGCCGTTGGCTTCGAGTTGCGCGAGCAGACATTCTTTGACGTTTCGCGCACCGCAGCCGACGGGTTCGAGTTTCATCACGATTTGACGGGCGCGTTCCACTTTTTCTTCCGAAACGCCGCATAATTCGGCAATTTCCTCGTTAGTTGCGTTCAAACGACCGTCGCTGTCGAGATTTCCGACAACTCCGATTGCCGCTTCTTCAAGTTCATCGCTCATCGAATGCAGATTAATCTGCCATTCGAGATGCTCGGTCAAATTTTCGGATTTCGACAAAAATTGCTCGAAACTCGGCGCATCTTCTTTATGTTCGAATTCCTGAGTTTTATATCCCGGATCGAGATAATCCTGAAATTCTTTACCGTAATCTATCTCGTCGAAAGCATCGGATTTTTCTTCGGGAAAATCGTCACCGTCAAAGTCGGAATCGCCGTCAGATTCTTCTTTTTGACCGTTTTCGGTTGGCGAATCGGGCGAATAATCTTCGTATTGGTCGAAAGAATCCGAATTGTTTTCGCTTCGCGGATCGTTTTCGCCGTCAACTTTTCGAGCGTCAAAATCTTCCTGTCCGTTGGCGTTCTGATCTAAAATACGTTCGGCGATCTCGTTTAATTCGTCGCTCGAAGTAACTTCTTCGAGGATCGGATTTGAAACCATTTCCTGTGAGATCAGTTCGGCGAGTTCGAGCGTCGTCATCTGCAGCATTTCGATTCTTTGCCTGAGTTGCGGCGTTAGAACCATCTGCTGTCTTAATTGTGTCGTAAGTCTTAAAGATGACATATTCTATCTGAAATTTTAGTTTGGAAATTGCTTGAAGTCAAAAAGCGAAAATCGCTGAATTGATTAACATTATAACTTATTTCGAGGTTTAATGTGCAATCGCTGTGCCTATAAACTAAATCTTTCTCCGAGATAAAGCCGTCGCACTTCGGCATCTTCGACCAATTCGTCCGGCATTCCGGCTTTGAGAATTTTTCCTTCCGCCATAATATAGGCGCGGTCGCAGATGCCGAGCGTTTCGCGGACGTTGTGATCGGTAATCAAAATGCCGATTCCCTGATTTTTGAGATACAAAATAATTTCGCGGATGTCGTCAATCGCAATCGGATCAATGCCCGCAAAAGGTTCGTCGAGCAAAATAAACTGAGGTTCGCTCGCCAGACAACGCGCGATTTCGACGCGCCGCCGTTCGCCGCCGGAAAGCGCATCGCCGCGAGTTTTGCGAACGTGCGTGATGCCGAATTCTTCCAATAATTCCTCTAATCTTTCAAATCTTTCGCCGCGTTTCATCTTCATCGTTTCCAACACGGCGAGAATGTTTTGTTCCGCCGACATTTTGCGAAAGATCGAGGCTTCCTGCGGCAAATAACCCAAACCGAGACGCGCACGAAGATACATCGGCAGCGAAGTAACTTCTTGATTATTCAAAAAAATCTTGCCGGCTTCGGTTCTTTCGAGTCCGACCATCATATAAAACGAAGTCGTTTTTCCCGCGCCGTTCGCGCCGAGAAGTCCGACGACTTCACCTTGTTTGACATACAAATTTACATCGTCAACGACGCGCCGCGAGGCGTAAGTTTTTTGCAAATGAAATGCAGAAAGCGAATCGGCAATTACATTTTCATAATTGCCGTTTCCATTTGAATTATTTTTTCGACCGAAAAATCCGAACATCTGAAACTATTCTATTCGTTCTTTTTAATTTTATAAACCGAGCGGATTCTGCCCGTGTTTGTCTGCGCCGATTTGCTTTCGCCGACAACGCGATTTTCTTTCATATAAACCGTTACCTGCGCTCCGGCTGACGAACCTTGTTCCGAGTCGTCAATTCGCGCCGGATTTCCGCGCAGAATAAATTCTTCACTAGACGCGGTATATTGCGCCCAATTGCCGACCGCTTTGCGTTTCGGCTGTGTTAAAACGACATTATTTTCCAGCAGTGTTTTTTCAATTTCGTTTTTCGCGTCCATCGAAATCGTCGCAATTTCCGAAGTCATCCGGTCGTTTCCCTGCCGAATGTCAACCGCACCTTCGTAACGCAAAACGCGATTTTCCTGCGTATATAAAATTTTATTTGCCGCCGCCGAAACCGGAACATTTTCTTCTTTTCCGTTTTCTTTTCGTTTTACATCGTAAACCGAACTCTGGACGTTTCCTTCGCCGTAAAGTTTGCCCTGTTTTTGTTCGAGAAAAAGTTTATCGGCGCGAACATAATTGTTATCCTGCCAAACTCTCGCGTTTCCGGTGTAAACCGCCGATTCCGCCGCGTGATTAAATTCGGCATTTTCCGCCGTTAGATAAACCGGCGAATTTGTCGCCGTAAAAGGTGTCGCGCCGCCGGTTGATTTCTGGTTGTAATAAGTCGTGCTGACCGCACCGGACAAAACAGATTTATTATTTCGCGTGTCCCAATCAACCTGATTCGCCTTTGCCCGCGCCCGCGAATCCCAGATCGTCGGTTCGCCGCCGCGCAATTTTACCGCGCCGTCGTTTGCCGTGTAAATTATCTGATTGGAAATAGCGTTGCGGTCGAGTTCGGAAAATTTCGCATTTCCGTCCGCCGTCAGAGTTTCGATGTCGCTCGACTTTTGAGCGAAAACGGCGTTCAGCGAATCGGCTAAAAGCGTCTGATTTCCTCGATTATTTGCCGCAACGGTCGGCACGCGAACGGTTTTTGTTTTCGTCGCGGCAGTGCAGTTTTTCGCGTTGTTTCCGGTTCGATAAAAGTCGCATATAAAACGCGGCGCGTTAATCGTCGTTTTATAATTTTCCGCTGATGCGCGAAGCGGTTCGACGAAAAGTTCGGCGTTGCCGTCGGCTTCGGCGCGCTGCAAACTTTTTCCGTCCGATTGCAAAATCGTTTTTACCGAATCAGCCGTCAAGCGTTTGTTTGCCGCGTCAGCATTGCTGTTCGGCGCATTCAGATTAATCGTCGTGCGTCCTTCGGTCTGCATTTGGCGGAGCAAACCGTCGTTTTGAAAATCAAGCCTGATCGCATTCGGCGCGGAAAGCGTCAGTTTTGAAAATTCGGCGGCGTTTGCCGGAATGATGTTGACATTGCCTGCGCCGAGCGCGTCGGCTTTGTTTATTTTCTGATTTTCGCCGAACAGTGCGTCTAATTTATCGGCGGAAATCTCCGTCGTGCGGTCGTTTGCCGCTTGTTTTAAATATGCGTTTCCAACCGCGACGGCGTATTTTATTTGTTTATTCGGAAACAAATCGGCGTTTAAATTGTCGCCTTTGATGTAATCGTTTCCCTGCGTGATCTCGGCGTTTCCGTTAAGAAAAATTTTACCGTTCGTCTGTTCGTAAACGGCATTGTCAGCTTTGATATTCGCGGTTTGATTTTCACTTCCGGCAGTCAAAATCTGTACGCCGTTTTTCAGTTCAAAACGATCCGCGTCTTTTTGATAAAGCGCGTATTGCGTGTTGATTTTCGTCGGTTTCGCATTATTCGCAGTCGTTTCGATCTCGACATTTTCAAAAAGTTCGAGAGTTTTGAGTTCCTTTTCGATTTTTACTTTCGCGCGATTTGCCTTCGTATTCGTGTATTTTGGATTGTTTCCGGTCGGTTTTTGCGATACGCGAACATTTCCCGTCAGATCGATCTGCTTGATCTCTTTTCCGGTAAAAAACGCCGTCGCATCGTTCGATTCGATTTCGGTCGGCTGTGAAAGTTGTTTGTTTTCGCCGTTTGGAATCACGTCAATATTTACGTTATCTTTCAGCTCGATTTTTCCGGCGTTTTGATCGAATGAAGCGTAGTTTGCCGTCATTTTCGCGCTTTTAATATCGCTTTTCGCCGCATCGCCGTTTCGATTTAAATCGAATGAATTGATCTCGACATCTTTTAAAAGTTCGATTCTTTTATCTTTGACGTGAACAATCGCGCCGACGGAATTTCCCGAAACATTTTCGCGTTCAAATTCGATATATTCTTCGGCACTGGCAATCTCGGTTTCTTTTTTATATGAAAGTTGTTCGGTTTTTACTTTGAGATTATTGCGCGTTTCGATATTGACGTTTCCGGCAAAAAACGCGTCGAAGTTTTTGTTTTCCTGCGGAATGTAAATTCCTTTCTGCGCCGTTATGACATCCGAATTTTTTCCGGTTTCGTCATAAACCTGAAGATAAATATTCTCCATTTCCTGATGATTGTCGGAAAATGTCTGCGCTTTATCCGCACGAATAAAATACTTTAAATTTCCCTGTTCGTCGGTTTCGCGGCGTTCAAATCGTTTTACTTCGGCGACGACGTTTTCCGACAGATTCGCCGGCAAACTTTTCATCCGAAATTCCGTGCGGTTTGAAAAAATAAACGCGATGGCGATGACGATGACAGTCGCAATCAAACCGAAAACCGCCGCGAAACGAAAATATTTCGGCAGATTGGCGCGAGTCTGTAACTTCTTTAATTGTTTGCTTTTTTCTTCCGGCATTAAAGACTAAATTTTCCGACGAGTTTCGATTTTTTTATTTTTCCGGTATGAGAATAAAAATTAGTTTTTCCTTTTAAATCAACGATCCAAACTTCCTGCGCGCCTTTTTCGAGATACAAGCGAATTTTTTCATCCATTTCGGCTTGCGAATTGGCAGGCGATTTTACCTCGACGCAAATTTCCGGTGCTTTCGGAAACGGCGTAACGTCACCGAATTCTTCGATAAATTCATCCGAAACCCAGGCGACATCAGCAACTCTGACACCTTCGCTCGTTAAAATCGAACATTCCATTATTATTCTGCCGCTTTTTCGGCATTCTTTGATTTGGCTTCCGACTTCAAACTGAAAATATCCGTGCTTGTTGGAAGCCGGACTCATCAAAATCGTTCCGAATTTATTTAATTCGACTTTATACGGGACATCCCGAAAAAAAGGATTTTCCATCAGTTCGTGCCATTTAACAACTAAATCCATTTTTTTTTACCTCGTAATCAATTATCAGTTTTCAAATCTTCGACGACAAGCTGCAGGCGCGTGTTTCCCTGCCAAGTATTTGCTTCGGCTGTATAGGCAAGTTCGATGCGCGTTTCCGGTTTCAGAGTTTGCCCTTTTGATTTTTCAACGCCGTCCCACCAGACGGCTTCAAATCGTTTCTGATTTTCATCTTTCAATTTTAATTTCAGATGTTTTTCCTTCATCACGAAAGGTTCGTCAATCAAGATCAAATCTTTCGTCACGAATCTCGGTTTCGGATTTCCCGCGCCGAACGGTTCGAGCATTTTCAGTTCGTCGAGTAAATGTAAATTAAGCGAACCTGAAGAAACGACCGCATCAACCTTTATTTCGGGAATCATATCTTCTTCGGACAGATTCAGTTTGGCGTGTTCATTGAGTTTTTGGCGCAATTCGTCAATATTTTCGGCTTTGATCTTCATTCCCGCCGCCGCCGCGTGTCCGCCGAATTGTTCCATCAAACCGCCGCACGATTCGAGACCGTTTAATAAATGATAATTTCCGATTGACCGCGCCGAACCGTGTCCGATGCCGTCTTCGAGCGAAATGACGACCGACGGGCGATTGATCTTTTCAGTAATTTTTGAAGCCGCCAAACCGATTACGCCGCGATGCCAGTTTTCTCCGGCAACGACGGCAACGTGCGATTGTTTTTCGCTTCCGCCGTTGGCGACGTATTCGAGCAGAGCCAATTCGGTTATTTCGCGCTGAACGGTTTGCCGTTCGCGGTTGCGGCTGTCGAGAAGTTCGGCGAGTTCGCGCGCTTTTTCAAAAGTTTCGGCTTCAAAAAGTTCGACGACGTGACGCGCAACTTCCATTCGTCCGGCGGCATTAATGCGCGGCGCGATGCGGAAACCGATCATATAACTCGTCATTTCCGAGCGACAGTCGGCGACTTCCATCAAGGCTTTCAAACCGTAATTTTGAGCTTTCGGTAAATCCTGCAAACCGATTTTCACAATCGCACGATTTTCGCCCGTCAGATTCATAATATCGGCAATCGTGCCGATGGCGACGACTTTTAGAAAACCGTTGACGATATTTTCCTTGCCTTTTTCGCGCAAAAGTGCGTGAACCAATTTAAAGGCGACACCGACTCCGGCAAGATTTTTGTCGGGATATTGGCAGCCAGCTTGATTCGGATTTATCATCGCCACACATTCGGGAACGCCGCGCACTTCGTCCGACAGATGATGATCGGTGACGATGACATCGAGATCGTTTTCCTTCGCCCACGCGAGCGGCTCAAACGAGCGCGTTCCGGTATCAACCGAAATTACCAGCGAATAACCTTTGTTTTTGGCTTTTTCGAGAAATTCGATGTTGATGCCGTAACCTTCGGTAAAACGATTCGGAACGTGAAAACCCGTTTTCGCGCCGAGAATTTCCAGAGCTTTTCGCAAAACGACTGTTCCGGTCGTGCCGTCAACGTCGTAATCGCCCCAGATTAAAATTTTTTCGTTGTTTTCAACCGCTTTCAGAACACGCGCAACCGCCGTTTTCATTCCTTTTAACAAATACGGATCGTGCAGATCATCGTAAGAAGGATTAAGAAACTTTGCGGCTTTTTCCGGCGTTTCAAATCCGCGCGAGATCAAAAGTGCGGCAATTAATTGGGAAACCTCGAGCGAATTTGCAAGTTTCGCAACTTCGGTTCGGTCGTGTTTTTTAATTGTCCAACGCTTCTGCATAACAGATTCAAGATTTGAGTTTGAAAGTTCAAGAATTCTTTAAATTTGAACTTGAACATATCAACTGATTTAAATTTGCGGACTTAAAATGCCGCGCCATAATAATAGAAGAATTATAGCACCGACGACGATGCGGTAAATAATGAAGATGGCGGTCGAATTTTTTTTGAGATATGAAAGCAGAAACCAGATCGAAAGATAACCGACGATTCCGGCGACAACCGTGCCGATGCCGAGAGAAATAAAATCGTCTTTCGAGAGAATTTTAACGGCTTCTTTTAATTCAAGAAGACCGCTCGCCGTAATCGCGGGAATCATCAGCAGAAACGAAAACTTGGCGGCGGATTCGCGTTTTTGTCCGGCGAAAAGTCCGCCCATAATCGTCGAACCCGAACGCGACGCGCCCGGAATCAAAGCTAAAACCTGAGAAAAACCGACAACCAACGAATCGAGCAAACCGAAATGTTTCAAGTCTTTACGCTGACTTCCGACAAGTTCCGCTAATGCCAAACCGAGCGCGACGACGATCATCATCGTCGCAATTATCCAGAGATTTTTCGTAAAAGTGCCTTCGATTGTATGTTTGAATAAAAGTCCGATTACGCCGATGGGAATCGAGCCGATAATTATCAGCCAGCCGAGCCACGTTTCTTCCGACATCCAGAGCGGTCGCAAACCGTTCGTGCCGGAAAAACGCATCCGGCGTTTATTAAAAACCAGATTCCAATGATCGCGTATAAAACCGATTGAAATATTTAAAATATCGGAAGCGAAATAAATAATCGCCGCCGCCAGAGTTCCGAGTTGGATGACAGCCATTGTCGCCGTGATCTGTTCGGCATTGCCGTTGTAAATTCCCGTCCAGCGGCTGGCGAAAACGAGATGCGCGGTCGAAGAAATCGGTATAAATTCGGTCAATCCCTGGACAATGCCGAGAATAATTGCCTGTATAATATCCATAAGTTATGAAATTGCAAACGGTTTGGTCGTCAGCGGAATAAACATAAAGACGAAACTGCAATTTAACACTAACCGTTCGTTATTTACAACTACTCACGATATTTCGCGCCGCCCGCGATTTTGTCATAAAGCCACGCGGGGAAAATTCGTCCCGCGCGGACGAATGTCGCAAGCTGCCACGGAAAAGCGGCGAATTTTTTCTTTTTTTCGATGGCTTTTAAGAAAAGCGGAATCGAATCTTCGAGTTCCATCAAAAACGGCATTTTGTTTTTTCTGCCCGATGTCAGCGGGGTTTTGATAAATCCCGGCTGAATGATCGTGACATTTACGCCGGATTTACGAACATCTAAGCGAACGCTTTCGAAATACGCCGTCATTCCGGCTTTGCTCGCCGAATACGCCGCCGATTTCGGAAGTCCGCGAAAACCGGCGAGACTCGAAACTGCAACGATTTGCCCGTCGCCACGTTCGATCATCTGCGGCAAAACCGCCGAAACCGCGTTGACCGCGCCGACCAGATTCGTGTCAATCACGCGGCGAAAATCCTGCGGTTTCAAATCTTTAGCGTGTTTCGCGCCGCCGCCGATTCCGGCATTGGCGATTAACATATCAATTTTTCCGAACTCTTTGTGCAAACTGTTTGCGGCATCCCGAACGCTGTATTCGTCGGTAATATCACACGGAAATTCACGCGCCGCCGTTCCCAATCTTTCACATTTCGCCGACAGATCGCGCAAAAGACTTTCGCGCCGCGCGAGCAGTCCGAGAATCGCGCCGCGTTTCGCCATTTCCAACGCCAACGCTTCGCCGATTCCGCTCGACGCGCCGGTTAAAAACACAACTTTGTCCTTCCAGAAATTCATAACAAAAATGCCAAGTGCGTTTATTTTAACTTATAAACGCAAACTTGGCACATTTTTCCGACAATTCGATTTTCAATCTAGCAAAGTTCTTCGACATATTCGCCCAAAACTTTTAACGCTTTCGCCAGATTTTCCTGTTTCACCAAAATATGATCGCGCGAAAAAGCCGACAGCGCGACAATCGGAATTTCGGCTTCGGCTAAAATTCGCGTAATTTCAGCCAGAAAACCGAAGACATTAAAATCGAGTTCGATGTCGAAAGTTAAAAGTCTGAAACCGTTTTCAACTTTGGCGTTATCTATTTCGTTTCTGATTTTCGCGTAATCAATTTCATCGAGTAAAAGCGTGATTTCAAACTTATCCTTAAAAATCATAAACGGCGCAGTCATTCGCGGCGAAAATTCTGAATTTTCGAGAAGTTTTTGAAATTTGTCAGGTTGTAACGAAATCAAAGCGTAAGTTTCGGGAGCAATTTCAATTTTTGTCCGCCCTAATAATTCAAACACTTTTTTATTCATAAATTAGCCGTCAGCCGGACTTCTCACGCCGAGCCGGTTATTTTGCAAAACGTGCGTGTAGATCATCGTCGTCGAAATTCCCTTGTGTCCCAACAAATCCTGAATCGTGCGAATATCGTAACCGTCCTATAAAAGGTGTGTGGCAAAACTATGACGCAAAGTGTGCGGGCTGGCGTTTTTCGGAATCCGGCTTTTTGTCAGCGCGATTTTGAACGGTTTTTGCAAACTCGCCGCCGAAACGTGATGTCTGCCTTTTTTATCGGTGCGCGGATTAACGCTCAAAACTCTCGACGGAAAAACGTATTGCCACGCCCATTCTTTTTCCGCATTGGGATATTTTCTTGAAAGCGCAAACGGCATTTCGACACTCCCTAAACCGTTTCGCAAATCTGATTCGTGAAGTTTTCGTGCAGTCCGCAATTGCGTCTGAAGCGGTTCGATCAGCGCATTCGGCAAAACGGTGTAGCGGTCTTTTGCGCCTTTGCCGTCGCGCACGATGATTTGTTTGAAGCCGAAATCCAAATCCTTAACGCGCAATCGCAACGCTTCGATTAATCGTAAGCTCGAACCGTAAAGCAGATTGGCAATTAGCCAATTTGTGCCGCTCAACTCGCTGATGATTTGCCTTACTTCATTTTTCGTCAATACGACGGGAACGTGATTGGATTTTTTAGCGGGAACAAATTTTTCCAGCCACGGAAAATACACGCCTAAGACATCGCGGTAAAGAAATAATAAAGCGGCGAGTGCCTGATTCTGCGTCGAAGCCGAAACGCGCTTTTCAACTGCGAGATATGATAGAAAAGCCTCGACTTCCGCCGCGCCCATCTCGGATGGATTTCTAATATTATGAAAACCGATATAATGACGAATCCAATAAATGTATCGCTTTTCAGTCTCATAACTATAATGCCGCATCCGCATCAATGCCCGAACGCGGTCGAGTAATTTAGGCATAAATTTTCTGAGTTGGTGTAAAAATTTACACGGAATAGGATTTTGAAGGCAACGATAAAATAAAAATGCTGAAAAATCAAATCTTTATTGACTTTTAATAATTAACTATCGTATAAAAAGTTCGGTGTAAGAAAATCGCGAGTCGGTTCAATACAAAGTTGGGCGTATTCGTGTCGCTTGAGATAAAAAGCAAATGGCATTTGAGAATGTAACAATAGTTGACCCTTACGTTGAAAAAGGCTGGAAACCAGAACTTAAACTGACGCTTGCTACGTCTGAAGAAGTTGAAGTTGTCGAAGCTAAACTTAACCTAACTTTTCCCGAAGGTTACAAAGAATTTGTAACAACTTTTGGGAAAGGCGAGTATTACGGTCATAATACAGCAATCCGAGTTGAAATGCCGTCGGAAATATTGTCAGGCTACAAAGATCATCAGGAATTCTTAGACGAGTATTGGTTTTGGGAAGAAAGTGAAGGTTCGCTTCCGAAACAAAAGGCTATCGAGTGCATAAGAATTTGCGACACTGATGTTGGCGATGTGGTTATCTTTCATCCGTCAAATCCAACCGAGCTTTTCGCTTTGCCACACGAGGACGATTTATCATACAGAATCGGCAACAATCTTTATGAAGCGTTTGATTGGTTAGTTGCTAAAGGCAGTGAAGCTGCTGGCGGAATAGAAGAATCGCAAAAGCGAAGAATGTTTGTTCCCGATAATCCGTTGCAGTATGTAAACGAAGTTATTCGACCAAAAGGCTTTTGTGAATGACCATACGCCCAACAAGTAAAATTACCACCGCCAGAGGCGGTGGCTTTATTTTATTTGCCCTAGAAGGTGCGCCGTCACTGGCTAGCCTTCATCCTCACCGAATAAGTTGCCCTGCAACTTCTCGATTTCCTTCTCTTTTTTCTCTTGCCACTTGACATACTCGCGGATGCGCGTCTCGTCTATCCCGACCGTGCTAACACAGTATCCGCGTCCCCATAAATGTCTGCCCCAAAACTGCTTGCCCAGCTTTTCATATCGTTGGAAAATCCGAATCGCCAGTTTCCCCTTCAAATATCCCATTACTTCCGAGATTGAATACTTCGGCGGTATCCACACCACCAGATGCACATGATCGCTTTGCACATTCATCTCGATTATTTCAATCCCTTCTTTCTGCCTCAATAGGTTTTCTATTTCTCGCCTCGCATATTCTCGGATTTCATCTTTCAATATCCGCCTTCGATACTTTGGACAAAATATCAAATGATATTTACACTCGTAAATGGTATGCGAGAGTCGTCTGAATCTCTTGCTCATAATTTGTATCTCCTTAAAAGTTGACACCTTCTTAGGGAGATACATTTTATATTTTTTGGTCGCCCTCACTGCCTGTCGGATAGCCGAAATCCACTGCCAGAGGCAGTGGTTTGATTCTTTGAATCAATGGACGTGAGGGCGAAACAGCGACTTTGTTTTCGATGTTGTATGTTTAACTCGGAGTTGCGTGTCGGCGGTTTCGCCCCACGTCAACGCCGCCGTTCGACTTTAACTACATTCAAAAAATCAAATCTCAACTATCGTCGTGACGATCACGGGTTTCGTGCCGGTTTGGTTTTGCAGAAATCTTTTCAGATGAATCCGCAGATTTTCGCCGAAGATGTTCTTGTCGCCGATTTCCTGTTTGCTCATCGCGGCGACGGCATCGGTTATCATTTGCCGCGCGTTCAGCGAAATTCCGTTGGTCGGATCAATGCCGGCAACGCCTTGAAACGTAATCTGCGGCTGTTCGGCGAGTTCTTTTGTTTTTTTGTCAATCGTTACAACGAGCGAAATCGCACCGCCGTAAGCCATTTTTTTGCGTTCGCGCAATGTGTCCGATTCGACTTCGTGCAGAGATTCTTCGTCAATAAATGTTCTGCCGAGTTGCTTACTTTCGGAGATTCGCGCACCGAAATCGTCAAATTCTAAAACGTCACCATTTTCGATCAGAATAATATTTCGGTCGTTATAACCTTCGATATGATTTTTGATAAATTCTTTGTGACGGAAAAGCATTCGATATTCGCCGTGAATCGGCACGACATATTGCGGTCGAACGGTTTCGGTCATTATCCGAATATCTTCCTGCGAAGCGTGTCCCGAAACGTGAATCAGACGGCGTTTTTCCTCGATAATATTCGCGCCGCGTTTATAAAGATGTCCGATCAGGCGACTGATCTTTTTATCGTTTCCGGGAATAATTCGCGCCGATAAAACAACCGTATCGCCCTTTTCGATCTGCATTCCCTTCCACGTTCCGGTCGCCAGATTCCACAAAACCGCACGCGGTTCGCCCTGTGAACCTGTGACGAGATAAACCATTTCGTCTTCCCGAACGGCGCGTGATTCGCCGAGACCGATGACAGTTCCGTGCGGCATTTTCAAAAGTCCGAGACTTTCGGCAATCTCGACATTTTTCATCATCGAACGTCCGAGAACGCAGACTTTTTTCCCGTATTTGTGCGCGACATCGAAAACGATCTGTAAACGGTGCATCGAAGATGAAAATGTCGAAACGAAAATTCTGCCCGTCGCATTTTCAAAAATTTCTTCAAACGCCGGAATC
Source organism: Pyrinomonadaceae bacterium (assembly GCA_965217985.1). Lineage (GTDB taxonomy): Bacteria > Acidobacteriota > Blastocatellia > Pyrinomonadales > Pyrinomonadaceae > DATHTS01. Next base: position 62,590 of record CBDCJY010000019.1, read on the forward strand.
ACGTCGCGTTCCGACGGCGTTCTGCCCGCGACGGTGGCGTTTGTCGAATCGGAAAGCAAAGCCAAAACGCCTTCGTCGCCGATTTTTTTCAGAGTTTCGAGATCGTAACCTTTGCCGATGACGGGCGTTTCGTCAATTTTATAATCGCCCGTGTGAATCAGAGTTCCCTGCGGCGTTTTGATCGCCAGCGAAAAACAATCAACAAGCGAATGCGACGCGTGAATATATTGAATCGTAAAATTTCCGAGTTCCGTTACATCGTTCGGTTTGACGCGGTGCAGCAGAACGTCGTCGAGCATTTTATGTTCGTCGAGTTTGCGTTCGGCAAGCCCGTGCGTAAAATTTGACAGGTAAACCGGAAGATTGAATTTTTTCAATAAAAACGGTAATGCGCCGATGTGATCTTCGTGTCCGTGCGTCAAGATCAGCGCGGTCAATTCGTCTTTGTATTCGTCGAGAAACGAAAAATTCGGAATCGAAATATCAATGCCGAACGGCGTTTCCTCGGGAAAGCCCATTCCCGCGTCAACGATAATCATCTCGCCGCCGGAGCGAATTCCCATACAATTCATCCCGAATTCGCCGATGCCGCCCAGAGGTATAATTTCTAATTTGCTCACAAATTTATTGGTTTCCTTGTTCCTATTAAAATAGTAATCTTAACATAATACCGAAAAATAATTGTTACTGTTTATTAAAATCGGTATGTCCTAATATCGTGTTGCTGAAAACATTACACTTTTATTTTACCGCCGAGACACGGAGTTTTCGCAGAGAAACGCCGAGAATTGTTCTTTTACCCGGCGATTCTTTGCGTCTTTTTCTCTGCGTCTCGGCGGTAAAATAAATTAAAAATAAACAGCAACACGATATTAGGACACTTATTTAAAATTTGCATTTTGGTTTTCGGTCTGTTAATTTACAAACAACAATTCTGAAGGGGAGTAGATAACCCATTTCGGTCTGACGAAATCGTCAATACGTTTTTCCCGTTGGAAATTCCGGTTCGTCGGCGCAAGTATCGAGACCTTCTGTTAAGCAATTTTTTATGATTGCCGGCAGAAGGTTTTTTCTTTTGCGGCGAAATCAATTTAGCGATTTTTTGGAGGAAATTTTATTATGCAGTTATTCCCTTTTGCCGATTACTGGTGGTTTTACGGCGCGTTTTTAATTTTTGTTTTTATAATGCTCGCGCTCGATCTCGGCGTTTTTAACCGCAAAGCGCACGTTGTTTCGTTTAAGGAAGCAACGATTTGGAGCATTATATGGGTTGCACTGGCTTTGACTTTTAATTTTCTTTTTTATCAATACGCTTCCGCCAAATTCGGCGCGGAAACCGGAACGCAAGCCGCGCTCGAATTTTTGACCGGCTACGTTCTCGAATATTCGCTTTCGATTGACAACATTTTCATCTTCGTTCTGGTTTTCAGTTATTTCGGAATTCCGGCGAAATATAAACACCGCGTTTTGTTTTACGGCATTTTGGGCGCACTCGTTTTCCGCGCAATTTTTATCGCGCTCGGCTCGGCTTTGATGCAGTTTCATTGGGTGATTTATATTTTCGGCGCATTTTTGATTATTACGGGAATCAAAATGTTTTTCTCGTCGAGCGAAGAGATCGAGCCGGAAAAGAATTTTTTGATTAGAATTTTCAAAAAATTTATGCCCGTGACGCACGAGATTGACGGCAAAAGTTTTTTTGTCATCAAAGATGGAATTAGACACGCTACGCCGCTTTTTATCGCGCTTTTGTTTCTCGAAGCGACGGACGTAATTTTCGCGGTTGACAGCGTTCCGGCGATTTTTGCCGTGACGAAAGAACCTTTGATCGTTTTCACATCTAATATTTTTGCGATTCTCGGACTTCGTTCGATGTATTTTATGCTCGCGGGCGTGATTGATAAATTTCATCTTTTAAAATACGGTCTGGCGATTGTTTTGGTGTTTGTCGGTTTGAAAATGGTCTGGCTTAATCCGCTTTACGATGGACATTTTCCGATTTCGTATTCGCTTCTGTTTATTTTGGGAACGATTTTGATTTCGGTTATCGCATCATTGATTTTTCCGCAAAAACTCAAAATTGAAAATTTAAAATAGATTCGACAATCTCTTTTAAAACTCCGTGTCCTCTGTGTTTAATAACATTTCTAACACAGAGAACACGGAGTTTCTTTCAAACATATATCTGCACTGCAATTTACAGGAATCGGAATCAAAATCGAAATATCGAAACGATCTTTTTGTTTTTCGGGTTATGAATTTCGTGCGGATTTTTCTACGGATTTTTCTTTGACAAACTTAGCGCACGAGAGATTCGGTCAAACGAAGCCATTCGTCAATTGAAAGCGTTTCCGCACGGCGTTTCGGATCAATTTCGTTTTCCAAAAGCATTTCGCTGAGGTCTTTTTTACAGAGAAGTTTATCGGCATTTTTCAAATTGTTATAAATCGTTTTCCGCTTTTGTGCAAAACCGAAACTCAGCAAATCTCTGAATAATTTGCCGGTTTTCAGCAAACTTTCGTTCCGGTTTTTCGGTTTCAAATAAACAATCGAACTCCAAATCTTCGGCGCGGGAAAAAACGCATCAGGCGGCACATCGAAAAGTTTCCGTGTGTCAAAATACGCTTCGACCAAAACGGTTAAAAACCCGCGTTCTTTATTTCCGGTTTCGGCTGTAATTCGTTCGACGACTTCTTTTTGCAGCATCAGAATCAAAAATTCAAATTCCTGATTGTATTGCATCAAATGCTGTAAAATCGCCGTCGAAATGTTATAAGGCAAGTTTGCGGCGAGTTTCATTTTTGAATTTTCAGTCGTAAATTTCGAATAATCGATTTTCAGCGCGTCGTCTGAAAGCAGTTGAAAATTTTCACAATTTGAAAACTGTTTTTGCAAAACAGGAATCAAATCTCTGTCCAATTCGATTGCCGTCAGATTTACACCGCTTTGCAAAATCTTTTCCGTCAACGCGCCGCGTCCCGGACCGATTTCTATTATTGTTTCACCTTTTTGAGGATTTAACGCGGAAATGATTTTCGAGATGTAATTCGGATCAATAAGAAAGTTTTGACCGAAGGATTTTTTGGCAAACGGTTTTGAATTTTTATTTATTTTCATCAAACAGATTAATGCTCGGATAATTTTCAGCTATCACTTGTCGGTTATACCTATTCCGAATTTTTTAAAGACTTTATTCGCACGGATAACCCGTAAATTCGTAATCGTCGCCGTGTTTTATAACTTCCAAATCCTTCAAACGCATCGCAGTTTCCAGCGAATTTGCGCCGTTTCCGCCGACGGCTGGCGGCGCGAAATGTCCGCCGATGACGATTGGCGCGACGATAAAAGTCAGCTTATCAATAAGTTTCGCATCACAAAATGCACCAGCGATTTCCGTTCCGCCTTCAACGAAAACGCTCTGCAAATCGCGTTTTTTCAGTTCCGCTAAAACCGCTTTTAAGTCTCGCGCATTTACTTTTGCGACATCAACTCCGAAATCGTTTAATTTCTCGATTTTATCTTCGTCATTGGAATTTGAAACAACCAAAGTCGGCGTTTCATTCGCCGTTTTGACAAGTGTCGAACCGAGCGGAAGACGCAAACGATTATCCAAAACGACGCGCACGAGTTTTCGCCGGCGCGGTTTTCCGCTGCGGTCGGTCAGCGACGGATCATCAATCAACGCCGTATTTCCGCCAACCAGAATCGCGTCGTATTCGTGTCTCAAAGCTTGGACTCTTTCCGCCGATTCTTTTCCCGAAATCGCCGTCGAAACCGAATTTTTCAAAGAGATTCTTCCGTCCAGACTCGTCGCCAGTTTCAGATGAACGAACGGACGCGCTTTCTGATGCCAGACGCAGAATTTTTCATTCAGACGCATCGCTTCGTCGCGCAAAATTCCGCAGACGACCTCGACACCGTTTTCGCGTAAAACCTGAAAACCTTTGCCCGAGACGAGCGGATTCGGGTCTTCAATCGGACAGACGACGCGCACGATTCCGGCATTTAGCAAGGATTCAGTGCAGGGTTTCGTTCGACCTTGATAAGAATGCGGCTCGAGCGAAACATACGCCGTGCCGCCTTTTGCTTTCTCGCCCGCCTGATTTAAAGCGATAACTTCGGCGTGCGTGACATTTTCGTAAATATAAGTTCCTTCGCCGACAATCTCGCCGTCTGCGTCAACGATCACACAGCCGACCAGCGGACTCGGGCTGACTTGCCCGACACCGAAAGCCGCGAGTTCCAAGGCACGACGCGTCATTTTAATATCAAATTCTCTGTATTCGGATTTCAAATTATAAACATTCCTTACCGACAGATTTCCCGAAATCTATTTCACCGTGAATATTATTTTCATCATCTTTCAATAATTCGTGAATTCTGTTTTGATCGAAAAAGTTTGAACGGTCGAGCGCGATTCGTTCGATTTCGGCAATATCTTCTTCGGATAACCCTCCGTAAAAATTTTTAGCTAAATTCATTATTTCATTCGGATTCATAATTTTATTACTAATAATTCGTGTTTATCTTCGTCGCATAGCGACTTAATGAATTTAGCCGTGTAATTTATTGCACGGTCGTAATTTTAATAAAATGCCTGTCGCGTCAGCGACAACTGAGACAATCACCGCTTTTCAAATGTCGCTGACGCGACACGGCGCGTCACAATCGCCGACCGTGCAATAAATTACACGGCTAAATTCAATTAATCGCTACGCGACATTTAAGATTTTTCAAATGTCTTTTTCTTCATCCAAACCTAACTCTGATTTCTTTTCGTCTTTTCCCAAAGTGTTTTTAACGGCTGACGAAATCAATTTTACAAAATTTGCCTTAATGCCGGTCAATTCAAATAACCATTTGCTATAACTGACTTCCAGACCATCATATATTTTCTCTAATTCCTCTTTATTCTCGACCGAATCCATCATTATTGATTTGCTCGAAATTTTTTCGATAATTTTCTGTTGCTGTTCGATAACGGATTGCTGTTGCGAAATCGTGATGTTTTTTCCGTGTATCGTGTCGGATTGCGCGATTAAAAGTTTTTCGTTAAACTGCAATTCCCTGACCGCCATTCTTTGCGAATGTTGAAGATTTTCAACCTGCTGTTGCAGACGCATCGCCGCAAAACTGTCATCATAAACAATCGGACTGGCAGGCAAATTCAAATAAACGGCAAGTGCTTCACGAATTTTCTCTAATGCCACTTTGTCATCAATCGGCGTAACTGAAAAAAGAACTTTTCCCGCTTCTTCTTTCAAATTTGAAGTTGCATTTATTCCTATATCTTGGAGAAATTGAGCGAAATATAAAAGATACTGTTCACATGATGACTTAAGATTTTCGTGAAAGTTGAAAATTGTAAAAATACTTAATTCAATTTCATTGAAAAATTTATTTACGGCAGTATCATAAAATTCTTTGATTTTCTTCTCTGATTCCAGCGCACATTCTAAAAGTGATAAATCTCTTTTGTTTATATCAATTCTATAACTGGTATGATCTGAAGAATCGAAATATGGCGTTGAATGAACATCGAAATCCTTTCCCTTTAACCCAATAAAAAAGCCTAAAAATTCAACTTCACTATCTTGATTATCTAAATCCTTAACTAAGACCTCAAAAGTGAAATAATTTCTGGTTGATAGTTCCTCAAGTCTGATAAATTTTATATCATCTGTAAATTTCCAGTAGCGAATTTCTAATCTTTCATATTCTGGAAAATTATGATCTTTGTCTATAAGTGTAAGTAGTTCTTCCCCTGCTTTCCTACTCAGGGCAGTTATAACATTAACTAATGAGGTTCTACCATAATAAATTGAATGTTTTTTCTCGATTATTATTCCTTCTAAACTTTTCCCATCTTGAAATAAATAATAAATATTTTGAGTTTTCCCTTGTCTAAATTCAATCATAATTTTTTATATAGAATTAGTTAATACTTAATATTTGCAGCGTAGAAAACCATTAATACCTTGACTTTATTTACTCCAATTCAAAATCTGCAAACCCGTGATTCGATTAAAATGACTTTCGTTATTCGTCACGATTGGCAGATTATTTTCCAAAGCGGTTGCGGCGATCAAAATGTCGGCATCCATAAACAGCAAACCGCGTTTGTATAAATCGGCGTAAATGTCGGCAGCGCGAACTATTATTTTATCGTCAATTCCGATAATTTCGTTTTGACTACATAAATAATCGAAGGTTTTTATTCCGGTTGTCGCGCCGTTGGCTTTCATTCCGCGCAGGATTTCAAAGCGTGTGATGATCGAGAAAGTAAAAAACTGATGTTGGCGCAAATAGTTTTGCGCGACGGCAACGACTTTCGGAAAATGCTTTATATAGAATGAAAGCGTGTCGCTGTCAAGCAAAACTTTTGACGGGAAATTCATAATTTTCTATCTCCGAAAAAGTTTGTTCGATCAAGCGCGATTCTTTCGATTTCTTCGATGTCCTCAGCCGATAATCCTTCATAAACTTGACCGGCAAGTTTCAGCATTTCATCAGGGGAAAGCCGTTTTTCCTTGATTGTAATCTCAACAGTTTCGCCTTCGGCTATTTCCTCCAAAACAGGATTCAAAGGCTTAAACATTCCGTTTTGATAAATTGCTTCAATTGTCTGACTCATTATCATTTCCTCCTAGTTAAAAAGCCCGTTGACATAACTTTCCGCGTCGAAGACCATTAGATCATTGACTTGTTCGCCGATGCCGACGTAGCGGATCGGGAGATTTAATTCTTTGGCGATGGCGACGGCGATTCCGCCTTTTGCCGTTCCGTCGAGTTTGGTTAGAACAATTCCGGTGACATCGGCGGTTTTCATAAATTGACGCGCCTGTTCCAAGCCGTTTTGTCCGGTAACGGCATCAATTACCAGAAGCGTTTCGTGCGGCGCGTCTTGGACTTCGCGGGCGGCGATGCGTTTCATTTTTTCGAGTTCCGCCATCAAATTCGATTTGTTATGCAGTCTGCCCGCCGTGTCAACGATCAGCACGTCGGCGTTTCTGGCTTTCGCGGCTTGCAGAGCGTCAAACAAAACCGCCGCCGGATCGGTTCCCTGTTTTTGCTGAATAATCGGAACTCCGGCGCGGTCTGCCCAGATTTCGAGTTGGTCGCTGGCGGCGGCGCGAAATGTGTCGGCGGCGCAGATCAGAACGCCGTTGCCTTCGTTTTTAATGCGCTGTGCCAACTTGCCGATAGTCGTCGTTTTGCCGACACCGTTGACACCGACGACCATTAAAACATACGGTTTTATTGCAACATCAACCGCCGTTTCGGACGCGATACCTTTTTCCGTCGAGTGTTTTAAAATCGTCAAAAGTTCGTTTCGCATAATGCGTTTCAGCGCAGGTAAATCGTTGATTTCCTGACGCAAAACGCCTTTGCGAATCGCTTCCAAAATCTGCATCGTCGTTGTAACTCCGATGTCGGTCGAAATCAGCATTTCTTCGAGTTCGTCGAGAAACGTTTCGTCAATTTTTTTTCTACTCTCGAAAACTGCGTCGAGTTTATTGTTCATCGAATCGCGCGTTTTTTCGATTGCTTTATAAAAACGTACGCCGACCATTTTCTCGGCTTCTTCTTCGCGTTGTTTCAATTCCTCGATTGTTTTGTCGAGTCCGAGAATCGAGGTTGAAAATTTATCTTCGTCTTTTTTTCTTCGCCAAAATGCCATAAATAAAAATACCTACTCAAGTTTTATAATCTCAAAATATCAGATTATAAACGAGTAGGTAAAAAAATGTCAGTCGCGCTTTCGGAGAAAAAAATTTCAGCCGCGATAGATGCCGAGTTTGTCCGCATTTTTGTAAGCGGCGTAGCCGAGCAGACACGAAAAAACTATCGTCGCGTAAAATGTGTATAAACCGGCAATCGCCGTCGCCGGAATATTTCCGAGCGCGGGAAGATCAAATGGCGAAAGCGTTACCTGTAAAATCGCGTTGAAAAATATTCCGGCGAATAAAAGCACGACGAAAACGCTTAAAATTTTAAAGTAATCCGCGCCCGTATTTTTGATAAATTCGATGCCGTAAACCGGATTGACCGTCGCCGAAAGAGATTTCGTGTAACCGGCAACGGCACACGCCGCCGGAAAATAAAAAATCGCCCAGAGCAATGAGGCGAAACCGAGCAAAATCAAGATCGCGCCCTGATTTTTTATTTGGGAAAATATCGCGGCGTATTCATTTTGTTCTGTTTCTGTCGTTTTTCCGACGACCGATTCGAGTTCGTTTTTTTGGTTTTCCGCGATCATTTTGTTGATGTCCGAAAAACTTTTTTCTTCGCTCGAAGCGTTATTTATCGAGACGTTGTTCAACTGATTTTCGTCCAGACCGTTTTCCGTGATCGCGCGTTTTTCAGCCGCGTCTTTTTTGACGTTGGCGAGCGTTTTTTGTATTTCGTTCGCCTGATTCAGTGTCTTCTGCTCGTTACTAATCAACGGCGAATTGTTTGATTGTCCGATTTCGTTATCATTTTGAACTGCATTTCCGAAAACGAAAATTCCCAGCGCAATGACCAGAACAAACGGCGCGAGTGAAGAAATGTAAATTCCGACAGTCAGAAAAAACGGCTGAAGAACATCGTCCCAGAGATTGAAATCTTCAAAATCCGGCATAAAATTCTTTTCCGTTTTTCCCTGCGAAAACTTTTCAATCGTGTTCGCTATAATGCCGAAAGCCAGCATATTGGCGAGCATAAAACAAAAAAGCGCGGAAAATCCCATTGATGCGCCGCCGAAACCGAGCGCACTTTGCCCGACGGTGAAAAGCATAAACATCAGCGTTCCGAAGATCAGGCTCACTTTAAATTTAAACGGGTGAACGAAGGCTTTGGCAATTTCCGCAAAACCGAAATTTCCGCTCGCCGCCTGACGATATTTTATTTCGCCTTCTTTTTTAGCGTCAATTGCGCCGATCTGTCGGCACAACGCGCCGCACATCGGGCAGATTCTGACAGTGCCGCCGTATCTTTTCGGACATTCGGCGCAAAATTCGTTGGCGCAGGTTTCGCAATAAAAAACGGCTGGTGATTCGGAATGCAGAGCGCAAAATCCGCTCGACATATTTTCAGGATTTCTTTCGGAATGCGGATCGAAATTGTCAGTTGGAAAGTTTTCGGCAGAATTTGTAAAACTCGAAGTTGGCGGAATCTGTTCGACGGCAGACGTAAAATTATTATTTTCAAGCGTATTTTCCGGCGCGTGATTTTCGGCGTTCGTATAATTCGTCTGAATTTGCGGAAGTTCTTCGCCGCGCTCTTTGGCGTTGAAAAAAGGAACGAGCGACGGAACTCTTCCGGCTTCGAGCCAGCGCAGTTTCCCGCGCCGCACTTTATCGGTCGGCATTAACGCGCCTTCGGAAATCCACTGCGCCATCTCCGAAAAATTCGTGTCGTAAATCTGTCCTAAAACTTCCGCCTGCCAAATTTCATTCGCCTGTTTTTCAACCGTTTCGACGTTTATTTCTTCCATAAAAATCAAACAGCTTTGGAAATTTGAGTAATTTGTGAAGGCGGGATTATTTGATTTTCGGGAGATTTATCGTCATCGTTTTGCGGTGAAGTGAATTTTTTATTTAACTTGACTGTTCCGATGCCGATCTGCCCGTCGTCGCAGGCTTGGACGAGTGCTTCGACGACACTGCCGTCATAACGTGTGCCGACGAAACTGCGAATCCGGTCAAGCGAATCCTGCAAGGTCATTCCTTTCGAATACGGTCGGTCAATCGTCATCGCGTCGAACGTGTCGGCGACCGAAACGATTTTCGCCTGCAGCGGAATATCTTCGCCTTTCAAACCCTGCGGATAACCTTGTCCGTTGACCATTTCGTGGTGCATATACATTCCCGGCAAAAAGTCTTTCATCGCCGGAATATTTTTCATAATTTTGTAGCCCTGCTGCGGGTGAGTTTTCATAATCGTAAACTCTTCATCCGTGAGCGCGGCGGGCTTTTTCAAAATCGAATCGTCAATCGCAATTTTTCCGACATCGTGCAGAAGTGCGCTGATTCGCAATGTTTCCAACTCGTTTTCATCCATTCCGAGACGCTGACCGATGGCGACCGAAACACGCGAAACTCTCTCCGAATGTCCGCGCGTGTAACGATCTTTGCCGTCAATCGCGGCGGCGAGTGCTTTGACCGTGCCGACGAAAAGTTCGCGGTTTTCTTCGGCTGATTTGGCTAATTTGGCGATGTAATCTTCGAGATTGTCGCTCATCGTGTTAAAAGCATCGCCGAGAATTCCGATTTCCTTGATGCTTTCCGTCGTGATTCTGGTCGAAAGATCGCCCGCCGCGATTTTTTGCGCCGCTGAAACGAGTTTTTTGATCGGCGATGTAAAGCGTCCCGCCAAAACAAAACCTAAAATAAGCGCAAATAAAGCCAGAACGAGACTTATCAGCCAGATTTTCGAGCGCATATCGGAAACCGAAGCCAGTGCGCGACTTTCGTCCTGCATCGCAATTACACCGAATTTGAGTTCATTTGAAAAATTGGCGGTCGAATACGCGCCGATCATCTGATAATCGTTTGCGCCGTAGGTCGCCGTAAAAGGAAAAAGCGCGGATTGTATCTGACGGCTCGATTGCTGCCATTCCTGAACGATTTTTAAATCGGAAAGAACTTTTTGTTCGGCGACAACCTGCGAATCGGGATGAAAAACAGCTTTACCTTTTTCGTCCACGACAAACACAATCGGCAGTCCGGCTTTCCACATTTCCGCTTCGCTCATCGGACGGTTTTCGGGAATGATTCTCGAAAATTCTTTGAGCGATACGACCGCCACGACGTTCGCCGCTATCGAATTATTAATCGTCACGGGCGAAGCGATTGGAAGCACAATCTCTCCGCTCGATTGAATCCTTACAGGTTCGCCGAAAATTATGGTTTTTGTTCCCAGATCGCTTATTAACTTTCTGGAAACCGTTTCTATTTCCTGACGATTTATCTGCTCGACGCGAAAAACCGTCAGCGATTCTTCCTCAACCGGTTTTATATAGAGCGCGATGAGATTGGAATTTTCCTTTAATGTTTCTCCTAATTTTTCTTCCGTCTGCGGCGAAGACAGAATATTCAGATTGTTTGAAAGTTCGAGTGCTTTGGCAAAATTGCGGACGAGTTCGCCGTAACGCTGCCCGAAAAGCTCGATTTGCCGCGCTTTGTCCTGCACGAGTTGAGTTTGATAACGACCTTCGGCGGCGCGCAGTTCGATGCCGCTGCGACTCGATAAAAACCAACCCGTAACGATCAGCGGAACTACTCCGACCAACAGCAGTGCGATCAGAATATAAATTATTAACGGAAGTTTTTTTATGTTAAGAGGCATCGGGTAATTACGGAAGGCGAAGAATTTCGCTATCCGTAATTCTAATTCATTGCAGAGAATTGGTCAACAATTTTTAATTCGTTTTAACAACAGCAGATTCCTGTGTCTTTTTAACGATAACCATCGTAATATCGTCGCCAGCCGGAGCGGTCTGAATAAATGTCGAAAGCGATGATTCGATTTTATCGCGCAATCCCGAAGCGGATTTGTTCAGGTTTTGTTTAATCACTTCGGTCAGACGTTCCATTCCGAATTCTTCGCCGGCGAGATCGGAGGCTTCGGAAACTCCGTCCGAATAAATGACGAGAGCTTCGTCGCCTTTCAGATAAGTTTCGCCGAGTTCGTATTCGGCGGACGGAATAATTCCGAGCGGAAAACCGCCCGAACCGAGTTGTTCGACGCGCCCGTCGTTGCGACCGATGAGCGGCGGATTATGTCCGGCGTTGATATACGCTATTTTTCCGGTTTCAGGATCGAGTTCGGCGATAAAAAGCGTGACGAAACGATTTGACGGCGTATTTTCCGCCAGATATTGATTGACTGCCAAAACGGTTTCGAGCAGAGAGTTTTTGGCGGCAACCTGCGCGTGAATCGCGGCGTGAACGCTCGACATCAAAAGTGCGGCGGCAGTTCCTTTGCCGGAAACGTCGCCGAGCGCGATCATCATTTTCCCGTCGTGACGCTTGATAAAGTCGTAATAATCGCCGCCGATCTCATAACACGAAAACGAGATTCCCTGAAACTCGTAGCCTTCGATGACGGGCGGCGACGACGGCTGAAAACTCTGCTGGATTTCGGTGGCGAGTTCGAGTTCGTGTTCCATACGTTCGCGCTCGAATCTTTCCTCCAAAAGCCGCGCATTTTCGATGCGAATCGAAGCGACCGACGCGAGCGTCGTCAAAATATTCAAATGTTCTTCGGTGAATGTCGCTTCATAAGTCGGCGAATCGGCATAGACGATGCCGAAAACTTCCTGCTCGTGAACGCTCAGAGGAACGGCTAAAACCGAGCGTATTCCGAGAAGTGCCATCGTCTGACTCGCATAACGCGGATCGTGCTGCGCGTCGGAAGTCAAAACGGACTTACCGTTCTTTAAAACTTCGTCCATCACCGTTCGGCTGATTCTGACTTCTTCGACCGGCTCGTCTTTTCCGCGCGTTCTGGCGACGAGAATTTTCATTCCGCCGCTTTCCGCCTCGTCGCGGAGCATAATCATACAACGCTCCGCCGGAACGGTTTCAAAAACGAGCGAAGCGACCTGATTTAGAGTGTCGTCTAAACCGCTCGACGAAAGCAGAGCTACGCCGACTTTGCTGATAATTGCCAAAAGTTCGTTGCGCGAAGAAAACTGCGATTCGAGAATCTCCGATGTCGGCATCTGATCGCGCGATAAAGCGATTGTTTTCGTAGGGTCTAAGGCTTCCGTATTTTCGGCGATCAGCGTCGCGTTGCGGCGTTCGTTCAGCCTTTCGTCATCAAAAACGAGAACCGTTTCGCCGATCTGAATTTTTCCGCCGGAAGTCAGCGGAATCGGCATCGAAACGACCGAACCGTTATAGCGTGTGCCGTTTGCCGAACCCAAATCCTGCAACCAAAAACTATCGCCTTCTTTTCGCACTTCGGCGTGAAGCCGCGAAGCGAAAGCGTCGGGAATACAAATATCGCTTCTGGCGGAACGCCCGATTGTCGTCCGCAAACGCGAAAGATTAAACTTTTCCTTTTCCTGTTCGGCTACTTTAAGAATTAATTGGGGCATATTTTTATTAAATTTAAGAACCTCTTCAGTTATTTAACAATCTCGGTAATTTCTTTTTGCTGCCCGTAAATGACGATTGTTCCGGCAAGCAGATCGTGAAGAGCGCGACCTTTAATGTTAAAAACCGACAGCAAAAAACCGAGTCCGCCGGTTAATAACGTCAAAAAATAACCTATCGAATGACGAATCAGAAGTTTTGAAAAAGACGGATAATCGCCGTGCATATTAACTACGCGCAAACCGGTCAGCATCTTTCCGATACTTTGTCCGCTGAACATCGGGAAAATCACGAAATTCGTCAATCCGACAAGCAGAGCGATCAGCCAACCCGTGCTGTTAATCTCGCTGTTAAGCAGTTTCGCGCCGTCTTCGCCGGAAAATCTGGCGATTAAAAGTCCGATCACGGGAATACCGATAAATAAAATGTAGTCAATCAGAAACGCGCCGCAGCGAAGTAAAAACGGAGCTTTCAGACGTTCCGCGTCAAAATCAACGATTACTCGCTCGGTTTTCAAAACCCGTGTTGCAGAAGGATTCTTTTCAGAATTAGATTTCATAAATACTAAATAATTTTTAGACGACGACGAAATGAAGCGTCGTATCTCCGATTTTTATCTTCTCGCCGGTGACCAAAGTATGCGGCTGATGCGGATTAAGTTTAATCGCATCGCCGATGACACGCAAAACCAGAGTTCCGTTAGAACTGCCCAAATCCTCTAACAAAAAATTATTTCCGTCGCGCCAGATATGTGCGTGACGGCGCGAAATTTTCGTCTGCGGATCGAATTTCGACAAATCGACTTCGGGAAAAATATTCGAAAGCGGGTCGCGTCTGCCGACGAGATTATCGTCTTTTTCGATGACGAAAGTCGGAACTTCGAGTTCGTTCGTGCCGACGACGAAAAGTTTGGCGGTCGCCTGCGGCGGATGATATTCGTTTGAATGAACGCCTTGTTGGGCGAGCGGCTGTTTCGAGCCGCAAAAGGCGCAGAACATATCGGTTGCGACGATTTTCTGTCCGCAAAATCCGCAAAAAACGGTCTGTTCGGAAAATGAAACCGCACTCGGAGCTTTGACGATTCCGAACGTCGCCTTTCCGCTCTTTAAACTTTCGAGATGCTGTTTCAATTTGTCCCGGACTTCGGCGGCGGATTTGAAACGCTTGTCGGCACTGTATTCGACCATTTTCAAAAGAATTTTTTCAATCTGATCGGAAAGTTGCGGATTGATCTGGCGCGGGCGCGGATGTTTCTGAAAATCGAAAATCAAAAGCGGATTGCTCTGCGGGTCTGCGCCGGTTAAAAGATGAAACATCGTCGAGCCGAGACTGTAAATATCCGAAGACGGTTCGACCTTTCCGCTGAAAAGTTCCGGCGGCGCGTAACCCATCGTGCCGACCGCCGTTACGCCTTTTTCTTCTTTATTAATCCAACGCGCAATGCCGAAATCAATCAGCATCGTGCGTCCCGTATTTCCGTCCACCATTATATTTGCCGGTTTCAAATCGCGGTAAACAATCGGCGGTTGACGATTATGCAGATAATCCAGAACATCGGCGATTTGCATCGCCCAATCAACGACGGTTTCTTCGTCAATCCGTCCTTCCGGCGCGGCACGCAGCCGCGAAGCCAGATCGCCGCCGGAAATATATTTCATTACGAGATAAAATCTGCCTTCTTTATCGTCGTAAAAATAATCGTAAATCGTCGGAATCGAAGGATGATCGAGCGAGGTCAAAAGCATTGATTCGCGCTTAAAGTCGCTGATCGCTTTGTCCTGTTGAGTTTCTTCGATGTAGGATTGGATCATCTCTTTGACGGCGCGAAGAATGCCGCCGAGATTTCTGTCGGTCGCCAGATAAACCGCGCCCATTCCGCCGCCGCCGATTTTGCGGACAACTTCATATCTGCCATTTAAAACCGTTCCTTCTTCGAGTGGTTTCAATTTCGGAGATTTGCTTCCGGCGGTGTCGCCTTTACCGAAATTCGGTGTCGTGTAAGAACGCTCTTTTTCTTTATTTTCCGCCGCAATTACTTTCGGTTTGTCTTCTGAATTCAGTTCGATATTTTCATTTATAGAAACGCCGCTGTCTTCCGCCACAGTTTCTTTTTTCACGTCATCCATTATCTTAACGGAATCGAAAGTCGTGTCGCGGCGTTCGGTTTCTTCAATCGGAATTTCCGGTTTTTCGATGACTTTTTCAGATTCGGAATCAAGTTTCGCCGCATCCTTTTTTTGATTTATGGAATTTTCGGAAGACGAATTTTTATTGACCAAATCATTATAATTGACATACGGAATGGTCTGAACGAATTCGTCTTCGCTCGCCGGCAATGCGAAATTTTGCGCTTCAGGTCGGTTTTCAGATTCTGTTTCGGAAGGTTCGGAAATTAAATTGTTTTCGTCTGCGGATAAAATCGGTTCTGAATCTTTCTCTTTTATTCGTTGTTCGGTAATTTCATTGACAACCTGCGGAGTTTCGATTTCCGGGCTTTTAGACTCTATTTCTAAAAAATCGCCGGATGAATCCGCAATTTTATCTGAAACGGAAACAGATTCCGAGATTTCTTTTTGTCCGGCAGAATCTTCACGGCTTTCGACAACTTCTGACGGTTTTAACTCCGGAGTATTTAATTCGTTTTCGCTTTCGGCGTTCGGTTCGTTTTCAATTTTATGTTCATTTTCAATTTTATAATGATTTTCAGCATCATTGTTTTGACCGGAATAACTTTCCGAGGTTGTCTCCGTCGGCTGATTTTCAGAAGTGAACGAATTTTCAACAGACGCTTCCGGCTCAGAATTCGTCGGCGGCAAAATCTCTTGTAAATCCGCCTGATTTACAAGAACGGTTTTTTCCTGCTCGGCGGATTTACTTTCGATTGCCTGATCTTCCGGCGCAGCAGTATTCGGTTTCAGCGCGATTCCGCAAAAAGGGCAAAACGTATCAATTTGGGCGATTTCCGAACCGCATTCGTAACAATAATTCATCGTTTTAAAGAGTCGTTAAAGAATAAAAATCTATTTATTTATATAAAAGCGCAGAAAAGTTTTCCCGACGATTATTTCATCGCCGTCATTCAGACGATGCGGCGTGCCGGGAATCAAACGTCTTCCGCGATTAACATAAGTTCCGTTGGTCGAGCCTAAATCCTCGACCGAATAAACTCCGTTCTGATACATAATTCTTGCGTGACGGCGTGAAACCTTTGCCTCGTTGTCGAAAGCATCCAGATCAACATCCGGGAAAACGCCGTTGTCGGCATCCCAGCGACCGATATAATTTTCATTTGAAACCAGAACAAATTCTTTGCCGACGGAATTGCCGCGTTCGATGACCAAGCCGGCGTGAACATTTCTATTGTCGGATTTATCAGCCGCTAATAATGAATCGTCTTCGACAATTTCCTCATCTAAAATTGCCGGAATGCCGACCGATGTAACATTTGCCGATTGATAAAAAGGAGACTCTGATATTTGTGTGTGAACGGCTGAGTTTTCGGTTTGACGATCTAATTTCGTTCCGCATTCATCGCAGAATTGCGAATTGTCCGATTGTTCCGACCCGCAAACCTGACATTTTATCATTTTTTATTTACCTTAATTTAGTTTTTATAATATGAATAGCTCAATTCGGATTATTTTATCCTTTAATTTACGGTTCGTAAATCTTAGAGAAATTTTAGAGTAAATTTTTCTTTTGAACAAACATCCGGCTGTCTCCATTTTTTTGAAACTCTTTTTTGAAATCGGTCGTAACAGAAGGCAGACGCGACAGGCAAATTCATTTGCATAAACGTATTTTTAGAAACTAATAAACCCAATATAAGGAAAAGAAAAGAGATGGCACTCAGCCGAAAGGGAAAAATCATTATCGGTATTACTGCGGTCGTTTTATTGACGATCATCATCGTCGCCAGTATTTTTGCTACGCGCAAAGATGTTGCGGAAGTAACGATTGTCGAAGTAAAAACGCGCCCGACCTTAAAATCAACGGTGACTGCGCCGGGAGAAATTCGTCCCGTGCAGTATATTAACCTGACGAGCGAAGTTCAGGGCAGAATCGTCGAGATTTTCGTCAAGGAAGGCGACCGCGTAGAACAAGGTCAGCAACTTGTCAAACTCGATCCGACACAGCTTCAATCAAGCACCGAAGCCCAACTTGCCGCATATCAAGCCGCTTTGAGCGAAACTCAAGTTCAGCGTTCGCAAATCTCGGCGGCGCAAAATCAATTATCGCAGTCACAGCAAGGTCTTAATGCTTCTGAAGCATCGGTTGATACGGCGTTGCAAGCCGTTGCGTCGGCGCGGCAGAATGTCGTTGCGGCGCAAACCGATGTCGATCGTTCACAAGTCGAATTAAATGCCGCTAATCGTGAATTAAAACGAAACGCAGAACTTCTCGAAAGCGGCGTTATTTCAAAACTGGAATACGATCAAGGAAAAGATCGCGTAGAAACTGCACAGGCTGCGCTCAGAAATTCGCAGGCGCGTCTGCAATCGCAAAAACTGGCAATTAACGAAGCCGAAGCCAGAGTCAGAGAAGCGCGCGCACGGGTCAAACAGCAGGAAGTAACGATCAAAGACGCACGGCGCGGCGTGGAAACCGCGACATACAGCGCACAGGCAAGCACCGACCGCGCTCAACAGCAAGCGGCTTCGCTTCGCGCTCAACGCGACCAGCGCGATAAAACTCTGCAACTTGCGCCGATCAGCGGCATTATCGCCGAAATTCCGTCAAAAGTCGGAACATTTGCCGTTGCTAATCTTTCTTCGACACCGCTTTTAACGATTGCCGATATGTCTTCGATCAACTTGGAAGTAAAAGTTGATGAAACCGAGATTCAAAAAGTGGAAGTCGGTCAGGAAGTTGTCGTCAAAGTTGATACTTTCGGCACTAAAGAACTCGTCGGCAGAGTTTCGCAGAAAACTCCTTTGGCGGTCGGTAAATCGCAAACCTCCGGCGGACTTTCGACGAATATCAATACGCAGGAAGCAAAGGAACTTCGCGTCGTTATCGAACTTACCGATCTGCCGGATGAAATCAAATCGGGTCTTCGTCCCGGAATGAGCGCGACTGCGGTTATCAATACGAAAACCGTCGAGAACGTCGTTGCCATTCCGATTCAAGCCGTCATCGAGAAAAGACCGGATACTTCGCCGACTCCGGCAGTTGAAGGAAACGCGCCGGAAGCAGCAAATGAAAAGCCGAAAACGATCAAAGGCGTTTACGTTATGGAAGGCAACAAGGTCAAATTCGTCGAGGTTGAAACCGGAATTACTGGCGAATCCGACATTCAGATCATCAGCGGTCTGAACGAAGGCGATCAGGTAATTACAGGACCGAGCCGCATTTTGAACAAATTGAAAGAAGGCGAAGTCGTTAAAAAACAAACCAAGAAAGAAGGCGAAACGCCGACGAGTTAGCATTCTATAAAATTAAGCTGTAAAAATATGGAAGAAATACAAACCAACGGCGAAAACGATTATCAATTGCCGGCAAATCCGAATTCCCTGATCTGTATGCGAAACATCTGGAAAACTTATGTTATGGGCAATGAAAATCTGCACGCCCTGCGCGACGTTTCCTTCGATGTCAAACGCGGCGAATATTTAGCGATCATCGGTCCTTCGGGTTCGGGAAAATCAACCTTGATGAATCTGATCGGCTGTCTGGATTCGCCGACGAAAGGAAATTATTGGATCAATAATTTCCTCGTTTCCGATATGACCGACGACGAACTGGCGCGAATCCGCAACAAGGAAATCGGTTTTGTTTTTCAGACATTTAATCTTTTATCACGGGCGACGGCTTTACATAACGTCGAACTTCCGTTGATTTACGCCGGAATGGGTTCAGCCGAAAGACACGAAAAAGCTCAGGCTTCGCTCGCCGCAGTCGAACTAGCCGACCGCGTAACGCATCGCCCGAACGAACTTTCCGGCGGTCAGCGGCAGCGCGTCGCCATCGCCCGCGCTTTGGTCAATCATCCTTCTATTTTGTTAGCCGATGAACCGACCGGCGCACTCGATTCGAAAACGAGCATCGAAATTATGGCTTTATTTGAAAGACTCTGGGAAGAAGGCAACACGATTATTCTCGTCACGCACGAACACGAAGTCGCCGAACGCGCCAAAAGAATTATCACGATCCGCGACGGCGTTATCGAATCGGACGAACAGCAATGATTTAATAACGACGAATATTTTCGCAAACCGAAAATCAGTTAAAAATTTCCGTTTCAAGAACCGCTTTGTTTACTTTATCGAACAAAGCGGTTCTTTTATTTTGATAAGTTCGAGCCGAACAATCAACGCGGCAATCGCGCATTTACATTTTTTCGATTTACCGTTTCGGCTTTCGGTCTGAAATAAATAAACTTTGCAATTTAAACTTGCGTATTATTCAATAGAATATGTGAAGTTTTGAAAACTAATTCGGTATTCGAGCGGTTTATTGACTAATCGGTATTGTAAAATAAATCTCCAAATGATTTTGCGGTCTTTAACTTGATTGTTGAATTATTACTTGAAAGCAGATAATTCGGATTAAACTTCAATCTTTCAAATTTTCAAACATTTTCTTAAAAGAATTATTCTTTATGAATTGGACTGAAACATTAAAACTCGCTTTTTCGGCAATCTGGGCGCATAAACTTCGTTCGTTTTTGACGCTTCTCGGAATGATTATCGGCGTAACGGCATTTATGGTCGTGCTGTCGCTTTTGCAGGGATTCAATCAATATATTGACGAAAAAATCGCCGGCATCGGTTCAAATTCCTTTACGATCCGAAGATTCAGTTTCGATGACTTTAAGGACACCGATTCGATTGCCGCCGCGCAAAGACGGAATAAAGATTTAACATTCGACGAATATGAATTTATCAAAGAACGCGCTCAATTAATAAGTAAAATCGGAGTTAAAGCGTTGCCGAATACTGCCGAATTAAAACGCGGCACGGAATTATTGCAGGACATTTCCATCGAAGGTGTCCAACCCGTAATCGGCGAGATCGAAAATATAGACATCGCAGAAGGTCGCTTTTTTACGGGCGCGGAAAACGATAATTCGATGCGCGTCGCTTTTATAGGTTCGGAAGTCGCCGAAAAACTTTTCCCGTTAGGTTCGGCAATCGGCGAAGAGTTTGTAATGCGCGGCATTCCGTATCGCGTAATCGGTGTGCAGACAACAAAAGGCACGGTTTTCGGACAATCGCTCGATATGTTCGTCTGGCTTCCGATAAAAACTTACGGTGACAATTTCGGCGGTCTGACGCGAAGTCGCGGCATATATTTTGAAGCAACGTCGGTTTCACCGCAACTTTTTAACGATGCCGTCGAAGAAGCGCGGACATTACTGCGCGTTAAAAGAAAACTCGGTTTCGGAGAGAAAGATAATTTCGGCGTTTTAACGCCGGATGCCATTGCGAGTTTGCGAGACAACATTTTAGGTCCTGTTTTTATCGTGATAATCGCCGTTCCGGGAATTGCGCTGCTGGTCGGTGCGATTGTCATTATGAATATTATGCTCGTCGCCGTGACCGAACGCACAAAAGAAATCGGCATCAGAAAAAGTCTGGGCGCACGACAGGCGGATATTCTAAAGCAATTTTTATTTGAATCGGCGACGCTTTCGGCAATCGGCGGAATCATCGGTTTGATTATCGCTAAACTTGTCGGTTTTATTGTCACGATGTTTCTTATTCAGACGATAATTCCGTGGTATGCCGCAGTAATCGCCATCGGCGTTTCGGCGGTTGTCGGCATTCTCGCCGGATTATTTCCGGCTTGGAAAGCGGCGCGGCTCGATCCTATCGAAGCGTTGCGGGCAGATTAATATGGCTGTAGTTAAAACGAGTTCATTTTACGAAAATGTAAAGATGGCTTTCGCAACATTGCGAAGCAATAAACTGCGTTCATTTCTAACGATTTTCGGTGTCATTATCGGCGTTATAACCGTAATGCTGATTTCTTCGATCATCAGCGGAATTGATTTGGCGGTAAAAAAACAAATCGAATCTTTCGGCACGCGCTCTATTTTTCTTAGAAAATTCGATATAAAAGCACTCAGCACGGGCAAGCGTTCACAGGAAGAGCGAATGCGAAAACCGCTGACGATGGAAGATGCCGAGGCTTTGGCAAACCTTTCGACTATCGAGGTAGCCGTTCCGTTTATTGATATTACGAGTAATTTTTTCGGTCAAAAAATACTCGTTTCCGGTCAAAACGGTAAAACTTCTTCGAGCGTCAGACTTCAGGGAACTTTGCCCGACGTAGAAAAAACGAATACGGTTATTTTGCAGGAAGGTCGTTGGTTTACAAATAACGAATCGAGCGACAAAGTTGATGTCTGTCTGATCGGTTCGTCGGTGGCTGAAAATTATTTTCCATACGGTTCGCCGATTGGCGAAACTTTGGATGTTGGCGGCAGAGTTTTCCGGGTTGTCGGTCTGCTCGAAAAACGCGAACAGCTTTTCGGCGGCGGCGGCGGCAGTAATGACCAGAATAATGTGATTTATATGCCGATTGGCTCTGCGCTCCGGCTGAAACCTTACGCCGAAGATTTGTTTATTCTGGCGGTTGCCAAAGAAGGTAAGTTGGATGCGGCAAAAGATCAGGTGCAGGATTTACTGCGCGTTCGACGACAGGTGGAATTCGACAAACCGAATAATTTCGGGATGGAAACCGCCGCCGGAATTATCGAACAATTTCAATCAATTACGGCTGGCGCGGCTATCGCAATGATCGTTATTTCATCGGTCGGTCTGATGATCGGCGGAATCGGCGTAATGAATATTATGCTCGTTTCGGTGACGGAAAGAACGCGCGAAATCGGAATTCGCAAAGCTCTCGGCGCACGGCGGAGCGATATTTTGCTTCAGTTTTTGGTCGAAGCCGCTACATTAACCGGATTTGGCGGATTGGTCGGACTGCTTATCGGCTGGGCGTTAACATTTTTAATTTCGCTCGTTTTTCCGTCTTATGTTCCGTGGTGGTCGCCGCCGCTCGGTTTTTTCGCCAGTGTCGGAATCGGAGTGATTTTCGGTTTGTTTCCGGCGTGGAAAGCGGCACGGCTCGATCCGATTGAATCCTTGAGATATGAATAAAAAAAAGAGATTGGTAAGTTTTTACCAATCTCTTTTTTTAATTAATTTTACTAATCAAACAACTCTCATCAATTCGAGAGCTTTTTTCAATTGTAAATCTTCGAGTGAAGGTTTCGGTTTTTCTTCCTTGACCTGCGGCGTTGGTTGCGGCTGAGGATTTTGATCTTCTTCTTCTTTTTGTTCGACCAAATTTTCGACTTCGAGCGGTTCGGGTGTTTCAGGACGTTTTACTTCGACCGACGGTTTCACACCGGAACTGGTTCTATCGTCGGTTAGAAACGCATTTCCGTTTGCCGATGCCCATTTGGAAGTTGTCAAAAGCAATCCGTCGCCGCCGCGCAAAGTAAACAATTGCTGGTCGGTTCCCGCGCCGAAACTTTTTTCACCGATGACTTCGCCGCGTTTGCGGTCGAGAATCGCCGCCGCGACGACTTCCGCCGCGCCGGAAGTTCCGAGATCAATAATCGCCGAAACTTTCCCGTCAAATACGAACTTGGACGGATCGGCTTGATAGGTTTTCAATACTTTATTTTCGCGTCCGATGACCTGCGCCAGATTGCCGTCTTTGAAAAACAAATTTGCTACGTCAACCGCTTCGGTCAAACTTCCCGCCGACACGTTTCGCAGATCGAGAACGATTTTCTGAATTCCCTGTTTCGTCAGATTCTGTACTGCCGCGCGAATATCAACAGCTTCGCCGTTTTCCAGACTGTAAACTTTAACCACGCCGATTTTTCCATCTTCAACCTTCATTTCAACCTGCGGAACTTTGTATGCGCCGCGTGAAACATTTAAAGTCTGCGGTTTGGCATTGGCGCGTAGAACGCGAAGTTTGGTCTGCGTTCCCGAATTTCCGAGCAGTAATTGGCGCGCGTCGTAGAGCGAAATATCGCGCGTCGCTTTCGTATCAATATATTCGATAACGTCTCCGGCTTGCAGTCCGGCTTTATCGGCTGGCGAACCTTTGATAACCGAAATAACGTATAGATAAGCCGAGACCTTTGAAAATTCCGCGCCGATTCCGACTTTCGGATTGGTTTTGCTTCCCTGAAAATCTTTTACCTGATCGGCTGTCAGATACGAAGAATAAGGATCGAGTCCGTCAGCCAAACCGCGTAATGCGCCGTCGTGAACTTTTTCGAGATTCGGCTCGTCAACATAATCGTTTTGAATATGCTGAAGCACGGATTCAAAAATGCGGATTTGCGCTCCGGCATCATTGATCGGCTGTTGGGCAAATGTTCCGATAATGCTTCCGGCAAAAGCGTATGCGGCGATTGAAACCGAAACTAACCCGATTAGAAATTTATAACGAAATGACATATTTTACCTCTTATGAAAATTTGCTGATTGTAATACGCAAGTTTGACGAACCGGGTTTTACAATAAACAATAAACGATTATCTATTAACATTTTGACTTGTGCAAGAAAAAGAAACTTTTAATCCGGCTATATTTGCAGATTTTTCTTCGTGTCCGAAATCAGGCAGAATTCTCGCTCTCGATCTCGGCACAAAGCGCGTCGGCGTTGCGGTCTGCGACGAACTCCATATAACCGTTCGCGCCGTCAAAACGGTCGCAAGACAAAACTGGAAAAAATTTCTCATTCAAATAAAAGAACTGATCGCAGACTTTGATGCGGTCGCTTTGGTTTTAGGTTTGCCGCTCGAATCCGACGATTCGGAGAGCGAAATGTCGCAGGAAGCGCGAAAACTGGCGCGAAATTTTTCGCTCTCGATTGAAATTCCGGTTTTTTTACAGGACGAGAGGCTTTCGTCTTTTGAAGCCAAAGGAAGACTTTGGAAAATGGGTTTCGATAACAAAAAAGTTTACGAACAAGTTGACAGCGAAGCCGCCGCGATTATTTTGGAAGATTTTTTGACAAATAAAAAATAATTATGACTCGAACACAAACAGATCGTTGGCGTTCGAGTCCTTTATTCAGGGTTTATTTAAAGTCGGAGAAAGAGTTTTAGCCACAGATTTTCACGGATAAACACGAGATAAAATGCCGGATTTGAAATCATAAAAAAATTTATTTTCTTGTTATCAGAGTTTATCCGTGAAAATCTGTGGCTAATTTTTTCCTCGGTCGGAATGCGAATAGTCTCCTAGTTCTTTATTTCGGATTCATCACGACAATCGTTTGTGTATTTTGTTCAATCGCCTGTTTTGAAAACGGAAATTCCGGCGTTTTGCCCGCGCTCCAGTTTTGAATCTGATCTTTATAAAACGGCGATTTCGGGTCGCCGCTCTGACCGACCGGAATGCCGTGCCGCGTTTTGTCCCAATCGCCGGGAACGCTAATGTGTCGCATTGAAACATTTGCACCGACGTTCGGAGTCGTGCCGTAACCGTAACCGGAAATCGAATCAATTTTAAAAAGTCCGCCGATCAGAGGTGCAACGACCAATGGATGATTGAAATTTATTTTTCTCTCTTCTCCCCATTTCCAACTCGATTTGTCTGCGCCGTATTTTTTCGTCAGATTTTCCATCGCCGTCATTTCAGATGCCGCAAATAATTCTTTGTAGCTTTTAAATTCCTTCGGCAGCCAATCTTTCGGCTGTTCTCTCGCCAACCAATCAATCGTCGAGTTTATCGTGCTTGAACGATATTCATTTGCCAAGTCACCGCCGATTTTCGCCTGTAAAACTTTTCTCAAAAACGCGCTGCGAATTTCGCCGACGATCAAAGCCGCCGACGAATCCGCGCTCATTTTGCCGTCCCAAACTTTCAGCAACTTTAAGGTTTCTGCGCTCGCGCCTTCGTTTTTGATAATTTCACTCGCAAAATCGGCAAAAGAAATGTTGTAAATATCGCGCTGAATATCTTCGACACTATTGACGGTTTGTTTGTCATTCGCCTTTAAAAGTTCATAAATTCGCCGCGCACGATACGGATCAGACCAGACGTTCGAGAGAAAGTATTTATAGCTGTCGCCCGCCAGACGCTGATTTGCCGTAACGATAAAACCTTCGGGCGGATTATAGCTTTCCGGCAGTTCGGCAAACGGAATTTGAGAAATCCATTTGCCGTCGGATTTCGCGCCGTCAAGCGGCAGATCGCTTCTGCCGTCATTGCGAATCGGAATCGCTCCGGCATCGTGAAAACCGATATTTCCCTTCACATCGGCGTAAACGAAATTTTGCGTCGCGCCGCCGTATGATGAAAGCGCACCTTTAAACTCGTTCCAATTTTTCGCCGAATTCAATTTATAAAAACCTTGAAACGTGTCGTTTTTCGGATCGAGCGCAGTCCATTTCAGAGCGTATTTTTTATCGTTTTGTTCGATAATCACCACGCCGTTTTCGGTTTCCGTAACTTCGAGCGCAATATCTTCGGTTTCGGGACTCAACGCCGATTTTCTGACTTTTATTTGTTCGGTTCGCGTCTTTGCCGGTTTCCAGCCGTTGGCGGTTTGATATTCGTTTTTGTCGTTAAATTTTTCGACGAATAAATCCTGCACGTCTGGACCGAGATTCGTCGCGCCCCACGCGATAAATTCGTTATGACCGAGAACGATGCCCGGAACGCCGGGAAATGTCACGCCGGAAACTTCGCCCTTCGGTGAATTCAAATTCGACAGATACCAGATGCCCGGAACGGTCAAAGGCAAATGCGGATCGTTTGCCAAAATCGCTTTTCCGTCCAAAGTTCGCTTGCCGGAAATCACCCAATTGTTGCTCGCCGCATTAAATTCCTGATAAAAACCGATGCGTTCGAGCGAACTCTTGCGAATTTCCGCATCCCGTTCCGCCAATAGATAAAATGATTCTTCCGGTTTTAAATTAACGCTTTGATTTTTCGATTTGGAATTTTGCTTATTATCAAAATCCCTGCCGACGACCAACACGTCGAACGGCGTTTTTTCGATAAAAAGTTTGTTGTAAACGTCTTTCGGCAAACCGGCAAATTTAGATTTTAAAAAGTCGAACTGCCACGTCGTGCTTAAACCGTCTGCTAAAATCGCGCCGATAATCAGCGAATCGGTCGGCTTCCATTCTTCGGGCGCATACTGCAAAATCTGAAACTCCGGCGGCAGAGATTTTTTATCGAGCGTGGCGATATAAGCATTTACGCCGCGCGCGTAATCGTCTAAAACCCTTCGATATTCGGGAGGATAATTTTCGTAAGTTTTTTTGACGA
This sequence comes from Pyrinomonadaceae bacterium, assembly GCA_965217985.1. Taxonomy (GTDB): domain Bacteria; phylum Acidobacteriota; class Blastocatellia; order Pyrinomonadales; family Pyrinomonadaceae; genus DATHTS01. The sequence goes on from CBDCJY010000019.1 coordinate 88,931, forward strand.
TTTCGCCGAAACCGAATCTGCGCCAGCGTTTATCTTCTTCGAGAGCGATCTTTCCAAAAAGTTCCGAAGTTCGTCCGCTCGCCACGCGCCGATACAAATCCATCTGCCACAGACGGTCGCTCGCCGTCACGAAACCTTGCGCGAAATACAAATCCGCTTCGTTTTTCGCTTCGATATACGGAATCGAACGCGCATCGCGCCGCACCGTTACGCTTTCCTTTACGCCGGACACCGAAAGCGTCTGCGTCGGCATTTGAGCAAAACACGAAACAGTGAATAATGCCGGTAAAATTATTTTCAGCAAACAGATTTTTTTCAGATTCATATATTTTTGCGCTGTGATTTTTTAGATTTTAATTACTGAAAAGTTCGGAAATGTTTATTTCAAAAGAGGCGAGATTTTGAGTCGTCAATATTTGATTTTCTTTGAAAGAATCAACCTTTTTCAGTTCGTTATTTTCAAAACGGAAAACCGAAACTTTTTTTTCAAAAGGATCAATCACCCAATATTCCGGCACTTTGTAAATCTCGTAAAGTTCGCGTTTGATCTGCAAATCGCGTCGGGCGTTGGCTTTTCCGGGCGATAAAATTTCGATCACTATTTCCGGCGCACCAAAAAACTTACCGCTTTCTTCATCCAAGATTTCTTCGATTTTTTCGTGCGAAATGTAAATTAAATCTGGAATTACGCCGTCAAATTCGCTGAAGATCAAACCGGGCGTAGCTAAAACATATCCGACAGGATTTTCCTTCAAATAATCTAAAAAATAACCTGTAATTTTCGTTGATAATAGTTGATGTATAAAACGGGGAGCGGTTGACACAAAAATTTCACCTCCGATCAGTTCGTAGCGCAGATTTTCGTCGCGCGGCATTTTTTCGAGATAATCGTTCGTAAACAAATCGCAGATTTTTTCTTCGTGCGGATTAAAAACGAATTTTGTCTGGACATTTTCGATTATGTTCTGCTGCATTTTCTCACCTCAAATTTATTTACGAGTTTATCACAACCAGCCGAATTTCCGACATTTCTTCCATCGCGTAACGCACGCCTTCGCGCCCGAAACCCGAATCTTTGACACCGCCGTAAGGCATATTATCAACACGAAAAGTCGGCACGTCGTTGATAATCACGCCGCCGTATTCGAGATTTTCCGCCGCGTAGTTTGAATTGGACAAATCGTTGGTAAAAACTCCGGCTTGCAGACCGAATTTCGTCTGATTCGCCATTTCGACCGCTTGTTCAAAATCTGAAAAATTTTCGATCACGGCGACCGGCGCGAAAATTTCGTCCGCGACGACGCGCATTTCGGGATTCGTTTTTGTAATTATCGTTGCGTCGAGCATCGCGCCGTTGCGGTTATTTCCGCAGAGAATTTCCGCGCCGTTTGCTGTTGCTTCCATTATCCATTTTTGAGCTTTTTCCGCCGCTTTTTCTTCGATCATCACGGAAAGTTCGGTCGCTTCGTCGAGCGGATTTCCCTTTTTTAAATTATTCGCGTTCCTGATAAATTTTTCGGTAAATTCGGCGGCGATTTTTTCGTGCAGCAAAACTCGCTGAATCGAAATACAAACCTGTCCGGCGTAAGCGAATGCGCCCATTGTCGTCCGTTTCAGAGAATGTTCGAGATTCGCGGATTCGTCAACGATCACGGGCGCATTTCCGCCGAGTTCGAGCGTCACCATTTTTTTGTCGGCTTTCGCTTTTATTTTCCAGCCGACATCCGCGCTTCCGGTAAAAGAAATCATTTTTATTCGTTCGTCGGTGTAAACCGTTTCGATATATTTCGTGTCCATCGGAACGATCTGCAAAGCCGATTCAGGCAAACCTGATTCGCAGAAAATTTCTCCCAAAAGTAAAGCCGTCAGAGGCGTTTTTTGGCTCGGTTTGATGATTATAGAATTTCCCGAAGCGAGTGCGGGCGCGACTTTGTGACCGACGAGATTAAGCGGAAAATTAAACGGTGTAATGCCGTAGATCACGCCGCGCGGAACTCGTTTCGTGTAAGCGGTTTTTCCTTTTCCCGTTTCAATCGTGTCAATCGGAACGCTTTCACCGACAAATCTTTCGGCTTCGCCCGCCGCCCAATTAAATGTCGCAATTCCGCGCAAAACTTCGCCGAGCGCGGTTTTGATCGGTTTGGCGGATTCTTTGGCAATTGTTTCGGCAAATTCTTTTTGACGGTTTTCGATGCCGTCGGCGATTTTTCGCAAACCTGCGGCGATTTCAAAACGCGGCAGATTTCTCATTTCCTGCGCGGATTTTTCGGCAAACGAAATCGCTTCGTCAAGTTCGCTTTCATTAGCCGACGCGACTTCGGCTAAAATTTCATTCGTAAACGGCGATTTTACTTCGATTGTTTCGCCCGCATCGCGCCATTCGCCGCCGATCAACATTTTCTTTTGCATTTAAATTTCCTCTGATTATTTTCTTTTCTATTATTTTTAAGTTAAACTTTTGGCGTTTTGTAATCAAATTTGTTTGTTGGAGAATTGCTATGAGGTTTTTAAAATCGGGTTTTGTTTTGCTTTCGATCAGTCTATTTATTTTCGCCTGCGCCCAAAATGAAACGACGAAAACGACGAATGTAAATTCTGCAAATAATCTAAATACCGCTGCACCCAATTCGCAGACGGCGGCGATGGACGAGTTGGCATCGGCGAAAAAAAATTACACGGAAAAATGCGCTAAATGTCACAAAGACGACGGTTCGAGCGGCAAAGTCGAGATTGACGGCGAAAAGATCAACGCTAAAAGTTTAATCAGCGATCACATTAAAAAAGACCCTGATTCCGAATACGTCGAAGCAATCGAAAAAGGTTTCCCCGATGACGGAATGCCGGCTTTCAAGGGAAAACTGACCGACCAGGAAATCAAAGATGTCGTCGCTTATATTCGCAAAGAACTGCAAAAGTAAATAAATCTTGATTTGCAATTAAATCAATCAAAATCTAAACTTGATTAAAGGTGAAAGTAAAGGTGAAAGTAAATTTTAGCAAAACTGTTGCTTGACAGTTTAACTATTGAAAACAAATAGTATGCACCCGTAGCTCAGCTGGATAGAGTATCTGACTTCGAATCAGAGGGTCGCAAGTTCGAATCTTGCCGGGTGTACCATTTTTTTCTCTTTCTCACGACTTTTTCTCTCAAATTCTTTCAGACACGATTTACAATCTTTTTATGTCAATCCTGATCGCCGAAGATAATCCCGTTCAACGCAAGTATCTGAGCGAGATTTTATCGAAGGAATTTCCCGCGCATCTGCCTTTGATCGAAGCGGAAAACGGCGAACAGGCAATCGAACTGACTTTGGAAAATCGTCCGTCGCTCTGCATTTTCGATATTCAGATGCCGGAAATTTCCGGCGTTAAAGCCGCCAAAGCCGTCTGGCGCGATTTTCCTGCGGCGCGAATCATTTTCTGGACGCAGTTTCCGCACGAAGTTTACATCAACGAGATCCGAAAGATCGTCCGCGCGGTCGAACCGCCGCCGGCTTACGGTTTTATCCACAAAAATAATCCCGAATCGCGTTTTCTGCGGTTTGTCGCCACCGTTCTCGAAGACGGCGCGGATATGATTGATCCGGCGTTTAAAGATTCTTTCAAGCGTCCGCTGTTGACCGAATTTGAAGCCGAAGCGTTGCGTTTTCTCGCGCTCGGACTTTCAAACTGGGCAATCGCCCGCAAATGTGCGCTGTCGCAGCGCGGCGTGGAAAGTCGTCTGGCAAATCTTTACGAAAAACTTTTTATTGATTCGTCGGAAGGCACGCGAAACGAAACTTATGACAAATTGGCTTTTAATGTCCGCACACGCGCGTTTTTCGAATCGCTGAAACGAGGTTTGATAAACAGCGACGAACTTTCCAAAGCCGACGACGAACTTTTAATCTGGCTCGAACGCGACCGCGAAAAATTTGAAAAAGAACAAAGAAAAAGCTAGTTTAGTTGTTTGAAATGAAAGTTTATTCAGACAACAATTCAAATTTACTTTTGCAAGTTTTTCAAATTACTTTCATTTTTCTATTTTTCTCGATTTTTCCCGTCAAAATATTTTCACAAGACACACCGAATAACCTTCATCAATGGGGCGCGATCAGTTCGTTTCACGGTCTGCCGTCCGACCGCGTAAACGCGATTGCACAAACTTCCGACGGCATTTTGTGGTTTGGCACGGATAAAGGTCTGGCGCGTTACGACGGTCGGCGCGTGCAGACGGTTTCGGCGGAAAATCTTTCCAGTCTGAAAATTTTTGCGCTCGAAACCGACGGTTTTTCAAATCTCTGGATCGGCACGGAAAAAGGCGCGTTCCGGTTTGAAAACAACACATATTTTCCGGTCGTGGAAACCAAAGATCAAGCCGTTAATTCGATTCTGATTGACGGGCGGAAAATTTATCTTTCGACTAACGGCGGCGCGATTTTTCAAACTTCAAAGCCGGACGGAAATGTCCGGCAAATTCGAAAAATTCTCGACGAACAATTTCCGATCACAACGCTCGCCAAAGACGGCGAAAATCTCGTCGCCTCGACATTAAGCCGCGGTTTGCTTTTGATCGAAGAAGATTCGGTGCGCGAAATTTCAACCGTTCCGCGACCGTATTTCGTCAATCTCGTTAAAAACGACAGAGACGGAAAACTCTGGCTCGGAGCGCAGACGCGCAACGCGGAAAGCGGTCTGTATTTTTCCGGCGAGCTTTTTCGACCGAAGAAAATCGGCGAAAGTTTGGGAACAGTCAACGCGATTGATTTCGACACGAGAAATAACATTTGGGTCGGAACGCAGAAAAACGGCGCGTTTCTTTTTCGCGGCGCAACCGAAGCAAATCATTTTACATTTGAAAACACGGCGGGCGGACTTCGTTCAAACGAAATTTTAAGCGTTTTCGTTGACCGCGAAAATGTTATCTGGTTCGGCACGGACAAGGGCGTTTGCCGTTTCGATCTGCAAAGTCCGAAAAACGAACTCGTTACAGACGGCGCACAGTCGAATTTCGTGCGGACGATCTACAAATCGAGCAGCGGCGTTTTGTTTGCCGGAACAAATCGCGGTTTGTTTTATCAAAATGAAAACGGCGTTTGGACGACCGTTCGCGGTCTGGAAAATAATCCGGTTTTCGCAATCGAAGAAATATCGAAAAATCAGATTTCAGTCGGCGCGATGGGCGGTTTTTACCAAAATTTGAATCTGGAAAACGCCGTAAATTTGCCGCTCAAACCGCCGAAAACCGTCACGGATGAAAAAACCGAAAGCGTTCGCGCAATCGAAAATTTCAAAGGTCAAACTTTTCTGGCTTTTTATAATCGCGGAATTTTGAGACTCGGCGATGAAAACAATCTCGTCAATTTAAATAATGATTTGATAAATCCGACGACGTTGCACGCGGCAAATAATCTCTGGATCGGAACGGCTGAAAACGGAGTTTTTTATTTTGACGGCGAAAAATTCCGGTCTGAAAACGCGCTCCAATCATTAAAAAACAATACGATCTGGGCGATTGACGGAAATGAAAAAGACGGTCTTTGGCTGGCGACCGAAAAAGGTTTGTTCAAGTATCAAAACGGCGCGTTGCAAAGCGTTTTAAAAGATATTTCGGTCAGAGATGTGCGAGTCGGCACAAATAAAAACATCATTTACGCGGCGACGGCAAGCGGTTTTACCGAACTTGCTTTCGACGAAAATCTCGGCTGGATTTCATCGCGTTTCGGAGTCGAACAAGGCTTGCCTTCGTCGAATATTTTCGCCGTTTTTCCGCAAACAGACGGTTCGGTTTGGGCGGCGACCAATCGCGGCGTTTCGCGCTTTTCGATCAATGAAATCAAACCGCTAATCGTTCCGGTGAGAATTCTCAGCCGACGGCTTCACCAACCCGACGAACTGATTAACGGCATCAATCTCGATTATCCGCAAAACAGTCTCGCGCTCGAAGTCGCGGCTCTCAGCAGCCGGACTTTTCCCGAACAGTTTCAATACGCTTTTTACCTGCGTGATGAAAAAGGCGCGGTTTTAAATAACAAGTTTTCAAATGACGCGCAGTTTTTAATGGAAAATCTCGCGCCGGGAAAATACGCGGTCGAGGTTTTCGCCTTCGATAAAAATCTCGTTCGATCAGAACCTTTGCAATTTGAATTTACGGTCGAAAACGCGCCGTTTCCGTGGACGACACTTCTGCTTTCGATTTTGCTTGTTTTCGCGCTCGTCGCTTTGATCTGGGCGGTCTTTTCGCAGAGAAAAATTTTCCAGAAAAGTTCCGAACTTGCTCTCACCAACCGCGAATTGAATAATGCGCGGCTCGATCTCGCCAACGAAGCCGAACGCGAACGACGGCGCATCTCGCGCGATCTGCACGATCAGACGCTCGCCGATCTGCGTCACCTGATGCTGCTGACCGACAAATTTCCCGAAACAGACGAAACGCCGAATATTTTTCGCACGGAGATCGAAAACGTCTCGCAGGAAATCCGCCGCATTTGCGAAGATTTAAGTCCTTCGGTTCTGGAAAATATCGGTTTTACAGCCGCGCTCGAATGGGCTTTGGCAAATGAGGTCGAGTTTGTCAAAGAGTCTAAAAAATACCATTACGAGTTTATTTGCGATGAAAATCTCGAAGACAAATTAAAACTGAAACACGCGGTTCAGATACAGATTTACCGCATCGTGCAGGAAGTTTTGAGCAATATTACGCGTCACGCCGAAGCCGAAAACGTCCATTTAAAAGTGAAAATAAGCGGCGATTCGACTCTTCGAATAACTGTCGAAGATGACGGAAAAGAATTTGAACCGGAAAATCTGAAATCCGAAAAAGGTCGCGGACTTTCCAATATCAAATCCCGCGCCGAATTGATAAAAGCCGATATTTCTTGGGAAAAACAGGAATCGCAAGGAATGAGATTTACGCTCGAAAAGAATTTTTGATGTTTTTTTTTGATTGACTTTAGCAAAAGTCTTCAATTCATTCGTCTGAAGTTCGTAAAACGAAATAATCACTTTAATTAAAAGAAATTTGACCCCCGAAAAGTAAAACTTTTGTTTTACATGCCCCCAAAAGGCTGTTTGTAATTTTTGTCAATCTTACGTTTCAAACAGCCTTTCCAAAATTATTCCCGACTAAATTTTTGACTTTTTCGATATGCGGATACATTACGGTATCTTCTTCGATAAACGGAACGATTTCGCGGATTTTCCGGTAAATTTCGCGTGTTCCTTTGCCGAGCATTTTATCTTTGCCGATATGTTTTTTTCTCAGATCAACGGCTTGTGCGGCGGAAAATAATTCGAGCGCGATAATGGTTTCGAGATTGGCGGAAATTTCGCGCAATTTAAGCGCGGCAGTCGCGCCCATCGAAACGTGATCTTCAGTATTTGCCGAAGTCGGAATCGTATCGACGCTCGCCGGATGAGCGAAAATCTTGTTTTCCGTGCAGAGCGCGGCGGCGGTGTATTGGACGATCATAAAACCGGAATTCAAACCGCCTTTTTCGGTTAAAAATGCCGGCAAAACGTGCGCGTTCGATGCCTCGTCGGTCAGGCGCATCAAACGTCTTTCCGAAATATTTCCGAGTTCCGTCAGAGCGATTGCCAGATAATCCATCGCTAATGCGAGCGGTTCGCCGTGAAAATTTCCGCCGGAAATGACTTCGATCTTTTCGCAGTTTTCATCGCAGAAAATCAAAGGATTGTCCGTTACCGCATTGAGTTCGATATTGACGACCCATTCGGCGTAATCAATCGCATCGCGGCACGCGCCGTGAACTTGCGGAATACAGCGCAGAGTGTATGCGTCCTGCACATTTGCCGGATCGAATTCACGGACAAATTCGCTTTCCTCCAAAATTTCGCGCAAGTGTGCGGCGCAAGCCATCTGGCGCGGATGAGGACGCAGCGCGTGAATTTTTTCGTCAAAAGCCTGCATTGTCCCGTTCAGAGCTTCGAGACTCAGACAACCGGAAACATCTGCAATATCGGCGAGATATTTCGCCTTCGCCGTTTCGAGCAAACCGATCGCCGTCATCACGGTCGTTCCGTTCGTTAATGCCAGACCTTCTTTGGCGGCGAGCGTCACGGGCAAAATTCCATTTTGAGCCAAAGCCGTTTTGCTGTTTAAAATCGCGCCTTGAAATTCTACTTCGCCTTCGCCGATCAGCGGCAAAGCCATATGCGCGAGCGGCGCGAGATCACCCGACGCGCCGAGACTTCCCTTTTCGGGAATCAACGGATGAATACCCGTATTTAAGAATTTGAGTAAAACTTCCAGCGTTTCCAGACGAATTCCCGAATAACCGCTGGCGAGCGTGTTGGCGCGAATCAGCATAATCGCTCGCGTCGTCGGCACGTCGAAATGTTTTCCGACACCGACGGCGTGGCTCATCACGATATTTTTCTGAAGTTGTTCGACTTGCTCACGCGAAATTATTTTGTCCTTAAATGCGCCGAATCCGGTCGTGATACCGTAAGCGATCTCGCCGCGTTCGAGAAGTTTTTGAACCGCATCAGCCGAGCGTTTGACATTTATTTTTGCTTCTTCGGACAAAACAACTTCGGGATTTCCCGCCAAACCGTAGGCGACTGCCAAAACCTGTTCAAAAGTCAAACTTTTTCCGTTTAATTCGATCTTTTTCATTTTTTTATATGTCTCAGACGAGGCTTATAAAAATTACTATTTCAAAATGTATCGGTCAAATAACAAAAGTGTTGTTTTTTTGTTACTTTAACGGTCAAAAAAATGATTACAAAATTTTCTGCAAAAATGTTAGTCTTATTTTTATTTGATACAAGGAGAAAAGCAAAATTTATGTCAATGATTAATTGCCCGGAATGCGGAAAAGAAGTTTCAACCACCGCCGTCGCCTGTCCGAACTGCGGTTTTCCGCTTGCGCCGCCGGTTCTGGAAGAAAGAACCGTCATCCGCGAAGTCGCGCCGCCCGTGATCGAAAAGGAGACTTTTCCGAAATGGATTTTCGTGCCGCTCGCCATTCTCGGCGTGGTTTTGATATTTCTGCTGTTCGCATTGTTCCGGCAGGACGATGAAAATCAGAGAAATATTGCGGTCAATGTTTCTGCGAAACGTCCGACAACCGCGACGAGTTCCGATACGACCGTCAGAACCGAATCAGAACCGAATCAAATCGTCATTCCGCCTTCGTCTTCAGACACGACGGTCGTCGTTCCGCCGTCTGCGCCGCCGCCGACCACGACCGACACGACGATCACGCAAGTTCCGGCTGAAGCGGAAAAAGTTGATAAAGGAACTCTCAGCATCGAAGCCAAAGTCAGCGACAAAACAGGCGGCACACGCGCCGTCAAAGCCGAAAAATTTTATCTGCTCGATAAAGATTTGGAAAGCATTCTGAGCGATGCCGATTTTCAGCCGATTGAAGGTCAGAGCATGAAAAACAGTTTCGGTCTTTCCGTCTTAAATCCCGGCAAATACAGCAATGTCCGCGACAAAGCTCTGAGCGAAATCAACAAACACATCAAATATGATGTTTTGACCGATTCCGGCGGCAAAGCATCAATGAAAGACATCAAACCCGACAGTTATTATCTTTTTGCCATCACCAAAACGGCAAACGGTTTTGCGATCTGGAGTTCGCCGATTTCCATCAATGCCGGACAAAATGTTTTGAATTTAAGTCCCGAACGAATGACGGAAGTTCAGGAATAAAAACAATTTAATTTTCGTAAAAAATGCCGCTTAGTTTTGAGCGGCATTTTTTGTAAATTTGATTTTTTTTGGAAAAACTATTAATGCTCCAATCGAATCTTTCATCTTTCAACTATTTCAGCGGTTAAATATACAAATTTGTTTGGATTTTATTGATGGCGCAACATAATTTAAGTTTCCCAATTCAATGATCTTTTGACCGCTTGATTCCATTTATTTCTTAAATTTCCCGCTCTGTCTTTGCTCATTTTCGGCGCGAAAATTTTATCGGTTTCGGCGTGTTTCGCCAGTTCGTTTTTATTTTTCCAAAAACCGACCGCCAAACCTGCCAGATATGCCGAGCCGAGCGCAGTCGTTTCCGTCATTTTCGGTCGAACGACGGGAATCTGCAAAATATCCGATTGAAATTGTAACAGCGAATCGTTTTTCGTCGCGCCGCCGTCAACTCTTAATTCGGTCAATTTTATTTCCGAATCGCTTTCAAACGCTTCGATCAAATCCGCCGTCTGAAAACAGATTGATTCGACCGCCGCCCGCGCAATATGCGCTTTTCCCGTGCCGCGCGTCAAGCCGATTATTAAACCGCGCGCGTTCTGATTCCAAAAGGGCGAGCCGAGTCCGGCAAACGCCGGAACGAAAAAAACTCCGCCGCTGTCTTCGACCGAATTTGCCAGAACTTCGACATCAGAAGATTTTTCGATAATTTCCAAACCGTCGCGCAGCCATTGAATAACCGCTCCGCCGACGAAAACGCTGCCTTCGAGCGCGTATTCGGTTTTATCGCCGATTTTCCACGCAATCGTCGTCAGCAATTTATGTTCGGATCTGACAGGTTTTTCGCCGATATTTTGCAGCATAAAACAACCCGTTCCGTAAGTGCTTTTCGTCAAACCTTTGTCAAAACAAAGCTGTCCGAACAAAGCGGCTTGCTGATCTCCGGCAATTCCGGCGATTTTTATCCCGTTTAATTCCTCAACCGAATTTATTTCTCCGTAAATTTCAGAAGACGATTTTACTGCGGGCAAAATCTGTTTCGGAATTTTGAAAATTTCCAAAAGTTCATCGTCCCATTCGAGATTATTGATGTTAAAAATAAGAGTTCGCGCCGCATTTGAAGCGTCGGTCAGATGCTTTTCGCCGTTTGTAAATTTCCATACGAGCCACGAATCAATCGTGCCGAAAGCGAGTTCGCCGTTTTCCGCCTGTCGTCGCGCGTTCGGAACATTTTCCAGAATCCAATTTATTTTACTCGCGGAAAAATATGCGTCCGTTTCCAAACCTGTTTTTTCTCTTATGAGTTCACCGTAACTTTCACGAATCTCATCGCAAAAACCGGAAGTTCGGTGATCTTGCCAGACAATCGCGTTGCAGATTGCTTTGCCCGTTTTTTTATTCCAGATGACGGTCGTTTCTCTCTGATTTGTAATGCCGGCGGCGGCGATGTTTTTGACTGTGAGATTTGCTTTTCGTAACGCTTCAATCGCCGTGTCGCGTTGAGATTCCCAAATTTCGTTCGCATCGTGTTCGACCCGACCGGATCGCGGAAAAATCTGTCTGAATTCTTTCTGCGCGATTGAAACTATTTTACTGTTTACATCAAAAATGATGGCGCGGCTGCTTGTTGTGCCTTGATCTAAAGCGAGAATATATTTCATCTGACATTAACTCTCCGACATTCTGAACCGGTTTATTCCTGACGGAGAATTTTCACAAAATCGTTTTTAAAATAGACGCGAATTTCATCACGAACCTTTCTAAAAGCCGCCAGACGTGTTTTTTCATCGCCTGAGATTTCCGCCGGATCGAAAAAACTATGATGAATCAATCTGGTTTTTGCAGGAAAATACGGGCAATTTTCCTGTGCATTATCGCAAACCGTCAAAACATAATCTATTTCCCGACCCGAAAATTCATCAACCGATTTTGAACGGTTTTCCGAAATATCAATTCCGATTTCCGATAACACTTTAATCGCTTCCGGTCTGACGATTGAAGGTTTTGTTCCTGCACTGTTAATATCAAATTCGTTTTCGCAGATATGTTTTAAAAGACCTTCCGCCATCTGGCTTCGGGCGGAATTTCCCGCGCATAAAATCAAAACTTTTTTCTTTTCAGGCATCTTTCTCTTCCTTTAACAACCAATTGGAAACTATCGTTGCGGCAAACGCGCCGAGCATCTGCGCGACAATAAACATCGGCACATTTGCCGGATTAATACCCGCAAATGTGTTGGAAAGCGAACGCGCAATCGTCACCGCCGGATTTGCAAATGAAGTCGAAGCCGTAAACCAATATGCCGCCGTGATATAAACGGCGACCGCTAAAAAAACCAAATTCGGACGAAATTTGACGACCGAATTTATCACCGCAATCAAACCGAAAGTAGCGACAAATTCGCTCAGAAACTGTGAATTTCCGGCGCGAATTTTTGTCGAGGCGAAATACACCGGAAGATCGAACATCAAATTTGCCAAACCGACTCCGGCAAATGCACCTGAGATTTGTGCGAGCAGATAATAAAAGGTTTCGGTTAAATTAATGTTTTTCTTAAAACATTCGGTCAGAGTAACCGCCGGATTAAAATGTGCGCCGGAAATATCTGCAAAACTCAAAATCAAAAATGCCAAACCCGCGCCGGTTGCAATCGTATTTGCAAGCAGCGCAACGGCGAGATTTCCATTCGCCAAATTTTCGCCCATTATTCCCGAACCGACGACAACCGCCAAAAGTGCGGCAGTTCCTAAAAATTCGGCGGTCAATTTTCTGGCTAAATTCATTTCTTAGATTTTGCTCAAAGCGTTTTCAAGATCGGCAATCAAATCGTCAGCGTTTTCGATACCGACAGACAGGCGAATCAAGCCGTCCGTCACGCCGGATTTTAATCTTTCATCGCGTGAAAGCGTCGCGTGCGTCATCGAAGCCGAATGTTGAATTATCGTTTCGACACCGCCGAGCGAAGTTGCAAGTGTGCAGACTTTGACGTTATTAACAAGCGTTTTTCCGGCTTCGATGCTTCCCACATCAAAGGCGATCATTCCGCCGAAACCGCTCATTTGTTTTCTTGCAACACTATAATTTGAATAATTTTCAAGTCCGGGATAAAAAGTTTCACTCACTTTTGGATTTTGACATAACATATTCGCAATTGCAGATGCGTTTAAATTATGCTTTTCCATTCTTAATGCAAGAGTTCTGATTCCGCGTAAAACCAACCAAGCGACTTGCGGCGCGATGTTTCCGCCGTAAAGTTTTCCGATTGTATGCCGCGCATTTTCGACTAAATCCTTTTTTCCGACAATTACACCTGCGGTCAGATCACTGTGTCCGCCGAAGTATTTTGTCGCGCTATGAACGATTAGATCAACTCCGAGTTTTACAGGTTGTTGATTAAACGGCGTGGCAAAGGTGTTATCAATTATTGAAAGTATTTTACTTTCTCTTGCAATACTTGCGACCGCTTCAATATCCGTAATTTTTAAAAGCGGATTTGACGGCGTTTCGATCCAAATAAGTTTAGTATTTTCTTTTATGGCATCGAGATAATTTTCGGCATTTGTCGCATCAATAAAACTCGTTTCAATGCTGAATCTTTCGCTGATTTCTTTTAAGAAAAGCGTCGTCGTCGAATACATCGAATCGGGCGCGACGATGTGTCCGCCGGATTTCACATTAGACAAAATTGCCGCCGAAACCGCCGCCATTCCCGAAGCGAGCGCATAAGCGTCTTCAGCGTTTTCCAATTCTGCAACTGCTTTTTCGAGAGCAGTTTGCGTCGGATTTCCCAGACGACCATAGAAATAACCGTCTTTCTGATAATTGTGAATCGCCGCGCCTTCGTCGGCATCGGGAAAAGCGAAGACCGACGCATTATAAATCGGAACGGAAACCGAACCGTGATTCTGCGTCAAATCTTCGCCCGCGTGAACTGCTAAAGTTTCAAAAGATTTTTCACTCATTACTCTAAAACAAATTAACAACAGGAGGATTGTTTGGAACTCGTAATGCTAACTGTTTTCTCGCCCGAAGCGCAACAGGCGGCGGCATTTTCCGCACCTTCCGTATTTTCCAAAATCGTGAAAATTTCCCAACGATTTCCGTCCGGGTCTTGCACCCAAGATTTGTCCTGTAATGAGTAACAGCAATCGGTTTTCATTTCTTCCAAAGTTCGCAAACCGCTTTCGTTCCAACGATTTGTAATTTCCAAAACTTCTTCGGTCGTTTCGACCTGCAAACCGAGATGCGACAGCGAACCGCCGTTTTCAAATCCGACCTGATTCATCGTCAAATTCAAAGGCGGATTTGAAACATCGAATTTTGCGTAATCCGATTTAATTTTAAAAGGTTCGATACCGAACATTTTTTTGTAAAATTCGATGCTTTCCCAAACATTGCCGACATTTAACGAAATATGTGTTTTCATATTATCTCTCCAATTTTTAATTTTATATACGTTTTGACGTATATGTTAATTTGAATGTATTCCCGCTTATATTTTTTGTCAAGACAAATTTTCGGTTTTATGATATTTTTTTTATATGACACGAGAAAATAATCTATCGGAAATGGAAACTTTATTTTTGGCTTTAGCTGATAAAACGCGACTTCGTATCTTAAATCTTATTCGAGATGATGAAGTTTGCGTCTGTTATTTTACGGAAGTTTTAGGCGAAAGCCAACCGAAAATTTCGCGTCATCTGGCATATTTGAGAAATGCCGGAATCGTTTCCGCACGGCGCGAAGGTAAATGGATGAATTACAGCATTCAAATGCCGGAAAAGATCGAAGCAGTCAGGATTTTAAACGACACACTCGATTGGCTAAAAGCACAGGAAGATTTGAGAGCGGATTTTGAAAGATTGGCAAAAGTTTGCTGTGCGGTTGATGTTCCGGTGACAATCGCCCGTGCGCCGACACCGAAAGCTTTTCTCGATACCGAAATCGAAATCGAATCGAATCAGTATCAGAGAGAAGAACTCGAAACTTTTCTTTTGTAATTCGGCTTTTCCGTTTCCGTGTAAGGACAATGACGACAAGCATTTCCGCAGCAATAATTACGCTTCCTGAGAAATTCGGCGGTCAAAACCATTAAACCGTTTTCAAAATAATAATCGAGATTTTCGATAAAACTTTCTTTATCTTCTTTCTTTTTCTCAACATTTTTCATATAAAGCCAGAAATTCTTTATTGCCTTCCGCGCCTAAAATGGGCGAATCAATCAAACCGATATTTTTCAAATTTATGCTTTCTGCAAAGGTGTTGATTTTTTTAATTACTTCCCGGTGTTTTTCTTCATCGCGGACAATTCCGCCTTGTCCGACTTCGCTTTTCTTTACTTCAAACTGCGGTTTAATCAACACGATTATCTTTCCTTTTTCAGACAGCAATTCTCTGATCGCCGAGAGAATTTTTGTTGCGGAAATAAAAGAAACATCCATCACGATCAGATCGAATTTTTCATTAAAATCTTCCGGTCTTAGATTTCTGGCATTTACTTTTTCCCTGACTTCGACGCGACAATCAGTTCTTAGTTTCCAAACGATTTGATTTGTTCCCGCATCAACGGCACAAACTTTTTTCGCGCCGTTTTGCAATAGACAATCGGTAAAACCGCCGGTTGATGAGCCGACATCAAGACAGACATATTCGTTCGGGCATATCTGAAATTCGATCAGAGCTTTTTCCAGTTTCAAACCACCGCGACTGACAAATTTCGATTCGCTGTTATAACCTTTTAATCTGATCGAGACATCGGAAAGAAACTGTTCGGAAGATTTTTCGATTCTTTTATCATTCACCAAAACTACGCCCGACATAACTAATGATCGAGCTTTTATTTGAGATTCGGCAAAACCTTTGTCAACGAGAAGTTTGTCAATTCGCTCTTTTTTCATCTAGCTGTAAGTCGGTAAAAATTTCGGTTTTCGGCGCGCTTTGGTTGTCTGCTCAAAAGAATAAGCAATTTTTATTAAAACCGGTTCTGAGTAAGCGCGACCGAAAAATGAAACGCCAATCGGAAGTTCGTTGATAAATCCGGCCGGAACTGTAATATTCGGATAACCGGCGACCGCCGCGAGAGATGAACTTCCGACGTAACCGCTGCCGCAATCGCCGTTGACCAGATCAATCATCCAAGTCGGTGCGTTTGACGGTGCGAAAACGGCATCGAGTTTGTCTTTATCCATCACCGCATCAATACCTTTGTCCTGCGTCAAAACTTTACTTTGCAAAAGGGCGAGACGATATTCACGAGTTTCGAGATCGCCTTTTTCTTCGGCTTGAATAAAAAGTTCCTGCCCGAAATAAGGCATTTCTTTGGCTTTGTTTATTTCGTTAAATTCGATCAAATCTTTTAATGTCTTATACGGCGAATTTCTTTCCGCGAGATATTTATTCAAATCCGCCTTAAATTCGTAAAGCAACACTTCAAATTCGGGATCGCCGAAAGTTTGCAAAGTCGGAAAATTGACATCTATCAAAGTCGCGCCGCCGTCTTTTAACACCTGTAATTGGTTTTCGAGCAATTTATCTACGCGGTCGTTTTTCCCGAAATACTGCCGCGCTACGCCGATTCTCGCGCCTTTCAAACCGTCTCTTTGCAAAAATTCAGTGTAATCTTTTTCAGCCTTTTTAGCATTTTGCGCGGTCGCCGAATCGCGCCGATCAACCGCCGTTAGCGCGCTCAAAACAATCGCCGCGTCGGAAACGGTTCGCGTCATCGGTCCGGCGGTGTCCTGTGAATGCGAAATCGGAATAATTCCCGAACGCGAAATCAAACCTAGCGTCGGCTTTAGACCGACCAATCCGCAAATTGAAGAAGGACAGAGAATCGAACCGTCGGTTTCCGTCCCGATGCCGACCGCCGCCAGATTTGCCGCAATCGCCGCTCCTGTGCCGGACGAAGAACCGCACGGATTTCTGTCCAGAATATAAGGATTATGAGTTTGTCCGCCGCGTCCCGACCAACCGCTCGACGCATTATTTGAACGAAAATTCGCCCATTCGCTGAGGTTTGTTTTAGCGATAATTATCGCACCGGCTTTTCTCAATTGGTCGGCAACCGAAGCGTCCTGTTTCGGTGTCGGCGCGTCCATCAGAGCGAGACTTCCGGCGGTTGTTTTCATCTTGTCGGCGGTGTCAATATTGTCTTTTATGACGACCGGAATGCCGTGAAGTGCGCCGCGCGATTTGCCGTTTTTTCTTTCTCTGTCGGCTTCTTCGGCGATCTTCAAAGCATCTGGATTTACTTCGATGATTGAATTAGTTTTCTTGTCAACCGTGGCAATTTGTTCCAAATACTTCTGCGTAATTTCTTTGGCGGACATTTTTCCGCTCTGCATCGCATTTTGCAATTCGGTAACTGTCATTTCTTCGAGTTCAAAAGATTCAGCTGCCGTTTGAGCGGCAATCTTTTTTTTATCGGTCATAATCAAAGCCGCACTGCCGAGCGCAGTCGCGCCTAGAAATTTTCGACGATCTAATTTATTCATTTTATTTACTGATTTTTAAAGATTTTGGAATTTGAAGACCCTTGCAAAACTCCGCACTAAATAATTTATGTGACGCTTAATCTTTATAAATTTCGACGACAGGTTTTCCCTCGCCGTTGATATACGCGCGATACATTCCTTCGGAATTAAAAGAAACAGCCATATTTCCGAATTTATCAATCGCAATCACGCCGCCGTCGCCGCCGGCTTTTTGAAGTTTTTGCTTGATAACCATATCGGCAGATTGTTGGACGGGCAAAGCTCGGTATTCCATCATCGCGGAAATATCGCGTGCAACGCCGAGTCGAATAAAAAATTCTCCCCAACCCGTTGCCGAAATCGCGCAGGTTTCATTATTGGCGTAAGTTCCCGCGCCGATGATCGGCACATCGCCGACGCGCCCGTATTTTTTGTAAGTCATTCCGCCCGTAGAAGTTCCGGCGGCGAGATTGCCGTTTTTATCCAACGCGACCGCACCGACCGTTCCAAATTTGTTATACGGTTCTTCGCGGAAATTCGTGAAAGAAGTTTGTCCGCTCTTTTTCGCTTCGGCTTTTTCTTTTTCTTCTTTAATAATTTTTTGCAGCGCGTCCCAACGCTCCTGCGTCCAAAAATATTTTTCGTCAACGAGTTCGATATTCAATTCTTTGGCGAAAGTTTCCGCACCGTCGCCGATCAACATAACGTGCGGCGATTTTTCCATTACGGCACGCGCCAGTGAAATCGGATTTTTAACGTGATGAAGTCCGGCGACCGCACCAGCCGACAGATTTTTCCCGTCCATAATCGCCGAATCGAGTTCGTTTTTGCCGTCGGCGGTAAAAACCGCGCCTTTTCCCGCGTTAAAAAGCGGCGAATCTTCGAGCATTTTAATCGCCGTTTCAACCGCGTCGAGGCTCGATTTTCCGTTCTGCAAAGACTTGTAACCGGCAAGCACAGCTTCTTCGAGTTTGGCGCGATATTGCTTTTCCCTTTCCGGCGTGAGCGAACCGCGACGAATAACGCCCGCGCCGCCGTGAATCATAAAGCCGATTTTCGGATTTTGCGGCGATTGAAGCTGTTTAATCTCCGATCTTGCGCCTTTTTGAGCGAAAATTTGAAACGGCAGACACAACAAAACGACATTCAAGGCAAAGACGACAATTTTTTTCATTTCGGACTCCAGATAAAGATTGAAAAGATTTTATAAAGATTATCACATAACAAAAAAATGGAGTAAATTTTAACAAACTAAACTAAATCGAGATTTCACAAAAATCCGAAATGCGACGATTTTTTCTTCCGACGGATTTATAATTCTTCGATTCCGGCTTCTGTTAAATTTCCGTCCGGGTCGAGAAGTGCGTAAAAAGTTTCGTCCGGGTCTTCATCTTCGGCAATCTCGCCGATAAATTCGACTTCCGAAGACAAATCCGAATAAATTTTAATGGAAAACAATTGGAGATTTTTCTGCAACTCTTTTCCGGCTGAATCCTTTTGACGTTTCTTTATAAAAAGTTTCCGCGAATTTCCCAAAATTTCGGCGACCGTTTCAGCGCGAATGGAGTCGAGATTTTCCAGAATTTTTCGATAAGTCGAATATGTCATTCCGACCGTCATAAAATCCGTCGGCGAATCGGCGCGAATAAGAAGCGAAAAATCTCTGCCCGAACCGTTTTTCATCGGCGCAAACCAATACGCTTCGTCGTCGTCCCATTCTTCCCAGAACATTTCGCCGTAAATTTTGTCTTTTAATTTCGGTCGCTGCATCATAATTTTTCGATATTACAACACTTTTATTTTGAATTTAAAGCAACCGGCGAAGTTTTAATTTCCCTAAATTTACTTAAAGAAATCTTCCGGCAAATGCTCGCCGTAAGTGCGAAAGTAAAGTTGTTTTTTCAATTATTTTTCCGACAAATCTTTCGGCAGCATTCTTTCAAAAGTCCGTCAACGCCTAACTTTTTCGCCCAAGTTTCGACATAACTTGCATCTTGTTCAATTTGTCTGACCATCAAAATTCTATTTCCAATATTTATCCGACATAAAACTCAAACGCCGAATTGTTTCAGATGATGATTGATATGTTTATAACCCAATCTGCTCCATTGATGATGAGTCAGTTTGCCGAAAACGTGATGTTTGCCCTTAAAATCATTAGCTTGCAGATTAGCAAAATTATTGATGTCGTCAATCAAAAGTTGACGTTCTTTTTCAAAATCCTGCGGTTTCGTGCCGCTTTCGTGCGGATTAATTTCAGGCGGAGCAGCTGCGCCTTTCGGAATCGGGACAACGTAAACGACCAGAAATTTCACGAAACTGCGCGTAAAAAAATTACTCCGATCAGTCGCCGCAATTTCTCCGAGTGCCATTTTACTGCCGTCAAGACAATGACAAAACATATCGCCAACACTCAAATTTCCCCACAAAGCCTTTGATTCAGGCGTTAAAAGATTAATGCGGGCGATAAGTTCAGCTCGTTTTGTTTCGTCAAATAAGTTCATTATTTAATCGAGTAGAGAAACGCGGTCTGGATTCGGCGAAAACATCTTCCAAAAATTTAACCAATTTCGGCGAAAGATTTTGGTCAAAGAGAAGTTTCATTTTAGGTAACAAGCAACAAATTAGGTAACAACCAACAAACTTTATTCGCGGTCAGCCGCAAACGCCAGATACGCGGAAATATCTTCGTGCGTCAGATACGGAAAATCTTCGAGAATTTCCGCTTCCGACATTCCCGAAGCGAGATATTCCAACACATCATAAACCGTCATCCGCATACCGCGAATACAAGGTTTTCCGCCGCGTTTGTTTGATTCGATGGTGATGATGTTTTTGTAATTGATAATCAAATTAGTGAATACAGCCTAAATAAACTTTACCGAAAGTTTCCCTGACTTTTTTTGCTAATTTCTTTTCGCAATTCTTAGAAATAAATAATCCATAAGGCTCAACATAGAAAGTAAAATTATCTTCTATACTTTCGCTCTCAATAAATTTTTTGTCGTTTTCTTTGAGAAAACCATAACGAATCGAAGCCCAAATATCAAAACCTATTTCAAATTCTGTATCCGGATCATAACCATTACCTTCGCCAACCTTAACCATTTTCGACAAATCGCCTAAAGTTTCTCTTAGCATCGTAGTTAAACAATGAGCGCATAAATCTGCCAATTGAATACCTCTAACCCTCCTTGAATCTCTTTCAAGATGAAAAGTATTCTGGTCTAGTCCTATATCTTTAATGTATTTTATTGCATTAGTCTGACTTTTAAAGATGCCTTCATCGAAGTAAATTTGATGATTATTACCAAAATTATTTTCATCTAAAAATTGCTTTAAAGCTTCCAAAGCAAAAAAACCTAAATTGCTAAGTTCATCATATTGCAGAAAGACAATTCCGAATTTACAATTTTGGTGAAAATAGCTTTTCAGTTTATCTCTTACGCCGACCATATTTGGATTCCTTCCAAAATGAGTGCTACTTTTATATTCGTCAATTTCTGGATCAAAGCCGTGAATCTTCAAAGTATCAAAGATAAATTCATTTGGATCTTCATGGCAAAAGACAAACGAACCGTTAATGAAATTCTTTTGAGGATATTTGCTTTCATCAAAATAAATAAACATAGTCGAATTTTACTCCACATTAAAATACTTCGCCTCTGGATGATGAATGATGATTGCCGAAGTTGATTGTTCGGGATCGAGTTGGAGTTTTTTTAGTCGTAAAATTCGCTTCTGTGAGCGACACGAATAACTGTTACAAGTAATTCGCCGTCGTCAACTGTGTAGCCGATGCGCCAATCGCCGACGCGGATTCGCCACACGCCGGGTTCGCTTAAAACTTTTCGGCAGCCGGCGGGACGCGGTTCACCGGCTAAATCCATAATTGCCTTAACGACGCGATTTTTATTCGAGCGGTCGAGTTTTTTGATGTCTTTTTCGGCGCGTTTGATGATGGAGATTTTATACATCTATCTCACCTTGTTCGCGCATTTCCTCTAAAAACTCGTTAAAATCTCGCTTCGGCTCGTCTTTGCTTTCGCGGGCGATTTTGCCAAAATGCAAATCTTCGAGCATTTCCTCGTAATCTTCAATCGGCACGATCACCGCCGTTTTATGACCTTCGACATCCGTTATGTATTGAACATTTTGCATATCAGTGATTTTAGCTGAAATTATTTGATATTAAAACACTTCAAAATTATCTGATTTTCCCCAAATTACTCAAAACACATCAATACCAATTTGTTTAGCCAATTTCAAAATATATTTTTCATGACCGTTTTTATTTTGATCTAACGTATTCAAATATTCTGTAAACAATCTCTTTCCTTCAACTTCGTCTGTTTGTAAAACGATTAAAGCCGCATTTAATTTATCTCTTGGTGAATAACTTACTTTTCCGTTTCCCAAATTTTGACGAATTTTCTCTCTGGATTCAAACAATTTAAACCAACTGAGACCTTTTTCATTTATTTCTCTGTTTATTGTTTCGCTAATGTCATTCAAATTGTCATCTAAATTCCACCAAATATCTTTTCCATAAATCAAATGATTTAACCTTGTTCTAATTTGACAATCGTATTCTTGGTAAAAGAGTTTCGTTTTGTCAGGAAAATTAATCTCATACAACTCTTTTACACAAACTCCAAGATTAACAGTAAATTTTCCGTAATAATCATTTTTGAAAGTTGGAATTTCGTATTGTTTACCAACAGGAAACTGACCACTTTGAAAATTTATAACTTGAATGATTCCAGTTTCAGCTTCTCGATTAAAAGTTCTTCCTCTTTTCTTAAATCCTAATAGTTTGAAGTCAAGAAAAATTAACTTTTGAATTTCATCAAGTTTTTCTTTATATTCCATCGAACTTTTTCCTGTTATTCAACATTAAAATACTTCGCCTCAGGATGATGAATGATGATTGCCGAAGTTGATTGTTCGGGATCGAGTTGGAATTCTTCGGTTAGTTCGACATCAATTCTTTCGGGTTTTAAGAGTTCGAAAAGTTTGGTTTGGTCTTCGAGGCGCGGACACGCGGGATAGCCGAAGCTGTAGCGTGAGCCTTGGTAGCCTTGTTTGAAGAGTTTGTTTAAATCTTTTGCGTCATTTTCGGCATAACCGAGTTCTTCGCGAATGCGTTTGTGCCACATTTCGGCGAGGGCTTCGGCGGATTCGACCGAGAGACCGTGAAACAAAAGATAATCGGTGTAATTGTCGTTGGCGAAAAGTTTCGCGGAATGTTCGGATGCGCGTCTGCCCATCGTTACTAGGTGAAACGGGACGACATCAATTTTGCCGGAATCTTTTGAGGCGAAGAAATCCGCCAGACACAAGTTTTGACCGCCGCGCTGAGTTTCGGGTTGGCGCGGGAAGGTGAAACGCATTCTTTCGGTGCGTTCGTCATCTTCGTAGATTATCAGATCGTTGCCGCTCGATTGACACGGAAAATAGCCGTAAACGAGTTTCGCTTCGAGCAGTTTTTCGCGGATCGCCTGCGCTTTGATCTCGGCAAATTTCGGATAGACGGTTTCTTCGAGAATTTTTTGATATTCTTCGGGCGATCTTTTGCCTTGTTTATATTGCCACTGACCTTTGAAAAGCGCGGTTTCGTTGATGAAATCGAAAACTTTTGTTAAATCTTTGATTTCGACGACTTTTGAGCCGTAAAACGGCGCAGTCGGGATCGTTTCGGCGGGTTGGACGTTTGATTTTGTCGTGTGCGTCGTGTCGCCCGTTTGTTTGGCGGAAACTCTGGCGGCTTGTTTGCCGAGTTTGGCATCTTCGCCGACCAAATCTTCTTCGTCGGTGATGGTTTCGATTGCGTCGCTCAAACCATCCGCTACCGCAGATGGTTCTGACTTGCCGTTCGTCGCTGTCGCTGATTTTGTTTTCGCCTTATTTTCCTCTGCGTCTTTGCGTCTCTGCGGTGAATCTTCTTTCTGCGTCAACAAATCCATCGCGTTCAAACCGTCGAAAGCATCACGCGCATAGAACAATCTGCCGTTGAAAATCGGCACGAGATCGTTGTCAACGTATCTGCGATTTAACGCCGCGCCGCCTAAAACGACGGGCGTTTTTAAGTTGCGCTCGTTCATAATTAAGAGATTGTCGCGCATTACGAGCGTTGATTTGACGAGCAAGCCGGACATTCCGATTGCGTCGGCGTTATGTTCGACAGCAGAATCGAGAATCGCGTCAACGTGCTGTTTAATACCGAGATTTACGACTTTGTAGCCGTTGTTGGTTAAGATAATATCAACCAGATTTTTGCCGATGTCGTGAACGTCGCCTTTGACGGTTGCGAGAACCATCACGCCTTTGTTCGATTCGCCTTCGACTTTGTCCATAAACGGTTCGAGAAATTTCACCGCCGCTTTCATCGCTTCCGCAGATTGCAAAACGAACGGCAACTGCATTTGCCCCGAACCGAATAAATCGCCGACGACTTTCATTCCGCCCAAAAGAATCGTGTTGATAATCTCCAAAGCCGGATATTTTTCGAGTGCGATTTTTAGATTATCTTCGAGACCGATCTTTTCGCCTTCGATGATGTGTTCCTTCAGCCGCTCTTCAATCGGCAGACTCGAAATATCCTTTTTCATTGATTTCGTCGTCTTTCCTTCAAACATCGTCGTAAATTCGCCGAGCGGATCGTAAGTTACGATGTCGCCGTCAAATTTTCGCCGGTCATAAATCAAATCAAGCGCGACATCAATTTCGTGTTCGTTGAAGCGATTTAAAGGTAGAATTTTCGACGCGTTGACGATTGCCGAATTCATTCCGGCTTCGACGCATTCGTGCAGAAAGATCGAATTTAAAACGACACGCGCCGCCGGATTTAAGCCGAACGAAATGTTTGAAACGCCCAAAATTATATTCGCTTCGGGCATCTCTTCTTTGATTTGCTTGATCGCTTTGATCGTTTCCGAAGCGTTTGCGCGGTCTTCTTCGATTCCGGTTGAAATCGGCAATGCAAGCGGATCAAAGAAAATATCGTGCGCGTTGATGCCGAATACAACCGAATCCTGATAAGCGCGGCGGGCGATTCTTATTTTATCTTCCGCCGTTCGCGCCATTCCTTCTTCGTCAATCAAACCGATGACCACACCCGCGCCGTAACTTTTCGCCAATTCCAGAACTTTCAAAAAACGCGGTTCGCCGTCTTCATAATTCGTCGAATTTAACAGACATTTTCCGCCCGCGTGTTCGAGTCCCGCTTCCATCTTTTCCCATTCCGTCGAATCGAGCATCAGCGGGATTTTCACATTCGTAACAAGCCGTGAAACGAGTTCGTGCATATCGGCAACGCCGTCGCGCCCGACGAAATCCACGTTGACATCCAAGATATGTGCGCCTTCTTTTTCCTGCGATTTAGCTAGATTTACAAGTCCGTCCCAATTTTCCGCTTCGAGCAGATCGCGCATCTTTTTCGATCCCGACGCATTTACTCTTTCACCGACGATCAAAAACGAAGCGTCTTGCGAATAAGGCTGTCGAAAATAGATCGAAGAAGCCGACGGTGCAAGCTTTGCATCGCGCTGTTTCGGCGAAATTCTCTCGATTTCCTCGCGCAGCATCTTGATATATTCCGCCGTCGTGCCGCAACAGCCGCCGACGATGTTCACGCCGTAATCAGTGGCGAAATGGACGACCTGTTTTGTAAAACTCTCCGGCGTTTCGTCGTAATGCTGTTTGCCGTCTTTGACTTCCGGCAGACCGGCGTTCGGCAAAACCGACACGGGAATTTCCGAATGTTCGCACAGATATTTGACGGATTCCGCCATCTGTTTCGGTCCCGTGCCGCAATTCATCCCGATCACGTCAATCGGAAACGGTTCTAGTGCAGTCAGAGCCGCGCCGATTTCCGTCCCGTTGAGCATCGTCCCGAAAGTCTCGATTGTAACCTGCGCGATAACCGGAATTTTGACTTTGCGTTTTTCAAAAAACTCAAAAATAGACATCAAAGCCGCTTTCGTTTGCAGCAAATCCTGACAAGTTTCGACAATAAACAAATCCGAGCCGCCGTCATAAAGTCCGCGCACCTGCTCGACATAAGCCGCCTTCAAATCACGAAACGAAATATGCCCGAGCGTCGGCAGTTTCGTTCCCGGACCAATCGAACCGGCGACAAAACGCGGTTTCGCCAAAGTCGAATAATCATTCGCCAGACGCTTCGCCATCTCCGCCGCTTTGAGGTTGACATCGTAAGTTTTTTCAATAATCCCGAACTCCGCCAAAACGACTTCCGAACCGCCAAAACTGTTCGTTTCAATCACATCAACGCCCGCTTCCAAAAAATCGCGGTGAACAATCTCAATCGCCTCCGGCTTCGTATAAAGCAGATTTTCCGAGCAATTCTCAAAATTCTGCCCGCCCCAGTCTTCAATCGAAAGCTCCTGCGCCTGCAAACTGCTGCCCATCGCGCCGTCGAAAACGACGATTTTTTCTTTTAATAAATCTAAAAAATTCTTGCTCATTTTATTTCTTTTTCTTCAAGTCTTTTTTGCTTACAAAATCGTAATTGTGATGAGGATAAACTGTAAACATTATACTTGCTCCGAGTTCGGCACAGCGTTTTATTGTGCTTGATTGAATTATCGTTTTAAATGTCTTCGGAGTATTTCCGCATTGAAAACCCAAATCAAATTCTTTTCTATGGCATTTATCCCAAACTCTTTTTGATGAAATGGATAAGTTTTCAATGAGTTTGCAAAATTCGTTAATAAAAATATCCGCTCCGCCGACTTCATCTTCCGAATCATCAAAAGTCGTGTATAGATCAACATCTTTCCCTTCAATTGTTTTATATGCTCGTAGTTCCATCATACCGAGTTCATCAAAATCGCCGCAGTAACCTAAGAAAACTTCATTCTCCAATTCCGTTATTAAAGACTGAACACTTTCGGTTGATTCCAATTCTAAATCCAAATTTATAAAATAAAAATCAACCTTTTTTCTCACGCGAACTTTTACATAATCGCTATCTTCTTCAACTGCAAATCCGTGTAGTCTTAACATAAAAATTACGTCCCATCGCGCCGTCGAAAACGACGATTTTTTCTTTTAATATATCGAGAAATTTCATATCCGTTTATTTCAGTAATTTAGCATTTTCACCTAATTGCTTTTGTATAATAGTTCTAAAAATATTTATTTGATTCTCACTCTCAAAAAACCGCTTCGGTATTGGAAAGAAAAGATTTTTTTGCGGAAAAATCAGAAAATCAGTTTTATTTTCCGTAACTTTATAGATTTTTGACCATAAAGTTTTTACTGAACTGGAAGCAGATTCAGCCAAAAACCCTTGCTCATCAAAAATATATGCTGTCTCTTCGCTGTTTTCTTCTAACTGTTGAGATTGTTTCGTTATCGTTCTAAATGAAGAAAATAAAAGAAAAGCAAATAACAACGCAGGAAACAAAATCGGAAAGAACAAAGCCGGAGAAGTGTTGTTCTTTTTAGACAATGCGAGCAAAAAAATCCCGACAATTATAAATAAGAAAAATGCCGCTGTTACAATCGCCAATCCTATAATTTTAATTCTACTATGACTAAGCAAAGCGCGTTTAAAATCTTCGGCTGTTGTTTTTGTTTTTATTTCTATTTCTTCCATAAATTTAATCCGACTTCATTGAAATTCTTCCCTAGCGTCGGTGGAATTTCAACATCAAATTTCAATTGTCGCTGACGCGACACAAATCATTCTTATCAATTCCGTGCGTTGAAACACACGGCTAAATTCAAATGTCGCTGACGCGACGGAAAATTCAAAACTGCATAATCAACCAAACAAATATTTTTCGTCAACAATTTCGACTTCGTGTAATTCCAATAATTCTAGATATTCTTCTTCAAATGTTTTACCCTGATGTTTCCGCCGCTGATTTTTAATGTATTCAACGACTCGCGGCACGATTGACTTGCTCACCGAAAACGCCGAATAACCGTCTTGCCAGCCGAACTTTTGCAATTTCGGAAATTCTTCGTGAATCCATTTTGATGATTCGCCCTTCAAAAATTGAGCGATTTCGCTCGGCGCAAATTTCGGCGGCGACAAAACAAGCGCGTGAATGTGATCTTCGATTCCGCCAATCTGAATCGCCGTGCATTTGTGTTTTCGAGCAATTCCGCCGATATATGCCCAAACACGATTTTCGATTTCCAAATCAATCCATTGCTGACGATTTTTCGTGCTGAAAATGATGTGATAAAAAATTGACGAATATGTGTTTGCCATTAATAATCAATTGTCGCTGACGCGAACGCATTCATTTTATACATTTTCCGTGCGTTAAAACACACGGCTAAATTCATTAGTCGCTACGCGACATTTAAAGAATCAGCAAAATAAAAAAAACTCCGCACCGAACAAGCGCAGAGTTTTCGTCTAAAAAATTAAATTGAACTCACGGCTGTTTAGCGGTTTATTTTTCGTGGTCGCAAGTCGCTGTAACTCACCACGTTTGAATGTTAAATTTTATAATCTTAATCTAATCCAGTCAACCCGCAAAATTTACCAAATTTCGCGCACGTTTAACTCGAAATTCTTTAAAACGTCTTCGCCCGAGACTGTTTCGGGATTTTCCAATATTTCAGTTTCGCCGTTTGCGCGGTAAATGTGAACTTTTTTTGTTTGCGGATCAATCAGCCAACCGAGCGTAACGCCATTTTCGATGTATTCCGACATTTTGTTTTGAATCGGCTTTAAACTGTCAGTCGGCGAACGAAGTTCGATCACAAAATCAGGAACAATATGCGAGAAAGTTTGCTTTTCTTTATCGCTCAAACTGTTATATTTTTCCTTCGTCATCCACGAAACATCCGGCGAACGCTTTGCGCCGTTTGGCAAAGTGAACATTGTCGAAGAATCAAAAACGATTCCGGTTTTATCAAATCTCGACCAATTTGTTACATCGGTCGTCAATTCGCTATTTTTCCAACCTGCTTCGGGGCTTGTGGGCGGCACGATTTCCAAATCTCCTTTTTTATTGAGTTCAAACTTTAAATCACGATGATTTCGGCAAAGAGTTTCAAACTGCTTATCCGTCAAACCGCCAAAATGAAGTTCAACCGGATCAGCCACCATATATAAAAGTTTTTCGTATTTACTTACAGTTGTCGTCATTTTTAATCTCCGCTGAAAATATAAATCTTTTTGACGCAAAAATAATTATAGCTTAAAACTGCATTTTCGTTTATTCACTAAGTTTTTCAGTGTTGATATAAAAATTGCGATCAACTTCAAAAGTTTTAATTTCGCCGTCTGCCGTAAAAGTCTGCATTTCTTCGGTCGGTTTTAATAACACTTCTTTGCCGTTGATTTCAACGCGAAGCGGCATTGCAAAATCTTTTACTACTTTGTCGTATTTGTAAGTTACGGTTTTGCCGTCGGTTTTATATTGCAAAACGGGAATCATTGTCGTTCGCAGATATTGATCGAAGACTTTGCTCAGATCAATTCCCGATTTTTGTGAAATGTAATTTTCGATTTGTGCAGTCGTAACGGTTTGGTGATAAAAATCTTTGTTTAATCCTGTCAAAATTCCGCGCCATTTTTCATCGTCATTGATGATGTGGCGAATCGTGTGCAAGAGATTGCCGCCTTTCGGATACATATCGCCCGAGCCTTCGCGGTTCGCGCCGTATTCGCCGATGATCGGTGAATCGTTTTTGATTCCCTTACGGCTGCCGATAACGTAATCTTCACCTTCTTTTTTGCCGAACCAATATTCGACAAATAAATTTTCCGAGTAATTAGTAAAGCCTTCGTGAATCCACATATCGGCGGCATCTTTCATCGAAATATTGTTGCCGAACCATTCGTGTCCCGATTCGTGGACGATGATAAAATCGAATTTATAACCGATTCCCGTAAAACTCACGTCGCGTCCGCGATAACCGTTGCGAAACCAATTGCCGTAAGTTACGGAGCTTTGATGTTCCATTCCGGCGTAAGAAACGGCGACGAGTTTGTAGCCGTCTTCGTAAAACGGATATTTTCCGAACCAATGCTCAAACGCTTCGAGCATTCGCGGAACTTCTTTGAATTGTTTTTTGGCAACTTCCAATTGATGCGCCAAAACCCAGTATTGAATATCGAGATTTCCGCCCAAACCTTTATAAGTTTCTTCCCAGTGAACGTAGTTTCCGATGTTCACATTCACGCCGTAATTGTTGATCGGATTTTTAACTTCCCAATGAAAAGTTTTCGTTTTTTCGGCGGCATTTTCGTCAATTTTCTTTAATCGCCCGTTTGAAACGGCGGCAAGTTTTTCGGGAACTGTTACGTCAATCTGCATTCCGCGATCCGGTTCGTCATAGCCGATGTCTTTACACGCCCACCAAATACTCGCGCCGATTCCCTGTGCCGTCGTTACGATAAAATCATTTCCGAGATCGTCGTGTCCCCAAGTTACGCCACCTTCCCACGGCGGATTTTTGCTTTCCGTCGGTCTGCCTTCGTAAAAAACCGTAATCTTATCTTCAACGCCTTTCGGAATTTCGTTTGCAAAATTTATCCTATAAACATTTCCTTCACGCTCGAATTTCAAATCTTCGCCGCCGTGCGTAACTTTCGTTATTTCCAACGGTTTCTGCAAATCAATCTGCATTTTATTTCCCGCTTTCAAGGTTTTAAAAGCAATTTCGTTCGAGCCTTTGATAGTTTTCTTATCGGGGAAAAACTCGATCGCCAGATGATAATGCTGCAAATCCCACCATTCGCGTTCGGGCGTTATCGAACCGCGCAAAATTTCCTGTCGGCTCGGCGATTCGGTCTGCGCGTAGAGCGTATTGACATAAACCTGCGTTTGCAACAGAAACGTAATAACCAACACGAATAAGTAATTTAATTTACGCATAATTTTATTTAATCGGATTAAACGAATTCTAAACCAATCGTTAGCAAAAAAGAAACTCCGCATCTTGCGACACGAAGTTTTCAGATTATTTAATCATCAGCCGCATTTTAGTTTCGGCAAAAGGAAAAATCATTTACTTCTTCACCGCCGCCTGAAACTGCGATTCCATAAAACTGACGTAACCCATAAGTTGCGGATTTTCCTTAAATTTCTTTTTCAGCAGATCAAAGGCTTCCTGTCCGCGCGGATCGGCGAGTTTAATAATTGCCGAAGTGCTGTTGAAAATCGCCTGAAATTCGTTATTGTCGAGTGCGGTCTTAAATGCTTCAAAGATCAAAGGATAAGCGCGCGGATCGCCCTTGCCTTCGGCTCCGATAATTTTCAAAGCCGCCGATCTGACTGCGATTGGCTGACTTGCATCCTGAGCATATTTGAATGCCGTTTCGAGCGAGCGTTTATCGCCTAATTCGGCTAAACCGTTCATCGCCGCAATTTGCAGTCTTCCCTTCCACGAATCCATTTTCAGGAGTTTTTGCAGAGCGTCAAAAGCGCGTACATCTTTTGTTTTTGCCAACGCGACGGCGGCTTTATCAACCACATAATAACTGCGGTCATCGAGCGCGGAAAGATAAACGGAAGCATATTTCGGATCAGCCGAAACGCCTAGAAATTCAATCGCATCGCCGCGCGTCACGGCATTTTCATCTTTTGCGGTTTTGACCAAAACGGCGGCGGTCGCGTCATCGAGTTTCAACGCGACAACCGGCATTCCGTCTTGATTTTTTTGAACCAGAATCGCAGCCAACTCGCGCATCGCGGCGCGTTTGATCCGATAATTTTTATCGTTTTCAACCGCATTTTTCATCGCCGTGATGATTTTCGCTTTATCCGCATCAGCAACATTATCGGCGGCGGCGGTTTTAGAAAGTTCATCTAACGCCCAATGCCGACCGATAATATCCTGATCGTTGAGCATCTGATAAATCAGTTCGTCGGTAGATTTTTCAAATTTCAATTCTTTGAGAAGCGTTCCTTCATAATCGAAATTAACGAGTTTCGGTTCGGTTGCCGCGCCGAATGTAAAAACATTTTCCGCTTTCGGCTCGATCCAGACTCTGTTTACTTTGCCGTCAATCTCGACATCAACATAAGTTTGGAAAAACTCGGTCTGCGGAAACGGACTTGTGACATCCAGAGTTTGAGTTTGTTTGACGTTGAGCGTCAATTTTTTCGCGTTTGCATCGTAAGATTTTGAGACCTCGAAAACCGGATGTCCCATTTTATAAAGCCATTCGTCGAAAAACCAATCCATTGATTGTCCGGTCGCTTCCTCGATGGCGATGCGAAAATCTTCGGTCGAAACCGGCTGATGCGCGTTCGAGACGAGATAATGATTGATCGCTTTCCACCAGTTTTCTTCGCCGAGATGTTTTCGCAGCATATGCAAAACCGAACCGCCGCCCGGATACGCATAGTTGTCGAACATCGCGTCTTTATTGACATAATATTTGGTTACAATCGGTCGGCGATTTCCCTGCGCCCAAGTCTGCAAAACCTGATTTTGATTGTTGCGAACTTCATCATACAGAAAATGTTCTTTGCCTTTATCGTGTTCCTGATAAAGCGCGTCGAAATACGTCGCAAAAGATTCGTTGAGCCAGATTTGTCCCCAATCGCGCGTCGTTACATAATCGCCGAACCATTGATGCGCGAGTTCGTGCGCCTGAAGTCCGTCGCTGTTGCCTTCGAGCATTTCGCGCTCATCGTGGATCATTTCTTCGATCTGCGTCGTCGCCGAAATGTTTTCCATTCCGCCGCCGAAATCTTCGACCATCGTTTGCGAATATTTCGGATAAGCGTATTTAACGCCCGTTGATTCGGAGAAAAATTTCACCATATCAACGATTTTTTTCGTCGTCGCGGCAACTTCTTTGGCTTCCGATTTGTAGCCGTAAGCGTAAACCGGAATTCCGGCATACTCGCCGTTTTTGATTTCCGTATATTCGCCGACGACGATTGAAGTCAAATAATTGGAATACGGCACATCCATTTTCCAGTAAACCGTGTGTGTGCCGTCGCTGTTGATTTTGTCTTCCAACATTTTACCGTTCGAGATAACGGAATATTTTTTATCAACCGTTGCGCGAAGTTCGGTCGTGCGGAAATCGTTCGGCGTGTCGTATGACGGAAACCAGTATCGGTTAAATTCCGTCTCGCCCTGCGACCAGATTTGCATCGGTTTATTCGGCTGATCTTTGGTCGGTTTGATAAATCGCAGACCGCGCCCGAAACTGCCGATTGCCGTGTCCGCGTCAGCCGTGTTGACGTAATTTGTCGCGTAATCAACTTTGACCGTTACCTCTTCGCCCGCTTTATAGACGCGCGGCAGAATAATTTCGAGATTGTCGTTTGCATCTTTGCCGGCGTAATTGAATTTCAAATTCGCGCCGTCCGCCGTTTTGACGGAATTGATCGTCATATACGCCGCGTCGAGATAGATTCGGTCAGTGTCTTTAAATGGCGCGACCGTGACGGTCGAAACACCGAGTGCCTGTTCTTTTTCCCAGTTAAAATGCAGGTCAATAGCGATGTGTTTGACATCAATCGTCCGCGAACGAATATAATTGACGGGCGGCAGTTTTTTGCTTTCTTCGTTATCATCACTACTGCGTAAAAACGGATTTTGAAGCGGTCGCGCCGCCGCAAATTGATTGAAAACCAATAGAAAAGATAAAAGAAAAACCGATATTTTAGTGCCTGTTTTGATAAGTTTCATAGAAATCAACTGTTTTATGTAATTTTGAAAATTTTGCCAAGTTTCGATTACGCAAGTTTTAATAAAGTTGTTTCAAATTGTTTCAACAAAAAAGACGGCTCGAAAGCCGCCTTTTCAAACTCGAAATTTTACGTCTTTTATTTGCGGTTGGTCATATAATTAAACGCCATCGAAGCCAGATCGTCCATCGCCGAACCGTCGCCGTCGCGGTCTAAAATACTGTTAATCAAACTGCTCTGCGGCGATTGCTGAATCTGTTGCTGTTGTCCGCCGAGCCAGTTGGAAAGTCCGTCGGCATTCAAACCTTGCTGTTGTTTTTGTTTTCCGAGATAACTCATCACAATCGGCGCGAGCGTAATCAAAAGCTGCGCGACCTGTCCCATATCGAGTCCCGTATTTTGGCTGACTTCCTGTGCCACCTGCGTTTGATTATTACCGAAAATATGTCCGAGTATTCCGCCGCCGTTCGTCTCGCGCGTCGTTTCGGTCGGCGAAGGAATTCCGCCGCCGCCGAGATAACCCATCAGATTATCCAAAAGTCCGCCGCTGTGATCCTGCGTGAGCGCGGTGTCGAGATTTTGTGCGCCCTGCGGTGTTTGCGCGTTATTTGCCAAGCCGCTTAAAATTGCCGGAAGTGCGATCTGAATCGCCGAATTGACGACCGACGAATTCGCGCCCAGATTTTGACTGATCTGTTCGACCGCCTGTGTTCCCTGTTGTTGTCCTAGTAAATCTTCTAATGAAAACATTCGTTTTTCTCCTTTTTGCTGTAAAACTTTTGTGTGATGATATTATCAAAATTCTTTTGCAAATGAAACAACTCGAAACAAAATCCAAATCATTATTTATCGGCATCATTTGTCTATTTCAGATCGTTTTTTCGATTTCCTGCAATGTCAAAAGCGAACCGGAAAGAAAAATCTGGTCGGGCGTAAAAACTCTCGCCGGATTTAACCGCGAATTCGGCGAACCGTTCGGCATCGCAGTTAAAGATGAAATCATTTACGTCTCGGACGGCGGCGGCGGAAAAATTTTCAAAGTTTTTGCTGACGGTCGAACCGAAGTTTTGACCGATAAATTAGATACGCCTTCGCAAATCGCTTTTGATAAAAACGGCGATTTGCTCGTCGCCGATTCGGGAACGCACACGATAAAAAAAATAAAAGCGGACGGCAAAATCGAAATCGTCGCCGGAGTCGAAAATCAAAAAGGTTTTCGTGACGGCGATACAAAAACCGCGCTTTTTAACGCGCCAATCGGAATCGCCGTTGCAGAAGATAAAATATATGTTGCCGACACATACAACGACAAAATCCGTCTGATCGAAAACGGAAAAGTTTCGACCGCTGCCGGAAACGAAAAAGGTTTTGCCGATAATTTTTCGATCAATTCGAGATTTGATACGCCGTGCGGTTTGGCGGTTTGGAAAGACGGGAAAATTTTGATCGCCGACACGGGAAATCGCCGCGTTCGCGTTTTAGAGCAAAACGGAAACGTCTGGACTTTGGCGGGAAACGGAAATGCGAATCTAAAAGACGGTTTGTTGTCCGAATCCGAATTTGTCCAGCCGACGGCAATCACGTTTGACGAAAAAGGTGCGATTTATATCGCCGACGGCAACGCGATTCGCGCCGTCGGGAGACATTTTTTCGGCTTTTTAGAAACGATTTCCAACGAACGTCGCGGATTTTCCGACGGAGTTTTGAAAAATTCGCGTTTCAATCGTCCGTCGGGTTTGACAGCAGATAAAAACGGAAATCTTTTCGTCGCCGACAGCGAAAATAAAAGCGTCCGCGTTTTTTCCGGCGAACAGATCGGCGCGGAAATTTCCGCCGACCAAAAGAAAAACTTGCGCTTTACGCCCGAAGAATTTCGCGTTCTGCAATCGCCGCGCTGGACTTATGATCCGCCGGACACGCCGCGCGATGTCGCCGGAACTCTCGGAGAAATTCGCGGCGAGATTTCCGATAACACGGAAAAACGCTCGTGGTTTCACAACGGTTTGGACATCGCCGGAAGTTACGGCGAAACGGCGCGATTTGTCCGCACGGAGAAAGTTTTGCGTCCCGTCGCCGTCGAAAATTTCGATACTTTGCGCGAATTAATCAGAATGCCGACGCTCGGCTATATTCACATTCGTTTCGGGCGCGATAAAAACGCACGGGTTTTCGACGACGGACGTTTTCAATTTTCGCGCGATGAAACGGGAAAATTAAGCGGCGTTCGCATTTCGCGCGGCTCTAAATTTCAAGCCGGTGATGCTTTGGGAACTTTAAATCCGTTTAATCACGTTCATTTGATCGCGGGCGCGAGCGGCGCGGAAATGAACGCGCTCGACGCGCTGAAATTTCCCGGCATCGAAGACAAAATCGCACCAAAGATTGAAAAAGCGGAACTTTTCGACGCGAATTGGCAGTCGCTTGAAACCGGAAACGCTAATGCGCGTATAAAACTAAACGGAAAAACGCGCATCGTCGTTCAGGCGTTCGATCAGATGAACGGCGGCGCAAGTTATCGCAAACTCGGCGTTTATCGCGTCGGTTATCAAGTTTTCAAAGATGACGAAACGCCGCTCGGCGAAATAAGTTGGACAATCCATTTCGACCGAATGCCCGATGAAGAAGCGGTAAAATTCGTCTATGCGAAAGGCAGTCAATCGGGTTATTCGCCGCAAACCGTTTTTCGATATATCGCGTCAAACGAAGTCAGCGGAGACGATTTCCGGGAGAGTTTTTTTGAAGCGGACAAATTGGATTCGGGAAATTATATTCTGCGCGTGTTCGCGGCTGATTTTTTCGGCAACATTTCATCAAAAGATATTAAATTCGAGGTAATAAAATGAAACGATTTATCGCTGTATTTTCTTTGGCAATTTTTTCACTAACGGCAATTCCTTTACAAACGAGCGCGAAATTTCCGGGAAATTCCGAACCGAATCCGATGCGCGTCACGCCGCCCGCGCCGACATTTACCGATGCCGAACGCCGGACCGAACTCGCCAAACGCAGAAAAGCGGTCGCCGATAAAATGTCCGGCGATTCGGTTTTGATCTTATTCAGCAGCGAAGCGAAACAATATACGGGCGATGTTGATTTTATGTATCGGCAGGAAAATAACCTGTATTATCTGACGAATTTAAAGCAAAACGGCGCGACGTTCGTGATGACGAAATCCGGCGGAAACGTGCAGGAATTTATTTTTCTGCCGAAACGCAATCCGCAGTTTGAAACGTGGAACGGGCGAATGTATTCAAACGAAGACGCGGCGCGAATGTCCGGCGTAAATTCGGTGATTAATTCATCCGAAAGAGAAAAATTTTTTGATGCCGTAAAATCGCAAATTTCGTTTACAACGGAAAATAAGATCACCATTCCGAATGAGAAAACCGTCTATTTGCTGTTGCCCGAAAACGCGACCGACGGCGACGGAATGCGCGAATTTCGGCAGGAAAACGAATTTTCAAAAACGCTTTCAAATTACAAAATCGAAAACGCCAATCCGATTTTCGCCGAACTGCGTTTAATCAAATCGCCGTATGAAATCAAGTTGATGCAGCACGCGATTGACATCTCGACCGAAGCGCATCTGCGGGCGATGGCGACGGCGAAAAATGCCAAATTCGAATACGAAACGCAAGCCGAGATCGAATATATTTTTCGCAAACGCAACGCCGATTATTGGGGTTATCCGTCAATTGTCGGCTGCGGAGCGAACGCGACGACGCTTCATTATGAAGAATCTCAAAGCGCGGTTACGCCCGGAAATCTGCTTTTAATGGATGTCGGCGCGGAATACGATCATTACACGGCGGACGTAACGCGGACATTTCCCGTCAATGGAAAGTTTTCCAAAGAACAGCGCGAAATTTATCAAATAGTTTACGACGCGCAGGAAGCAGCGGCGGCGAAAATAAAACCCGGCGCATATTATTTCGAGCCGGAAGCGGCGGCGGCAAAGGTTTTAGAAGCAGGTCTGGCGAAACTCGGTCTGATCGAATCGGTCGGCGCGTTTATGCCGGGAACGGAACGCGAAGTTCCCGACGGCAAAGGAGGAAAACGCAAAGTCGGCATTCCGCAATATTCGATCTGGTATATGCACGGTTGGGGACATTGGCTCGGAATGAACGTCCACGATGTCGGCGATTATTCGGGCAAATTTCAGAAAGGAAATATCACGACTAACGAACCGGGAATTTATATCCGCGAAGACGCGCTCGATTATTTTCCTGACACGCCCGAAACAAAAGCGTTTATCGCAAAAATTCGTCCGGCTTTTGAAAAATACAAAACCATCGGCGTTCGCATCGAAGACGATATGCTCGTCACGGAAAAAGGAACGGAATGGATGACGAAAAATCTGCCGCGAAAAATTGACGAGATCGAAAATTTTATGGCTCAGACGGCGAAGTAAATTATTATATTTCTCTGCGGAAAAACTCCGTGAAATCCGTGTTGAAAATCTTTTCCGACACGAATTTCACGGAGTTTTTCTGCCGGAATTTTTCTTTCTAAACTTGATTCACTTTTAAAATAAAGTAACATCTGTAAATATCTTGATAGTTCGCTTTTTTGTAAATGTCAGAAAATTCTATCAAAAACGAAGGTTCGGATTTGCCGCTCGTGATCGTCAATCCGAAATCGGCGGGCGGTTCGACGAAAGACAATTGGGCAAATAAAGCGTCCGATCTGCGCGCACATTTCGGCGCGTTTCAGGTCGCATTTACGAAAGGCGCAGGCGACGGAATCGTGCTCGCAAAACGGCATTCGGAAAACGGCAGAAAATTTATCATCGCGTGCGGCGGCGACGGCACGATCAACGAAATCGCCAACGGCATTTTGCAGGGCGGAAAAGATACGGAACTCGGAATTTTGCCGTCGGGAACGGGCGGCGATTTTCGTAAAACCATTGGTATTCCGCAGGAAACGCGCGAAGCCGCAAAGGTTTTGCAATCGGGCGAAACACGCCGAATTGATGTCGGTCGCGTCACATTTCAAAGTCACGAAAACGAAACGATTTCCCGCTATTTCCTAAACGTCGCCTCGTTCGGTTTGAGCGCGGCGATCAACGAAAAGGTCAAGGAAAAAGATTATTTCAAATGGCTGCCGATTGATGCGCTGCGCGGCAAAGCAAAATACGCGCTTTCGACATTTGAAAAGATTTTGGACACCGACGCTTTGACCGTTCGCGTTAAAATTGACGAAAAGGAAGAAAAATCGCTCAACACTTTAAACTTCTGCGTCTGCAACGCGCGTTTTTTCGGCGGCGGGATGAAAATCGCGCCCGATGCAAAACTCGCCGACGGATTTTTTAACGTCGTCAATATCGGCGATATAAAAACTTTGAAAATAATTTTGCAGGGCTACACGCTCTATCGCGGAACGCATTACGATCTCGCCGAAGTAAAAAATTCGCTGGCACAACGCATCGAAGTTTCGCCGATCAATAATCAGGAAATTCACATCGAAACCGACGGCGAACTGCCGGGAAAACTGCCCGCTGTTTTTGAAATTCTGCCCGGCGCATTGAGTATCAGAACGCCGAAAAATTAAACTTTTTCCCGATTAAACAACTATTCGTTACCGAAAATACATCTTAAAGTTTTCATAAAACCCGTAATTACAAAAAAGATTATGTATAAAACTCTCTTTTTATCATTTTTACTTCCGCTTTCTGTCTTGTATTTCTCTGTCTTTTTTCAAAACATTTCCGCTCAAACTCCGCCGCCGGTTGAACCGGGAGTTTCGCAAACTCTGGCGAAATGGCGGGCGGCGAATTATTCGGATGTGCGTTACAAATTAAACATCACGCTCGAAAAAGGTGCGCCGTTGATGAAAGGTGACATCGAGATTCGCGTGAAATTGACCGACGAAGGCGCGAAGAATGATTTGATTTTGGATTGGCGCACGACGCAGTTTGCGAATGATAAAGATAAACCGTTTGCGAATGTTGTCGCGGTCAACGAAATGACTGGAGCGCAAGCGGCTCGCTTGCATCGGCGCGAAAGCGGCGAAACGGCGTTATTTATTAAATCAAGTTTATTGCAATCAGAGGATTTTTCGCGCTCTGCGCTCATTGCAAGCGAGCCGCTTGCGCTCCAGTCGAACGAGCATTTGATTATTCCGAAGAAATTCTTAAAAACGGGCGAGAATACTATCAAAATCAATTTTGCATCGCCGATCAAAACGTCGGGCGCGGCGGTGACGCGCTATGTTGACAAGGAAGACGGCGCGGAATACATTTACTCGCTGTTCGTTCCGTCGGACGCAAGCACGGCGTTTCCCGTCTTTGACCAGCCGGATTTGAAGGCGCGGTTTACAATTGATATTAAAGCACCGAAATTTTGGGAAGTTGTTACAAACGCACCGAAATGGACTTCAAATTCGCAACCGCCGAATTATAAAGAAGATTGGGAAAAAGGTTTTCTTTTGTGGCAATTTGAAGAAACCAAACCAATCAGCACATACGTTTTCGCGTTTGCCGCTGGACAATTTCAAACATACGTTTCTGTAGATACAATCGGTAAAAATAAATTGCCAAGCACAATTTATGTTCGTCAATCGCAGTCGGAAAAAATGAACGATCATTTGGTGGATGTGATGGAATTGAATGAAAACGCCGTCAAATATCTTGAAGATTGGTTCGATTACAAATTTCCGTTTCCGAAATACGATC
This sequence comes from Pyrinomonadaceae bacterium, assembly GCA_965217985.1. Classification (GTDB taxonomy): domain Bacteria; phylum Acidobacteriota; class Blastocatellia; order Pyrinomonadales; family Pyrinomonadaceae; genus DATHTS01. Next base: position 128,375 of record CBDCJY010000019.1, read on the forward strand.
TCGTGCTGATTCCCGAATTTCCGTTCGGCGGGATGGAACACGCTGGAAGCACTTTTCTGCGCGAAGACCGCGTTATTTTCCCGACCGAGCCGACGAAAAACGATTACATCACCCGCGCCAACGTCATTTTTCACGAAGCCGCGCATCAATGGTTCGGCGACACGGTAACGATGAAATGGTTTGACGATCTGTGGCTCAAGGAAGGTTTCGCCGAGTTTATGGCGTATAAAACGATGGAAAAGGTTTTGCCCGAATACAATGCGTGGAAAATCTTTTACGAGCGCAACAAACAAGCCGCCTATCTGACGGATGTGACGCGCGGGACCACGCCGATCTATCAGGAAATCCCGAATCTGTCGTCGGCAAAATCCGCCTACGGCAACATCGTCTATCGCAAAGCTCCGTCGTTTCTGCGCCAAGCCGAGTTTTATCTGGGCGAAAAAGAATTTCAAACGGCAGTCCGCGCATTTTTGAAAAAACACGAATTCGCCAATGCAGAATGGGCAGATTTAGTTTCCGAATTTCAAAATGTCGGTTGGCTGAAAGATGAACTTGGATATAGAAATTCAAATGAAAAAGACAAGTCAAAATATGAAGAAGCAAGCAAAAACACAATTGCGATTTGGGCTAAAAAATGGGTTACAAAGCGTGGATTACCAATTGTAAGAGTTGGGGAAAACGGCAGAACGCCCGGAATTTCCATTTGGGAAAAAGACTCTTTTGATACAAATGAACCACGTTTTGATTTTGATTTATGGACTTTGAATTTTAATGTTTTGTTTAATTATAAAAATGGCAAAACAGTTGTGAAACGACAATTTCTGGATTTTGAAGGTGAAGAAGTCGAATTTGCCGATTTGGAAATAAAGGAAAAACCTGTTTTCGTTTTCCCAAACTACCAAGATTACGGCTACGGCATCTTTCTGCTTGACGAGAAAAGCCGCGCTTACGTTCTCGAAAATATCCAAACGGAAAAAGACGATTTTCTCCGCACGATGATGTGGGGAAGTTTGTGGGATTCGCTTCGATTTTACGAACTCGCGCCCGAAGATTACGTCAAACTCGTCATTAAAAACATCAACGTCGAAACCGACGAAAGCACGATCCGAACGCTTCTCGGCAGAGTTTCGACGGCGATGAATTACTACATCAAGTCGTCGGGCGGCGCACAGTCAGAACCGTCTGCGGTAGCGGACGGTTTAACGCGAAAACCTGAAAACTCGCAGATAATCTCAAACGCCGCAAAGACTAAACTTAAAATATCCGCTACCGCAGACGATTCTGACCTGCAAATGCAAATCGAAAAACTGCTCATCAACAAAATCAAAACTGCACAAACAGTCGGGCAAAAAATAACTTATTTCCGCGCTCTGCAAAGCGTCGGCGCAGGCGAACAAACAAAACAGCTTTTCAAAGATTTATTAAATAATAAATCGCGTCTTAAAGATGTCGAACTGAAAACCAAAGACAAATTCGATCTCGTCACCAGATTAATAATTTTGGGAGACAAAGACGCTTTGAGTATTTTGGCAAATCTGGAAAAAACAGAAACCGGCGACGCGGCGAAACGCTATGCTTACGCGGCAAAAGCCGGAATCGCAACTAAAGAAAACAAGTTGAAATACTGGCAGGATTTCACCGGAAACAAGGAAATATCCGAAAGTTATATCGAAAGCGCGTTCACGGTTTTCAACACGCCGCGCCACGCCGAACTGACTTTGCCGTATCTGGAAAAAGCTCTCGCGGAACTGCCGAATCTGAAACGAAATCGCAAGATATTTTTCGTGAACGGCTGGCTCGCATCATTTATCGGCGGACAAAAAAGCGAACAGGCGTTAAATATCGTGAACAAATTTTTAACCGACAATCCGAATTTGGACAAAGATTTGCGAAACAAAATATTGGAAAACGCCGACAATCTCGAACGCGCCGTCAAAATCCGCGCAAAATACGGCAAATAGTTTGGCTGACAGGTTGAATCAATATAAGGTTTTTTGATTTATTCTCCGGCGAAAAGTTTATCTGTTTTCGGCGGCAGGTTGGCGGTTTGCGTGTTTCTGCATCGTTAAACTTGTGTTAATCTGAAATCAAAAAATTCTTCGCTAAAAATTTTTATGACCAAAACATTTTGTCAGCGCGTTATCGAATCCTGCGAAAGTCACAGTAAAAATGTAGCAATGCGAATCGTCGGCGACGATTCGGCAACCGTCACTTTCGGCGAGATGCTTAGACAAACGCGCTCGATTGCTTATCGGCTCGAACAGGAAAAAATCGAATTTGGCGACCGCGTTGCGCTGATCGGCGAAAATCATCCGTCTTGGGAAATCGCTTATCTCGGCACGCTTTTTCGCGGCGCGGTTTCCGTTCCGATTGATCCGCACGGCGAGATCGAAACGATTACGAATTTTCTCGAAAACTCCGAGGCAAAACTCGCCTTTATTTCGCCGGATTTTGCCGAAACATTTCAGCAGATCGAAGAAAAACTCGGTCGTCATATTCCGGCGGTTGTCTGGCAAATGGAAAATTCGACAAACGGTTTTCAAAAATTTGAAGATTGGTCGGAAACCGAATTTCCCGCCGAATTTACCAATAGAGAAACGCCGGCGAAAAACGAAGATAGCGCACTTTTGATGTATACTTCGGGAACGACCGGAACACCGAAAGGCGTTCCTTTAACGCACGGCAATATCATCGCCGAACTCGACGGCATTTACGAAGTTTTAAAACTTACGGATCAGGACAGGATTTTAAGTCTTCTGCCGCTGTTTCACGTTTATTTGCAAATCGTTAATCTTTGGGTAGCAACAACTTACGCGATCGAAGTCGGTTATCTGAAAGAACTCAATCCGGCGGAATTAGGCGACGCGATGAAGTCGTTTAAGCCGACGATTTTAACGACCGTTCCGCGTCTCTGGTATCTGTTTCACAAAAAGATTTTCGACACGATCAAATCGCAGTCCGCGCCCGTTCGACTGATTTTCAACACGATGTTTAAGACCAACGGTTTTCTGCGCGACAATTTTAAGGCGAATCTCGGCGAAAAGTTTTTCAAAAAAGTTCACGATTCATTCGGCGGCGAACTGCGTTTTGCGATCACCGCCGGTTCGCGTTTTGACGAAGCCGTCGCCGCAGATTTTTATAAATTAGGATTTACCATTATTCAAGGTTACGGTTTAACCGAAACGAGCGGCGCGGCATCGGCAACTTATGAAAAAGATAATCGCGTCGGCTCGGTCGGAAAACCGTTTGTCAACGCCGAATTCAAACTCGACAAACCGAACAAAGAAGGCATCGGCGAAGTTTTAATCAAAGGCGGAATGGTTTTCAAAGGCTATTACAAAAACGAACAGGCGACGAAGGAAGTTTTCACCGGCGACGGATTTTTCCGCACGGGCGATCTCGGAAAATTCGACAAAGACGGACAGCTATACATCGTCGGACGCTCGAAAGATGTCATCGTTTTACCGAACGGGAAAAACATTCACCCGGAAGATTTGGAAACGCATTATCTGAAAACGCCGACCGTCGAAGAACTGGCGATCATCGGTGTTAAAGACGAAGGCGCGCGCGCCGGAGCGGAAAAACTGATCGCCGTCGTCGTGCCGGATTTTGCCTATCTCAAGCAAAATAATGTTTCAAACTCGAAAGAAGCGGTGCGTTACGACCTCGATAATCTCGGGCGTTCGCTGCCGGAATACCAGCGCGTCCGCGAATATATCGTCACCGATCAGCCGATTCCGCGAACTTCGACGAAAAAAATCAAACGCTTCGAACTGCAAAAACAGATCGAATCCGGCGAGCTTTCTGCGGACAAAAAATTAGAGAAAAAAGTTTTGCAGTTGTCAGCAGAAGACGCGAAACTTCTCGAATCGAGCGTCGGCAGAGCGGTCGTTTCCGTTTTGCAGAAAAATGCGGAAACGGCGGAAAAAATTCATCCGTCGCAGAGTTTGGAACTCGATCTCGGACTCGATTCGCTCAGTCGCGCCGAAGTTTTCGCCGGACTCGAACAGGCATTTAATACCGAATTTGCGGGCGAAGAAGCGGCAAAAGCATTAACCGTCAGAGACGTAATTGATCTGACCAAAGCGCACGCCGGAAATGTGGACGAAAACGCCGAGATTTCAACCGATTTTAATTGGGCGAAAATCGTCAAGGACAAATCAGAAGATATTCCCGAAGTAAAATACGTCTTGCGCGACCGGCTTGTTTTTCCCGCGATTGCATTTACGGTTTACAAAGCGTTCAAGCTGTTTAACCGTTTTTTTATGAGTTTGGAAGTCGAAAATGAAAAGGTTTTCGACAAAATGCAGCGACCGTTTATCATCTGCCCGAATCATCAGAGTTTTCTCGATCCGTTTATCATCACGGCAAATTATCCGTTTGGAATTTACAAACATATTTTCCACGTCGGCGCGTCAATGTTTTTCAAAAGTTCATTTATGCAATGGGTCGCGCAGATGCTCAACGTCGTGCCGGTTGATCCCGACACGCAGTTGATGAAAGCGATGAAAGCGAGCGCAATCGGCTTGAAACACGGCAAAGTTTTGAATATTTATCCCGAAGGCGAACGCGCATTTGACGGCGAACTTTCCAATTTCAAAAAAGGCGCGGCGATTCTTTCGACCGAACTCGACCTGCCGATTTTGCCCGTCGCCATTGACGGAGTTTACAAAGTCTGGGCGCGAAAATCGTGGATTATTCGTCCCGCCAAAGTAAAAGTCCGTTTCGGCGAGCCGTTTTATCCGAAAGATATTTTGAGCCGGAAGTCGGAAAACGAAAATCTCGGATCGGCAGAAGAAAATGAAATCTCTACGGACGAGCGCAAATATGAAATTGTCACGGAGCATCTGAAATCCGAAATTGAAAAAATGATCGCCGAGATGCGAAAGTAATCACTAAAAATTTTAATCTCGCATTTTCTGCAAGTCCGTATGATAAAAATCGTTCTTCGCCTAAATCTTAAAACAGCGAGGAACTTTTTTTATGAACCAGAATATTTTCAAATTCTTTTTGCTCGGCATCGGTTTAATAGTTTTTGCCGTCACGCTTTATCTTTACGCGCCGAATCGCGCAAAATACACGCGCATCACGGTTATCGGCGACGCGCAGGCGAAAGTCGCGCCCGACACGGCTTTGATAACTTTCGCCGTCGTCACCGAAGCGAAAGACGCGCTCGCCGCACAGCAGGAAAACGCCAAGCGCAGCGAAGCCGTCAAAACGGCGGTCGAAGCCGCGACGCAAAACGCCGAAGCCGAAGTAAAAACGAGCAATTACAATCTTTCGCCCGATTACGATTATTCGCGCGCGCGTTCGAAAATCGCCGGTTACGAAGTCAAAAACACCGTGACGATTTCGATTAAAGATTTGAATTCGGTCGGTGCGGTGATTGACGCGGCGACGAAAGCGGGCGCAAACAGCGTCGAAGGCGTTAATTTTGTCATCGGCGAAACTTCCGCCAAACAAGGTGATTCGCTCGCAACAGCAACCGCACAGGCGTTGGCAAAAGCCGAAGCAATCGCCAAATCTCTGAACGGAAAAATCGTCCGCGTCGTCGAAACGCACGAAGGCGGCGTTCCGCTTCTGCCTTCGAGTTCGGATACAATGTCGAATATGGCGATGATGAATATGAATTCGGCAAAAATGGAATATAAAACGACCGTTCAGGCGGGTTCGATTGATATGCGTTCGAGCGTGATTTTAGTTGTCGAAGTAGAAATGTAACTCAACGTCAACGAATAAGCGATTGCAGACATTTACAAGATCGAAAATGTCTGCAATCGCACTTTCTTTTTACAATTTGTAAAACTATTCGACGGCGAAGTTTATATTAACGACCGCCGTAACGTCTTTTTCAATCGTCGAAGTGTCGTAAATGCCGTAATCGGAAACGTCGGTCGAATCCGCCGCCGTGACCTGCATCACGCCCATTCGCGCCGAGCGGATCGTGCCGATTTTATTTCCCGTGCTGGCGGCGATTTGTTCGGCGCGCGCTTTTGCGTCCTGCGCCGCTTCGCCGAGCATTGCGACTTTCAAATCGCCGAGCTGCGTAAAATAATATTTCGGCGGACTCGATTCGAGCAGAATTCCCTGATTGATGAGTTCGGTTGATTCGCGGGCGACCTGCGCGATACGTCCGACATCATTCGAATTGACGATGATTTCCTGACGCAGACTGTAACCCGTAATTTCCGAATTTTCGTTACCGTTTGTATCTCGTCCGTGCAAAGTGTTGGAAGAAATCGCCGAAACCGTAATCTGATTTTCGTTGATGCCTTTGGCGACGAGATATTTTTTTATCTTCGGAATGTTATCCGAAAGTTGTTTATATGCGTCGGACAACTGCGCCGACTGATACGAAACGCCCGCGCTCCAGATTACGAGATCGGACGTGATGCGTTTTTTCGCCGAACCCGTGACGGTCACGGCTTCGCTGTCGTCTTTTTTGTGCGTGTATGACCAGCCCAAAATAATCGAAGACAAAATCAAACCGACCGCGAGAGCCGTGCCGATATTAAACAATTGATAATTTTTTTCAGTATTCATAATTTTAAAAAGTTCCTCCGAACAGTTTTTATTAAATAAAATTTTCGACTTGTTTAATACGTTGCGCGGCACGACTTTCGTGTGTGGCAAACCACAGTCGGGCGAAAGGAAAGCTACAAACTAATTTCCCGTTTCAGATGTATGAAGTGTAGAATACCTTTTAAAAAGTATGAAGATTTTCACCATCGAAGAAGCTAACGAACTAATTCCGGTCGTCCGTCCGAAATTAGAAAAAATCAAACGTCATTACGAGAGAATCGACCGATTTCGTGAGTCGGCGAAAGCGGCGGCGAGTTCCGCAAAACACGGCGGCGGCGGAATGGAAAGCGGTTCGATTTATGTTAAAACGCTTTACGAAATCGGCAGATTAACGCTGGAAATTAACACGCTTGAAATTCAGTTAAAAGATTACACGCGCGGTTTGATTGATTTTCCGTGTGAACTCGACGATCACATCGTTTTGCTTTGCTGGCAATTGGGCGAAGGTGACGAAATAGAATGGTGGCACGAGATCGAAGCCGGTTTTGCCGGAAGACAGATGCTGTAAACTTGCCGTCGGCGATTGCGGAGTTGAAACTTATTTTACTTTTTGTTTTGCGTCGCAACCGCAATTCGAGCCGCACGAATTTTTATTTGAAAAAGATTTTGCTTTGAGCAATAAATTTTTCCCGATAAAAAAAACTGCGACGGCGATAATTGCTAAAACTATTAATAATTGCCAGTTCATTTTCTTAACTGAAACCTAAAATTCTGCCGCCCTGATATGTCAGAAACGCCGCTAAATATGCAAGTCCCGTCATATACGAAACCATAAAAGCCGTCCACGCCCAAGAATTCGTTTCGCGTTTAACAACCGCGACCGTTGACATACACTGCATTGCGAGAACGAAAAAAACCATCAGCGTCAGTGCCGTCAAAGGCGACCAAACCGGATTTCCCTGTTCGTTTTTCGCATTGCGAATCGCGCTTAAAAGTGTCTCGTCTTCTTCATTCGCATCTTTGCCCGTGTTGTAAATAATGCTCAGAGTCGAAACCAAAACTTCACGCGCCGCAAAACTGGCGATCAGCGCGACACCGATCTTCCAGTCGAAACCGAGCGGCTGTATGACAGGTTCGATCAGATGTCCGAGTTTGCCGGCAAAACTGTTTTTCAATTGCTCGCCTTCGGCAAAATTTTCGGTTTTCGGTGTTTGGTTTTCGTTATTCGTTTGAACTATTTCCGAACTTTGGACATTAGAATTTTGACTTTTGACTTGCGAATTGTTTCGCGGAAAATACGTCAACGCCCAAAGTACAATCGAAATGGCTAAAATGACAGTTCCGGCGCGTTTGAGAAAAAGTCCGCCGCGCAGAAACATATTTTGGAAAACGGTTCGCAGATTAGGCAGACGATACGGCGGAAGTTCCATCACGAACGGCGGCGGCGGCGATTTTAAGATTGTCCGCTTTAAAATAAACGCCACGATAATCGCTACGACAATTCCGAGCGCATACATCGCCAGCATCAAAACCGCGCCGAGCGACAGAAATCCGAATATTTTCTGACCGGAAAAAAATGCCGCGATCATCAAAGTGTAAACCGGAAGCCGCGCCGAACAACTCATAAACGGCGCGATTAAAATCGTCGCCAGACGGTCTTTCGGATTTTCAATCGTCCGCGTCGCCATAATGCCCGGAATCGCACACGCGAAACTAGACATCAAAGGCAAAAACGCTTTCCCGTGAAGTCCGACACGCGACATTAATTTGTCCAAAAGAAACGCCGCCCGCGACATATAACCCGTGTCTTCGAGAATCGAAATAAACAAAAACAAAAGCAAAATCTGCGGCAAAAAGACGATCACGCCGCCGACTCCGGCGATTATTCCGTCAACGATCAAATCGGTCAAAATACCTTCCGGCATTTCCGCACGAACAAAATCGCCCAACGCGCCGAAACCTTTTTCCAACAAATCCATCGGCAGATTTGCCCAAGAAAATATCGTCTGAAAAACGAGCAGTAAAACGGTGATTAGTATTACAAGTCCGAAGAATTTGTGTGTTAAAACGCTGTCAATTTTGTCCGAAACCGATCTTTCAAGCGTATTTTTCGGCTTGACCGCCTCCTGATAAACATCGGAAATAAAATTGTACCGCGCAAAAATTTTTCGGTTAGCGACGGCATCATCGGAAAGGCTTAGATGAATATCTTCCGAATCGGTCGTATCTTCAAAATTTGATGTCGAAAGCCACGGAAGATGCGAGTTTTCGCCGTGTTTCAGAACTTTTTGAACCTCTTTTCCGAGTTCATCAATACCTTGTTTTTGCGATGCTTTGATACGAACGACGGGAACATTGAGCAATTTGGAAAGTTTTTGCGTGTCAATTTCGAGACTTTGTTTTTCCGCCGTGTCCACCATCGTCAAGGCAATAACGACCGGAATCTGAAACTCTAAAAGCTGTGTTACAAGATAAAGATTTCTTTCCAAATTCGTCGCATCTACGGCGGCAATGACGACATCCGGTTTCTTGAGGTCGGTTATTTTTCCGGTTAAAACTTCCTGCGCGATCTGCTCGTCGAGCGAAACGGCATCGAGACTGTAAAGTCCGGGCAGATCAATCAAACGCGCCGCTTTTTCCGTCCCGTTCAAACGCCAGAAACCTTCTTTGCGCTCGACCGTCACGCCCGGATAATTGGCAACTTTCTGCCGCATTCCGGTCAAAACATTAAACAACGTCGTCTTTCCCGCGTTCGGATTTCCGGCTAAAGCGATGATAATTTGTCCTTCATCTTTTGCCGTCCGTCCAATTTTATTTGCGACAATCGAACTCTGATTTTTGAGGTTGGAATTTTGCACTTTAAAGCTCATCGGTAATTTCAATCGTTTCGGCTTCGGCTTTTCGCATCGCCAGATTATACCCGCGAACCGAAATTTGTATCGGATCGCCGAACGGCGCGGATTTAATTACCTTGACCGCCACACCCGGAACAACGCCCATTTCCATCAAACGTCTTGTAATCGCGCCGTTTCCGTTGATTTTTGTAACTCTGGCTGCCGAGCCGATGTGTAAATTTGCCAACGTCATTTTTTTATCTGCCTTTTTTTCCATCTTTACAGGGATTTTCGACATTTGCAGTTTAGCCTAATTGAAAGTTAATTTCAATTTCATTAAAGATTAAATTTTTCTTCAATTGGTTGTAGAAAATTTCTGAATTACCGAAATTAAAAAGTATCTTCCTCATCGTCGAAGACGATTCTTTTTTTAACCGTCGGTCGCGTTTCTTCGCGCATTGTTTCGGCATCGAGATTTTGCAGCGCGATTTCGCCGTTTGAATCTTTGAGTAAGACTTCGATACGGCGTTCGGCATTTGTCAGGCGTTCCTGACAATCGCGCGAAAGTTTTACGCCGTCTTCAAAAAGTTTCAGGCTTTCTTCCAGCGACAAATCGCCGTCTTCCAACTTTCTGACAATTTTCTCCAGATCACTAAGTGAAGTTTCAAAATTCTTTTTTTTCTCGCTCATAAATTTTATGATTTTACTTAAAAATATCCGAATTATTCAAAATATCTTTCAAGTTCTGAATGCCGATTTTTTTTCCGGTCTCTTCGATACTTCCGCCTTTTGCCGCCGTGATTATTTCCTGTCCGATTTTTTCGGCAATGCGGCGGGCGACTATTTCGTCTTTGACGGCGACTATTTTCCAGCGATCACCGTTGCGATTCATTTCCAATTCAAACGGTCGGTCATTTGATTCGTATTTAACAGTCGCTTTATCGCCCGTTTGTTGAATATGCAAAACTCTGCCCGCGCCGACGGCGATTGTCCAGAAAGGCACTTTATCGAATTTACTCGTTTTTTCGCGGATCAGATCGGGAATCTCGGCTTTGGCGCGTTTTTTCACCGCCGGAATATACGGCGAAACGGCGACCGCCAATTTACTTATGACCGACGGTGCAAGTCCGCGACCGTAAAGTTCGACGGCTTTGTCGGTAATTTGCGGCACGAAATCATCAACCACCGCATCAATGTCCACGACTTTATCAATTTCCGCCTGATCGTCGCGCCGCGCCGCGTCAACCAAAAGCGCGAGCGAGTATTGCGGCGTGGTTTTCAAATGCCGCCAGTAAAAAAAACCGCCGATTGCACCGATTATCAAAACGGCAATTAGTGAAATCGCCAATCCGCCGAGAACTTTTTTGACGCGGCTTTTCTTTTTCGGCTGCTGATAATCGCCGAATGCGGGCGCGGCGATATTGTTCACCGTCGGTGCGGCTTTTTCTTCATTCAGATTTACTTCAAAACGCGACATTATTCTTTTTCGACTTCTAAAACTCTGGCTTTTAGTTTGCCACGCAACAGCAAAATTTTCACCTCGTCGCCCGCATTTATTTTTTCGGTCGAACGTAAAATCTCGCCCGCATCGTTTTCCGCAATCGAAAAACCGCGACTCAAAACCGCCAAAGGCGACAAAGCATTTAAAGATGCCATTCCGATCTTTAGTTTCTCGTCCTTTGCGTCAACAAAATTGTTTATCGCCGAATTGTTTCTCTGACTTAAAATCGCCAGACGAGTTTTCTTTTCGTTTAATTTCGAGGCGAGTTTGACGGGCGAAAGTCGGTTGGCGATATTTTCCAAATTCTTTTTTCGCGTTTTCAATTTTTCGCTTAAAATCTCGTTCATTCTTTCCCGCAAATCTTCGATTTCATAACGCCAATCTCTGATCTTTTGCGGAAATTCGGTAAAAACGGACGAAAAAATCAATTCCTGCAAATCGGTCTTCGACTGTAAGATTTTGTAATTGATAATCTGCGCCATATCGAGCGTTCTTTGTTTGATAAATGCTTCGAGATTGTCCTCGCGTTCGGCGACGATTTCGGCGGCGGCGGACGGCGTGGCGGCGCGAACGTCGGCGACAAAATCGGCAATCGTCCAGTCAATTTCGTGACCGACGGCGGAAATCACGGGAATTTCCGAAGAAAAAATCTCACGCGCCAGACGTTCTTCGTTAAACGCCCACAAATCTTCCGTCGAACCGCCGCCGCGCCCGACGATCAACACGTCAATTTTGTCTTTTTCCGTCGCCGTTCGGTTAAATTCATTCGCCAGAATCACGGCTTGACGAATTTCTTCGCCCGCAAACTCGCCCTGTACGCGCGTTGGAATCAAAACGACGCTGACCGTTTTCGTGCGGCGCGACAAAACATTTAAGATGTCGTGAAACGCCGCGCCGTTCGGCGATGTAACGACACCGACGCGGCGCGGAAACAGCGGCAAAGGTCGTTTGAATTCTTCATCGAAAAGTCTCTCTTTGCCGAGTTTTAATTTGATTTGCTCGAACGCGACTTTCAGCGCGCCTTCGCCAATCGGTTCGAGCGATTCGATGAGAATCTGATATTCGCCGCGCGGCTCATACAGCGAAAGTTTTCCGCGAACTCTGACCTGCAAACCGTCGAACGGTTTAAAACGAATCTTCCAATTCGCGCCTTTATAACACGCCGCTTTGAGCTGCGAATCGCCGTCGTGCAGAGTGAAATACCAATGACCGGAACGCGCTTCGACAAAATTCATAATCTCGCCTTCGATCCAGACGGACGCGAACTTACGCTCGATTTCCCTTTTGACATCGGCGTTTAATTCCGAAATCGTCAAAGGTCGGCGTTCCTGCTCATCAAAAAGTGATTGTAAAAGCGTTGATTTCATTATTCGGCAGTTTCAGCGTGTTCTAAAATTATCGTGAAATTGTTTTCACGCGCTTCGCTGAAAAGTTTGGTAAAAAATGCTTTCTGTTTGGCGACGAATAAATTTTCGGTGCAGAATTTTTGAAAAGTTTCATCACTCATAGTTGAATCAATCGAACTCTTTAATATTTTTGATGTCAGACGAATCTTCACTTTGCAGATTACTTTTTTGCTTCCGATTTTTACATTTTGCAAATTCGTGTAAAGCATCATTTTTATCAAACCGTCTTTGATGTCGTTTGCGCTCGGAAACTTGGCGCGGTTGCTGTGTTTGGCTTCGATTAAATAGACGGTTTCAGGTTCGATTTTTGTTTCGTCAACGGTGAAAAAGTATTTGCCGAACAAAGCATTATTAATCGTTACTTTTGCTTTCGTGTCGCTTGATAACGCTTCTTTCGGTTGCAGCGTTTCCGATTCTCTGGTTTGTGCTTTTCGTGACTTACTGCGCGAAAATTCGATAAATTTTTCCGGCGTTTCAGCATAATTTATCAATTCGTTCAAAACGGTTTCGTCGTGGAGATAAGTTTTTGTTTCCTTGGAAATTTTATTATATGAAAGTTTCGCTTTTTCAAAAACCGTTTTTAATTGTTTCGCTTCGCGTTCGTTCCATTCGCGCGTCGAACCTTTGAAATCAAAGATTTCGTTCAGACGCGATTCGATGTAATTATTATCAAATTTCTGCGTCGTGATCCGGTCGTTTCGTTTCGTATTTTTTTCCGCCGAATCGTAATAAGCCAAAATAACGCGCACGTCTAAAAGACTCAAAAGCGAAATCGTGTCCCATTGCAAAAAATCGCGTTCGCCGCCCAAACCTTCGTCTTTGACGACCGGAATGATCGCCGCTTTTTTCCCTTCGTGCGAGAGCGTGTCGTAAACGCGTTCATACGGATAAGAGCGCGTCCTTTTCGGCGAAATCCAACGACTGACGGCGATTTTCGCGTTTTTATTTTCCAGAATAAATGCGCCCGGAGATTTATTAATGTCGAAATTTTCCAAATTTAGAATTTTAAGTTTATCGTTGACGAATTGTTTATAATTTATCTTTTCGATGTCGCCGCTAATCTCGAAAGTTTTCGTATTTCGGGTAAAAAAAAATCTTCGTCAGCGTCTTTCCGGTATGAAATATTTCTGAACAAACTTTTTTCGTTGTTTTGATTTTCGGAAACTTTTCGATCTTCGACCGAGACGACCGAACCCAATTTGACGAATGAATTTTCGCGTTTTACTTTGACCTTTAATCGCGGCGAAGCGAGCGTCGTATTCGTGTTTTTTGTCTCCAAAACATCCGAACGAAACGTCACCGTGTAAGCCGTGCGAAGCTGGACGACAATATCTTCGTAGGCTTTCTGCAATTGGCTGATCTGCGTGATCGGATAATAAACGCCGCCGGAAACTCGCGCCAGAATTTCGCCTTCATTTTCGGCTTTTGAAGTCAGCGCAAGATAACGCGAACGCAGCGGATCGGCGGCTTTTGCCGGATCGCTCGTCGCCGTCGCGGCGATCAAACCGGACGGAACGTAAAGCGGATAAATCAGTGCGCCGCTTTCCTGAATCGAACCCAAGAGCGCGTCGAACGGCAGAAACGAACGATTATCGTCGCCGTCGGAAAGCACGACGATTGCCGTGCGTTCGCCGCGCAGCGGTCGCAGAGTTTCGGTCAGAGTGTAAGCAAGTGCGTCATAATAAGCCGTGCCGCCGCCCGCGTCGAAAGTGTCCAGAGATTCGGAAAGTTTTTGTTTATAACTCGTAAAAGTCGAGAGAGTTTTCACATCTTCATTGAAAATCACAATTGCAACTTTATCGCGGCTATCAACCGTGTGGACAAAATTTCGCGCGGATTTGCGGATGAAATCAACGTAATTGTCCACGCTGCCCGAAACGTCTAAGAGCAGAACGAGATTAAACGGCGCGTCGGTCGGCTCGACCGATAAAATTTCCCTTGCTACGCCGCTTTCCGAAATTTCAAAGTCGTTTTCGCTCAGATCGCCGATAGCGCGATTGTTCAAATCAGTTACCTGAACGAGAACTTTTTTGATGTTCGCCGCCGGAATTATTTCGTCGGGTTTGCCTTTTGAAAATGTCGGTTCGCGGCGCAAAGGCGGCAGAGTTTTCGCATAATCGCCGAAGTATTTCGGACTCGCGCGGCGAATCGCGTCGGTCAAAAGCGAATCGCCGCTGCGGATAATCGCTTTTGCCGCGTCGGTCAGAGGTCGTTCGCGCAGATTTGAAGGAACTTCGTTCGGGCTGACATTTAACAAAATAATTCCGCGTTCGGTCGTCAGATTCAGATCAATCCGATTATCGGTTTGTTTCGTTTTTTTGTTTTTTTTTCGGCTTTTCAGCGTTTTCTTCGGAGACGGTTTCCTTGTTTTCTTCTTCGGCGGAATCCTTGATTATTTTGCCGCTGACGACAAATTTTCCGGCGGCTTTTTCCTTTACTTTGTCGAGTTCGACATCGCTTAAAAAGCGCGGACGCGAGCGCGTCCAGACGAAGTTGTAACGCAGATTGTCGAGCGGCACGTCTGCCGCAATCGTTCCCGTTTCGGTGTAAACTTCGGCTGATTCAAAATTGCCGGAAACATTTACTTCGCCGCCGACGGTTTCGATTTTCAGATGCGCCCGTTCGGGAATTTTCAACGTCAGATCAATGCGCGCCGTTTTATCATTGGAAACAGTTTCGATACTGATATTTCCATTGTTAGAAACAATCTTAAAATTACTTTCGGCGGCTTCGGACTGCAAAAACATTTTATTGTCGCCCGATTCGTTTTCTTCGACGGCAATTATTTCGACGCGTCCGTAAAAATTTTTTATCTCGACCGTTCCGCCGGAACTAAAAGAATAATTGCGTTCAAATTTTTGCGCGAAACCGGAAAAAACCGTGATGAGGTTGATTATCAACAGTAAATAAATTTTCGGTAAATTTTTCATCTGTTTATTTTTGCGTTTTGCCCGTGATTCTGCCCGACTGCAAAAGCCTTTTTCGGATTCGCTTTTGCCATTTCGTCTGGGGTTTATCGTCATCTTCAAACTGCGTTAAGAGATCGCGCATCGGTTCGCCGCCCGCCTGACGAGTTTTAACATACATCAAAGACATTAAAACCTGTGTAAATGAAGTAATTAATACGGCTATCGGAAACCAGAGCAATTGAAAAAGCAGATCGCGCAGAGATTGTCCCGCGCCTCTCGCATATTTATCGCTTTCGGATAAATTCTCTTTTTCCTTTTTCTTTGAAGAATCTTCGTCATCATCGGTTGTATTATAAGTTACCTGCGGCGCGCCCGGGTTTCCGATGTTTATCTGCACATTTTCATTGTCCGTATTTTCCTGAGCCGGATTCGCCTTTTTTTCTTCGTAATCTTTAATAATCGCTTCGTTAGTTTTTCGCGCTCCCATTCCGCGCAGAAATTGATTGTCGGACGGAATATTACCGACAGCGGATATGATAAAGAGCATAATCAAACCCGACAAAATGATCGGCAGAAGGAAATTTGCCGAATAAAGAATCATAATTCTCCAAGGCGAACGCTTGAATAATTCGCTCGAACGGCGCAAGGCAGCTTTTCCGCGCAGATTTTCCATTACAATCGCCGGAGTTACGAAGCTGAATCTGGCAGTCGTGTAAAGAATAATCCACAAAAAAAATGCTAAACCGACCAAACCCAAAACACTTCCGACGATGATACTGCCGACAGTTGAAAACTTTGAAATAACGCCGACGGCAATACCTGTCAACACCAGAGGAATTGAGCCGGCAATAAAACTCAGCAGAACTAAGAGCGTGGTTATCGCTATCAACCCGAAAATCGTCTTCCATTTGCTTTTCACCGTGCGAAAAGCCGATCTCAAATCCAACGGGCGAAGCGGCGCGGAAAGATGGCGTGTGACGAGCAAAGTGACAACTCCGAAGCCGATTGCGCCGAAGAAAAATCCGCCGAGTGTGGCGAGAACCGTCGAGATTCCGCCGATTGCCGTCAAAACTACGCTCTCGATCATTCCGAAATACTGAAATATCTTGAAAATCATCGGCGTGATCGAAAGCAAAGTTACGGGCAGAAATACTAACAAGGAAATTAGTATAAACTTCGGCAGATGTTCGCCGTAAAGCGTGATCGCGTGACGATAGATCGAACCGAGACCTTCGGATTGGGCGCGTAAAACGGTCGCAAAGGCTTCGGCATCTTTCGGTCGGTCTTCGGGATTTTTCGCCATCGCGTCGGAAACCAGCTTTTTCAGACGGCTCGGAACTTTTTTTGATTTGAGCGGCGGCGGCGCGATTGTTTTATGCGCTTCCATTACTTCCGTAAAATTTCCTTCATACGGAGTTTTTCCGCCGAGCATCTGATATGCAATGATCGCCAGAGAATAAATATCCGACTGCGGCGTGAGATGTTCGCCGCGACATTGTTCGGGCGACATATAGAGCGGCGTTCCGAGAACCGCGCCGATGCGCGTCAATTCCTGCGTTCCTTTGTTTTCTAAATTCGTCTTATCGGTCAGAGAATTTTTGTGTTTGTTTTCCGTTTCGTCACTTGCGGAAAACAGTTTCGTTCCGGCGAAACTGTTTTGTTCGTCGTTCGGCGTTAGAATAGCAGTTTTATTTTCGCCCGAATCCGATGGATTTTGAATCAGAGTTCCCGCTTCGCCACTCTTATTATTAGATTCGGGTTCAAATAGCAGAGTTCCCGATTCATCCGCCTGAACGAGAGTTTTCGATTCGAAAAGCGCGGTGTTTTTTCCGTCGCCAGCAAAAGTTTCCGATTCCGAAACATTCGTTAAATCTTTATTTCCGGCAAATTTCGTTTTGCCGTTTTCGCCGCCGCCGAGAGTTTTTTTCTGAGTTCGGCTTTGATTGATGACAGTTTCGTTTGAAACGCGCCGGACTATTTCATCAACATCTTCCGGCAACTCTATTTGATGAGCCGTATCGTGCGCTTCGAGTTTGGCGATACCGAAATCGAGAACTTTGACCGTATAACCGCCGCGCTGATTAGGCTCTAACCAGATATTGTCCGGTTTCAGATCGCGGTGAATAATTCCCTGATGATGCGCTTCCTGAACGGCGGAACAGACTTGTTCGAGAATATCAATCGTCCACGAAACCGGCAAAAGTTTTTCTTCTTCGAGAACTTCGCCGAGTGTGCAGCCGTCGAGATATTCCATCACGAGATAAGCGACGCGACCTTTTTGACTTTCGGCAATTCCGAAATCGGTCACATCAACGACATTCGGATGGCGAAGCCGTCCGGCAGCGCGCGCCTCGCGGCGGAAACGCTCGATAAATTCGGGACGTTCCATTAATTCCGGCACGATAACTTTAACGGCGACCGGGCGTTCGGTGCCGAGATGCGTCGCCAAAAAAACCGCGCCCATCCCGCCTTTGCCGAGTTCTCTTTCGATTTTATATTTCCCGTCGAGTGTCTGTCCGACAATATTTCCGAAATTCATAAAATTTTATACGTTAATTCTTCGGTTTAAGGTGCAAAAATTGAAATTCGTATCAATTGTAAAACAATTTCGATTTTAAATAAAAAAAGGCATTCGGCAAAAATCTTTCAAGTTCGAGATTTTTCTGCCGAACGCCTTACGCCTTTCAACTTCTAAACTTAATTCATCGCTTTACGCGGGATTTTTCCGTCCATCATCGCCGTTTGATAAACGAACGCCGCCATAATCGTTGAGGCTTGTTTCATATCGTCGGCTTGAATACGGTCGAAATTATCCTGATTCGAGTGATGCGTCCGCGTGTTGTATTCGACTTGATCCTGAATAAATTGAAATCCGGGAAGCCCGATTCCGTCGAATGATAGATGATCCGTTCCGCCGGTATTTGAAAGCGTCAGAGTTGACGCGCCCATCTCGCCGAACGGCGCGAGCCACGATTTGAAAATCGGCGCGACCGAAGGATTGCTCTGCATATAAACGCCGCGAATCTTGCCCGTGCCGTTGTCGAGATTGTAATATGCCGAAAGTTTTTCGTAATCGGCTTTTTTCTCAAGGGTCGGTTTTTCGGTATTTTCGCCCATCATTCTCGCAAATCTGTCGCCGCCGCCTTTCATTTCGCCGAAATGCTCTTTAACGTAGGCTTCCGAACCGTTCAAGCCTTGTTCTTCGCCCGACCAGAGCGCGACGCGAATCGTGCGGCGCGGTTTTAATCCCGAAGCCAGAATGATTCTTGCCGCTTCCATCGCAACGGCACAGCCTGCGCCGTTGTCCGTCGCGCCGGTCGAAGAATGCCACGAATCGAGATGTCCGCCGAGCATTACGACTTCATCTTTTAATGCCGGATCGGTTCCCGGAATTTCCGCAATCGTGTTATAACCCATCAAATCTTCATCATAATACTGAGCCTGAATATTAACGGTCATCATCGGTTTCGCGCCGAAATTTATCATTCTGACCAGACGATTATAGTCTTCGGTCGCCATCGTCATCTGCGGTATCATTTTGCTTTCCGCCGCTTTATCCCAAGCCGAAAGCCGATTGGTTCCGCCGCCAAAGGCTTCGGCAAGCGTTTCGGGAACTTTCTGCGCGACCGCCGCACCCGAAACGAAAATCGTTCCGCCCGTTCCGTTGGAACTGTTGTCAATCATTACCGCCGCGCCTTCGTCGAGCAGAAAATTCATACGTTTTGCCGAATCCTGAAAACGCTTTAAGAAAGCCTGCATTTGTTCGGGCGTTGCAGGTCCGCGTTGCTGGCGCGGCGCGTCAGCCGGATTCGGCGCGGTTGCCATTTTCGCCAGTTCATCGTCAGAATAACGAACGCCGAGACCATCCATTACGGCTTTTAATTCTCTCGGCGGTGAAACCAAAACGATTTTTCCTTTTAACTTCCCTTTATATTTGGCGAAATCTTCATCTGTTTTCGCGTCGAAATACACGACTTCACTCATTACCGCGCCTTTTGTCGAAGGCGACCACGCTTTCGGATAAGCGATAACGGGAAAAACCTGCGGCGATGAAACTTCCGCTTCAAAACTTTTCAGCGACCAACCGCGTCCGAAAGGTCCCCACGCTTCGAGATGCGCGTTCTGCATTCCCCATTTCGCCATCGTGTCGCGCGTCCACTCATTCGCTTTTTTCATCGAAGGCGAATTTGTCAAACGTCCGCCGATCACGTCGGTCAGATAACTCAAGGTTTCCATTACCTTCGAGTTTTTCATTCCTTCGGTTTTGATTTTTTCAATCGCCTCCGGCGGCGCGTTATAAACTGCCGGAGCGGTCGTTTGTCCGAATGCCATCGCCGGAAGCAGAACGGCACACAGCACGAACGCGCTGATGATTTTGCGTCTAAACATTATTTTTTTATCTCCTGAAATATCGGTTTGAATTTACCTGAATGGTTTGAATCTATTATACAGCAGCAGAAATGAAAAGGTTTCAAAATTCGTTAGCGGCTTTTGGTTTGCCAGGTTAAAACATACGCGGGCGGAACATTTTTGACGATTAATGAACTTTTTTGCGATTTGCCGTAACGACGACGCATAAATTCGCGGAGTTTGATCGCTGACGGCATATAAAATCCGTGCGCGTATTGAAAAGTCCGAAGCATACAGCCCTGATCCATAAATTTTTCGATTTCGGAAAGGATTTTCTGACCGACCTCGTTCGGCATCGAAACGAAAGGCAGACAACAGATGACGTATGAAACCTTTCCGAGTTCGGATTTTTTATGAATTTTATCCAGTTCGCAGGCATTTCCGCGCAGAATTTTCAAGTTCGGAAATCTGACATTGAGAGAATTTACGAGTTTACCGTCTAGTTCTACGCCGAGATAGGATTTTTCGTCCGGGACTGTTTCCTCGATAAATTTCGTAATTGCGCCCGTGCCGACACCGAGTTCGAGAATAATATTATTCTCGTCGGCTTCGATACCTTTCATCATTTCGCGGGCGAGTTCGGGCGAACTCGGCGTAATCGCGCCGACTTTAAGCGGATTTTTGATAAAGGCTTGCAGGAATTCGATATTTTCTTTCATTTCTCGGCGCAAAATTCGTTTGCAAACTTAATGTTAATAAAATCTTAATTTGTAAAAAATGTAATCTTAACATCTAATTATTGATTCGACAACAAAAAACCGCTTTTAATAGACGGCGGTTTTCCGGTTTTTACAGAATTATTACAAGCGTATCGAATAATCGCAAATCGGCAATTTTTTATATGTTTACTATTTTTCTTCTGAGCAATAATTTCAAACCGATCAAAATCAACCGGAAAAAGACCGGCACAGACAAAGATTAAAAGCGCGCCGGCAGAAAGGAATTTGTTTCGCCGGCACATAATTTTTCTCTGCAAATTCTGAAAAACAAAGAAGAACACGGAAAATCATTTTCATAATTTTCCGTGTTCCTTTTTGTTTGACGTTCAAAAAAGTTATTGCCGCTGAAATTCCGGTGAACCGATCAGAAGTCCGACAATCTTGAAAACGTCGGCGTTGCCGGTCGGATTAAGCAGACGAGCCTGACGCATCTGTCCGCGCTTTCCTTTTCCGCCGCCCTGCATCATCGCCGAATCCATTTCCATCGAATCATCCGAATCATTAGCCAATTTCACTTCGGGAAGCGGCTGTTCGATTTGTTTGAGAAGCATCGTTTTGGTGTTGGCTGAAATTTCGTTGTTCAAAACTTCGCCGACGACTTTGGTTAAAATTTCCTGTTTGGAATTTGCATCGAATTTCGCCAGATTCACTTTCGTCTGCGGAATCCGGTTGCTCGCCAGCGCGACGGCAAAATTCATTCTTTCCAAAAGTGCGCCTGTATTGACCCAATCTTCCGCCGTATCGGGATAACCTGTCGGTGCTTGATAACCGTAAAGAGGTTCGCCCATTTTGTTCAAAAGTCCGAGCAGCGCAGGACTTGCTTTGACATCGGCATCGAGAGCGCGGAGCGAACTGACAAGCAATTCAAACGGCGTTTTGATCTTTGCACGATAATTTTCCGGCGCGTAAAATTCGGGCGAATCGAACATTGCGCGAAGCGTCGTTTTGATGTCGCCGCCGGATTTTTGAAAAGCCTGTGCGACGCGATTTACCAATTCTTCACTAGGATTATCGTTGACGAATTTGACGGCTAATTTGCGGGCGATAAATTTCGCGGTCGCCGGTTGCGAAACGATTATGTCAATTACTTTCAAACCGTCTTTCATTCCGCCTTCGTTTACTTTCTGACCGAGAACGGTTTTTACGCCTTTGTCGTGCCAGTTGGAATTAAAATAAAACGTGCCGCTTTCGACATCATCGGGAACGCCAGCCATTTTCTGCAAACGCTGGATTACTTTATTTTCATTACCTTTAATGTCGTTCGCCGCCGCTTTCGTGTAACCGCGCGGATCGGCAATCGTCCAACCTGTAAATGACTTGGCAACTTCGACAATATCCTGCTGCGTGTAGCCGCCGTCAATGCCTAAAGTGTGCAGTTCCATCAATTCGCGGGCATAATTTTCATTGATGCCGCGTTTGGTTTTCTGCTGTTTGGTCATCGTCTGCTTGGCGCGTTCGAGTCGTTGGTCAATCTGCTCGTCGGTTAAACCGCGATCTTTCATTCTTTGTCTTTGTTGCGGACTTAATTGACCGTTTTGCAGCATTTTCTGCAAACGCTGGCGATTTTGATTGTTTCCGGCGTTCGTCTGCGCGTCGGGCGAGATTGATTGAAAATTGTCGAGATAAAACAACATCGCCGGGTGTTGCGCCGTCTGTATTACCAAATCCTTGAAATTTCCGAGCGCGTTTTTGCGAATCACGTCGCGTTCATACGACGGAATATACCATTTGACGGCGGCTTTTCCGGCATAGACGTTAAAATGATTCATCCAGAAATCAACCATCTGTTCTTCGAGCTGATTTTCGGAATAAGCGGCGCGAATGACGCGCGACATCTGCATCTGCTGCATAATCTGATTTGCCGGACGCAGATTGTATTGCTGATAATAATCACGCAGTTTTTCCTGTCGTTCCTTTCTCTGATCGTCGGTCATTTGATCCGCATTCTGATTATTTGCCGCATTCTGATTATTTGCCGCATTCTGATTATTCGCCGTATTTTGCGCGGCTTTTTCGGCGGCGGCGCGTTTTCCGCCTTCGAGTTGTTTGAGAAGTGCGCCCGGATTCGGATATTTGGCGAAAATTTCCGGCGTTTCCATATTCAGAATTTCAAAATTTTTCAAACGCGACGCAACTTCCGGTGTATCTTTCGAATCGGCGTTTAATTGCTGTTCGATATATTTCTGCACGCCGACAGCTTTGACCTTTTCGACATCGCCGGGACGCGCACCGTAACCGAGACGATTCAAAACGTGAATGATTTTCTGATCTTCGGAAATCGTCTTGGCTTTGTTTTTCGTATCTTTCCCGAATGCAAAAACGGGAAAGATCAAAGACCAAAATAAAAATAATGTTGCTGACTGTTGTATAAAGGAAATTTTCTTTTTCATCTTAAATGACCTCGGATTAAATTATTTACTGAATTGTAACTTCAATGTTTGTCCGCAATCTTAGACGCTCGGCAATAAAAAAAGGACGAACAAATTTTCGTCCTTTTGAATTCAACTAAAAATCTCACTAACTTTGTCCGACTTCCATTCCGTAATGCGTTCGGTAATAATCACGATACGCGCCATTGCGGATATTGTTAACCCACTCCTGATTTTCAAGATACCATTTGATTGTTTTTTCCAAGCCGTTTTCCCAATTTGTCTGCGGTTTCCAGCCGAGTTCGTTTTCCGTTTTCGCCGCTTCAATCGCATAACGGCGGTCGTGTCCGAGACGATCTTTGACGTATTTTATCAAACTGTGCGGTTTATCGAGCGTGTCGAGAATCGCTTTGACGACATCGAGATTTTTTTGCTCGTTGCGCGCGCCGACATTATAAATTCCGCCCGCTTTTCCCTTTTGATATGCCAGCCAAATCGCGCGGCAATGATCTTCGACGTAAATCCAATCGCGCACATTTTGACCGTCACCGTAAACCGGAAGAGGTTCGTCGTTGACCGCGTTGGCGATCATCAAAGGAATCAGTTTTTCGGGAAACTGACGCTGCCCGTAATTATTTCCGCAGCGCGTAATGACGGTTTCCAAACCGAAAGTTTCCTGCGCGGCGCGAACGAAATGTTCCGCCGCCGCTTTCGACGCGGCATACGGCGAATTCGGTTCTAAGGGCGAATCTTCGGTAAAAAATGCGTTTTCGTCTTCGGGCAAACTGCCCATTACTTCGTCGGTCGAAACCTGCACGAAACGCTTGACGTTTTTCGACCGCGCCGCATCGAGCAAAACCTGCGTTCCGAGAACATTCGTCGTGATAAATTCATTCGCCGAAGCAATCGAACGATCAACGTGCGATTCGGCGGCAAAGTTAAAAACCGCATCGGCTTCATCGGGCAAAGCGCGTAAAACTGCGTCCTTGTCGCAAATATCGCCTTTGACGAATTCGTGCCGCGAATTGTCCAAACCTTCGAGATTCTCAAGATTTCCGGCATACGTCAGCGCGTCGTAATTGATGATCTTCGTGTCTTCGTCTTCGTCCAAAACGAGCCTGATAAAAGCCGAGCCGATAAAACCCGCGCCGCCGGTCACAAAAATTGTTTTCATATTTTATTTATCCAAAAGCCGCATCTGTTTGAGCAAAATGTCGGCGTATTTTTTCGGTGAATTTATATTGTGCAGAGTGATCTTTCCGTCAATTTCGTTGGCGTTTTCTATAATGATGTTGCCGAATCCGAGAATTCTCTGCATCGGAGTCGCCAAAACCGTTACGTCCTGAATCGTGCGAAGCGGAATGTTGCGCGTCGTGTGCGAAATCAGACCTTTATCAATCTCGACTTTCGAATCGGTCAGAGTATATTTGACGATTTTATTTTTCAGATGAAAATAAGCCGGAATCAAAAGCAGCAAAAGCCCGCATAAAACGGCGATAAAAACGGAAATCGGACTTTGCAGAAGCGAACTGAAAAACGCCAGCAAAGCGACGAGCAAAAACGCGCCGGCAACCGCCGCCGCATAACCTATTTTGACAAACAGCAAAGTCGGTCGAATCGAGAAAATTTCTCTTTCGTCATCGTCATCAACAGCGGCTAAATTTACCGCACCGTTTTTTTGAACGACGCGCGTTTCTTCTTCGACTTCGAGCAGTTTGCCGCATTTCTGACAGTAAACCGCTTCATCCGAATTGTTTGCGCCGCACTTTATACAATACATTCAGTTTTTAATGATATATGCAGTTCAAATCCGTATCAACTTTGAAATGCGTGTCAATCCGACGCGATAAAATTTCGCCCGCACATTTTCCGGTTTTTGGAAAACGAAATAAATTTTTAAATTGTTTCGTATTTTTTCAATCTTCTTCGATCAAATCCAGAGGAATTCTTTCAGTCAACATATTTCTGCTGACAATCAACCCGACCCAAACCAGTAAGGCGAAAGCAGAAACCGACCAGCCGATATTAGCGATCAGATTGTCTTCGCCGACCACGCCGATCAAAATCGCGGGAAACGCCAAGAGAGCGATTTGCAGAGTCGTTTTCTTTGAATTTTCGAGAGTTTCGAGCATATTGACGCGGCTGATTTCGAGTTCCATATAATCTTCATCATTATTTAGCCGCGTAAAATACTCGGTTTCCGATTCAGCCCAACGCCGCAGAGCCGGAGTTTCCGCCAAGCGATTGGCACTCGCAAAATGATGTATGACGTGCGCGATTTTTCCTTCGCGCAGAGCGATTTCCGCCAAACCTCGAACGGAACGAAAATTTTCATCAAATATTTTGATAGCTTTCTGAAAAACATTTCGAGCGCGGCGAAAATCACCGAACTGAAAATAAGTTTCGCCCAAACGCGCCAATAATTCGCCGTCCTGCGCCGAGCGTTTTTCCGCCAGACGAAGCGCGGCAAACGCTTTTTTCTGCAATTTGTCGCTTTTTTCACTGCCCGCCAGCGAGTGCAGACATCGCGCAAACTCGAAAAGCGTCCAGCCGTCCTTCGGATTCAAAACGAGTGCGCGGCGAAACGCTTCGAGTGCCTGCAAAAGATAACCGGAAAGCCGTAATTCATTTGCCAAAACACGCAAATCTTCGGCTTTTTCCGCTTCTTCGACGCTCGAATTTTGTTTTTGATTTTTCAGAAGATTTCTGCCGAAAGAATTTTCCAAAACTTCCGCCGAAGGAATTCGTGCAAATTCGGCTTTCATCAGAGTTTCTTTCGGTTCGGCTAAATAATCGCGCAGTTCAATCGAACGATTATCCATCACGTTTTCCGAAAGCATCGGCAAAATCGCGTGAATCATCCGCCGATATTCTTCGCCGCCGGAAGCGAAAACAAATTCCAAACCTTTTCCTCTGATCGAAGTCCGGTAACGATAAAATACATTTCCGCCGCGTTTTAAAGCCCGTAAAGCGTGCGTCTCGACCTGTTCGATGTCGGCGATCTTCAAACGCGAGCGCGATTTATTCATATTTGCCCAAAATTTCGACAAAAATCCCGTGCGCGAGATTCGTTTTCCGTCAAACGTGATGTAATCCGTCCAGTATAGATACGGAAAAATCAGCCAAGGCAAAACAAAAGACAAGATTCCGGCGAGATCGTATTGCAGATAAAAAAACAAAGCCGAAAAGAAAGCCGCCAGAAAAAGTGCCGTTACATAATTGTTCGGCGAAACGCGGATTTGCAGAGGCTTTTCCTGATTATATGTTTGAGCCGAAGTTTCGTTTGCCGAAACGCCGACGGTTTTTGCGGATGCAGTATTGCTCAAATAAAAAATTCCCCAATCGTTACAAATTATATTACTACAAATAACCAATCGGGCGGAATTTTTCAATTTTGCATTGATTTATTATTTTTGAACGCGTTGTTTTGAAGAAATTTTATCCGACTAATCGAAACGCCGTGCGGTTTTCGTATTCCTTTATTTTTGCCTCGTTTTGCAGTATGAGTTCGATGTCGTCCAAACCGTCGAGCAGACAATATCGCCGGAAATCGTCAACTTCAAAATTTATTTTCAAATTTCCCGCTCCCGTAATCGTTTTATTTTCCAAGTCGGTTTCCAGATAAAATTCGTCTGATTCGTTTGTTTTTTCAACCAAATCTTTGACAATTTTTTCGTCTAAAACAACCGGCAAAAGTCCGGTCTTAAAACAGTTATTATAAAAAATGTCGGCAAAACTCGGCGCGATGATGACGCGAAAACCGTATTCCGCCAAAGCCCACGGCGCGTGTTCGCGTGATGAACCGCAACCGAAATTAACGCCCGCCAGAAGAATCGTCGCGCCGTCGTATTTCGGATCGTTTAAAACGAAATCGGCTTTCGGCGAACCGTCCGAATTAAAACGCCAATCGTAAAATAATGCTTCATCAAAACCCGTTCGTTCGACTCGCAAAAGAAATTTTTTCGGCACGATCTGATCCGTGTCAATATTCGGCTGAAAAATCGGTACGCATTTTCCCGTGTGTTTGGTAAATTTATTCATTATTTTTTTACCGCAGAGACGCGGAGACGCAGAGAGAAAAAAACAAAGATTGAAACCGAAAATTAATTTAAACTTACTCTAAAAATCTCCGCGTCTTTGCGTCTCTGCGGTGAAATCATTCCTTAAAATCCCAGTTTCTGACATCAACGAAATGTCCGGCGATTGCCGCCGCCGCCGCCATCGAAGGCGAAACGAGATGCGTTCTGCCGCCGCGACCTTGGCGACCTTCAAAATTTCTATTTGAAGTCGAAGCGCAGCGTTCGCCTTCGCGCAAAATGTCTTCGTTCATTCCGAGACACATCGAACATCCGGCTTCGCGCCATTCGAATCCGGCATCGGTAAAAATCTTCGCCAGACCTTCGGCTTCGGCTTGTTTTTTTATCAGCATCGAACCCGGCACGATCATCGCGCTGACGCTTTCGTTGACCTGATAACCTTTGATAACTTTCGCCGCTTCGCGCAAATCTTCGATTCGGGAATTCGTGCAGCTTCCGATAAACACGCGGTCAATCGTGATTTCTTCGATTTTTTTCGCCGGCTCTAAATCCATATATTTCAGAGCTTTCTCAAAAGATTTTTTCTCGTTTTCGTCACGCGCCGCTGAAATATCGGGAACGGCTTCGGTGATTTTCACGCTCATTCCGGGCGACGTTCCCCAAGTAACATACGGTTCTAATTCGCCTGCTTCGATTTCGATTGTTTCGTCGTAAAAGGCGTTTTCGTCGCTCTTGAAAGTTTTCCAATATTCGACCGCTTTTTCCCAATTTCCATCTTTCGGCGCGAAAGTCTTTCCTTTCAAATACGAAAAAGTTTTCTCGTCCGGCGCGATCAAACCGGCACGCGCTCCGGCTTCAATAGACATATTGCAGACGGTCATTCTGCCTTCCATCGAAAGGTTTTCAATTGCTTCGCCCGTGTATTCGATGACGAAACCGTTGCCGCCGTCCGTGCCGATTTTATTGATAATGCCGAGAATCAAGTCTTTCGCCGTTACGCCGAACGGCAGCGCGCCGTTGATTTTAATGTTTAAATTTTTCGATTTTTTCTGCTGAAGACACTGCGTGGCGAGAACGTGTTCGACTTCGGAAGTTCCGATGCCGAACGCCAATGCGCCGAACGCGCCGTGCGTCGCCGTGTGCGAATCGCCGCAAACAATCGTCATTCCGGGTTGCGTTAAACCTTGTTCGGGACCGAAAACGTGAATGATTCCTTGCTCGGCTTTATCGAGATCGTAAAATTTTACGCCGAAATCTTTCGTGTTTTGGCGCAGCGTTTCAACCTGTTTCGCGGCAATCGGATCGTTAAACGGCAAGTGACGATTGATCGTCGGAATCGCGTGGTCAACCGTTGCAAAAGTCAGATCGGGACGACGCACTTTGCGATTTGCCAGACGCAAACCTTCAAACGCCTGCGGACTCGTTACTTCGTGAATCAAGTGCAGATCAATATAAATCAAAGCGGGATTTTCCGCTTCCTGCTGGACGACGTGCGCGTCCCAGATTTTATCGTAGATCGTTTTCATTTAACGTGAGTTTACAAAAATTCAGACGGCGTGAAAAGAATGTGCGATATTCGCATTTTCGACAGCGTATTGAGCGATCAAACTTCCCATTTCTTCGGTCGAAAGAATTTTGTCATTCGGATTTCCGGCAAGATCAATCGTTCTGAAACCTTCGTCCAAAACTTTCAAAACGGCTTTATCTATTATATCTGCGGCTTGAATATTTTTTGCGCTGTGCCGCAAAAGCATCGCCGCACAACCGATTGCGCCGAGCGGATTCGCTTTATTTTGTCCGGCAATATCCGGCGCGGAACCGTGAACCGGCTCATAAAGATCAACTTTTCCGCCGATTGTCGCTGATGCGAGCATTCCCAAACTTCCGGTCAAAACCGCCGCTTCGTCCGACAAAATATCGCCGAACAGATTTTCCGTCAAAATCACGTCGAAGCGATTCGGATTTGTCACGAGGTGCATCGCACACGCATCAACGAAAAGATGTTCGAGTTCGATTTCAGGAAAATCGGCGGAAACTTTTTCGACCGTTTCGCGCCATAAACGCGACGTTTCGAGAACATTCGCTTTATCAACCGACGTAACTTTTTTCTTTCTTAAACCTGCCGCCTCGAACGCAATGTGTGCGACTCGTGTCACTTCTGCGACCGAATAACGCATCGTGTTAAAGGCTTCGCTTTTATCTTCGTTGAAACCGCGCGGCTGACCGAAATAAAGTCCGCCGAGCAGTTCGCGGACAATCAAAAGATCGGTTCCTTCAAAAATTTCACGTCTGAGCGGTGATGAATCAATCAATGCCGGAATCGCTTTTGCCGGACGAAAATTGGCAAATCCGCCGAGCGATTTTCTCAATTTTAAAAGTCCGATTTCAGGACGATTTTCAGGCAAAAGATGATCGTATTCGGGCGCGCCGACCGCGCCGAGCAAAACTGCATCCGATGCGAGACACGCTTCTAAAGTTTCGTCGGGAAGCGGCGAATTTTTCTCACGAATCGCCGCGCCGCCGATCAGTTGATTTTCGGTTTCGATTTCGACTCCGAAAACGCCGCAAACATTTTCCAAAACTTTGACGGCTTCACGCGTGACTTCAACGCCGATGCCGTCGCCTGCAAGAATCGTAATTTTCATAAAACTTCCAAAAGCAAAATAAGAAATTAATTGTCCACAGATGAACACAGATGAACACAGATTTTTGGAGCTTTTAAAACAGATTCTTTGATTTTTAATATCTGATTTATCTGTGTCAATCTGTGTTCATCTGTGGACGAAAAATGTTTTTAAGCCGCGACCAATTCGGGCGTTCTTCTGACGGGCAGAATCGCCAGCAAATCCTGATCGTAAATATTTTTTTTCTTGTCTGCCAGATTTGTAAAAGCGTTGTAAACTTCGATGATTTCTTCGCCGTCGAGATCGAAACCGAGTTCGCTGTAACGCGACAGCAGCGCGTGTTTGCCCGAATGTTTGCCGAGAACGATGTCATTGCCGGAAACGCCGACCGATTCGGGTGTCATAATTTCATAACAAAGCGGATTGCTCAAAACGCCGTGTTGGTGAATTCCGGCTTCGTGAGCGAAAGCGTTGCGTCCGACAATCGCTTTGTTCGGCTGAACTCCGAAACTGATGATCGAAGATAAAAGCTGGCTCGTCGGATAAAGTTCGTAAGTTTTGATGTTATTTTCAAACGCCAGTTTATCGGCGCGAACTTTACACGCCATCACGAATTCTTCCAAAGAAGCGTTTCCGGCGCGTTCGCCGATGCCGTTGATCGTGCATTCGACCTGTCGCGCTCCGGCTTCGATTGCCGCCAAACTGTTCGCTACCGCAAGTCCGAGATCGTTGTGACAATGAACGCTGATCGTGATGTCTTTGTCGCCGACAACTTTTTCTTTAATTGTTCGGACGAGATTTGAAAATTCCGTCGGCAAAGTGTATCCGACCGTATCGGGAATATTCAAAATTGTTGCACCTGCTTCAACCGCTGTTTTGAATACTTTGCAAATAAATTCGACATCGCTGCGCGTCGCATCTTCGGCGGAAAATTCGATTTCGTCAACGTAATTTCGCGCCAATCGAACGGCATTTCCGGTCATTTCCAAAACTTCTTCGCGCGATTTCCTGAGTTTGTATTCGAGATGAATGTCTGAAGTGGCGACAAAAGTATGTATTCGCGGATTTCCGGCTTTTTTCAGAGCTTCGGCGGCACGATAAATATCAATCTCCGTCGTTCGGCAAAGGGCGGCGACTTTTACATTTTCGCATTCTTCGGAAACGGCTTTGACCGCCTCGAAATCACCTTCGGAGGCAATCGGAAAACCGGCTTCGATCACGTCAACTCCGAGATATTCGAGTTGTCGCGCCATTTTTATTTTCTCTCTCAAGTTCATCGAACAACCCGGAGATTGTTCGCCGTCGCGCAAAGTCGTATCGAAAATTGAAATTTTATTTATTGCTGTCATCGTGCCTCCAAAAAAGTAATCTATTAACAAAGTAAACAAAGCGGTGTTTGACTAAACATAATAGTTACATTAAAAATTAAAAGTCAAGTTTATTATTAGTATAAAAAGATAATTATTATTTATAGTATCAAATGATAAAATACTCATATAACAATCATTTATTCAAGCCTGTAATAAAAGCGGATAATGATTTATTATCGAAATAGTTTTACCTTAATACGAATAAAAGGATTTTTAATTTTCTCTACCGCGTTCGATACAAAATATGGAAATCAATGAACTGAAAGTTTTGATTGCAGTTGCGGAAGAAAAAAGTTTTTCGCAGGCGGCGAAAACTTTAAATAAAACTCAACCCGCGATTAGTCAGGCGATTCGCCGTCTGGAAAACGAAGTCGGCGAAACTCTTTTCGACCGCTCATCAAAGGAAGGAATTTTGACTCCGGCGGGTGAAGTTTTGCTCGATTATGCCAAGCAAATGCTGAGTCTCCGGCGAACTGCCAAAAATGCCGTCAAGGATTTAAAAGAACTTCATCACGGAAAGGTAACGATCAGTGCCAATGAACACACGGTTTTTTATCTTTTGCCGATTATCGAGGAATTTAAAAAACGTCATCCGCTAATAAAAATTCACGTTCAGAGAGGCGTTGCGAGCCGGATTCCGAAAGAGATTATGGCGAGCGAGGTCGAACTCGGCGTTATTTCTTTCAAACCGAAAGATAAATCCGTCAAATCTATTCCGGTGAGCAGCGACGAACTCGTTTTGATCGTTTCTCCGAAACATCAGTTGGCGGACAAAAAAAGCGTCTCGGTCAAGGATTTGGGAATCGAAACTTTTATCGCGCACAATGCTCCGTCGCCGTATCGTGAACAGGTTATCGGAAAATTTCAGACGCATAATGTCAAACTCAACATCGCCATCGAAATGCCTTCGCTGGAAGCGATCAAAAAACTCGTCGCGCTCGGCGCAGGTGTCGCGCTCGTGCCGAAACTGACCGCACAGAGCGAAATAGACAACGCGCAATTAGCCGGATTATCCGTTAAGGAAATGAAACTTACGCGGCAACTTCATATAATTTATCGCCGCAACGGAGTTTTATCACACGCGGCAAAAGTCTTTCTTCAACTTGCCGGAGAAATGAGTAAAATTTAGATCGGAGCTAAATGCGGAAACAATAATTATGGAATAGATATTCTCTATCTCAAAAAAAAAGACTTTCAATTAATTTACATAATTGAAAGTCTTTTTTTTAATTTGTAAAAAGATTTAACCGAGTCCGAGCGGCGATTCGGGCGCGGGTTCTTGGATTTCTTTAGCTTTTTCGGGATTTAATTCCTGAAGTTTTTCTTTGGCATCGCGCGCGGTCTGCGTCAGAGGAATCGGTTTTTGATCCGCATCTTTGGCTTCGCTCGCTCTTTTTGCAATATCGAAATAAATATTTGCGGCATCTTCGGTTTTGCCCTGTTTCTGATATATTTGCGCCAGTTCGTAATTTATCGTGTCTTTGGCGATAATCGTGTCATTTGCATCGGAAAGTTCCTTATAAAGTGCGGCGGCTTCGTCTAATTTTCCATCTCCCGATTTAGCCTGAGCAAGCGCGAATTTTGAAAGTTTTCCGACATTGCCGCTCGATCCGGCTAACGCTTCGAGTTCGGAAACGGCGGCGGCGCGGTCAGTCGAAAGTTTATTGACGGCGATAAAATATTTGGCTTTTTCCTGATACGGATTGCCGTATTTATCGGCAACCGTCTGAAATTCGCCGATTGCGGCTTCGGCGCGTTCCTTTTCGGTTTTAAAGGTTTTTACCGTCGAACCAGCCGGAACCGGCGAATCGGTAACTTGCGCCTGCGATGTTTCGATTGCTTTACCGAGCGCGGCTTGCGCGGCATTATTAGTTCTGCGCGTCCAAACGGAATAAATTCCGAAAAGCAAAACCAAAACGCCGAGCGCGGCAAGCGCATACATAATCGTTTTGCCTTTGCCTTCAAATTTTCTGCCGATTTTCACGACTTCTGCGCCGACGTTTCTTTGAAATTCGTCGCGGTAAGGTTTTTTGTTTTTCGGTTCGTTGACCGGAATTTCCGGTTCGACAAATTTTCTCTTTTTTCTAGCCATTGTTAAATATTTGCAATTTTTTATTGTTGAATCGTTGTATAATCGTCCAAAATGATATTTTTTGGAAACGTCAAATTTATCGCAGTTTAATGGGTTCTGACAAGTAAAGAAAGGAATTTTAGAATTTAAGAGAGTTTTTTGAAAGAAAATTATTTTTTCGGGAACAATTTACGGCGAACGGTGTCTAATGGGACAGTTCGCGCAAAAAAGGCGGATGAGCAATTGGAAATTTTCTCTATTTGAGAACGAAGAGAGGCAAAAGATGTTCTTCAGCAAGTCAATTATGCTTGACCGGGAAGAGTTAGGAAGTGTCGCATTGACGGCATCTTCAACGCCTGTTCGCTCATACGCCGAAGAAGAGTTCATTGAAAAATTAAAATCCGGCGATGCCGCCGCTTTCGATACTTTGGTAATGCGCTATTCCGACGATCTGTTCGGTTTGCTTTTTCGTTTGACCGAAGATGCGGAAGAAGCAGGCGATCTTTTGCAGGAAACTTTTTTAAGCGCATTAAAGGCAATCCAAAAATTTCGCGGCGATGCTGATTTGAAAACGTGGCTGTTTCGTATTGCGATCAATGAATCGCGCAATCGTCATCGTTGGTGGAAACGCCGCAAAAAGGAAAAAACCTTTTCGCTCGATGCGCCAATCGGCGAAAGCGACACGCCGTTCAGCGATACGATGTCGGGAACGAACGCTACACCGGAAGAAAACGCTTTGCGGCAGGAACGCGAAAAAATTTTGATAAACGCCTTGATGAAATTGCCCGATATTTTCCGCGAAGCGATCATATTGTGCGACATCGAAGGTTTGAGTTACGAAGAAATCGCACAAACTTTGGAAATCAATCTCGGAACGGTCAAATCGCGCATCGCACGCGGACGCGAAGATTTGAGAAAGAGATTGGAAGGTATTTGAAAAAATCGGTTAATCGTTAATCGCTAATTGTTCTTTTTTATGAAGTTTCAATTGACGATTTACGATTGACACTATAAGCGAATAATTGACTCGCCCCGGTTTCACTTAATAAACCAAAAAAAATCGGTGCCAAACGAAAGGGTCAAAGTGACGAGCAAAGTTTCCCGTCTTTTTATATGCAAAAAAGGTTTTCCGGCAAGTATTTGAAAAAAACCAGCAAACAACAACAAAAATTGTCGAACGACCTGAAATGTTTATAAAAGATATGAAACAAAAACTGTTGTTTTTCCTCGCGGGAAAACAGCCGGGGTCAGTCAGTTATTCGATTGAAACGGTTTTCGGACTTTGGTTCTCGGTCTTTGTTATTTTTTCAGACAGCGAACTTAAAAGTCATAAAACCAAATAAAATAATGAACTGCGAAAATTTACAATTCGATCTTTCGATGTATTCGGACGATATTTTGAGTGAAAATGAAAGTGCAGGTGTCGAACTACACCTCGCGCAATGCCCGCTTTGTCGTCAGAAACGTGATGATTATGCGGCTTTGAGCCGTAATTTGCGTGCGCTCAAACGTCCTGTTGTTTCCGCCGAGTTGTTAAATAAAGTCAGAAATTCAGTTGCCGAAGAACTTCCGGCGAATGAAACTTCGCCGATTGTAATTCTTTCCGACGGCATTCAAAATTGGTTCGGAATGCGATTTATGTCTTACAGTATCGGCACGGCGGCTTCTCTGATGTTAGGTTTTTCATTGCTCTGGGCGATCTTGGCGGGTGATTTCAGCCGCAATGTTGATAATATCGCAAGTTTTCAAAATAATACCAATCAGTCTATTTTGCTCGCTAACGCAAATCCGAAAATCGGAAATTTGATGGCTGACGGTTTACCGCCGGCATTTCTGCCGATTTCCGACGCTACGCCTTCGATTAATCCTTCGGGCGCACTGGTCGCCGTCAGCAACTCGTTGTTGCGCGGCAAAATGAAGGACGAAGAAGTCGTCGTCGTCGCCGATGTTTTCAGCAACGGATTGGCGCAGATTGCAGAAGTCGTCGAACCGACAAACAATTGGAAAACCGTCAACGAACTCGAAAAAGCACTCGACACCGATCCCGATTTTGCGCCGTTCGTAACGTCGAGAGCCGATCAGCGTTCGGATACGGTGCGCGTAATTTTGAAAATTCAGCGTGTTGACGTTGATGCGCGGATTCCGAAAAAGAAATAGTTTTCCCTGAAATAAAAGTTTTGCTTATAAGATAAATAAAATCCTCACCGCTCATTTCGTCTTGCTCACACATCTTAAAAATTGATACAACTTTAATTAAGATGAGTGAGCAAAATTTCTTTTCAAACGATTTAAGCAAATTATTAAAAAGCGTCGAAAAAAACGCCGCCGATTTTCTCGACGGCGTGGCGGACACTTTCGTCGGCAAAGCCGAAACCCTGCGCGACGGCACGGAATTCGATCCGGTCAAACTTCCCGCCGATCTTTCAGCACATCACAATTCGCAAACCGAATGGTGGTATTACACCGGACACGGCGAAACCGAATCGGGCAATAAATTCGGTTTTGAACTCGTGTTTTTCAAACGCCGCACGGATTTGGATAAATTCAGTCTCGTGCCGCTCAGACTTTTCGGCAATCCGATCTATTTCGCGCATTTTGCGATCACCGATTATCAAAACAAAAGTTTCCGCTACGCGCACCGCAAAAGTTCCAACGGATTTTTCGATCCGCCCGCGTCGGCGAGCGAAAAACATTTTCACCTCAGACTCGGCGATTGGTCGTTAAGAGAATCTCACGAAGATCATATTTTGCGGGCGACAATCGGTGACGGCGTGATTTTTGAAGCGACCTTAAAACCGAAGAAGAAGGCGATCTTAAACGGAATTGCCAAAGACGGAGTTTCGTTCAAAGACGAAGGCGAAGCGTCACGTTATTTTTCTTATACGCGGATGGAAATGGAAGGCGACATCATCTGGCACGGCGAAACCGAACATTTCAAAGGCGCGGCGTGGATGGACAGAGAATTCGGAACGTGGACACCGACCGAACGGCAAAAAGGCTGGGATTGGTTTTCGGTACAATTAGATAACGAAACCGAATTGATGTGTTATCAATTGCGAAGCGGAACGAACGCCGTTTCGGAATTTTCGAGTGGAAATTTCGTTGAAGAATCCGGCGAATTTACGCCGCTTTCGCACGAAGAATTTAAGATCGAACCGACCGGTTACTGGAAAAGTCCGCATTCGGGCGCGACATATCCGAGCGGCTGGAAACTTTCCGTTCCGAAATTTGAAATCGAATTAACGGTTACGCCCGTTATCGAAGATCAGGAACTCGACACGCGCGGCACGACGATGATCGTCTATTGGGAAGGAGCGTGTGAAGTTTCGGGAACAGTCAAAAATGAAAATGTCAGCGGTCAAGCGTATGTCGAACTCGTCGGTTACGACCGTTCGCACGATCAGCCGAATCTGGCTTATTTTCTGATGGGAAATCAATTTGAATTTCCGCCGAAATCTTTTTTCGGTTAAAAAAAGAGGCTGTAATAATTACAGCCTCACTTTTTTAAATATTTATAAAAAAGTTACTTCTTAATAACATTATACAAATCCGATGCGGCTTTCGTATCAATTTCCTTGAGAGCGTTATATTGTTCCTGCGCCAAATCCTTTTTCCCGTTTAAAAAATAAATCACGCCGAGATTGTAACGCGCTCTGGCGAAACGCGGACTGATTTCGATTGTTTTGCGATAAGACTCGATTGCACCTTTGTCGTTTCCAGAATAAAAGTAAGCATTTCCAAGTAAATAAAAGCCGTCGGAATAATCGGGATTGTTTTTCGTGAATTCGTTCAGTCCGGTAATCGCTTTTTTGAAATAATCTTTGGCTGCATCTGTTTGCTTTAATTTATCATACGCCAAACCGAGATAAAGATTCGTTTCACCGTCGCCCGGTTGTTTTTTCAGCGCATCGTTACAGGTTTTGATCGCCTGTTGATATAACTTCATATCGTTGTAAGCGCGGCACAGATTCGTGTAACCCATATATGAATCGGGCGCGAGTTCGACGGCTTTTTGTCCGGCGGCGAGTGCTTCCGGCGATTCTTCGGCGAGCGAATAATACCAACTCATATTGCCATACATCGTGCCGTCGTTCGGAAAAACTTTTAAGCCTTTCCGCATCGTTTCGACCGCTTTGAGATACAAGCCTTTACTTCGGTAGAGTTCCGCCAGATTGTTATATGAATTGATAATTTTGGAATTTCCGATGATCGAGCGTTCGTAAGCCTCAATCGCCTGTTCGGGCTGTTTATTTTTTTGCAGAGCATCGGCGATTATAAACCAGGATTCGCCGTTAAACTGAGTGTTTTTTTTAATCGCATCAACCGCCGCAATGCCTTGTTCGGACACTTTGCCGAGATTGTAATTGGCTTCGGCAATGTAATAAAGCGCATCGCCGCTCTGCGGATTTTTTTCAGCGACCTTTGTATAAGTCGTCAGAGCGTTCGTATAATCGCCTTTACTGCGATAAATGTCGCCGACTGCGGTTAAAATATTTATTTCGTCCGGGTTCGTTTGCAAAACCTGTTGAGCGTCGGTCAGAGCCGCGTCGAAATTTCCCTTTTGATAGTTTACATACCAGCGGACTTTATAAATTTCGGCAGGCGCGTAACCTTCACTAAACGCTGTATCGAGTTCGGTAAGCGACAGATCGAATTCCATTAAATAATAATGAGCGTAACCTTTCCAGAAATGCGCGTAGGAAAATGCCGGCACGAGCGAGATTGCTTCGGCATATTTGCCGATCGCTCCGCGATAATCTTTTTTATTGAAAAGATAGCTGCCGTCTTTGGCTATTTTCTCGGCTTTTTTTAAATCTTTTTTATTTTGTCCGTTTGCTTCCAAACCTGCAAACGAAATCAAAAATACTAACGAAATCGCAACGGCTAAATTGATAAATTTTTTCTTATACATCTTTCTATTCTCCAAAAAAAACTTCTACGGTTTTATAATATCCGTGCGGCGCGGCGTAGATTGCGGCACGGGCGTTTTTTTTACCGGCGGCGGAGTCGGACGCGGCGTATTTACCGTAACGACCTGCGTTTGACGCGGAATCGGTGTCGGTCTGAAGGTCGGCGTTTGTTTCGGCACAGTCGTTATGACTTTTGTATTTCCCAAATCGGTATTCGTTTCATCCGTTTTTCCGACATCCGTATTAGTGTTGCTCGTTCCGACAGTTTCGCTGTTTGAATTTCCGGTGTTTGTTTCCGCAAGCGTCGGTTCGGGCGTGATTTCGGGTGTGATTTCGACCGACGGCATAACTTTGGGTGCCGGCGGCGTTTTTTCAACCGCGATATAATTTTTATAAACAAACCAACCGCCGACACCTGCGCCGACCAATAAAATCAATAAGGCGAAAAGTCCCGCGCCAATCGCCAAACCTTTACCGCCCGATTTTTTCTTAACCGGCGACGGCATTTGGTTTACATTTTCGTAATTAGTTTGATTGTGAACAGAAATCTGCGGTTCTGCCTCGTCCGGCGCAGAACTTTCTTTTTCGGCACTTTGATTTTTGCCCGAACCGTATTCGGTCTTGTAATAATCCGGTTGTGCGCTGAAATCTTCATCGGACGTTTTAAATTCGCCCGTATTTGTCGAAACATCTTCGGCGGCGGAAAAATTCGGCGGCACCGAATCGTGATTTTCAAAAGATGAATTTTTCGGCTGACTGTCGAAAGAAATCAGAGGAACGGTCGCCTCTCCGACCGGCAAAGCCTTTTCTTCCGGCATTTTAGTTTCGACCGATTCCGGTTTTACAAATTCGGAAATTTGATCGGCGAGAAAAACTTCCGTTTTTATTCCGGATTGCTTCGGTTCCAAATCGAGCGGCGGAAGATCGTCAATCTTCATCGTCGCGCCAAAGGCATCCTGCTTTTCATTTACCGAACCATCAGAACGGTCTAAAACTTCGGGTTTGATCGAACCCGGCTGCGAATTATGTATCTGCGGAAAAGGCGGCGGTTCATTAACCATCGTCGCAAAATTATCTTTTACGGCTTGCGACTCACGAAATTCCGCCAGTTTTTCGTCATCTTCAAGATTAAAGGCGATAGTCTGCGCCGACATCGCCGACTGCATCGAGGAATATGCGTCACGGAGAAGTTTTTGCATCTCGCGGGCTGTCGAATAACGCTGTTCCTGACTGACCGACATTCCCTTGATGATAATTTCGGAAATCGTTTTCGGAACTTCCTTATTAATCTCGTAAATCGGCTGAACCGGATCGGCAACGCCGTTTAAAAGACTGTCGGCGCGAGTTAAAGCGTCAAACGGCACGGTGTTCGTCAAAAGTTGGTAAAGCGTAGCCGAAAGCGAGTAAATATCACTTTTCGGATTCGTTCCCGTGCCGCGAACTTGTTCCATCGGCGCGTAGTGCGGCGTAAATCCGACAACGCTTCCGGTCGTCGTGATTTTCGTCTGCCCGACCGAATCTTTCGCCAGACCGAAATCGAGCAGAACGATCTGATTATCGTCGGTTAATTTCAGATTCTGCGGTTTGATGTCGCGGTGAATGATCGGCGGTTCGTGCGAGTGCAAATAATTCAAAGCGTCGAGCAACTGATCCGCCCAAAACAAAACCCAATTGATCGGAAACGGTTTTTTATTAGTTTCCAGACGTTTCGCCAGATCGTCACCGGAAATATGTTCCATCACCAGATATTGAATTTCATTTTCCGTAAAATTATCGCTGACTTTCGGCAAAACCGTATGACGCAGACGCGCCAGCGTTCTGGCTTCGCGCTCGAACGCGCCGCCGAGCAGTTCGTCTTCGGTAAAAAAAGTTCGTTTGATCGCAATCGCACTTCCCAGACGCTGGTCAACCGCCAGATAAACTTCGCCCATTCCGCCTTTGCCGATAAGCTGAACTATCAAATATCGGTTTTGGAGCAATGTATTCGGAGCTAATGGTTTCATTATTTGTTTTTAATTTTTATGGTTTAGTAATTTCAGGAGACTTTCAATATCAATCTTATAATTTCGCTTTAATATAGTAAAATAAATTTCAATTTCTAAACTACTGCGTAATCAACAATTTTTCCGGCGACACCATCGCTTCCTGACCTTTGTGCTGCCAGCATCGTCCGCCGCCTTTGACTTTTCTCGAACACGGCGTTCCTTTTTTCGTCGCTGCGCCGCAAAAATATACTTTTTCGTTTTCAATCGGTGCGGCTGCAATTTTTTGCGCCTGTTCCTTTTTTATATTCGATGCTGCAATTGATTCCGTTTCAGTCTTCGGCTCGTTTTTCTGAACGATTTGCCTGTTGACATTTTGCGGTTCGATAATTTCGGCGGACGTTTTCACCGAATTTGCGGCGACGGGAAATTTATTTTGTTTTAACGCAACGGTTTTCGCCGATTCACCGTTCGTCAAATAACTGCCGATTCCGAAAAGACCGAATAAACCGAAAACGGCAATCAGAACAAACGGAAAATTTTCCTGAAATTTAAAGTCCTTTTCACACACTTCGCAAAAACGCCGACTCGTCCACGGCAGCCATTGACTTCGTTCGATTTTTTCGCCGCAGTTACAGCAATAAAACGGTTTATAAGACATATTCAAAATCCTTTTCAAATAATGGGATAAAAAACAAAGATGAAAATTCGTGGGCGAAAATATGTCCCGAAATTTTCTTTTCTCCGGCAAACTTAAAACCGGATTAATTTTCAGGTGCGCCGTTATTATAAAACAAAATGTTATTCTTGTTAAGGTTTTTGAAACTAAACCTCGTGCAACTGCGTTTTTCATTCGCGCGTCTGAGTATTTATAACTTTTATTATGCGGATTTATAAATTTTTAATTTTTCTTTTAATAACGATTTCGGGATTTTTCGCGGTTTCGGCGCAGGACGATGAAATAATCAATGTTGACACTTCGATTGTCCGCCTGAATATCGGTGCAGTTTCGCGTTCCGGTCAACCCGTGATGAATTTGACCAGAGATAATTTTTCAATTTACGAAGACGGCGTAAAACAGGAAATTACGCGATTTGAACCGACAACCTCGCCCTTTAGCGTCGTGATGATTCTCGATATGAGCGGCTCGACGCTCGGTTTTCGACAGACGATTCAGCAGTCGGCGTTTCGTTTCGTTGACGCGCTCGCGCCGGACGACCGCATCGCCGTCGTCGAATTTTACGACAAAGTAAATCTTTTAAACGATTTTACCGAAAACCGCAGAACGCTCGCGCATTCGATCAGCGTCGCCAACGGACGCGGCAAAACGAATCTTTACAAAGCGGTCAATCTCGCACTGCAAAAATTAAACGGAGAAGGCAAACGCCGCAAAGCAATTATCGTTTTAACCGACGGCGTTGATACGGAAGTCCGCGACAATGACCGAAGTTTTCTCGACAAAATAAAAGAAGAAAATGTTTTAACCGCCATTATGCCCGACACCAGCGAAATTTTAAATCGCGTGTTAAATCGCGCCGACGCGCAAGGCGTAACGATTTACCCGCTCGCTCTGCCGACCGGCGATCCATCGAAATTAGCCGAACCGACACCGGTTCAGGTGGCGATGTATTCCGCCGCTCGTGCGCGTCTAAAAACTCTCGCCAACCGCACGGGCGGAACGCTTAATGCGATTGACAGACTCGAAGATATGGGCAGATTTTACGCGCAGGTTGCCGCCGATATTCGCTCTCTTTATACGGTCGAATACGATTCAAGCAACGATAAACGCGACGGAAAATGGCGCGATATAAAAATCGAAGTTAACCGCGCCGAACTTATCACGCGAACGCGACCGGGATATTTTGCAAAATAACTCAAAAGTTTTACTTGACACAAAACCGCAAGATTTGTAGTCTAGTAATTCGCTTTACGCACCCGTAGCTCAGCTGGATAGAGTACTTGACTACGAATCAAGGGGTCGCATGTTCGAATCATGCCGGGTGCATTATCACATTCAAAAACCGGAAGACTTTTATAATCGATGTCTTCCGGTTTTTCTTTTTATGATATAAATTGTTCCGGTCTATCGGTCGCACATAAAAAAATAAGGTGATTATTTTTTCATACAAATTGCCTAATTCATTATCACAATTCAAGTTGACGACAATTTATCGGGCAAATCGGGCAAATGTTTGACAACGCCGGACTGTTTGTATCGCATCGAATTTGTCCGATTTGAGCGAGTTTGTTGTTTATTTGCTTTTCTTGTCGGGATTTTTTTTGTTAAACTTTTGATTGCTCTCCAATTATAGACTAAAATCGGCGGCGTTATTGACCAACTCTCCGAAGACGAAATGCGTAACATTTTCCCGATGAAATATCACGGAATAAAAAAATTTGCCGTTAATACCGGATTCATATTTTCACGACTGCTGCTCGCCGTTTTTTCAAATTATTGTCGTTCGGCATTTTTTATCGGCGTGATTTCTTTGCTGACGCTTTGTATCAATGCTCAAAACCGATTTGAAGACCGCCATCTTTCCGATGTTTCCATCACATTTGAAGGCACGGATCGTGATGTTTCGACCAAAGAACAATTTCAGTTAATTGCCAGAAATGCTCTCGGCGACAAATATTCCGCCGTCAAAGTGCGCGATGCGATTGACGCTTTGTATAAAACCGAGCGCGTCGCCTCAATTGCAGTCGAGGCGACCGACGCGGCTCAAAATGCCGTTAATCTGCGTTTCGTCATTCGGCGCAGAACGATTCTGCAAAAAATTTCGGTTAATGTCGGAAATACGGTCGGGGACGAAATTACAGAACAGGATATTCTTTACAGATTAAATCTGATTTCGCCCGGAAATGTCGTCAGCGAACCGATTTTACAAAGAAATTCCGATTTGATTTTAGATTTTTTGCGCGACCGCGGATTCTTTAAATCGGAAGTTAGTTTTACGCAGCAACCCGTTCAGGATGATTCGGAAGTAGTTGTTACGTTTAATGTTGCGCCGAACACGCAAGCGACCGTTGCCGATTTTAAGATTGATATAAAAGGTTTCGACGCAACCAAAGTGCGGGAAAAACTGAAGTTGAAGGCGGGCGAAACATTTACCCGCGAACTTTTGAATCAAGATGTCGAGCGCGTCCGCGAAGCTCTCCGAAAAGAAGATTTTCTCGCGCCGAATCTCGATGAACCGCGCGCCGTATTCGATTCGGAAAAAAACACTATCAACATCGAATTGACCGGACAAGTCGGCGCGAAAGTCGAAGTTACGGTTGACTCGAAAGAGAAAAAAGTCGGCAAATCAACGCAGAAAAAACTACTGCCGGTCAAACGTGAAGGAACGCTCGATTATTCGGCAATCGAAGAAGGCAGACGAAGGCTCGAAACTTATTATCAGGAACAAGGATATTTCTTTGCCGAAGTTACGCCGATCTGCGCGGTCACGCCGGAATTTGCTGAAAACGAAGCGAGTTATACGGTTA
Source organism: Pyrinomonadaceae bacterium (assembly GCA_965217985.1). Taxonomy (GTDB): domain Bacteria; phylum Acidobacteriota; class Blastocatellia; order Pyrinomonadales; family Pyrinomonadaceae; genus DATHTS01. The sequence goes on from CBDCJY010000019.1 coordinate 171,525, forward strand.
ATGAAACGGAAGTTTTATGTTCGGCTTTGAGCGGTGCGGAACTGACCGACCGGACTGTCAGTCTGAAATATGCGACCGATCTCAATCGCCAGTTAAAATTAGTCGCAATCCGACTCGAAGGAACGGACAAACTGCCGATTGAAGAAGTCAAACCGGTTCTCAAATCGCAGGAAGCGTCCGTTATCGGCATAATTCCGTTTCTCGGTTACGGTCGCGGCTATACGAGTGTCGAATTGCTCGATGAAGACCGCGTGACGATCCAGACTTTAATGCGCGAATTGGGTTATCGTGACGCGAAAGTTACCGTCCGGCAAGGCGTTTCGCCGAACGGCGAAGAGTTGCTTATTACGTTTGTCGTTGACGAAGGTCTGCCGACACGCATCGGCGAAATTGATATTGTCGGCAACGGCGTGTTTTCCGATAATGCTCTAAAAGCGGAAATTCCGACTCTCGCGGGAAAAAATCTTTCGCGGGCGAGAATTCGTAACGGACAGAGAAAACTTGCGGAATTTTACGCCAATCAAGGTTATTACGACGCGAAAGTTTCCTTTGCAATCGTCGAATTGCCAGATCGGTCAAATGATTCGGAAAAGCGCGTTAAAATCGTCTATACGCTCGACAACGAAGGAAAAAAAGTCTTAATCAACCGCATTTTAGTCAATGGAAACGAAGCGACGAAAGACGGCGCGATCTTGAAAACAATCAATCTGCGACCGAATAATGTTTTGCGTTCGGTTGATATTTTCTCCAGTGAACAAAACCTCTACGCGACCGATGCTTTTCGCACCGTCACCATCGCGCCGAAACCTGCCGGCGAAGACGCAGACGGAAACCGCCTGACGGATTTGATCGTCAATGTCGAAGAACAAGCTCCGCGCCTCATACAATACGGCGGCGGTTACTCGACCGATGAAGGACCTTTCGGATTTTTCGACATTCGTCATTTCAATCTTTTGGGAAATCTCTATCAGGGCGGCGCACGTTTGCGGTTCGGGCAACGTCAGCAACTCGCACAGATTGATTTTATCAATCCGCGTTTTCTGCGCGACGGAAAAACCAAAGACGGAATTCTCCGCTTCTCACCGCTGACTTTTACGGCGCAGTATCAGAGAGATTCGACCGTGACGAGATTTTTCCGTTCGACGCTCGACAGGGGAACGATGGGAATCGTTCAGCGCGTGGATGAAAACGGAAATCCGATTGACATTTTCGGCGAAAAAACCGGCGCACCGACGCTCAACAGGTTTACGCTTTCAGCGGAAACGAGCCGCACGATCAGCACGAAAAATCGCAGCATTGTTTTCGCCCGTTATCGTTTTGAAGATGTGCGTATATTTAACGTCGAAAGTCTTTTAATCAAAGATTTGCTAGAGCCGGATTCGAGAATCCGCATTTCCGGTTTGGGTTTCAATTTCGTCCGCGATACGCGCGAAAACTGCAATATCACTTATACGGTTTTGGATATTATCGAAAAAGGCGAACCGGGCGAACCGTGCCGCTACAGCGCGAGCGATCCGACGCACGGCGATTATCTGACGGCGGAATATAATGTTTCCGTCCCGTTTCTCGGCGCGAATATCGGTTTTCATAAATTTCAGGCTTCGTATTATCGTTTTTATACTTTTCCGAAATTGAAAAATACGACTCTTGCAGGTCGCGCGATTCTGGGTTTGGCAAGTGTTTTTTCCAGACGGCAAAGTTTTTCTTCATCTCAGTTTCCCGATCTCGAAACTTCCCTGCCGATCAGCGAACGATTTTTTGCCGGCGGTTCGACGACGCTGCGCGGATTTGAATTTGAATCAGCCGGTCCGCGCGTCGTCATCGTTCCGCAGGGAACTTTTCGAGACAGTCAAGGCAATCCGGTATTTTTGACGCCGTTTACCGTTCCGTTCGGCGGAAATGCGTTGGCAATCGTCAATCTCGAAGCACGCATTCCGTTCACTAAATCCGTCCGTGTTGTGCCGTTTTATGACGGCGGCAATGTTTTCCGGCGCGTCAGCGATATTTTCAAACCGCAGGATGTTCCCGCAGATGACGTTTTTCGCCAGAATCTTCGCGCGATCTGGACGCATACGGTCGGTTTGGGTTTAAGACTGAAAACACCGATTGGCGGCGAATTTGCGGTTGATTACGGATATTTGCTCAATCCGCCGCGTTTTATCGTGCCGCAGACAAATATTCCGAACACGATTTATCAATTACGGCAGGGACAACTTCACTTCCGCTTTGCTCAAGCCTTTTAAAAGCAAAACGATGCGTTGCCGAGTATCGAAAAATTCTTCTTCGATACTCGGCAACGCATTTTTTTTCTCCGCGCTTCGTCTTTAATCAATAAATCGTTTTTTAATTTATTGCCTGCGAAATAATATGACTTTCATCTACTTCGACGATAAAACCGTCTTCCAGATGACTTGACGAGAGCATTTCATCAACGGCATCGTTTGCGGATTCCGACGGCAGATCGGCGGATAATTTCTTGCGTTTGTGAGAATCTTTAACGGAATACATCGCTTTATCGGCGGAAATTATTATCTGATCGAGACTCGAACCGTTTTGCGGATAAGCGGCTGTCCCGATGCTCACACCGACTTTTGCAAATTCATCCTGTCCGACCGGCAAATAAAAATCATTAATTCCCTTTTCGATTCGACCGCATAATTCACGAATATCGAGTTCGTCAGTTTCTGGAATTATCGCCACAAACTCGTCGCCCGCATAACGCGCCAGAAAATCATATTCCCGAAGCTGGGCGGCGATGACGAGGGAAATTTCCTTAAGCATTTTATCGCCGGCTTTATGTCCGAAAGTATCATTGACCGCTTTAAAGCCGTCAAGATCGAGCATCAGCAAGTGAAACATATTTCCTTTACGTTTTGATCGTCCGGCTTCCTTTTCAAAGTGAATTTGCAAACTTCTGGCATTCGGCAATCCGGTCATCGGATCGGTCAGAGCGCGGGTTTCGGTTTCGGCGTGTTTGATTGATTTTTGAATTGCGTCCGAAGCAATCACCGAAACTGTTTCGAGAAGTCGCAAATGTTCTTCGCCGTATTGCTCTAATTCGGTCGAATACAGCGAAAATGCGCCGAGCAATTTTGCATCAACCACGAGCGGCAGCGAAATCATCGCCGAATAATCTTCGACAAACTTTCCGCCGTGTCCCGCAAAATCAGACGAAGGTTTTTTGTAGCTGATCGCTTTTCTTCTTTTTAAAACTTCGCCCGTCACGCCGACACCCGATCTTATTTTCCAGCCTTGTAAATCCTGACTGTTTATTCCGGCTGTGTATTTGGCGACAGCTTCGTCACGCAATTCGTCGGAAAGATAAATAATACAAGTATTAAATGGAACTATTTCGCTGACCTTTTTAGTGAACATCGGAAAGGTTTCGTCAAGATTAACCGCCGAACCGAAAACTCTGGCTAGTTCGTAAAGCGTAAAAACCTCGCGGTTTGCGCGTTTAATTTGATGGACGTAATTTACATTATCATCATCATCGTGCATCGAGGTATGAATCAGATTTTTCTGGTTGCCGATCTCGTAATCGAGACCTTCCGATTCGATACGTTCCTCGAAATTTCTCAAAGTTCTGAGAAAAACATCCACGATCTTCGGATCGTATTGATTGCCCGCGCCGCTTAATAAAATCTTTCTCGCTTCGTCGCGCGAAACCGCCGGACGAAAAGGACGCGCTTCACGCAGAGTGTCATACGAATCGGCGACCGACAGAATCCGCGCCGTCAGCGGAATTTCTTCGCCTTTCAATTTATTCGGATAACCGCTTCCGTCCCACGCTTCGTGATGATGTTTGATAGTCGGAATAACCGGATAAGAAAAACCGACTTTTTGTAAGATCAAAGCTCCGACTTTGGAATGGATTTTCATTTTCTCCATTTCGGCGGCAGTCAATCTTCCGGGTTTATTCAATATATGATCCGGCACGCCGAGTTTTCCGATGTCGTGAAGCAAAGCTCCGGTTCGCAGAGCTTTTATTTCTTCTTCTCCCAGACCTAATGCTTCGCCGATGCCGACGGCAAAAATCTGCGTCCGGCGAACGTGACCGACACCGACTTGATCGCGCGCGTCAATCGCCGTTGCCAGAGCTTCGACCGTAGCCAGATGAACGCGGCTCGCTTCGGTTATCTCGTTCGTTTTTCGCTCCAGTCTTTTTACAAACAATCTGTAAGCAAAAAAACCGACGGTCAGTGACGGAATAAAGATCAGTAAAAGTCCGGCAAAAACATAAGCCATCGTAAACTGAAAAATTTGCGAAAAGGCGAAACCGGCAATCAATAAACTAAAAAAAGTTATGATTACGCAAACAAATGTTTTGCGTAAAATTTTTGAATCTATCAGGTTCATTTATTCGGGGATGATTTCAAGACTTCAAGATCGAATGAAAAGTTTTTCTCTTTCCTTATAAAATATTTATTTCAATTGTCGTGCCAGATTCGTTTATCTTGAAAACTCTTTTCAGACAACGTATTTTTAAGGTAAAACTTTAAGATATGATAAAATACAATTCAATTTGAACGGTCAAAATGAATCACTTCGGTCAATTTGATTTTGTTGAGACTATTTTCGTGTATGAATTAAAATGCTCGATTCGAGCGATTAATTTTGAAAGTTTTTTATAAAAAAGATCGAATTTCAAACAATTCGATTACTGACTTTTCTATAATAAACCGTTATAGTTAGAGAAAGCAATATTTTTTTAGAAACGAAAAATGTTTTTTAGATTTACTTTTCGATCAAATAAATTTTCTTCCGGTTTCCCGAAGGTCAGGTTTTGTGTCTTTTTGTCGCTTATATTTCTCGTTTTTACATCTTACACTTTCGCTCAAAATGCGCCGGACGAGATTCGCATTGACACCGATCTTATAACTTTTGAAGTTTCCGTTACCGACAAACAAGGCAATCCGGTCAAAAATCTCCAACCTGACGATTTTAGCGTTTACGAGGACGGCGGCAGGCGAAAGTTCGATTTTTTTGAACCGATCAAAAAGCAAACCGATAATCGTCCGCTTTCGATGGTTTTCGCGCTCGACGTTTCGGGAAGTATGACGACGGCGGAACTTTTGCAATTAAAAAAAGCACTGCAAAATTTCGTTGACAGATTTAACGATTATAATTCTTACTTTGCCGTAATGACGTTCGGAATGCGCGTCAAAACAGTCCAATCTTTTACCAATCGTTCGGGCAAACTCGAAAAAACTTTCGATAAAATTCTCCGCGATCAGGAAGGACTTTCGACACACGCTTACGACGCGGTGGACGATGCCGTTCGTCTGCTTCAAAAAAAATCGCCGCCGACCATCGGAAAACAGATTCCGAGAAAAGTCGTAATTTTAATCACCGACGGTTTTCCAGTCGGCGATACGGTCGCGCCGAAAACCGTTATCGAACGGGCAAATGATGCGGAAACAAGTGTTTACGCAGTTCTTTTGCCGTCTTTTACGCGACTTCAAAACAATAAAAAACCGCTCCTTACGCCTCTCGAAGTAAGCGGTTTGATAGATAAAACAGGCGGCAAAAGTTTCTACGCGACGGCGCGTGATTTTGAACCGCTGTTTAGAGATTTGGCGGAAGAACTGACATCTTCCTACGCGATTGCGTTTTATCCGTCCGACAAAAGTATCTCTGACGGCAAATTTCACGAAATCCGTATCGAAACCAACGAAAAATTTTCCGTCAAACAAAATCGTCCGGGTTATAAAATCAAATAAATTCCCGCCGAAAAATCTTACGGAAAGATTTTAATACTCGTCGTCATCGTCGTCCGAATCGTCGTAATCGTCTCCGGCATCTTCGTCGTAAATATCGAGTTCGACCGGATCGAGACCGACGACGACCAGACTCGTTCCGCATTCGTCGCAGTTTACGACATCGCTCTGTTCGGCATCGCCATCTACATAAACTTCTTCATCACACTCGGGGCAAATTGCTGTCGGCATTTTTTATATTCTCCAAAATTTTATTAAAAGTTTTCCCACTAAAAAATTAGTGAATTATCATTACGTTTGTCAATCTAACTTTTTTAGGTATATTTTGGCAAGAGTTGAATTTAAAATTTTTCTTGATTTTTTTTCTGATAAATAATTTTATGATGTTTCCTTTCGTTTTGCCGGAAAACAGACAATTCGATGCAGTCGGTTTCGGCACGAATGCAGTTGATTATTTGATTCAAGTTCCCGAATACCCGTCGTTCAATTCGAAAATCGAATTAAACGATTACCGGCAGCTTGCCGGCGGCGAGGTCGCAACGGCGATGGTCGGACTGCAAAGACTCGGATTGAAAACCGCTTACGTCGGACGTTTCGGCGACGACAAAGCCGGAGATTTCGGCTTTCAAACGCTTCGTGACGAAGGCGTTGAAGTTCGTTTCGCCGAACGAATTGAAAATTGCAAAACGCAGATTGCGTTTATCATTATTGACGCACGAGACGGCGAACGAACCGTTATCTGGCATCGTGACAAAGCCTTGTCTTATGCAAAACACGACGCGCCGCTCGAAACCGCCGCGCTCGGCAAAGTTTTGCATCTCACGCCGCACGACACCGAAGCCGCGCTCGAAATGGCGCGTAAGGCGAAACAAAACGGAACTGTCGTTTCGATTGATATTGACAACAATTTTGCCGAAACTGAAAAACTTCTGCATTTTGTTGATGTTTTAATCGCCTCACGAGAATACGGAAAAAAACTTTTCGGCGAAATTGACGATTATGAGTTTTTGCGTCGTCTGAAATCGAATTTCGGCTGTGCGGTCTGCGGCGTGACTTTGGGCGAAGAAGGTTCTCTCATTTACTGCGAAGACCGCTTTATCGAAACCGGCGGCTATAAAGTTCCCGGCGGTTGTAAAGATACGACCGGCGCAGGAGATTCTTTCAGATCGGGATTTTTATACGGTTTACTGCAAAATGAATCAATCGAAAATGCCGCCAAAACTGCAAATGCAGTCGCCGCTCTGAAATGCCGCGAGATCGGTGCAAGAACGTCGTTACCTGTTTTATCGGAACTAAATGCGATTCTGAAAAAAGATAGACGAAACGAGTAAAAATAATTTATAATGATTGCGCGTGTTTCTTTCAAACACGTTTCTTTCGATAATTCCTTTAACACCTCTTCAAAATATTATGGATTCAAAAACCGGATTAATGATCCAATTTACAGGTGTGTTTCTGATTGCAGTTTTATCTTTGCTTTTGCGTCGGTCTTTAAAAACGCGAACATTTAATTTCTGGACGGCGGCGTGGCTGAGCCTTTCTTTTGCGCTTTTTTCTTTGAGCAATGCTTTTTTATATAACGCATTTCTCAAATTATTTTTCGTCTTTTATTTTATCGGCGAGTATTGTTTCGGTTTGTTTTTGATCGCCGGATGTTATTGTCTGGATGAAAAGTTCAGGTTTAAACCGGCACATAAATTAATCTTTTTGTCGTTTATAATAATCGGTTTGATTTTGCCGTTTGCAGCGAATGATTTTAACTTGGTCTTTAATTTCCACGCGCTGATCTTGTCGGTTTTCTTTCTATGTGCATTTTTCGTTCTCGGCAAATCTCCGCTCGATATTTTCGGCTGGCGAGTGATGCGAACGGTTTTGATTCTTCTGGCGTTGGATTTTTTCCACTATTTTATCCTTTTCTCGCTTCTGAAATTCGACATCAGACTGCCTTTTTCGACAACTTATCTTGCCTTTAATCCGATAATTGATTTGATTCTCGAAATTCAACTCGGTTTCGGAATGGTGATTCTGCTAATGGAATTGGTTCTTCTGGAAGTTAAAAAAGTTAACCAAAGATTGCTCGCCGCGCACGAAAAACTCGAAATAACCGCTCAAACCGATCCTTTGACAACGGCATTTAATCGTCACGCATTTTACGGTTTTTGAAAAACAAAGACGACGAGAAGGGAAAAATTTCCGGCTGTGTCGGTTTTTTCGATATTGACGATCTCAAACCGATCAACGATATTTACGGTCATTCGGTCGGCGATATGGCAATTAGAACGGTTGCCGGAGCGATTCGCCAACTGATGCGTGCCGAAGATTTGATCTTTCGCTGGGGCGGCGACGAATTTTTCGTCGTAATGGTCAGTATGAATTCCGAGATGGCGCGGAAAAGAATGAAACAGCTCGAAACACTTTTGACAAACATTAATCTCGAAGGCGCAAATAAAACAATCAACATCGGCGTTTCTTACGGATTCAAAGATTTCGATTTCGTCGAACAACTCGAAGAAGCGGCAAAGACGGCAGATATGGAAATGTATCGCCGGAAAATGGAAAAAAAGAAAGCGAAACTATCGGATGAACTTTTCATTTCCGATATTTCACAGGAAATACAGCTTTTTCAAATGTGAAAAACATAAAACAGCGCAAACATCAATTTCAGATTTCGCGCTGTTTCGTGTTTTTCCATAAATAATTCTTGTTATAAATTATCTTTAAAAAGCTGAATCACTTTCGCCCAAGCGTCCTGCGCCGCAGATTCGTCGTAAACTTCTTTGCGCGTATCGTTGAAAAAGGCGTGATCGGCTTCATATTTGACCGATTCGAGCGGTAATTCGTATTTCCCGGCTGATTCTTCGAGCGCGGCGACTTTTTCGGGATTGATCCATTTGTCTTTCGTTCCCGAAATAAAAACGGTCGGTGCGGTCAGATTTTTAAGAATTTCATCCGGCGGAACATCTCCGTAGAAAGGCGCGGCGGCACTGATTCCTTCCAATTGACACGCCGCACGAAGCGCGTAAGTTCCGCCCATACAAAATCCCGTAATTCCGAAATGCCGGAAATCATATTTTTCACGCGCCGCGTCCATTGCATTTTTAACAATTTCCAGACCGTCTTCAACAGCCAGCGATTGCATCATTTTTCCGGCTTCTTCAGAATTTTTCGCCAATTGTCCGCGATACAGATCGGGCGCGATTGCCGTAAAACCTTCATCGGCATAACGTCCGGCAATATCTCTGATGTGATCGTTTAAACCCCAGTATTCCTGAATCAAAATAACGGCTTTGCCGTTTGCTTCTTCGGGCATCGCTACATATGCGGTCGTGTCGCCGTTGGCGGTCGAAAAAGTTAAAGTTTCGGTTTTCATATTTGTTTATAAATCTCCTTTGAAATTGTTCAATTGATTATAAACAATTTATCATCAAGCAGGAAAACCGTGAATTTTTATTTTCTTTTGACTTCGATCAGCGGCGAATTTTTATTTTCGCTCGTCGCAAAAATCGAGTTTCCGTCTGCCGAATATGCGACTGCTTCACCTTGTTCGCGTTTTCCGAGTTCGATTTTAAGAGGTGCTGCTTTCCAAATCTCGTCAAAATTTCCCGCTTCTTCCGGCAAAACGATTTCATACGCGCCGAAATAATCACAAAGAATTACGCGATTTCCGTCGGGCGAAATATCGCCGCCGGTGAGAAAACCTTCGGGAACTGCCGGAACTGAAAAATCGGCGATTTTTTCAAGTTTGTTGACTTTTGTTTTATCGTATCCGGCTTTCAATTTATAAACGCCGGCTGCGCCCGTTAGGCGTTTCGTAATAACATAAATATCGTAAGTTTGCGGATTAACCAAAAGAGTTTCGGCATCGTGTCTGATGTCGGGATAAATAAATTTTATGATTTCCGCTTCATCGGTCATTAACGGATTTTTTCGGCTCGAATCTTTTGAAAAACTTGTCGGTTCTTTAACGCGATAGATGTTCATTTCGCTTTTTGTCCGCGCATTATTTCCGGTGTCGCCGATGTATAAAAAACATTCGCCGTTTGCGTCCTTGATTTCGGCAATGTCTTCCCAATCTTTGTTGACGGCGTTTTTAACTTTGTATGTGGCGAGTTTTTCACCTTTTGAATCGAGCGCAAAAATGAAAGCGTCGTCGCCGGAATCGTTATGCGTCCAGAAAACATCTGCGGTGCATTTTGAAGCCGCGAGTCCGCTGCTTTCGTTAATTTCCTTTGTTTTGATCGTGCCGACGACTATCGGTTCGGAATAATCTTTCGAGTTCGGTTTTGAAGATTTGTTTTTATCATCTTCAACCCGCGAAGAAACTGAAAAACACGCATTTGTGAAAACGGAAAAAACAAGCAAGGATATGACAAATGCGAATTTTTTCGTTATAGTTTTGTTCGACATACTTTTCACCAAAGCCATTATAACGCACGTTTAGATGCGAATGTTCGGAAAAACCGCAAACAATTTTTCCAAATCGTCGTAAGAAATTTTTATGATTGTCGGAACTGAATGGTTAATCGAAGCCGAAGGATGCAGCGCAGAACTTTTGCGCGACCTGATAACTCTGCAAACCGTTTTCACGCGCATTATTTCCGACCTCGGCTTAAAAACCATCGGCGAAATAAACTGGCATAAATTCGGCGGCGAAGGCGGCATTACAGGTCTTGCGATGCTGACCGAATCTCATCTCGCCTGTCACACTTATCCCGAACACGAAACTGCAACATTTAATTTGTATTGTTGTAAATCTCGTCCCGAATGGAAATGGAAAGAAAATTTAAAAAGTTTATTAAAAGCCGAGTCAATAAATATTCAAAAAATCGAACGCGGCGATAAATCCACGATCCGAAATTCAAAATCCAAAATTGTTGGAGGTGAAATCTGAGCGTTTTGAAAGCAAATTGTCCGTCGTGCGCCGCGCCGATCGAGTTTCAGAAAGGCTCGACGATTGTTTTGATTTGCCCGTTTTGCCGTTCGGCGGTGGCGCGAACGGATCGCGGTTTGGACGATTTGGGGAAAGTTGCGGAAATTGCCGACTCGCAGTCACCTCTGAAAATCGGTTTGACCGGAGATTTCAAAGGACATAAATTCGAGTTGACCGGACGCGCCCAACTGCGCCACGAACTCGGCGGTTTTTGGGACGAATGGTATGCGACTTTTTCAAACGGTTGGGTCGGCTGGCTCGCCGAAGCGCAGGGCAAGTTTTATCTGACATTTTTCCAGCCTTTACCCGAAGGCGGACGAATTACCGATTTTAATAATTTACAACTCGGTCAGACGGTCGAAGAAATTCCGAGTAAAACGCCTCTGATGATTACGGAAAAAGGAACGGCGACCTCGGTTGCCGCCGACGGCGAAATTCCGTATCGCCTAACGCCGAATGAAAAAAGTAACTACGCCGATCTTTCCGGCGCGGGAAATGTTTTTGCGACGATTGACTACAGCGAAAATCCGGCTTGGGTTTTCGTCGGACAACAAGTAACGCTCGATGAAATCGGTTTGGGAAATGCCGAATCTGCCGAGCGTGAAGCGGCGCGAGTCAGTTCGACGGCGATGGGCTGTCCGAACTGCGGCGGAGCTTTGACGCTGACTGCGCCGGACAAAACCGAGCGCGTCACCTGCCCGTTTTGCAATTCGCTTTTAGATGTCGATCAGGGAAATCTGAGTTTCTTAAAATCTCTGAAACCGTCGCCTTCGCCGCACGAATTCATTTTGCCTATCGGCGCAGAAGGCACGTTTGAAGATGTCAGACAAAAAATTATCGGCGCGGTCGTCCGAAGTGTAAGTTTCGACGGCGTGAAATATTTCTGGCACGAGTATCTGCTCTATAATCCGCGCATCGGTTTCCGCTGGCTCGTGCATTCAGACAATCACTGGAATTACGTTCAGCCCGTAAATCCGGCGGAAATTACCGTCAATGACGGAATCGTCAAGCCGACGGCAGGTTATAACGGTAAAACTTTTAAAATTTTTCAAGATGCGATTGCGACGGTCGAATATGTCAAAGGCGAATTTTACTGGCGCGTCGAACAGGGCGAAAATGTCCGCGCAATTGATTATGTCGCCGCCCCGTTGATGCTCTCGCAGGAAAAGGGCGCAAACGAGATAAACTGGTCGCTCGGAACATATAAAACCAATAAAGAAATCGAAGAAAATTTCGGTGTAACCGATCTGCCGAAACCTTGGTCGGTTGCGCCGAATCAATCATTTACGGACAGTTTTTATTATACATACGGATTGATTCCGCTTCTGCTTTTGCTGGTCACGGCAATTTTTATGTTGCCCGTAACCGGAATAAAAAGCACGATTTTAAATCAGGAAATCGTTCTGCCGGCGATGACGAATGCGACCACCGCGCAAACGATTTTCACACAGCCTTTTGAATTAAAAGGAAACAGAAACGTCCGCGTGACGGCAAATACTCCCGGACTTAACAATAATTGGGTCGAACTCGATGCCGATCTTGTCAAAGATCGAAACAACGAGGTCGAATCCGTGCCGATCAACATCGAGTATTATCAAGGTTCGGACAGCGACGGCGCGTGGACGGAAGGAAAAAAAGAAGAAGACGCGATACTTTCTTCGCTTCCCGGCGGAACTTATTCGCTTCGCATCGCCGGAAGTTGGGGCAATTGGCAGCAACCGCTTCCGCTTCAGGTCAAGATCGAACAAAATGTAACACGCGGCGTAAATTTTTGTTGTGCTTTCGTGGTGTTGGCAATACTTCCGCTTCTCGCGCTTTTCAGAAAATTCACTTTTGAATCGAAACGCTGGAGCGAAAGTATGTTTGGAAGTAATGGTTAATTGTAAATTGTAAACGATAAATATATTCTTTAATTAATCATTTACAATTAGTCATTTACAATTAAAAATATGTTAAAAACGCTTTTTTTAATTTTCGGAATAGGTGTCGTTCTGTTGTATGCGGTTTCGTCGTTTATGGGTTGGGAGTTCGCCAATTCTGGAAGTCGCTCGACATTCGGAGTTCCGTTCATTTATTCCGGCGGATTTCGTGGAGGAAAATAGATGCTGAATATGTTCGCTTTGATCGTAAAACTCGACGCGCTTTTGGAAACAATCGTCGGAACGCTGATTTTTGTATTTATCGGCTTGATATTTTTCGCGCTTGCCTTCGGAATCATCGGAAAGGCAAACGCCGTTTTCGATTCGCAAGGAAATCGAAGAAGATCAAAACACCGCACTTGGCATTGTTCTCGGCTCGGTTTTAATCGGCATCGCCATCATCATCGCCGCCGCAATTTCAGGATAAATTTGTTTGAATGGTAAATGGTTAATTGTAGATGGTAAATAAAAAGAAATTTTCTTGCATTAACAATTTACCATCTACCATTTACCGTTTTCATAATGAACAAAACTCCGCTTTTATTTCTTAACGTCTTCGTCATCGCCACCTGCGGTTTGATCTACGAACTGCTCGCCGGAACGCTTTCGTCCTATGTTCTCGGCGATTCGATCACACAATTTTCTTTAATCATCGGCATTTACCTTTTTGCGATGGGTGTCGGCTCGTGGCTTTCAAAATTCATCGAAAAAAACATCGCCGATAAATTTGTCGAGATCGAATTAGCCGTTGCGATTTTGGGCGGATTTTCCGCGCCGCTTTTGTTTCTGAGTTTTGCGAAATTAAGTTATTTCGCCATCGTTCTTTACGGAACGGTTTTCGGCATCGGCGTTCTCGTCGGTCTGGAAATTCCGCTTTTGATGCGAATTTTGCAGGACGAACTCGACTTTAAAGATTTGATCTCGCGCGTTCTCGCTTATGATTACATCGGCGCACTCGTCGCCTCGCTGCTGTTTCCGCTGTTTCTCGTGCCGAAGCTCGGATTAAACCGAACTTCCCTTTTATTCGGAATGTTAAATGCTTCGGTCGGAATCTGGGGAACATTTCTGCTCGAACCGTTGATAAAAAAAAAGCGTCAATTTTATGCGCGTCTGCGGTTTTATCATCATTCTTTTGCTTTTGATCGCTTTTATAAAAGCCGACGCTCTGACTTCGCTCGCCGAAGATTCCTTGTTTCTCGACAACATAATTTTCGCTGAAAGTTCGTCGTATCAGCGCATCGTCGTCACCAAAGGCAAAACCGGCTACGCGCTTTTTCTAAACGGCAATCTGCAATTTAATTCGTTCGACGAATACCGTTATCACGAAGCGTTGGTTCATCCGGCATTTTCAGCTTTCGGCAAAGACGCGAAAAGAGTTTTGGTTCTCGGCGGCGGCGACGGTTTGGCTCTGCGCGAGATTTTAAAATACAATTCGGTCGAATTTATCCAACTCGTTGATCTCGATCCGGCGATGACCGGAATTTCAAAAAAAGTTCCCGCACTCGGCGAACTCAATAAACATTCGTTCGACAACGAAAAAGTTCACGTTACAAACGCCGACGCATTCGTCTGGTTAGACCAAAACGAAACAGAACCTTTCGACGTTGCGATCATAGATTTTCCCGATCCTAATAATTTCGCGCTCGGCAAACTTTACACGACGCGCTTTTATAATTTACTGAAACAAAAACTAAAACCGGATTCGGCAATCGTCGTGCAGACCACTTCGCCGCTGATTGCGCGAAATTCCTTTTGGTGCATCATCAAAACTCTCGAAGCCGCCGGTTTTACCGTCAAACCGTATCAAACAACTGTTCCGAGTTTCGGAATTTGGGGTTACGCGCTCGCAAAATTACAACCGTTCGACACGCCGACAAAATTGCCCGAAAACATCGAACTCAAGTTCTTAAATGAAAAAACTTTCGCTTCGATGTTCGAATTTTCCGCCGACACGGATTTGCCAAAAAATGAGGAAATCGAAATAAATCGTCTTGATAATCAGGCTTTGGTCAGATACTACGAAGCTGAATGGCGGAGATTCGAGTAATTTATTGTAAAATAGACAGCCGAGGAAAAATTTATGCAAACTGTCGAAGAAATTTATCAGCAATATGTCAAACCTTTACCGGACAACGAAAAACTACGTTTAATTGCAAAAGTTTCAAGTGAAATGGCTAAACCGGAAGTTGAAAAACCGAAGCGCAGTTTGCTTGAACTCGAAGGTTTGGGAAAAGAGATTTGGGATGGAATTGACGCGCAGGAATATGTCAACGAATTAAGAAATGAATGGGAGCATCGTCCGTGATGAAATTAGACGACGCTTTACGAAATCTTAATTTTCCGGCTCTCGACACCTCGCCTTTTATTTATTTCGTCGAACAAAATACGCTCTACGTTGATCTGATGCGCGAAGTCTTTAAACGCATTACGAACGGCGATTTTCAATCGTGCAGTTCCGTCATTACGCTCACCGAAGTTTTAGTTCAGCCGCTAAAACTAAACAACCACGCTTTAGCTGTCAACTATCGTGATTTGCTTTTTAACGGAACAAATTTTCAACTTTTTCCGATCACAACGGCTATTGCCGAAAACGCCGCCGAACTTCGCGCCAAATATAATCTGCGAACTCCCGACGCATTGCAGATTGCCACTGCTTTGGAAAATAATTGCGATGCTTTTTTGTGTAAGGACAAAGATTTAAAGCGTGTCAATGAAATTGAAATTATCATTCTCGATGATCTCGAATTATAATGTCGAAATTTACCCGACGCGAAATTTTAAAATCTTTTCTCGGCTTGCCCATCGCGCTTGCGGCGTGCCAATCAAATTCTGAAATTAAACAGATCGAAGGCGAAATTGTCGGCGCAAACGTCAATGTCGGGCATATTTTGCGCGAGATGCGAAATACGGAAGTTCCCGCAAATAATTGGGAAAATAAAAAAGTTGCGATCATCGGCGGCGGCGCGGCAGGACTTTCCGCAGGTTATAAATTTCAGCAAAATAATTTCAACGATTTCGTTCTGCTCGAACTCGAAAACAAAATCGGCGGCACGGCGCAGAGCGGAACTTCCGAACTCGTTTCGTATCCGTGGGGCGCACATTATTTACCTGTTCCGTTTCAGGAAAATGTAGAATTAATTTCGCTCTTGGATGAAATGAATCTGACCGAAGGCAAAAGCGCGAACGGCGAAATCATCGTCAAAGAACAATTTCTCTGCCGCGAACCGGAAGAGCGAATTTTCTACAAAGGTCGCTGGTATGAAGGCTTATACTTAAATGTCGGCGCGAGCGAAGAAGATAAAAATCAATATAATTTGTTTCAAAAAGAAGTTGATTTTTGGGTAAATTGGCGCGACGGAAACGGAAAACGCGCATTTGTTTTGCCGGTTGCAAATTGTTCAACGGATGCGGAAGCAACCGCGCTCGACAAAATTTCCTTCGGCGATTGGCTGCGCCAAAAAGGTTTTACTTCCGAACGAATTTTTTGGTATTGCGACTATGCGATGCGCGACGATTACGGTTTGAAATTAGATCAAACTTCGGCGTGGGCAGGACTTTTTTATTTCTGTTCGCGCGTCAGAAAATCCGGCGAAGAATCTCAGCCGTTCATCACATTTCCCGAAGGCAACGGCAGATTCGTCGCGTTTTTAGCCGACAAAATCAAAGATAAAATCCGCACGAAAACGCTCGCGCTCGAAATAATTCCGAACGAAAAAGGCGTTGACGTGATTTATTTAAATGTCGAAACAAATGAAATTCGCGGACTGCATTGCGAAAAAATAATTTTCGCCGCGCCGATCTTTACGGCGAAATATTTGATTCGGGATTTTAAACAAAACGCGCCGACTTTCGTTAACGAATTTCAGCACAATGCGTGGTTCGTGGCGAATTTATTTTTAAAAGATCGTCCGAAAAATCGTTTCGCCAAAGATTTTCCGCTCGCGTGGGACAATGTTTTATACGAAAGTCCGAGTTTGGGTTATGTAAATTCGACGCATCAAAAAGGCATTGATTACGGCGCGGCGGTTTTCACATATTATTATCCGATGTGCGCCGAAGAAAACGGACGCGCCAAACTTTTCGCGCTCGACCACACGCAGCTTTCCGATATAATTCTGTCCGATCTTTCGATGGCGCACAAAGACATTCGTGAACTGACGACGCGGATTGATATAATGCGTTGGGGACACGCGATGATTTCGCCGCGAACAAATTTCTTGTGGAACGGCGCACGCGACGAAGCGCAGAAACCGTTCAGAAATATTCATTTCGCGCATTCCGATCTGAGCGGCATCGCACTTTTTGAAGAAGCGTTTTATCATGGAGTAAGAGTGGCGAATCAGATTCTCCTGACAAAATAACTATGGTTGAACTAAAAGTATTAAATCTCCATTGGCTTGAAAATACCAAAGCAGAAAGAGATTTGTGCGTTCATAGTTCAGTTTATTTAAGAATCTGCGATAAAATTGTTTCTAATGAAATTTCGGGCGATTGGACTGTAAGTTCATCGGCTTATTTTTTCTTGAAATCATTGAAGTTGACTCATGACGAAAATTCACCTTCTCAGTTGCTTCCTTGCTGTGGTTTTACGATGTATGCTTTGGGCGATAACTATGATGAATTATTGATAATGGGTTGTTCGAGCGGAATTAATTGGACAATAACCCATGAGCAAAATCAAATTATTCACCAATTTGAGGATGGTAAAGTTGTTAAAACAAGTTTTGACGAGTGGCGAAGTGCAGTCTGTAATTTTTCTGATGAAGTAATGGAATTTTACGAGAGTTCGTCGCCAAAAATCGTGGACGACGAAGAGGATAGAAGAGGTTTTGAACTTTTTATGCGTGAATGGAAATTGTTAAGAGCAGAAGCGTTTGACTAAAAATGCAAGCAATAGACGAATCAACATTTCGAGCCAGGCAAACAAAAGGTGACAGCAAATGGCTTTTTTCCCGCGAGATTGATTTGTCGGTTTTTCTCGGCAGTGCGGTTGTGTCGCTTTTGCTTTTGGCGGTTGGCTGGCAACTTGGGATTTTGAATGAAGATTCGCCGGATTGGACTTGGGTTTCGGCGGTTTTGCTGATTGATGTCGCGCACGTTTGGTCAACTTCTTTTCGGGTTTATTTCGATGCGGAAGAATTTCGGCGGCGCATTTGGCTTTACACGCTTGTACCGGTTTTCGGTTACGCGGTCGGCGTTGCGCTTTATTCGGAAGGCGCATTGACGTTTTGGAAATTCCTTGCAATCGTCGCGGTTTTTCATTTTGTGCGTCAGCAATTCGGTTGGGTGAAACTTTATCGCGCGAAATTGAAAGAGAAATCGAATTGGACTTTGCTGATTGACGCGGCGGCGATTTATCTGGCGACGGTTTATCCGCTGGCATTTTGGATGACGAGTTTGCCGCGCCAGTTTAACTGGTTTGCCGAAAATGATTTTTTCGTTTTGCCGAAATTTGTCGAAACGGTTTTGTTTCCGGTTTATGTTTTGGCTTTGACGTTGTATTTTGCCAAATCATTTTATCTTTATTTCACAAACGGATTTTTGAATATCGGCAAAGACATCATCGTTTTGACGACCGCTGTTTGTTGGTATGCCGGCATCGTTTATTTTAATTCCGATTACGCTTTCACGGTGACGAACGTCATAATTCACGGCGTTCCGTATTTTGCTCTGATCTATTTTTACGCGAAATCGCGGCGTGAAAATGCCGGACAAATTTATCAAACGCTTTCGTCGAATTGGCTGATTTTTCTGGCGACTTTATGGGCTTTGGCTTATATCGAAGAACTCGTCTGGAATCGCGGCGTGTGGCACGAACATAACTGGCTTTTCGGTGCGAATTGGGATTTGGAAGATTGGAAAATGTATCTCGTGCCGCTTCTCGCCGTGCCGCAACTGACGCATTATGTTCTCGACGGTTTTATCTGGCGGCGGAAAAACAATGAAAATTTTAATCTGATACGTTAGAATCATTTATAAATGCGATTTTTCAGATTCATTTTTATTTTGATTTTCCCGATTCTTTTATGTTTCGTTTTTTCTTCGTGCAAAAAATCGGAAACGGAGGCAGATAATGCGGGCATTTTTGATTTTTCCGCCGATGAAACCGAAAAAGCCGTCCAATTAGTCGGCGATGCGAATGAAGAACTAAAACGCATAAAAATTCTTTACAACGAGAATGAAACCGCGCTAAAAGATTTGCGCGAAGCCTCGAAAAAGCAGGATTTTCCCAAAGTAAAACAAATCTCTAACGATCTCGTTTATGTCATCAATGACGGATTTATTTTCGCTGACAGCGCAAAATCGAAGATTGATGAAGCGCAGCAGTTAAAGATAAATCCGCAATTTAAAGATTATCTCGGTTTGAAAGAAGACAGTCTCGATCTGCAAATCGAAGCATTTAAGTCTCTGCACGAAGCGGCGCGGCTTTTGCGCGACAGCGCGGGAACTCAAAATAAAGACGAGATGGAAAAAGCAGGATTAGTTTTTAAGGAAAAAGACGACAACTTCAAAAAGAAAATGGAAGAAGCCAAACAAAAAAGCCTACAGGCGGACGAAGTGGCGAAAAACGCGATGAAAGGAAATAATTAAAAGCGCAGGTTTTGAAAATCTTGCGCTTTAATTGTTTTTTTATTTATTCAAATTATTCTTGAAACCTTCGGGCAAAACAAAATTTCTCTCAGTAACTTTTTCCGGTTCGACTGAAAAAGTTTGTCTGCTTTTATCACGAATTACGGTAATCGAAACCGGACCTTCTTTTTTCTCATTGACAGCTTTTATCAAATCCAGATTTTGCACGACTTTCGTGCCTTCGATTTCGACGATCACATCGCCGGCTTTGAGTCCGGCTTTTGCCGCCGGAGAATCGGCGCGAACTTCACTTATCAAAAGACCTTTTCCGTCGGCAACATCGAAAAAATCGGCGAGTTGTTTTGTCAAACTCGATAAAGTTACGCCGATCTGACGATTTGCGCCCGAACTCCAGACAAAAACATTTTCGTTTTCCCTGCTTAACGGAAACGGCACGGAAGGAGTTTGCGGAATCGTCATTGTGCGCGGCAATGTCGGCATATTTCCGATTGCCGGAAAACCGCCGCTGAAACCGCCGCTCGTATTAAAATTTAAATCGCGCCTGCCGACCGTTACTTCAATATCGCGTTCGCCGCCGTTTCTTAAAACTTTTACATTTACCTTATGATCGGGCGCGACTTCGCCGATCAGACGGGTTAATTTTTTGACGCTCGAAACCGATTCGCCGTCAAAACTCACGATGACATCGCCGTTTTGCAGTCCGGCTTTTTCAGCCGGAGAATCTTTCAAAACTTTATCAACGGCAACACCGCGAACTTCCGAAAGTCCGAATCTCGAATAATTTTCTTTTGTCACGTTAACCGTCTGCACACCGAGATAACTGCCGCTTAAAGACGATAGAGAAAAGGCGCGTGTCAAGAGTTGTGATTGCGGCGTTTCCTGAGCGGAAATCGAAACAACTGCCAATACGAAGAAAAAACGATACAAGCAAATAGTTTGCGATACATAAAAAACCTCCAAATTTATTTTTGAAATTTATTTCCCTTTGTTTTTACGGAAACTCTTTAAATAGAGTTGCAGCAAATAAAAAATAAGTTGCTTTGCCGGAGATTAAAATTTGAATTTTACAATTTTACAAAAGATTTTCATTTGACCTTTACCGAATTAATTCGTGTCTTTGAGTTTGCCGCTTTGACTGATTTTTTCAGGCGGAGATGTGGATTTGTCTTTCGGAACTTCGGTCGGCTTCGGTTGTGCGGGTTTTTGCGGTCGGTTTAACTTCCGGTGTCGGAGTAGATTGCGGCGCGGGTGTCGGCGTTACGGTATTCGCATTTGCCGAACTATCGTTTTCGGCGTTTTCGCAGGTGTCGCGGTATTCGTATTTACAAACGTATTTGCCGGAATCGGAATTAAAATGATATTTCCGCTGCTGTCGGTTTGCGGCATAAACTGACTTCCTTGTCCCGGAATTGTAATAACTTCTCCGCCCGGCTGTACGGGATATGGAATAGAACTGCTCGGCGGCGGAATCGAACCGCTTCCCCAAGGATCGCGTCCGTCAGGATAAGTCAGCGTTTCCGGCGCAGTCATATTTGAAGTTCCCAACAAATTCGCATCGCCGTATGGAACCATATTTGCCGCGCCCATTTCGGGAAGTCCGCTTGCCGGATTGATCGGCTGGACAGGTTGACCGTTGGCATCGTATTGCAATTGTGTCGTCGGATCGGTTTGTTTACTGTTAGTCGCGTAAATCAAAGCGACCGACAAGAGCGAAATTCCGGCAAGCACGATAAATGCGGTTTTCCAAATATTGTTATTTTCAACAGGTTGCGTCTGCGGCGAAACGATAACTGTTTCGAGTTCGTTTGAAAAATCCGTCGCACGGTTTAATTCTTCGATAAATCCGGCGGCGGTTTGTTGCCGCGCATCGGGATTTTTCGAGAGAGTTTTGATAATTACAGGTTCGATTCCTTCGGGCAGATCATTACGAAAAGCCGAAAGCGGCGCGGGCAAATCGTCGTTTTTCTTCAGCATCAACTCGGTCGGAGTTGCCGCGCCAAACGGCACATCGCCGGCAAGCATCTGATAGAAAATCACGCCGAGCGAATAAATGTCCGAGCGTTGATCCGCTTCGGAAACCTGCGAATCCTGTTCCGGCGCACGATATTCGAGATTTTTTATTTTCGCCGAATCTTCAAATGAATAATTTTCGTGCGAATCGAACGAACCGAAATCCAAAACTTTAACGACTTCACGATTTCCGTTTTTTCCGCTTAAAAAAATATTTTCGGGATTCAGATTTTTATGAATAATGCCGTGTGAATGAGCCGACGAAAGAGCGGCGGCAATTTGACGCGCGATGCGAACGGCGCGTTCGACCGGAAAATTGCCTTCGCGTTCGAGAGCGGTTTTGAGCGTCTCGCCGTCCGCGCCTTCCATAATGATATAAACTGCGCCGCTTTTGTCCGTGCCGAAATCATTGACGTTCAGAAGATTCGGATGCGAAATACTGGAAACCGTGCGGGCTTCCTGTGAAAATTGGCGCACGATATTTTCGTCAACCGACAGAGCCGGAGAAAGAATTTTAACGGTCACGGATTTTTCCATCATAAGATGTTTTCCGCGATAAATCTTTCCGAATTCGCCTTCGCGCAAAACTTCTTCGATCCGGTATTTTTCTGCTAAAACTTGTCCGATAAACTGGTCATTCATTTCTTTGTTAGTTGACGCAAACTTTTTTGCGGTTGTCTGACTTTCTTTCTCAGTAAATGTGTTTTATCACACTAATTGAAAAAATAAAAATGCGGGCAAAGTGCAAACTTTGACCCGCAAAAATTTTATAAACTCCGTAAATACTAGCGAAGCACGACGAAAACGATAACGAGCGCGAACAAAACCAATGATTCGATAAGCGCGAGCGCAATAATCATCAGCGTTTGAACCGTTCCGGCAGCACTCGGATTGCGAGCCGCGCCTTCGACCGCCGCCGCACCGACGCGACCTTGACCTAAACCGCCGAGACCGGCAGCCAGACCGAAACCGAGACCGGCAGCCAGAGCTTTGTAAGCTAAAACCGTCGAAGCGTTATCGGCTCCAACCTCGCCGCCTTGTGCCAGCGCGGGAATTGCCAAAATTGCCAACGCAAGTGTGGCAAAGAAAATTGTTTTAAATCTGTTCATTTTTATTCTCCTAATTTTATTTTTGTTAAATTGAGAAAATCCGAAAACTTGACTTACCGTTTTAAAACTGCGCGTTCTTTATGATTTCGCCTCGCTTCCGGTATGCACGCGATTTCTACTCTCGTTGGAGTCGCGGCTCCTGTTGCGTGCGGGCATAGCTGATATGAATTGCAGTTTTTCCGCAGTAAATTTACTCCCGAATTTTCAAAAAACTTTATTATTGCTATTAAAAAATTTTCGATCAAGCCGTCTGAGCAATCGCTTCGCCCGTGTGTTCGATGTGATCGGCATCGTGATGTTCGTCGTGCGGCGGATGCGAAACTTCGCTGAGATAGATCATCGAAAGCAAAGTGAAAACCAGCGTCTGCACGAAAGCGACGAAAACGGCGAGCGGCATCAGCACGACAGGTAAAAGAAAATTGGTATATGGCGGAGCGAGATTAGCAATCTGTCCCGAAATCTGCTCGTCAGCAAACATATTGGCAAATAACCGGAGTCCGAGAGTCAGCGGACGAATCATATTACTGACCAATTCGATAGCGAAAATCAGAGGCGTAATAAGCAAAGTCATCAAAAGCGGCAAACTCGGACCTGTTAAATGTCCCAAATGTTTTACGATACCGTTTTCCTTAATGCCGACAAAGTTATAATAGACAAAAGATGCGATACCGAGCGCGAAAGTGACGTTGACGTTTGCCGTCGGCGACATAAACATCGGGAAAAGTCCCATCAAATTCGAGATCAAAACCAAAATCGCAAATGTCGCTACGACCGGAAAATACTTGTAACCGTGTTCGCCGACAATCGTGACGATCATATCTCTGAGAGCCAAAAAACCGGCTTCGAGCGTTAATTGTCCGTGCGTCGGATCGTCTTCTGATAATTTTCCTTTAAAAATCCAAATCAGAAAAACCGTCAGGAGACACGAGACAAAAAACATTACCGTATACCACGGAATCGCATTATCAACCGTATATTCGCCAAAGACGGTTTCCGGTGTCGCATTTACTCCGATCAAATCGAACAGTGATTGCCAAATCGGATATGTTACCGCCATCTGAAATTCGTGAACGGGTTTTCCCAGATAATGATTGACAAACTCGACGATCAGCGGCGTATGATGTCCGCCTTCTGCTAATAAAAACATTATTAAATTTCCTTTCTATTAAAAAAAGTTGTAAATATTCGAATCAAACCTTCTATTAAAATCGCTGTTGAAAAACTCAAAAGTCCCACAATTACCGCTATGAACGAAACTGTTTCGGTTAAATAAACAACTGTTAAAATCAATCCCAAAAACACATACCGCATAAAATAGCCGAATGCGGGAAATGTCGGATTGGCTTCGGAAACGGCTCGCGCGAATATATTTTTGAGCGAAATCTTTAACCAGTAATAATTTACAAAAGATAAACTTCCGCCGATAAAAAAACCGAGAGCGAATTTCCACGAAACGATAATCAAAATCAAAATACTTCCGGTCAAAATCAGAAATCCCATTATAAAAAGAATCCGCCGATGTGACAGCGGCGCAAGATTTTCCTGCTCTTCTTTAATAGGTTCTGAAGTTTCGCTCATTTGCGAAACTAAGATTTTACAAATTAAACCTGAAAAATTCAAAGACAGAAGAGAATATCTGACATAAAAAGCGGGCTTTTTATGTCAGATATTCTTTATTGCCGATTGAAAAATTAAATTTTGGGTAATAATTAATTCTTTAATTATTTAGTATCGTCGTTTGATGAAATCGAATTAACTTCCGATTTTTTGAAAATTTGAGATGTAATTCTAAAAAACTGTATGAATCCGATAATTGCGCCGATGACAATGCCGCCGACTACGCCCCACGGTTTCGAGCCGAAAACGAGATCGAAAAACCAGCCGATAACGAGCATAAATATGACCGAACCGCCGAGAACCGTCGCCGCCGACCAAGCCAAACCCGTCCGCCGCAGATTTTCAGCCGCATCTTCTGCCGGCAATTCCGTTTTTACGAGAGTCTCCGTATTTGCCGGAATCAAAGCCGCAGTTTGCACATTTCGAGCAGTTTGCCGATCTTCCGGCAACGGTATCATCTCGATATTCTCTTGCGTTCCAGCGGAAAACGATTTGTCGGAAAGGTTTTCGGAAAGTGTCAAATCATTGTCTTGTAACGGCAAAGTTTGAGTAACAGCGGATTGTTTTTCGTCCGTCTGGAGTATTTTATAGTGGAAATTTTCGTCCGCCGTATTTTCTTCTTCCTGCAAAGATTCGCCGATCATTTTAAGAAATCTTCCAAAATCCGATAAATTTATTATGAGCCGAAAAGATAATAATAGATATTAATAAAAGTTACCAGAACCGAAAGAAAAGATTTAGAAAAAAATATTCACGTTCTCTGCCAAAAAAAATTCTCTGATCGTAAAAGGTGCGGTTTCGATTTTTTTTGACTTTTTTGCAAAATCATTTTCCTTTTCGCTGAGCGGTTTTCTGTATAATATCGTCGAGCAAAAGCGTAAACAATTTATCCTGTGCATCACTGCTCGTTACTAATTTCGTGTGTCCTTCGCAGACGAACAATTCGGATGTTACGGGAAAAACGGATTTATTTCCCTTTGTTGCGATCTCGCCCTTCAAAGAGCGTTTGGAAACTACGCCGTCGCCCATCGAATAGATAACCTTTTTTACATCGTCCGAAGAAACCTTCGCGCCCGTGCTGGTATTAAACGAATCACCTTTGATTAAGGTTTTCCATTTGTTTTTCTTTTCATCCCGATAAACGATGATCGAATCAAGCGTGTCCTTACAATCGCCGCCGAGAAGATAAAACAAAACCGGCGATTTTTTCGCTTCGATGTCTAACGCTTCTTGAAATTTCCGCGCGCGATCAAGAACGACGGTTAAATATCTTCTGGCATTTTTAACTTCCGAAGGCGAAAATTTTTTCTCGAAATTGTCGTCATTAATCGGACTCCAATCATATTTTTCCCACGTCGCAATGTCGAAATAATCTATATCGAGCGGTTTGAGATTTTCGTCTAAAACCGTCTGCGTTCCGTTATGCGGTAGCAATTGGTAAATCGAAGGAATCGTAAAAACATCGAACTTTGAAAGATTTTGAACAAACGGCAGATTCAAACCGCCGCCGATCACCGAAAAACCATCGAGAATGGATTGCAAAGCCTCGACCGAACCGGCGTTCGGCGTGCCGAGCAAAAAAATTCTCTTAAAATCTCGTGCGCCTGCCCACGTTACGCGCGGTTTTGCTTTTCCCGCCGGCAGATCGGCTTTGCCGAAACGCGCCGCGTAACGCGCGATAAGTCCGCCCATCGAATGCGCGATAATATTAAATTTCAAATTCGGACGACGCAATCTTCTTTTCAGACTCTCGACTTTTTGCGTCAGAATTCGAGCATTTTCGACGTTATCGCGCCGCCAGTCGTAGGCGAAAACATAAAATGTATCCTGATAACCGTCTTTCGGCGGATCGTCCCATTTTCCTTCTTTATATCCGGCGCGTTTTTCGAGCGAATCAATGAGTTTGTCATAAATCTCGATTTCCGGCAGAAATTTTAACAGCTGAATATTTCGGATAATATCGCGTGCTTCCAGATTGTCGCGGTTTGCCGTCAGACTCGGAGAAATCGGCAGTCGCAGATCGTCATCTTTTGATCTCTGAGGCTTAAACCAGACGACTCGCTGATTTTTACTGTTGACAAGCTCCGATCCGGTCAAACCGGGAATGATAATTATCGGAGCTTTTCCGTTCGGAATATTATTTGATGGTGTATTTTTCTGAGCCTGTAAATTTACTGAAAAAACTAAAAATGAGAAAACAATAAAATACTTGAAATGTTGTTGATTTGGCTTTTTCATATTTCAAACTTCACTATTTGTTAAATGTAGCATTTGACTGCCCTGTTATCAATCATTTTTACCGAACTTTGATGTTTCAAAAGGCGATTTGAGTTCGTAACGGATTCCGCGCCAGATTATTTTTTTTGAAAATAATGCACACAGACAATTAAACAGAAAAATCGCCGGAGAAAAAAGCCAGAGCGTCATTTGCGTCGAGAATTGTTTTTTCAGATCCGGTTCGTAGTTTTTTAAGACTAATTTCACGGCTTTCGATCTCAGCCGCGCTTTGCCGATGCTGAAAATCGAAACAGCGAAAACAGTCAATAAAGCGAAACAGAACTGAAAACTTGCCGCCGTCGAAAACGCGATAATTAAAATCGCCCAGATCATTACGACATTAAAAAGAAACGAACCAGCGAACGAGGCTTTCCAAAGATGCGGCGCGTAAACTCTGGTGATTTTCATCTGCCGCGTCGTAAATTCCAAAAGATTACCGAACGTGCAGTTTTCAAACGAAGCCGTCAAAGCCTGCGGCACGAAATAAACCGGCAGAGTGTTTTCCTTCATCGTTCGCGTAAATGTAAAATCGTCCGACAGAGTTCCTTTCAGACGTTCGCGCATTTTTACAGTTTCAAATGTTTCGCGCCTGATCGCCGTCGCGCCGCCCCAACAGAAATTCGATTTCATATTTGCGCCGAGAGCCGATGCAATCGAAGCATTCCAAACCGAAAGCATTTCCGAAGCGAAATTTCTCTCTTCCGAAATAAACCAGCGATAACCCGTCGTGCAGCCGATTTTTTTATTTTCTAAAGGCGCGATCAGATTTCTCAGCCAATTTTCGTCGGGTCGCGCGTCGGAATCAACAAAGACGAAAACTTCCGAATTTTCGGAAACGTGTAAAACGGCTTCGCGCAGATTGTGAACTTTTTGCCCTTCGTCCGCCGCTTTTCCGGCGATAATCAGTTTCGAGTTTCGAGTTTTTTCGTTTTTTTGTAAGACTTTTTCTATTATTTTGACGGCTTCATCTTTTTCGTCATCCACGATGAAAATCACTTCATAGGCGGGAAAATCCTGTCTGAATAATTTTTCCAGATTTTCAGCAAGTCCCGCGTCGAGTCCGCGACACGGCGCGATGATCGAAATAAACGGCGTAAAATCCGATTTCGGTTTGGAAAGTTCACTTTTAAAGTAATCTAGATAATCGCGTCCGCCGCGCAGAGATTTGTAGCTGAAGAAAATCAAAACAACGGAAAGAAGATAAAAAACCGGCATTATTTCAGTTAGTCTGTGCAGTAAATCGCTTTTCGGTCTCGTTCGCCGTCTCGCTCGAATCCGGCGAAAATGTGTTTTCGTTCTGAACCTGAAAAAAAGTGCGAAGACGTTTCAGAGTCTTTTCGGTTGCGCCGCGATTTTCTTTTAAAACGCGAAAAGCATTTTCGCCTAACTTACGACGTTTTTCCGAATTTTCTAAAAGTTCGCCGAAAATTTCCGTCAATTTCGGCACGATTTCACTTTCGCTTAATTCGGGAAGATGAATTACGGCGTTGTTATTTTCAAATGTTTGAACGATTTCTTTGAAATTTGTCGTGTAAAATCCGGTGACGACGGCTTTTTTGGCAAGTGCCGGTTCGAGAATATTTTGTCCGCCGTGAGGAATCAGACTGCCGCCGATAAAGACGATTTGAGCAAGCGGAAAAATCGAACGCAATTCGCCGATGCTGTCCATCAAAATCACGTCCGCCGTCAGGTCTTCATTGCTTATCGGATCACTTCTTTTTATCAATTTAAGTCCGGTTTGTCGGATAAGTTCGGCAACTTCGTCAAATCTTTCGGGATGACGCGGCGCGATTAGAAGTCGCGGCAGATTTTGTGAATTATTTTTATAAACTTCTTTGAATGCTTCTAAAATCCATTTTTCTTCCGGCGCGTGTGTGCTGGCGGCGACAATCAGAGGGTTTTTAGATGAAATTTCAAATCTGTCGCCGAAATATGCTCCGAAAACATCACGTTCGGAAAGCGGCTGTTGGTCAAATTTGATATTTCCCGTAACAGAGATTTTATGCTTGCTGATTCCTATCTTGGCAAATCTCACCGCATCCAACTTAGTCTGCACCAACGCAAAATCAACGTAATGCAAAACGCGCGTCATCGTTTTCGGAATTTTCTGATAATTTTTCGCGCTTTTTTCCGATAATCTGCCGTTGACGATAAAAACTCTTGCGCCCGATTTTCCCGCTTCACGAATAAAATTGAACCAAATTTCAGTTTCCATTAATAAAACCAGATTCGGCTTTATTCTGCTTAAAGCGCGACGCACGGTAAATTTCCAATCAAACGGAAAATAAAATATTTTTTCCGCGTCATCGGCGAAAATCTTGTGAGCCAGTTCCTGTCCGGTTTTGGTAGTCGTCGAAACTACTATCCGGTAATCGGGAAAATTTTCTCTGATGGATTTGACGAGCGGAGCGGCGGCATTCGTTTCGCCGACCGAAACACAATGAATCCAAACAACCGGTTTTGTATTTTGCTTTAGTCCGGGAATATGTCCTAAACGCTGTCGAAATCCTTCCGCGTATTTATTTCTCCGCAGAAAGAAAAGAGGCAGCATCAAGATAAACCCGATAGTTAATAACAGACTATAGAGCAGAAACATAATTTCCGATTCGAAATCAAGGACATTAATTTAGCAATATATAGTTCTATTCTACATTAAAATCCAGAACTTGAAAGAAATTTTATTTGACTCGTTCCATATATTTCGATTCCGATGGATTTACTTTGATTTTTTCGCCCTGCACGATAAACGGCGGAACCGTAATCGTTACGCCGTTTTCTAATGTTGCGGGTTTATTGGAATTAGAAACAGTCGCGCCTTTTAAAACAGGTTCGGTGTCGGTCACGACCAATTCCATCATCGCCGGCAAAGTTACGCCGATTGGCGTTGATTCATAGTATTCGATTTCGATCTTTAGTCCCGGCATCAGCCACTGCGCCGCGTCGCCCAGATCGTCTTCGGTCATTTCGATCTGCTCGTAAGTTTCCGAATTCATAAAATGATGATGCGAACCGTCCGAATAGAGATATTCCATCTCGTGCTGTTCGAGCGTAACCTTATCCAAAGTGTCCGCCGAACGAAAACGATGCTCGAACGAACTGCCCGTTAAAAGATTTCTGAGCCGCGTCTGCACCATTGCGCGCAAATTTCCCGGCGTGTGATGGCGAAATTCCATCACTTTACACGGCGTTCCCTCGTGAAGAATGACCATTCCTTTTCTGATCTCGTTTGCTGAAAGTCCCATAATATTTATTTAATCTCCAGATTTGTTAAATGTTTTTTGATAATTGCAAAATTGTAAGTTTAGTTTTTATGCGGTGATTTTGTCTAGTAAGCAAAGTTTTACCTGTCGCAAAAAAATTACGCTTGGCGAAAAACGATCAACTTTTGATTGTCGTGCGGATTCTGTAATTCGGTTTTTAATTGACGGAAACTTTCAGGTCGAAATTTCCCTTCCACGCATCGGCTTTGCGGCATTCGATGACTTTTAATTTGTAATTTCCGGCAACGGTCGGGGAAACTTCCTTTCGATTATTGCACGAAGCGTCCGAATCGCTGACATCATTTCCTTCGGAATCAATTACGGAAACCGTAATATAATTTACCGAATCTTCATTTTTGATCTGCTCGGTTTTCAATTTTTGTCCGGCGTTCACTTCGATAACGAATGTTTTCGAGTCGTCGTAATTTTTGAGATTTCCTTTAGCGATCAGCGTCGTTGCGCCGGAGTCAAATTTTAATCTTTGAGCGTCACTATTTAAAGACGATTTTTCAAACGGCAACGGCGGCGGTTCTTCGCCTTCATTCGGATATGAACGATTGATACTGTCATAAATTGAAATAATCTGGGCGATCCATTTTTTCGCTTCTTCGTTTGCCGGATCGAGTTTCAAAGCGCGGCGGTAATCGCCGAGAGCCGAAGCATATTGCCGCGCTTCGGTCAGAGCCATTCCGCGATTATTGTATGCGTCGGCGAGCGTTTTTTTCAAATTTTCGTCTTTCGGATTCGATTTTAATTTGCCTTCGGCTTGCTTGATGTCCGCGTCGAATTTGGTCGTGTCAATGGGATTTCCGCTCTGCGTCCATTTTGTTTTCGTGTCGGATTTCGGCACAATCGTCGCGGCGGTATTCGGCATCGGTGCGTTAGTTTCGACTTGCGAATGACTCGAAACGGTCGAAACTCCGACCGTTTTTTCGATATTTGCAGCGGCGTTCGAATTCGTCTGAACTTTTGTTTCCGCGCTGTTACAGCCGATAAAAAACAATAAACCGAAACTAAAAATCAATATTTTTTTCATAAACTAATTATCACTATACGGACGTGCCTGCACGACGTAAACTATGCCGTTTAAAATTCCCCATTCGATGTCCTGTTCGCGTTTGTTGCCGAAAGCGCGTTTGATGCTCAACGCCGCTCTCGAAAGCGCACGCGCCTGTAAATCCGTTAAAATTCTATTTTGCCGATTAGAACATTTGTCGGGAGTTTCGACGAGATCGCCGTTGTCGTCGAATTTAAGCGAACTTTCCTGCTGTGAAAGCGTCATCACGATCACCGAATTCGATTTCGGGTTTATCAAAATCTGTTCGGGAATTCCGTTGTTGTCAACGACTTTTGAATTATGCCCGCAAACCGAACTGATATAAACCGCGTTTTTATTTTTATCGTCAAACGGGTCTTTCGTAATCATCACGCCGCCGCGCTGCATATCAACGCCGAGTTCGACCAAAGCCGACATATAAACGTCCTGCTGACTGACATAATTTCTGACACGCGCCTCGTAAGCCTCGAATTTCCACAGCGAAGCCCATACTTTTTTAACTGCTTCGATCAATTTTTCGTCGGTTTTGACATTCGGAACACTCGAATAAAGTCCCGCGCCGGAAAAATTCGGCAAATCTTCCGAATTAGAAGAACTGCGAATAAACACCGATTTTCCACCCAACTGAGTATTCCATTTGCGAATAATTTCCTTTTTCAACTCATCGTCAAATTGCCCGTTTTGAATTGTGGCGCGAAAATCTTCCAGACGTTGACGGCGATAACGCGGATTGTGAACAAAGTCATTATCGTATTCAAAATTGTCAATCGTCGCCTGTAATTTATTGTCTTTGATAAATTTGTCATACCAGTAAAACGGCACGGTAAAACCGTCGGGAATAACAATGCCGGGAATTTTTGCATTCATCATTTCGCCGAGATTTGCCGATTTCGAGCCGTAAGTTACGCTGTCTTTTTTCCGCATTCGGCGCAGTCCGGCGAGAGTTTTTGTTTCGAGATCAACCGGCGGAATGCGTTTGGTTTCGCTCGTAATTTTCGGCTGATCTTCGGGTTTGAAATCAACCAGTCTTTTTATTTCGTAATTGCTGAGATTCGCGTCGAGTTTTACCCACCAAGTATCTTTGTCCTTAAAAAGTTTGTCGGCATCTTTGATGTAAACATTCGGAATATTCCAACCTTTCGCCAAAATATTTATATGCGACAAAGGCGAAGAAGGTTTGGCGACAATAATTCCGCGAACCGGCGGAAGACTCAAAGGTAATTCTTTTAAAACGATAATTTCATTACTGCCGATTTCAACGGTATCGTCGAGTTTGTCAATAATGTGAAGTCTGCCGACGGACGCGCCCGCATTTAAAGCCAGATAATCCTGATTTTTTGAAATATCGCTCTGTAACACTCTTTCGATTTCAAGATCAGCCGAAGCATCTTCCTGACGAATCGAATTCGGTTTATAAAAAACCTCCGTGAAAAATGCTTTATTGATAGTTTCGTCGGCAATTTTTATTAATTCCGGCGAAGCGAGATCGCCTTCCCAGAGTTCCCAAGTGAATTTTTCGACCGATTTCTGCCACGCAATCGTGCCGACGATAAAACGCCTGTCTTGGTCAATATAGATCGGCTTAAAAACATCCGCACCGCGAGCCGCGAGATAACGCGCCTGCAAAAAATCTTTGTGATAACGGTATTTTTGCGAGTTGACGAAGTAGATTTTGTTTTTGTCACGGCGGTCAATAATGAACATCGCGTGCGGCAGTTCAAACGGCGTGTCTTTATGATAAACACGCGCCATCGAATCGAAATCTTCGCGCGATTCGATTTTCGGCAAAGAATTTTTCACCGAATCGGGCTTTTTGTCCATCGCGCCGACCGGTTCGCGCGTCGGCGAAGGTTTACGCGCCATCTGCGCCGAAACCGGAATTATAAAAAGTAAAAATATGAAGATCGAATTAATTCTTTTTATCATCGTTTTTTTGTTGGTTTCCTGAAGGCAAACGCCGTTCAAATTTCGCCATTTCTTTTTCTACCCACAACTTCGTTTTATCGTTTTCACTTTGTATTGCATAAACCAAAACTTTGATCTCGGCAGAATGTTGATTGACCTTTTCCAGTAAAATTTTATTTTCCTGTTGAAGTTTTTCGATGTCTTTTTCGAGGCGATCAACTTTGGTGGAAAATGTGAAAATATTCGTCAGGAGATTAAATAATTTTTCCCACATTTTACTTCTCCATAGTTGCCGCCCATTTTGCCAACTGCTTTAAAGTTTCCTTATCTCTTGTTTCAATTTCTGAGATTTTTTTCAGAAAATCTTTGTGGTTTTTATCAAAACGTGCATCACGTTCGGGACTTTCTTTCTTCCATCTGTCAAAAACATCCAAAGTTTTATCCAATAGATTTTCAAAATCTTTCGCCTGCCGTTCCGTCATCGTAAATGTAATCGTTTTTTCCATTTTTCTAAAACTCCTCACCGAAAACATTTTAGCTCAAATCGCGGATTTCCAAAACTTTTTCAATCGCATCGCAAGCCGTTTCCGTTCCGCGTTCCGCCTTTACGATGCGGCTGGCTTCGACGGCGTTCGATTTATAACTCGTCTTACTTAAAATTCTTTCCAGTTTTCTCGCCGCAGTTTCCGCCGTGTATTTGTCGCGGTCAATGATTTCCGCAACTCCGGCGCGACGACAACGTGCCGCATTATCGGGCTGATCGTGGCTGTAAGGCATTATCAAAGCCGGAACTCCGGCGCGTAAGACTTGTCCGGTCGTGCCGACTCCGGCTTGATGAACGACCGCCGCCGCACGCGGAAAAACTTCAGAATACGGCGCGTAATCGAATCCGGCGATATTTTCGTCGAGATTTTTCGGCGGTTCATTAAATATTCCATAGAGCAAAACGGCGCGGCGATTTAAAATCTTCGCGGCTTTCGCGCTTTCTTCAAAAAAATCACGCGCGTCCATTACCGCCGCGCTTCCCAAAGTAAATACAATCGGCGGCTCGCCTGCATCTAAAAATGTCTGCAATTTTTCAGAGGATTTTTTTGAATCGTTCCAATTGTCATAGAAACAAAATCCCGTCTGCAAAGTCGGCGAATGCCAGTCGGGCTGCGGTTTGCCGAGAACTTTTGAAAACATTGCCAGATGCAAAAGTTTTGAATATTTTCCATCAAAGATCGGATCGTGATTTTCACTTAAACCTAATTCGCGGCGAAATTTTTTGTAAGGTTCATACCAGTTTTTAATCGTTCCGCGCATAAAACTGAAAACCGTTTTGTGAAATCCGGGCGGCATAAACCGGAGTTTTTCAAACCATAGAGCAATCGGCGGAACGAACGGATCGTAAGCGGAAAACATCGAACCGGGCGCAAGCGAAGTCGAAATCCATTTGATCTTCGTTTTCTCGACGACCGATTTTGCGGCGTAAACTATTTCGCCCGTAATCAATAAATCCGCGCCTTTGACCGCGTTCATCATATCGTCGAACATCGGTCTCAGATTCGGCATTATTATTTCCCGCAGAATTTTTTCCGTTCCCGTTTTCGCGTCCATCAACTCGCGGGCGAGTTCGCGGTTGTCGGGATCAATATCAGGTCTGAGCGGCGAAAATTCAAAACCGAGCGACTCGATCTTTTCGCGGTAAAATTCCATTAAATTAAAAACGACTTCGTGTCCGCGTTTTTTGAGTTCGATGCCGAGCGCGATTTTCGGATGCACGTCGCCGAGTGAGCCGAAGGTCGAGAGAACTATTTTTGCCATAACAATTTGCCGGTGAGAATAATATTTATCTTAAACGAAAACATTTTATATTATTTTCGCAAAACAGACCGGAACGCAAGCGGCTCGCTAATCGGCGGCTGAAAAATGAAAAAAACCGCAAACAAATTTCGACTCGAAATTTGTTTGCGGTTTGAAATCGCTGTGCAGTTTGGCAAGCTAACCGCCTGCATCTCAATAAATATTTATTTTTTTTCAAAAACGAATTCGTTACAGCCCAAACCGACACCGCCGGTTTTTAATTTTTTCAGACCATAGCCTTTGGCTTTGTAAAACTCGAAAATCTCGTCCGGCGTGGCGACTTCGTATGGAAAACCGCCGACCCAATCGATGATGTCGTGCCAGCGATTCATTCCGCGTTCGTTGCGGTAAGTTTTCCAGTCGGAAATGTAGCCGAAAGGTTTTCCTTTGACCGCGTAATTGATAAATCTTTTCGCTTCGTCGGGAAAAATCGCGCCGAGTGCAAACGGCGTTTTCAACATATTCGGAAGTTTGCAGTAAGTTTTCTTGATCCAATGCCATCTTTCGGCTTGACTTCCGGTGTCGTTGTAAATTGCGACGAAAAGTTTTCCGCCGTCTTTCACGGCAAGCGAAGCGTTGTCCAGACCTTTCCACATCTCGCCCGTGTGATGTAAAACGCCCCACGAGTAAACGATGTCGAATTTTCCAAGCGATTTTATATATTCCGCATCTAAAGCCGAGCCTTGCTCGACCGTCCAATTTTCGTCGCCGTCAAAATATCTTTTCTTTAATTCTTTCGTGCAGGCAAATGAATTTGAATCGAAATCGAATGAGAAAACTTTTGCACCCAAACGCCGCGCCGCAAGCGAAAAAAGTCCGCTTCCAGAACCGATGTCGAGAAATGTTCTGCCTTTCAGAGTCTCGACTTCGAGCATTTCGCACAGAGACATTTCCGCTTTCAAAACACGATCTTCCGAAAGATGCGCCAGAAACGCGCTCCAGTTTTTACCGAACTCGAAACGGTTTCCGCTTTCGACTTCCTGCTTATGTTGTTTTGCAATTTCCTGCATTTCGATTGTCGCCGTGTCCATTTTTGTTTGCTCCGGGTAAATTTCCATTTAAAAGATATTTATAATAAGACTCGATTTTCAAGGTTTCGCTCAAATCTTCGTGTTTGTTACGGTAAAAAACGAAAAATCATTTAGCTTGACGCAAATTAACCGAATAACCGAACTTTTTTTACGCATAAATTTTTATCAGTTCTAAGCGGTCTAATAATAATATATGCGATACGCCAAAGTTTTCACATATTCGCCCGCAACCAATTCCCAACCTTTCGGCGATAACCACCATATTTGCGGCGGCGGAGTTTGAATTCCGGTTTCGGGCGAATTAATTCCCAGCGCGATTTCGAGTTTGCTTTCCGTCAAAACTTTATCGCAAATCCAGAAAGCGCGGCGCGTGTGATAAGCCGATGTGACCAGCAAAATTGATTCAAGATTTTTGGTTTTGACGGTTTCGGCTAAAACCCGCGCTTCGTAGATCGTTCCGGTTACCGGCGGCTGTAAAATTTCGATGCTTTCCGCCGGAACGCCTTGTTTTATCAATTCGCTGCGGGCGATTTCAGCATACGAAGGATTTCTCTTTTCCTTTTTCGACCAACCGCCGCGTTCGCCGTCGTCGGTCAGAAAAATTTTATCCGAAACGCCGCTTTTATAAAGGTCTGCCGCTTTTTGTGTGCGTTCGACGTAAACATAAGAACCGCCGAAAATCAAAATCGCGTCGGCTTTGTCCAGAGGTTTTTCAACCATTAAATTCGTCGCCAGAAACGGCGCAACGAAAATCCAGACCGCGAATAAAATAAGAAAAACAATTAAAATTTTGAAAAATAAAACCCGCTTTTTCACTTTTTCACTTTTCCACTTTTCATCATTATAACTCGCAACTCGTCAATTTTCGCTTCCCAGCTTTCGGCTCTGATCGAATCGGAAATTTCTTCGCGCGACTTCGGATTTTCGAGCGCGTATTCGATTTTTGCGATAAAATCCGCGTGATTTTCGCCGATCAGACAATGATCTAAAATTCGCACTTCGGGAATGTCGGTCGAGACGACCTGCAAACCGGCGGCGAGATATTCGCGCACTTTCAAAGGATTTGCCGCGAGCGTTAATTCGCTGATTTCAAACGGGTTAAGCGCGACATCAAAGCCTTTGCAATACGCCGGAAGCTGTTCGTAAGGTTTGCGACCGAGAAAATGAATGTTTGAAATGTTATTTAAAATTTTAACTTTCTGTTCCGCGTCAACCGCGATTTTGCCGATCAACACGACCGAACCGTTTTTAAAATGCGCGGCGGTTTTTCTTAAAAGTTCAAAATCAACCCAATCGGCAAGCAGACCGTGAAAACCGATGACCGGTCTCGGCAGATTTTTTACTTCGTCGGGAATTTTTGTTTCTTCGTCTAATGCCGTGCGAAAATGCCGCCAATCCGTGCCGTGTCTGATGATGTGCGTGTTGGCGTTATATTTCTTTTTATCGTCGAAAAGTTTTTCCGCCGAAACGATCACCAAATCCGATTTTCTGAAAAGTTCTTCCTCGATTTCGCGCAAACCGTTAGCCGCGCCCGTAAACGCCGTGTATTCGTCAACGCAGTAATAGACGATTTTTTCTTCGCCGAGTTTTCCCGCGAGCAGTCCGGCGGCGGGATTAAAAACCATATTGAGCGGCGATTTGAAATTCAAATTTCGCATCGCTTTTTTAACCTGCGAGACGAGAAATTTCCGATTGAATTTTCGCACCGCTTCGTTGCCGTAAGTAGGAATCGCCAGCGGATTGAGAACAAAAATATTTTTTTCGACTTCTTTGACCGGTTCGCTAAAAGCCTTGAGTTTCTTGAAAATCCGCGAAACATCTTTTGGTGATGCGGTCGGCATCCGGTTGGCAATCGCGTTGATCCAAAGAATGCGATTGTCTTTTGAAAGCACACGCATCAGATGAGTTTTCGATAACGGATCGCCCGTCCAATCGTGCGAAAAACACAAAATATCCCGACCGCGTAAAACTGAATTTCCGTTCTTGTTTTCCATCTAATTTTTGCCTAAAACCGTTTTGATTTTTTCTCTGACCGGAACGGGCAAACTCTTGTAAGTTTTTACTCCGAAATCGCTGACGGTTTCCTTCAAATTATGAATTTTAAATTTCGTAAAATCCATTTTATAACGAAAAGTCGAAGCCGTGTCGCCGCCGAATCTTCGCAGAAATAAATGCGAACCGCCCATACTGTAAAGCGAAAAACCGTTTTCACACGCCCACCGAATCGAATGCCAGCCGAGCAGATCGTTCGGTTTTAACTTCTGAAATTCGGTCGAAGAATTATTCGCCGCATATTCGATCACGCCGCCCGGACAAAATCTGTAATAACTTCCGGCGATGATTTTGCCGTCGTGTTTGGCGATAAAAATCCGGCGGTAATCTTTCTGTTTCCACGCGAGTTCGAAATCCTCGAAACCGTCCGACGAATTCCCTTTTCGCGTGTTCCAGTCACAGTGAATCGCGTAGAGTTCTTGTAATTCGTCGAGCGTTTCGACTTCGGAAATCTGAACTTTGTTCTGTTTGATCGCTTTGCGAAGTTCGTTGCGGCGCGTCTGCGAAAAATCTTTGAAAAGCGCGTCCGCGCCTTTCGATAAATCCAAAATTATCGTCCCGTTTTCGCCGGAATATTCGCGTTCCGAAAAACCGATTTTCTCGAATTCGGCAATTTTTTCCCAACTGAAAATTTCCGCAACTTCCAGATTTTTACCGCCTTTTTCCTTCAAACCTTCGAGCAGTCTTTCCGCCGTTTTTAAAAGATCGAAAGATTTGTCAATCGCAAATTGCGGACGCATAGACATTCCCGAAACGATTTTTTTCTCGTTATTAACGCCCGTCAAAACGCCTGTAATTTGTTCATTTGCAATCGAGACGACGGCAAATTTTTCGCCGCCGCGCACAAACGGATCAACGAAAAAATTCGGCGTTGCGTAATGCGTCGGAAACGAAGCGCGAGTCAGAAATTCGTTCCATTTTTCCGTCCATTCTTCGTTCGGATGTTCGGTGAAAATTTTGTAACTCATATTTTTTATTTGCCCGCGAATAAACGCGAATGAGCGCGATTAAGAATTATTTAATTTTTTCCGCTCATTATAATTTTCATTTTTCTTTCCCTTTATTCGCGTATTTTCGCGTTTATTCGCGGGCAAAAATTCTTATCGGCTTTCGCCGTCAATAAATCTTCGCTGCCACATTTCAAAATTGACGAGAAACCAGATTCGTTCGTCGTGATTTGCTCCGGCGTTGTGTTCGGCAACGATTTGTTTGATAAAATCGGCGTTAAAAATTCCGCGATTAAGTGCGCGTTCGCTTAAAACATTTTCTTCGACAATATATTTAAATTCGTTTCTGAACCAATTTCCGACCGGAACGGGGAAACCCATTTTCGAGCGCGTCAAAATTTCGTCGGGCAAAATTCCGTTCATCGCTTCGCGCAAAATCCATTTCGTCGTCCGACCGCGCAGTTTCATTTTTGTCGGCATTCGCGCCGTATATTCGACGAGTTTATGATCGAGAAACGGCACACGCGATTCGATTGATGCCGCCATTGACATCTGATCTTGTTTCATAAGGAGTTCGTGCAGATAGGTTTTCGTATCGGCATAAAGCAGTTTGTCTAAAAGTTCGTCGGCATCGCAATTTTCGATTATTTTATTCTGCAGATAATACGGATTTTTTTCCGAAATTTTAGCTTTCGTGTCGCCGGAAAAAAGTTTTTCCTGCATTGCTTTTGTAAAGATCGCAAAGTTGTCGAAAAACAAGTTTTCGATGTCCGAATCTCTCGTCAAAAATGTCCGCGCCAGTTTTTTATTTAAAGAATTCGGCAAAGTCGAAACGCCTGTTTTAACCGCCGAACGAAGAAATGACGGCGTTAAAGATTCGTATTTTTCGCCGTATTGCAAAAGCTGTAAAGTTTTCGCGTAACGACCGTAACCGGCTAAAATTTCGTCGCTGCCTTCGCCCGTCAAAACGACTTTGACGTGTTTTTGTGCAAGGCGCGAAACGAAATAAAGCGGCACGGACGCGATGAAACCGAGCGGTTCGTCTTCGTGCCAAATTAAATTTGGAAGTTCGGCGAAAAACTGTTCAGGCGTGATCGTGATCTCGTGATGTTCGGTTTTAAAGGCTTTTGAGACGATTCGCGCGTATTCAAATTCGTTAGCTTCACGCTCTTTGAAACCGACGGAAAAAGTCTTTATGGGAGCGTCAACCATTTCCGCCATCATCGCGCAGATCGCCGACGAATCAATGCCGCCCGACAAAAACATTCCGAGCGGAACGTCCGCCATCAAACGAAGTTTGACGGATTCTTTAAAAAGTTCGCGCCAGTTTTCGATAAATTGACGTTCTGATTTATCTGAGTTTAAGCCGCCCGCTAACGCAGACGGTTCCGACTTCGGCTCGAAACTTACGTCCCAGTATTTTTCGATTCTTACTTTTCCGTCTTTCCAACTCAAAGTATGTCCGGGCAAAAGACGTTTCACATTGACAAAAAGCGTTTCGTCGCCGCTCGTTCCGTGATTCGCCGTCTGATCGGGCAAAGCGTTGAAATTTATTTCCGGTTTAGTCGCCGACGCTTCCAGAAGCGTTTTGATTTCCGAGCCGAAAAACAGATTTCCCTCGCGGTCGATAACGTAATAAAGAGGCTTGATTCCCAAACGGTCGCGGGCGATAAAAAGTTCTTTTTTTCGTTTATCCCAAATCGCAAACGCGAACATTCCGCGCAATTTTTCGACCGCTTTCGCACCGTATTCTTCATACAGATGCAGAATCGTTTCCGTGTCGCAATGCGTCTCGTATGTGTAGCCTTTCGCTTCGAGTTCGGCGCGGTAATCGGCGTGATTGTAAACTTCGCCGTTGTAAATTATGACGCACGAACGGTCGGCGTTAAACATCGGCTGTGCGCCGTGTGCGACATCCACGATTGAAAGTCTTCGATGACCGAAACCGATATTGCCGTCAATATAAATTCCCGCGTCGTCAGGTCCGCGATGCGTGATGCTGTCGCGCATTGATTTGATAAGACGTTCGTTTATCTGTCGTTTCGATTCGGATGAAATCGCTATTCCGTTGATTCCGCACATATTTAAAAAGTGTTTGAGAAAAGCGTAAAAGGCAAGAAGTTTGTCGAGCGGTTAAGCTGGAAAAGATTTTACTACAAATCCGAAGCGCAAAGCCAGAAATTATTGACGAATAACGATTTTAATTTGTTCCGGTAAGCGAAAATGTTGGATTTGACGGCTTTTTAACAATTTATTATCAACAAATAATTTTTCACGTTATAATCAAATTAAAAACGAATTAAAAATATGCCGGAAAATAAAATAACAGTTCGCCGAAAGGAAAAAATCGTCAGGAGCGGAAAAAAACTGAAAATAATGTTGGTTTTAACGCTCGTATTGGTTTCCGTCATATCAATCGTTTCGATACTGAAAATGTTTTCGGATAATTCGGATTTTGCATCTGCAAATCTGGAAATTGCGGTAAACGGAAAAAACAAAATCATTCGCGTCCCGAAAGGCGGAAATTTGCAGACGGCGATCAACCGCGCCGAAAGCGGCGATATTATCGAACTCGAAGCCGGAGCAATTTATAAAGGCGAAATTGTTCTGCCGAAAAAAAATCTCACCGATTTCGTTACGATTCAAAGTTCGAGAGCAAAAGAACTGCCTGAAAATCAAAGAGTCAGTCCGTCGCAAGCCGCTTTAATGGCGAAAATCGTCACGACCGGCGAAGGAAAACCGGCAGTCAGCACCGAAAAATCGGCGCATCATTATCGCTTTGTCGGCATCGAATTTGCGCCGTCGAACAAAGATTATATCTACAATCTCATTTTTTTCGGAGCGCCGGAAAAAGTTGCGGAAACGGCTCATCATCTGGAAATTGACCGCAGTTTTATTCATTCGATTCCCGACGGCGTAACGCGGCGCGGCGTTGCGCTCAACAGCGCACAAACCGTTATCAAAAACAGTTATTTTCAAGGTTTTGCGTATCCCGGCGAAGAGACGCAGGGAATTTGCGGCTGGACGGGAACAAAGGAAGTGAAAATCACGAATAATTATATCGAAGGCGGCGCGGAAAACGTAATGTTCGGCGGCTCCGATCCGGCAAATGCCGAACTTATTCCGCAAGACATCGAAATCAGCGGCAACAATTTCAACAAACCTGCCGAGTGGAAAGGCAAAAACACTTTGAAGTGTCTTTTCGAGTTGAAAGATGCAAAGCGTGTGCAGTTTGTCGAAAATTATCTGGAAAATAATTGGCAAGGTTCGGCTTTTCGGATCACCGTCCGCAATCAGGAAGGTAACGCGCCTTTCAGCACGGTCGAAGACGTTCTAATAAAAAACAACATTATCGACGGCGCGGGCGAAGCGGTAAATATTTTGGGCAAAGACGACACCAATTCGAGCCAAACGATGAAAAATCTGAACATCATCAACAATCTTTTTCTTAACATCGGCACGGACGGTTATGAAGGCAGCGGTTATTTCTTTCAGATTTCCGGCGGCGAAAATATCTTGATTGCCAATAACACGGTTTTTAATCAGGGAAATATTTCGACCTTTCACGGCGATCTGCCGAAAAATCTGTCTGTTCGTGACAATATCGTCGGTCACGGAAATTACGGCATTCACGGATTTTCGGATATGAACTCGGCGGCGGCTAAAAAAACTTTTTACAATAATGTGTTCGTCAATAATCGCGGAGTCGGCAATGGCGATTCATCTTTTCCATCAAATAATCTCTGGGTTTCCGATTACCGCGCTCTCGGTTTTGTAAATTATTCGCAAAACGACTTTAACATCGCACCGAACAGCCGTCTCAAAGGCAAAGGTTCGGATAAATCGGACATTGGCTGCAACTTGTCGAAAATGCCGACCGATTTGATAAAAAAGATTGCAAAAAATTAGCGATTAATGAGATGTTATTTTCACTTTCTCGTTTAAGATTATTTTGAAAATATTCTAAAATCCGACAAGCCTTATTTCATTATATTCAACCAACTGAAAATATGCCGATAATCAACGAATTGCGAAAAAACATCGTCGAAACTTATCTGAAAAATTTCGTTCACAAACCCGATTTTGAAAATAATTCGTGGAACATTGATCGCGCCGAACTCGAAGGAGTTTCAATCAGATGGGCGAAGAAATACGAATGGGAAGGAGCTTCCGATTGGGTTGATATTCTTCTTTACGGCTTTCGGCAATATGTTCCGGTCGAAATGGTTGACGACATTCCTCAGAATTATAAAGGAACGGTAGTTTTTCAGATTGTTTTCGAAAATGACGTTCGCAATGTCGCCGTCGGTTATTCGGATTATCTGCCGATTGACGAACATTGCGCTGAAAATTGTGATCTTTATTTTAAAATGCAGTATGACGCGCAAGGTTACGATTTTCAAAACGTCGTTCCCGGCGGTTATGTGCCGGACGGCAAAAGATTGTATTTTCATCTGGCTAAACTGCGCCGTCTGCGTGATAAAAAAGAATATCTCTATGATGTTTCCGGCAGATTCGGACTCAATTATGCCAGAGAAATCAGGGAAAAAGCCGTCACTATTTTAAATGAACAAAAAAAATTCGGTTTTGAAGGCGGAATGAAAACCGTTTCCTACGCGGAATTTTTAAAGGAAATCGCGCAGTCGAAAATCTGCATTGATCTGCCCGGTCTGGGAGATTTCTGTTTTCGCCTCGTCAATTATCTGGCAATCGGTTCGTGCATCATCGCTTATCCTCACCGGACGACTTTTCAGCTTCCGTTGATTGACCGCAAACACATCGTCTATTGCAGAGAAGATTTTTCCGATCTCGTCGAACTTTGCGAGTATTATCTGGAAAATGAAGACGAACGCGAAACAATCGCTCAAAATGCAAGGAGATTTTTCGATCTTTATTTGCACAAAGATAATTTGGTCAAATATTATCTGCGTGTTTGTTTGGACAGATTAAAATAAATTTCCCGCCACCTGTCACGAACATTTTCCCAACTGTATTTTAAAACTTCCCTTCCGGCACTTTCTATTATTCGCTGCGCTTCGTCTTGATTTTCGATTAAAAAAACGGCTTTTTCTGCCAGCGCACGAAAATCGTTTTGCTCGACGAGCAAGCCATTTTCGCCGTCTGAAACAATGTAGGAAATTCCGCCCGTCGCATAAGAAACAACCGGCGTTCCGGCGGAAAACGCTTCGATGATCGAAAGCGGCATATTATCTACGATTGACGAATTCAGATAAATATCGGCTTTTTCATAAAGCTGCGCCATCTTTTCATTTGAAACTTTTCCCGTCCATTCGACATTTTCGAGTTTCAATTCCTCGGCTAATTTTTTCAATTTCGTCTCTTCGCGCCCGTCGCCGGCGACGATCAGATGAGCTTCGGGAAAACGATTTTGAATTATTTGAAACGCGCGTAAAATGTCGCCGACATTGTAATGAAGATCGAAATTTCTGTTTGATAAAAAAACCGGACGCAAAGGTTTTCTCTCGCGGAAAGTAAATTTTTTCGTGTCAACGAAATTGGAAATGCTCTGCGCTTCGAGATCGAATTTTTTAAAAACGTCAACCAAAAAGTCCGACGGAACGACGATTTTGTCAAAGCGTTTCATCGTCGGTTTGGCGGTCAATTTCCAGTTTTCGATATGCGTTTCGAGTTCGCCGCTGTGATAATTGAGAATCGTTTTTTTGCCGAAAAGTTTGGCGATAAAAAAAGGCGGCAGCGTGGCGATTACATAACCGCTGACGGCGGCGGAAAAAATCATCACCGAATCGGTTTTCGGAATATTTTGCAGCAAAAGTTTCCAAAATTTCAGCGAAGTAAAAATCGTTCGCAGAAATTTTACGTTGGAAAAAAGCGATTCGGGATTATTCGGAATAAAAACTAATTCGAGTTCCTCATCGTCTCTAAATGCTTCGAGCAGACGATTTGCCTGAATTGATTGTCCGCCGATGTGACGCATCGAAGGCGCGACGACGGCGATTTTTTTCTTTTTCAGACGTTTATTTTCCATTCCGGTTTTGATCGTAAAGCGCGAGCGTATTTTCTAACTGCGCTTTTAAACTGAATTTTTCTTCGACGATTTTTTTACCTTCTCGACCGAAATTTTCCGTTTTTTCCTTCGAGTTTAAAAATTCGCCCAAACGATTTGCCATCATTTCATCGTCATCGGACTCGACCAAAAATCCGGTTTCATTTTCGACAATCGCTTCCGCCGCGCCGCCGACGTTTGTAGCGACGACAGCTTTTCCGGCGGACATATATTCGAGAATCGAATTGGAAAAACCTTCGTTAAATGAAGTCAGAACGCAGATGTCGGAAACGAAAAGCAATTCGGGAATTTTCGCGCAGCGACCGATAAAATGTGTATTTTGTTCGATTTTCAAAGTTTTTGCCAGATTTTCGAGTTCATTTTTTAATTCACCTTCGCCCGCTAAAATAAAGTGCGCGGCGGGAATTTTTTCCGAAACTTTCGCGGCGGCGCGGAGAAACATCGGCTGATTTTTAACCGCGTGGCGCAGATTCGCCACGAGCGTGACGAATTTTATTTTTTCGTCTTTCGGCAAATTCAAATCCGTTAGAATTTTCGCGCGGTCGTTCGATTCCGGTTTTAATCTGTCCAAGTCTAAACCGTTGTAAATGACGCTGATTTTTTGCGCGTTTACGC
This sequence comes from Pyrinomonadaceae bacterium, assembly GCA_965217985.1. Taxonomy (GTDB): domain Bacteria; phylum Acidobacteriota; class Blastocatellia; order Pyrinomonadales; family Pyrinomonadaceae; genus DATHTS01. The sequence continues at coordinate 216,456 of CBDCJY010000019.1, forward strand.
CTTCGTTTATCAAATAATTTTTAACCGCGACGGAATTGGCGACGATTTTGTCCGACAGCGCGAAAATCCTCTTTTCGATAAAATTCTGCGCTCGTGAACGCATTCCGGCGGTTTCGCGTTTCGAGGCGATTTTCAGATTTACGCCGGCAAATCTTGCCGCCGTGATGCCGAAAACATTCGTGTAAAAATCGTGCGTGTGAACGATTTCGATGTCGTTTTCGCGGATAAATTTCGCGCAGTTTTTTGCTTGTCTGAGAAAATTTGCGTTGAAAAACGAGGTGAGTTTGTATTCGGGAATTTCCGGCAGATCGAGTTTTTCGATTTCCGAAAGCAAAACGCCTTCTTTATTTAACGTCGCGGCAAAAACTTTGACGGAATCGTCTTCGCGCAAAAGCCGCGTCAACTGCACGGCTTGGCGTTCCGAGCCGCCCTGATGAAAACTGCCGATAAATTGCAGAACATTCATATTAAATTTAAAAATCTAGAACTTAAAATTCAAAATTATTTTCCGGTCTTAAACTTTAAATCTTAAACTTAATCTAAGGATTCTAAATTATTTTTCAGAATATATGTAGTCGAATTTTTGGTCGGAAGCGAAACGCGAAAAATCGTTTCGCTCGTGGCGACGTTGAGTTTGTCGCCGAATCTTCTGGCGGTTGCAAATTCCAGTTTTTTCGGATGACTTATTACATCGCGTTTGCCGACTGAAAAATTCGTGCCGCCGATCAAAACGAATTCTTCGGGTAATTTTTCGTCCGAGTTCAAACGCGCCCAAGTAAATTGAAAATTAGTGTTGAAATATTCCGTCCGAACGGTTCGGTCGCCGTCGGCGAAAACGAAAAGATCGAAATAATCGCGGAATTTAATAACGAAAGCGCGTCCGCCGATGACGGGCGTTTCCGTCACTTCCGGTTTTTGCAAAACCGAATCGGACGGCAGAAGAAATGTAAAAAATTCCTGTCTGCCGATGCTGTTTGTCACATAGCGGCGCAGAGGCGCATTGACGCGCTCGCCGTAACAGTTTGAAATCCAACTTTCGTTAATTTTCCATTCGCCCGCGTCAAATGTAAAAAGTCTGAGTCCGGTCTGACCGTTGGAATTTTCGTTGATGCAGAAATTTCCGTTTTCCGATTGCTCGATGATCGGCGCGGTTTCCATATTGAAATGAAAATTTAAGGCGTAATCGTGTTCGCCTTTCGTTTCGACGAAATCGCGCATTATCCAATAATCGTTTTTGAGAAACAAAATGCTCCGCTGATGACGCGCCGGATTTTCGATGATTCTTTCGTAACCGTCGTTTGAAGCCGAGAAAAAATCAAAACGGTCTTTTGAAATCCAATTTTCGACACGCGTTTCGGATTTTGTCAGCCAACTGAATTTTCCGCCCTGTTCGCTCGAAGAATGTTCGTCAATCGTCAGCGTGTTGTGCGCGGCGGTCGAACGGAAATGGTAACGCATCTCGACCGGATCGTGATAAGTGTAAGTTCCCGAATCAACCAGAAATGTTCTGCCGCCCGCCGCCAGTTCGATGGCAAGCGCGTCGGCGTGTCCGTGTCCGCCATTCATCGCGCCGAGAAATCCGGCATCAACGACCATAAAATTGTCAGATTTTTCCCAACCGTCGCGCATCACGAAATAACCGCCGTCCTTAAACGCAACCGATCTTTTTGCAGGTTTCTCTTCGGCAAGCGTTTCAAAAGACATAACGCCTTCTAAACCTAGCAGCCAGACGGTTTCTTCGGCGAGATGTCCGGCGACAAATTTATAATCGCCGCGCTCGAAAAGCACCGCGCCGGTTGCCAGAGTTCCGCGAAAATCGTCGGGTCGCGTCCGGCTGTGCGGCAGCATTTTTCCGCCGTCGTCGTCACCGATAATCGGAGTCGTGCCGTCGGGTCGCGTAATGTGCATCAGGAAATCAATTTGTTTTTGCAGTTTTTCAGCCAGATTATTTTGCAGTTTTTCCGGTGTCGCGTCGTCCTGCAAAGTTTTCAAGATCAAAAAATGCGTGTAGAAATCCGCCGTGTAACGCTGATACCAAGTTGTCTGCTCAAAATAAACACCGTCATCTAAAATCTGCCGGTCGAGTTCGGCAAAAAGAATTTCCTCGCCCGTTTTGCGCCAGATGGCGGCGCGTTTGAAAAACGGAAACTGCGTTCCGAGATAATAAAGACCGAGTGCTTCGCCCGTCAGATGCGTGTTCGGACTGTAATAAGTCGAGAGATATTTCTCGATATGACGACCTTGCAGATAGATAAATTTGAGCGACTTTTGAAAAAGTTCGGGCGTAAAACTTTTCGCATCTTTGAAAAAATGAAACGCCCAAGTCCAGCTCATCAGGCGAAAGGCGATTTCCAGACTGCTCAACCAGTTAACGCCGATTCCCGGCGGATTTTGTTTCATCCAGTTTTCGAGATGACGCGCAAAAGTTTCGGCGTAGATTTCGTTTTTCGTCAACCGGTAAGCGATGCCGAGCGTGAAAAAATGCTGGTGACGATTGAGTTCCCAGATGATTTTTTTGTCGCCCGTTTCGCCTGTCGAAAGTTCGTCAAACAGTTTCCAATGTTTCAAAGGCGAGCGTTTTTTTGCAACAGGTTCGTAATGCCAATCAACTTCTTCGCCGAAATCGAGATTTATATAACCGAGCAGATCAAATCTGCCGCGCACGATCTCGTCGGCTTGTTCGATAAAATAACGCGCCGATTTACTGCCGAAATGGTGGCGAAAAAGTTCGAGAGTTTTTTCTTTTTCGGCAAAAGAAGGAAAAAATGAGAGCAGAGAATTTTGGTAAAATTTATCGGAAAGAATTTCGCCGGCAATATTTTCGCCGGCAAAAAAGTTTTTTTTCAAAAGTTTCCGAAACTCTCCATCGGTCGGCAATTTGCCCGTCAGACCGATTTGATCGGCATAGACGTAAACTGCCTGAGAACTGCGGGTTTTTATCTCATCCCAGCTTCGTCCCTTGAGTTTCCTGAATGTTTCCAAAGGTTTCGACATTTCCGTTATCTGCATATTTCCGCGTATCTTCCGGTTTCGACCGCTTTTGATCCATAATCGTCTTCAAACGATAATCTCTGAATTCATTCGGATTTCCCTGTTTTCCGTCAATCGCCGCCAATACCATATTTACGGCTTCACGCGCCGAAGCGAAATGAATCGCATATTCGCCGGATTTTTCGCCCTGTTCGACTATTTCGCCGAAAAACCGACGCGCATCTTCACCGATGCTGAAAGACTGGTCGTGATCGAAAAATCCGTGACAGTAAAGTTTGATAAAAATCCATTCGGGACGATCTTTTACAGTTACGTCGGCATTTATCCAACGTCTGAATCGCGCCGCGTCCAAAGATTGATTTGCGGCTAACGCGCCGTCATCAAGACGCGGAATCGGAACGCCTTTGATTCGCCGCGTCCAATTAAAAATCAATGGTCCTGTAAATATAAGTGGCAATTGCGGCTGATTTCCAAAAACTCGGACATTTTCTCCTGTGCGATGCGGCGATTTTTCCGTCAGAGGCAAGCCGCATTCGTAAATTTTATTTAACATCGGAACTTGCGGTTCGAGCGGCGCAGACGGCAGAGTCATATCGGCATAACAACCCGTTTCAAACAAAATCTGCATTTCCCCGTCAACGCCGCAGTATTTTCCGCCGAACGAATTGGCGAGCGCGAGATTGCCGTGAACGAACGCGTATTGCGGATCGCCCGCGCCGTCGAAACGCGAAAGACAAAGGTGTTCGTCCGCCAGACGATCACGAAATTCGATCAAAGATTTTCGCAGATTTTCCGGCGTGTCCGGTTTTTCGATGCCGTGATGCAGATGAATTTCGACTTCGCCCAAACCTTCGTTCTGCATTTCCGCCATCACTTCCAAAAGTTTCCGGTCGTATTGTTCCGCCGGATAAAAATTCGTGTGCCGAAACTTAGTGCCGTCCGCATCTCTGACCGCTTCGCCGGTTTTTCGCGCCAATAAATAGTATTCGTCGAGACGTTTTCTCTGCGTATCAATGTCGAGATTTCCGCCCGCGCTCCACGCCGGTTCAAAATGATCGGCAATCGTGATAACGATATGTTTTTTTTCCGCCGAACGGTTCTTTAAAATCGAATCGAGACGCACGAACGGATAACGCGACAGCCACGGAATCGAATGTTTTAATTTTTTGACGTATTCGTTCATTGTAAATTTTTAAAAACGTGAAATCGAATCAGTTGTCAACAAACTGTCTGTGCCAGAGTTCGAGCATCCATAAAATCCAAAGCGCGTGCGAATGATCGCGGCGATTTTTTGAATGTTCGTCAAGCAAAACTTCAACGTATTTTTCATCGAAATATCCGCGTTCTAAAGTTTTTTTATCGAGCAGATCGGAATGAATTCTTTCCTTCAACTGCGAATTTATCCAATCACCAATCGGCACGCCGAAACCTTGTTTTTCGCGGTAGAGAATTTCTTTCGGCACGAGATTTTCGAGCGATTTTTTGAAAATATATTTCGTCTCAAGACCTTTTAATTTCAATTCGGCGGGAATCGTCTGCACGAATTCGATCAGTTCGTGATCGAGCAGAGGCACACGCGCTTCCAGAGAATTTGCCATCGTCATCCGATCAACTTTTGTCAGAATATCCGACGGCAGATATGTTTTGCTGTCAAGATAAAGCAATTTATCAACCGGATTTCCCGTTGAAACAGAATCGGCGATTTGTTTGTAAATTTTCGCGCTTTTACCTGATTCGCCATTTAATTCGTGCAGAAAATTCGGACTATAAAGTTCATTTTTTTTCAAACTTCCGAAATACGAAATGCTGTCAATATATCTTTCGACCGTATCGAGCGAAGCGTTGTAAATATAATTTTTTCCCTTCGCGCCGTGCGGCATTTTTTCGCTGATTTTTTGCAGTAAATTTTGGCGGACAAACTTCGGAAGTTTTTCCAAGTTGCCGCGTTTTTTGTCCGTCACATAACGCGTGTAACCGGCGAAAAGTTCGTCGCCGCCGTCGCCCGACAGCACGACCGTGACAAATTCACGCGCCATTTTTGAAACCATAAATGTCGGCAAAGCGGACGAATCGGCAAACGGTTCGTCGAAATGCCAGACGAGTTCGTCAACGATTTCGACGAGATCGGGCGTGACGATAAATTCGTGATGTTCGGTATTGAAATGTTTCGCCGCGACACGCGCAAACTTTAATTCGTTAAAACTGTCCTCGTTAAAACCGATGGAAAAAGTTTTCACCGGAGTTTCCAAAATCTGCGACATCATTGCGACAATCGCCGACGAATCAACGCCGCCGGAAAGAAACGCGCCGAGCGGAACTTCGGAGATCAGACGGATTTTGACGGCATCTTTTAATTTTTCGCGCAAAATCTCGATGTATTCCGCTTCGGTTTTTATTTCGTTATTTTCCTTGTATGAAAAATCCCAGTAACTTTCGGTTTTTATTTCGCCGTTTTTGTAAATTAAAAACGATCCCGGCGCGAGTTTGTAAACGTCTTTGAAGATGCAGAATTCTTCCGGCACATAACCGAAAGTCAGGTAAGCGTCGAGCGCGGAAAAATCAATTTCTTTCGAGATTTCGCCGTGTTCGATCAGCGATTTTAATTCCGAGCCGAAAACGAAATTTCCGTTTTTTGTTTTCGAGAAAAACAGCGGTTTTTTGCCGACGCGATCTCTGGCGATAAATAAACTTTCGTTTTGAAAATCATAAATCGCAAACGCAAACATTCCGCGCAGATGTTTCAGACAATCAGTTCCGAATTCTTCAAAAGCGTGAACGATGGTTTCCGTGTCGGAATGCGTTTTAAATTTATGTCCGCGTTTTTCGAGTTCTTTTTTAAGTTCTAAAAAGTTGTAAATCTCGCCGTTAAAAACGATTGCCAGATTTCCCGTGCAATCGAAAATCGGCTGTTGTCCCGATTTCAGATCAATGATCGAAAGTCGCCGCATTCCGAGCGCGGCGCGATTTTTGACAATCGTTCCCTGTTCGTCCGGTCCGCGATGCGTGATGATCTTGCACATTTTATCGAGCGTAATCTCGCGCTCATTTTTCGGCGCATTTTTTTCTTTACTTATAAATCCGGCAATTCCGCACATAAAAATTAGTTTTCGGTCGTCAGAGGTTTGATGTCAGATTTTTTTTGGGAATTAAATAATCTGTCGAATATATTCAGTTTTCCGCCGATCGGATTTTTGACGAATGCAATATCCTGTTCGTCAATCGCGTTCCACAAATTCATCAAAAAAAGATAAATCGGCGCGAAAATCAGAAAAGTCACGCCGAGCGTAAAACCGCCCGAAATAAAATTTACGAATCCGATTTTCAATTGCGGCAAAATCGAATGAATGAAATTATTCGTAAAATCAAAAACCGAATCTTTTGCCGCGTAATAAAACGCAAAAGTTATCAAACCCGTAAAAATACTGACGACGGCGGTTTTGCCGGTATCTTTCAGCAGATGCAAATCTTTTAATCCGAAATTCAATTTTTTGACAACGACTGTTTCGGAAATTAATTTTTCGATAAATGTTACGACGACGACGATGCCGATCATTCCGCTCATCGAAAAATGATTGATGCCGAAATAGAGCGCGGCGAGCATTACGATAAATAAGAACACACGCAGTTTCAGCAGAAAGCGTCCGAGTTCAGGAAAAGATCGCACAATCGGATCGGTAACTAAAACGAGAAATAAAAGCAAAGTGATATTGATGCGGTAAATCGGCACACTCGCCAGATAATTTTTTGTAAAAAGCGTCGTGATAAAAGTGTCCGCCGTGATAAACAGAAAAACGTAGAGCGGAAAAAACACGAACGCGAGTTTCTGCATAGCGCGTGTCGTCAGACGAATCATTTCGCGGCGGTCGCCGTTTAATTGCAGTTCGCTCATTCGCGGAATCAAAACCGATGTCACCGATTCCCAAATAGATGCGATTAAAGGAATTTCAAAACAGCCGTAAGCGTAAATCGCATATTCCGCGTCGGAAAATTTATGTCCGATGAAGTAATTGTGTATGTCGCTCATCATAATCCACAAAATTCCCGCCAAGCCGAACGGCACGGCGTAAGCAAAATGCGAGCGGAAAAACTTAAAATTAAATGCCGTCCAGAATTTGGGAAAACGCGAGTTGATGTAAAAAAGTAAAACAATCGTCTGCAAAATTCCCTGAATCATCGCGGCGTAAATAAACGATTCGACTGTTTGAAAAACAATAACCGCGAGCGACATTAAAAGCGTTTTGCCGAGTTGAGCGAAAATGATAAATGCGGTTGCGGTTTTCGGTTCGCGGTTGGCGACGGCGACGGTTTCCAAAGTCGCGGAAAAAATCCAAATCCAGATAACGAATCCGATCTTCGGCGCAAGCGCGGTCATTTCCGCGCTGTTAAAGATCGAGCCGAGAGTATTCGGGAAAAGATTGAAAAACAAACACGCCGCGCCGCCTGTCAGGAAATGAAAGACCTGAATATTTGCCAGTGCCGCCGGACGATTTTCTTTTTCCCGCGCGAGATAATAATACGCGCTCATCGAAAATCCGAATGAAAGAATCGCCGTCGCATTTCCGATGACCTGAAAACTCTGACGGTAAAGTCCGACCTGCGCCTGATCCAAAAAACGCACGACGAGCAACGGCAGCATAAACGCAAATCCGAAGCCGAAGACTTTGGCAAACAAAAGCCACGCGCTCTGCGATTTTAAGGACGGAATTGTCGGTTCGGTTTCCTGCACTTTTTTTATTTTTGGGATTATTCGGGCGAAATAAACGAAAATTCGGACGGGCGAAATTTCTTAAACAAACGGCGCGTCAGATTCGGCGCAAATCTCAAAAGAAAAATCAAAAGTTTCATCTTTTTATTGCTGTTAAATCTGTCGGCTTCGATAAAATGAAGCCGGGCTTCATCGAAATCCTTCATCGTCAGACAAAGTTTTCCCTTTTCGCTTTCATATTCGGCGTTGCTCAAAATCATCTGTTTTTCCCACGCTTCGCGCTCGGCATCGGAAAGTTTGTGTTTCTGCTCGACGACGGTTAAAGCGCGAATATTGCGCCACGCACGCTCGACATTATTGCCCGAAAGTCCAGCCGAATGAACGCGGTATTTTACTAAAACTTTTCGCTGATAACTGATTCTCGCGCCCGATTTGGCGAGCCGAAACCAAAGATCGAAATCCTGCATAAACGGCAAATTCGTATCGAACAAATCGGTTTTGTAAAAAACTTCTTTTTTCAAAATCGTTCCCGAAGTAATGACGTTGCACTCGGTCGAAATTAGAGAAATCGGAGAAACAACGCCGTTTGAAGGTGCGGTGTCCATAAATTTTTCGGCATTTGAATAATTGTCGCCGAATAAGATCGCATCGCAGTAAACCATTTCGAGATTATTCATTTCGAGAAAATTCAGTTGCGATTCGAGAAATTCTGGCAACCAAACGTCGTCGCCATCGAGAAAAGCGATGATTTCGCCGCGCGCCAGACAAATTCCGGCGTTTCGCGCCATTGACGCGCCTGCATTTTCCTGTTTGGCGTAAATAATTCGGTCGAAAAAAGGTTGGAGAATTTTTTCCATCTCGCCCGTATCGGGCGAACCGTCGTTGATTAAAATTATTTCAAAGTCCGTATAAGTTTGCGCCAGAACCGATTCGAGAGTTTCAGTAATATGTTCGGCGACGTTATAAGCCGGAATAACGACGCTGATTTTCGGCACGTCGGTCGGAACATTTTTTCCGCTGCGGGTTTCGTAAAGTCGTTTTTTTATCTCTTCACAATCCGCATATTTCTCTTCGTTAAATTCGCTCATACAGGATGCTTGAAAGTTGAGATTTTTTCGCTTTGATTTTCCCTGACCGTTTCCCACCGAACGTAGCGTTCGCCGCGCAAAAATTTGTAAAAACCGACTATCGAAGCCAGATTTGCCAAAACGAAATAAAGCGGAATCGCCGCAATTCCGCCGCGTTTTCCGTTTTTCTCGAAAATTTGACCGAATAAAGCAGTCAGATAAAAGCAGATCTGCAATGCCGTGATTATCTGAAAAATCACCGAATCAAAAGCCGAAAACGCCGATGCTAACAGCATAAAAATTAAAAACAGCGGAACGGCGTAGCGCAGAAGTTTATGTGATAAAAGTTCGATGGCGTAAAAACCGCTTTTTACCGGATTGAGCATATCGAGATTGCGCCAAAGATCGGTAAACGTTTGCGAAATAATGCGAACACGCATCTGAAATTCCTTTCCCGTTTGACGATTGGTTTCTTCCGTGCAGACGGCTTGCGGCTCGAAAACCGAACGCAAACCTTGACGGTAAATAATCGTGCAGATCAAAAAATCCGAACACGCTTCGGCATACATTTCGCGGTAAGCGTTTTTTCTGACGGCATACAAACAACCCGACGCGCCGATCAGCGAACAGGCGCGGCTCTCGCTCGTTTTTAAAAAAGTCTCGTAATTCCAATAACTTTTCGCGCCGCTTCCGACGCTCGATTGTGATTTATCAACATAAATCAACTTTCCCGCCGCACAGCCGATTTTTTCGTCGGCAAAATTCGGCATAATTTCACATAAAACGTCCGGCTGATAATCGGTTGTCGCATCGGAAAACAGAATAATTTCTCCCGTTGCAACTTCGACGGCTTTGTTTTGCGTGTAGGTTTTTCCTTTTCTGCCTTCCTGACGAAAAAGTTTTACGCCTTGATTTGAAAATGTTTTGACAATTTCATCGGTCTTGTCGGTCGAACCGTCGGACGCGACGAGAATTTCGAGTTTTTCTTTCGGATAATTGATTTTTAATGTGTTCCCGATTTTTTCGGCGATGTCTTTTTCTTCGTTGTAAGCGGTTATCAAAACCGTAACATTCGGTTCAAAAAAAGATTTTTTTACTTCGAGCGGTCGCAAAATGCCGACAAAATAGACCAGCAAAGGATAACCTGCGTAACTGTAAATCAACGCGGCGAGGCTCGTCCAAAACAAGATTTGTGAAATTGTCTGCCAGTTCATTTTATACAGTTCTCAGCCGCAAAAGTTTTTCTCTGAAAGTTTCCGTCTGAATTTCTTCATTTATGCCTTTTTCGATTCCGTAAATTCTTCGGAAAGCGACCGCATAAGCGATCAGAAAATAAATAAACCAATTATACGCTACCGATGCGAAGAAACTCGAAACCAGATAAGAAACGAGGCTCGCCTGCAAACCAATCGCCAGATAATAAAACCAATCGTGTTCGTTTTTCTCGTTGAGAGTTCGTTCAATCGCGCCGAGTTTGCGAAACGGACTGATTAGAAAAACGAGATACGCGACCAATCCCAAAAGTCCGAGTTCTGATGAAACCTGCGTGAAAGCGTTATGCGAGACGAGATTGCGAATGCCGACAATCGGAAAATTCCCGATGCCGATTCCCCACGGATTTCTTAAAGTGACGACAATCGAACGCTCCAGAAGTTCTTTTCGCTGATCGGATGAACCGACCGGATCGAGTCCCGGAATAAAGATCGAAAGCATCCGCAAACCGTAATTTCCCGGCGCGAGCAAAAGCGTCAAACCGCCGACAACAGCCGAAGCAATCGTTACATTCAGACGATTTTTGCGTCCGAGTTTCCAAACCAAAACTGCAAGTGCGGCAATCAGACCGAGAAAACCGCCGCGCGAATATGTCACAAAATTTGCGCCCGTAAAAAGTGCCGCCATTGCGAAATAAGATAGTCGCGCCAGATTGTTTTTCGTGGCAATGCCGAGAACAATCGCAATCGGCGTAAACATCACGAGGTGCATCGCCATTTCATTCGGGTTGCCATACATTCCGCCCATATCCACCGCGACGCGATAACCTTCGGTTTTCAATTCGCCGCGCATAAACATTCCGATTGCCGTGTAACTCAGATAAATTCCGATTGAAAGCGAGAGCCACATCAAACCCATCAAACGCTGCCGCGTCCGCAAAACATTGACCATTACGACAAAAATCAAAACGGCTTTGCTGAATGATTTGTTAAATTCATCCCAAGCCATTCCCGGACTTTTCGCAATCGGCATCGTGATTAACGCAAGCGCGGTCAAAACCAAAACAGCTTTGACTTCGGTCGTTAAAATCGTCAGATTTCCTTCGGTTGCAAGCTGTGACGGAAGATAAGCGGCGAGCGTCGCAAGGGCAAAGTAAAATGCCGTCGCCGAGAGAAAACCGAGTTGAGAGATGATTTCATACGGTCGAAACAAAACAAGAACGGAAAACATATACAGAAAAACATACGTCAAAGTATGTCCGTTACGTTTGAGCCAATTATCATCGCTCAAAAGTTTGAAATCCTTTTCCTTTTGTTTTTCCTCTTTGTTAAATCTGTTCTGTTCGGAATAACTCAAATCCGACGTTACCGGAATTTCGGATTTTTCAATCTGAAATGCAAAATCCGACGTTACCGGAATTTTTAATTCATCGGATTTCGGCGGTTTCAAGTTAAAGGCAGATTCTTTTTTCTTGGGAGAATTTATGAAACTATCGTGCGGCTCGATTTTTCTTTCTTTTCGTAAAGACTTCAAATTCATCAAGTCGCGTAACTCTTCCGCGCCTTTTTCTTTTGCTTTGGAAAGCGTTTGGTAATCCTTTTTGTTCTTTTTGTCGGCTGTCATCGGTGCAGTTTAAAGTTGTCGTCCGCAAAGACCTGGTTGCTATTTTCGAAATCTGCGTTTTTCCGAAATTATTTTTCTCCGACGACATTTTATCACTTTTGCGGGGATTGAATATGAGTTTTGAAAGAGTTTTGAAAGAGTTTTGTAATTGAAAGGACAAGTCTCAGACGGTTATCTGTTCTTTTTCGAGCGAGATCATTTCACGAACTTTTTGTTTTAAGGCTTTTTCAAACTGTCTGGCTTCATTTACGCCTTCAAACGAAAGTTCCTGAAGAGTGGATTCGATGCGTTTGCGATAATCGGAAACGAGCGAATCGGAAACGCCGAGCATTTCAGCGACTTCGAGTTGCGTTCCGCCGTTAGTCAAATAACAATGCCACAAAACACTAATCATACGGTTATATTGCTTGTCTTTGCCGCGCACCGATTTGTTAAGATCAAGCAGAAAATTTCCGACGAATCCGGCAGCCGCAGTTTCAGCTTCGCGGCGAAAAACTTGTTCTTCAGGCGTTTCGCGCAGATCAGCCGGATCATATTCGTAATTGTTGTCGTCGTCGTTATCGAATGTTCCGCCAATCGGCACGAGATAAATGTCCATTATGGGCAAACGTCCCATTACCATACTTCGCAGACTTCGCACGTCAACCGGCGAATCAATCGCTTTAAAAACTCTGATAATCAATTTTTCGAGATCAACATTGCTGATAACGATCTGCGCGTCGCCCGTGCAGCCGACCATTCGCGTATCGCGGCTCTGAAAAGAGACGACTTTGACGCGCTCTCCCATTTCCTGCACATTGCGCGTCGTTTTTTCATTTGTCCACTCGGCTAAACCATAAATCCGTTCGGCTAGTCGGCGATGAATTTCAGGATTTCCCTGATTATCGAATCGTTTGAATTTTTTACTGTTTTGAATCAATGTCGAAACGCGGCGCGCCAAACGATATGATTCGGGATAGCGTTTGCGAAGTTCGGCGGTCAACATATTCGTCAGTTCGATCTGACTGATTTCCGCTTCGATTTCCGAATCCGTCATTTCCGTATCGAGATAATGTTGAAAGCGGTCTTTGCTCAACAGCGCGACGAACAGTTCTTGAGTTAAATCAGTATAAGCATTATATTTTCCCTCTTCGACGAGAAAACCCGCGCTTTTTGACGCGCGAACCAGCGGATGCGAAGAAACGATCCGGTGAAGTTCGTTCCAAATCTGATTAACATTTGAGGTTTTAAGGCTGTCAGTCCATTTCCCCACTTTTATTTGCCGGTTTCTGATTGATTTCGGCAAACGCTTGTTTTCTTTAGTGGTATTCATAATTACCCGTTTCGTGTTCCGTTTGATTTTGTAGAGTTGATTTTTGAAAAGATTTTTCCGCCCCACTTTAGATTGTGAAAATCTCTTCCCGAAAAAGATTACTGCTTCACTATTTCTATGGATTTCTTTGCTTAAATTTTCGCAATTTGTGAAAGGTAGAAAAAAAAGTTTCTGATTAATCGCTGCGCTGTTTCGATTAATTCTGGTAGGCGATCAGTAAAACCTTCCGGCTTCAACTGACTACATTTAAGATGTTAGCAAGATTTTTCGATTTGAGCAACATTTTTTTCTGTTTTTTTTTATTGTTAAACAGATGTTGCTAAACGCTAATAATACAACATTTAACCTTCACGAGAGCGAATCCGTCTAAAAATTATTTTTCTTTTTTTTTGATTTTATGAAATGAGTTTTGGAAGCACAGGTCTATTACAGATTTACTTTTCTTGTAACGAATTAAGAGATTGTCCCGTTCGCATCATACCGTTAGTTCGGGATTGCTTTGTTCAAAATTATTTTTAATATGGTTTCGATTAGAATGATTGCATTTTGTAAAAACTCAAATTGTCCTGCTTCGCAAAAACTGCTCGCCTTTCAAAACGGCGAAGTTCAGTCTTCCGACAGCGAAGTTATCCGAAAACATCTGCTCGAGTGCGAATTTTGTTCGGCGGAAGTAGAATTATACGCGCGTTATCCGCAATCGGAAGAACCGGTCGGAGAATCCGAGATTCCGCCGTATTTGTTTGAATTGGCGGAATCTCTTCTAAGGAATAAACATAAGGAATTTAAGTCGCTCGATAAACTTTTAAGCGAAAACGATTCGAGAAAACTCGTGAAGATTTAAATACTTTATAAATCTGCTCATTTTTCAGCTTCCGCAAATCTCGTCAATCGCTTCTTCATATTTTTCGTCAATTATGCCGCGCTTTATCTTGAGCGTCGGAGTCATTTCTCCTTTATCAATCGAAAATTCTCTCGGCAGAAGATAAACTTTTTTAACGCGCTCGTAATCATTGACTTCGCGGGTAAATTCAACCGCATCGCGCTGCACTCTTTTGACGATATACGGATTTTCGCAAAGTTCTTCGCGCGTTCCTTCCGCCGCAATTCCCTCTTCTTTCAAAGTCTGTTTCAAAGTTTCCCAATCGGGAACGATCAATGCGCCGACCTGTTTTCTGCCCGAACCGACGACGACCGCCTGCGAAACGAGCGGCGATTGTTTCAGAAGACTTTCCAGTTGAAGCGGCGCGACATATTTGCCGTTCGACAATTTGAATAAATCTTTGAGACGATCCGTAATATAAAAATGTCCGTCTTCGTCCTCGTAACCGACATCACCCGTGTGATACCAACCGTCTTCGTCCAAAACTTTCGCGGTTTCTTCGGGATTGTTAAAATAGCCGTTCATCACGTTTTTTCCGCGAATCAAAAGTTCGCCGTCGGTTTCGGCGATTTTCATTTCAATGCCGTCAAAAGGCGTTCCGATTGAGCCGACCTTGTTGTCTTCGGGACGATTCGCACACGCGACACACGCTTCGGTCATTCCATAACCTTGCAGAATCGGAATTTCAGCCGCCCAGAATGCGTAAGACAATTTTTTCGACAAAGGTGCGCCGCCGGAGACAAAAAACCGCAACGCGCCGCCGACACCTTCACGCCATTTTGAAAAAACCAATTTACTTGCAATGGCGTGTTTGGCGGAAAGCATTACTGAAACGGAATTATGCGAATCTTTTGCTTCCCAATACTCCTGACCGACTTCCAACGACCATTCAAAAAGAGACGTTTTCCAACCGCCTGCCGCTTTTCCTTTTTTAACGATCTTGTGATAGACCTGCTCGAACAGGCGCGGCACGGCGGTCATAATCGTCGGTTTGACTTCGGCGAGATAAGCGGCAATTTGTTCAAATGCGGCGCAATAATGAATCGCCACGCCGTTTGCACAAAGCACATAAAAAACCGTCCGCTCGAAAATATGTGAGAGCGGCAGAACGGCAAGCGAACGGTCATTATTTTTAATCGGCAAACCTTTGGAAATCGCCGCGACATTTGAAACGAAATTTTCGTGAGTCAGCAAAACTCCTTTCGGTTCGCCGGTCGTGCCGGAAGTGTAAATGATCGTCGCCGGATCGTCGGTTTTCAATTGTTTCAGATAATTTTCAAACGCCTGTGAATCAATTTTCTCCGCTTCGATGCCGCGATTTTCGATCTCCGAAAGCGTCAGTGCGCGATTATCATTTTCCGGTTTGGCGTTTTCATCGAAGAAAACGATTTTTTCCAGACGCTCGACCGATTGAATCGCGTCTTCGGCGTGTTTGAGAAGTTTTTTGCCGGAAATAAAAAGCATTTTCGCGCCCGAATCTTCTAAAATGTATCTGATTTGTTCGACGGCTTGCGTCGTATAGATCGGCACATTGACGGCGCGAAGCGACAAAATCGCCAGATCGGTGAGCGACCATTCGGGACGATTTTCAGAGATAATCGCAATTTTATCGCCCGCTTTTATGCCGAGCGCGGCGAGTCCGAGCGCGATTCGTTTGATTTTTTCGATCACTTCTTCGCCCGAAATATGCTGCCAGACATCGCCGAGTTTGAAACTCAGAGCATCGGGTTTTCGGTTGCGGCGGAAAGATTCGATACAGTAATGCGGCAGTGTTTGAGGAAGATTTTCAAAACCGATTATATTTTCACCATTCATTATAAAAATCGTTCTAAATAAAAATTTGTAAATCAAAAAATAATACCATTTCAAAACAAATTTGTCGTTTTTATAAAACTTTTACGACCAGTAATTTCTGTCGAGCGAACGATAATTTATCGCTTCCGAAATGTGATTCGGCTGAATGTTTTCAATTGCTTCGAGATCGGCAATCGTGCGCGAAACTTTTAAAATCCGGTCGTGAGCGCGCGCCGAAAGACCTTGTTTGAGCATCGCTTTTTCAAGCAGATTTTCGCTGACCGCATCGAGCGCGCAAAACTGGCGAATCTGCGTCGGCGACATCGCCGAATTGGAAAAAACTTTTTCGCCGGCAAATCTTTTTAGTTGAATGTCACGCGCCTTTAAAACTCGTTCGCGGATTTCTTTTGAACTTTCGCCCGCCGGAACGCCTTTGCCGCGTAACTCTTTGAAATTAACCGCCGGAACGTCTATGTGAATGTCTATTCTGTCCATTAACGGACCGGAAATTTTCCCGACATACCGCTGAATTTGCGGCGGCGAACACTTGCATTCGCGCTGAGAGCCGAAATAACCGCACGGACACGGATTCATCGAAGCAACCAAAGTAAAATTCGACGGAAAAGTCAGCGAAGTCGCCGCGCGTGAAATCGTCACTTGCTTGTCTTCGAGCGGCTGACGCAAGACTTCGAGAACATTTCTGTCGAATTCCGGCAGTTCGTCTAAAAATAAAACGCCTAAATGCGCGAGCGAAACTTCGCCCGGTTTCGGAATCGAGCCGCCGCCGATCAGTCCGGCTTGCGAAACCGTGTGATGCGGATTTTTAAACGGACGATCAATTATCAAACCCGTTTTTCCGGTCAAACCGGCAACCGAATGAATCTTCGTGATTTCCAAAGATTCTTCAAATTCGAGCGGCGGCAGGATCGTCGGCAGACGTTTCGCCAGCATCGTCTTTCCCGATCCGGGTGGACCGATGAGTAAGATATTGTGCGCTCCGGCGGCTGAAATTTCGAGCGCACGTTTCGCCGAATGCTGTCCGCGAACTTCCGAAAAATCAAAGCGATGTTTTGTTTCTTTTAATCTGATTTCCGAAATATCCAGTTTTAACGGCGGAATCGGCGTGTCTTTTCCGCTCAATAAAGCAAAACCGATTTCCGCCGCTTCGCGCAGATCGCGCACCGGAAAAACATCTATATCATTAACGACTGCGGCTTCCGGCGCATTTTCTTCGGGAATCAAAAGATTTTTAATGCCGTTTTCCCGCGCGCGGAGCGCGATTGACAGCGCACCGCGAACGGGACGAACGCGCCCGTCCAAAGAAAGTTCGCCGACGCTCAGAGTATTTTCCAAGTTCTCGAAATTTCCGAGATCGCCGTTTGCTCCCAAGATGCCGAGCGCAATCGGCAGATCGAAACTTGCGCCTTCTTTGCGAACGTCGGCGGGCGCGAGATTGATCGTCGTTTTATGAAACGGAAAAAAATAAGAACTGTTGGTGATCGCGGCGCGAATCCGTTCGCGCGATTCGCGGATCGCCGTGTCGGGCAGACCGACGATTATCACGGGCGACGAAGTATCCGCTTCGCCTTTGACGGGTTGGAGATTTATTTCAATATCAACAATCAAAGCGTCAATGCCGTAAACGGCGGCTGACTGCGTAAGGAAAAGCATTTTTCTACCTCTTTAACTTGATTCGGATCTTTCACAGCCGGAAACGATAGAAGTTTTATAAAAATTGTCCGAGCCATCAGTATAGCGAACCGTAGTGGCAGTAATATCAGCAAACAAGCCGATATATAAAGGTGTTCGCTAACCGCTCACTATACTGATGTCGTTGTCGAAAACTCCGCGTTTCCGCGACTCTGCGGTTAATTTATTTCAATCCCGAATTCAAGTTTTTATAAATTGGGAATTAGTAAAGCATTTGAATTTATATCAAAATTTGCCGAAGATTTTAAATAGAACTTTACATTTTTCCGCTTTTCTGCTTAAAATTCCTTTGTCCGACAAGCAACTAATCTTTGGAGGTAACTCATCATAGACAGCAACGATTTTATAAATTCCGACAATTTAGGAGCGACTATGGACTTAACCTCGGCGACGATTGAACAAACCGCCATCGAATGTGAGCAAAGCGCACAGGTTGCCGTTTTTCTGCCTTCGGAAAAACAAGAAACCTTAACCGGCGATGAGACGGATTTCGAGTTAGCCCAAAAATCCGCATCGGGAAACATTGCCGCGTTTGAAGTTCTCTATTCGCGCTATCACCGCCGAACATACAGTCTTTGTCTGCGAATGACGAGCAGCGTGACCGAAGCCGAAGATTTGACGCAGGAAGTTTTTATCCAACTTTTTCGCAAGATCGGAAGTTTTCGCGGCGCATCGGCTTTTTCGACGTGGCTTCATCGCCTGACGGTCAATCAGGTTTTGATGCACTTTCGCAAACGAAGCGTCAAAAGCGAAAAAACTTCGGAAGACGGCGAAATGCCGGATCAGATCGTTTCGGGAACTGAAAATCCGCGAAAAATGCCGATTGTTGACCGCATCGCAATCAATAACGCGATTGCCGAATTGCCGAACGGCTATCGCTCGGTTTTCGTTCTCCACGACATCGAAGGTTACGAACACGAAGAAGTGGCGCGAATTATGGGAATTTCCGTCGGCACTTCAAAATCGCAACTACACAAAGCGCGTCTCAAACTGCGCGGTTTGATCGTTAAGCAAAACGAAGCGAAAAATTAAATTGTAATTTTTTGTAAGGCAACTTTTACATTGTCTTAACAATCTATTTATTCAAAATCCTTTTGAAACGGATTAGTAAATTTTGGCGGAATAATTTTTCAAAAATACAATTTTAGTTTAAGTGGAAATTCGAGATGAATTGTGAACAATGTCAAGAATTGATGAGTGCTTTTCTGGATAACGAACTGAATAAAACAGATTCGTTAAACATCCAGACGCATCTGACAATTTGCGCCGAATGCGCGAAAGTCTGCGAAGATTTCGCTTCGATTCTCGAATTTTGCGGCGAAACTCCGGCTGACGAAATCTTGCCGCCGAATCCGCAGGCTCTCTGGTGCAGGATCAGCAACATCATCGAATCGGAAGTTCAGGCGGAGATCAAGAAAGATAAAATCGAAACCGAACCCGTGCCGGAAAAAAGAGGACGATTCGGCAAAAGCCGTCAATTATCTTTTTCACAGATGATTTCGGCTTTTATGGGAATAGCTTTGA
Organism: Pyrinomonadaceae bacterium; assembly: GCA_965217985.1. Classification (GTDB taxonomy): domain Bacteria; phylum Acidobacteriota; class Blastocatellia; order Pyrinomonadales; family Pyrinomonadaceae; genus DATHTS01. The sequence goes on from CBDCJY010000019.1 coordinate 235,274, forward strand.
TAAGTTCCCTGCTGACGATTGTCGGAATTCAGAACTATTCCGCACCGACCGACGATCTGGCGGCAAATCCGGCAGAGAGAAGTATTTTTCAAAAGCTTCTCGGAAAAATCGGTTTGGTCGAAACGCCGCAGGAATTGCGCGAACGACACATTAAGGAAAGATTGTCGGCGATTGATTATTGGAACAAGCGCGTCGAAACCCGCCGCGCACAGTGGGACGCGCAGATGCGCGATGCGTTTGATCGCAATTTAAGAGAAATTGATAAGACGGTTTTTGAATATAATAATATTTTAGAAAATAATCCGCAGGACGAACTTTCGGGCGAAATGCTCGATTCGACTTTGAACGAGAAAATGGAACTCCTGCGCGAATTTGCCGAATTATAATAGTTGATTTATTGAAATGAGGTTGCAACTTTACAATTTGTTTGGCTTTTTAGCGAACAAAAAAACTACGCTTCTATTGCTTTTTGGCGTAGTTTTTTTCTGCGCGTCCGCATCGCTTGACGTTTTCGGGCAAAAAAAATTCTCAAAGATTTATCCGGCAAGTCGTAACGTCCGTTTACAGCTTACCAACCGCACGGGAACAGTCGTCGTCGAAGGTTGGGACAGAGACGAAGTTTCGATTTCCGCGTATATGGAAGCACCGTCGGCGATCATTTCGCCGCAAAATCTGAGCGGCACGATTGTCGTCAACGTCGTTAAAGACAATCAAGGGAAAAATGAAGTCGGCAATGTCAATTTTATCGTTAAAGTTCCGTATTCGTCTTCGGTTGACATCGAAACGAGAATCGGAAATCTCAGCGTTTCAAATATTCGCGGCGGACTCGTCCGCGCACATATTTCGACCGAAGGAGATATAACTCTGACAAATATTTATGCCGGAGCGGTGTCGGCGGAAAACGTCATCGGCGATATTTTTTACGACGGCGACATCCAGCGCGAAGGCGCGTATCGTTTTACCTCGATGAAAGGAAACATCAATCTTCGCATTCCTTTTAATTCGTCTTTTCGGCTCGTCGCAACCGCACCTTCGACGCGCAGTATTCAACTCGGCGATTTTTCCGGCGGCAGTTTGAATTTCGTCAGTGACGGTCGCCGCGTCGTCGGCAAACTCGGCGACGGCAGCGCGAGCATTACCGTCACGAATCAGCGCGGCAGTATCGCATTTATCAGAAGGTAGATAATTTTTTTTGACTTATCGAATAATTAAAGGTTAAGATTTATCGGCTTTTAATTTGAAAAGTCTTTTTTTTCCCTCAATTCATTTCTCCTTTTCAAACAAAAATGAAAATCACTATTTTTTTTAGACTCTTTTTATTTGTCTTATTGTTTTCGAGTCTTTCGATTCTGACGTTTGCACAAACAAAACCGCTGCTCAAACGAACCGATTACAAAAACGAGAAAATCGAATTCGGAGTCGGCGGAACGGTTTCCGTCATCGGCGCACCGAACGGCTCGATTTCAATCGAAGGCTGGAAAAACAATGAAGTCGAGATTTCCGCCGAAATCACCAACGAAGCTGCGACCGAAGCTGATTTAGCCCTGCTTTCAAAAGTCAACGGTTTTATCATTGACGATTCGTTCGGCAATGTCCGCATTATCAGCGTCGGCACGAACGACAAAAAATACGTCAAGAAACTCGACAAAAAATTCCCGAAATATCTGCTCGAAACGCCGTTTCGGATTGACTACAAAATCAAAGTTCCCTTCTACACCGATCTCGAAATCAACGGCGGCAAAGGAGATTTCGATTTGTCCGGCATCGAAGGCGCGATGCGTATCAATCTGATCGAATCGAACGCAAAATTTAATCTCGTCGGCGGAATGTTGGATGCGACGGTCGGAAACGGAACTGTTGACGTGATAATTCCGACACGCAGTTGGCGCGGACGCGGCACAACCGTCCAACTTGCCAGCGGCACGATAAATGTTTTTCTGCCGCTCAATTTTAATGCCAATCTCGATGCAACGGTTTTGCGAAACGGGAAAATCGAAAACGGTTATGACTTTTTAAAACCGCGCGACCGCACCAAGTTTTCTGAAAAACAAATGACCGCCAAAGCCGGAAACGGCGGCGTGACGTTAAAATTTACAGTCGGAGACGGAAGTTTGAATTTATCCGAATTCAAAACCGAGAAAGCGCAAAATTAAAGTTTGAAAATAATTTCAACTTTTGAATTTTTTCGGCGGAAAGTGTTAGATTATCATTTCTAAAACTTTCCGTTATTTATTTTTAAAGAATTTTTATGACTATCAAATCAGACCTTTGGCTTCGCAAAATGGCTGAAGAACATCAAATGATTACGCCTTTCCTGCCTGAACTCGTCAGAGAAACCGGCGGCAATAAAATAATCAGCGCAGGTTGTTCGAGCTACGGTTACGATATGCGTCTGGCGGACGACGGCTTTCGCGTTTTCTCGCCGATTCGCGGATTGGAAATTGATCCGAAAAAATTTGATGAAGCCTCATTGATCGAACCTTCCGTCAGAACCGCCGAAGACGGTGCGAAGTATTATCTTCTGCCGCCGCATCATTACGGTTTGGGCGTAACGGTCGAAACCTTTAAAATGCCGCGTCGTGTGACCGGCTTGGCAATCGGCAAATCAACTTACGCAAGAGCCGGTTTGCTCGTCAACGCAACGCCGCTCGAAGCCGGTTGGGAAGGTCGCCTCGTCGTCGAAATCGCAAATCTGGCAAATCTTCCTTTGCGCGTCTATGTCAATGAAGGAATCGGACAAATTCTATTCTTCGAATCCGATGAAGACTGCGCCGTTTCTTACTCCGACCGTGGCGGCAAATATCAGGGACAAACCGGATTGACTTATGCAAAGGTTTAATTAGGAGTAATTTGAAAAATAAAGCATACCTTTGCCGTTTTGGCAGACGTATGCTTTATTTCACTCGCGGCAAAGGTATGCTTTATTCATTTTTATTTAAATTTCAATAAAGAATCTCATACTCAAAAACCACCTCATCTTTATCAGAAGAATATCCTTCGGTATTTGCTTCAATTATTTTAATTATTGCGAATTTCCCATTTGAATTTTCCAAAACAGCCCTGTTACCGACACTTAAGTCAGCAACTCTATTTACTTTAGCCAAATTTTGAATTTCACTCAAATTCTTTATTACTTTGGTGCCATTTAAAAGGGCTATAGATTTTATATCATCATCCAACAGGTAAATCTTCCGAAAACCTCTTCCTCCCCAACGAGTAATAAATTCATATTCGCCATTCCCGATAATAAATCTTCCGTTATTGTCACTAAAATCAAACTTAACTTTACCTGACTTATTTCGAGAAATATATTTTTCCGGCTCGGGTTGCCAAGTTGACTTAAGTTTTTCAGAAATTATTCTATATCTCACAGTAACTAAATTTTTATCTTTATTAATTTTAAGAACTTGAATCAGAGCATAATAGCCGGATTTGTTCCTAAGCACTAATATCTCATTTACTTCTGCTTTTCTGACTCTGGAAGACATATCATAAGCAGTAATGTCAGAGATATCTTCAAAATCGGTCAACTTACTGTTAGCGATTTTATCTATATAGTCAGACATCGAATATATGCAGTCATAGTTACATTCAGACCATGAGGTTATAAATTCATATTTACCGTTGCCAATCGCATAACGCTTATTTTCTTCATAGTTAAAAGTGACTTCCTGTAGATTTGAATTATTATCTCTTGAATTATTACTATTAATATCTGATTGATTATTTATTAGACCTCTTGCATAAGTTATTTGACAATGAAAGCATTTTCGCTCATCAATAATCTGATGAGTTTTGAACAAATTAAATCGCTTTCGCCTGAACTTTTCAAACGATATTGCGGTGTCAAACCCGACACCTTTGCCAAACTTTGTGAGTTTGTCCGAGAGCAGCGAACACGAGTGCATAAAAAGTCGGGCAGACCTTGCCGGTTATCGGTTGAAGACCAGGTTTTGTTGACGCTCGAATATTGGCGCGAATATCCGACGCAGTTCCATATTGCCAAGCGTTGGCAGTTATCGGAAGCGACGGTTTCGCGCACCATTGTCAAGATCGAAAACTTGCTCAAGCATTGCGCGGATTTAAGATTGCCGGGCAAGAAAGCTCTGCAGGAGAGCGAGAATACTTTTGAGTTTGTCATCGTTGATGTGACGGAAACATCAATCGAGCGTCCGAAAAAAAACAAAAGCGATACTATTCGGGCAAGAAAAAACGACACACGATAAAAACGCAGATTGTCATCGAGAAGGAGCGGCGAAAAGTCATTTGCACCAAACAGGCGACGGGCAAAACGCACGATTTTGCGCTGTTCAAGGACACGAAATTTGCGCTTGCCGAAAACATTTCTCTGCTCGCCGATTCCGGTTATCAAGGTTTGCACAAGGAACACAAGAACTCGCAAACGCCGACTAAAAAGCCGAAAGGCGGTCAGTTGAGTGCCGCCGCGCGGCGCGCCAACCGCGAGTTGTCGCGGCAACGAATACTGGTCGAGAACGTGATTCGGCATTTGAAAATCTTTCGCATCATCTCGGAGCGGTATCGCAACCGCCGCCGCCGATTTGGACTGCGGTTCAACTTGATCGCCGGATTGTATAATTACGAAATCGGTCATTAAATTACTTATGCAAGAGGTCTATTGAAAATGTCCCGCGAAATGATTTTACGGATTATTTTGATTATAAAAATTAAAAACGAAACGGCGGCTGAAATTTCACCGCTGTTTTGTTTTTTTCTATGATTGTCGTCTAAGTTTTATTAAAACTCTGAATCGGTCGTTGCTCTTTCGCGCCGCGCAATACCGGTCGAATAAGCCGCTTCTTCGACTTCTTTGGCGACGGCTTCACCGACTCTGCGGTCGAAAACCGACGGAATTATATAATCGGGATGAAGTTCGTCTTCACCGATTATTCCGGCGATGGCATTGGCGGCGGCGAGTTTCATCGCTTCGTTGATCCGCGAAGCGCGACAGTTTAACGCGCCGCGAAAGATGCCGGGAAAACACAGGACGTTATTAATTTGATTGGGATAATCGGAACGTCCTGTCGCCATTACCGCAACGTGACCCGCCGCGTCTTCGGGCATAATTTCGGGAACCGGATTTGCCATCGCAAAAATGATCGGGTCTTTCGCCATATTTTTTAAATCATTTTCGTCAATCACGCCCGGAGCGGAAAGTCCGAAAAACACATCCGCACCTTTGATAACATCGTGAATCGAGCCTTTTTCCTTGGCTGTATTTGTATTTCTGCCATACCAATCTTTTACCCAATTCATATTTTCCGTGCGACCTTCGTAAATCGCGCCTGTTTGATCGCAGCCGATGATGTTTTTTACGCCAGCCGCCATCACGATCTTAGAACACGCAACGCCAGCCGCACCGACACCGTTGACGACGACTTTTATTTCATCCATTTTTTTGCCGACAATTTTCAGCGCGTTTATTAAAGCGGCGAGAACCACGACGGCTGTTCCGTGTTGGTCGTCGTGAAAAACCGGAATGTCGAGTTCTTCTTTCAAACGATCTTCGATCTCGAAACAGCGCGGCGCGGAAATATCTTCGAGATTTATTCCGCCGAAGGCAACGGAAATATTTTTGACCGTCTCGATTATCTCGTGCGGGTCTTTCGTATTCAGACAAATTGGAAACGCATCAACGCCGCCGAATTCTTTGAATAATTGACATTTTCCTTCCATCACGGGCATCGCCGCCGCCGGTCCGATGTCGCCCAAGCCGAGAACCGCCGTGCCGTCGGAAATAACGGCGACGGTGTTTTTCTTGATCGTCAGATTGAATACTTTTTCGGGATCGCGGGCGATTGCCGTGCAGACGCGCGCCACGCCCGGCGTATATGCCATCGAAAGATCGGAGCGCGTTTTCAGAGGCATTTTCGAAACGGTTTCGATCTTGCCGCCGAGGTGCATCAGAAAAGTTCTGTCCGAGACGTTGGCGACTTCTACGCCGTCTATATTGCTGACGGCGCGGATTATTTCCTCATCGTGCTGTTCCGAGGCGGCGTTGACCGTAATATCGCGGATCAGGAAATCTTTGCCGACCGAAACGATGTCAACGGCTTCGATGTCGCCGTTCGCTTTGCCGATAGCGGTCGTGATTTCGCCCAGTTTTCCGGGTTGATTATGTATTTTTACGCGCAGAGTCAAACTATAACTCGCGTTCGGTGTCGGTTTATTGCTCACAATATAAAATTTCCATTAATAAAAAAATAACTTTTAGGTTATCTATTCCAAACGCCTTTATCAAATTGCAAAATGCCGATTCAAAAAATGTAAAAGGGAAAAGTATCTGCCGGTAATTTTTAACAAACACTTTTTTCCTTTAATGAAAGCTACTAAAAATTTATTGACTTATGATTGCGCCTCTATTCTATTCCAACCTTTCTCAACAGCTCGCAATCTTTCGATGGGAAGCGGATAGTCCTTGATACCCGCTTCTAAATAAACTTTGTCATCTTTAATCCAAGCCTGAAAAGCAGACTTTGTAGCAGACAAACTTGCTCCTAATTTTGCTAAAATTTGACCAGCAAACTCATCCGCTTCTAACTCCATATCGGCTCGTTTAGCAGTTTTTATAAGATGATTCTAAGCACAGGACAGTAAAAAGAAAAGCGGGCTTGTTGATATGATTTATGCGTGAACAAAAACAAAAAACAAGCCCATTTCGCTGTTCAAGCAGCGATAAGAGAAAAGATACAAGCAAGCCGTCACGCAATCAAGTTGATCGGGCAGTTGGTGAGCAGTTTTTTGAAAATGCGCTCCTCGAATCCGGTGGTCATTGCCAACTCGTTGGAAACGAGCGTCAAGCCCGAGTCCGGTTACAAACAGATTCAGCGGTTTTTGAAATCATTTCGGTGGCGCACTTCGGGGTTTGCACGGTTTCAGTTGGAGTTGCTCGGTATCACGGGCAAACTGGATTTGGTGATTGATCGGACGGAATGGAAGTTCGGCGCACGGTGGATCAATATTTTGATGGTCAGCGTGTGGCATCGGGGAGCGGCGATTCCGGTCGGGTGGAAAGTATTTTCAAAGAAAGGTGTGGTAAGCGGCAAAAAACACGTCGTCGTGTTGCGCGAAACAGTCGCCCGGCTCGGCGTAGAGCGAATCGGAAAGGTCTTCGGCGACCGCGAATTTGCCAGCCGTGAGATGTTCGCTTATTTGTTTGAAAACGAGGTGGACTTTTGTCTGCGCCTGAAGAAAAGCCATCTGGCAAACGGCGTGGCGTTCAAGCAGTTGTGCGTCGAACAAACAGTGCTAACGAAACTCGGGATTAAGCGCAAACTGCAAGTTTCGGGTTATCCGATGGCGGTCAGCGTGATGCGCTTGTCGGAGAGCGAGTATTTGATTTGTGCGACCAAAGAGGTCGAAGCCGATGTGCTGGCGGAGTATGCCAAAAGATGGCAGATCGAAACGCTCTTCGGGTGTTTGAAGAGTCGCGGATTTAATTTTGAGGAAACGCATTTGACGCGCCGCACACGGATCGAGCGATTAACTTTTCTGTCGAGTATCGCATTTTGTCCGGCAGTCAAAACGGGCGAAATCAGGTTGCGGGGAAAGCCGCGCAAAGTGAAGAACAATAATCGTTTTGAGCGAAGCATTTTCAGAAGCGGACTCGATCATTTACAAAATCTGTTGCTGAACCTGCATTTGCCGGATAAATGCAGAGAATTCAATTTGTTAGCTAATCTACTGTCCTGTACTTAGAAGATGATTGAAATTGTAAAAAAGATTGTGTAACTGTTCATTAAAAATCAACCTAAAATAGTGAGGTAAAAATGAACAGTAAACAAGAAGAGAGATTGAAACTTTTAGCCGGTGAACTGGCGCAGGATATAAAAACGGGTGAAGATTTGAGTGCTTTGTCCGCCAGGTTGGTGAAATTGACGGTGGAAGCGGCACTTTCTGCGGAGATGGAAAACCATCTCGGTTATCCGCCGCATTCGGCTCTCGGACATCACAGCGGGAATTCTCGCAACGGCAATTCGCCGAAGATTTTGAAAGGCACACACGGCGAAGTTTTGATTGAAACGCCGCGCGACCGGCTGGGAACATTCGAGCCGGAGATTGTCAAAAAAGGACAGATGCGGATTACGGCAATGGACGAACAGATTCTGTGTTTGTATGCCAAAGGACTTTCGACGCGTGATATTGTCGAGGTATTTGAAGAGATGTATGGGGCGGAAGTTTCAGCCGGACTTGTTTCGCAAGTTACCAATGCGGTGATCGAACAAGTTAAGGAATGGCAGATGCGCCCGCTCGACGAAGTTTATCCGATAGTCTATCTCGATTGCATCGTCTTGAAGTTTCGGCAGGATAAACGGGTTATCAAGAAATCGGTGTATTTGGCGTTGGGCGTGAATTTAGACGGGCAGAAAGAGTTGTCGGGAATGTGGATTTCCGAGAATGAGGGCGCAAAGTTTTGGCTTTCAGTCTTAACGGAATTGAAAAATCGTGGACTCGAGCAGATTCTGATTGCGTGTGTTGACGGCTTGAGCGGATTTCCCGAAGCGATTGAAGTTGTTTATCCAGAAGCAAGAGTGCAGTTGTGCATTATTCATCAAGTGAGAAACTCGCTCAAATATGTTTCGTGGAAAGATTACAAAGCGGTAACTGCCGACTTGAAAAGCATTTATCGTTCGGCAGCCGAAGACGAAGCTCTCGAAGAATTAGTGAAATTCGGTGAAAAGTGGGATGAAAAATATCCGAAAATAGCGCAATCGTGGGAAAATCGCTGGCTCGATTTGCGGACGATTTTCGACTTTCCCGAAGAAATCCGCAAAGCTATTTACACGACCAATGCGATTGAATCGTTAAATTCGGTGATCAGGAAAGCGGGCGAAAAAGCGAAAAGTTTTCCCGACTGACGAATCCGCCTTGAAGGTCGTCTATCTGGCAACGCAAACTGCCGCCGAAAAATGGACGATGCCGATCCAAAATTGGAAACAGGCGATGAACCGCTTCGCCATCGAGTTCGCGGAGCAGCTTGCTCCATATATGTAAAAAACGCAGTTACACAGAATCTTTTACAGGCTCGAAAACCCAAGTTATTCAGGACACAAAACTCTCTTTGCTCCTTGTATTTTTGATTTTTAACTCATTTTCAAATTGTATCGGACTTTTGTAACCTATGCCCGAATGAAGTCTGATTCGATTGTAATAGCCTTCGATGTAGCTAAAGACCTCTGATCTGGCATCTTCGACCGATTCAAAAATGCCGCCTTCGACCGATTCCGCCTTGAAGCGCGAAAAGAAACTTTCTGCTTGCGCGTTGTCGTAACAATTACCCTTCCGACTCATTGATTGGCGAAAGCCACCGATATAAAGCAATCTCCGATATTCAACCGCCGCATATCGGCTGCCTTGATCGCTATGAATAATCGCATTTCGTTTGATCAAACCTCGTCTGCGTGCTTGCTGAAAAACGTCAATGACAAGCTGCGCCGTCATCCGCTCCGCCACTTTCCACGAGGCAATCCGGCGCGTGAATTTGTCTTGCAGACACGCCAAATAACAAAACGTGCCATCTCGCAGACGAAGATGGTAATGTCGCCGACCGGAACTTCACCCTGACCGGTCGGAGCGTTCGCTCTATCTTGCAAAAAGTTCGCACAAACCGGCAAACCGTGCTTGGAATCAGTCGTTTGCGGTTTGAATGAGCGTGGTTGAATCGCCCGTAAATTCTCGCGCCGCATGATCTTTTGGACGGTGGAACGTCCGATCTTTAAGCTCACCGCAATCCGGCGTGATCCGTAGCGGCGGCAGTTCAGGTCAAAACATTCCTTAATTCGTGCAGCGTAATCGTTTTGCCGAAAAGTTTTCCGACCGGCATATGCGTAATAAGCCGACCGCTGCACCTTCATCACCCGGCATAAAACTCGAATCGGATACAAACTCTTTTGGCTTTCAATGAACTGATACCGCGCTAACTTCCGCGCCCGAAGATACCGTGAAGCGGGTCGCTTAAGATTTCGTTCTCCATTTCCAACTCTCGAATCCGTTTCTTGAGTTCCTGTGTTTCCTTTAACTCGCTCCCTGATTGAACACCGTTGCCGTTATCGAAAGCCGCTCGCTTCCACTTATGAATCAGCGATTCGTTAACCCCTAATTCCTGCGCCACCGACACTACCGATTGTCCATCGATCACTTTTTTGACGGCTTGCCGCTTAAATTCATTATCGTATTTTCTCCACATATTCTCATTTTACAGAGAGTTTCGTGTCCTGTTAATTAAACCACCACAAACTGCCGCAGACGGCGAAACTGATCAACGAGAATCTGGAAACATTTGAGGACTTTATGGTCAGAAAACTGAGAAAAGCGGAAACGGAATATTTACGGCAGAAGAAGATACCGACCAGAAATCAACTGATCAATCAGGCGGGAATAGTCAATGAAACTTCAAAATGCTCTTTGAAGATACAAACGGAAATAACGAAAACCTTGAAACGACTGAATCAATTGAATCAATTGATTCAATAAACATCAACGAAAATTCTTGAAAGGAAGAAAAGCATTTGCAAATAAATTTGCTTTTTTTTGAAACGAATTGCTGAACCGAATCGGTCGGCATCAGTATTTGTTTATCAATGTTTTATTCGGTTTGAAACTTTACTATTCTTCAACAATGAAAGCCGGTAATAAAATTTAGTTATAAATTGAAAGAAAGGAAAAAAGAAAGGAGCATTTTTGTAAAAATGCTCCTTGTCTTCTTTAAAAATGCTCCTTTCTTTTTTAAATGAATGAAAATGTTGTTTCCAACTTTATTGTCTTGTTTCCAACTTCATTGTCCTTCGACAATCGACTATGTTGAGCTAATAAAGTTGGGAACTAAATCGCTCGTAAGTTGTTGATTCTAGGTAGAGCCAATTTCTAGTTTTCAAGTTAAATTTGGAAACCGGCATTTGTTTGTGCCACTTTTCAACATCAAAATCTGGCATTTTAGGCTAATAAAGTTGGGAACTGTGTTTAACATAGTTAAAGAATTTTCGCTCTTCAGTATTGATTTCATTGACTTTTTCATTTTGAAAGGCTCATTTCCTGTTAAAAAATGTTGATTTTAGTTTTCAACTTATTCCCTAGTTTCCAACTTTATTAGCCTTCGACATCGACAATTAAGGTTACTTTGCGCCGCCGGAGAGTTTGCCGATAAGAGTAAACAGCGGTAGATACATTGAAATTACGATGGAACCGATTGTGATACCTAGGAAGGCGATGAGTAAAGGTTCGATCATTGATAGAATATCGGCGATTGCCGTGTCAACTTCGTCTTCGTAGAAATCAGCGATTTTTCCGAGCATCGCGTCTAAAGCACCTGTTTGTTCGCCGACACCGACCATTTGACCGACCATTTCCGGGAAAACTTCCGTCGCTTTTAAAGGTTCGACGAAACTTTCGCCGCGTTCGACTCCGGCGCGAACTTTTAAAATCGCGTCTTCGACGACAATGTTTCCGGCGGTTTTAGCCGTAATGTCGAGCGATTGGAGAATCGGCACACCTGACGAAAGAAGTGTTGACAAAATTCTCGAAAAACGCGCGACGGCGATTTTTCGCAAAAGCGCACCGAAAATCGGGAGTTTCAATAAAAGACTGTCAATTACCCAACGACCTTTCGGCGTTGCATAATAAAATTTTATACCGATCGAGCCGCCGATCAACATAGCTAAAAGGGCTAATCCGCCCCAACCTGCCAGGAAACCACTGATTCCCATAACGATTCGCGTCGGAAGCGGAAGTGCTTCGCCCGGTCCGAGTAAACCTAAGAATATCTGTTCAAATTGAGGTATGACGACGACCATAATCACGGCGATTGCCGCAACTGCGACGAAAATGACCGCCGCCGGATAGATCGAAGCCGAAACGATGCTGCGTTTTAACTTGACGACTTTTTCGATTAAGGTCGCCAGACGCTGCAAGATCAAATCAAGCACACCACCGATTTCGCCCGCTTCGACCATATGAGTATAGAGATTGTCGAAAACTTTCGGATGCTTTTCGAGAGAAGCCGAGAGCGTCGAGCCTTCCTCGACATTCTGGCGAACCTGATGCAAAACTTCTTTGAAATGGGTATTCGACTGTTGTTCAGCCAAGATGTCTATACATTGGACGAGCGGCAAACCGGCATCAATCATTACCGAAAACTGGCGCGTGAAAACCGCTAATTCTTTTGCACCGACCTTTTTCTTTTTACCGAGTTTCGGAATGCTGATCTCGCGTCCTTTTTCCGATGCGTGCGTTAAAACGATCTGTTCGCGGCGCAAAAGAGCGCGGAGTTCGTCCTGTGTAGCGGCGGTTTTCTCGCCGGAAACCATTTCATTTAAGCGGTTACGACCTTTGTATGTATATGTCGGCATTACTTTTTGTTGCTCCTAACAATTTGATAAACATTAAAAATTAAAAATGAAAAATAATTATCCGAATTTTTTAACTTTTAATTTTGAATTTTTAATTTCTAACGAACCGGCGGACGTTGACCGATTGGGCGACCTTGGGCATACGGACTTGCATTCATTCCGGGTTTGACTTTGCCGCCGTATGTTTGATTAAGTCCCGAACCGCGATCAATCAATTCTTTGAGTTCATCGGCGTTTGACGAACGCTGCATCGCCGCATCGAGTGAAATCAGGCGTTTTTGATAAAGTGTGGCAAGCGATTGGTTAAACGTCTGCATTCCGTATTTGTCCTGTCCGGTCTGCATCATCGAATAGATCTGGTGAATCTTGTCTTCGCGGATCAGATTTCTAATCGCCGAATTCGGGATTAAAATTTCGAGTGCCATTGCGCGTCCGTCGCCCGATGCCTTCGGCAGAAGAGTCTGACACATAATTCCTTCGAGAACGAGTGAAAGTTGTGTGCGAATCTGCGATTGCTGTCCGGCGGGAAAAACGTCAATAATACGATTAATCGTCGAAGAGGCTGAATTGGTGTGCAGCGTGGCAAAAGTCAAGTGACCTGTTTCAGCGATGCGAAGAGCCATTTCGATGGTTTCGAGATCGCGCATTTCGCCGACGAGAACAACGTCCGGGTCTTGGCGAAGCGCGGTGCGAAGTGCGTCGGCAAAACCGTGTGTGTCGGAGTTTACTTCGCGCTGATTGACGAGGCAATTCTTGTGATTGTGCAGAAATTCTATCGGGTCTTCGATAGTTAAAATATGGTCGTGACGTTCTTGATTAATTTTGTCAACCATCGCGGCGAGCGTTGTTGACTTACCAGAACCCGTCGGTCCTGTAACAAGAATCAGTCCGCGTGGTTTGTTGCATAAATCTTTGACGACGGGCGGAAGTCCGAGAGCTTCAAATGATTTTATTTCATACGGAATCGCACGAAAAACCGCACCGACCGCGCCTTTCTGATTAAATAAATTAGCACGAAAACGCGACATTCCCTTTAAACCGAATGAAAAATCGAGTTCGAGATTTTCCTCGAAACGATGTTTCTGTGCGTCGGTCAAAACCGAATAGGCAAGACTTTTCGTTTCCGCCGGTGTCATCGCGCGATAACCCGGAAGCGCACTCAGATGCCCGTGAACGCGAACTTGCGGCGGCGAATTAGTCGTCAGATGTAAATCAGAGCCGCCCAAATCGGTCATTTTTCTTAAAAGATCGGGCAATGTAACAGGCATATCCGTCATCGGTTGTTGTTGTTCAGAAATCATATTTTTAATTAGGCAGAAAGGTGAATTGTGAGACGAGAGTCAAAAATTTTTAGTTTTTTGACTCTCGAATTTTTTGTAAAGTTATCTCAAACCGGCTTGCATCGTGCGACTTCGGTTTTGAAGCACATTGACTATTTTTTCCGATTCGTCGGCAATTTGCCCCGACTTTTCAGCCGGAGAATTGGTTGCCACACTGTAAATGCGCCCGTCAACTTCGGTAAAATAGAACATCCGCGATTGCGTCTGTCCGCCTAAACCGGGAGATTGGGCGACGACGACGTAAACTTTTCTGCCGCCGACTTCTTTTTGATAATCATTAACTACCCAGCCGTTTTCTTTAATCATCTGGTCAATTACAGTTCTTCGCAGCGAACTTGTCGAAACGCCGGACAGCGTCTTGTAGCGTCCGCTGTCACGATCTTCGCCGGTTGCCGCACCGACCACCGTGATCGAAGCCGAACCGAGTTCTTCGCCTGTTTTGCTCGTAACTTTAAACTGCGCTTCGGCATTCGGATTTTCGTTTATTCGTCTCGAACGGCGAACTTTCGAGACGGCAGATGAATCTTCTCTTGAATTTTCAGATTTGACCGCCACCGAATCAGGAATGGCAACTGTCGGCGTTTCGGAGGTAATGGCGATCCATTCATTTCTCGAAACCCAGTTTTCACCGTTCCAAGTCGTGATTTTCACCCATTTCCCGCCGTTTTTTGCAATTTCTTGTTGTCTTTCATTTGCCAGACGTATTTGTCTTAAACGCATTGCCGTTTTGCGTTTGGCAAGTGAAGGATCATTTTTCTTACGAGCGCGATAAGCCCGCCACCACGCTTTCGAATATTTTTTTACACTCCTTTTTTTTGATTTTCGCTGTTTCTTTTGTCCGGCTTCTGCATAATCGGTTGCCAAAGGTATCAAAGCACCTAATCCGATAAACAAAGCCATTGATAAAACTACTGCTCGCAACATACTACCTCCTTTTGTTACAAAACCGTTTCCTTAACCACTTCTTCAATTGTTGTTATTCCGTCCCGCAATTTATAAAGTCCTGATCCGCGCAAAGTTATCATTCCGAGTTCGACGGCTCTTTTTCTGAGTTCAATCGCGCTCGCGCCGATAATGATAAGTTCGCGGAGTTCGTCCGTGATTTCCATCACTTCATATAGACCGACTCTACCTTTATAGCCGGTTCCGTTACATACCGTGCATCCTTTTCCTTTATAGGATTTGATGGTCGGAGCTTCTTCTTCCGAAAAACCGATTTCGACTAACGCTTCGACCGGAATTTTTACTTCTTCTTTGCAGTCTTTACAAATGCGGCGAATAAGTCTCTGCGCCTGAATGATATTTACCGAAGTCGCCACCAAAAAAGGTTCGATTCCCATATTGACCATACGGGAAATTGTCGAAGGCGCGTCGTTCGTGTGTAGAGTTGATAAAACCAAGTGACCGGTCAGCGCAGCTTTGATGGCAATTTCCGCCGTTTCAAAGTCGCGGATTTCGCCGACGAGAACGATATTAGGATCCTGACGAAGAAAAGAACGAAGCGCGGCGGCAAAGTTCAAACCGATCTGTTCCTTCATCTGCACCTGATTGATTCCCGGCAGGTTAAACTCGACCGGGTCTTCCGCCGTCATAATATTAGTTTCCGTCGTATTTAATGTTTGAAGAGCCGAATAGAGCGTGTTCGTTTTTCCCGAACCGGTCGGACCCGTGACGAGAACCATCCCGTAGGGTTTCATAATATTGCGCTGGAACATATCCAAACTCTCTTGTTCAAAACCGAGTTTGGTCATATCGAGCATCAGTTTATCTTTGTCCAAAAGACGAAGCACGATCTTTTCGCCGAACAGAGTCGGCAAAGTTGAAACGCGGAAATCCAGTTCGCGCGAGCGATTGTCAATTTTTACTTTGATTTTTATGCGTCCGTCCTGCGGCAGACGTTTTTCCGAAATGTCGAGTTTCGACATAATTTTCAGACGCGAGATCAGCGCATCGCGCATCTTCATCGGCGGGTGCATTACGTCATATAAAACGCCGTCAATACGAAAACGAATGCGGAAATCTTTTTCATACGGCTCGACGTGTATGTCCGATGCGCCGCGCCGCAGACTGTCAACCAAAAGAACATTAACCAAACGAACGACCGGCGCATCTTCGCTCGCTTTGGCAAGCATCGCCAGATCAATTTCTTCGTTATCTTCTAAAACTTCCAGATCGGCGGAATCCGAATTCTCGAAATCGAAAACATCGAGCGAAACGGTTAGATCGGATTCGACAAGTCTTTGGTTAATCGGATTGTTTGCACCGTTTCCATTGCCGTTTTTTACTGTTTTCGGAGCAACTTTTTCAAACCCGTTGAGAGCAGTTCCGACGAGTTCAAGCTGTTTGGTAGCCGCATAATACTTGGCGACCGAAGCCATAATCGAAGTTTCCGACGCAACTACGGGTTCGACATTCAAGCCGGTCATAAACTTGATGTCGTCCATCGCAAAAACATTGGTCGGATCAGCCATCGCCAATGTCAAAGTCGCGCCGACTTTGGAAATCGGCAACACGGCGTATTTGAGCGCGACATCTTGGGAAATCAATTTAATAGTTTCTTCATCAATCTGAAAAAGTTCCAGATTAATTGACGGAACGCCGTATTGCCGAGATAAAACGGCGGTTATTACGTCGTCGGAAATAATTCCGAGTTTTACTAAATTCGATCCCAAACGTCCGCCGTTGGTGCGTTGATAGTCTAACGCCTCGCGCAGTTGCTGCGAGGTAATTAGGCTTTCGCGGACAAGAATCTCTCCGAGTTTGGCTGACATTTATTTATATATTCTCTTTTTCCGTCCAAATTAAGAGGGCGTTTTTGAAGTGATTACAGCAAAATATACTGTGTGAGGGAAAACTAAAACACGGCTGGCAAACACCGTTAAACCAAATAATATATGTTTAATCCGTTCGTGTCAAGAAACTTTTTATAAGATTGACTCTAATTACCGTCCCAAAAAAAATTGATTGAAATATATCGAACAGACAATAAATTGCACACCGAAAACACGCAAGATTTTATGGAGTTTTTTCTCCGTATATTGCATAAACTCCGCAGATGAGCGGTAAAGACAATAATTAAACACACAAATCAGAAAACGAACTTTGTGAAACTTCTAATAAATGTAAATTTTATTCATACGATTAATATAAGGAAAATTGATAAACAAATGCGGAATTTTAAGAGTTGCCGAAATTTATCCTGCCGGAGTTTCAAGATAGTTTTTCAAATTGATTTCGCGCTCGTTTTGAAATAAAACTTTTTACAACTTTCCGGCGTTTATCTCATCAGATATTTGCATTTGATAAACATCGGATTGGTAAACTAAACTTAGATTATGGCAAAAAAAGGTTCAACAGCCGCGAGTGCGGAAGAAAATTATGTTCGCTGTCGTTACTGCGGACAAAAAAACACGGTTCGTGACGACTACGCCAACGGCGAAGCAAAATGCGGTCGCTGTAAGCTGCCGCTCTCGGACGAACCGCACGTCAAATTTGCACATTTAAATAAACACGATTACATTCACCCGTCGGATTCGAAAGCTCTCGCCGCGTTGCGCGCGATTCCGGGAATCGATACTGCTCTCAAACAGCTTTTGAAGATTACGGGCGAATCGGCGATTCGCGTGACGTTTATGGCGAGCGCGGTCAAGGTTACGCCTCTCCAATGTCCCGATCTGCACGCGAAACTGCAAGTCGTCTGCACGACGCTCGGCGTTGATATGCCGGATTTGTTTATTCAGCAAAATCCGATTGTCAATGCTTTTACGGGCGGCGTTGATAAACCGATTATCGTGCTGCATTCCGGCTTGCTCGAAAGACTGAACGACGAAGAAACTCTCGCCGTCATCGCGCACGAAGTCGGACATATTCACGCCGAACACGTTCTGTATTTAACAGCGGCGCAATTGATTTTGGCTCTGGCAAGCGTCCCGCTCGGTTCGCTGCCCGTTGCCGGAATTATCAAAGACCTTTTGACGGCTTCGATGCGCGGAGCGTTAATGGCGTGGATGCGCCGCGCCGAACTTTCCTGCGACCGCGCCGCACTTTTAGTAACACAAAATCCGCACGTCATCGGCACGACGATGATGAAACTCGCCGGCGGAACATTCGCCTCGAAAATTGATTACGATCAGTTTTTGGATCAGGCGCGTGAGTTTCAGAAAAATTACGACGAGAAAAAACTCGACCGTTTTTGGGCAGATATTTTAAGTGCGGGACTTTCGCATCCGTTTCCGATCTGGCGCGTTTCCGAAATTTTGAAGTTTGTCGAAAGCGGCGAATATCAGGATTTGATGAACAAACAGGCGACGAATTAAAGGTAAAAAGTGAAAAAGTGAAAAAGTTTTACGAATTTTATTTCTAAAATTTTTTCACTTTTTAGCTTTTACATATTAAATGCTGATAGTTTTTACAACAACTCCAAATAGTGAAGAAGCTGAATTGCTTGCGCGTAAAATAATCGAATTAAAACTCGCCGCCTGCGTTCAGGTTTTGCCGCAGATGAACTCGTTTTATTTCTGGAAAGGTGAGATTCGCGCAGATTCCGAACATCTGCTTTTGATAAAAACTCTCGAAGAAAAATTTAACGAACTCGAAAAATTCATCAGAGAAAATCACAGTTACGACACAACTGAAATCGTCGCCGTTTCGTCGGAAAAAGTCTCTGGAGATTATTTAAATTGGATAAAAGATTATTTGGAGAAATGAGAAGCAAGCATATTTTCACTTCTCACTTTTTAATTCTTATTTCTCAGTTTCCTTTACCGTTCCGTTCGCTTTACAAACCTTGATAATAAAATCAACCGCGTCTTTCGGCGAATCGGTCAGGTGCATTAAACCTAAATCTTGTTCGTTGATATTTTTCTCGTTGAGCATCGTCGAGGTCAGCCACGAAAGCAGTCCGCGCCAGTATTGAGAGCCGAATAAAACGACCGGAAAGTTGCGGATTTTTCTCGTTTGAATCAGCGTCAGAGCTTCAAAAAGTTCGTCTAATGTGCCGAAACCGCCGGGAAAAATCACATACGCATTCGAATATTTGATGAACATCGTCTTGCGAACAAAGAAATATTTAAATGACAGCGATCTGTTTTGATACGGATTCGGCTGTTGCTCGAACGGAAGTTCGATATTGCAGCCGACGGAAACTTTTCCCGCCTCGAACGCGCCGCGATTTCCGGCTTCCATAATTCCCGGACCGCCGCCCGTGATGACTTCAAAACCGGCTTCGGCGAGAAGTTTTCCGGTTTCTCTGGCAGCTTGATAAAATTCGTTATCTTCGGTCGTTCGCGCCGAACCGAAGATCGAAACGCCTTTCGTGATCGTCGCCAGATCGTCAAATCCGCCGACAAATTCGCCCATAATGCGGAAAACGCGCCACGAATCCGACGTTTTATATGTATCGTCCGGTTCGGGCGAACGCAGAAGAATTTCGTCGTCCGTCATTTTCCAAAACTGTAAGTCTTCCTGTATTTTGGCTTCCTCGACCGTTTCCGGTTCGGCTTCCAACATCTCGACATACGGTTTTTCAGATACTTTTCGTTTTTTATTTGTTTTCGGTTTGTTTGCTTTTGTTTCTGCCATAAAAAGTTTACAGATAGTTTGCAGAAAGTTGCAGATAGTTTGCGGGAAGTTTGCAGAGTCGGAAGAATTTGAGTTTTTTTTATATTGGAAAATTTCCTAAAACTCTGTCAACTATCTGCAACTTTCCGTAACTATCTGCAACTTCCTGCAAACTTCTTAAATTCCCATAATATTGTAACCGCAATCAACGTAGATCGTTTCGCCCGTAATCGCCGACGACAGATCGCTGACGAGAAAAAGCGCGGTGTTACCGACTTCTTTCGCTTCGACATTGCGTTTGAGCGGCGATTTTTCGCCGACGTAATTGAGCAGCGTTCCCATATTTTTTACGCCGCGTGCGGAAAGTGTGTTAATCGGTCCCGCGCTGACTGCATTGACGCGAATATTGTGTCTGCCGAGATCAGCCGCCAAATATCTCATCGAGGCTTCGAGCGCGGCTTTGGCAACGCCCATCACGTTATAATTCATCACGACTTTTTCCGCGCCGTAATAACTCATCGTAACGATACTTCCGCCGTCGGTCATCAGCGGAACGGCGGCGAGAGAAAGTTGCGTCAGCGAAAATGTGCTGATTTCCATTGCCGTCAAAAATGCGTCGCGCGTCGTTGTCAAAAATTCGCCTTCGAGAGCTTCGCGCGGCGCAAACGCAATCGAATGAATCAGAAAATCGAGTTTGCCGAATTTTTCCCCGACCGCTTCAAATGCCGCGTCAACTTCCGCTTGATTCGTTACATCGCACGGCAAAACAAGCGTATCGTCCAAACCGTTCGTCAATTTTTCCAGATTTCTTTGCAGACGTTCGCCCTGATATGTAAATGCGAGTTTCGCGCCCGATTTCATACAAGATTCGGCGCACGCCCAAGCAATCGAACGCCCGTTCGCCACACCGAAAATCATTCCGACTTTGTTTTCTAACATAATTAAAAAAATTATTCTTAAAGTATTGATATTTGACAGCACTTCCGTTGAAAGGTCAAATTCAAAGGCAGAAGTCCGTGCGCGAACTTCTGCCGGTTTGTCAGACACTTTTCCAACTTTTAACCGAAAATATTTCTTACTTTGTCTATAAACGATTCATCTTCAAAATCAACGTCTTCGATTTCGGCTAATTGTTCGAGGATTTTGCGCTGTTCCTTGGTCAGATTTTTCGGCGTAACTAAGGAAACGGCAACAAACATCTCGCCTTTTCCGCGTCCGCCTAAGATCGGCATTCCCTGTTCTTTAAGACGAAAAACCGTTCCTGTCTGCGTTCCGGCGGGAATTTTCAAAGGCTGTTCGCCGTCCAGATTTTTCACCTGAATTTCCGCACCGAGCGCGGCTTGAGCGAATGAAATCGGAACGGAAGCATAAAGATTCGCCCCTTGACGCTCGAACATTTCGTGTTCGGCAACGTGAAGAACGACATACAGATCGCCCGCCGGTCCGCCGTTTAATCCCGCTTCGCCTTCGCCCGTAATTCTGAGACGCGAACCCGTTTCGACACCGGCGGGAATTTTAATTTCAATCGTTTTTTCTTTTTCGATTCGTCCCGCACCGCGACATTTTTTACACGGATTTTTAATAATTCGCCCTTTGCCGGAACAATTCGGACAAGTTCGCATCACGGAGAAAAAACCCTGCTGATAGCGCGTCTGCCCGCTTCCGCCGCAAGTTACGCAAAGTTCGGGTTCTGTGCCTTCTTCCGTGCCTTTGCCTTCGCAAATATCGCACTTTTCGAGTCGCGGAATAAGTAATTGCTGATCTTTTCCGGTCGCCGCTTCTTCCAGCGAAATTTCCAGATCGTAGCGCAGATCCGCGCCGCGCTGAACAGAAGATTGTGTTCGCGTTCCGCCCGCGCGTCCGCCGCCGAACATATCGCTGAAGCCAAATAAATCGAAGATGTCTTCGATATTTGAAAATCCCTGCGGATCGAAACCGAAACCTTGTCCGCCCGCGCCGGAATGTCCGAAACGGTCGTAAGATGCACGTTTCTGCGCGTCGGACAAAACCGAATAGGCTTCCGCCGCTTCTTTAAATTTATCTTCCGCCGTCGGATCGTCGGGATTTTTATCCGGGTGATGTTTGACGGCGAGCGTTCGGTAAGCGCGTTTGATTTCGACTTCAGTCGAGGTGCGCGTTACGCCTAAAACTTCATAATAATCACGTTTGCTCATAAATATCGTTTCGATTGCAGCGTATTTTCGCTTCAATCATTAAACAAAAAAGAACGTCGGCTTTTATTTCAAAACCAACGCTTCTTTTATTTTGCAAAAATAAAATAATTTTCTCAAGCCGGACGAAATTTAAACCGCCGCCATCAGAGCTTCGGTAATTTTATTGGTCTGCATTTCGACATCGGCTAAAGCCATCATAATTTCTTCCAGATTGTCCGTGGTGATATATTTTTCCGCTTCGTGAAGTGCGCCGTTGATTTCGTGCTGTTGGTCGGGCGCAAGATTTTTGCCGAATTCCGCCATTGCCCGCCGCGCGTTATTTATCAGCGAATCGAGTTTGTTTCTCTGCAAAATCAATTCCTTTGCTTTTACATCGGTATCAGCTGAAGTTTCGGCTTCCATTATCAAGCGGTCAATTTCTTCGGGCGCAAGTCCTGACGAAGGCGTAATCTGCATCGCCTGTTCGAGTCCGGTCATCTTGTCTTTCGCCGAAACATTAACGATGCCGTTCGCGTCAACTTCAAACGAAACGTCAATCTGCGGAACGCCGCGCGGCGCGGGCGGAATGCCGACCAGATCGAAGCGTCCGAGCGAACGGTTTGCGCTGGCAATTTCGCGTTCGCCCTGCATTATGTGAATTTCGACCGACTGCTGATTGTCAATAACGGTCGTAAAAGTCATCGTATTTTTGAGCGGAATCGTCGCATTGCGCGAGATTAATTTGACGAACAACCCGCCGCGCGTTTCGAGACCGAGACTGAGCGGCAAAACATCCAAAAGGATAATATCTTTGACATCGCCCGACATCACGCCGCCCTGAATCGCCGCGCCCATCGCCACGACTTCATCGGGATTTATTTCCGTCGAAGGCGGATTTTCAAAAAGTTCGGTAACGGTTTTTGTAATGATCGGCGAACGCGTCTGTCCGCCGACGAGAATCACTTTGTCAATATCGGTCGGCTGAAGTTTTGCATCCCAGAGAGCTTTCTGACACGGCTCGACGGTTGATTCAACCAAATCTCCGACCAATTCTTCAAATTTTGTGCGCGTCAAAGTCGCGTTAATATGCTTCGGTCCGGTCGGATCGGCGGCAATAAACGGCAAATTAACGGCAGTTTCAGAAACCGTCGAAAGTTCGCATTTCGCACGTTCCGCCGCTTCTTTCAGACGTTGAAGTGCGAGTCTGTCTCCCGTCAGATCAATTCCGTGTTCGTTTTTAAAGCCTTCGACCAGCCAACTCATTATTCGCTGGTCAAAATCTTCGCCGCCGAGAAAAGTATTTCCCGATGTCGCCAAAACTTCAAAAACGCCGTCGTTTATTTCCAGAATCGTAATATCGAACGTGCCGCCGCCGAGATCGTAAACGGCTACTTTTTCGCTTTTGTTTTTGTCAAAACCGTAAGCGAGCGCGGCTGATGTCGGCTCGTTGATAATGCGTTCGACCGTCAAACCGGCGATTTTTCCCGCATCGCGTGTCGCCTGTCGCTGTATATCGTCGAAATATGCGGGAACAGTAATGATTGCCTCGCTGATCTGTTCGCCCAAAAATTCTTCCGCCGCCAGTTTCAGACGCTGAAGAATAATGGCGGAAATTTCCGGCGGACTGTATGTTTTATCCAAAACGCGGATGTGCGCGTCGCCGTTTGCCGCCTCGACGAGTTCAAACGGAACGGAGTCGCGCATTTTCTCGACTTCCGGTGAATTAAATTTTCGTCCGATCAGACGTTTAACGGCGTGCAGAGTATTTGCCGGATTTGTCACAGCCTGTCGTTTGGCGATCTGTCCGACGAGACGATCACCTTTTTCCGTAAAACCGACGACCGACGGCATCGTTCTGCCGCCTTCCTTATTCGGGATAATCTGCACCGAACCGCCTTCTAAAACCGACACGCAGCAGTTGGTCGTGCCTAAATCTATTCCGATAACTTTGCTCATAATATTTCGAGTTTTTATTTTCCGGCTTCGGTCAAAGCGTCCGGCAACTTTTATTCGGCAGGAGAAGCGACTTTAACCATCGCCGCCCGGATCAATCTATCGCCGAGCCGGTAGCCGCGCAACAGTTCTTCGGTGATAGTGTTGGGAGGAACTTCGTTTGTCGCTTCGGTTGCCACTGCATCGTGAAAATACGGATTAAACGCCTCGCCGACCGTAATCACCGATTGCACGCCCATTTCCGTTAAAATCTCGTTCAACTGTTGATTAACAAGCGCAATACCGTCGAAAAACTGGCTCAAATCTTTTGTCTGTTTGCTCTCAAAATGCGAAGCGACATCCAAAGCGCGATTCAAATTGTCCAAAACCGGAAGCATCTGCGTCGCCAGATTGCTGATCTGATTTTGAAAAGTATCGCTTCGTTCGCGTTCGATGCGTTTGCGGTAATTATCGAAATCCATCTGTCTCCTGTGCAGAGATTTTTTAACTTCTCTAAGCTCATTTTCCAGTTCGGCGATGCGGATCGTCTGCAGCGGATTTTTTGTTTCGGCTAACGGCACGGGTTCGGGTGCGGAAACATTATTTACCGGAATTTCACGAAGTGAATTGACGGCAGCGGGAAGTTCCGCTTTTAACAAAATCGGAATTGCTGCTTCGGGTTCTTCTTCATCGTCAATTTCGATAACCATTTCATCGGAGATATTGAGGTCTTTTTCTTTTTCCTCGAGTTCCCGCAGAAAATCTTCTATCGAAGATTTCAGTTCGACTTCGATTTCTTCCGAAAAGTTCTCTTTTATTTCGTTGTTGGAATCCATTTCTATAAATGTTCGGGGCTAGATTTCAGTTTAGTTTTTGGAGTTTTGTTCCGTCATCATAGTTTCCAGAACTCCGGCAATATAACCGACTATCGAAATCACTCGCGCGTATTCGATTCGTGTCGGACCTAAAACGCTTAATGCGCCGATTGCGCCGCCTTTGCCGATGTGATACGGAGCTGTAATCAAAGTGCAATTTTGCAAAGAATCGGCGGAATGTTCGCTTCCGATAATTACCTGCACATCGCCGCTCAGCGAATTTTCCCGTCCGATACATTCATTTAAAACCTGCACCAGACGCGATTTTTCTTCAATCGTGCGAAGCAGACGGCGCAGTCGTTCAAAATCGGCAAAACTGTTCGTCGAAAACAAATTTGCCGTGCCGTCAACATAAACTTCGCTCTGCGTTGCATTGTCGCTCTCGATGCTTTGCGAACAAAGAATCATCGCCGTTTGCAGCATTTTGTCGAACAGAGCTTTTTCTTCGTGCATCAATTTAAGAATCTTTGCACGAATTTCCGTTAAACTTTTTCCGCCGAACTCGACGTTCAAATACCGCGCCGTGCGGTTTAATTCTTCCTGCGTCAGAGTTTCCGTCAGACGAATAATTTTGTTGTGAACTTTATTCGGAGCGGAAACCAACACGACGAGAACGCGCTTGTCGGAAAGATTGACGAATTCGATATGCCGCATCGGGTCTTGTGCCAGCGAAGGAGAAACGACAATGCCGATATTTTTTGAAAGAGCGGAAAGCAAATGGGAAGTTTTCTCCATCAATCTGTCGGGTGTTTCCTGAAACTCCAGTTCATTCAAACCGAATTCGCGGTTTATCAGTTTCAAATCTTCATCCGACAAACTCAAAACGCCGAGCAGATTGTCAACATAAAATCTATAGCCTTTGTCGGTCGGAACTCGTCCGGCAGACGTATGCGGCTGTTCGAGAAAATCGAAATCTTCGAGTTCGCTCATCACATTGCGAATCGTCGCCGAACTTGCCGGAAATTTATCATTGAATTTTTCCGCAACGGCTTTCGACCCGACCGGCTCGCCCGTGATGAAATGCTCGTTGATAATAGCTGAAAGAACTATCTGCCCGCGCCGATCGGGTTGTGGTTTGATCTTTTTCGATGTGTTCTCAAAATCACGGTCAGACATTTCAAAAAGATATGTAAGTTTGCGGCACGTCTTCGGAAAAAGATATGCTATGTAAGTGATAGCATTTTAATCTCAAAAATGTCAAGATTTAACAGTTAAACTATGATAAACAACTTTTATGTCTGTCGAACTCGCGGAAATTAAAAAATTTTACGAAGAAGTCTTCCAAACTTACAACCGAAAATACGAAATCAAGGAAATTAATGTCGAATATTATTCATACATCGGTATCAATCACACGATCAGACTCCGAAACGGCAAAATTTTCGTTCGCATTTCCGATCTTTGCAAGAATGCGCCGCCGCAAGTTCATCAATCGCTCGCAATAATTTTAGTTTCTAAAATTCTTCGCAGAAAAGTTCCCGCATCGGCAAATGAAATCTACGGCGAATTTGCCGCCAATGAAGAAATCAGAAACAAAGCGTTCGAGAAAAAGAAGGAAAAAGGTCGAAAAATAATCACTTCGTCAAAGGGCGACATTTACGATCTCGAAGAAATCTTTCATCAAATGAACGATTTATATTTCGACAATCGAATCAAAAAACCGACTTTAACTTGGTCGGCGCGGACGACTTTTCGCCGTCTCGGTCATCACGACGCGGCGCACGAAACAATCGTTATCAGCAAATCTCTGGACGACAAAAAAGTTCCGCGCTATGTCGTCGAGTTCGTCGTTTTCCACGAAATGCTGCACATTTTTCATCCGGCAAAAATCCGAAACGGCAGACGTTATCATCACACTCCGATTTTTCGCCGCGACGAAAAAAAATTTGCATTTTATAAAGAATCGGAAAATTGGATCGAAAATAATTCGAGATTTTTAAAAAGAAAAGCCCGTATTTAAATGCGATTTTATCTTTCTGCAAATTGTTCTAAGATCGTGCCGACAAACCCGAAATCGGAAGTTGTTTTGCGCTCGAAGGCATTTGCAGAAAATTTAGTTTCGGTTAAATAAAATGAATTTGTCCGCAGATTTTCGTTCTTTATATTTCCCAAAAGTTTGGCGATCTTATGCGCCGAATCGTCCGTTTTGCCGAAAGTAATTGTCGCCGCGCGTGAATCCGAAAAGATTTGAAAGTATTTCGATTCAGAAAAATTTTCGCCCGTCTGTTTCGCCCGCAAACATTTTATAACGCTTTCCGAATCGCCGACAATCAAAATATGTCCTACAAATGCCGCCGTTAAATCGTCGTCTGCGATTGTAAATAGTTGCGCGTCGTTTTGATTTTCGGCTTTTTTAAATTCGGACGAAAGAGATTTTTTCAAAGTTTCAGCATTTTTTATATTTACAATTGCGACTTGTCTTTCGCCTTCGGCATCGAAACGCGCCGTTAATATTTCCGTTTCGACCAAACTTAAAAACATTTCTCCGTTTGCAATTCCGAACGGCGCGAAAAACGAATTTGAAAACGCGATCAAAATTTTCGCGCTCTGTTCGTCGGTTTGTTTTCCGGCTGAAAGTAAAACACTGCGCCACGCGATCTGCGGATTTTCGAGATTATATTTCGTCGCGCTTTGTATTTCATTCGGCAAAAACGCCGCCAAACTTATTTCTTTTTTGTCCGTCGAAACGATTGTTTCTTTCAAAACAGCGGAAATTTCCTTTGCCGTATCAAATCGAAAATTGTCGGTAATTCCCTGCTCCGATTTTTCCGCCGTCCAAACAATTCGTTTAACGGATTTACTCAAAATTTCAGGCAGAATTTTGGCGATAAAGTTTCTCGGCAATTCGTCTTCGCTCGTTTCGATTGCCGCCGAAACGCCGGCAAAATCGGCGATTTGTCTGATTCCTTCGCCCGAAATAAAACCGAAGGCGAGTTTATTTTTCGCCTGTTCGTAAACCGTTTCGAGTTCGCCGCTTTTGGAAATATTTTCCGCTTCGCCGCTTTTTGCTGCCAGAGATTTTTCGATTGAATTTTCGTCGTTCCCGAAAAATATCAGACTTCCCGAAACGAATGCGAAAACTTTTCGTCCGTCGGCGGCAGTCCAAGTAAAATATTTTCCGCCGTTTTTCTCAGATTTTTCCAGAGCGACATTTCCGCCGTAAGTTTCGCCGACAAAATTTCCGATCTGATTTTCGGTCAGCGAAACCGTCTGAAATTCCCAAGCGTGTGTGTCGGCAACAGCGACAAATTTCGGTTTGAAATTTAAAACCGACTGCGAATCGGTCACTTGTTTTTCATTCGTTTCAAAACCCGTGACAGCAACCGCGAGTTGAACGCCTTTGAGTGCAGAAAAATCTTTTTTAGAATTCGTCAATCTGTGAAAAGTTTCGCTGTCTGTCATCGAATCCAAAGTTTTCTGCAAATCGTTTGTTTCCAAATAAACGAGTGAATCAACCGGCGCGTAATTTCGCAGATCGTTTGGTTTGTAATTGCAGGAAACAAGAAAAATTATCCACAGACAAACACAGATGAACACAGATATTTTTAGAGATTTACGAAGATAATTTTTTGATGAAGCGATTTTCAAAGTTTCAAAATTTATTTTGCTTAGTTTTTTCAAACCTGTTATTTGGCTTTTTGAAAATCTGTGTTTATCTGTGTTCATCTGTGGACAATTTGTGTGCTAAAATCCCGAATCAATATGGAGAAAATTTTTGCTGAAAATATCTTAAAAGATAAAGTCGCATTTGTAACGGGCGGCGGGACGGGAATCACCGGCGGCGTGGCTCGCGCTTTTGCCGAAGCGGGAGCGAAAATAGCGATCACATCGCGGAAAATGGAAAGTTTGATTCCGCAAAAACAGTTTATCGAAGAAAACGGCGGCGAATGTTTCGCGGTCGTCGCCGATGTGCGCGATTACGCGGCGGTCGAAAATGCAGTCGAGGAAACGGCGAAACATTTCGGCAAAATTGATATTGTCATCAACGGCGCGGCGGGAAATTTTCTCGTCAAACCCGAAGAACTTTCGGCAAACGGTTTCGGAACGGTCGTTGATATTGACACGAAAGGCACGTTTAATGTCTGCCGCGCGGCGTTTGAAGAATTGAAAAAGACGGGAAACGGACAAATTTTGAATATTTCGGCAACTTTGCATTATACGGCAACGCCGATGCAGATTCACGTTTCGGCGGCAAAAGCCGGAGTTGACGCGATCACTCGAAACTTAGCAGTCGAATGGGGAAAATTCGGCATAAGAGTCAACGGCATCGCGCCCGGACCGATTGCCGACACCGAAGGAATGAAACGCCTCGTTCCCGATGTTATCAAAGCGAAATTGGAGAAAAAAATTCCCTTGCAACGATTCGGCTATATCAAAGACATCGAAAATGCCGCGCTCTTTTTGAGTTCGGATGCGGCAAGCTACATCAGCGGCGTAACGCTCGTCGTGGACGGCGCACATTGGCTGACCGGAACGGGTTTATTTTAAAAAGCGCGATTAAAGTTTTGCATTCTCATATTTTGATTCGTTTGAACAAACAACGGATTGAGCAGCATTTGAGCAATCGTCAGGCGCGTTTCGATGCGAAACTCCGGGCGCGAAAATTTATCTCCGAGATTTTTCAGACGTTTCAGATCGGCTGAAGCCAAATCCTGCAAGTTGTTTCCGTTGATCGCCAGATACGACGTAAATTGACGGCTCGCGCCGCTCATAATCATCTCGCCGTTTTCGACCATCCGCGAATTTCCGCTGAATTCGCCGACTTTGACGAAACTTTCGATAATGTCATTGAGCCGAAAAATCATATTTTCCAGAATCGCAAACGATTTTTCGGCATCGACGCTCGTGTAAGCATTTGCCAGATTGCGATTTTCCATAAAATCGTTTCTTTCCTTCGGCTGTAAATTGACGTAGCGTTCGGCATCGGCGAGCAAGACAGCGGCGAGTTCGTCTTGTCCGGCTTGTTTCGCCTGTCTCGACAGCGCGATCAGATTTGACGTGCGAAAACTGTTATTATTGACGGCGATGATTTTCGCACGAGTTTCGTTTATCAGTTTTATTTTGTCTTCATTGGAAAGATTTTGCGCCTGCAATCCCTGAAAAGATTTCGTTATTTCCTTCTGAGCATTTGAACGCGCTTCGTTTATTTTCTGCCACGAAGACGTTTGACTCGAACCGATTCCGTTTCCTCTGCCGCCGGTAATTGCGGTTCTTCTCGAATTGTTTTGGTTCGTCTGCGCGGCGACGGCTTTTTGGACGAGTGCGGCTTTTTGCGGAGCGTATTGTTCGATATAAGTCATCGCCTGTGTCGAGACGCGGCGCGAAGAACCGCCAATCATCGAATCGGCGAGAAGTCCGGCGAGATCGCGCATCGTCAGATCGTCGAAAAGAGGTTTTTTATCCGCCGATTTGTCTTTGGCAATCGTTTGACTATTGGAAGTTCCCTGCCGCAAAAGACTTAAAAGAATCGCGCTTGAAGCAGAATTTTTCGTTGATTTTACTTTGTCAACGACTTCTTTTCCGAAGGCGATTCCTTTAGTTTGATCCTTATTGTAAATTTGCTGTAAAAGCGTCGTAACGTCATAACTTACGCCTTTCGATAATCTTTCGCGTCCGGCTTCGAGAGCTTTTCCGGCATCCTGCTGCGCGATTTTTCCGGCGATCATCGTTTTCAAACCCGCGTCCGATTGCTCGAATCTTTTCATCAATTCGGGATTGGAAATAATGCCGCCCGTTTCCGTTAAGACGCGCGAAGCAAATTCCGCATCGTGATTTGCCAAAGTAGAAATCAGCATCGAACGCGTCTGAAAAATGCGGTTTGAACTGTTTCTGATCTCGCCGAACGAACCTGCATTTTCCCATTCGAGTTCGGGCTGATTGGTCATCCGGTTCATCGCCGCGTCGGTCTGCACGATTTCGCGTTTCAGTTCGTCGGTCGCGTATTGAAACATCGCGCGCGACTGCGTTTCGTCGAGCGTCCAGATCAGATCGGCGATTTTGATCGTGTAACCGAGACGATTTTCCGGCGAAGCGAGCGACGGAATCATCGCCGACGTTTCGCTCAAAATCTCCGCCGCCGCTTCCCTAAATTCGGCTTGTTTATCTTCAGCGGCTTGTTTATCCTCAGTCGCTGTTTCGCTCACGGTTTGAGCAAATAAAATCTGCGAACACAGACAGGTTAAAATCAAAAGCAAAAACATTTTTCTGAACATTTTTTTAAATCTCCTTAAGGCGCGTCAATATCGGTCATTCCCGTAATTACTGATGTTTTTTTGTCGTCAAAGACTGCCCGCAAAATCAGCATTTTAGCCAAAATCCGAACTTCCGGGCGGTCGAATTTGTTGGACATATTTCCGAGCCGCGTAAAATCCGATTCGGCGAGCGCACGCAGCGTCGGCTGACTTACGCCGAGACCGCCGATCAATTCCTTTGTAAATCCGCCGCCGAAACTTCCGAGCTGAACTTCGCCGTTTTCCATAATTTCGCCGTTTGTATCAATAAATTCGGCGACTTTGATAAAAGCGGAAATCGTATCGTTCAGATTGTAGATCGTGCTTTCCAGAATCGGGAAAGATTTTTCCGCATCAACCTGCGCGTAACCGCCCGCCAAAAACCATAACTGCAAATAATCAACGTAATTTTTCGGCGTTGTGTTGACGAGCGATTCGGCTTGTTTCATAACGATCAGAGCCGTTTCCTTATCGCCGGATTTGGCGATCTGCATTGCAAAACCGCTCAAAGCCGTCATTTTCGCGTTCGGATCGTCAATTTTTTCAATCATTTTCCCGGCTTCGGCGATAACTTTGGCGCGTTCTTCGTCGGAAAGTTTTTTCTCGCCGAGTTTTTGAAGATTTTCTAAAGATTTCTTTTCTTCCTCTTTTTCGAGCCGCCGTTTTTGATATGTGTTCGCGTTAGCTTTTATCGCTTCAACCATTATATTTGAATTACGGCTGCTGTTGCTGGCGACAACGGCAGTTTGCATTTTTTGGCGAAGTTGAGCCGCACGATTAGGTGAAAATTCTTCGATACGATCAATTGTTTCCGAGTATGCGGAAATCGCTTCAGGAGTTTGATTCTGCAATTTCTGCGCTGCCGTTTCCGCCAAATCTCTCAAATCCTGATTGCTGAAGATAGTTTTTTGCGTCGGTTTATCTTTAACGGTTTTTCGGTTTTCCGAACCCAAACTCAAAAGACTGCTGAACAAATAAACATTTTCCGAATCTCCGTCGTTATCGGATTTGAGTTTTCTGACAATCTCTTCGCCGAACGCCGCGCCGCTGTCGGCATCTTTGGCGTAGATTTTCTTTAAAAGTTCGATATGATTATTATTTACGCCTTTCGCCAAGCTCTTTCTGCCGAATTCCAAACCTTTCGCCGCGTCCTGTTCGGCGATTTTTTGTAAAATCGTCATCTCGAAATACTGATCCATTTGTTCGATCCGCTTTCTGAATTTCGCGTTCGTGATCGCCGTCGCCGTGTCGCTGAAAAAAGAATATGCGAGAATCGCGTCGTGTTCGCTCAGAGCGGTCGTAATCTGTTGGCGAACGCCCATCGCTTTGGCAAATTTGCGGTAAATCTGCGCCTGCTGACTAGAGCCGCGCATAAACGGAATGCTGTAAATTTCAGGATTTTCATCATCCGATTTGATCGTATTAAGCTGCGCGTCCAAACCGATCAGCAACTGACGAAAATCGTTCGTTACCGAATTGAACATCGCGCGGGCTTCGCGTTCATCGTAAAACCACATCAGATTGGCAAGTTCGGCGTTAAAACCGATGCGGTTTTCGGGCGTTCGCAGATTCATAATTTCCGCCGAAGTTTCGCGCAGAAACGAAACCGCGTCGGCTTGCAGTTTTTCCTGTTTTTCCTTTTTATCCGCGTCCGCAGTTTGTGCTGAAGCGAAAACGGTTAATGAATTTATAAAAAATAAATATGCAAAAATATATTTCAACATTCGGAAATTCTCCTTAATCGCCAAAGATTTGAGTTATTGAAATAGTAAATCCAAAATCTTTTTGCGACAAGCATTTCTTTACAATCGGCAGCCGCAAGTTTAAGATTGAGCGAAAACGAACGGAGAATTTACAATGAAACACGGAAAAACTTTTTTCACTTCGATCTGTATCTCGATATTTGCTTTGGCATTCATTTCGTGCGGCGCGCGCACTGATGAAACGTCGCCGGAAATGGCGCAGAATATTCTAAAACTTCGCGGCTACAATTACACCGAAGCAGATTTTTTCCGCGCACTTAACAACGAAGATGCGGTTGCCGCCAACGGATTTTTGCAAGCCGGAATGAATCCGAACGCGAAAAACGAAAAAGGCGAAACGGCTCTGATTTATTCGATTCGTTACAAAGACCTGAAAATCGCCAGATTTTTGATCGAAAAAGCCGATATAAATATGCGCGACGATCTCGGCAATACGCCGCTGTTTGTCGCCGTAAAAAGCAAAAAAGACGATCTGTTCGATCTGCTTTTGGACAAAGGCGCAGACCCGAACGGCAGCGGCAGCGCAGACGAGAAAACGAAAAATCAAACCGCGCTTTACGCAACTATTTTGGAAGGACGCGAAGATTTATTTACAAAACTTTTGGACAAAGGCGCAGACCCGAACATCGCCGACAGTCAGGGCGCACTGCCGTTTGCCGAAATCGTTATGCGGCGCGATGCCGATCCGCGCATTATCAAAATGCTTCTCGACAAAGGCGCAAATCCGAACGCGCAGGAATCGGATAAAGTTTCCGTATTGATGTATGCGGCGGAAAATAATCAGATCGATCCGCAGACGCGGCTCGAAATCGTCAAAATGCTTTTGGACAAAGGCGGCGATAAAAAATTAAAGGACAAAGACGGCAAAACCGCGCTCGATTGGGCAAAAAAAGGCGGCAATAAAGAAACCGCCGAACTTTTGCAAAAATAAATTTTCTTTTCTTTAACTTCGGGA
Organism: Pyrinomonadaceae bacterium; assembly: GCA_965217985.1. GTDB lineage: Bacteria > Acidobacteriota > Blastocatellia > Pyrinomonadales > Pyrinomonadaceae > DATHTS01. The sequence continues at coordinate 268,443 of CBDCJY010000019.1, forward strand.
ATGAATGACATCTGAAAACCGGATTTAATTTGCAGTTTTCAGCTATTTCGAGTTAATCGGATTAACATTAATCCGTCCGGTAAAATAAAATTCGCCGATAAAAATAATTTCAAAAATTATAAATTGTAAAAATGAAGTTTTCCCGCAATCAAATCATCGGTTCGTTGATTATTTTTTTTGTAATTTTGCTAATCTCATCGCTTCGTTTTCTAAAATAATTTTCCTCTGTGTTAATCTTTTTTCTCGGTGGCTGAAAAATCCGAAAAACCGATTTATGCAATTGCCGGACCGACGGCTTCGGGCAAAACCGAACTCGGCGTTGCGCTTGCTCTGCGTCTCGGAAACGCCGAAATTATCAATTGCGATTCGGTGCAGATTTACAAGCAAATCGAGATTGCGACTGCCAAACCGACGGAAGAAGAAAAGCGCGGCGTGAAACATCACTTGATAGACTATGTTGCGCCGGAAATAAAATACACGGCGGCGCATTGGGCGGAAGATGCGGCGGCAAAAATCGGCGAAATCGAATCGCGCGGCAGCATTCCGATTCTCGTCGGCGGAACGGGTTTTTATCTCCGAACGCTGAAAAATCCTTTTTTTGAAAGTCCGCGAACCGATGAAAATCTGCGCGAAAAATTGAAAAATATCAAAGATAAAAAAGGCGCGATTCATCTGCACGAACTTTTGCAAAAGGTTGATCCGAAGTTAGCGGAAAAACTTTATCCGCGCGATTACGTTCGCTCGATGCGCGGTCTGGAAGTTTACTTTCAAACCGGCAGACGGCTTTCCGAACTTCAGCCGGAAAGAAATACACCGCCGGAGTTTGCCGAACGAATAAAAACATTTATTCTTAATCCGCCGCGTAATGCGCTTTATGAAAAAATAAACCGCCGCGCCGAAATCCATTTTGAAAGCGGTTTGATCGCCGAAGTAAAAAATCTGCGCGGGAAAGGTTTGCGCGACGACACGAACGCGCTCGGCGCACACGGTTATCGAAGAGTCTGCGAATTTCTGCGCGGCGAAAGAAATCTGGAAAGCGCAATCGAACAAACCAAACAAGACGTGCGAAATTACGCTAAACGACAATTATCGTGGTTTCGGCGCGAAAACAACGTCATCTGGCTCGACGGATTCGGAAATGAACCGGAAATACTGCAGAATTTATTACAAATTATTGAAACTTAAATGCTTGTGAAATATTTCTTGTTTGTCTAATGCTTTCCGCATATAATCAAACAGGTAATACTTAAATTTTTGATTATAAAAGAGAAAAGGCTATGGAAAAAACTGCTGGGCAAAACATACAGGATGCGTTTCTGAATACGGCGCGACGCGATAAAACGACGATTACTATTCATTTATTACCCGGCTCGACCTTGACCGGAAGAATTAGAAGTTTCGACAAATTTTCGCTCTTACTAGATACGAATGGACAGGATTTTTTGATTTTTAAACACGCCATTTCAACCATCACCATTGAAAGAAAACGTCAGGAAAATAATTAAGCGATTTTGCACGGAAAATTTATCACATTCGAAGGCATTGACGGCAGCGGAAAATCTACGCAACTAAGAATGCTTGCCGATCATCTGCGCGTTCGCGGTAAAAATGTCGTCACGACGCTCGAACCGGGCGGAACGCCGCTCGGTCGCCGTCTGCGCGAAACATTTCTCGAAACCGAAGAGAAAGTCGCGCCGATTGCCGAACTTTTACTTTTTGCCGCCGACCGCGCCCAACACGTCGAATTTCTTATAAAACCTGCGCTTCACGAAGGAAAAATCGTTATTTCCGACCGTTATGCGGACGCGACTTTTGCATATCAAGGCGCGGGACGCGGTTTTTCCGAAACGCTCGTCAATAAAATTATCGAAATAGCTACCGACGGTTTAAAACCCGATCTGACGCTTTTTTTCGATGTCGAAATCGAAAAAGCCCTGATGCGAACGCATTCGCGCCACGAAGACGGTGAAAAGAAAAATCGGATGGATTCGGAAACGACCGAATTTTACAACCGCGTTCGTAATGCTTATTTAAAAATCGCCGCTAAAGAACAAAAGCGTTTTATAATAATTGACGGTAACACTTCAATTTCGGAAGTTCACGCACAGGTTCTGAAAAAAATAAATGCTTTTTTGAAGTAATAAATGTTTGGAAAACTCGTCGGAAACGATCACATCAAAAAAATTCTCAAACGCTTTGTAATTACCGGGCGTGTGCCGAATTCCCTTTTGTTGACGGGCGAAGAAGGAATCGGCAAAAGACTTTTCGCGCTCGAATTTGCCAAATCTTTCATCTGTCAAGATCCGAACGGCGGCGAAGCGTGCGATAGATGCGCGGCTTGTGTTCGCGCGGGAAAGTTCAACTTTCCGAAACCCGACGACCGCGACGATCACAAAAAAATAATTTTCAGCGAATACGCCGACCTCGGAATGGTAATTCCGTATAAAAGAAATATTCTGGTTGATGCGATTCGCCATCTCGAAACGGAAGCCAATTTTCGCCCGTATGAAGCCGCGAGCCGTTTTTTTATTATCAACGACGCGGACAAAATGAACGCCGAAGCCGCTAACGCGCTGTTAAAAACTCTGGAAGAGCCGCCCGCGACATCGCATATTTTTCTTGTCACTTCGCGTCCGAATGCTTTACTTCCGACGATTCGTTCGCGTGTTCAGACTTTGAGATTTGCGCCGATTGAAACTAAGGAAATTGAAAATTATTTAGTTTCCACCAAACAATTTTCACAGCCGGACGCGGAAATTATGGCGAAACTCGCGCACGGAAAATTGGGCAACGCGCTTGATCTCGATCTGGAAAAATTTCGACCGCGCCGCGAATTGATGTTGAAAGTGTTGCAAAGCCTTCTGCAAACCAAAGACCGCGCCGTTCTGCTGCAAACCGCCGAAGAAATGAACGACGCGAAAAACAAGGACAATTACGAAAAATATCTCGACACGCTGCAAAGTCTGATTCACGACATCTGGACGATTGGAATCGGCGGAAATGAAATTATCAACACCGATCTGCAAACTCATCTGAAAAAATTATCCGAAAACGCCGACAGCAAAAAACTTGCAAATTGGCTGACCGAAATCGAAACGATGCGCGAACGATTTGCCGTCAACATCAACAAAAAAATTGCAACCGACGCGCTCTTTATGCAGATGGCAAGTTAGAGTTTCAGGTTTCGCGTTATAAAATCAAATCCTCGAACGGCGCAAAAATTTTCTATACAAAACATAAACTTTCGGGTTACAATCGTTTCAAAATAATTTCGAGGCGATAAATAAATTATGAAGTTTAGATTTTTCCTTATATTTGCCGCGTGTTTATTTGCATCTGCCGAACTCGATGCTCAAAGCCGAAGAGTTTTTCCGACCGCTTCGCCAACGCCTGAAAAAGTTTTCCCCGTGATGAAGGAAAATTACGTTTCGGCGGGTTCGGACGAGATTTTTACGGTCGGTAAAGTGACCGGCGACATCGGTAAAGCCGAAGCACTTTATCTGCCGAAACCTTTCTATCCGGGCGAAGCCAAGCAAGATGCTGCCGACGGGAAAATTTACGTCTGCATTTCGATTGACGAAACTGGAAACGTCACGTCGGCAAAATCAACGGACGGTCATCCGGCTCTGCAAAAAATCGCCGAAGAAACTGCGTTTAGATCAAAATTTCGTGCGCCGATTGTGGATAATCAAGCCGTCAAAAGTGAAGGTTGGCTCGTTTACAATTTCGAGATCGCCAAATCTAATTGGCTGAAACTCGGCTACGATCTCGCTTTTCTGCATACGCCGCTCGTCAATCAAAAACTTGCGCTTGCCGGAATTAAAAAGAACTTAAAAGACGATTGGACGACGGAAAACGATTTATTCGTCAAACTCACGGAACTTGTCGCGCAAATGCCGCCGCCGGAAGAGTTTGCCGACACGCCGATTTTTACCGCGCAGACCTCAAACAAAAATGGAACTATTTCCAATTCGCAGACTTTCAGCAGACGTTTGCCCGTGCGCCGCGAACCTAATCCCGAACAGATCGCCGTCACGCAAAATCTGATCGTCGCGCTGCAAAGCCGCACGGCAAGCGACGAAATCGCCTCGTGGCAATTTAATCTCGCGTTTGCGATTTTAAAAGAAGCGAGTCTGCCGCGCGATCCGAACGAACCGCGCAAATCGCCGGACGCACTCAAATCATTTCTAAAAAACGCGCCGCCGAATCTGCCCGCCGAATACAAAACCGAACTGGCAAATTTGATTAAAATAATCGAAAATACGGCAAGAGAAAAAAGTTTTGACGAGATCAGAAACGCAGTTATCAAACTGCAAAAATTGAAATAATTTTTTTTTCGATTTGTCGGGAACAAATATTTTTTTGCGGTGTCTAAACAAAGATTGTATTTCACAATCTAATCCAAACAGGAGGAAGAAAAATGCTTAAAAAAATTATCGGCGTATTATTTTTAGCTGCGTTCATCAATCTGATAAATGTTTCGGCGCAGACAGATCAGGTCAAATCCATAAAAAAAGGCATAGTCAACGGTTCTGCCGTTTCGCTGCCGAAACCGGAATTTCCGGCAGCGGCACGCGCAGTCGGAGCGAGCGGCGCGGTCAATGTTCAGGTTCTAATTGATGAAAACGGAAATGTTGTTTCGGCAACGGCGGTTTCCGGTCATCCGCTTCTCCGCCAATCGGCTGAACAAGCGGCACAAACGGCACAATTCAAACCGACTTTATTATCCGGTCAAACCGTTAGAGTCATTGGTATAATTGCATACAATTTCGTTCCGCCGTCGTCTGTTAATAAAACTGCCGAAGACTCTGAAAAGAAAGTCCAAAACGAAATCGTAATAGGCAGAATAACGAATTTGGAAAGTTCTTCGTCTTCGACAAATACGGCTATTGTCAATGATTTAGCGACCGATCTTGTCAAGCCTGATTATCCTGCGGCAGCACGAGCAATTCGCGCAAGCGGTACGGTCAATGTCAAAGTGACGATTGACGAAAACGGAAACATCGAATCAGCCGAAGCGATTTCCGGTCATCCTTTGCTTCAAGCCGCCGGCATCAACGCGGCATATCTGTCTAAATTCAAACCGACAATTCTGTCCGGTCAAGCGGTCAAAGTCAGCGGTATAATCGTTTATAAATTCCTTCCGCCGGCGACTGAAAAATCTTCGACCGAAGAAACCCCTTTGCAAAATTCATCGCTTTTAAAAATTATGAATAAAAGTGTGCTTAATGGAAAAGCGATCAGTCTGCCGAAACCGGATTATCCTTTGGAAGCGAAATCGGCAAAAGCCGGAGGCGTAGTCAGTGTGCAGGTTTTAATTGACGAACAAGGAAATGTCGAATCGGCGAATGCCGTTTCCGGTCACGAACTTCTTTTCGCAACGTCGGAAAAAGCGGCTCGCGGCGCGAAATTTTCGCCAACGCTTTTAGAAGGAGTTCCGGTAAAAGTTCAAGGTGTGATAGTTTATAATTTCGTGCCGTAAGCGATTTTATCAATGAACGAAGCAGTTTTTAAATCATCGTCAACCGAACGGATTTTAGCCGCCGCCGGAGTTTTATTAACCGTCGGAGGCGCGGCTTTCGTCCGGTTTTTCAATCCGACAACTGCCGGATTTTTTCCGGTCTGTCCGCTCTTTAAAATGACGGGAATCGCCTGTCCGGGCTGCGGTCTGACGCGCGGATTTCACGCGCTGTTTCACGGCGATGTTTTAACTGCGCTCGGTTTTAACGCGATGCTTCCGATTTATGCGTTTGTTTTCGGATACATTTTTATCGCAATGTTTCTGATCGCCGTGCGCGGAAAATATGTTTCGTTTACGATTTTCAAACCGTCTTACGTTTGGATATTTTTTATTACCGCAATAGTTTTCGCCGTCGTCAGAAATCTTCCTTATTATCCTTTCACGCTTCTATATCCGTAATTTAACGGCAAATCCGGTAATTTCCCCACCAAATTTTCAACGGCGACAATTTTTTATTTCCTAATATTTACCATTTACCATTTACCATTTACCATTACTAAATGAGTAAAACACAACCCGCACGCGGAATGCGCGATTTTCTGCCGTCTGACGTTCGCAAACGCAATTATGTGATCGGCATCATCAAAGAAGTCTATGAAAAATACGGCTTCGAACCGCTCGAAACGCCGTCGGTCGAAAATCTCGAAACTCTGACCGGAAAATACGGCGAAGAAGGTACGCAATTGATGTTTAAAATCCTCAAACGCGGCGAAAAATTGCAGGAAGAACTTACGACAGGCAAAATAAAATCGGAAAACGAATTGTCCGATCTCGCTTTGCGCTACGATCTGACAGTTCCGCTCGCGCGTGTCGTTGCCAATTACAAAAACGAACTGCCGAAATTTTTCAAACGCTACCAAATCCAACCCGTCTGGCGCGCCGACCGTCCGGCAAAAGGCAGATACCGCGAATTTTACCAATGCGACGTTGACGCAATCGGCTCGAGTTCGATGATCGTCGAAGCGGAATTGATTTCAGCCGTGAGCGAGATTTTTCAAAAGTTGGGATTTGATGATTTTGTAGTTCGAATAAATAACAGAAAAGTTTTAACTGGACTTTTAGAAACTGTAGGAATTGATGAGAGCAAACAATCTGATGCTTTAGTTGCTATTGATAAACTAGATAAAATCGAATGGGAAGGCGTTCAGAAGGAATTTGATGCGCGAGGAATTACAAAAGAATCCGGCGAAAAATTATTAAATTTTGTTAAAGAAATTGGCGCAGCCTTGATGCTTTATTCAATAACTGAAAACAAAGATGAAAAAAAGAATTATCTAATCGAAAGAGAAATTTTTAATAACTTCAATATAACTTTAATCGAGCGCATTAGAGAATTTTTCACTGATAATAGTTTAGGAATTGAAGGATTAAGCGAAGTAGAAAAAATTCTCAGCTATTTGCAAAATATAACAGTTTGGTTTGATATAACGCTTGCTCGCGGATTGTCATATTATACGGGCGCGATTCTTGAAATAAATGTTCCCGATTTTGCAGGTTCGTTGGCGGGCGGCGGGCGTTATGACGGTTTGATCGGGATGTTTGGGAAGGAACAAATTCCGGCGGTCGGTTTTTCCATCGGACTCGAACGCATTCTTTATGTGATGGAAGAGAGGCGGATGTTTCCCGAAAATCTGACGACCAATTCGGCGGACGTGATGATTACGCTCTGGAACGAAGACGCGGCAGGCGAATCGCTCAAACTCGCCGGCGAATTACGCGAAAAAGGTTTGCGCGTTCTCGTCTATCCCGAATCCGACAAACTCGGCAAACAATTCAAATACGCCGATTCGATCAACATTCCATACGTCTGCATCTTGGGCGAAACGGAACTCGCGGAAAACAAAGTCGCGCTTAAAAATCTGAAAACAGGCGAACAGGAAACCGTTTCGAGAGAAGATTTGGCGAATAAAATAAAATAATGAACGAACAAATTACCGAACAAATTATCGAACATTATTTAACAGATGCGATTGCGTCGTTTCGCAATTATAAAAAAATGGCGGAAAAAGCGTTGATGCAGGTTTCGGATGACGAATTTTTTCGCGCTTTGGATGCGGAAGACAATTCGATTGCCGTGATCGTCAAACATATCGCGGGAAATCAAATTTCGCGTTGGACTGACTTTCTGATTTCGGACGGCGAAAAGGATTTTCGAGATCGGGACACGGAATTTGAATTGATCGATGAGACGCGCAAATCTCTGACGGAATTTTGGGAAACCGGTTGGCAAACGCTTTTTTCGGCGATTGAAAACTTAAAAACGGAAGATTTTGCGCGCTTTATCACGATTCGCGGTGAGTCGCACACGATTACCGAAGCGATCAATCGGCAACTGACGCATTACGCATATCACGTCGGACAGATTACGTTTTTAGCAAAACATTTTCGTTCCGGCGGCTGGAAAACTTTGAGCGTTCCGCGCAATAAATCGGCGGAATTTAATAAATTTGTCGCTGACAAAAAAGCGGCGGGCGAAGAAAAAACTCATTATTTGGATGCGCCGCAGGAATTTGGCGAGAAACATTAGACGCAGTTTTTGAATCTGAAATCGCATTTCCGAATTTAGAAGTTTCTATAAACTTTATGAAAAAATTTGCCGTTTATATTACTTTTTATTTACTCATCGCGTTTTCATTCGAGAGATTTGCAAGTGGACAAACAACATCGAAAATCAAAGATTTGCCGAACTTTTTTCAAGTCAACGCAAATCTCTATCGCGGAGCGCAACCGAAGGAAAACGGTATCAGACAACTTGCTCAAATGGGCGTAAAAACCGTTATCAATCTGCGCGGCGATGATGAATCGGCGAAAAAAGAAGAAAAATGGACGACCGATGCGGGAATGAAATTTATTAATATTTCATTGGGAAATTTGCTCAAACCGAAAGACGAAGATATTGAAAAAATTGTTGCGCTCATCAATCAAACGAAAAATCAGCCGGTTTTTATTCACTGCAAACGCGGTTCGGACAGAACGGGAACGGTCGTTGCCGTTTATCGTATGACGCACGATGACTGGACGGCGAAACAGGCGAACGACGAAGCGAAGAAATTCGGTTTCGGCTGGTGGCAATTTTGGATGAAAGATTATATCAACGATTATTACGACAAATTACAGTCTAAATCTAAAAGTTAATTTTAAACCGCGAAACACGCGAATTATGCGAAAACAAGAAACTGATGTCCGGTCAAAAAATTGTTTCTTATTTTTTTAGCGTAATTCGCCTGTTTCGCGGTTTATCGGCTGAAAATTTTTAGCGAACTCTGACGCGGCTTAAAACTTTCGTCTGCGTTTTGCCGTTCGGCAAATATTTGATCTGAATCGTTTCGCGGTAAGTTCTGGAACCGGCGCGGACGAGTCTAGTTCTGGTGACGACGCGAACGCCGCGCCGATTGTAACGCGAATTTTGCTCGACTCTGCGCGTTTGCGTCTGTCTCTGCCATTGTTGCGATTGACTTTCAGCTTTCGGCGCGGCTTCGGCGAAAACCGCCGTGAACATCATTGTCGCCATCAAAAGCGATAAAGTGATAAATTTTTTCATTGTTTTTTCTCCCTTTCAAAAATTAAAATTATTTCGCAAATCGAATTTTTTCGTTTGCACGCAATCTCAGACGCTTATGTTTGTGAAGAAGTTTGCGCGGGATTTGTATAGATGCGTAGAGTATTGTAAAGGAATGTAAATGATGAGAATAAAAAAGATAAAAGCGAGAGAGGAGAGTAGTGTCCCGCTTTGTTTTCGATTATCTGACTCGTGTGCGGCGATATAAAGTTTTCGTTACGCGACCGTTTGGAAAATATGTATAACGGTATGTGTAACGATAGAGACTTCTGCCGACACGAACTAACGTCGAGCGATAGGTAATGCGCGTTCGCCGATTATTATTGCTGTAACGACGGTTGTAACGGCGTTGCCGATAGATGCTTCGCCCGCGTGTTTGCTGTATTTCGTTTGAATTGGAGAGATTCGAATTGTCATTTGTTTTAGCTTCCGAAGCAGGAACGCCGAAAACCATCGAAGCCATCAGAAACGTAAAAATTAATAGTTTTTTCACTTGAAAAATTCTCCTTGAAAATTAAATTTCAGACAAAATTTTCATTAAAAATATTCAAATCAAATTTTGCCTGACAGTTTCGATACCTGAAAAAGATTTCGAGTTGGAAACTTTTTCGGCGATTTGCCACCCGTTTTTCCGATTTTGTTAGCCGTCCAACTGTGATAATCTTCTTTTTAGATTTTTTTATGAAGTCAATTTCCATACTCGGTTCGACAGGTTCAATCGGCTGCAACACCTTAAAAGTGGTCGAGCATCTCAGAGACGAATTTTGCGTCGTCGCGCTCGCCGCCGGAAGCAACACGGAAAAATTAGCCGAACAAATCGTGTCTTTTCAGCCCGAATTAGTCGCCGTTAAAGATGAAGAATGTGCCGAAGAATTGCTTCGCAAAATTAAAAATGAAAAATTAAAAATTAAACATCTGCCGAAAATTGAAACGGGCGAAAAAGGTCTGATCGCCGTTGCCACGCACGAAAAAGCGGAAACTTTAGTTTCGGCGACGGTCGGTGCGGTCGGTTTCGTACCGACTTTACGGGCAATCGAAGCCGGAAAACGCATCGCGCTCGCCAATAAGGAAACGCTCGTGATGGCGGGCGAACTGATGACCGAAGCGGCGCGAAAAAACAACGTCGAGATTTTGCCCGTTGATTCCGAGCATAATGCGATTCATCAATGTCTGCGCGGCGAACAGACGAAAGAAGTTAAAAGATTGATTTTAACTGCTTCGGGCGGACCTTTTCGCACGAAAACGAAAGTCGATATTGAAAATGCAACGCGCGAAGAAGCATTAAATCATCCTAACTGGAAAATGGGCGACAAGATTACGATTGATTCGGCGACGTTGATGAATAAAGGTTTTGAAGTGATCGAAGCGTTTTGGCTGTTCGGTTTCGGCGCGGATGATATTTCAGTTTTAGTTCATCCGCAGTCAATCGTTCATTCGATGATCGAAATGATTGACGGCTCGATCATCGCGCAACTCGGCGTAACGGATATGAAACACGCGATTCAATACGCGCTGACTTTTCCGGCGCGCAAACGAAATTGTCTTGCGCCGCTCGATTTTACGCGTCTTTCCGAACTGACTTTTGAAAAGCCCGATCTTGAAAAATTTCCGTGTCTCGCGCTCGCTTACGACGCTTTGAAACAAGGCGGAACGATGCCCGCCGTCCTGAATGCGGCAAATGAAATCACCGTTCAGGCGTTTCTCGACGGAAAAATCAGGCTTTCGGAAATCGCGGAAATCAATCGTAATGTGATGAAAAAACACCAAAACAGCGCGGCAAATGATTTGAAAACAATTCTCGAAACCGACAATTTAGCGCGTCAGCAGACAAACGAATTTTTGCGCGGAATGGAAGCCGCAAGTTAGCGAAAGATTTTATGAAAACGGATTTTTTCTTTGAAAATACCAAAATTTGTGTAAATCGAGTGCGGAAATTCGCTTCTCGAAGTTGATTTTTATTCTCCGTTTTATTCCGTAAATTCTCTGTGTTCTCTGTGTTATTGTTTTTTAACACAGAGAACACAGAGTTTTTCACAGAGTTTCTTTGAGAATTTAATTTTCCTCCACTAATTCACATAAGTTTTAATTTATTTGACTGAATTTAACACCGCATTTACACTTTAGTTTGCAACTTGTTATTTAACATTTGTTTCTAAGGACAAAGTTTTTTTAAGGTAAAAATAATAATGCCAGAAATTTTATTAGTAATTTTAGCCGTCGTTTTCGTTCTCGGTGTTGCGATCAACATCCACGAGTTCGGACATTTTATCGTTGCGAAACTGCTCGGAATGCGCGTCGAAGCATATTCTTTTTTCGGCTTAGGTCCGAGAGTTTGGGGTTTTAAGATCGGTCATACCGATTACCGCATCTCGGCGATTCCGCTCGGCGCATACGTCAAACTTTACGGCGACGAAGCGACCGCATCGCTCGAAGGCGGCGAATCCGACGGCGAACACGTTCCCGATTCCGAACTTTACGAACTGCGTCCGCGCTGGCAGAAATTTCTCGTGATGCTCGGCGGACCGTTTATGAATATCGTTCTCGCGCTCGGAATTCCGTTTATCGGTGCGATGTATCTCGGCATTCCGTCAATGCCCGCGCCGATTGTCGGTGTCGTCAAAGCCGGCGGTGTTGCCGAACAAGCCGGAATTCAGAAAGGCGATAGAATCGTCAATTTCGGCGGCACGGAAAATCCGACGTGGGAACGCATCGAACACGACGCATTCGTTTCGCCCGAACAGGCAGTTCCGGTAACGGTCGAACGCGGCGGACAAAAAATTCAATTGTCGTTAGTTCCGGCAAAAACCGAAGTCAAAGGCAACGTGATGGGCGACATCGAATTTCAACCCGATATGGGTGTCGAGCCGGTTATCGTTGCAACCGTGGTTGCCGATTCTCCGGCGGCGCAAGCCGGTTTTCAAAACGGCGACAGAGTTTTGTCTTTTAACGGTCAGACGGTCAGAAATTCGAGCGAATTGAAATCTCAAATTCTTGAAAATAAAGATACGCCGGGAAAATTTATTGTCGAGCGCGATAATCAGCAAAAAGAATTGACGGCGCAGGCGAAACTCGAAGAAGGCGGCGATTATCGCATCGGCATCGGTTTCGGCGCGGGAAAAATAACGGCGCGGGAAAAAGTCGGAGTCGGACAAGCTGCGTCATTTGCGGTTAATTCAAATCTGGAAATCATCAGATTAACGGGCAAAGTCTTCGGACAATTGTTCGCCGGACAGCGTTCGGTCAAAGATGCCGGACTTTCCGGTCCGGTCGGCATTGTCCAGATCATTTCGCAGGTCGTTACCGAAGCCGGATTTGCCGGATTGTTTTCGATTCTCGCAGTTATCAGTCTGAATCTCGGAGTGTTCAATCTGCTGCCGATTCCGCTGCTTGACGGCGGTCAGATAATGGTTCTCGGCATCGAAAAAGTAATGTCGTTTTTCGGCAAAACGCTCTCGATGGCGATCAAGGAAAAAATCCAGTTTGCGGGACTCGCAATCATTTTAGTCTTGATGGCTTTTACTTTATTTTTAGACGTTTCGAGATTCTTTTAGAACTGACAGACAGTTTACAGGAAGTTGCGGAAAGTTGCGGAAAGTTTAAGGAATTTGCAGTTCGGGTTTTAACTATCTGCAACTTTCTGTAAACTGACTTTTAACTTCCCGCAACTTTTTAATTTTATGAGAAGAGTAACAAAACCCGTAATGGTGCGCGGCGTGCAGATCGGCGGTGACGCGCCGATTGCCGTGCAGTCAATGACGAAAACCGACACGACCGACGTTGACGGAACGATAAAACAAATCGAGGAAATGACGAAAGCCGGATGTGAAATCGTCCGCATCGCCGTTCCAGACGACGACGCGGCGGCGGCACTTCACGAAATCCGCAAACGCACCGATGTTCCGATCGTTGCGGACATTCATTTTCACTACAAACTGGCGTTAAAAGCACTCGACGCGGGAATTGATAAACTGCGTTTGAATCCCGGAAATATCGGTTCGCTTGACCGCGTGCGCGAAGTCGTCCGCGCGACCGAAGCGCGAAAAATTCCGATCAGAATCGGTGTCAACGGCGGTTCGCTCGAAAAGGATTTACTGCAAAAATACGGCACGGCAACGCCCGAAGCGATGGTCGAATCGGGAATGCGTCACGTTCGCATTCTGGAAGATTTGGGATTTTCCGACATCGTAATTTCGCTCAAAGCGTCGGACGTAAATCGAATGGTCGCGGCGTATCGTCTGATGGCGGAAAAAGTTAATTATCCTTTACATTTGGGCGTGACCGAAGCCGGAACGCCGTTTGGCGGCACGATCAAATCGGCGATGGGTTTGGGAATTCTTCTGCACGAAGGAATCGGTGACACGATCCGCGTTTCACTCGCCGCCGAACCGCACGAAGAAGTGCGCGTCGGTTGGGAAGTGTTGAAATCTCTGGAACTTCGCAAACGCGGCGTAACGGTCGTCGCGTGTCCGACGTGCGGACGACTTGACGTTGATAACTTTGTCGAAATTGTTACAGAAGTCGAAAGAAGATTGGCGCACGTCGAAGAACCTCTTCATCTTTCGATTATGGGCTGCGCCGTCAACGGTCCGGGCGAAGCGCACGATTCGCAATTGGGAATTACGTTCGGTCGGCAGGTCGGAATGATTTTTAAGGACGGCGTGCCGATGCGAAAAGTCGCCGGAGTTGATATTGTCGAAGAATTCGTCAAAGAAGTCGAGATTTTGCGGCAGGAAGGCAAAGACGCGAAATCTCTGAATGAACAAAGTAAACTCGTCCAGATAACTTAGATTATTTTAAGAATCAGTTGAAAATCTTTAAAGAAAAAAGGCTGTGGTGTCCAATCACAGCCTTTTAGCGTTTGCATTATGAGGAGGAATTTCAGATTTGTCTTCCCCGAAGATATTCCATCAAAGTTTGACCGAAACCGCTGCTCAAAAAACCGCCGATTCTCTGCCCTAACGGATTACTGTTCATTAAACGACCGAGAAAATTATTTGCCGTTTGATTGAGCAAATCAACGGCGCGACTACCTATCGAATCGGCAAAATTCTTGAGCAAATTCGTTGCCGAATTATTCATTGATTTACCGAAAACATTCGAGCCGTTTTTGAAAAGAAAATCGCTGACGCGCGTTCCGACTCCGCCGGTGATATTCGACCACGAGGTTTTCACGCTCGAAAACAGATTTGAAGCAGATTTGAATGCGTTTGAAAACCAACTGGTTGCGCCGCCCGTAATGCTGTTTACGAATCCAGACGCTTTCGTACTGATATTGCTGAAAATACCGCTGACTTTGCCGCCGATGCCTGAAAATGCGCCGACCGCGTTTGTAATCGCGCCGAAGATATTTCCGCTCTTGATCGAATCAATAACTCCCATAAAACCGCCGGCGATGCGGCTCGCCAACGCAAGCGGCTGAAGACCGGGAACAAACATCGCTACCATCGAGATAATCGGCAGAGCTTTTTTCAAAAAACCGCCGATTTTTTTGAACAAACCGCCAAACAAACCGCCTCTTTTCTTTTTCCGTTTAATACTGACCGTGCCGTCTTCTTTAAGCGTAATCGTTAATTTGTATTTTCCGACTTTGACGGTTTTCGACATCGCTTTTCCGGGATTGGCGGCTTGCGCCTGTCGCAGTTGGCTGAGAGTTTGATCTACCGCCGATTTTTCGTTTGTGCCTTTAAATTGAAAACCGCCGTATGTTTCAAGGCGCGGCGGTTCGGCAAATACATTATTTATATTGGCAAAAGCACCGTTGTTGTTTGAATTGACGGGCTGATCCCAAAGCGCGAAAACAGAATCCAGATCGCTGCGAATCTCGCCCGCGTTGCCGGTCGTCGTCGCTTGATTCTTGTAACCTAAATAATCATCGAGATTTGTTTTCTGCTGAAAAACTTTAACATCTATATTATTGTTCATTTTTTGCTCCGAATTTATGATTTGCAGATTAGCTTTTGTTTGTTCACTTATATTATCGGTCGGAAAATAAAAATGTTTCCTGTTTTCGGGAAAAATTTTTCGGGAAAATTATTTACAGTTGTTCATAATAAAAATCTGACGGCAATTTTTTCTTGAATTTCGGCATCATAGGCATTAATCTTAGAGTTCAAAAGGAGAAGATACTTAATGAAAACGCTTTTTATTTTATTTACAATTATTTTCAGTTTTACGTTTGCTTCTGCTCAAAACGAGCAAGCTCCGGTTTTGGAAAAGGATTTGAAGTATAAAAACTGGACTTACAAATCGGTGCGCGACGATTCGCAGATCAATCTGCGCGAATTTGCCAAAAACAAAAAACTCGTGATGGTCGTCTATTTCGCGCCGTGGTGTCCGAACTGGCGGCACGAAGCACCGTTTGCCCAGAAACTTTACGAGAAATATAAAAATCAAGGTTTCGATGTGATCGGCGTGAGCGAATACGACACGGTTGCGGCGGCGAAAACCGACATCGAAAAGAAAGGAATCACGTTTCCCGTCGTTTACGAATCGGAGAGCAAGGAAGCAAAACAGACAACCACGCATTACGATTACCGCAAAGAAACGGGCGACAAACGTAATTGGGGATCGCCGTGGAATA
Organism: Pyrinomonadaceae bacterium; assembly: GCA_965217985.1. GTDB lineage: Bacteria > Acidobacteriota > Blastocatellia > Pyrinomonadales > Pyrinomonadaceae > DATHTS01. Next base: position 284,103 of record CBDCJY010000019.1, read on the forward strand.
TTTTTATTAATTCCGACAAAATGAAAAAAGACGGCGACGTTTTAATCAAAAAGGCGTTTTTCGTCAACGGCGAACTCATAGAAGTTGACGCGGAGAAATTTGTCCGCGAACAACTCGGTCTCAAACCCGAAGAAATCAAAACCGTCGAAACAACCGTCAAAACAAATTAATTTTAATCGAGATAAAAGCTATTTTCCGGGAAATACGGAAAATATTTTCTTCAATAAGAAATAAGCGGCTTTTAACAAATCCGAATACGAATCGTTATCACGCAGCAGGTGTTTACGATCCGTTCGTTATCGTGCGGAAATTTACCGTTCGATACGAAGTCGTTTTTGATGACTAATTCATAAATATATCGTAAGATTGGATTTAAGTATTTAACCCAAGTTGCTAGTTATAGACAATTTAAGATGTTTTGCCCGCGAAAAACACGAAAAGACACGAAAAAAAAGATAAATTTAATTGGTTTTGTCATTTTTAGCGCATTTTGCGTATTTCGCGGGTAATTTCTTCAAACCTTTTTTAACTAGCAACTTGGGTTATTTAGTATAAAATTTAGTCCGCAAATCAATACGAAAAAACATTGATTAGAAGTGATTGGCGGATCAATACTGTTTTTATCGAAAAAAATCTGAGCTAACTTAGTAAAAATCTCCGGCTGAAAGTCTTATAAAATAACTTTCCGGCTGCTTCTTTATAAATGCCTTTCACTTCAAGTATTTTCACGAATGCAATGATCGCCGTCGTTATCGCCGGATTCGGCGCGACGACTCTCGGCGCAGTTCCCGCGCTTTTTCTCAGGAAATTAAACGAAAAGGTAAACAACAATCTTTTAAGTTTCGCCGCCGGAGTAATGCTTGCGGCGACAATTTTTTCTCTGCTTCTGCCGTCAATCGCCAATTCAAAAGTTCAGGGCGCATCATCAATCAGCGCGGTTTTGCAGACGATTTTTTGGCTGTTCATCGGCGGATTTACGCTCTGGCTGATTAACGAATTCGTGCCGCACGAACATTTCGGCGAAAAAGGAAATGACGGAACGAATCCGCACAGTTTGAGAAAAATCTGGCTGTTCGTAATTGCGATTGCGATTCATAATTTTCCCGAAGGTTTATCGGTCGGCGTGGCAAATTCGACGGCGAATACAGGTGTCGGTTTGGGAGCGACCATCGGCATAGGTTTGCAGAATATTCCCGAAGGTCTGTCAGTCGCGCTTGCACTTCATTCGCAGGGATACTCTAAAAAATACGCATTTTTCGTTTCGGCTCTGACGGGCGTTGTCGAGATTTTCGGCGGACTTTTCGGCGCGTCGGTCGTGATGATCTCGTCGCACATTCTGCCGTGGGCGTTAGCATTTGCGGCGGGCGCGATGCTCTTTATCGTCAGCGACGAAATAATTCCCGAAACGCATCGTCCCGGCTTTGAAAACGGCGCAACCGTTTCCCTCTTCATCGGTTTCGGTCTGATGATGTTTCTCGATACGGTTTTTGCACAATAAGAATTTGTCAGATTTTTTAGAGAGATAAATTCGGTTGTCACGTTAGCGATTTATAAAGTTTTTAGCTCCGCATTTCAACCATTAGTTTCTAAACAATTTTTGAGGCTGTGCCGCATCGGAAACTACTTTTCAAAGTTTATAGAAATTGATGCGTAAATGACGCGACTAAATTCAGTTCGACGCTAAGGCGGCGGAAAAAACTATTTTTAAATGGCTTTCAATAACTTTTGTTTCGGCGAAAGTTAAGATATTTTATTACTGTTTCAAAAATTCTCTTAAAACATTCTTCAAAATAATTTTATGACCAGAATAGGAATTCCGAAAGAAATACAACTCGACGAACGCCGCATCGCCGCTACGCCGACATCGGTGATGAAACTCCTGAAACTCGGTTTCGATGTCGCCGTCGAATCGAACGCCGGACTCGGTAGCGATTACACGAACAGCGCATATATGGAAGCGGGCGCGACGATTGTTGACGACGCAAAGGAACTCTGGAAATCGTCCGATCTGATTTTAAAAGTTCGTCCGCCGGAAGAAAATCCCGCGCTCGGCGTTCACGAAGTTGACTTGATGCGCGATGGCGGAACGCTCGTCGGTTTTATGTGGGCGGCGCAGAATAAGGAATTGCTGAATCGTCTGGCGAAGAAAAAAGCAACCGTTTTTTCGATGGATTCCGTGCCGCGAATTACGCGGGCGCAGAAAATGGATGCGCTGAGCGCGATGGCGAATATCGCGGGTTATCGCGCCGTCATCGAAGCGGCGAATCATCTTTCGAGATTTTTCGGCGGACAAATAACAGCGGCGGGACGCGTTGATCCGGCGAAAGTTCTCGTCATCGGTGCGGGCGTGGCGGGACTTTCGGCAATCGGCACGGCGCGTTCTTTGGGCGCAATCGTCCGCGCCTTCGATCCGCGTTCGGCGACGCACGATCAGGTCAAAAGTATGGGCGCGGATTTTCTCGAAATTCACATCGAGGAAGAAGGCGAAGGCAAAGGCGGTTATGCGAAACAGATGTCCGACAAATTTCTTGAAATGGAAATGGAGCTTTTCGCCAAACAGGCGATGGAAGTTGACATCATCGTCACGACCGCGCTGATTCCCGGCAAACCCGCGCCGAAATTGATTACGACGGGAATGGTCGAAAGTATGAAACCCGGCTCGGTGATTGTTGATCTCGCGGCGGAACAAGGCGGCAACTGCGCGATGACCGAACCCGGCAAAGTCGTCGTTCACAAAGGCGTTTCGATCATCGGCTACACCGATCTGCCGAGCCGTATGGCAAGTCTTTCAAGCCAGCTTTACAGCGCGACGGTCGTCGCGCTCGTCGAAGAAATGAGAAACAAGGAAACCGGAGAATTACAGGTTGATTACAACAACGAAGTGATTCGCGGCGCACTCGTTACCGACGACGGCAAGATCACATATCCACCGCCGACACCGCCGCCCGCGCCCGAACCCGGCGTTGCGTCAAAACCCGCGCCGAAAGTTTCAACCCGCCGCCGTCAAAGCCGCGCACGGCGGACACGAATCGGAAGGCAACACAAATCCTTTATGGCTGATTTTCGCCGCGCTCGCGCTCGTCGGCATCGGACTCGTCGCGCCGTCTTCGACGCTCTCGCATTTCACGGTCTTTATGCTCGCCTGCTTCGTCGGCTGGCAAGTCGTCTGGAGCGTCAAACCCGCCCTGCACACGCCCTTAATGAGCGTCACCAACGCCATCAGCGGCATCATCCTCGTCGGCGGAATGCTCCAATTAACAGGCGTAAATTTCAACTTAACAACAATCTTAGGCGCAATCGCTGTTTTAATCGCCACAATAAATATCGCAGGCGGTTTTCTCGTAACAAATCGAATGCTGGCGATGTTTCGGAAGTAGAATAACTTTGTAATAGTGTGAAATACATTTTAGTTTTGTAACGATGTTAAAAACTTAAATATGTTCAAACACCAAACAACTTTGAAATGTTAGCAACCACACCTGCTATTGTTGCAATATGTGGTAAAGCAGTAGTTATACCATTCCATAGAGTGTTCAAAGTAGATTTTTTAGGCTCAGGCTTTTGGAGTTCTTCATTGAACGAATCGAACTGTTCAGCAGCCTCTTTATTTTTAGACTTTTCAATCTCATCCGCTACAATTTTCAGAGCATTTGCAGTTTCTGCATCATATTCGTCTTTAACCTTATTGAATGAATTTTTAAGCAAAGAACGATTGATAATCGTAGAGTTTATTATATTTTCAAATTTGTCACCATTCATTAATTTATCTCCTGCGTTATAATCACCATAAACAATAAACTTGTTATAACTTTCAACCTCCCTTTCAAGATGTTTAGTTATTTTATTTTGTAAACTTGGTCTTATTTCTAAATCTTCCACAGTTTTCAATAAATTTTTTTCCTCATTTGCATTTATAGTGGAATTAGAAATTCGAGCAACTTCAATTAATTCGTTTTGAACTAAACTTTCAGATTTTGAATGTTCACTAGATACAACTTTTAAGCTTTTTTCTAAATATTTTTGAAATAACTGAGAAGATTTAGATTCTTGTCCTATTTCTATTTTAAGATTTTTATTCCGAATATTTCTTAATATGATTCGAAGTGATTCTTGTTCAAAATGTATCCTTGATAAAATGAATTTCAGTTCTCTAATTTTATTACCTGCTTCATTATAACGAGGAAAATAAGTTTGCTTTTCAGCACTCCAACCAATAGCCCAAGAATTTATTACTTTATTTCTATAATTAGTTCCAAAAGAGAAGAGTTCAATTCCTAGGGACTCGATATTTGTGCCAGCGTGCATCGGTTTTAGATAAGGCGGCAATTCTATATATTCAGTATCCCCACGTTGGACTATAATTGTTATTAAAGGCTCTCCTGTTTGAATCCACCAATTTTTAAAAACCATTGAATTTTTCTCTGTTAGTTGAGAAATTCTTGATGCTGTGTAAAGTTCTACAATCGGTTTGCCAATGTTGCCTAAAACCGTTTCTGTTTTTTTCCAAGATTTTTCCTTTAACAGCTT